>JBGAUT010000026.1:0-78489 GCA_044228505.1 Polyangia bacterium | reverse complement strand
ACGTTGAATACTCGGATTGATGAGTTCGCGAGCCAACTGAATCCAGGGAACGCGGCTGGAACACCGGCCAAGCGCTCGGCCATCCGCTGGACCTCCAGTGTTCCCCGCACCGCCGCGAGCAACACGGCGATTACCAATAACCTCTTCGACGGTCAATATACTGGCGAGGTCGCTTGGCTCAAGTACTGGTGGGCGAGTCGGCTCGATTTCATGGACAGGCAGTTCACCCGCCCCGCTGTGGCCAATCCCCCGGCCGGTAAGGTGGCAATTGGTACCAAAGTGACGCTGAGCTCGCCCAGCCAGAGTCTCCCCGGAGTCAAGATCTACTACACCACTGATGGTACAGACCCGCGTCCGCGTGCGCCCGGTCCGGTGCTGTCACCGAGTGCGATCGAATACACTGGCCCGATCACCATCAACGGTCCGATCACCCTCATTGTGCGGACCTGGAATCCGGCCGCGCCGAGCCAACCCGCTGTCGGTACCGTTCCCGTGGGATCGAGCTGGAGCGCACCCAGCGTACTGTCTTACTCTCAGTAGAAAGTCGATTCCGTTGGTCGTTTCAGTACGGTGCTTCCCGGCACCCGTGTGGGATGGACTCCTTGGATACGGACGGACTCCTGCGGACGAACAGAGGGGCCTATATTATACATTTTTTAATACTAATATTTGGCCGCAATCTAACCATGTTCAAACGTCGTAGCCGGGAGACGCAATGGATTCGATGGTTGTCTTTTCCAGGGCTCTCGCAGACCATGATCCAAGTGGACGATAGGGACGGTCGCAGCTTGGACTGCCACCCTGTGTCACTACCCACCTGAGCTCACCATCTTACGAAAGAGGAACCATATGCAGCGGTCCGCGATCAGCGCTGGAATCTGGGCAGTACTTCTCATCGTCGGTTCTCTTCTCCAGTGGACGACGATCACCACTCGCGTCAGTGACGTTCCGGTCAGCACTGCGGTGACGGCCTGGACTGGTGGCTCGATTTTCGGTTTGCCGATCTGGGTGCCGGTGGTCTTGGGCTTGGTCGCGTGTGGAGCCGTGTTGCTAAACGAGCGACGACTGGTATGGGCTGCGGCGATCGCTTCACTGCTCGTCCTAGGTGCGATTGCCTTTGTGCTGTCGATGAGCTCCGCTGGGCGAGCCGGAATCGGAGTGTGGGTGTGCATCTTGGCCCTCATCGGGCTGCTTTCGACCTCTCCGCCGAAACCGCAAGCCTTGCCCCGTCGATAGGTCTTCTCGCTGCACATGGCAGATGACCTGGGGGACCATTTGGGGTTTCCCCCCACAGTCCCTGCTTCCGTTTCCAACCAGTGTTTGTCGATGGTGACTGGGCGAGGAAATGATCAGCCCGCCAATGTCATGGTGGGGCGTTACGGCGAAGTGGTGCTGATGGACTTCGGTGTGGCCAAGCAGATTCGCGGAGGCGATGCCGTCCCCGAAAAGCCCAGCGCACCAGTCAAACCGGACGCGCAGTCTCGGCTGTTTGCGACTCGGAATGACCAGCTCATCGGCACGCCAGCGTACATGTCCCCCGAGCAGGCGATGGGACGTAACGACAAGATCGATGAACGCAGCGACATCTACAGCGCGGGAGTGCTGCTCCACGAGCTGCTTTCCTTGCGGCACTACCTGTCGGAAGTCAACACGCTGCAAGGGCTGATCATGGCGATTGGCACCGAACCGTTTACCTACTGGCAGCTCATCTTCTTGCGACATCCCAAGCATCCGGTACCGCGCTCCGAGCTACTGCACTTTGTGGCCAAGGCGCTGCACAAAGACCCGAACCAGCGCTTCGACAGCGTCATTGAAATGATCGGTGAGCTGCAGCGGTTGATCGATGGGCGCTGTTCTGTGCGTTGCCCGGCGACGCTGGCCAAGCGGATGACGCGAGAAGTGACGGGCTTTATCGAGCGCTTCCCCAAGCTGTCGCCGTTTCTGTTCTATCCGGCGCTGCTGTTCCTGATGTATGCGGTCGTCTTTACCGTGTATCGCGGTCTGCTGTAGGGTTCGGCGATGCCGGCTCGGCACCGCGTCGCGATTGTCTGCTCTCATCCAATCCAGTACCTGGCCCCGTGGTTTGTGGCGCTCGCTGCGGAGCCGTCGCTTGAGCTCACCGTGCTGTACGGGTCGCTGTCGGGTCAGGTCTACGCCGCGCAGGATCGCGACTTTGGGCGCTCGGTGAGTTGGGATGTCGACCTGCTGTCCGGATATCGCTATCTCGAGCTGACGAATCACGCTCTTGTCCCGGGACTCGATCGCTTTTTGGGGATGGCCAGCCTGGATCCGTTTCGGCTACTGCGTCGGGAGCGCTTCGATGCGGTGGTGATCCTCGGCTGGAACTACGCGCTGTATCCATTGGCACTGGCAGCGGCCCGAGCGGCGGGGCTGCCGGTGATTCTTCGGGGTGACACGGTTCGTTACGCCGATGCGGACGAGCAAGAGTCCGATGTCGAGGGCTTGTCCCGAGCCCGTTTGGTCGCCAAGACCTGGCTTCTGCGACGCTATCTCGGGTCGTGTGCGGCGGCGCTGGCGGTATCGAGCGGAAATCGGCGCTTGCTTCGTCATTACGGAGTTCCCGAAGATCGAATCTTCGGTGCTCCCTACGCAGTTGATTCCGACCGATTTTGCTTGACGGATTCTGAATTCCGTACATCCCGTCAGCTCATTCGCCAACAGCTTGGCATTGCCGATGCCACGCCGCTGGTGTTGTTCTGCGGCAAGTTCAGTCCCGTGAAGGCTCCGCAGCTCCTGGTCGGGGCGTATGCGCGGCTGCGGGCGATGGGTACCAAGGCGGCGCTCGTGTTGTGTGGAGACGGCGCGCTGCGGTCCTCGCTGGAAATTCAGGTCGAGCGCGAGCGGATTGCGGATGTCCACTTCCTCGGCTTTCGCAACCAGAGCGAGCTGCCCGCGCTCTATGCCGCTGCCGATGTGCTGGTGGTGCCGTCTTGGCGCGAGGCGTTTGCGATGGTCGTCCCCGAAGCGATGCACGCCGGGCTGCCGGTGATTGCCTCGAATCGGGTTGGCTGCGTCGAGGATCTGGTTTCAGAGAACCGGACCGGACTTACCTTCCCGAGCGGCGATGCTGCGGCGCTTCTGCGCTGTTTGCAGACGCTGTGCAGCGAACCGGACGGAGCCGAGACCAGAAAGCGACTTGGCGCGGCGGCCAAACAGCGAATGCAGACCTGGACCTATCGAGAAACGACGAGGGGACTCATCGCAGCACTCGACGCGGTGCATCCGGTGAGCAGAGGCTAGGGTTTCGCGTCACGTGCGCAGCGGAAGCCTTGGTTCGGATAGAACTCGCCGGGCGTCATTGTGCCGAGTCGTGCCGTCGCTTTGGAGAATCGCAGGTCGTTGTCGAAACCGCTGCCGCCTCGGATGGAGAACTTATCGGTGGTGCAGGACTCTGCCGGATAGATGCAGAACGAGCTCGATGTCTTTTCCCAGACGTTGCCGAGCAGGTCGTAAAAGCCCGGCTGATCTGTGGCGACAACCTGTCCTAGATAGGTCTTGGCATTGCTGTAGCTGCCGCTGGCACAGGTGGCCGTCATGTTCCAGCAGGCATTGCCGCCAAGCATGCCGGGAAACACCATCCGCTGGCCCGTCATTCCGGTGTTGCCAAGTGCAGCGAATTCCCACTCGATTTCGGTCGGCAAGCGTCGGCCCATCCAGGTGCAGAATGCTTCCGCTTGGGTCTTGGTGACGCAGGTGACCGGGTGAGTGTCTTTGCCGGTGCCATAGGAGCAGACCCAGCCTTGGGTGCCGAACGGGCCGGTGGCCGGTGCCGTACATGCCTGCGCGTTTACGCAAGCGCGGTAATCGGCGACCGAGACCTCTCGCTCGTCCAGGAAGTACGGGGTCGGGACGTTGCGAATGTAGGTCGGGGTGTCGTTAATGCCGTCGGTGGCCCCGGTGCCCATGTAAAAGGAGCCGGTGCCACGTACCTCGACCTCGACGCGAGTGGGTCGGGGATCGGGGGCCATATCCGCGCCAGCATTCGAACCGCCGCCGGTACAGAGCTTGGCGGTGGAGCAGAAGTAGCCACTTGGGCAGCCGCTGTTATCGACGCAGGGCTTGGTGGTGTAGTCGGGGCTGTAGCACGCGGATAGCAAGGCGAGGGACACAAGGGTGCGGCGCATTAGAACCTCCCGAGGACGACAAGGCCGCGGCCCGTAAACGACACAGAGACTTGCGGCGGGGCAGAGGACGGGGCGGGCGCGCTTCCTCCGTCGGTCGCAACCGGTTTTTCGCTGACCGGCGGCACTTTCTTGGTGAGCCGCAGGATCGTTGGAATCAGACCACCGACGAGTGCCACACCGCCGATGACATCGAGCGCAATCGCTGCACTGTTGAGCGATTTGCCTTTGGCGTCGATGGCTGGATCATAGGGAGCGTCAGTCGCTACCGCCGATTTTGCCGTCGAAAGGGCCATTCCTCCGACCGCAAATCCGCTGATCAGCATGACGCCGCCAACGGCCATGAGGCCAACCGGTACCCACTTGGCGGCTGCCGATGGTTGGTTTGTCGTCTCGACAGGCTGTGGAGCTACCGGCGGTGGTGGCGGCGGCGGAGCGACCTCGGGTGGCTTTTCCGGTGGCTTTTCGGGCGGCGGAGCAGCGATCCCGAGCTTTTCTTCGGCCTGGCGCTTGAACTTTTCGACGTCGGCACGGGCCTCGGGAGCGAGGTTCTTTTCCTCGGTCATGTAGCGGTCGTAGTAGACGATCGCGTCTCGGGGTCGCCCATAGTCGAGATAGGCATGCGCAATATTGAGCAGCAGCGCCGGCATCGGCTTGATGAGGTACGCGGCTTCTAGTTCGTTGATGGCGCAGTCGTAGAGCTTTCGCTCGTAGCAGTTTTGCGCCTTGGTGACTCGCTTGGCAAAGTCGTCCGCAGCCTCGGCTCGCGTCGCACAGAGCAGTAGCAGTGACACCGCGAGGGCGCTAGTTGAGCTTTTTATGGGTCTTAAAGTCCAAAATGAGGCTGTCATTTTTGCGGCCTTTGCTGGGTGCGGTTCGCTTGGGCGGTCGCGGCTCTGTAGTCCGTGGCGGCGGTGTCGTCGTCGGTGGTGTTACAGCCGACAGCACCTCGCTGCGCTCGACATCGCGGTCTTTGGCGAAGCTGACTCGAAGATCACTAAATCCAGTCTTGCGGACGGTGAGGAGCAGCTCGCCAGTGCTCGCCGATGCTTCGTGTGACCACGGCGTCTGACCAATTGTCTGACCCGACTCGTCGAGCACAGTGGCTCCGTCGGGCGTGGTTTTGAGTAGCCAGCGCACCGTCTTGGGCAGCGGCGTCACCACCACTTGGGTCACGGGCGTCACGGGCGGCGGCGACGTGTGGTTCTTGCGGACCAGCAAAGCGACGCCGAGCGAGCCGATGATCACCAACGCCGCGAGCGAGATCGCCACGCTGCGGCGGAAGCTGCTGCTGTGAGTCGGCGCGGCGGTCTGTCCATGAATGGCACCAAGCGTCGGAGCGGCGAGGCCACGGCTGACTTGGGTCGGCAGCGACTCCGGTGTCTCGGGACTGACCGGGGTTTGAGATACGGCGGTGTCATCCGTGACAGCGGTGGCAGCAGGATTCGACCAGCTACGGTCTTCGGCCAGCTCGCGCAGCGACAGCTCGACCTCACCCATCGACGGACGCTCGGTGCCCTCTTTGGCGAGCATGCGCTCGACGAATGCGGCGACCTTTTCGGGGATCGCAGGCTCCACTTCGCGTAGCGGTCGGGGCGGAACCAGGATGTGCATCGCCAGGATGTCGCCATCAGCCTGCGAGTAAAACGGCGGACGCCCGGTCAGCATCTGATAGAGGATCACCCCGAGCGCGTAGACGTCGGTACGATCGGTCACGGTGACGCCTCGGCACTGCTCGGGGGCCATATACACCGGGGTGCCGATCATGGTGCCGGTGCGGGTGTGAAAGTCTTGGACCTCGCGATCCTCGGCGGCCATCTTGGCGATGCCAAAGTCGATGATGCGAATCTCCGGGTCACCGTTCGAATCGTCCGCCTTGAGCAGGATGTTCGACGGCTTTAAGTCGCGGTGGATGATGTTGCGATGATGGGCGGCCTGCAGCGCCGAGGCGATCTGGCTGGCGAGACGAAGACCGGATCGACCGAGTCGTTTTTCGCGCTTGATCCTGGCCGACAGCGTCTCACCGTCGACGTATTCCATGGCGATGAAGCAACCGCCACCGTCGATGGGCCCGCTGCCGAGGAGACGCACGATACCGGGATGATTCAGCGTCGCGATCGCCTTGGCTTCGTTGAGAAAACGCGCCATGTTCTCTTGGTCTTGCGACAGGTGCGCGTGCAGCACTTTGATAGCGGCACGCTGGCCAGTTTTGTCGTCGACACCTTCGAAAACGGCCCCCATGCCACCTTTGCCGATGACTCGGACGATGCGGTAACCAAAGACCACGTCATCAGGTTTGGGCATCTTGTCGGTCATCACAAAACCAGACGCGACCTTTACTCTTTACGCAGGCTTAGCGCCGTGAGCCTAAGCTTAAAAAATACCACGGCCAGTGCGCTGCGTAAAAGCTTCCAAGTTGTCTGGGGTCGTACTGCTAAATAGGTCTCGGCGCTCTCGTTTGAGCGAATTGGCGCAAGTTCTACCGAAACTAGTGGGGCTCGCTATTGGCTGGCGATGGGGAGCAATTCGACGAGGCCATGCAAGACGTAGGGACGATCTGGGCAGCCAAGACGAAGGCTTGGATCGCTGGCCAACTGCTCGGCTGTGCGCAGTGTGGCTTCATCCGCATAGCCATACGTACACAGCGCAAGATCGATCCCGGCCGCCTGGGCTGCTTTCCAGTCAATTCGACTATCGCCGACAAATAGGGTCTTTTCTGTGGAAACCGCTGCGCGACGGCATAGCTCCAGCAAGATCGTGGGATCTGGTTTCCGAGCCCCCACATCATCTTCACCCAGCACCCAGCGCAGCATCGGTGAAAGAGCCAGCTCGTCGCACAAGGCGCGTGCCCAGCGACCCGGTTTGTTGGTTGCCACCGCCAGCGGTTTCCGTGCGGCGAGGGTCTGGAGCGTCTCCAGCACCCCATCGTAGCGCCGCGTCTTTTGGCACAAGTTGGCGCTGTAATGCTCGCGAAAGCGCAGCACCGCTTCATCGAGGAGCACCGGGTCGAGTTCAGGCTCGCCAGCAAGAGCCGGACTGGCCAAGAGCAGTGCTCGTTCGACCAGGCTGCGCTGACCTTCGCCGATGATCTGGCGCACCGTCTGCTCGTTGTGGGGGGGAAGTCCTCGTTCGGCCAGCATCAACCCGAGCGCCGTCGTGAGGTCCGGCACCGAGTCCACCAAGGTCCCGTCTAGGTCAAACAAAACAAGGTCGTAGTGCTGCATCGTCATCGTTTGAAGTGAGTTCGCTCGGACAAGTCGCCAAAATTTGTCCTGCACTCGTTCCCACACGATAAGATGAAACTTCAATCGCGCTTACGGGTTCTCAATAGCTTCTAGTGACTCCAACGTGAGGAAGCCGGAATGACCGACGTAGAACGCAACATCACGAAGACCTCCATGCGGCTTGGCCTGCTGGCCGCTGCGGTGGCTGGTCTTACCCTTGGCAGTGGTTGTCCCGATCCTGGCACCACTAGCGATGGTGGTACCAATCGAGACCTGACCGGAACGATCGTCGACATGACGATGAACACCGACGGAGGCACGATTGTGCAGCCGCTCGGCTGCAGTCGCGACGGCTGGTGTTGGCAGTTCCCCGCGCCGCAAGGCAACGGACTACTGGCAACCTGGGGCGCGAGCGCTCAGGATGTCTGGGCCGTCGGTGGCGCTGGCACCATCGTCCATTTCGATGGCAGCAAGTGGAGCATCGTTCGTTCACCAACGAACAACACGCTCTACTCGATTTGGGGTTCGTCGGCGAACAATGTCTTCGCGGTCGGCGATCGCGGGACGGTGTTGCGGTGGGATGGCTCGACGTGGACGCAGCTCCAGCTCGGGGCTGACGGCAAAGACGTCGCGCAGATTTACGGCGTCTGGGGCGCTGACGGCTCAGAAGTTTGGTTTGTCGGCAACCACTTAACCGCCGGCCCGGCGATCCTGCGCTGGAATGGTTCGGCCGTCACCCGTCTCATGGCACCGGCTGGGGTGAGCTGGGGTCTTCGGGGCGTGTGGGGCGCGGCCAAAAACAGCGTCTATGCTGCTGGTGAAGGCGGCACCCTGCTGCGTTGGGACGGTACAAGCTGGGCCAAGTTCGGTCCGACGATGTCGGCGTCCTGGGGCTCGATCGCTGGTATCTCGGACAACAACTTCTTCCTTGCGACGCGCACCGGTCTGATTTATCGCTGGAATGGCACCAACTTGGTGCTGGCCCCGACGAATCCACCGACGGTGTCGGGCATCAACAGCCTGTGGAGCGATGGCACCAGCGTCTTTGCCGCCGGCGACATTCGCTATCCGACGGCCGGTGATCCCACCAAGCGCGAGGGCATGTTCCTCAAGTGGGATGGTACCAGCTTCAATCGATTGACCAACTCGCCCAAGGTTCACTTGGCGGGTCTGTGGGGAACCAGCGGCAGCGATGTGTTTATGGTCGGTGTCGCCGGTACCACGGGCCGCTACGACGGCAGCAACTTCGTCACGAGCAGTGTCCTCGAAGACCTGACGGGCAATAACGGCACCATGTATGGGCTGGCCCCATCGGTCACCGGCAGCTTGCTCGCGGTCGGTGACTCGGGCGGTACCCTCCGTGGAACCGGGGGTACTTGGCAGCCAGCACCGAGCGCCATCAGCCTGCGTCTGTACTCGGTGACGCAGTTTGGCAGTGACATGCTCAGCGTCGGCTATGACTTCGCAGGGTCGAAGGGGCAGGCGCTGCGGTGGTCGGGCACGGCCTGGTCCCCGGAGTCGATCCCAACGAGTGTGCGACTGGTGAAGATCGCCTCCGATGGTGCCAAAGCCTACGCGGTCGGTGATGACAAGACCTTGCTGATTCGCTCGGGTGGAACGTGGGCCTCGGTGGCGGTTCCCATCCTGCAAGCCCCCACGCTGCGCGATGTCTACGCGATCGATACCAAGAACGTCTGGATCGTTGGCGGTGGTGACAAGACCGAGCAGCTCGCTGGATTCGCGCCACGTGTCCTTCTGTACGACGGAACCTCGGTGCTCGACGTGCCGCTGCCGGTCAACGATCGGATCGTGCGCGGTGTCTGGGGCTCTGACCCAAACAACGTCTGGGTGGTCGGCGATGGTGGCCTGGGCTCGGGCGGCCTGATGCTGCGCTGGAACAACACCACCAAGACCTGGACGGACCTAAACCCGGCAGCAACTCCGATCATCTCGCAAGGACTTCGCGCCATCTGGGGCCGCAGCGCGACCGATATCTACGCGGTTGGCAACAGCGGTCTGGTGCTCCATTTCGATGGCAAGACCTGGAATTACGAGCAGAGCGGCACGGATAACAACCTGGTCAGCGTCACCGGCTCCGCCACCGAGGTCTACATCACGGGCACGGGCGGCAGCATCCTCCGCAAGACGCTGCGCTAGCCCCCCTTTCGCAGTTTTGCTGATGGCCGTGCGATGGTGCGGCGATCAGCCCTCCTCACTGGAATCCCGAACATGTCGACACGTTTCCATTGCCCACGGGCGCTTGTGCGCGGGGCGCTCGTTCTGACATTTCTTGCTACGTCCGCCTGCGAGGAGACGCCGGTGCCACGTGGGCCCGTGTCTGGTCCTGATCTGGCCTCCCCGGTGTTTGCGCGGGCCACTGCTACCGCGCTGCCATCCGATGACAAGCAGACCGCGCTCATCTCAGAGCTGGTTCAACAGCACGGCGAGCCGCAGCGTCCCCGCATCGAGCGGGGCGTACGGCAAGTGGCGGCGCTGTGGCGAAAGGACGATGGCGATCTGGCGGCGTTTGTCCGTGCGCACTTCATCGCGGACGACAAGACGCTCACGGCCACCGTAAACCGGCTGCAAACGGCGCTCGAACAGGTCGATGGACACCTCAACGAAATCAGCCGCGAGCTGCGTCGGCCCACGGACACCGATACCGGACCGCTGTCGGCGCTGGACTCGCTTTTGGGCAGCATCGATCCCTCGGTCCATATGGTGGAGGATCTGTTCCAAGGCAAGGTTGGCTTCGTGGTGCTGCTCAACTTCCCATTGACGACGCTGCCCGAGCGACTGGTCGACGGCGAAAAATGGACCAGGGCGCAGTGGGCACAAGCACGGCTGACCCAGCGCTTTTCACGGCGCGTGCCAGCGGATGTCCAGCAGAAGATCACCGAGGCGGTGGTGGCGGGCGAGCGCTATGTCGCCAGCTACAACCTGTTTATGCACCACCTGCTCGACGAAAAAGGGCGGCGGCTGTGGCCCAAGGGTCTGCGGCTCATCAGCCACTGGAACCTGCGCGACGAAATCCGTGCTGACTATGCCGATGCCGAAGGGCTCAGCAAGCAGCACACGATCGCTCGGGCCATGGAGCGCATCGTCGACCAGAGTATTCCTCAAGCGGTGATCGACAACCCTCGCGTGGACTGGAATCCGTTTACCAATCAGGTCACGCTGGCCCCGGCTGAGGAGGTTGAAGCCGACGCACCTGCGGGAATGCCACTCCAAGCGGACAAGCTGGGCGAGCGAGAGCCGGACCGACGCTACGAGCTGTTGCTTTCCCAAGCCGCGACCCAGCGGCTGGCCGATCCGTACTCTCCTTCGGCCAAGACCCTGATCGAGCGAAGTTTTCAGTTTTCCCGAGAGATTCCCGAGGAAGCGGTGGTCCGCATGCTGGCCGAGGTCTGTGGCTCGCCGCTCATCAAAGAGGTGGCGAAGCTGGCCGAGCAGCAGCTTGGGCGCAAGCTTCAGCCGCACGACCTGTGGTTTGCGGGATTTCGACCTCGTGGCAAGTTTTCGGAAGGCGAGCTGGATGCGCTGACTCGCAAACGCTATCCGACTGCGCAGGCCTTTGAGAGCGCCCTGCCGAGTATTTTGCAGAAGCTCGACTTTGCGCCCGACAAAGCCAAGTTCTTGGCCGAGCACATCCGCGTCGATGCGTCACGCGGGGCCGGTCATGCGATGCAGGCCATGCGACGGGGTGACTTTCCCCGGCTGCGAACCCGCGTGGGTCCGCTCGGCATGGATTACAAGGGCTACAACATCGCCGTCCACGAGCTTGGCCACAACGTCGAGCAGGTGTTTTCGCTGTATGAAGTCGGGGAGACGCTGCTCGCGGGGGTACCGAACAACGCTTTTACCGAGGCGCTGGCGTTCGTGTTTCAGCAGCGAGACATCGCGCTGCTCGGGCTTAGCAAACCGGACGAACCGGCGAACCGGCGGCGAATCTTGGCCGATTTTTGGGACACCTGGGAGATTGGCGGAGTCGCGCTGGTCGAGATCGCCACTTGGCACTACATGTACGACCACCCGCAGGCAACTGCGGCGGAGCTGCGCGCTGAGGTGGTTCGGCTCGCCAAAGAGACCTGGAATCACTATTACGCGCCGGTGCTGGGCGGCAAAGACGTGCTGCTGCTTGGGATCTACTCACACATGATCCAAAACACGCTGTATCTGCCGGACTACCCGATCGGGCACCTGATTGCCGCGCAGATCGAGGAACACCTGGCCAAACAGCCGCCCGGCAGCCTGGGTCGTGAGTTCGAGCGGATGGCGAAGTTTGGTCAGGTGACGCCCGATCTGTGGCTCAAGAATGCGACCGGAGCCCCGTTGTCGACCGCGCCCCTGCTGCGCATGACCGAAGCCGCCCTCAAAGCTGCGCACTAGGCGCTGCTGTCTCCCCAAACAGGTCCATTTTTCGCTACCTTGCGCCGCATGGGCGACTTCTGTGTACGTAGCTTACACATTTCGCTGTGCATAGCCTCACTGACGGGACTGGCCGCTTACGCTGCCGAGTCCGCGCCGGTTGCGGCAAAAAGTGAGCTGTGGGGGACGGTGCGGGAGGCGGGCACCCGCGATCCGCTCTCGGGGGTCAAGGTCACGCTGCGACTCTCGGTCGACGATCCGAGCCCGCTCACCACCGAGACGGATGAAGACGGGCGCTTTCGCTTTGGGGAGCTTGCTCCCGGCAAGGTGCAGATTGCGCTGCGCTCCCCGCGCATCAAGCCGACCCAAGGCGAGGAGACGCTGCCCCAAGGGCGACTGGAGGTGGTGTACTTCGTCCCGCCCAAGGACAAGCCGTTCGAGATGGTGGTGAAGGCCGCCCCGCTCCGTCGTGAAGTGGTGTCGACGACGCTGTCGGTGGCCGAGCTAAAGAAGATTCCCGGCGGGCAGAACGATCCGATCAAGGCGGTGCAGAACCTGCCGGGCGTGGCGCGAGCGCCGTTTGGGGCGGGACAGATCGTGGTGTGGGGCTCGGCACCGGGTGACACCCGCGTCTATGCCGATGGGGTGCAGATCCCGCGTGTCTATCACTTTGGCGGCGTGCGCTCGACCATCAGCGCCGAGTTTGTGACCGACGTGAACTTTCGACCGGGTGCCTACGGTGCAGACTACGGGCGCGGACTCGGGGGTGTCATCGAGGTCACGACGCGCAGGCCAAAGAGTGATCGCTGGCATGGCTCGGCAACGCTCGACCTGATTGACGGCAACGTGACGGTGGAAGGGCCGGTGTCGAAGCGGCTGCATGTCGCAATGGGCGGGCGAGTGTCGTGGATCTCGGCGTTTTTGCCGCTGTTCAATTCCAGCAGCACCCAGCTTTCGCCGTTTTACTGGGACTATCAGCTCTCGGCGCACTACACGGCCAGCGACAAGGACGACCTCGACCTGTTTGTGTTTGGAGCGACGAGTAACATCACCGCCAAGGTCGCCGACCCCGACCCCAGCAGCCGGGTCCACATCGACAGCAAGTCCTACTTTGGGAGAGCCCGGCTGCGCTTTACCCATCGTTTGTCCAAGGACTCGGTGTTTTGGCTGATGCCGTCGATTGGTGGCGACACCTTCCAAGTCCTGACCGGCGATGTGGGCCTTTCAGGACAGCCGATAAACCTCCGCGTCATGCAGCTTGGCTACAACCTGCGCAGCGAGTTACGGCAGAAGTGGGGGCCGCTGTTTGACTACGCGCTCGGGCTCGATTTCGAGGGAGCGCGGGCGCGGGTCGAGACGATGATGCCGCTTGCGCAAGGTGCCTCAGACAGCCAAGACCTTCCTGTGGGGGGAGTCGATATGGTCAAGGATGCCGGGCGCTCGGAAAACGGCTTCTTTGGCGACGGCTTTTTCTCGGGTTCGATGGGGCCGGTGCTGCGCGAGCTGCTCATCTATCACTTGGTGCAGACCTCTCCGTACCTGATCACGCGGTTTCATCTGGCCGACGATCGGATCGAGATCTCGCCGCAGCTCCGGGTCTCGCTCGACTACTTGCGATTGCCCAGTTCTGCCGAGGACAGCGATGCCACTGCCAAGACCACGGTGTCGCGCAGCATGTACTTTGTCGAGCCCCGGCTGTCGCTGCGGGGTGTGGTGATTCCGGACCGCTTCGCCGTCAAGTTCGGGATGGGTCTTTATCACCAGTCCCCACAGGGGGCCGAGCTGTCGCCGCGCTTTGGGAATCCCTACCTGCAGTGGCAGTCGGGGGCGCACTACGTACTCGGGGGGGATATCGATCTGCGGAGCGGACTGCACATCGAAATCCAGGGCTTCTACAAAGACCTGCGCAACCTGGTGGTGTCCGATGCAGAGAAGATCTACGGCAACGAGGGACTTGGGCGAGTCTACGGCGGAGAGCTGATGCTCCGACAGCCGCTGTGGCATGGGCTGTGGGGCTTTGTGGCGTATACGATCTCTCGTTCGGAGCGGCGCGATCATCCTGACGAGCCGTGGCGGCTGTTTCGGTTTGATCAGACCCACATCCTGACGGCGGTGGTGACTTATGAGCTACCGTGGGGACTCGTCGCCGGAGCGCGGTTCCGTTATGTAACCGGCAATCCCACGACACCGGTGGTCGGTGGCTATCGCAACGTCGCGGGCCAATACTACGAAGCGTTGTCGGGGGAATTGAACTCGGTGCGGCTGCCGGACTTTCATCAGCTCGATCTGCGAATCGACAAGACGTTTTTGCTCAAGCGGTTTCGGTTCGGGCTGTTTCTGGAGGTCCAAAATCTCTACAACCGCAAAAATGCCGAGAGCTTGATCTACGGCGGCAGGCAGCTCTACCAAGAAGGCCGGGTCGTCGGTCTTCCGATTTTCCCAAACCTCGGCCTGCGGTTCGATTATTAGCGAATCGAGCCGGCGGTCGCTTCCTGGGCGCGATCCACTTCAACAGACTTTCACGTGCCAGGTGGTCTAGGCGTAACAAGTCCGCTGGCTATTGGTCCTGTAGACCAACCTGGGTCATGCCTTTTTTATCGAGCAGGATGACCCGTCCGAACTCTTGCGGAGACTTGTAGGGACCACCGCGCTTGTCAAAGTCGACCGCTTCCTGGTGGTCGCTGGCACGCACATCGTCGAGCGACTCTGTGTAGATAATGACCGGACTGCCCTTTCGGACCCCGACTCTGTAGTCCTCATAGCCGCCGCGATGTCCTTGGCTAAAGGACAGAGCGACCACCCCTCCGTGTCCCACGTAGATTCGATCTTTTCCGGTATTGCATGCATCCAGCGAAGCCCGTCCATCGAGCGAATCGAACGCCACCAGATACCGATGTTGAGCATCTGCTTCGATGAGCCATGCGCCGTGATTGCCTCCGGCCGGATTGTCACAGAGCATTGCAACCGGAATCAGCTCTCCGCGCAGACCGAGTGGCCACCAATCTGCCGACGTGACTTTTTCTTTTCGCTGGTTGGCGATGTCCTTGGCAAGGCGAACAAACTCTGGCGAAACGGATTCTTTGGGACTGAGAGCAGCCTGACAAAACCCTTTGCCGGCATCGGGCCCCGGATAGGGAGTCGCTGTCACATTCCCCATCCTCCCAAGCTGAGCGCTTACGGTTGCGTTGGGACGGAGTGCCACAGAAGACTGATAGAGTGCGGCAGCACTGCCGAGATCCTGCACCGCAAGCGCCACTCTTCCCAGGTTGTACAAATGGGAACCGCGTGCGGCACCGCTCACCAGTTCCAGCGCGTCACAGGCGGCCTTCACCGAGGCTCGGTATCGCGAAAGACTCAGGGCGAGGACACTGATTTCACCGAGTGCTTGCGCCTTCCGATTCGGATCCTGCGTGAGCGCTACTGCTTGTTCAAACAGCGTAATGCTCTGCTCTACATGTTTCGCTTTGCTCTGCTGCTCGGCTTTCGCAAAAGCGGTTTCAAAGGTCATCGGTACAGCCGAAGTGGTGGGTGGGGCTGCCTTGGGGGGAGCGCCTGTTGAGGCACCTTCTGGAGCAGAAGTGGCAACTCCCGCGTGCATCATCGCCAGCGCTCCGCACAGGCAGTGAATGAGGCAACGGTTCGCAATGTAGCGGCGCATTCCCGGACTCCTGATGTTTGTTGAAAGGTTCGCAACCAGCCCGAAGGTCGCGCCTGATCGTGTAGGACAATCGATTTATCTTCACGCTACGGCTGACAGCGGACGGGGCGTGGCATGGGCATGTTGAGCCGGTTTGGCGCGGCGGTTCCACTGAGGAACGGACCACGATAGCGCTGTAGTTCTTCGGCCACGGCGTCGCGGAGGGTGGTGTCTTCGTAGACCTTGACCGCGCCTTCGCCGAGCTTGGGAACGATGGTGCCGAAGTTGTCGCCTCCGAGCGCCAAAAAGTCGCTGGTGGCCACAGTGTAGATGCGGTTTGGATCGATCGGTTTGCCGTTTTCTTGGAGGAGGTCGACTTTTAACTCGCCGCCTTCGCAGCGCGACTCGACCCGGTAGCCGCTGCTCGGGATGAGCACGCCATGGCTGCCGAGTAGGTTGCGTCGAAACAAATCGACCAGGGCATGACCGGGCATCTTCACCAGTGCGAGTCGGTTGTCGAACGGCATCACCTCGAATAGATCACCGTAGGTGAGCTTGCCCGCAGGTAGCTCGTTGCGAATCCCGCCGCCGTTTTGCAGCGCCAGATCCACCGCCTGTCCGGTGGCGGTCGCTGCCGCGCCTCGGGTCAAATCGGCCAGAAACTGCCCGAGCGGGGACTCGGCTTTAAAGTGTCTGGGGAGCCGCACCGCCGTCGTCACTCCCAGCACCGAGCTGCGCTTGGCCGACGCTTGCGCGATATGAGGCGCGAGCGCGGCCATCACCAGCTCTGAAGGTGTCACTGGCAGCCCTTCATAGGTGGCGGGCCGTAGCTCTTTGCCGTGGAGTACCTTGCTGTCGCAGCGCCACATCCGTTGCGGAGGCGTGCCCCGATTGCCCGCACCATCGCCGCTTGCGGTCGTGGCGGATGGCACAGGTGGTAGCGGCTGATCCTCCGGGGGCATCTCGACCGAGCACAGCTCCTTGGGTCGATGGACGACAGTGCGTGACTTATCGAGCACAAACCCGGATCGCGTGTTGCGAAACAAAAGGTCGGCGCGAGCAAACGCTTGACCATAAGCAAACGCTTGAATCACCGGCACGCCGTCGACAAAGTGCGCCATGCCCGCGTGTGAGTGTCCCGCCACCACCGCGTCGACCACATCATGGAGAGCCCGCGCAATCGGCAGCACCCGTCCGTCCTCGTTGTCGCACGGCTTGAGATTCTTGGCGTCGTGGAAGTCGCTACAGTTGGCACCCTCGTGGATGGTCAGTACCACCGCCGCCACACCACTGCGACGAAGCTGCTCGGCCTGGGCTCGCACCGCCGGAATGATGCTGGCGATCTGCACATCGCGGAGGTTCAAAATGTTGGTGGTGCGCGGGGTGTCCTCGGTGACGGCTCCGACGAGGCCAATCGGAATCCCCGCTACGTGGACGATCTTGGATGGATAGATATTTGGCCAGGCCACCGGCAGGCTGGTCTTTTTGTCGATGATGTTGGCCGACAGAAACGGGAAGCGAGCCGAGGCGATGCGAGCCTTCAGTGCGCCGGTAGGGTCATCTTCGGCCGAGGCTGGAACCGACTTCGGGCCATCGGGACCGTAGTCGAACTCATGGTTGCCAATCGCCGAGGCTGTGTAACCGAGCACGTTATAGCTGTCGATGACCGCACGGCCCTCACCCAGATTGGATACGAGCGTACCTTGGAACAAGTCTCCACCATCGAGCAGTAGCACCGGATAGCGTCGGCGCAGGTTGGCCAGGTACCCGCCGAGGAGTGGCAGGCCCCCGCGATCCACGGTCTTTTGCACTCCCGAAACATCCTGGATGGACTGACTGCGTGGTTCGACATAGCCGTGCAGATCGCTTGTGCCCAACAGCGCAATGGTCACCTCGGCGGGCGGTGAGGTTGGTGCGCTCTGGAGATCGACCTGGCTTTTCGGTCCTCCGCAGCCAACCAGCACGGATAACACCAGCGCTTTCGACCACTTAGTCAGCCCAGGCGTCCTTTGGCGTGTGGGCTGGACCATTGCACCGTGCCAGCGAGTGGCAACACCTGGGGTGGCTTGCGACCTAGCGTCGGTCCCTGCACAGCCCCCCGACTGTGGCTCCAAGCGAGCGTGTAGCACGACTTCTAGTTGATCATCGCACGCTTACCCGTCCAGCGGCAAGCTGCTCGCTGCGCAGGACATCGGGGGACGATTTCGGTCCGTCTGCGGAATCGTGTCAGCTACTGCGGCGACAATGCCGGCTTTTCAGTGGCCGGGTGTGCTTGGCTGAGTCGAATCATTTCAGCTACTCTGTGGCGCATGCTTACAGCGTTCTATGTCGCTCTGGCGATTTTGGCCCTCGGCGTACTGATCATCGTCCACGAATGGGGCCATTACATCGTCGCCAAGTGGTGCAACATGCGGGTCGACCGTTTCGCCATTGGCTTCGGTCCTGCGCTGTTTAGCAAGGTGAGTGGCGAAACCACCTTTCAAGTGGGCGCGATTCCTCTCGGAGGCTACGTCCAAATCGCCGGGCTCAATCCCGACGACGAGGCGATTGCGGCAGACGATCCTCGCTCGTATCCGAACCGTCCGGCCTGGCAGCGCTTTCTGACCATCGCCGCTGGTCCCGTCGTCAACTACGTGTTCGCGGTCGTGGTCTTCTTCTTTATCAATTTTTTCGCAGGCGTACCGGGGACGATGGTGCAAAAGCTGATTCCCGGTCAGCCTGCCGAAGCCTCGGGGCTCCTCGCGGGCGATGTCATCACCCGCATCAACGGTCGTCCAGTCGGCATGATCGACGAGGTTCGCCCCATGATTGCCGGTTCTGGCGGGCAGCCTCTTGAAATTCAGGTCCGTCGTGGCACCGAGCTAAAGACCGTCATGGTCAAGCCCGTCGCCAACCAGGGTGGCGGCTTCAGCATCGGTATCCAGATGAACGTCAGCCCCGATCGTGAGCGACTCGGTCTAGGCGCTGCGGCCAAGCTGGCGGCGATCGAACCGTGGCGGCTGACGGTGGCGCAGGTGATTGCACTCACCAACATGATCACCGGGCGGCACAAGGCGAAGATGGACGACTTCGTCAGCATCATCGGCATCACCCAGATGATTGCTCAGCAGCTTGGCCAGCGCTTCGTCGAAGGACTGGAGCTTGCGGCCAAGATTAGCGCGCTGCTCGGATTCTTTAATCTGTTGCCTTTGCCCGCGCTCGATGGTGGCCGCCTCGTATTCCTGAGCATCGAGGTCGTAACCCGTCGGCGCGTCAATCATCGCATCGAGCAGATTGTCCACATGGTCGGCATGGTGATCCTGCTCGGGCTGATGCTGCTGCTGGTCGCCAAGGATCTCAAACGCCTCTTTGGCTTCTAGGACATGGCTCAACATCCTCAGCAGCGGTTTGTGACGGTTCGGCTGGGCAGCAAGGTCATGCCGGGCTGCGCGGTGGTCTTCGCGGTCTTTGCTGTTACGTTCCTTTTGTCGCTGCTGCCGGTGACGGGTGACTTGATTCGCAGCCACCTGCTGCTGATTCCGTCGCTGGCGCTCGGCAAACAGCCGTGGCGACTCCTCACCGCACCACTTATCGTCCTGAGCCCGTTTGCGCTGCTGTTTCTGGGACTGCTGCTGTGGTCGATCGGCAGCGCGGTGGAGCAACGGATCGGCCCACGTCGAATGGTCGGCTGGAGCGCCACCGTTCTGCTTTCGACCTCGCTCGTGGTGGCCTTGCTGGGTCGTATCCATGCCCAGTTTGCCTCGGTGGCGGGCCTGGTGCCGATTCCGATCGAGGGCGCACCCATCTTTACGATGCTGCTGATCAGCTTTGCGCAGATTTACGGCGGCTTGCAGGTGCGGATGTGGGGCACCGACCAGCTCACCTCGGCGCGAACGCTGGCCTGGTTTTTCATCGCGATTGGACTGGGTGCCGACCTGTTGCGTGGCGACTGGGAGCAGCTTGGCGGTAACGTCGTGACGTTGCTGCTGACCTATGCATTGCTTTCCGACCATGGTGGCCAGTCGATCTGGCGGCTGCTGCGTCGCAAACGAAGTGGATCCAGCAAGTCCACCGGGGGCGACAAGTCCCAACCTAAGAAGCGACCCAACCACAAGTTCGAAGTTCTTGATGGTGGACGCGATACCTCAGGCGGTAGTGATCCGGCGCGTAAGTGGCTAAACTAGCCTTCCATGAGCCTCTTCGACGGTGCATTGATGAGCCCCATCTCCGAGAGCTTGCTGCTGCTCGGGCTGGCGCTGGTTGTGACGGTGGTTGGCTTCTATCGCGTGGTCTACTTTGTCAGTCTGGGCTACGCGGGCTCGATCGCCCTGTTTGCGCTGCTGAGTCTTTGGCGATTCGGTGCGCAGCTGCCGCTCGGTATGACGCTGCAGTGTGCGCTGCTCGGGCTCTACGGACTGCGGCTCGGGAGCTTTCTGTTTTTGCGCGAACGGGAGCCCTCGTATCGGAAGGAGCTGGCCGATGTTCAGTCGCGGGCTGTCGGACTCGGGCTCCTTTACAAGTTCGCGATTTGGATCGGCGTCTCGGTGCTTTACGTGCTGATGTTTGTGCCGGCGACGTTCAACATCGCGCTACATCGCAGCAGTCCTAGCGCTTCCGCGTCCATGGTACTGGTCTGGCTGGGGGTGACGGTGATGACGTTCGGACTGTTGCTAGAGTCGGTCGCTGACCGGCAAAAGGCCGCTTTCAAGCGGACCTCGCCCAACCGATTTTGCGATGTGAAGCTGTATCGGCTGGTGCGCTGCCCGAACTATTTGGGCGAGACGATTTTCTGGATCGGCAATTTCGTGTGTGGAGCGGCGGCCTATTTGTCGTATCTGCACTGGCTCTCAAGCGGCGTCGGTTTGTTGTGCATCACGCTGGTGATGGTGGGCTCGACCAAGCGCCTGGAAAAGAAGCAGGCCGAGCGCTACGGAGGCGACCCGGAGTATCAGCGCTACGTCCAGAGCGTGCCGGTGCTGTTCCCGTTTGTACCGCTCTACTCCCTCCAAAACTGGCGAATCGCGCTCGGCTAAGGGCAGCGAAACCAGCCAAAACCGCTGATTCCTAGCGTTTTTGGGCGATTCGGCGGCCGCTTCGGCGTGATATGATGAGCACGACGGTAAAGAGGCTCGTCTTCGCTCATGACCACCAATGGCGCACCGAAGGCCCAGGCGGCCAATCCTTTCGCACACACGGCGGTAAGCGATCTCGATCAGGAGGATCTGGTCGATGTGGCTGCTCTTCACGCCGACGCTCGCCAGACGCTGCTGCGCGGGCTCAAACAAGCGGGCCGTGGCTTTGGGCAGATGATTGCGCTGGTGGGTGATCCCGGCAGTGGCAAGAGTCATCTGCTGTGGTGGCTCCGGCGGCAGCATCGGCCCGAGTCGCTGGTCGTGGCGATTCCGGCGCTGCCCGATCTGGCACAGCCATTCCGGTTCACGCTCAAGCAGCTTGTCTCTGGGCTGTGTCGTGTCGACAAAAAGGGCAGTCCCCTGGAGCGTCCGATTGATCGGCTGCTGTGGGAAGTGATCTATGCCCAGACCTACGATCTGCTCGACGCAGCGCGGGTGGGGATGTATCAGGGACCGACGGCGGTGCTCAAGCAGCTTGGGCCGCTGTGCTTGGACGGCGGGCGGCGACGGTCACTGGCGGATTTTGCCGAAGCGGCGCAGAAGAGTTGGTCGCAGATCGAGCCCGGCCTTCGTTCCTATTTGTTGACGCTGCCGACAGAAAACTCCCTGGATGCGACGGCACGGCAGGTGATCGTTCAGTTTCCATATGCCGACCGTCGAGCACTGGTTACTGCATGGCTGGCTGGTGAGGAGTTGGCTGCGAAAGACCGTGAGCGGATCGGGGCCAAACAGACGATCAATCAAGAGGCGACGGCGCGCTACGTGCTGTGCTCGTTGATTCGGTTGGTCAGTGTTCGGCGTCCGGCCAGCATCACGATTCTGTTTGATCAGGCCGATCAGCTTCTCGAACAGCTTGGGCAGCCGGGTTTGCACGCGCTGGCCGATGTGCTTGGTTCGTTGCATGGGCTAACGGCGGCGACGCTGCTGCTTCTGTCGTGCCGACCCGAAACGTTTGGACAGTTCTCCGAAAAACAGGCCAGGCCAGGACCGAGTCAGCTCAAGCAGAACATGGAATTGGTGTCACTGGCCCGTGTCGGTCAGCCACAACTTCGTGAGGTGGTCGCGGCGCGGCTTCAGTCGGTGAGCAGCGGAGCGGTCACGGGCGGCCTTGCTCCGTTGCGTGAGTCAGATCTCGGCTTTTTGCACGAGGTCGACACTCCTCGAGCGGCACTCAGTCGACTGGCATCGGTCTATAGTGAACGAGTGGCGACGGGAGCATCGGGTGCGCCTGCCAAGCCGGTGGCGGATGCAAAGGGTGCTGCAGCGGCGAAGGACGTTGCTGCCGCCAAGCCTGCGGCGGCGAAGGGTGAATCGGTCAATACCGCCAAGACCCTCGATACGGCCAAGCCTGTGGTGGTCGCCAAACCCACGGCGGCTCCGACGGCTGCGGCCAAGCCTGCGGCTGCACAGAAGTCCTCGATTCCCGCGATGAGCCCCAGCGGCGATGCACTCGCAGAGGCGATGGCGCAAGCCCAAGCGGGCGGTATTTCCGTCGACAACCAGCGCTCGATGACCCATGTCGACAAGTCGGGTCCAGCGGCTCAGCGAGATGTCAAATCGACCTCAGCACCAGCCAAGAATCCGGTAGCCAAAGCGCCAGCCAAGCAGAGTGCTGCGCCGGTCAGCCGTGCGGATTCTGGCGATACGGTGCGGCGTGTCCCCGACGAAGCGTTGATTGCGAAGACACGTGACGGCAGCCTGAAAGTTTCGGCGGGACCGACGAAGACCTCGGTTCCGACTGCGGCGAAGGTGATCCCTGCGGTGAAGGATGCACCAACGGATCAGATCGCTCCAGCCAAGGCCACTGCAGCCACGCCTACTCCGGCCAAGCCCGCTGCAGCCAAGCCCGCTGCAGCCAAGCCCGCTCCGGCCAAACCTGCGGAGGATCCCGCGCCACAGCCTGCCCCAAGTTCGGAGTCTCCATCCCGAGCCTGGCTCGACATGGCGAGCGACAACGATCCGTTGGCCGAAGCGATTGCCGCCGCCAGAGCCGAGCTGGCCCCGAGCATTGCTGCGGAGTCCGCCAAGCCAATCAAGGCCCGTCCGGTCCAGCCGCTGCCGAAGACCTCTGGGCCGCTCATTCCGACCGATTTCGAGCCGACCCGTCAGATTGTGGTCCCAGCGGGTGAAAAGGGCGGCTTTCCCGACTTTGGTGCGATCGATGCACCCTCGAAAACCGAGATGAGTTCCGCACCCAGTGCTGATTCTCCATCCGTATCGTGGTTGGCGATGGCAGCCGAAGACAATCCGTTTGGCGCCAGCGAACCGGCATCCAGCCCGGCCCCGGCCAAGGCGACTGCTCGTCCGGTGCGTGGTACCGCAGCAATGGGCGTTGTCGTGGTCAAGCCAAGCGCAGCCAAAGCCGCAGCTCAGACGGCGGGTGGCTCAGTATCGGTGGCTCGTGGCGGCGGGCGCTCGACGCAGGCCCGGATTCCTGCGGTGCCAATGCGCAGTGGCAGCACCTTGAGCCCAGCGCGCATTCTAGAGACCCTGGATGGCCGCAGCTCGATGGCCGAGTGGCAGCTCGCCGAGGAGCTGGGGGTGTCGATCGACAACCTCTCCGAGATCCTCAACAAGATGTCCGCTGACGGTCAAATCCGTCTCGTGCCTTCCGAGGACGGGCGGATGGTGGTACCGCTGTAAACAGCCGCTCCGCCAGCCCGGCGGCTCTGCCAGTGCATCGCCGTTTCTTGCGATCGATATGATCGGGGAGCGGTGAGGCAGTGGGTCAGCGGTCACGCCAACCACGCCACCTTACATTGCGAAGGGATTGCGGAGGCCGTCGTCGATTTTTGCTGGCTTGGCCGGAGGAGGCGGGGTCTTGGCATCCGTCGTCGGTTTGACAGCAGTCGCCGCAGGCTTGGTTTCGGCGGCAGGCTTGGCGTCGGTGGTAGGCTTGGCATCGCCCGTGGTCTGTTTCCCATCGGCAACCGCCGGAACTTTGGCGTCGCCGGTTTTGGCCGCTCCGGCCTCCGTGGTGGTCGGACTGGCTGCCGGCGCTGCGGGTCGCGTCCACATGCTCTGCTTGGGCGGCATAGTCGCAGGGTCTGTCAGAAGCCGCAGCGGCGGATACACCGTCTTACTGTCACGCACCGCAGGCTTAATCACCGGCACGGAGTCAGGTGGCAGCGACTCAGTCTTGGGGCCAGGTGCCATGGATTTGGCCAAATCGTTCGTCGTCGTGTTCGGCTTGGCATCAGAGGTCGGTGGCAGCGGCGGACTTAGCCGAGGGTCGGGGCCCGCCGTCGTGTGAATGGCCTGCGGACCGCTTTGTCCCTGCTGGTTTCGCAGCAGAAGCAGCGTGCCGAGCGATCCAATCAGGCCTGACAAGATCGCCGTCAAACCGAGAGCCGTCGCCATCTGGCTACGCGATAGGGTGTAGTCATGCGGCGATTGCGGCTGCTGGAGCACCGGCGTCACCAGCACCGGCATCGCGGTGGACTGCATCGACACAATCCCCGGTACCATTTGGGGGTTGGTGTAGACGCCGCTCATGTCTTGTCGCAGGCCGACCGGAGCCATCTGCGGGTTGGTATAAGGCCCGCTGGTCTCGTTCCGGATTGCTGCCGCCGGAGCCATCTGCGGATTGGTGTACGACCCGATCATCTCCGGGCGCATGGCTTGCGGTGGGAACTGCGCTGGCGAAAACACCCCGCTGGGATCGCGTGGCGGAGGAGCTGACTTCGGCGCGCCATAGCTACTCGAGAGTTCGGGCGTGCTGATCGCGCTCGGCTTGCGTACCGGGGTTACGGTGCTGTCCGAAAAGCTGGGCTTTGGGGCGGCGCTGATTGCAGAGCGCGGTGGATTCGATGACTCATGGATTCGGGCGCTGCTGTCATCGTCGGAAACCGTCGGCTCGTTCTGCGCGATGTACTGAACCTGCTGGATGACGGCAAGCGCACGCGTCGCCCGAGTTGCTCGATCAAGGTGAACAGCGCGAGCCGCTTCGGCGGCCCGGGCGCGGTCTTCGGCTTCACGAATCTGCTTGGCCAGCGCCTCATCGCGATCGCGGGCCTCCTGGGCGGCCCGGATGATCTCTTCGAATTCCGAGGCAGATCGCATCCGCGATTCTTCGGCAGCAACAGCAGCCTGCTGGGCTTCGCTGGCCGCTTGGTTGATCGCTTCGGCGTCTTGCTGGGCTTTTTGAGCGGCAGCTTCCGCATCGGTGGCATCCTGCTGGGCCTTGCGTGCGGCTTCGGCTGCCCGCCGAACCGACTCGGGGACGGGCGGCGGCTTTTTCGTCTCCTCGAAGATCTCATCAATCTCGTCTTCTAGGATTTCAGGCTCGGCCTCGCTTTGCGCTTCTGCTGCCTTCTTGGCTGCTTCCTCTGCCTGCTGTTTGGCTTGGGCTGCCGCTCGCTGTGCCGCTTCGGCTTCTGCCTGTTTTTCTCGACGGAGTTGTTCCGCTTCTTCGGCTTTCCGGCGCGCTTCGGCTTCTCGCTCCGCCTTCTGACGGACTCGCTCGGCGCGCTCGGCCTCCAGCCGTTCTTTTTCCCGCAACTCGGCTTGGAGCCGCTCGGCAGCCAGACGTGCTTCTTCGACCGCCTGGCTTTCCTTGCGTGCGCGCTCGGCGTCCTCAGCGGCCCGTCGCTCGGCTTCCTGCCGCTCCAGCTCCAGACGTTTGGCCTGCCGCTCCGCTTCTTCGAGCAGCTCTTTTTGCTCGGTCGCTGTCTGCTGCGGCGCAAACATGTCCTTTGGAAGCTTGCCGCTATCGGTGACATCCTTGCCCGACTTACCGCGCTGACTCTGTTCCCACTCGGCGCGCATCCGGCCCAGCGTCTCGGCCCGAGCCTGCTCGAGCAGTCGTTTCTGCATCTGCGCGGCGTCGGTTCGCTCTCGTTCGGCTCGCTTCTGTACCTCGACCTCGCGGTTTTTCTTCGCAGCTTCGGCGCGGGCTAAAACCGCCGCTCGACCTTCTTCGGCCAGTCGCTGTTCCTCGGTGAGCGGCTGGGACTTGCGGCTTTCTGGCTCCTCTTCTTCATCATCGCTACCCGAGGACATTGCCATCGCCTGGTCCGGGCTCAGTCTCCCGGCTTCGACTTCGGCGAGCATCCTCGACAGATCGCGGGCTTTGACCGTCCGCCGGATGATCCGCTGCTTGGCAGTGTTGCGTTTGCCGCTCGGTTTGGACTGCGACGAGGCTGCGGCCTCGGGCTCTAACGAAGGCATCGCCGCCGCAGACAGCACTCGCGACGGGTCGCTTACGTCGTCGTCATCCGACGGCGTGGTGGGGATGGGGGCAATGCGCTTGACCGCCACCGTCCGCTTGCGGAGCCCTTTGTTTTGCGAGAGCAGCGTATCGATCGGGACTCGTTCATCGGGCGGAGGCAGCGGCAGCCCTGACTTTTCAAACGCTTCACCGAGCGCCGTGAGCAGCTCGCTCATCGATTCGAATCGCTCGCTGGGGTCACGAGCACAGGCGCGGCGGATCACTGCGTCGACAGCTTCTGATAGTCCCGGCGGCGCACCGAGTTCTCGGGGTAGCTGCAGCGCTGGCGGTGGCGACGACAGGTGCTCCAGCACGACTTCCAGCTCCGGCCCGCCGAATGCCTGCTTGCCGGTCAAACACTCGTAGAGGATCGCTCCGACGGCAAAGACATCGCCGGCATTGTCGGCTGTCTGCTGCTCGCCACTCGCTTGTTCAGGGGCCAGATATGCCAGTTTGCCAAGCGGTAGCGACTCATCAATGCCGATCGCTCGCTTGCGCAGATGGTGCAGTGCGGCGTCGAGCAGTACTGGCTGACCGGCTTCGATTTCGCGACCTGCCTCGCTCGGGAGGATCACGTTTTCGGGACGCAGATCGCCATGAACGACGTTTTGCTTGTGGGCCTCGGCGAGCGCTCGCGCCAGTGCCGCCGTGACGATGCCCGCCGCGAGAACCGGCAACGGTCCACGCTGGAGCCGTACCCGCAGCGTCTCACCCACGAGCAGCTCAGCAGCAAGAAAAGGTGAACCATCGGGGGCAAAGCTCAGATCTACCGGCAGAAAGCCAAACCGACGCAGGCCGCTGAGCGCCCGCAGATCCTGGCGCAGCTTCGACACCCGGTCATGGCTGGGGGCCAACTCGCGGTGCAAAAGCTTGACTGCGAACGGCTGCTTCTGACGAAGGTGCCACGCGTTATAGGTCAGGCCGGTCATGCCCTGGCCAAGGAACGCGTCGAGCCGATAGGTGCCAGAGAGGACCATTCCGATGCGTGCCGTCGGGGCCTGCTCGGGGCCGAGCTTCGACGTAGGTGTAGTTGCAAGGGCCATGGGTAAACCGACCAAAGGGAAAAGATCTCAATAATCGTAGCACGATTATTAAGCAATCCAGCACACACATATATACGAAATGACCCAGGAAAATCACACGCTCCACGGGCATGGTTGGGAGTGGCGTGCTGGGCGATGCAAGGTTTGTGGGTGGGAGACTGACGAAGGGCAGGGCGGTCGGGGGCTACATCGCCTCGGCAAGCAGATCGAGCAGGTCGCGGGTCGGGTGGCCGCTCTTGGTGAGGTGATAGCCACAGGTCGGGCAGCCGCTGACGGTGGGGATCGACTCGTCCACCGTAGCCATCACTTCATGTGCCATCGCGGCCGCAAGCTGGGGGTCCGTACTGGGCAGCAGACCACCTGCACCGCAGCACAAGGACTCGTCGCCGCAGGGCGAGATGTCATCCACCTGGTCAGCCAAGCGACTTAGCAGCTCACGCGGGGCCTCGATCTTGAGCCGCCGCGACAAGTGACAGGGCGAGTGATAGGAGACGCGGGGCAGCTTGCGCTTGATCGGCAGAGAGCCCGCGTACGGAAGGAGCAGCTCGCTAAGATGCAGCACTTTGGGCGCAAGTGGCACGCCGTGCTGCGGATACACCACCTTCAACAGATACGTACATGCGGAGCAGGTCGTAACCAGCATGGACAGGCCCGCGACCTTGTGAGCCAGCGATTCTGCATAGAGCCGGAACGACTCTTCCAGACCGGCCGCATAGAGCGCGTAACCGGCACTACCCACCGTCAAAAGCCCATACCCTGGCAAGTCGGCGCGATGTTCGCGTACCCGATCGAGGATGGCGAGGAGCTGCTTGGCTTCCGAGACCGGCCCTTCCCCGTGCTCTCGTCGTGGCAGACACGAAGGCAGCAGTCCAATCTCGCCCGGCTGAGCGACGCGGGCAGCCAGCATGGGGTCACGCAGGATGGCTCGTGACGCCTCTTGGGCGCGCTGGAACACCCGCTCGGGCAGCTCGTGCAGCGCCGGATGACCTAGCTCGGCTCGTTCGGCGGTGGTGCGACCACGGATGAGATGCTGGGCTGGCTCGATCTTGTGCAGACATGCGGTCGCGCAGGCCCCACAGCCGGTACAGGCATACAGCGGTAGCGACTGGGCCTCGGTTGCCTCGTGCTCGGCATTGGCCAACCGCAGGCTGAGCAGGCTCGACATCTTGGCTTGCGGCGTCAGCGTCTCTTGGGCCGAGGCGCGATAGACCGGACAGACATGGCTGCACAGCTTGGGGCATAGCGAGCAGAGCTGGAGTGATGTGGACAGATCGGGCATGGGGCTTACTCCACACTCGCTTGCGCGAGCGCACCACCAAGGGCGGAGGCAAGGTGAGGGAGCACCGAAGCACAGGTCACGTCGGAATCGGGCAGTGCATCCGGGCTTGCGATCGATAGGCCGTGACGATGGACTCCACCTACCAGGAATCGCGCTGGCAATCGGTCGAGTAGTGCTGCTTGCTCGGCGAGAGTTCCGTCACAAAGCGGCCGCTCGAACAGCGGTCCGAGCTTCGACCAGCGCATCGTCAGGTCATCGATCGAGGCCGAGAGCACATCGCGCAGCGCCGGAATCGGTAGCCAGGCATCGGCAACACCCAGGCGATGCGCCAGCTCGCGCATGGACTCTTGGCCGAGTGCAATCGGCCCCGCTCCTTCCACGAGCAGCAGCAGTCGTCCCGCCGGTAACACCCCACCGGTCGCAAACGACTCGATAAGGGGCCGTGACAGAAGCACCACGCTGTGAACCCCGCAGCCCCCGTGCCAGCGCCGAATCTGATAGATGGCTTGGAGCGCCGTAAGTGAGTCGTCGTAGCAGAGCGTGAGCGCAGGACGGACGGGCACGTAGCGTTCGACCCGCAGCGTCGCCCCAATGATCTGCGCAGAGCCCTGTAGCAAGTCGCCGACAAACACCTGAGCCAGATCCGGCCCGGTGGATCGGCGTGGCGCGGGCTGCGGCGGGATCGCCATCACCCCACCATCGCTCTTTTTGATAAAGAGCTGCACCCGGCGGTCGTGCAGTCGGCCCGATGACACACAGGCCTCAAGCGGCTGCGGATACTGGAGCGCTTCGCCCAAGGTTCTACCGTAGGCCGACGCTGGAAGTCCCCCGAGCGACAGGCCCTGCTCGCGAAGCTGCCGCTCGATTTGACCCAAGACAAGCTCTGCCGGTGCCGTGACGAGCAGCGAGGCTTGGTTCACCGAAAGCCCCCGTGGCGGCGTCACCCGCGTCGGACTCAAGGGCAGGGTGCTCTCGTCCACAAACAGGCGACCCGGACTTAAGATGCGGTGCGGGTCACTTTGGCTGGCCAGCGTCCGCAGCACCGTCATGCCCTCGCCGTGCTCGTCGATCAAAAACGGTGCCCGCAGCCGACCGACGCCATGATGGTGGCCGATGGTCGCTCCTGCCGACAGCGCCGCTTGGATCGCGGCCTGCCAGATCTCGTCGTAGCGCCGCTGGTCGTCTTGCAGCCTGGCCGCCGAGTGATCATCCCGCTCGCCTGCCGACAGGGCCCGCGTCATGAACGTAAAGTAAATCGAGCAGCCGTCGGGATAGGCGTGGCTAAAGTGCGCCATGATCAGCGCGTGAGGCAGGATCGCCGCTCGCACCTTCTGATAGAGCGCGGGCAGGCGGTCCCAGGTCGCCGCAAACTCCATCGTGTCGGCCATCGCTCCGGCGGCAAAGACCCTGGGCCACTTGAAGCTGACGTCGTAGCGGTGACGCAGCCAGTGCTCGCCCGGTTCCGGTCCCAGATCGCGGCCCCCGAGTCGCGAGATTTCATCGCGAATGAGCTGTTCTTCCATCGCGGTGGTGGTCGGTTCACCCTCGCAGCCGATGATCAGCAGACAGCCGATGTGGAGTCTCGACAACAGCGAGTCGAGGAGCTGGCCCACCGGCTCGGTCTTGAGTAGCGCGGTCTGAACCAGCCAGCGCTCCAGCCGGTGCTTGGCCCGCTCGGCATCGGGTTTCAGTAGCTGGAGCAGATCCGACAGCTCAAGCTGCTGCCGCGAGCGCCCGACCTCGAACTTGCCCAAAAGGCCCGAGAGCTGCCCAATCAGCCGTCCCGCTGTGCCACTTAGGTTCGATAGCAGCGGCTGGTTGAGGCTTGGCGGATGTCGCCCCGTCCCCGCGAGCAGCGTATCTAGCTCGTCGTAGAGCCTTACCACCGCCGGACGCAGCCCACGCTGGAGGATCTGCTGAATCGCCGCACAGCCCGCAGCCACATCGGGAAACCAGTAGCCGCGCAGCAGGCGCTTGTGCGGGATCGCTTGCACCGACAGGGTCGCCTCGCTGATCAGCCCGAGTCGGCCTTCGCTACCCACTACCAGTTGGACCCAGTCGATGCCGCCCGAAGCGCTGTCGAGGTCCAAGCGCTCGCCTCGGCCCGTCACCCAGGTCAGCGCCGACACCATGTCCTCGATCTTGCCGTACTTGGTCGACATCTGACCCGCGCCGCGTGTCGCCAGCCAGCCGCCCACGGTCGAGCACATGATCGATGACGGGAAATGGCCGACCGATAAGCCGCTTTGGGCGAGCGCTTGTTCCAGGTGCCAGCCGTTCCAGCCGACGCCGCAGCGGACGGTCCCGCGATCGCGGTCCAGCTCGAACTTGCGCAGCCGCTTCATGTCGACGACCAGGTTGCCCGCGCCGGGGGCCGCGCCACCGGTGACCCCAGAGCCGGCCCCATAGGGGGTCAGCTTGACATCATGGCGGCCCGCTAGCTCGATAAGGAGCTGCAAATCCTGCGTCGAGCGAGGCCACACCACGGCTGCGGGCAGCACCCCGGCTGGTTGACCCGCCGCGACGGCCAGCAGGCTGCGCGCCCACATATCCCGTCGATACGCGTGCAGATCTTGGGGCCGGGTCGAAAACTTCTCGGCACCAAGCTGTCGCGAAAACTCTGCAAGCCACGGAGGGGACGTCACTTCGGTTGCACCACTTGGTGAGCCGCTAGAAGAGCTTTTCACAAGCGAACCTTAGCAAAACTGCTACGGCGCTTGGGGCTTGTCATCGCTTGCTTTTGGGCGACGGACCATGCTGCCGTAATAGTCGATCACCGGCGCAATCAAGTCCCGCAGCTTGCGATCGCTCCGCGCCAGCGTCCGCGCAATCCGATACGCCGCCAAAAGCACCGTCCGCGTCTGTTCCCCGAGGTGAAGCACCGAGTCGGCGAGCGGCTGCTCGACAGTGGAGATCTTGCTTTGCACCCGCGCCAGCAGATCCCGGCGAGACAGACGATCGGCGATGAGCTCGACTTCGAGCGAGTTCGGGTCTTCGCCTTCGTCCTCATCGGCGAGCGAGGCAAAATAGCTCGGCTGCGCACGAATGGCCGCCAGGATGTTCAAAAAGATGGCGCTTTCGCCAGAGCGCAGCTTGCCGTTCGTGTGACGGCGGTCGTCCTCGGTCATCGTCCGTAGCCCCGGCAGCAGAGACTGTGCCTCGATGAGCAGCGACTCGACTTTGTCGACGCGGCGCTCTAGCTCGGCGAGGGGCATATCGAACACGGACAGTTTCTTGGCTTCCGACTTGGGCATCCCAGGCTCCTTTTGCAAGCAGGTGAAAAAGAGCCGCGAATCGTAGCAACCGGACCAGCTTGCGCAACCGATCCCCGTCGCCAAAAATATTTTTGAACGGGTAGCTGGCCTCCCAATTTGCGCACCCAATCCTGCTGCGCGAGCCATCCAATGTCTCTAAGAGCAGTCGCAAGTCACGATGGAGCAGCCGAAAGTCACGATGGAGCAGTCGCAAGTCACGATGGAGCAGTCGCGAGCCAGCAAAGAGCAGTCGCAAGTCAGCAAAGAGCAGTCGCAAGTCAGCGAAGTGTAGTCGCAAGTCAGCCCGGTGTAGTCGCAAGTCAGCCCGGTGTAGTCGCGAGTCAGCTGATGGCTGCTTCCCAAGGTTGTGTAACTTGGGTTCCTTTGGCAACATGGTCGGCCTCTATTGACCTTGGAGGAGAGAGCCCATGAGCCAGAACATCATCGTGACCGGAACCAATAGCGGCTTTGGCCGTTTGATCGTGCAGACCTTGGTTGGCAAAGGCCATCAGGTGTTTGCCACCATGCGCGATGTCGCCGGGCGCAATGCCGCCGTGGCTGCCGAGCTGACCGCTGCGGGTCAGGGTCGCGTCCACGTCATCGAGATGTCGCCGGGGGATGATGCCTCGGTGGAGCGGGCGGTGGCCGAGGTGCTCGCCAAGGCCGGTCATATCGATGCGCTGGTCAACAACGCGGGCTTTGCCACCGCTGGTCTTGCCGAGACGCTGACCAGCCAGCAGCTCCTGGAGCAGTACAACATCAACGTCGTCGGTCCGCACCGCACCATGCGTGCGGTTCTGCCATCGATGCGAGCACGCGGCAAGGGCCTTATCGTCCAGATTTCGAGCGGACTGGGCCGGATCGTGTCTCCGCTGATGGGCACCTACTGCTCGAGCAAGTTTGCGCTGGAGGCACTGAGTGAGGCCTATCGCTATGAGCTAAAGCCCATGGGCGTTGAGGTGACCCTGCTTCAGCCGGGCGCTTTCCCGACCGAGCTGGCCCAGCACATGGTGGCTGGTGCCGAGCAAGAGCGCGCCCAAGGGTACGGACCGCTGGCCAACGGGCTGCAGATGATGGGTGCCAACTTTGCGGCGATGTTCGCGAACAACCCGCCGAGTCCGCAGCTGGTGGCCGATGGCGTGCTGGCACTGGTTGAAAAGCCGGTGGGCACTCGTCCGGCGCGACTGGTGGTCGATCCGATCTCGGGACAGGTGGTCGAAGCGCTGAACGGCGCGATCGGTGAGCTGCAGAAGACGGCGCTCGGCGTCTTCCAGATGGGTATGCTGGCCGATTAACGTCTGCCGCTATCCCCGCAGGGTCAGCCCGAGCGCGTAGGTGAGCACCAGCACGAGCGGAGTCAGGACCACAAAGACCAGCATGGTGTAGCCCATCACGTCGCGGGCCTTGAGGTGGAAGATCCCAAGGACGGGTAGCATCCAAAATGGCTGGACGAGGTTGGCCAGGGCCTCGCCAAGATCGTAGACCGCGACCATCCAGCCCGAGTGAACGTGCAAGCGCTCGGCCGCGGCCAGGACATAGGGCGCTTCGATCAGCCACTTCGAGCCTCCTGATGGGACGAAGATGCCGAGTAGCAGCGAGTACAGCGCGACGAGCGGCGGCAGGGTCGCCTGGCTCGCGGCTCCGACGAACAGATCGGCGATGCGGGCGTTCAGTCCGGCGCTGGCCAGGATTCCGGCGATGCCCCCGTAGAACGGAAACTGCAAGATGACGCCCCACACTGCGGGAGTTGCCGTCGCAAATGCCCGCTGAAGCCGCGCCGGGGTGCGATGGAGCAATGCCCCCAAGGCGAGCAGCGTCAGGTTGATCGTGTTGAGGTTTATGGCCTCTAGCAGCGATGGGGCTTGGCGCAGGGAGTGGATCAAGTAGCCGAGTGACAGCGCAACAAACGACAGGGTGAGCCACGGTGAGTGCTCGGGCCGCTCCCCCGGTCGTAGCTCTGTCGGGGATGGCGGTGGCGGCGTGACTTCTTGCAAGGACAGGCCGAGCGACGCAGCGCTCGTGGCGTGTGGTTCACTTGGGGCGATCAGCCAGACCACCAGGGTCACCACCACCAGCTCGATAGCGACCGATGCCAAGGACTGCCACAAAAAGATGGTCTGCGACAGCGGAATCCCGTGGCCGTGCAGTCCCGGTGGCAGCGCGCTCGGCGTCGCCATTTGCAGGGCCGCTGAGCCGGACAGACCTTGCGCCCAGATGCTTCCGAGGCCCAGGAAGCTTGCCGCCGCGAGCGCTCGATAGTCAACCTGCTGGCCTCGCTCGGCAAATCGTCGGGCAACCGTGCGCGCCAACATTGCCGAAAACACCAGCGAAAAGCCCCAGTTCAGCCACGACGACAGCATCGCCAGCAGCGCGACCTGGGCGACGGCACCTTTGGCGGTTGTAGACACTCCGGCGAGTCGATCGAGCAGCCGTGCCACGGCTTCGGCGCTGGCGACGACGTGGCCCAGAATGATGATCAGGGACATCTGCAGCGTGAAGCCGACGAGCGAAAAGAATCCTTTGCCCCAGCCATCGAGCATCGTCCCCCACGACGCGCCCGCCCACAGCCAGCCGAGCCCGAGTGCCAGCATCGTTGCGACCAGCGCAAATACGAACGCATCTGGCAGGTAGCGCTCTAGCAAAGAGGTAAACCGCAGCGCCATTCGCAAGACAACATGGGCCCGCATAATTTATTTTCGCACGGCCAAACCCGAGGCCCAGCGCGAACTTACGGTTGCGAGGTTGCATATTGAGCCGCTACACTCCCAGCCAAGATTTTTGCAACCGCTTTGCAAAACGGCTGCCCAGACGCCGTTGAGCCTTGGTCACGTATCTTGACGGCCAGCGCGAGTCTTTGGCATCTCAAACATTGCTAGTGCTACGGGAGAGCATCGAGACCGATGAACCTGACACAGAAACTTCTCGCCTTTACCCTGCTCGGTGCTGAGTGGGTGCTATGGCTGCTGATCTTTTTGTCGGTGATAAGCCTCGCAATCGCCATCGAGCGTGGCTTGTACTATTTCAGCCTGCGGGCCGACTTTGGGTCGCTGGCTGATGACCTGCGAAAGCTGCTGCTTGACCACCGTTTCGTCGAAGCGCGCAAGCGGGCGGAGTCCGAAAAGGGGCTCGAAGCAGAGGTCGCCCGTGCCGGTCTGGCTGACTCGGAGCGTGGGGCTGATGCGGCGGAAGCGGCGATGCTGGGGGCCAAGGCTCGGCTCAAGCTGCGGCTCGAGCGCAACCTGGCCTTCCTCGGCACGCTGGGCAGCAACGCACCGTTTATCGGTCTATTTGGAACCGTCCTCGGCATCATCAAGGCCTTCCGCGATCTGGCGGCGAACCAGTCGGGCGGCATCGCGATCGTCATGGCCGGTATCTCCGAGGCACTGGTGGCCACCGCAGTCGGTCTGCTCGTCGCCATCCCGGCGGTTGTGTTCTACAACTTCTACAACCGTCAGGTGCGGGCGATCTCGTCGCACATTGACTCTGTCTCGCAGGTGATCTTGGCGGCGTTGCGGGCCGAGAGCTCGCATCCCGCTGGTGATCATCCCAGTGCCAAAGGCGACTCCAAGGGCAGCTCCAAGGTAGCGGAGGCAAGCTAATGGCAGGCTCCGCTCTGTCGGGAGGGGATGATGATGGCGGCGGTATGATTGCCGACATCAACGTCACGCCGCTCGTCGATATCACCTTGGTGCTACTCATCATCATGATGGTGGCGGCCCCGATGATCGCGAACAACCCGTCGATCAAGGTCGAGCTACCGAAAGCAGCGAGCGGCGATGAGACCCAGAAAACCACCCTGTCTTTGACCCTGACCAAGAAGGCCAGCGGTGAGGGCGGTTACGATCTGTTCTTGAACGGGGAAAAGGTCGACGAGTCCAAAGCCAAGGCCCAAGTCTCCGAACTGGTTGGCAAAAACAAAGACATCCAGGCGGTGATTGCTGGTGACAAGGGTATCGCCTACGGTGATGTCATGCACATCGTGGACTTGGTAAAGACGCTGGGCGTGACCAAGTTCGCCATGGCTACAGACGGGTCGTGACGGGCAGCATCACCAGGTTTGATGGCATTGGAATGCTGCTGGCGGCGGTGCTGCACGGCGGAATCCTGCTGTATTTGTTCGTCGCCAAGCCGCCCGAAAAGATCGGGCCGACGGTGGTAGAGGTCGAGTTCCGCAAGCCGAAGGAACCGCCACCCCCTCAGCCACCCGAAACGAAGCCAGAGCCGCCGAAGCCGCCGGAGCCTCCCCCGCCCGAGCCGCCCAAGAAGATCACCAAGCGGCAGCCCAAGCCTGCCGAGGCCCCGAAGCCGTCGACGCCGCCGCCCCCAAACCCTCCGGCAGAGCCGCCGAAGCCGGTGTTTGGCATCGATCCAAGTCAGACGGGCGGGCAGGGCATCTCGGTGGCGACTGGCAACACCACGATGGCGGACCCGTCGAAGCGTCCCAAGGTGACAGAGATTCCTCCGCTCCCGCCTTCGAGCGCACCCGGTGGCGCGGAGTATCGTCCGGTGGCCGAGGAAAACCTCGCCAAGCTGCCGGAGATGGACTCTGATGACTGCGGACCGAGCATGAAAGAGAAGTGGTCTCGCTCGGAAACCCACGCGCAGGGTCTCGAAGGCAAGGTCATCATGCGGGTCGAACTCGACGAGCGAGGCAAGGTCCGCGCCATCAAGAAGCTCAAGGGCATCAGCCCCGAGGTCGACAACATCGCGATTGGCTTTTTGCGCTTCGATCCACGCTGTCGGTTTAAGCCTGCGGTTGGCAAGGACGGCAAGCCCGTTCCGTTTGTCATCGAGCGCTACGTCGTCACTTTTGAAAATGAGAACTAGCCGACCATGAAGGTACTCGTGACTGGTGCGACCGGGTTTTTGGGCTCGCAGGTGGTGCGCAAGCTGGTCGAGTCGGAGCACTCGGTGCGCGTACTCGTCCGAAAGAGCAGCAAGCTGGATAACCTCACCGATCTGCTTGGCGATCGCGTCGAGCAAGCCTTTGGCGATGTCCTCGATGGCGATTCGGTACGGGCGGCGCTTGCGGGTTGTCAGGCGGTGATTCATACCGCTGGGGTGCCACACTTTAACCCCGACAATCCTGAGCACATGTACCGAGTGAACGCGACCGGCGCGGGCATCGTGATGGAAGCGGCGCTGGCCGCGAAGGTCGACAAGGCCGTACTGACTTCATCGGTGGCAGCGATGGGCGGAAGTGCCAGCGAGCGGGTGGCCGACGAGTCGACCGTGAGCAATGCGGACGATATCGGACTCGACTACAGCCGCAGCAAGCTCCACGGCGAGCGAGAGGCGTGCAAGGTCGCGCAGCGGGGCTTACCGCTTGTGATCTTGCGCCCAGTGGTGATCCTGGGGCCGGGCGATATTTATCAATCGAGCACGTCGACGATCCTGGCGTTTGTCCGTGGCAAGATGCCGGTCTATGTCGAAGGTCGCCCAAGCTTTGGTGACGTGCGCGAAATGGCGGCGGCGCACGTTACGGCTCTGACGAAGGGACGAGCTGGCGAGACGTACATCCTCGGTGGCAACAACGTGACGCTCACCGAGCTGCTCGCGGCGATTCGGGAGGTAACGGGCGTGGCTCCGCCACCGCAAGTACCGTATCCGCTGGCCTATTGCGTCGCAGGACTTATCGAATACGTCGCCAAGCTGCGTCACCAGCATGCCAGCTTGTCCCGGCAGCTCGCCAAGGCCGGTCACATGTGTACTTGGGTGTCCTCCGACAAAGCGAAGGCCGAGCTGGGTTATTCGATTCGACCGCTTGGTGACTCGCTGCGGGATACGATTCGTTTTGCACTGCACAGCGGACGGCTCAGGCCCACGACCGAAAAGCTGCGCGCACTTTTGCAGCAATCGTAACGACCTATTTGGGTGAGTGCGGATCGGATGTAGTCGAGTCGGGGTCTGGTTCGTCTGGCTTGGCCTCGGATTTTCCCGTCGGCTTGGCCTCAGAGCTATCGGAGGCGGGTCTTCCAGTGGGCTTGGAATCGGACTCTGCTTTGCTGCCGGGCTTTCCTTCTTCTTCTCGGCGACGCTGAAGGATCGGCTTGAGCAACCCGAGCCACGTGCCAATCAGACCCGCTAGCGCACTGGCGGCCGACGAAGCAATTCCCGAGATTTCTCGGATCTGCTGGATGATGGACTGGGTGACGTGGACGCTGCGATGGGCAATGGTGACGGCGATTGGCTGCCCTTGACCATCGACAAGGTTGCTGATGACCACGGTGAGGTGCTTGTCACCGTCGGATTTTGGCGTGACCGACCATTCCCAGGTGGTCACTTGTTGGTCTGAGAGCCGCTGGTCAGCCTGGGTAAACGCTCGGATCTCGAAGTCAGCATCCGAGTCAGCACGCAGCTCGACGCGGAGCAGACGGCTGAGGGGCAGGTCTTTGGTGCTCACGGTCTGTGCGTTTTGCTCGCCGGTCACCGCTTGCAGCTCCGTGGTCACCAGGGCTCGAAGCTGTTCAACGGCTGCGACGACCGTTACATGCTCGCTGCGACCGACCTGCATCTTGGTGGGTGCCGACAGCGAGAAGCGGCCCGGAAGCTGCTGTTTGATTTGCTCTGGGGAGGTGGTCGTCGGGCTTTTGCTAGTTCCCTCACCGGCCGTGCCCGCTGCTGGCGTGCCTGGGTCAGGCGGCCCGAGCGGCCCGGCGGCGAACTTGGCGACGTCTCCGGGCTTGTCGTCGGTCTTGGCAATGGTTTTGTGCGCCTTTTTGCCCTTGCCGCTGCTGGTGCCGTGACCATTGCCCGTGACCTTGGTTGGATCGGTCACCTCAGCCGGAGTCGGCCCAGTCGGATCCGGATCGGGCAGGCTGGCCGGCCCGCGCTTGCTGGTTCCCGCAGGGGTCGCGGGCTTAAGCATCAATCGTTGCTCAGGTGCAGTGTTTGGCGCGACGGCGACTGGCCGCCCGGCTTCCTTCATCGTCAAAAAGCCCAGCGGTAGGATCGCCGCTCCAACAAAGCCAATTACAGCGACGATGACCCACCGCCAGCGAACCTTCGAAGCGGCATTGGACATGCGACCCATGCTCCTCTTTGCGCAGTACGCACTGGACTACTCCAAGGTACAGCCATCGGCGAGCGAGTGGAACCTCTTGGGCGGGCTTCATTTTGCTTCGGTGGCCGTGGTATAAGGGCGGCATGTCACTGAGCAAGCAACTCCGCGATCTGGTCAGCCACCGGGTCACGTTTGACTATGAGAACGGCTGTCACATCACCGGCTACGTCGCCACCGTTCGTCCTGCAGAGGGCGAGGTTCTCACCATCGTGCTTTCCCATGTCGAGGTCTCAAACGACGCCGGTGACGTCATCGAGCGCCACCGTGAGATGGTCGTGGTGCCATCGGTGCTCACGAACTACCGACAGACCGAAGGCCCGTCGGCCCGTCAGCGTTCGTGATACCTGGCAACGATCTTCGGCTCCTTCTGTTTGCCCATGTCGTGTGTCGACCCGAGTCAGAGTTTGACCTTGGGCAGGCGGCTTTGGTCATCGCTGAGCCCGAGTATCCACAACTCGATATTGCGCACTACCTGGGTCGCCTCGACGAGCTAGCCGCTCGGATGGGCTCGCAGCTATCCGCATCGTCATCCCCAGGTGATCGAGCTATCCAGCTCATTGAGCTGCTGTGTGACGAAGGCTTTACCTGCGAGCGTGGCGACTACGACGACCCGCAGGCTAGCTTTCTGAACTACGTGCTCGATGAAAAACACGGGCTGCCGATCCTACTGGCAATCGTGTCCATCGAAGTCGCTCGGCGCTGCGGTGTGCCGCTATGGGGCGTGTCGTTTCCTGGGCACTTTCTGCTGCGTGGTGAGAGTGAGCGCGGTCGGCCACCACTTCTGTTCGATCCGACAACCGGAGAGACGCTGGAACACACCGATCTGCACGCGCTGATGCAGCGGGCCACCGGCAAGCAGCGCCCGATTCATCAGAGCGACATCGAGCCGGTTGGAAAACACACCATCTTGGCCCGCTTGCTCGGCAACCTGCGCAACATCTACCTGCGTCATGGAGACGTCGATCGATTACAGCTTGCCGCCGAGCGCCTGCGCCTGCTAGACACACAGCTTCCGTCCGGTCGACCTAGCACTAGCCACCTTCACTGATGCGCATACTTCTTCCCATCGCTGCGGTTTTGTCGCTTGTCGCTTGTCAGAAGGCACCTCCACCGGCGCGGCTACCTACGCAGCAGGAAGCCTCGGCGGAGCACGTGGTGGTTAGCTACGGTCCTTCTCGGCTGCGGGTGTTTCCAGCGGCGAGTGACAACCACTATGTGTTGTGGGCCAGCGAGCGGCCTGGGCTTCCGGCGGTGTTTCGTCCGCTGGGGATGACGGAGCAGCGCGGTCCAGCGGGCTTTGTGCCCAGGGCCGGCGAGCTCGCGTTTGTGGATGGTCGGATCGTGGAAGCACCACTGCCCTCGTCGCCTGCGAAGGCGGCGAGCGAGCTGTCGTTGCTGGTCTATGACCGCGATGCCAAAACCGCGACCCAGCAAACGGTGACGCTGCCCGGCCCGTGTACCATGCGAGAGCGTGCGCTCCTTCAGAGCGATGGCCAGCAGCTATTTGTCCTGTCGCGCTGCGCGGTCGAAGATCAAGCCATGGTGCTGCGGCTCGATCCGGCACTGGCGGTACGAGCGGCGCGGACGGTCGACAGCGCGGGCTCCGTCGAGCTGTTTTTGCACCATGGTGACTCGGACTACCTTCTGCAAGCGCGGCAGGTGATCCGGGTGCCTCCGCAAGGACTGCCCGTCATTGGCACGGTTCCACCACCTGGGGGCGACGCAGAGACACGCGATCTGGTGATTGCCTCGGACCTGCTTCTGGTCGTCGATGGCGCGGCGGGGCGGGTGATTGGCATGGATCGGCAGTCGATGGGCTGGAAGCTCGAAAAGCGCTTCTATTTCGAGGGCTCGGTCCAGCGAGTGCGAGCTACGGCGACGGCAAATCGTCTGCACATTGTGGTGTCCGAGCGAGGCGAGGCACAGAAAACCGAGCTGGTCGGCATCGGCCTGTCCCTGGCGGCAGGCAAGCGCGATTCAGGTCTGCCGCAGCGGCTGCTGCTTGGCTCCGGCCCGGCACAGAGCGACCACGAGCTGGCCCCGCTGGCGAGCGGTGAGGGCTCGGTCCTGGTCCGAACCCACGAAGGCAACACCGGCCCACTGGTGGCCCTGAACTATCTACAAATGTAGTGCAGGAATTGAGATTAGCGACTGCGCTTGCCTTCGTTTAACAGTGCGACGGCTTTCTGAATCCGTGCAGTTCGAGTCTCGGCCCGCTTCGCTTCATTGATCCAAACGACATACTCTTTCTTATGTGTATAAGAGAGCTTGTCGAAGAGTTGCTGGGCGGGGCCTGCGGCTGCCAGTGCCTCACGTAGGTCCGTCGGCACGATTACCTCTCGCGGTTCGCTGTCTTCCTCCAGTGAGATCGCGATTTGTTCACCGAACTCTTTGCCTAGTTTTTCGCGAATGGACTTTAAGATGAGCAGGATGTGACAAGGCTCGCCCATTCGTACTAGCGTTCCTCGATATTCCTCTGTGCCGATATATGCCTTGATTTTGACTCGTTTTTTGCCAAAGGCTTGTTCCACATCAAATGGAATTCGCACAAAGGCACCACCACCACCAGCATTCTCGATGGTCGCGCTAAACTCGAATCGGTCGCTCATGGGATAGGCTCTCTCCGTGAGGGGGAACACCGCAGCGGTTCTGGTTCTACCCAGTTTTGCGGCCAGGGAGCAAGCCGCTCGGTATGCGCCGAAAATGCGATCGGCGGGAGCGATTGTCGGTGTGATAATGGGGGCGCATGGTGCTTATCGGCTTCTTGATCTCGCTCTACATTGCATACGGGGCGCATCGCCGTGGGTCGCTGACTCAGACGGGGGCGTTGTGGGCGGTGGTGGTGGGAACGCTGGTCTTTGGGCTCGGCGACGGCATTGCCGGGCTGGCTTTGATTGCGTTTTTCCTAAGCAGCACTGCGCTCGGCAAGCTTCGACGAGGTGAAAAGGCCGAGGCGAGTGAGTCGGTGATCGAAAAGGGTGACTGCCGCGATGGACTGCAAGTGCTGTCGAACGGTGGCCCGGCGGCGGTATTTTGCGTGCTGTACGCGCTGACCGGTAAGACGATGTATCTCGTCGGGGGATTGGCCAGTCTGGCTGCGGCCAATGCCGATACCTGGGCGACGGAGATTGGCCTTCTGTCGAAGACGCCGCCGCGACATATTTTGACCTTGGAAGAGGTTCCGGCGGGCACCTCGGGCGCGATCTCACTGACGGGAACGCTGGGGATGGTGGCGGGCGCGCTGTTTATTGCGCTGCTGACGTGGCTGGAACCGGGGAAGGGCTCGCTACTGCGCACGGTCCTGGTGACGCTCGGCGGAATTTTTGGCGGCTGGATGGACTCTGTATTCGGCGCGACGCTGCAAGAGAAGCGGCAGTGCGTAAAGTGCGGCGAGGCGACCGAGCAGTCGCGTCACATCTGCGGCGGTGCGACGCTGGTGACCGAGGGAATTGCGGGGATCGACAACGATACCGTAAATGCTCTGGCGACGACCATCGGCGGAACTGCCGCGACCGTCGCCTGGTATTTGCTGGTGGGGCGGTAGCCTAGTTTTCGACGAAGCTCTTGAGGCGCTTGCTGCGGCTCGGATGACGGAGCTTACGCAGCGCTTTGGCTTCGATCTGCCGGATGCGCTCACGGGTGACTTCGAAGTCCTGACCGACCTCCTCGAGCGTGTGATCCGAGCGCTCACCGATGCCAAAGCGCATCCGCAGCACTTTCTCCTCACGCGGGGTAAGCGTCGCCAGCACCTTACGGGTCTGCTCGGCGAGGTTCATCGAGATCACGGCGTCTGACGGTGAAATCACGCCCTTGTCCTCGATGAAGTCTCCAAGGTGGCTGTCTTCTTCCTCACCAATCGGCGTCTCGAGCGAGATCGGCTCTTTGGCGATCTTGAGGACCTTGCGCACCTTGTCGAGCGGTAGCTCCATCTTCTCGGCGATCTCTTCGGGCGTAGGTTCGCGCCCCAGCTCCTGCACCAAGTAGCGACTCGTGCGAATGAGCTTGTTGATCGTCTCGATCATGTGGACCGGGATGCGGATCGTGCGCGCCTGATCGGCAATCGCACGGGTAATCGCCTGACGAATCCACCACGTCGCGTACGTCGAGAACTTATAGCCGCGCTTGTACTCGAACTTGTCGACCGCCTTCATCAGGCCGATGTTGCCTTCCTGAATCAGGTCGAGAAACTGCAGACCACGGTTGGTGTACTTCTTGGCGATGCTGACCACCAGCCGGAGGTTCGCCTCGACGAGCTCAGCTTTGGCCTTTTCGGCCATACGCTCGCCTTCGTGGATCTCTTTGTAGGTGGCGCGAAGATCGTCGACGGAAAGCTTGGCCTCTTCCTCGATCTTTTTGATTCGCTTTTTGGCCTCGGCCATGCCGAGCGCAGCACTCTCGAGTTCCTCCGCCGTGACACCGAGCTTCTTGGTGATGGCCTTCGCCTTGGTGGCGTTCAGCTTCATCTCCTTGAGCGTTTTGGCGAGCTCTTTCTGCGGCATCCCGACGCGACGCTCGAACTCTTCTAGCTCGGCCTCGCCCTTTTCGATGCGCATAACCAGGCTCTTGAGCTTCTGGACAATCCGCTCGATGACCTTCTTATTGATGCGCAGCTCCGAGAGAAGCTCGAACATTTCCTGCTTGTTCGACTCAATCTTGTCGCGGAGCTTCTTGCGCTTGGCCTCGGCGGCTTTGCTCGGTGCGGGCGCAGATGTTGGGGCCGGGGCAGGGGCCGGCACTGGTGCTGGTGTCGCGGAAGCTGCCGTTACTGGGCTTGACGGCGTATCTAGCTCTTCGACGATTTTTTCGTTTTCGCGTTGGAGCCGACGCACCTTGTCGATGATCTTGATGACTCGTTCGGTGTGCCATTCCTCGTCGAAATCTGCGTCTTCTTCGTCGAGATCGCGAACGACATCTTTGACCCGGATCTTCTGTTTCTTGAGCCGCTCACCGAGGTCCAAGATCTCTTCGACGGCAATCGAGGAGTTGAGGACGACTTGGAGAACGCGTCGCTCGCCTTCTTCGATGCGCTTGGCAATCTCGACTTCACCCTCGCGGGTGAGCAGCGATACCGAGCCCATCTTGCGCAGGTACATGCGTACCGGGTCATTGGTCTTGCTATAACCGCCGTCGAACTCCTCTTCCTCTTCCTCTTCCTTCTTCTCATCGTCTTCGATGAGCTCCGGAACTTTCGGCGCGGTGTTCGAGCGGACTTTGACGCTGGCCGCAGAGTCGACGACCTCGATGCCTTCATCACCTAGCGACGACAGCCAGTCGTCAATCTGGTCCGATGACACCACATCGTCGGGCATGTGATCGTTCACTTCTTCATAGGTCAAGTACCCCTTGGCCTTGCCCATCGTAATGAGCTGCTGCTTGCGGCGCTCGGCGTTGTCACGATTCATCGCGGGGTATCTCCTTCGGCGGTGCCAGCCACTGCCGGTGAACCGGGGTGGCTATTTTGTAAGAGGGAAGCGCGCAACTTGTTGAGATCTTGTATGCGCGAAAGAAGTGGAAGTCTGTTTTCTTGCTCACCGGTCCGGCTGATACGCTGGAGGGCGCGCTGTAGATCATTGAGCTCGCGGACGATCGCTTGGGCTCGAAGCGAGGCGGACATCTGGGCGAGCAGCTCGCGAGGATGTTCGGCTGCTGCAAAACGGCCCGTAAGCATCGCCGCAGCGACGGGAGCGCGTAGTTCGATGGGGCACATATTGACGAAGGTTTCGACGGAAACAATCTCGCCACTATGGCACAGGTCTCTCGCCTCCCGCAAAAGCTCGGCCAATGCCGGATTGCTAATAGCAGCCAGCGTATCGTCGCTGAGCTTGTCCCAAAGTTCGGTATGATCTGCGAGTAATCCGAGCAGATTGCGCAGGCCCGCGTCGAGCATCGTGGTTGTAGTCGGGCTCCCAGGCCGTTCTGGGCGAACTGGCGTTTGGCGTGCAGGAACCGCCGAGGGGCTGCCTCGATGAGCCGTTGCCACCGACGCAGGACCTTCGCCACGACGCAGCGGCCCGGAATCGACCCGTTCCGGAGAAAGGTTTGTTGCGGCGGTGGCTGGTGCTTGTTCAATTTGCCGCCACAGAATCTTCGGTTCGACGGCCAACGCCGAGGCCAACTTACCGACGTACAGCTCACGGAGTGTCTCGTTCCGAAGAGACGCCAGAAGCGGCGAGATACGAGCAATGACCTTGGCACGGCCTGATAGACTGTCCGGCTCGGAGGTCGTCAGTACTTCATCAATGACATAATCGATGGCTGGCTGCGCCTTGGCCACACAGCGCTCGAGTGCTGCCACATCACGATTCGCGAGTGTGTCCGGATCCTCACCATCGGGGAGCCGCGCCACCCGCACGTCAATGTCTCGCTGCGACAGGGCCGCCACGTCCGCAACCTGTGTCGCCGTCAGCATCAGCAAAGAGATGTCTTTCAGCGTCGCCGCTCGACCTGCTCGATCGCCATCGAGCATGAGTACAACATGACCATCTTCTCCGAGCAGCCGAGCCAGCAGCCGAACCTGCGTCTCGGTCAGTGCGGTGCCCATCGGTGCCAACGTGTTGGCAAAACCGTGCTGGTGCAGTGACAACACATCGAAGTTTCCTTCGACTAAGATCACCTGTCGTCGCTGGCGAATCGCATCGCGGCCCACGTGAAGGCCGTATAGGTTTTGACCTTTGCGATACAGTGGCGTCTCCGGCGAGTTGATGTACTTGGCACCCTCGTTCGGGCGGGGAGTCTCCGTTGGTAAAACTCGCCCACTAAACGCGATCACATCGCACTCACTCTGCTTGCCAGCACTCGGAAGCAGCAGCGGGCACAGCAGACGGTCGCGAAAGCGATCGTAGTGGGTCTGGGTCGTCGGAGGAGATCCTTTAGGAAGCGTAGCCGTGCCTTCGCGCCGAATCAGCAAACCGCCCAGCTCCGCCAGTTCGTGAGGCACGCCTCTCTGCCGGAGCACTTGCAAAAGACCATCCCAGCTATCTGGTGCATAACCGAGTCGGAAGCTCGTGCGGATATCGTCTGAGATGCCTCTACTCGCGACATAGCGCAGCGCTCGCTCGCTCGCCGCAAGCTGGGCCTGGTAATAGCGTGCTGCCAAGGCGTTGAGCTTCAGCAGTCGCAGCCGCTCACTTTCCTGCTGGAGCCGCAGCGCTTTTCGTTCAGGTCTCGATTCCTCTTCGTCCTCGGGAATATCAATACCGGCTCGAGTCGCGAGATCCCGCACAACTTCGGAAAAGGCACGGCCCTCTCGTTCCATCAAGAAGCGGATGACGTCGCCCGACTTCTGGCAACCGAAGCAGTAGAAAAATTGCTTGGTCGCGCTGACGTTGAAGCTCGGGGACTTCTCTTGGTGGAACGGGCACAGGCCGAGGTAGTTCACTCCCGCACGGCGTAGCTGAACGTGTTCGCCAATGACGGCAACAATATCCGTACGGTCGCGAATTTCAGCGACCTTGCTGTGAGGAATCAGGCCCAAGCTAGTGTGTATCCGAGGGGAACGCGGCTCGTCGGAAAGGCTGCCGCCAAGCCGCCGGAATTATGTTGGTTTTCGCTTACCCCGTCAATGATCTCGACAGAGATTGCCAGCCTAACGGTGGCGCGACTATTGTTAGCTTATGCACTCATTCGGGCATTCGCTCGACAAGATCAACCATCCGTGGATTGTGGCCGCATGCCGCGCTGGTTCCTGATTGTCAACGGCGTGGCGCTCCTGGTGATGGGCGCGGGACTGCTGGTGCTGCGTCTGCGCGAGCGACCGCTTTACAAACACCTGCTTGGGCTGGTGTGGGCTGTGTTGTGCTGTGCAGCCGGAATCGTGCTGCTGCTGATAGCCCAAGGGCACATCACTCAGCCGGGGGCTACACGGCCAGAACGACCGCGCAACCTCCCGCCTGAATTCCCGCAAGGCCAGTGATGACTTTGCCGGATTTTACTCTCGGTGGGCTCGGTGGGACTCGAACCCACGACCAACGGCTTAAAAGGCCGCTGCTCTACCGGTTGAGCTACAAGCCCGAGAAGCGGGCAGTAAGTAGCACGTGGTTTCAGTCATCGTCAACTCTCCGATAGCAAAATCGACAACTTGGGTGCCTGGTCGTCGAGAAAATTTGTTCGCACAGGTGACCCGCACAGCCCGCACTGACCCGTTTGGTCGCGGTAAATGAGCGACCTACATGCGGTCATAGGGAAGTGCGTTGCTTGTTGCGCACCGTCACCTAGTTGATGCGGACCAGCTTGCGGATGTCGTGGAAATCACTGACGGAGCGTAGCGGGCTGGTCGTGGTACAGAACTTGCGAGCGTTGCTGAGCCCAAGGCCTTCACACGTTGCACCACGAAGCGGACTGAGGACTGGGCCGGAGAATCACCATGGGAATCACGCTCGAAACACTCATCGAAGGCTGCCCGAGCTGGGGATACCTCCTCATACTCATTGCTGCCTTCGGAGGTGCCGTTTACATCGCAGGGTGGGGCCTGAGCCTGCTTGGCTCGTTGCTGTGGAAGCGTGCCGATAAGCCGTCTTCTCTGTAGCCGTGACGTTGGGCTCTCGATGTAGAGAGTCGCCTAGAAACGAAAAAACCCAGGACGATGCCTGGGTTTTCGAGAGCTGTTCCCGACGGAGTCGCCGGGAGATGACGCAGCGTTAGCGGATCAGGGCCGGATAGGTCAGGCTCATCGGATCGCCGCTGAACTCTGGGAACTTGGTGCTCTTGACGACCTTGACGACGCAGTCGTTCGGGCCAGAGGCCTCGGAGACCCTGCCGTTGCGGCCAATCACTAGCTTCACCGGCACGACGCCCGAAGCACCTTCAGCTTTGCATGAAGCAAAGTTTGCGCCCTTGAGGGTGCTCATGATGACGCTGCGATCGAGCGTCTCGGGCAGATCCTTCTTTTCGGCCGCTTTCGGCTTACCGCCTGAGCCACTCGAAGCGGTGTCAAGCAGCGAGTCGAGATCGTCCTTGGCCGCTTTGGGCTTTTCCGCCGCTTTCTTCGGAGGCGGTGGTGCCTCATCTGGAGCCTTGCCCGGTCCAGCCTTTTCTGGCGCGGCGGGCGTCTCTTTGGCAGAGGCTGCGGTCTTGCTCTTATCAGAGACTTTGTCGCTCTTGCTGCTCTTAGTGCCCTTGCTTCCCGACGAGGAGCTGTCTTTTCCGGCGGGTTCGCTTTTGGCCGCAGGTTCCGTCTTGCCCGGAGAGGTGCCCACAGGCTTCGTCTCTGACGGAGCAGACGTTCCGACGGTGGCACCCGGATCCGGCTTGGCACCCGTGGCAGTTGTTCCGGCTGGGCCAGCGACATTCGTTCCAGCAGAAGGCCCGGTGGCTACCGTCTGTGGAGACGGCCCGGACAGGAACACAACCAAGAATATGATCAAGCCGACAATCGAGACGCCGCCAACACCAACCAGTGCCCAGACCCACTTGGGCACGCCTTCAGCCTGTGCCGTGGGAACAAGTACTGCTGGAGCCACCGGCGCGAACACCGGCGCGGCATCACCGCCACCGAACAGATCAGGAGCTCGGCTGACATTTGCTCCCGCCATCGGACCACCCAGGTGCTGAGCGGCCATGGCCCGGATGTCGATGAGACCGGACGCTTCCGACTGACCGCTGGCATACCCAGCTTGTTTGGCAGGGGCACTCGACCCACCGCCGCCACCACCCGCGCCACCGCCGCCGGCCAGCGCCGATAGGTTGTTCAGCGAGAACAGGACCGAGTTTTCACTTCGGGCACCTGTCATGCCGCCGCCCGCATCACCCGGGGCCTGCGCGGCCGAATATTGGTCGGCTTGCTGTTGTGAGTGGGCAGCCTGCTGGGCCTGGGCGGCTTGCTGGGCTTCGCGTTGAGCCTGTGCTGCCGCAATCGCCGCTCGGGCATCGCTGCCGCCTTCAGAATAGAGGGTGGCCGCCGTCGGTGCTGCCGTCTTGACGGGATCGCCGGCTGCTTGGCCAGACGCCATCAAGTCCGCACCAGGCGTTGCCGCAGGTTGGGCAGCCGATCGCTGCTGTTCGGCTGGGTCGAGACGCTTGGTAGCCTGCTCGCTCGGCTTGCCAGCGAATAACTCCTTGAAGTCGTCAATCGCAGAGAGCTTGAGCCAGTCCTCGAAGCCCTCCTTCCAGCCGTAGGTTTCGCTGTCGACTTGGCCAGCCTTGACCTTGCCGCGAACTTCTTCGGCGGTCATCGGTCCGACTTGTTCGCGATCGATCACAAGGTGCCAAACCGAATCACCCGCTGCAGGCGCTTCAGCCGGAGCAGGTGCCTCAGCCGGAGCGTCTCCGCCCGCCGGTGAGGATGCCGTGCCATCAGCGTTTTTGCCAACGACGATGACGTGGCCGCACTTCTTGCAGCGAATCTTGAACGCTTTGCCGCTGACCTTTTCGTCGGCAATCTGGTACTTGGTTGCGCAGTTGTCGCAGACGATTTTCATGTTGGAAAAATCCCCTCTTCGTACTCGAAGCGGTGACCAATGAAACCCAGCTTATACGAAGCGCGCTTTTCGCCGCAAGCACGCTGTACCCTTGGGCACCCCCGAAAAACACGGCCAAAAAAAGTGGCCGAACCAGTTGACGGCGTCACGACCATTCCTACCTGAATGGGTTTTTCAGCATGATGGTTTCTGCTCGTCCCGGACCCACCGAGATCAGGCAGCAATCAATTCCTAGCAAGGTCTCGATGCGGCGTACATAACGCTTCGCACTCGATGGAAGATCTTCCACCTCTCGTACATTTTTTAGTTCGGCATCCCAGCCGTCGAGTTCTTCGTAAATTGGTACCGCACGCATGATGTCCTCGGGGTCGAGCGGTAGCTCATCGAGAACCTCACTTGTACCACTGCCTCCGGCCTCGGCCGTTAGCTTATAGCCGACGCAGACCTTGAGTTTGCGTTGACCTGCCAGCACATCAAGCTTGGTGAGTGCCAGGCCCGCCATTCCGTTGAGCCGTACCGCGAGTCGGAGCGCGGCGATATCGAGCCAACCGCAGCGTCGTGGTCGACCGGTGGTGGCACCAAACTCAGCACCGGCCTGGCGAAGCAGCTCGCCTTGCTCGCCGTGAAGCTCGGTCGGAAATGGACCGGCACCAACGCGTGTGGTGTAAGCCTTGGCGATCCCAATGACGGAGGAAATCGCCGTCGGACCGACACCGCAACTCACGCAAGCACCGGCTGCAAGTGTGGTGGACGACGTTACAAACGGATAAGTGCCGTGGTCGATATCAAGGAGCGCTCCCTGCGCGCCCTCGAATAATACGTGCTGGCCGCGCTTGATTTCATCGCTGAGCACCCGGGTTGCATCTTGAATGTGAGGTCGCAGCAGCTCGCCATACGCAAGATACTGATCGGTGATGGCATCGACGTCTGGAGCGGTTCCACCAAGGTGCCGGATGATCGGCATGGTCTCTTCGAGCTGATGGGAGATCCGATCTCGCAGCCGGACGGCTGACAGCAAATCGCGCATCCGCACACCGCGACGAGACATTTTGGATTCGTAGGCAGGGCCGATGCCGCGACGGGTAGTGCCGAGCGCGCCTTTGCCTTGTTCGCGCAGCCCATCGAGGATCTTGTGGGTGGGCAGGATGACGTGGGCCCGCTCGCCAATCACCAGATCTCGTTCATCGGTCAGGAGTCCTCGACTGCGCAACTCGTGAATTTCTTCGAGCAGCTTCTGAGGATCGATCACCATGCCATCCCCGAGGACGCAGCGCTTGCCACGACCACGGAGCACGCCGGAAGGCACCAGATGAGTGACGAGCTTTTGTCCACCAACCACCAGGGTATGACCGGCATTGGCCCCCCCGCCGAATCGCACGACCATGTCCGCAAATTCGGTATAGAGATCGACGACTTTGCCTTTGCCTTCGTCGCCCCACTGGGCTCCGACAATCACCACATTGGCCATGCTGCCCTTGTCCTAAACATCCGGCCTCGCGTAAGGCGCGGAGCGGCTTCCTCTCAAGCGACCCACGCTAGGCGATCCCAGTAGCCGAAAGCAAGCAGAGCGGAACTGTCCTCGCCACTTTGTGGGACTTGACACAGTTCGACTAATAAGAAGCGGGACAAATACCTGACTTTTTGTTGGATACCCAACGAGCTGACCTTGTCGAGCATCGATCGCGATCCCATACTCAAATGCCTTACTCAGCACGAAAAGCGTTACCAAGGAGACGAAAAATCTATGTTAACTGGCAAAACTACTTTTTCTCGGATTGGACAATGGGTTGGGATGGGCTCGCTGGCTCTGCTGTTGATTGGTGGTGCGGCAAGCTGTGATTCGGGTACCGGTGCTCTGCCTCCAAACGACATGGGCGGAGTGGGCGCGATTTCGGTCACCAGCGTCAGTCCTGCAGTAGCGGGCATGACGGGGGGAACTCCGGTGGCGGTCTACGGTTCGGGCTTTGCGGCGGGGGCGACGGTGGCCTTCGGCAATAAGCTGGCGACTGAGGTTCAGGTGATTTCGTCGACGGAGATCCAGGCACTGGTGCCCGATTCGGGAGGGTTGACGGGTGCGGTGCCTGTAACAGTTCGCAATCTGGACGGCAGCTTTGCGGTGGCTTCGGCGCTATTTCGGTATGTGAGGGTGGTCATCGATTTCTCGGCGGAGCGAATCGCAGTCGGAAATCACCCGGTGGCAGTGATTGCTGAAGACACCAATGGGGATGGTGGACCCGAGATCATTACTGCGAACGATGGCTCTCAAGACGTATCGGTGCTGGCCGCAAACCTGGGCTACAAAAATGGTGTCAGCTACTCGACCCCGGTTGGTCCGAATGCGCTCGCGGTGGCGGATTTCAACGGCAACCGCATTCCGGATATCGCGATCGCCTGCAACAACGCAAACTTCCAAGACGTGGCGATTCTGAGCGGCAACGGTGGTGGTGGGTTCATGCCGCCGGTGACGTTTACGGTTGGGCGCAATCCGACGGCAGTGGTGGCCCGCGATCTCGACGGTGACGGCAAGCCGGACATCGTCGTGGCTCCCCGTACCGGCGACCTCGTCTACATCTTAAAGAACACGAGTGTTACGCCAAGCTTTAGCTTTGCCACCGGAGCGACCTACAGCCTCAAGGCGGCGAGTGCTCCCTCGGCGCTGCTGCTAGAGGATCTGACGGGCGATGTCTATCCAGAGCTGGTGACGGCCAACTACTCGGACTCGTCGATCTCGACGTTTATCGGCAACAGCGGCGGCATCTTTTCGGGACCGAAGAACACCGCTGCTGGCGCGCAGGTTCTTTCTCTCGCGGCGGGGGACTTGACGGGAGATACCAAAAAGGATGTGGCTGCTCTGAACTTCAACACCCGCTCGGTGACCATTCTAAAGGGGCGTGGTGACGGCAGCTTTGATCCCGGAGAGATGCTGACCACCGATAAAGACCCGCGAGTGGTGGCAATGTCCGATATGGATGGTGACGGCAAGCTGGATCTGGTGGTGGCCAATGGCGGTGCCGACAGCGTTGGGATTTACCTGGGCAACGGCAGCGGTGGGTTCGATGCCCCACAGAGCTTCACGGTCGGTGCGACTCCCTATGGCATGGTCGTCAAAGACATCAACCTCGATGGCAAACCGGACATCGTGACCGCCAACTACAACAGCAGTGATGTATCGATTCTGCGCAACAAGACGCAGCGGTAGTTTCGGCGTGACCGCAGAGCGGAATGTACAGACCGGCGGACGGGCCTGCTGGTTCGTGTGCAAGGTCGATGTGGTGCCCTCCAATCGGCCTGTGATAGGAGTAACGAATGCAATCGGCATCCATGGAATTGAGCGCTAGCACCCAGAGTCGCACCGCAACCACCCAGGCCGAGCTGGATAAATACCTGGCAATCCTCGGTGACAATGCGACGCCATTTGCGCGGCTTGCCCCTCGAGAGAAGGCGGCCCTGCTGCGGGCATGTGTGCCTCGTCTCCTCTCGGTGTCAAGGGACTGGGTGGCTGCAGCGTGTAAGGCAAAGGGCCTGCTCATGGACACCCCGGCCTCCAGCGAGGAGTGGCTGGGGGGGCCGTACGTGACGATGCGCTGCTTGCGCAAGCTGATCATGTCGTTGGAGCAGATTCAGACCTCGGGCAAGCCGATTCTGCCGTCGGGGGCAATTCGGGTGGCGGGCGATGGCCGCACCGAGGTACTGGTGATGCCCGGTGAGGCCTATGACCACGCGATCTCGGCGGGGTTTACGTGCCGACTCCGAATGGAGAAGGGCTGGGACGATCGCAAGGTGCGCGAGGAACAGGCGGTCTTCTATAGCAAGCGCGATCCGCAGGGAGGCGTGTCGCTCATCCTCGGCGCAGGAAACGTAGCGTCGATTCCGCCGACGGATGCTCTGTACAAGCTGTTCCACGAGGGCAAGCTGTGCATCGTCAAGCTCAACCCGGTCAACGAGTACCTGGGGCCGTTTTATGAGCAGGCGTTCCAGCCACTCATCGAGCGCGGCTATCTGCGCTTCGTCTACGGTGGGGCCGAAGTGGGCAGCTACCTGTCCTATCACCCTCAGATCGTCGACGTCCACATTACGGGGTCGGATCGTACCCACGATATGATCGTCTGGGGCCCACCGGGTGAAGAGCGCACTCGGCGGCAGGCGGCCAATGATCCGCTGCTCAAGAAGAACATCACGAGTGAGCTGGGCTGTGTCACGCCGGTGATGGTCGTGCCGGGCAACTACTCGGCGGGTGAGCTGCGAATGCTCGCTGAGAACATTGCAACGCAAGTGGTGAACAACGGCTCGTTCAACTGCAATGCGGCCAAGATCCTGGTCCTGTCGGAGTCGTGGCCGCAGCGGCAAGAGCTGCTGAAGTCACTGCAAGAAATCTTGCAGGATATGCCGACCCGGCGAGCCTACTATCCAGGCGCTCCGGAGCGCTTCGCGAAGCTGACGGCTGGCAAGACGGTGACGCGGCTTGGACGGGCGGGTGAAGGCGAGCTGCCGTGGACGTTGATTCGTGACGTCAACCCGAAGACGCCCGACGAGATCCTGTTTTCGACGGAGCCGTTCTGCTCGATCATTAGCGAGGTGGCGTTGCCCGAAAAGGACGCCGCAGACTTTGTGACGGCAGCGGCCCGCTTTGCCAACGACCGGCTGTGGGGCACGCTGAGCTGTAGCATGTACCTAGCTCCATCGACGGAGAAGCAGCCCGAGGTTCAGGCTGCGCTCGAAAAAGCGTGTGACGTGCTGCGCTATGGCGTGGTGGGCATCAACCACTGGCCCGCCGTTGCGTACGGAGCGATGACGCCGCCGTGGGGAGGTCATCCGTCGGGAACGCTGCTCGATATCCAGAGCGGCATTGGCTTTGTTCACAACACCTTCATGTTCGAGGGCATCGAGAAGGCGATCCTGCGTGGACCGCTAACCCCGTCGCCGAAGCCGCCTTGGTTTGTGACGCACAAGCGATCGCATGAAGTGGCCCAGCGGATGCTGCGGTTCGAGGCCGAGCCATCGTGGCTGAAGATTCCGGCCATCGCTTTCCACGCACTGGCGGGCTCTTAGTCTCGCTCTCTTTTGTCGCACCTTCGCCATGATTCGTATCGTCGCTGGAGCCCTCGGTGGACGGCGGCTGCGCACGCCGGTGGGTCTTCATACTCGGCCCACTGCGGAGCGTGTCCGTCAGGCACTGTTCAATATCCTGGGTGAGATCGAATCTGGCTGCACGGTCTGGGATCTCTACGCGGGCAGCGGTGCACTCGGTATCGAGGCGCTGTCTCGCGGTGCAGGACAAGCGGTCTTCGTGGACAGTGACCCGGCGGCGTGTCGGGTGCTGCGACAAAACTTGGCCACGCTCGGTTTGTCGTCTCGATCGCGGGTTGTCGAGTCCGCGCTGGTTCGTTTTCTTGGGGGCAAGTCGTTTCCGGCTGAGCCTGCCGAGCTGATCTTTGCCGACCCTCCCTATGCCTCAGGCGAGCTGCCGCGGCTGCTCGACTGGCTATCGGCTCATGCGGCGGAGTGTCTGACTCGCAACGGTCGCGTCGTGATCGAGACGGATCTGCGCAACCTCGGCGACTTCGAGGTGGGTGCTCAGCGAGGTGTGCTGATTTGCACCGACAGCCGTCGCTATGGCGATACCGTGCTGCTCTTTTGGGATGTCGCCCCGCACGAGGCCTGACGGCTTCAGCACCCCCCTCACCACCTGCCGCGCTCGATCGACGTCTCCGACGGAAGCTGCAGCCTTGCGGAATTTCGCAAGTTGCGAGAACCTAAGAGACAATGCTTCCCACAGGCTCTGATCCCCGTGCCCTCCGGGCGAAGCTGCTCGAGCACCTGGGCAACGTCAAACAGTTCTTCGAAGCCACCAGCGTTGGCTTCAATCCCAATGTCTCGCCGTATTGGTCGGCGTTCGATGCGCTGCGTCGGAACAAACCACTCGCTGAGGAGTTTGTCGGGCAGCTTCAAGGGCTACTCGACTTTCTCGATAGGGAGCTGGTTCCGGCACTGGCGCAAGCTCAGGTTGGGGCGTCACCGCCCGCTGGCAGTGCGCCATGGCCCGGCCCGGCTGGGGCCGCACCCCCTGCTGCGAAGTTGCCGGGGACACCATTTCCGCTGCCCGGCACGATGCCGATGGTCGATCCGGGCTTTAACAGCGATGAGACGCAGCTGCTTGATCGGGTGTCTCCGGCCGCGATGATGCATCGGATCTCGGCCAGTGATCCGGTACCCCGAGCGCCCGCTCCGACGCCGGGAATGACGCTGGGCAACCGTCGGCCTGAGCCCGTGCGAGCGCCGGAGCCTGTCCGTGCTGTAGAGCCTCCGCGTCCGATGACGCCTCCGCGAGGCCATGAGCCGGTGCGGATGAGTCCACCTCCTGCTGCCCACGAAGACCGACCGCTCAGCGATCAGGCCGGGGAACTGAGCTTGGCAGATGTATTGATTGCCGATCGGGATCTCCAGACCGATCCGTCGTTACCCCCTGTGGTGGCTCCGGTTCGTCGGTCCCCTGAGGCGCTTTTGCCCGGGGTATCGCGGGAATCACGAAAATCGGTTCCTCCCGCTCCATCGCGTCGAGAAATGGCAGCAGAAGAGCCCGCTCCGGCAGCGAAAAGAGCGGCCTTACTCGCCGCAGCGCTGGAGGCGGCTGAGCCGGTGAAGGTGCCCGAAGCGGCGGCTGCGAGTCGAGCGGTAGCTGGCAAATCGGCAGCCAAAGCCACGCCCGCTCCGGCTCCAACGCTCGCTCCGGCACCTGCCCTAACGCCTGCCCCAGCGGCCGAAGGAGCACGAGGGATCAAGCTGCCGCCGATCACTCGATCGATCAAGACCGTGGCACCCGCACCGGAGGCTGTGCCTGCTGCCGCAGCGGCCGCGACGATAGTGGGCTCGGTGAGCGTGCCTCTTGAGTCCGTCCCGGCGGTTCCTGAAGCGGCAAAGCCAGCTCCCCCGGTGGCCACCGGAAGCAAAGCGGTTTCCCCGGCCAAAACTGTGACCCCGGCCAAAGCGTCGATAAAGGAAGCCAAAGCCCCGGTTGCCGAGACGAAATCGAGCGCTGCTCCAGTGGCAGCGCCCGCGGTCACCAAGACCGTCCCGGTGGTCGAAAAGGCTGTGGCCAAAGTGGTCGCGGACAAGCCCACCGCGGTCGACAAGCCTGCGGCGGCACTGCCTGGGCTAGGCAAAGCGGCGAGCGCTTCGTTCCAAGCGGCCGCTGTCAGCAAGGCTGCGCCAGTGACCGACAGCAAGGCAGCGACACCAGTGTCGAGTGCCAAGCCGGTCGTGGAAGCCAAGCCGGTCGTGGAAGCCAAGCCGGTCGTGGAAGCCAAGCCGGTCGTGGTTGCGAAGCCCGCTGCAGTGGTGGCCAAGCCTGCAGCGGGAGCGGCCAAACCGGCAGCGGTGGCAACCAACGCTCCGGCAAAAGCGGTGCAGCCTGCTGCGGCCAAGGCACCGGCACCCGCCGCCAAGCCCGTCGCAGTCGTCAAAGAGACTGCGGCCCAACATCCCCCCACCAAAGCCGCTGTGGCAAAAGCTCCGATCGCTGAACCAGACGACTCCGATTTGGGAGAGAGCCCATCGGTGTTCTTCCGCACCTTCGACGCGAAGCTTCCGTTCGGCAAAGACGACTAGGCAGCCCACGCCACGCCTCCGATCGAATCCGTAACGATTTTGCGATCGGGTGATCACCTGATAGGCGCTTCAGGCAAGCTCTGCAAGAATGTGCCGGTCCATGCTCGTCCGCCGTCGGAAAAACACCTGTGTGGTGGCGGCGCTGCTCTTTCTATTCGAGGGTCGCGCTGTTGCCGACAACGATACCTTTCAGACGGTGGTGCGCGCAGGACGTGAAGACGGGGTGTCGGAGGAGCGCGCTCACGGAACAGTCAGCCGTAGCGAAATCGAGCGTCGCCAGCCTCGCTCGGCCCCTGACGCGCTTCGCTATGAGAGCGGGGTGTTCGTGCAGCAATCCGCGCACGGGCAGGGCTCGGCGTTCATTCGTGGGCTCACAGGGCAGCAGACGCTGCTTCTGTTCGATGGCATCCGCGTCAACAACTCGACCTATCGGCAGGGGCCCAATCAGTACTTTTTTACGATCGACTCGCGGACGATCGACAGCATCGAGATCCTGAGAGGCGGTGGTTCGACGCGCTATGGGTCGGACGCGCTCGGGGGGGTGATTGCGGCGTATCCGATCGATCCGATGGTGTCAGACGGAGAGCTGCTGTTTCGGCCCCAGGTGAACTTGCGGGCGACCTCTGCCGACGACGAGCTAGGTGGGCGGGCGCAGTTTCATCTGTCGGGTCCGGTAAAGGACGGCAGCCTTGGTTTCGTGGGCGGGGTTGGTTATCGCAACGTGGGTCAGCTCAAGAGCGGTGGGCGCGTCGAAAATCCCAATCCGAACACTCCTATCGGACTGTATCCAATGGTCCCGGCCTACGCCCGTGATGGTGTGACCCAGCTTGGGACCGGCTTCAAGGAGCTAACCGCCGATGGTCGATTGGTGCTACGGCTCGACGATTCGCAGCGGCTCACCCTCGCGACGTATCACTACTTGCAGTTTGATGTGCCCCGCACCGATCAGTGTCCGCCACCCTATGCCCCGAGCGGCACTTGCTTAACCTATGAACAGCAGTTCCGACACCTTGGCTACCTGACCTATGAAGGGAAGCTGTCGGATTTTCTGTGGCCGCTGCGGATCAGTGTCTCTGTCCAGGCGCAGCATGAGCGGCAGCGACTGGACGATCCGTCGGTACTGGTGACTCGGCTGGGTGTTGATGATGTGCTGACGTTGGGATTTCTGGCTTCGGCACAGAGTCGACCCCTGCTCGTGCTTCCTTCTGTTGAGCTGCGGTTCCGTTACGGATTTGATCAGTACACCGATTGGATTACCTCGGAGGCTTCCCGAACTTTTACGGACCTTGCGCAGACGGCCAAGCTCAGTCGAGGACAGTACCTAAACGGCTCGACGTACACCTACGGCGGAGTGCATGCAGATGGTACGCTCTCCATTCCCAAAGGAGTCACTCTGTATGGGGGGGTTCGGTTGTCCTACGTAGTGGCGCGAGCCCCAGCAGAGCCCTTATCAGGGAGTCGCCAAGTCAATCAGAGCTGGCTGCCCGTGACAGGGAATGCTGGGGTTTCATGGATGCCGCACAAGGTGCTGACCTTGCGACTCAACGCGGACCATTCCTTTCGGGCGGCAAACTTAAATGATCTGACAGCGCGACAACAGACCGGACCCGGATTTCAGTTTGAAAATGCGAATCTGAATCCCGAACGGGCGACGACGTTTGAGCTGGGAGCATTATTGGAGCATGAGCTGCTGGGGGTGCAGCTCTGGGCGTTTGAGACACTGCTCCATGATGCGGTTCTGAAGGTCTCAAAGTCCGATACCGAGTGTCCGCTTGCAACCCCGGAATGCGTGGGTGCTTGGACGCGCTTTCAGCTTCAAAACGCGCCAGCACTATCTGAACTTCGCGGAGTCGAGGCTATGCTGCGGCTTCGCATTCCAATGGGATTCCGATTGCGCGGAACGCTGGCCTACACCTGGGGAGAGAGTCCTCGCGTAGGGAGTCTGGGATACGGTACCTCTGGAGTGATTCTAGGCGAACGAGTTCCCTTGTCTCGGGTTCCGCCGCTTCATGGCACGGCGGAGGTGGTCTGGCAGAGAGAGAGCTTTGAGCTGTCCGCAGGGCTGCGCTGGGCGACGATGCAGGACCGCTTGGCGATCTCTGATTATGCCGATGCACGGATTCCTAAATACGGAACGCCTGGCTTTGCGGTGGTGGATCTGCGGAGTAGCTTTCGGGTACACGATCGAGTTTCACTTGGCGGAGTGTTGGAGAACATCGGAAACGTGGCCTACCGCTATCATGGGTCGAGCGTAAACGGACCTGGGCGGGGATTCATGTTGTCCATGAAGGTTGATTGAGCGAGTGGGCCGAGCCGATTGTTGGGATCGGCGGATAGAAACAAACGAGAAGGAGAATTAGAAATCATGAACAAGAAACTTATGGGAATCGGGCTCTGGGCACTGCTGGGAATTGCGGGCTGCGAAAGCGCACCAGCGATGATGGATATGCTTCCTGCTTCTCTCTGTAAAGCGGATCAGCCAGCGGCCGCAATGTGTCAGCCGTTTGTCGGAACTCTTTCTTCGTGCAAGTGCTCAGTGGACGACTACGCACCACGATTCAATGCCAGCAAGAATGACACTTGGCCAAGCTGTGTGTCTGACGGAAATGCATTTGTGCTGTTTGGGACATCGACACCTGGGGCCTCGGCGCGGACACTTGCGTTTGTTTCGATGGGTACCAAGCTTTGGAAAAATCCAGCGATTCCTTCTGCTGCCGAGATGACCGCAGCGCGTGACGAGTATGCGATCGCGAACGGAATTGGATCGCGAGTTGCCCGTCGCCAAGACATCCACTATCCCGAGGTTCCGGGTTCGAACAAGTTCGCGTGCAACGATCTTACTGTTGCGGCTCAAAATCCCGATCGCTGCGCTGGACCCGGTAAGCTCAAGCCGATCATTGATGACGCTTTCACCAAGGGAATTGCTGGGATGAAGCCGGTGGTTCAGTCGGCCCGCATCGAAGCCGCCCTGTTGTGGTTCTTCTATCTGTCTTCGCAATCAGAGGTATGGACCTCTAGCTTTGATAACGCAGCAGATGTTGATTCCGCGTGGGGATACTTGAGCGGCACAGAGCGGAGCAAGCCCATCGGCCTGGGTTTGTATTTTCAGCAGCTCGATCAGGAGACCTACGATCGGGCGTTTGACTCGGTACTCGCTGCACGCTGCTGGCGTGATCTGGACAAGGATTTGCCGAGTAGCTGCAGTCTGTTCTATCAGCGCGCAGCCAGCCAAGTAGACAAGGCCTTTACGAAGGGCATGGCGCTGATCTTGAGAGATCGCATCGGTAAGATCCCGACTCTTACCGGTGAGGCGCAGGAAGCCGCGCTGAACTTCGTGAACATCATTGGTCTGCTGATGGACCGCGCAGCGCGAGCAATTGATCCAGCCAAGGCCGATCAGCTCAAAACTTCGACGCAGGCAGCAACAGCAGCCGGGGTCAATGTGGGCCAAGCACAGGGTCTGATCGACAATCTGTTTGCTTGTCCGTAGCTGCGTGAGAAATTGCGGTTTCAGGCGTCGGCGCAGTGGCCTCGCTCTCCCCCCAGAGTGTTCCAGAGGCCCTGCGCTGGCGTTTGAAAGTTACTTGGAAGCAGCGTGACCGACCAGCTTGTCAGCAAGCGGAGCGGCGTCGTACAGAGTCCGTAGTGCCGCCAAGATTGCGACGCTGTGAACCGCAACCGCTCTGCTGCCCGTGGAGTCCGGCAGGTAGTAGTAACGGTTTGGCAATTTCTCAAGGTTACTGTCAAAGTTGAGTCCGACGATTTTGCCATCGCGATCGACCACCGGAGAGCCTGAATTTCCACCGATGGTGTCTGCGGTATAGATAAAGTTGAGCGGAGTCCACAGCGGTAGTCGGTACAGGCCCAGCCGAAGTCTGGGCGGAAGCTCGAAAGGAGCCTGCTCTCCTTGACTCAGGGAGCGCTCTAGGAGCCCATAGAACAGCGTCTGGTGCGGAACCGGACGAGTATCCTTCATGTATCCCTTGATCACTCCTGCCGATAGTCGCAGCGTATAAGTGGCATCGGGATAAATACCGGCACCATAGACCGCGAAGCGGGCTTGCGCGATCTGCGCTCCGGCGATGTGTTCAACGGACTGTACCTGTTGTTCGTACTCCTCCCGCACCTTGCGAAGCTGCGGGTCGAGCTTGCGGGCCAGCACAATCAGCGGATCGGTCGACGCGGCAATCTTGTCGGTTCCACCGTCCAACAGGGCTCTGCGTTCCTCTAGCTCGGTCAGTCTTCCTTCGGTCGCGAGCTTGTGTGCAACCGCCTGCGGAGTCTGTCCTCCGAGTAGCGCTTGCACAAATGGATCGCCATTGCCCAGCGCGGCCTGCACCTGCGAAAGCCAGTCAGTGAGGACTGCTTCCTCCAGATCCGCATAGATCGGCGCAGCAGAGAGCAGTTCTCGACGGAGCGCGGGCAAGCGGGAGTCACGGAATTCCTCCATTCGCTCGCCACTCGGTTTCTTGATCTCTTCGGGAAGCCGCAGTAGCTGCAGCGCCATGGTCAGCAGCTTGGATGGCGCAACCGATACGTAGGTACTTCGTTTGCCAAGTGGCGCGAGCTTCCCATACACCGCTTGAACCTTGAACCAGGCATCGCCAAACTTTTGCAGTAGCTCCGGACGCTTGCGCACTTCTGCGCGCAGTGCCTCTTCCTCTTTCTGGAGTCGCTGCATCTGAACCACATCACGCAGACCCTCTTGTTGACCTGCGAGTCGCTTCTGCGTGTTTTCGAGATTGCGTAGGAGCGCATTGCCACGTCGCGCCTGCTCGCTCCCTTGCGCCATGTACGTCGTCAGCGCCGCAATTCGCTTCTGCAAGATCCCCATCTGGAGGGGATTCTGGGTGTCGCGATGATACTGCCGCTGTGCCACTGTGAGTCCGCGCTGTGTCGAAGCGGGATGACCGACCGCAATCACCATCTCTTGGGCATTTGCCGCTTTGTCCGAAAGTCGTAGAAAGTGCTCGGGCCGCAGTGGCTGGCCATCTTCATAGACTCTCAGCAGCGCGAAATCGAGTGCGTAGCGAGGATAGGTGAAGTTGTCGTAATCCCCCCCAAAAGTCGCCGCTTGCTCTTCCGGTGCAAACACCAGCCGAACATCCTGGTAGGTCTTGTAGCGGTACAGCATGTACTCAAGTCACAGAATACTCCGTCGAAAAACTGCCAGCCTGGGCCATTTGGGGAAGTGGTTAGGGAACGGAGGAAGCGTGGGCGTTGTCGGGAAGGGGCGCGGGGTGTGTGTCGATTTTGCGGGCAAGTCGGAGACACAGCAGCGCGCCCAAGATGCACTCCAACGTGAGGAACGTGCCGAGCAGAAACGGAACAAAGAACAGAAAGGGATCCGGAACTGGGAATCCAATCGGCCAGCCAAAGGCGACGATATGAGCCAAGCTGAGGACCAACAGCAGCAGACAGACCCTCACTTGATCGACTGCGAGCTCCGCGAGGCTACTGCGATACTGGAAGTGGACTCCGATCGAAAGCAGCCCTGCCAATACCGACGCAGCGCCACCCCACTTGATGAAGGTGTATCGCGTGTTGATGGAATTGAAGTCAAGGCTGCCGCGACCTGCGTTGTACAGAAGCACGCACAGAGCCAGCGTACCTAGACACCACAGGACGAAAAACAGTGGTCTGGCGGGACGGAATCGGCGCGGTACAACCCTCACGAAGACCACGAATGCACCCAACAAGAGGAGCCCACGGATTAGCTGCCAGCGACGAAGTTTTCCGTATAGATCGCTCCAGTTGGCTGGCTTCTGAACGCCCATCCATTGGGCCACTGCGGCCTGATTGGCTTGTCGGAAACGTTGCACGGCGAGGTGGCGATTTTCGAGGTAATCGGCGGGAAACACGCTGGGGTCGAGCAGTGAAAATATAGAATCAAGGGAGTCTTCCCCGGCTCGAAGATGTGTGGGAAAGCGAAGCTGAAGCAGTACCGCGAGTGCGGGGGCAATGAGACGGTTGTCGGACACTTCCTCCCAGATCCGCTCGGATGGCAGTGGGGGCTTGGGGCGGATTCCGTGTCCGCCAAAACAGGTCATTACCTGAGAGACTGCGATGCCCCCCGCGCCGTGACCTCCGCGATCGGTGTGTCCATGGTCGGCTGTGAAAATGACCAGGTCGCGTTTCAAATCCAGGCGGTCTAGGAGTCGTCCCAGCTCTCGATCGGCTCGCACTGCCGCCGCTGCATACTCTGGACTACGGCCACCAAAATCATGTCCGTTTTCATCGACATAGATGGGATGAAACAGTGCGAGATCCCCAAGTTCGGACTCTGGTGTGGTGAAGTGATCCTCTGCGCGGGTAACGATTCGATAGGAATCGAAGCCATCGGGAAAGAGCTGTTTCCACCACTCCAGCTCACTTGTGCCGGTCACCCGCAGCCCTGCTTGCCGAGCGACCTGCCAGATGGACTCGACCCGCAGCGGGCGCGTCTCGTCGTTGTTGCGTGCTCCGGTACGATCCTGCTCAAGTCCCGTTGATAGAACAGCATAGACCGGGCGTGACACGCTGACGGAGCCGACCTGCATAAGTCCACACTGTCCGGCTTCGCGAAGTCTCCGTACCGAATCCATCTTCAGCGCGTGATCTGCGCGCAATCCGTCGATTACTACCAGCACGGTATGTCGCGGGCGGATACCGGGTCTGACTTGGTCGGCAGGAATCTGGTCGGAAACCGCGACCAGGTAGTATCCATCGTGATTTGGGAGTCGAGAGACATAGCTATCCGCAAGGTGTAGTCCGATGAGTCCGACCACCACACAGAGAGCCACCAGGCGATGCGCAAGAATTCGAGTCACTACGTCTCACGATAGTCTCGTCCATCGCGCTTGTGTTGCTCTATTTTGAGAGCCGCACTGCGCAGCTCCCATCCGTACACTCGGAGCTGGGTCGCTTGGGAAGAAGCGGTCGGATCGCGGCAAAGCAGTGGTATCCCCCGCGTAGTATCAGGTTCACGACGGGTAACTTCGCCACCCGCGAGAGTCCAGAGTATCCCGGCAGTACGTTCCAGATGGCGACAAAGGCATCGACACCGGTGACCATCGTTCCATCGGGCAAACGGACGTGCATGAGCTTTTGCACCAACTGCCGATCGAGTCCCACTGTAGGAGCGTCGAAGCTCGGCAGAGAGATATCGACAAAGCAGAGCTTGCCGCTCTGGTCCTTGTCCCGGTAGTGCTCGATCTCCCGCGAACACAGGTGGCAGGCTCCGTCAAAGTACACTGTGACCGGTTGCGTCGTCATGATGCTTGGATGTCTTGGCCATCGCTCGCTCGCCAGCCTTTGTGCGCGACGGTGACTGGTGACGGGGACTTCATCGCTCGGGGTGAGCTGACCGAGTTCATCAGACCCGTTGGCGCAGGGTGGATCACTCAGAAGTACGGCAGTGATCTCAGGTTTTTGATGGAGGAGGCGCACTTCGCTGAAGGGTCGATTGCCGCGTCCGGCGTACTTTACTGACGCTGGACTGGGGGCGTAATCGGGAAAGTGGAACCAGGTACTGGCCGACTTGCTCGCTGGCACAATAGGTGCTTTGCTTCCCAATCCTAACCCGCGTAGCAGGAGGTTCCCGATGCGTGCAGATCGTTGGAAGTGGCTGTTTGGGCTCGCCGCAGTGTGGCTGGGCGCTTGTGACAAACCTTGTGATACTACGGCTCAGTGCGGCGAAGACGGAATGTGTGTCGCTGCGATCTGTCAGCCGCTGACCTGCGAACGGACCCTATTTGCCCTTGATCCATCAAACGGCGAGTGTGTCCCTCTCTCCGGTTGCTTCCTGACCGATGAGCAGCGCGGCTGGCACACCTGCAACATCGATCCTTGTCAGGGTCTCGATGAAAATAGCTGTGTCAGCGACATTCGCTGTCAGCCCGCCTATGCCAATCCCAACGTGCAGCCGAGTAAGGGACCAAGCATCGGAGGCGGAGGCCGACCACCTACGGCAAGTGTAAGCTGCGGCGGGACTCCTATTGGTGACCCGAGGCGTTCTGGCGACAGCGCCATTGCAGCGCCTGGCGTCAACAATGGTGATAGCCCCAAGCATCCTCCGATGAGCGGCTGCTCCGTGATTGACAACAGCGCCCGGGTCTACAGTGGCTGTCGCTCTACGCCGCGCATTGCTCCGCAAAAGTCCTGCGAACGACTGACGGCTGCGGATTGCAAGGCCCGCCGTGACTGTTCGATCTCGCCATCGACCGACGAAATCGGCAGGAACTCGGCACCCACCCTGCCGCTTCCGGGCCCTGTTCTGGATGCCAGTGGTGCGCCGTCGTTCGATCAGGGAGTGACGGGTCAGTGCTTCACGCGCTTCACCCCTCCAGCGACAGAGTGTTCCTCAGCGGATGCGACAGGCTGTCTGCTCAGTCCTGCGTGTCAGCCAGTCGGGACGCGCTGTTTCTGTCCGGTGGGCGGCCAGTGTGACTGCGATGGGGGACAGTTCCTGGGCTGCGAACAGAATGATCGACTACGCCGCTGTGCAAGCAGTGCCGACTGTTCTGCCGATGAGCGCTGTGACAATGACGAAGCGTGCATCACCCCGCGTACCTTCGAAAGCGCAGTGAGCAGCGATGCGACGCCAGGTAGTTCGAGCTGCATCGGTGCCTGCGTTCCCAAGGGCTGCGCGGGCCTGGGCGAAAAGATGTGCAATGCGCACGCGGAATGCGATGGGGGAAGCTACGGTACGGTCTGTCGTCCGAAACCGTACTGCAGCGGAGGTGGAGGCCGAGTCCTCGACGGTCTGGTTCCTCCTTCCAATAACTGTGGCTGCGACAGTGCGTACACCGGCTGCGCTGCGTTGGCACCCGTCGAGGATCTGCGCAGCGAACGGAGCCTCCTTATCCGAGATCCTGAGATCATCGATGATCGGGCCTTTGCGATCGACACGGTGCTCGGCAAGCTGGCACCGGCGGGACAGCTTGATGCGTTTACGGCAGGATTCCTCAAGCAAGTGGGTGCGGCCAAGTCTCTTGGCAATGGTGCCGTGGCTGTGCAGCGGAATGGCTTTGGCGGATTCCTGAAGGAACTGAACCCGGACGGAGCGGGCGTGGCTCAGCGTCTGGCAGGTCTGGTTCACATCACGGCGCTCGTCAATCGCTTGGATCTCGCCAAGCCCGGAACCTGCGGCGAGGCTCGGCTGACCTATGCGCTGACCAAGGCTTACACCGATGGGAATCAGCGGATGACGATCATTGTGGAGCTGCGCGTTCCCGATGACGGAATGGGCTGTCGGACCGTTGCCCAGCGCTGGGCCGAGCTGTCCTTGGTCGATGATTCCGCCGAGCGACGTACTCGTTTGATCGCGCTGTATAACGAACTGCTCAAGCCAGATACGCTGGGGCAGATTCGCACCAACGAATTCCTAAACCGCACGGGCGTAGAGCCGTGGGAGCTGCGCGAGTTCCATTTGAACGGTACCGGCATGTTGGATGTGGTGCCGGTGGCACAGACGGTGGACCCTCGGTTTGTGGGCAGCACGGGGCTGCAGACTTGGATCAAGGACAACGCCGCCGCGCTTCACGCCGGGAACGCAATCATTCCGAACCAGTATCTGGCCGCTGCGTCCAGAGAAGATGGCGGTCGGCTCAACCTGGCGAGCGCGGACCCGCTGATCCAGACTGCCGAAAAAGACCTGAATGCGATGAGCTGCGCCGGTTGCCACTTGACCGAGACCAAGTCTCCTTTTGTTCACATCGGCGAGCGACTCGGCAAGCGGCTGAGCACGGGTTCGGGATATCTGCCGCAGGGCAGAGCCGTCATCGATACCTTCTTGCAAAAGGAACTCGTGACCCGCGCCAAGAACTTGCGAAGCGTTCTGCGCGGAACTCCACGCTCGCTGCTCGCTTCATCGCAAGCGGGACTCGCCCGCGTTCACTAGGCAGGTTCCTGCGCTGACTTCCCCGATTCGCTCACTCGCACACAGGGCACGCCGTAGCGCATTCCTAGACGGCCTTCGTAGTACAGCATGAACTGTGTGTCCCGTGGACAAACCCAGGAAAACTTCCCTGCTTCCGAGTGAACAATGTGGGGAAGTTTTCCCGGCCGATCGCGGCCCACCCAACAATCCGCCCGCGATTGCGCAAAAAAGCCTACCGTTCAGAGCGCTGGTTTCGTCTTCGATCGATTGGCTCCGTCGGCCAACAAGACGTGCCTGCCACTGCGGACTTGGCTGCCGCGCTCGCTTCATCGACGGCGCTTAGGATCTGCCGGGCCCGGTCGAGAAACGCCCGTCCAGAGGGCAGGAGCTGCATGCCGCGTGGTGTGCGTACAAACAGCGGCGTTCCGATTTCATCCTCGAGTGCGCGAATCTGTCGACTGACGGGCGGCTGCGCGATGTGCAGTCTTTCCGCCGCACGACCGACGTTTCCTTCTTCCGCGACAGCGACGAAATAGCGAATCTGCGCGAGGCTCACGATTCCAGCATACCAAAACGGTATTGGACGCCCGCCTGACTTTTTCGCATCGTCGAGTCATGGCGATCGAGATTCTGAGCGCGGCCGAGATCGGGAAGATGAAGCGAGCGGGTCGTGCCGCAGCCGAGACCCTCGCCTACGTCGGCAAGCGCATCCGTCCGGGTATCACGACGGGCGAGATCGAGCGCTGGGTCCGCGAGGACACCGCCCGGCGCGGGGGCAAGCCAAGCCAGCTCGGTTACAAGGGCTTTCCGGCCGCAGTCTGTACGAGCCGCAACGAAATCGTGTGCCACGGCATCCCGGATGAAGACGAGATCCTCATCGACGGCGACATCGTCAACGTCGATGTCACGACCAACCTCGATGGCTATCATGGCGATACCTCGGCGACCTTCATCGTCGGCGTCGCGAAGCCGGAAGCGGCGCGCCTTGTCGAAGCTGCAAGGCGCTGTCGAGACGCTGGAATTGCCGTGGTGAAGGAAGGCGCACGATTGGGCGACATCGGGGCCGCGATCGAGGAACAGGCCCGCATCGATCGGGTGAGCATCGTCACCGAGCTGGGCGGTCACGGCATCGGCCGCAAGATGCACCTCGACCCGCACGTGTATCACACGGGCAAGCGCGGCACCGGACTCCGCCTCAAAGCCGGCATGGCCATCACCATTGAGCCGATGGTGAACCTCGGCGACCCCGACGTGGTGTTCCTGGACGACGGATGGACGGTCGTGACCGCCGACGGAAAACTCTCGGCCCAATGGGAGCACACGGTCCTCGTTACCGCGACGGGCTACGAGCTTACGACACTCCTGTGACCGACGTGCCGAAGCTCTTAGGGTGTGTCAGGGGATGGGGAGTCCTGAGCGGACGGCGGCACGGCGGGTATCCAGAATCGGCGCGCCAGCGAGCCCGCATCCAAACTGCGCTTCGTCGATTCAGCGGTTCTTGGACATCGCGAAGCGCCAGGCTTCCGCGAGCTGTTGTGCCGGTCGAACGGTGATTGGGTCCGAGTGTGCGACGAGGATCCGCTCGACCGGTAGCTCGATCAAGCGTTCGAGAGACTCGTTTAGCGCACTGCTTGGGCGAGTGTGCATCCGGACGTCGGGCGGTGTCCGGACCTTTTCGTAGCGGTCGGAAACACGGGCCACGAGTCGCCACGTCCAGTGGTCGCGAGCGCAAGCACACATCAGCAGATCCGCAGCGATGAGCGAGCCACTCGGTCGATGAAAGAACACTGTCTCATCGAGAAAGGGAACTCCGTGAAGGGGAATGGCCGTAAGCTCCGGAATGGACTGTGAGAAGCGAGGGTCGTCGAGGCCCATGCTCAGCCGGACGTTGGGATTGCGGACGGACCGCGGACCGACCACCTGTGCCTGGGGGTAGCGAGCGGCAGTGGCGGGAGCTTGAAGGTGGTGAAAGCGATTGGGCACCACAATCCATCGCACGTCCCCCAGCGCATTGAGCGCGGCACAAACCTCATCGGTGGGCTCCGAAGGGCTGTGAACCCACAGTCCGCCATCCGGAAGTCGAACGACCGTTGTTCGAGAACGCAAGCGCACCCCCCCAAACCAGATCGGGCGCTCGCTCACCCAGATCGTGTTCGGTATCACGGCCTCAAAGACGTTCGAGACTTGCATGCTCCCATCATACCGCTTCTACCTACCTAGCGAGGGAGGTATCGAGCTGTCATGACGCCAACGGGAGTAGTGAACGACAGCGCAAGAAAACGGTCCAGTGACAGAGGCCCTCCAGCAGACCTCACGGCTGGCCCAAGCGGAGCTACTCTGCGCTCCCGTCTGAGTAGTCCGGGGCTGTCGCGGTTCCCACGCTACCCGCCCGACTCGCGGAGGACGGCCATGAGGCTTGACCCGGTCTGGGAGTGACAACTACAATCTGCGAGCGTCCGCTTGTGCACTACGCTCGGAGAGGCCCCTGTGTCCAATCCCACTACTCCACCGGCAACGACTGTAGAGGGCTCGGAAGCGGCCCCACCCCGCTTGCATCTACAGTTCTTGGATGGAGCCCGCGCCTGCGCTGCGCTCTATGTTGCGGTGTATCACACCTTCGAGCATACCTGGGATTTCAAGAGCGGGCACGTGCCAGCGATGTGGTTTTCGCTGTCCACGTTCTTCCTCCAGAGCGGACGGTCTGCGGTCAGCCTGTTTATCATCATCTCCGGGTTTTGCCTGATGCTTCCTGTGCTGCGGAACAACGTGGCTCTCACGGGCGGAGCGCTCGACTTTCTCAGGAAGCGCTCGCGCCGCATCCTTCCGCCCTACTTTCTGACGCTCGCAGTTTCGATGTTGTTGATGTTCACCCTGCTTGCGCAGCGGTCTAACGTCTCGCTTGAGCGCTCCCTACCTGCTGCCAAGCAGTGGCTGCTCTATCACGTCCTGCTCATCCAAAACTGGCGGAGGTTTTTTCACCCGCACTACTCCGAGCTGGCCAACCTGGATCTGGTGGACATGATGACGGCCAGCCCAGAGCGAATGCTGGAGATCACCAAGCTCGCCGGTGATGAGTTTCCGGCCAATGGACCCCTGTGGTCCATCGCGGTGGAGTGGCAGATCTACTTCTTCTTCCCTCTGCTCGTCTTGCTATGGAGGAGGATCGGCGCGGGCTGGACCACCGTGCTGGCGATGACCTTGAGCTATTCCTTCTACCTCAAGTTCCACCACATGGCCCACTTCCTTATGTCCCCCCATTACCTGGGTCTCTTTGCGCTGGGCATGCTGGGCGCAAACATCGCTTACGGAGAAGGAGACAAGTGGCGTTCTTGGCGAGCCAAGCGGCTGTGGCTCCCGCTGACGTACGTGCTCTGGGCGGTGGTGCTGGTTCTCAATCTTCATCCACTTATGGCCTGGCAGTATCCGTATCTGGTGGACCTCATCGCGGGTCCGGCCAGCCTCTGTTTGCTGGTCGCCGCCTCCAAGCCAGGACACAACCGTCTCCACAGCCTGCTCAGCCGTCCCACCTTGGTCTTTGTTGGGACGTTTTCCTATAGCATCTACCTCCTCCATGATCTGCTGTTGCGGGTGATTCTGACCCATGTTCTGGTTCCTTTGACCAGCGATCGGTTGGTGCAGTGGTTCCTGCTCGTCACGATGGGAGTGCCTGTGCTGGTCGCAGTCATCTACCTCTTTCACCTTGTGGCAGAGCGCCCCTTTATGAACACCAAGCCGGAGCTGCGGTTCTGGAAGCGTGACTCCCAACGGCCAAACGGGAAGTAGGATATGCCGTGAGCGGTGCAGCCCCTATTGGTGGGTCCGTTCCACCATGCACGTGGTGTTCCTGGACGACGGCTGGACGGTCGTGACCGCCGACGGAAAACTCTCGGCCCAGTGGGAGCACACGGTCATTGTTACCGCGACTGGCTGCGAGCGTACGACACTCCTGTGAGCGACGATCCGAAGCTCCTAGGGTGCGAGCCCCCCCGACCTTCTCCAAGCCGTACGAGGAGCCGCTTGGACGCTTGGCTCGCGAGGCGTGTGACTAGGGACGAACTGGGAGTTCCTGACAGCGTAGCGTGGGTTCAGCGCAGGCCAACACCCGGAGCTTGCCGGTGGTCTCCACGCTACCGAACGCAAACAGAGTCGTTCGGGAGCCCGCTGTGGCATCGACAGTCACGCTTCCCAGTGCCAGTCCCCCGCAGCGATCCTGCGGTGATGAGGGACGATGAAACACCAGCGTACTGGAACCGGCGGGGCGATCGTGAATCGGACCAGCCGGACCATAACCAAGCTGAGCACTTCCGCCCAAGCTGCTGACGAGCGGGGACTCCCCAGACTCTCCGCGCTCACAGATCGAGATCGTAAAGGTTCCTGGCCACACGCCCATGATCCGAAGCGCACTCCTTCCGGCGGCGGGTTCCGCTGCGATGGCGCGCTCACTTCGTGTGGTGACCGCATCGCTGGCCGCATGGAATCGGTGCGCCACCACAAACGACAGCAGTCCCGGCGTCAGGTTGCCCAGTCCGGTGTTCCAGCCAAGATTCTGTTTCGTGGGTGGTTCTTGCCCGGAGAAGCGAGCACAGAATCCCTGCGGACCTGGCTCTACATCGGCCCAGCCGTACTGTCCGTATCCAAGCTCGACCACCTGTGGTTCAAGCGTCGAAGTCCGCCAAGTCGACAAAGTACGGTCGCGGGCATCCTCGGCAAGGTGCAGATACACGACCCGGGCGCGGCCTTCCGGAATCGGCGCAGGGACAATCGGCTGGGGCTTGGGAGTCGCGGCCTTGCTCGCTGCTTCGGTTTGCTTCGCAGCCACCGGACTCGCTGCGATCCAGAAGCACGCCAGCAGGGCCAGTTTCATCCCTTCGCGGTTTCTCATTTCATCATTCTCCGGGTGAAAGGACAGTGACTACGGAACGCAGCTACACATCTTGGGCTTCCCATGCGGCGCAAGATTCTTGCAGTGGCGCTTCGGTCCGGGAGCGTTCGGGCAGGCACCAGCACAGCCAGTTCCGCTTCCCGAGCAGTTGCAGGGAACGGCGCTCGCAGTGGCTGGATCAGGCTGGATTTTCGACTGATCTTTGTCGTCAGTGTTTTGCGAGCTGTTGGCGTTGTCATCGGACTTCGCAGAAGCGGGGTCCGACATGTGGACAGCGCTGCGTGAATGGCCAGCAGACTGCAGCGCCTCATCAGCGTGAGCGCTTTGGAACTGTGCAGCGAACAGACCCAGGTACAGAGCGGTGGCGACGCCAATGATCGAAGAAATAGCGGTCGATTTACGGTTCATCGGTACTCCTCCAGTAGATGGATGAGCTGAACGTACAAGACACGTCATACGCCGTAACCCTACCTGGATCATACACAGGCACGGTTCCGGCGAGGCTCTCATGTCCCCCCTTTTTCGAGCTTGCTGTAATCTGGGAACATGCACCCCCCTACACGATGCTGCCGCAAGCTCTATCGCAGGGCTGCTGACTTGGCCACCCGCGTGATACGATACCGACATGCGAGCCTTTGTCCGCATTCGGACCCCAGATGCACAGACCGTGGTGCTCGGTCCTGGTGATATCATTGGGAGGCTTGCGACCGCCGCACTCCATCTGGATGATGGTCGGATTTCCGAAGCCCATGCCATGGTCAGCCTACGAGGTCGAGAGCTGAAGCTGCTCGCGCTGCGGGGCCTTTTTGCAGTGGCCGGAAAGCCCATCGACGAGATCGTATTGCGGGAAGGGCTGACGGTTGAAATTGCCAGAGGACTGGAGCTTCACGTGGAAGACGTGGTGTTGCCCACTGCGCTGCTGGCGATTGAAGGGGATGGTCTGCCACGGCAAGTGCTGGCAGGTACTTCCTCTCTGGTGGTGACGCCGCGTCCGGCCCTACTTCCTCGCTACGATGGCGATGCCGCAGCGCACCTGTGGGATAATGGCGATTGTTGGCGCATCCGAATCGCTGGCGGGACGGCTCGCAACCTACTTCCCGGAGAGACCTGGGAACTGGCAGGAAAGCGCTTTCGCGCAGTAGCCATTGCGATCGAACGAGCAGGACAGGCAGCGACTGCGCTCGATGGATCGATTCATCCCAAGCTCCGCATCGTTGCCTGCTTTGATAGCGTCCACATCCACGTGGAAGGAAAGCCGGTCGTCTCCCTAGACGGTATCTCGGCGCGCATCATCAGCGAGCTTATCGCGGTGGGAGGACCGGCCTCCTGGGATCTGATTGCCGGTCAGATTTGGCAAGATGAGGTGGATCGAGTTCAGCTTCGCCGACGCTGGGATATCAGCCTCGCTCGACTGAGAGGGAAGCTGCGCGACGCCCGAGTTCGTCCCGACCTGATCCGTGCTGGAGGCACCGGGCAAGTGGAACTACTGCTGGCAAGCGGTGACCTGGTGGAGGACCGTGTCTAATCGGCCCATACCAAAGACTCGCAGCGAGCCAGCAGATGTTCCTCACTCTGCGGCTGCACCGGATGCGGTGGTCGAATCAGCAGCTTGGCGTCTCGATTCTGCGGTGGCTGCGGGAGCAAGTGGTGCTCTGTGGGCTGAGCCAAAAGCCGAACCAGAAGTCGGTGGAACGGAATCAGGATCGGCATCGCATCCATTCGGGGTCAGCCAAAGTACCCGCTACCAACCTGTGGCGGAGCTTGGGAAGGGCGGGATGGGACGCGTGGTCTCGGCGATGGATCGTCGACTTCAGAGACAGATCGCGTTCAAGCAAGTATCCGCAGAGGTCCGTGACCGCCCAGGAATGGAGCAGAGACTGGCTCGGGAGGCCTGGATCACCGCAGCGCTTGATCACCCTGCGATTGTCCCAGTCTTCGATGCGGGTCAGGCTCCCGATGGGAGTCTGTACTACACCATGCGCCTGGTTCGTGGACGAGCCCTTACGGTAGCAATCCATGAAGCACCGGGAATGCCGGAGCGACTGGGACTCCTTCGGCACTTCCTGGCGGCCTGTGAAGCGGTTGCTTACGCTCACAGCCAGGGGATTTTGCATCGCGACCTCAAGCCCGACAACATTTTGGTGGGCGAATTCGGAGAGACCCAGGTCGCGGACTGGGGACTGGCAAGGTGGATCAAAGAAGCCGAGAGTCAGCCTGAAGTCCTGTGCGTGAGCGGCTCTGAGACAACCGCAGTAGGTGCCATCGTGGGTACTCCGGCCTATATGTCACCAGAGCAAGCGGCAGGACTTGCTGCGAGTCCTCGGTCGGATGTTTTCAGCTTGGGAGTCGTACTGTATGAGATCGTGGCCGGACACGCTCCCTTGCACGGAAGCGATGCAGCGGAGACGTTGGCGGCTCTCCGCAATGGCCAGATTCCTTCGCTCATCACCAAGCAACCAGACGCCCCCCCAGAATTGGTGGCGATCATCGACAAAGCGATGGCCCCGGACCCCGCTGCGCGTTACCAAGATGCTCGCGCCCTGGCCGCTGATATTGGCCACTATCTGGATGGGTCGCGGGTAGCGGCTCACCACTATACGTTGCTGCAAGTCATTCGTAGGCTGGCGCTCAAGTGGCGTGGTCCGCTGCTGGTTGCGGCAGTGTCGCTTGCGCTCCTTCTTCTGTTGGCTGGCTGGGCGGTGCGGCGAACTCGGATTGAACGCAATGTCGCCATCGCAGCAGAACACAGAACCCGCCTCGCACTGGCAGAGACCGATGGTCTGCTCGCACGTTCGCTGATGGAGCAGGCGCTCTCTGCCCAGTCCGAAGAGGCTCAGCCAGAAGCCGAGGTGCTGGCTGCTCACTCTCTTACGCTGGCAGAGTCCCCGGAGGCGCGGGGTGTTCTCGCAACCTTTTCGCTGATGAGTCGTCCGCGCCTGATGGACAGAGGGAGCTTGCCATCGTGCCAAGTGCTCCGACCCCGACGGGATGGTGCGGTGCTCTGTGTGGAATTCGATGGGGTCTCGGTGTGGGGTGAGCTACCGCTACGAAAGCTGTGGCAGCAGAAGTTCAAGGCACAGGACGCAACCTGGCTCGATGAAGGTCGACAGGTCGTGGTGACCACAGACCGTCTGCGAGCGCACTTGCTGGATGCACAGAACGGTCAGTCGCTCGGTCAGGTCGAGGGAATTCTGGTGGGGCCACGGGGCTTTGCGCCGTCCAGTCAGGGAGCCATTGCGCTCCTTCAAAACGTCGATGGACTCTCTGTGATCGATGCAGTGTCTAGGAGCATTCGACAATTGTTACCCTGTGGGGGACCGGGCTCTCACCTTGCATCCACCGTCAGTCAAAGTGGAGACCGCGTGGCCACGATCTGCATCGATGGGACGCTGGTGGTGATGGGTGCGGATGGCCGTCCACTTCACCGGCTGCCCACCGGGCTTGTCGGGGATCGGTCTGGTGGCTGTGCGCTGTCTTTGTCTAACGATGGACGACTCGCGGTGGTCGTTTCTCTTGAAGGCGACATCGTGGTGGCGGACTTGCTCCGTGGGGTCACCAAAGTGCATCGCCGACTCAACGGAGGAGTCATCCATGGGATGTCCTTTTCTCCCGATGGTCAGCGACTGCTGCTGATGGGTGATCGCGGGGGCCCGATTCTGTGGCATCCCAGCACTGGCCAAGTTCTGCGCCGACTGCCTGTGAATGGTGCTCAGCGTGCCGTTTGGTCGGCTGATGGCAAGCAGCTCATCACGGTAGGAACGCAATTCCATCGATGGCAGCTTCCGGACCGTTTGTCACCGCTGCGGTTCTTGGAACCACGACTGCCCGGACTCTCCAGTGCAGAGCTATCACCTGTTGGCGACCGCATCGCGCTAGCGCGTGGAGATGGCAGCCTGGAGGTCATGGATACGCGAACTGCCCAGCTACTCTATGCCGATCGATTCCAACAGGGAGTCCTAAAAGGCGCGAGCTTTGTTCAAGGCGGCAAAGAAGTGCTGGCCTGGGCCGCCGGAGTCCCTTCGGTTCGTCATTATGATTCTTCCGGACAGGTGCTACGGACCTTCGATTTCAACCGCCTGCGTCGAGCCGCGCTGTTCCCAAGTGGCTGGTTGGTGGCACTTGGGTACGGTCGGGGGGCTCACCTGTTCAAGTTAAGTGAACCAGGACACGCTCCGTTGATCATTGGCAACAAGGAGTTCCATGATGCGGACCAAAGTGCGGATGGAAAGACGGTCTTTCTGATCGATATGGATGGCACCATCTGGGAAGTGCGAGATCAGCTCGCGCAGCCGATTGGGCGAGAGTTCCTTCGTCAGCCCGAAGTCAATACACTATCTGTCTCTCAGGACGGCTCGCGGGTCGCACTGGCGACGAATCGCAGCGTTGTGTTGATGGATGTCTCGTCACGAAAAGAGCTGCTGCGCATCGACAGTCCGGGACGAAGGATTCTGGATGTGAAGCTCTCTGCGGATGGGCGATGGCTGGCTGCCGGAGACATGGATCAGAGAGCGCGAGTGTGGTCGGCACGGGATGGTCGACTGCTGGCGGTCTTGCAGGGACACTCGGGACGAGTCTCAGGGGTTTCGTTTTCACGAGACGGCAGCATGCTGGCGACTGCGAGCTGGGATGGCAGCGCTCGGCTCTGGGGGCTAGAGGTTCTTGAGCAGCCAGCGAAGCAGGTCTTCACGGAACTAGAGTCTTCGTGGGGTCTACAGCGACGTGACATGAAGAGCCGATCCGAGACGGCCTCTGTCCCTGCGCCGTAGCGCACAAGACCTACATCCCAGTACCCAGCGCGATGTATGATCGCGGTAGGGTTCCGAAGGGCCGGGCGAGGACTAGGATCACCGCAGCACATCTGTGACGCGGCTATCCTTGGAGGTTCCTACGCCCATGGTCATTCAATCGTTTCGAAACGTCTTCACCGGGATGGTTTTCCTCTGTTCCACTCCCAACGCCGTCCGGGCGGAAAACACATAGGAGTAAGAGTTCCCATGAACCAACGACAGACACTTGTGGGTGTGCTCGCAACCCTCTGTTTTACAGCGGGATCAGCCCGTGCCGGCGACTGCCGAGATTCCACCGAGGATGTTCAGCGGCTGATCACTGTGATAGACAGCGTCTGCCAGTCCGCAAAAAAGGGCGGCAAGACTTGTGATCCGAACAGATTCAGTGCAGCGATCCCTCAGACCAAGAGCTGGGAGAGGATCTGGAATGATGCCTTCAGCTCCCGAGGAACGCTGGCCCCCCGATCGCTTGCATACAACAGTCCCGATTCCGGCAAGCTGGTGAACCCTGGTATCCGCACCTGGATCACGCTCGCGCCTTCGGTCGGGGCCCTCAAGGTCGAAATCAAAGCAAGCTCTGGCAACGCGAATCTCGACGTGAGCTACTGTACGATCAAGCCAAATGGTACGATTGAATTCCTCAGCAAAGACAGCAGCAGTTGGGGTTCATCTCCTCCGGCGAAACAGTTCACGGATGCGCAGGTTGGCGGCAGATTCCTGCTCGTCAGGATGGAGGGCTCCGGCGGTGCCATGAAGAAGTACGAATACGGAATCACGTTGAGCGGCAAGATGCTCGAGTAGTTCCCGCTGCCACTTCGCTTCGGCTTCATTTTGCGCTACAGCTTTGCACATGTGGTCTCGGCTTTCTCTGTGCGCTGTCACTGTCACCGCAGTCATTGGATGCAGCAGTGAATCATCATCGCCTCCCGATCCCCTTGCCCCACTGGATTCGGTATCGGGTCTTGCGGATGTCTCTGCAGATCTAAGGGAGGTGCTGGAACATGGCACGCTTCCGGGTGCGTGCGCGAAGCTACAGAGTGATGACCGCCTGTCGAGACTGCGATGCGGCAAGGAAATGTTCTTCTACGAGAGCTTCGGTATGGCGGGAGCACCCACGAGCTTGGTCCAGTTTCTCATCGATAACTTTCCCGATGAGATCGGTCCTGGCTTTTCGAAGCTGGGACTTATCACAGATCCAGACTCACCGAGACACCTACCACTGGGGCTGGTCAAGACCGCGAAGCTTGGCGGCAAGATCGATGCGCTCGCGTTCTCCTGCGCCAGTTGCCATTTTGGACAGCTCCCTGATGGCCGTTATGCAGTCGGCGCGCCCAATGTTCGGTACAAGTACGGTCAGCAGATCCTGGCCTTGCTCGCGTTTCCAGAGGTCGCTCTACAGGGTCCGGGGAAGCATGACGCCACGGTGCTGTCGGTACTTGCGCCCATGGTCCAGCGTTTTCAATCCGATGCATCGCTGAAAAACAAGCTGCTGCTGACCCTACTGCCGTTCGCTCTGAGTGGCGTGACCCCGATCACGCTGTCGGTCGAAGGGGAGAAGAACTGTGCCGCTTGGGCACCGGGAACGATGGACTTTCTCATGGAGCCACTTCCGATAAACGATGGCGTGCACATCGTCTCGCGGATTCCGGCGCTGTGGGAGCTGCCTTCTGATCATGAGATACAGACGAGCGGCATGACCCATGCGATGCTCGGTTGGGGTGGGAACGTCACGAGCCTCATGCGATTCTGTAGCGCGTTTGTCGCATTTGGTGGCGGGCGGTCAGCGGACTGGCCTGAATCAAAGCTGGCACCGCTGGCGGAGTATCTGTATTCGCTGCGCCGACCCCGAAATCCCACGCCCCCTAGTGTGGAGCAAGCCGCACGCGGACGCGCCCTGTTTGCGGACAAGGGGTGTCTGGCCTGTCACTCGGGACCGCGGGGGAGTGGCAAGCGTGTCTATAGCTACGAGGAGATCGGCACGGACCCGGCAATGGCGCGCTGGCTGGATCCAAGCCTGAGCGGAGAGACTTGTTGTGGCGCTCCGGTCGCAGCAGGGGAGCATCTGACCCATGGAATCAAGTCGCCACGGCTGACCGGAGCATGGGCGTTCGGGCGGTTTCTCCACAATGGCGCGGTGGCATCACTAGAAGAGCTGTTCTGCCTGGATCGCACCCGTCCGAAACGTACGGATGCGCCGTTTGGGGACCAGGGACATCACCAAACCTGTGAAGGACTCGACCCAGACGACAAGCGTGCACTCATCGCCTATCTACTGGCCAATTGACCCAACGCAAGCAAAGACCCAGTGACAGAGGGCCAGCCACGGAGCGAACCGTCACGACAAGTACCTTCGAAGCGACCGACTTTCTTCTCACCCCGAAAGAGCTCCCGCTCGTCTTCGATTACCAAATGACACCGCTCAGCGAGTCGCTTCGCGTGGCGGAGGCGGTGGGCTGACGCAAGCCAGCGTTCCCGGACGCCGCCAGGGAGTTCCCGATTGGCATCCGGGAGTTCCCGATTGGCATCCGGGAGTTCCCGATTGGCATCCGGGAGTTCCCAATTGGCGTCCGGGAGTTCCCAATTGGCATCCGGGAGTTCCCAAATGGCGTCC
>JBGAUT010000025.1:0-79488 GCA_044228505.1 Polyangia bacterium | reverse complement strand
CTGTGGTCGGCCACCCGCGAGGTCGACCTGCTCGAGCGACTCAAGGGTCGCTTCCAGAACATCGCCGAGATCGTCGTCCCCGTAGATGTCCCCACAAGCCCCGGCCTCGACTACATCTACCGCGCCCGCCGTCGCCCCCCCGCCACTCGCCCCCGCGCCCAGGCCTAACCGCAACTACCGAATGGGAGGCGCTCACGAGCCTCGCCACTATTCCGGGTCGTCGCCGAACAGCACCCCGACCGCCAGCTCCATGGCATCGAACGGCTCGGCGCGCACCCGCTGCCCGCGATCGACATCGAGCACCTCTTCGTACCCGAACTCACCGAGCCGCAGCACTTGCAGCCGCTCCCGCTCAGTGTCGACCAGCCAGTAGTGCGGCACCCCATGGTCGGCGTAGATTCGCCGCTTCAGCAGCCCATCCCGCCGTCGCGCATCACTGTCACACATGATCTCGCACACCCAGTCCGGGCGGAGCGTGAGCGGGTAGTCGTTCGGCAGAGTCGGCATCCGCTCCCGCCGCCAACCCGCAACATCTGGCTCGACAACCTGATGCGGAGCCAAGCGAGTCGTTGGTGCGATGGCCATCCTCCAACCCCCAGACCCGAGGCTTGCTTCGGTCGGACGTAGAAGTCTCCGAGCACCTGATTGACCCGAGCATGTGTAAGAGCATGTTGCCCACCCGCCCGTGGCCGCTCCCGGCCCAGGGACACTCCCGGCGCGCACTTGAAAAGCTACAGCGCGGTCAGGGAGCCTCCCGGCGCGTGTTTGCAGAGTTTCGGTGCTAAGGTGGCGGCGTGAAACGGCTGATTGCACTGTTTGTGGCAGGACTCTCTGCGTCCCCGGTGGCTCACGCGGAACCTCCGCCTCCGAATCAAGGTTATTACGTCACCCGCGGCACGACCGCGATGGGAACGGTGCTGCAAGTGCGGGCCTATCTGCCCACGCAGCCGACCCCGGCGCGGGAAGCCGAGATTGCCCGGCACCTGGAAGCGGCGATTGCGGAGATTCGGCGGCTCGAAGCGCTGATGACGACCTGGCAGCCGACCAGCGACATCTCGAAGGTGAACGCGCAGGCGGGCAAGGACCGGGTCACGGTGTCGCCCGAAGTGTTCGAGGTGCTCACCCGCTCGCAAGAGTTTGCGCAGAAGTCGCAGGGGGCCTTCGATATCTCGTTTTATGCGCTGCGCGGACTGTGGAACTTTGATGAGGAGGTCACGCCGACCATCCCCGATGCCAAGGAGATCAAGCGTCGGCTGCCGCTTATCAACCATCGAAACATCCAGCTCGACCCGAAGCTGCGGACGGTGGGGCTTGCGAAAGTGGGGATGGCGATAAACCTTGGGGGCATCGGCAAAGGCTATGCGGTCGATGCGGCGGTCAAGCTGCTCAAGTCACGCGGCATTGCGGACGGAATGGTGCAAGCGGGCGGCGACCTGATGCTGTTTGGCAGCAAAGACGGACAGCCGTTCAAAGCGGGCGTTCGCGATCCGCGCAGCCTCGACCCGAGCGACTACTTTGCGGTGTGCGAAGTCAAAGACCACGCCTTTTCCACCGCTGGCGACTACGAACGATCCTTCATTCGCGAGGGAACCCGTTACCACCACATCCTCGATCCACGCACCGGCCAGCCGGCACGCGGCGCACGGTCGGTCACGGTCTACGCCAAGGATGCCACCACCGCCGATGGACTCGATGATGCGGTGCTCATCCTCGGACCCGAGCGCGGCATTCCGCTTGTAGAGTCCTATCCCGACGCAGGCGTCGTCATCGTCGATTCCCAAGGCAAAGTCCACATCTCAAAGCGACTCCAAGGACTCTGCCAAGTCGTCCATCCCCCCAAAAACGGCGTCTAGGGTCCGGGGTCTGGTGACGGTTCGGTAGTGATACGATGGCTTATGATCGCAAAAGTCTCTGGGCCACGCAGGCCCAAGGAGCAGCTCACCGATGTCGAGCTGCGGCTGTTCCTGGAAGAGCTGTGCAGCGAGCTATGTCGCTTTCATCACATCGCGGAGACTGGGCGGCTCCCCGAAGAGTTTCTGATTGAGCGAGAGGTGCCGCTGGCTGCCGAGCTGTATGCGGATCTGCACATTCAAGGACCGGGGGTGCCTCCGTACTTTGTCGAGATCAAGTACGGAATGACCACGGCGGAGATCCTCGCTCGACTCTCTGCCAAGTACGCCGCCAAGCACCTTGTCTCCCATCCGGTGTTGTCGACCGTACAGCGCCTGGTGGTGGTGCTCGCTCGCCAAGACTCCAAGGACGAGGAGCTTCTGGCGCGCTTGCAGCAGGCGGTGTCGCCCACGCTGCGCGTCGAGATCTGGGATGAGCAACATCTGCTATCGCTGGTCCAGCAGCACCTGCACATCGAACGGCAGGAGATCACCGCAGAGACCCTGCTCGATATTCGGGATGCGTCCTCGCGAGTGAAGGGCTTTCATGCCTTTGGGGGAGTGCCGTTCGATCGCTATGAAAACGATGCGCTGCGCGAGCAGCTCTTGTGGCGATTTGCGTACTGGCGGCTGCGGCAGCTTCGCGAAAACCATGACCTGCTACCTCGGCAGATCCTCCCGCCCGGTGAATATGCGCAGGTTGCGGTGGTGATTGCGGATCTGTGCAGCTTTTCTTCGTTTGTGCGCGATAGCCCGGATGATCGCGTGGTTCGGGAGAGCCTGACCTCGTTCTTTTCCAAAGCCCGCTACGAGGTCGTTCATCGTGGGGGGATGCTCGAAAACTTTGTCGGCGATCAGATCCTCGCCTTGTTTGGGATTCCTGATCAGCGTCCCGGGTACATCGAAGACGCACTCGCGGCCGCCAAAGCGCTTCAGCGGGTTGGCACCGCCGTCAGCGAGAACTGGCAACGTCAAATCGATCGCGTCCAGCCTTCGACGGGAATCCACATCGGCGTGGCCTTCGGCGACATCAACATCATGCCGCTGCGACCCTCCAGCAGAACCCACACCACCGCGATTGCCGATGTCATCAACGTGGGAGCCCGACTGATGAACATCGCCGGGCCGGGAGAGATGCTCGTCTCCAACTCGTTCTTCCTACACCTGCGGCCCGAGTCCCGCAGCGGCTTTGTGGCGATGGAACCGCAAGAGGCCCGCAACGTCGGACGACTCAAAGCCTGGCGACATGGACCGGACCAGCCCACGGCGTTTTCGGTTGGGACGGGGACGGTCAGTCACTAGACTCTGCGCGCATGCGACAGGCGTTGATTGCGTTTCCTGATTGCCGAGCCTCTCGGCCAATGCGCTGCATACCCAGGTCTGCCAAGGTCCGCCGGATGCCCTGGCGTGTGCCCTGGCGCAGCAAATCTTGTCGCAATCGGGACTCCTGATTCAGCCCTACTTCGAGGAGCTGGTCGCGCACGGCGAGCTGTCGCTGCTGTCGATCACCCCCAGCGCGGAACCACTCACGCAGGTGGCTGGAATCCTAAGCGCGGCACCGGGTCCAAAGCCCCTGCCCTCTGCACGCGTGGATGTTTTTTTACACAACGGCCGCTTGCAGCTCAGCGAACTGGAGCGGATCGAGCCGTTTCTGTTCTTGCACAGTGCAGCTTCCGAACCGGCTGCCGCAGAGCACTTCGCCCGCGCCCTGATTCAGGCTGTGTCCGCGATTTGATGAGCCGCAGGCAGGGCTGGGCTACCATCGCGAGCATGAGGACGCACAACTTTCGGTCGCTACAACATTTCGCACTGTGCTTGGGATCGCTCGTCGCGCTGTCCGGCTGTGACTCGAGCAAAAACGACGGCGAGCTAGGCCGTGCCACCTTTGTCGTCGATAGCTGCGGCGGCGTGCTGTCGGACATCCAAGGCTGTCCGCTCACCGCCAAGCTGGCTACTTCGGGGAAGTTCAACCTGGTGGCGACCTCGAAGACCGATAACTCGCTGCTCGCGGTGCGGACCGACCTTCCGGCGGTGCTGAAGCTGGAAGAAGTCAGTGCCAAAAGCTACGTCGCCACCGGCCTGCGCGTGGGCCAGGCCAAGCTGTTTGCCTACAACGACAGCGGCGATGTCGATCGAATCACGGTGTCGGTCGAGGAAGTGCAGCAAATCGCCTACAACGAAATTTCGTCGGCGGCCGGGACGTTCAAGCTGCAACCGACCGGCGATCTCGACGCGACGATGGTGCTTCGCAACGACATCCAGAGCTTCAACTTGTACTTTGCGCAGCTTGATGGCTCGTCGCAAAAGATGATGGGGCGGGAGTCGTTCACGTTCACCAGCGATCCCGGACTGACCTTTCAAGCGGGGAAGGAAAAGCCGGACACCCTAGAGTTTCACTACCTGCGGCCCAAGCCCGGCGTCTACACGCTGCTTATCAACGCCAAGAGTGGACCGGGCCGCTTCAAGCTTCAGATCACGGCCAACTAGCGGCGACGGCGACGCAGCGCGACCGCAAACAGCCCCAGGCCAGCGAACAAGCCCCAGGCCATTGAGCCATTCTGCGCGGGAGCAAAGCGGCAGGCGCAGCCGGTCTCGACCGTGCCTCCATCAATCAGACCACCATCGGCATCGGTTCCACCGCCACCCCCACCGTTGTCGGGAGGCAGGTCGGTACATGCGCCCATCTTGCAGGTCTGGCCGGACGGGCAGACTGCACCGATGCACGGATCCACGCACGCACCACTGGAGCAGACATCGCCGACGCCACACGACTTGCTCAAGCAGCCGGGATCGACGCACTTGCCCGAAGAGCTCTGGCAGCTCAGACCGGCGGCGCAGGGCAGGCAGTCGCAGGTCGACACGCACGCGCCCGCCTGGCAGACCTTGCCCGAACCGCAGGTGACGCCGACGCACGGGTCGACGCACAGGCCGCCCGAGCAGATGTACGGCGAGGGGCACTTGATGCCATCGCACGGACTGACGCAGTTGCCAGCGCGACACACTTGGTTGGCTGCGCAGGTCTTGCCTATGCAGGCGGTGTCGATGCAGCGACCGAGCTGGCAGTCCTGACCAAGTGGGCAGAGCGCCTCGCTGCCGCACGGATCGGCACAGCGACCTTTGGAGCAGAGCTGGCCAATCGGGCACTGCGCGCCATCGTCGACCTGGCCGTTGCAGTCGTTGTCGATGCCGTCGCAGTTTTCCTTGTTGACGTTCGGCTTGACGACGTTTTTGCAAAAGATCTTGCCTTGGGCGTCGCACTCGGTGACGCCAATCTGGCAAGCGCCCTGCTGGGTGTTATCGGTGCATGGCTGGCCCGCTCCGACGCAGGCAACGCCGGTGAAACGGAACAAAAAGTCCTCGTAATCGAGGTCGTTGCCGTTGACCCCACCGTTGCCCGCCGCGTTCGAGAAGTCGAGATCCTCGAAGCCCAAGTAGAACGTGTTGGCGAGCAGCTTGGACTTGTAGGTCAGCGTCGAATACCAAGGTCCAGGGTTTGAGCAAAGCGAACAGAAGGTGCTAAAGCGATGCTCGGTGTAGTGGTACTGCGTCGCCGGGCTGGCCATGGTGCCGTTAGGGTTCGGGACCAGCGCAAAGCCGATGAGTCCGCCCTTGTACGCGGGGCTCGAACGAATCGATGCCGCCGTCAAATCCAGCATGTTGGCGGGTGGCAGGCTCGCCGAAAACGGAAACAGAATCTGGATGTCGCTATTGGCTGCCGCCGTGTTCAGGCCCGCTCCGGTGTTGATCGGAACGTACTTGGGCGGGTTCGAGTTGGCTCGCGTATCGTCGACGTTGTACCAGCCGATGGCGAAGTTGGCACCACCGCCCTTGGCGACGTAGCGGCCCGAAAAGTCACACAGGGGTGAAAACTTCTGCGGCTCGATCTGAGCATCGGTCTGCTCGTTTACCATCTCGTTGAGGTTGTTGTTGTTCGGCGAGCCGTTCAGATACCCCTGAAGCCGACCCGACAGCGGCACCACCTGCCCATTGGGCTGGGTAATCACCGCCTGCGCCGGACCGGACAAAAACAGGAAACACCCGAGCACAGCGAGCCCTAAGGACCGAACCAAGGATAACGGCTGCATAGTCTTCCCCCCTTTGCTGCGATAAGCAGATTCAAAATCACTATACCCTGGGAGCCGCCGCCAAAACGAGCGGGTCGCCTGATCGCCCACACAGGGACGGGTCTAGCATCCAAACGACCGTGATATATTCGGGCACATGTCTTCCCAGAGTGACTCTGCTTCCAGGCGCGTTCGCAGCCAATTCCTCGAATATTTCCGTCGGCAAGGCCATGAGGTCGTCCGTTCTTCGCCACTTGTGCCATCCGATCCGACACTGCTGTTTACCAATGCCGGAATGGTCCAGTTCAAGGACGTCTTTACCGGCCAAAAAGCGCTCGATTACAAGCGCGCCGCGACGTCACAAAAGTGCGTCCGGGCCGGTGGCAAGCACAACGACCTCGACAACGTTGGCCGCACCGCTCGTCACCACACCTTCTTCGAGATGCTCGGCAACTTCTCGTTTGGCGACTACTTTAAGACCGACGCCATCGCTTTTGCGTGGGAGTTCCTGGTCAAAGAGCTAGCGCTCGACCCGCAGCGGATGTGCATCTCGGTGTTCGCCGGGGATGCTGGACTCAAGCTCGGGCCCGATGACGAAGCGCGTGAGCTGTGGCGCAAGGTCTCGGGGTACGGAGACGACCGCATCTTCGGCCTGGGCATGAAGGACAACTTTTGGATGATGGGCGATACCGGGCCTCAGGGTCCGTGCTCGGAAATCCACTACTGGCTCGGGGACCAGGCCGCCGACCTGTCGCGCTTTGGGGATGAGCCCCTCGCCGATGGCAGTGGCTGGGTCGAAATTTGGAACCTGGTGTTCATGCAGTTCGAGCGGCCGACCAAAGATGCGCCGCTGCGTCCGCTGCCTCGTCCGAGCATCGACACCGGTGCGGGACTAGAGCGGGTGACGGCTGTGGCGATGGGCCAGCGCTCGAACTACGACACCGACCTGTTTATCCCGCTGCTTGAAACGGTGGCCAGCGCGTGTGGCAAAACCTACCGCCGCACCGATAGCGATGATGATGTGGGCATGCGCGTCCTGGCCGATCACAGTCGCGCCGCAGCGAACCTGATCGCCGACGGCGTGCTGCCATCAAACCTGTCACGCGGCTACGTGCTGCGCAGCATCATGCGCCGAGCCATTCGCTTTGCCGTTCGCCTGGGACTGCCCGCCGGGTTCTTCGCCAAGCTGTGTCATCAAGTGACCGACATGCTCGGCGATATCTATCCCGAGCTACGCAAGGCCCAGCGACTCATCGAAAAAGCCGTCAACGCCGAAGACGAAGGCTTCCGCAGCACCATCGATCGCGGGCTGCGCCTGATCAGCGAGTCCGCGATGTCAGCCAGCACGAGCGGCAGCAAGCTCCTGCCGGGCAAGGTCGCGTTCCAGCTTCATGACACCTACGGCTTTCCGCTCGACTTGACCCAGGTCATCGGTCGCGAGCAAGGATTCGAAGTCGACGAGCTGGGCTTTGCCGAAGAGATGCGCAAGCAGCGTGAGCGAAGCAAGTTCGCAGGCTCAGGTGATCAATCAGTGTCTTCGGCCTATCACTCGCTGCGAGCCGCTCATGGCGGTACCACGTTCCTTGGCTACGGTGCCGGTCGGGATGGGGAGCAAGCGACGGGCCGGATCCTGGCGCTGATTGTCGGTGGAGTCAGCGTCGATGCTGCCGCCGCCGGGGAAGAAGTCGAGATCCTGACCGATCGCACCCCGTTTTATGGCCGCTCCGGCGGTCAGACCGGGGACACGGGCCGAATCCTCAAGTACAGCAGCGGCGAGGTCACGAGCGAGGTCGAGGTACTCGACGCATGGAAGCCGGTGCCAGAGCTTATCGTCGAGAAGTCTCGCGTCCTGTCCGGCAGCTTGTTTGTCGGCGATGAAGTGACCCTGCAAGTGAACGGCGACCGCCGCGATAGCACCCGCCGCAACCACTCGGCGACGCACCTTTTGCACCATGCGCTGCGCGAAGTCCTGGGCGAGCACGTCACCCAAAAAGGCAGCTACGTCGGACCGGACAAGCTGACCTTCGACTTTTCGCACTTTTCGCCCCTGTCTGCAGAAGAGCTCCAGCGGGTCGAGCGCAAGGTGAATGCCGCCGTCCGTCGCAATGCCACCGCCGTTATCGAAGAGTGCAGCTTCGACGAAGCACAGAAGCGCGGCGCGATGGCGCTGTTTGGGGAAAAGTACGGGGACCGCGTGCGGGTGATGCAGCTTGGCGACTCGGTCGAGCTATGCGGCGGCACCCACGTCTCTCGCGCTGGCGATATTGGTCTATTCAAGGTCACCTCCGAGACCGGCATCGCCAAAGGCATTCGCCGAATCGAAGCGCTGACCGCAGAAGCAGCCGAAGAATACTTCGCGGTCCGTGAGGCCGAGTTACTCGCCGCAGCCGATACCCTCCGAGCCAGTCCGCTCGAGGTGAGCGAGCGCGTGACCAAGCTGCTCGATGATGTGAAAAGTCGCGACCGCGAGATCCTGACCCTGCAAAAGAAGCTGGCTTCGGCTTCTAGCTCGGGGCTGTATTCTGAAGAGCAAGACATCGGCGGTCTGCACGTCGTGGCGCGTCGCTTGGAAGTCGCGGATGCCAAAGCCCTGCGTGAGCTGGCCGAGTCCCTGGTCGGCGATGGCAAAGCGCAGGTCGTGGCCCTTGGCAGTGCCGAAGGAGACAAAGTCTCTTTGGTGGTCGCGGTGGCCAAAGCGCACACCGGCAAGCTGCAAGCGGGCAAGCTGGTGTCGGCGCTGGCCGTTCAAGTGGGTGGCAAAGGCGGCGGCAAGCCCGAGGTCGCTCAGGCCGGTGGGAATGATCCGAGCAAGCTCGATGACGCGCTGCGCTCGCTGTTTGCACAAGTCTCCGCAGTCGGGTAACGCCCCCGTACAATTGAGCCCATGTGTGGCATAGCTGGTCTCGTCGCGCCGCTTTCGCGGTCAGAGCGTGAAGCGGTCTGCGCGGCGATGACGGGTGCGCTCGCCCATCGGGGACCAGATGGCCATGGTCTGTGGAGTGCGCCGTTCGATCCGCACCACACCCTGGGGCCGGGGCTCAGCCTCGGTCATCGGCGGCTAGCGATTGTCGATCCAACGCCGGGAGGTGCCCAGCCGATGCGTCGCGGGGCGCTTGCGCTGTCGTGGAACGGCGAGGTCTACAACCACCGGGTCTTGCGCCAGCAGCTCATGGCCGAAGGCGCGCCGATCAGCACCGATTCGGATACCGAGGTGCTGCTCACGCTCATCGAGCGTCACGGGCCCATGGCGGCGCTGACCTCCGTTGAAGGCCCGCTGGCGATGATCCTGTGGAATGGGCGCGAACAGACGCTCCAGCTCGCCCGCGATCGCTTCGGCAAAAAGCAGCTCTACTACCTTGCGCAAGGCGAGATCCTGCTGATTGCCTCGGAGCCGAAGGCGATTGTGGTGGGCGCACAGCGGCTCGGACTGCACCTGTCGGTGGATCGCGGCACGCTGGCTCGCTACTTGGCCGATGCCGAGCAGGAAGCAGCCGACGCCACGTTCTTTGCCCAGATAAAGCGCCTCGCCCCGGCTGAGCTGCTGACCTTTCGACTATCGCCAGCGCCTCATCCGATCCAAAGGCCGGAGCGGCAGCGTTACTACGAGCTTCGACCGGACCCGGCCCCACCAAGGGATCGCGGTGCCTTCTTGGAAGAGTTTCGGCGGAGGCTGTCGCAAGCGCTCCGGCTGCGACTCGACTGCGAGGTGCCGGTGGGCGCGCTTTTGTCGGGAGGAATGGACAGCTCATCCCTGGTCTGCCTGGCTCATCGGCTGGGCCTGCGCATGCCGACGTTTTCAGCGGTCCATCAGCCCGGCGATCCTTGCGATGAGAGCGCCTATATCGAAGCGGTGCTTGCGAAAACGCGGTTTGACAGCCAGCGGGTGGTGCCCGAGACCAAGCTGACCAGCGACGCCTTCTTGCGCTTCGTCTATCAGCAGGACGAGCCAACCGGTGGGGCCAGTGTCTTTGCCCAAGCGTGCGTGTTTCGACTCATCCGGGCCCAGGGACTCAAGGTCGTGGTCTCGGGTCAGGGTGCCGATGAAGCGCTCACGGGGTATGGGGGCTCGCTGCCGTGGCTGCTCGCGGAACATCTGCGTCGAGGCAAACTACAAACGCTGCGGCGCGAGCTGGCCAGCCACCCCCAGATCGCTTCACACCGGCTGCGCACGATCGCTCAAGCCGGTTGGTTGGCGCTACGCCACGCCCTACCCTCGCCGGTATCGTCCGCGCTGCTCGACATCAAATGGCAGCGAGCCTTTCGGAACGCGCCGTTCTTTCGACTGGAATCGCTCGGGGTGCCGCCCCTTGCGCCAAGTGGACCGCTCGTGGACGAGTTTGAGGACCGCTCGCTGCTCCACGGCTATCTGTATCGATTGCTCAGCGGTTCCTCGCTGCTGGCCATCTTGCGCACCGAGGATCGCAGCAGCATGGCGGTCGGCGTCGAAGCCCGCGCCCCCTTCCTGGATCATCACCTGGTCGAGCTGTGTATGGCCTGCCCACCCGAGTGGCTGCTCCATGATGGCAGGACCAAAGCGCTGCTGCGTGACAGCCTGGGTGACGTTCTGCCGCCCGCGATCCGCGACCGCCGCGACAAGATTGGCTTTGCCGCCCCCGAGCTGCGTTACTTGCGCGGGCCGCTACACACCCTGCTCAGAGATACGCTCACCGGCTCGCAACTGGCCGACTGTGGGCTGCTCGATGAAGCGGCCCTGCGGACCGCCCTCGCCTCCCCGCATGCGGGCACCCCGGTCAGCCACGCCGCCTGGAAAGCCCTGTCGGTCGAGCTATGGCTTTCGGCGTTTGGACTGACGCTCTAGCGGGTCTTTGCCGCGTGGCGAGGGCCCGTCCATGGACACCACCCAGGCGGGCTTGGTAGCATGCCTGCCATGACGACCACGAAAGACTCGTTCTCCGCTTTTTCCCGTCTCGAAACGCAGTCTGGGCCGCTCGGCATCTATCGGCTCGATGCGCTGCGCTCGCTAAACCCCAACTTTGACCGGCTGCCGTTTTCGATTCGCGTGCTGCTCGAGTCGCTTTTGCGCAACTGCGATGGCTTCACCGTCACCGAGGACGATGTCCGGCGACTGGCCACCTGGAACGCGCAAAAGCCCGCCGAGGTCGAGCTGCCGTTTATGCCGTCTCGCGTGATCCTGCAGGATTTCACGGGCGTGCCGGTGCTGGTCGATATCGCGGCGATGCGAGCAGCGGTGGCCCGGCTCGGTGGTGACCCCCAGCAGATCAACCCGCTTGTCCCGGTCGATTTGGTCATTGATCACTCGGTGCAGGTGGACTTTGCGGGTACCGCCGACTCCCTCACCCGCAACGTCCAGCTCGAGTACCAGCGCAACCGCGAGCGCTACACCTTCATGCGCTGGGGCCAAAAGTCGGTCCGCAACTTCCGGGTCGTCCCGCCCGCGACCGGCATCGTCCACCAGGTCAACCTCGAATACTTGGCGCAAGGCGTACTCACCCGCGAGCGCGACGGCGAGCTGCTGGCGTTCCCCGATACCTTGGTGGGTACCGACTCGCACACCACGATGATCAACGGACTCGGCGTGCTCGGCTGGGGCGTTGGCGGCATCGAGGCCGAGGCGGTCATGCTCGGCCAGCCGCTGTTCATGCTGACGCCGCAGGTCATTGGCTGCAAGCTCAAGGGTTCTCTCAAGCCCGGCGTCACCGCCACCGACCTCACCCTGACCATCACCCAGCTTCTGCGCAAAAAGGGCGTCGTCGACAAGTTCGTCGAGTTCTACGGCCCCGGCGTCTCTGCACTGTCTCTGTTCGACCGCGCCACCATCGCCAACATGGCCCCCGAGTACGGCGCGACCTGCGGCTTCTTCCCGTTCGATGGCGTCACCCTCGATTACATGCGCAAGACCAGCCGCCCCGCCGAGGTCATCGACCGCTGCGAGCGCTACTACAAGGCGCAGGGACTGTGGCGGACCGACGACATGGCCGATCCGATCTTCACCGATACCGTCGAGCTAGACCTGGCCACGGTCGAGCCGAGCCTGGCCGGTCCCAAGCGTCCCCAAGATCGCGTCCCGCTTACCGCGATGCAGTCGAGCTTCCGCAAGGCCCTCGGCACCCCGGTCAAAGAGCAAGGCTTTGGCCTGAGCGATGCCGACAAGAGCAAGACCGTCACCACCCAGCTTGCCAGCGGCCAGAGCGTGCAGCTTGGGCACGTCGCGATCCTGATTGCGGCGATTACGAGCTGCACCAACACCTCGAATGCCACGGTCCTGATTGCCGCTGGACTGGTCGCCAAGAAGGCTGTCGAAGCAGGACTTACCGTCTCGCCGCACGTCAAGACCAGCCTGGCACCGGGCAGCCGTGTCGTCACCGAGTACCTCACCCGCTCGGGCCTTCTGCCGTACCTGGAAAAGATCGGCTTCAACGTCGTTGGCTATGGCTGCACCACCTGCATCGGCAACAGCGGACCGATCGCGCCCGAGATCGAGCAAGCGGTGTCGCAAAACAGCCTGGTCGCCTCCGCCGTGCTGTCCGGAAACCGCAACTTCGAGGGCCGCATCCACTCCGCCATCAAGGCCAACTACCTCGCCTCGCCGCCGCTGGTCGTGGCCTATGCGCTGGCCGGAACCGTGGACCGTGATCTATCCGTCGAAGCCGTCGGCACCGGATCAGATGGTCAGCCGGTCTATCTCAAGGACATCTGGCCGACGCCCGCCGAGATCGAGAGCATTGTCTCGACCGTCATCACCCCCGAGATGTTCCAAGACACCTACGGCCAGGTGTTCGACGGCGGACCGGACTGGAAGGCGATTGCCGGCAATGACGAAGGCGACCTGTATACCTTCGACGACAGCTCGACCTATATCCAAGAGCCGCCGTTCTTCCAGACCATGGGCCGCACGCCCGATGCCATCCGCCCGATTGCCTCGGCACGGGTGCTGGCGCTGCTCGCGGACTCGGTGACGACCGACCACATCTCGCCAGCCGGTGACATTCCCGAAAAGGGTCCAGCGGGTGAGTATCTGCGCGGCCATGGCGTCCGCAAGGTCGACTTCAACTCGTTCGGAGCCCGGCGCGGCAACGACCGGGTCATGGTTCGCGGCACCTTCGCCAACATTCGGCTGAAGAACCAGCTCGTCCCCGGTGTCGAGGGCGGCGTCACCGTCCACCTGCCCACGGGCGAGCGGATGTCGATCTTTGACGCCTCGCAGCGCTATCAGAAGGACCAGACCCCGCTCATCATCCTTGCGGGCAAGGAATACGGCACCGGCAGCTCTCGCGACTGGGCGGCCAAGGGCACGCTCCTCCTCGGAGTCCGCGCCGTCATCGCCGAGAGCTTCGAGCGCATTCACCGCGCCAACCTGGTCGGCATGGGTGTGCTGCCGCTGGTGTTTGAAGACGGTCAGAATGCCGAAAAGCTTGGCCTCACTGGACGAGAGAAGTTCACCATCCTCACCCCGTCCGAGCTACTGCCCCGCCAGAGCATCCCGGTCGAGGTCGAGCGCGAAGACGGCAGCCGCTTCACCTTCTCGGCCCGCTCGCGCCTGGATACGCCCATCGATGTCCGCTACTACCAAAACGGCGGCATCCTTCACACCGTCCTCCGCGACCTGCTACACAAGAGCGCCAAGAACTAACCCCGCCCCCTACCCCGCCCGACCCAGGGCTCCGGGGTCATCGGACCTACTGGATGTCCCAGGACATCTTTGCCTCGGTTTGATCCGGCCGCTGGATGTCCCAGGACATCTTGGGCTCGGGTTCAACCGACCGGTGGATGTCCGGCCACCTGCTTTGGTTATTGGGGGGTGGGCGCGGGAGGCGTGGGCGCGGGGCTGGGACGGTCGGAGCTGGCGCGGCGGGCTTGGGCCAGGCGTAGCTCATCAAAGGGACGCAGGGCGGTGAGCACCGCTTGCTTCCAGTCGGCGGTGGCGTCGTCATCATAGCTGGCGATGAGCTTGACCGAGTAGCGGCTGAGTGCGGCCCCAAGCTTGCGCAGGCCATCGGTCAGGTTCACATCAAGCGGCGCGGGCTTGAGCGGTCGGGTGATGCCGAGCACCTCGCCGTAGTCCTTGTGGCAGCGCTTCACCTCGGTCAAAAACTCGGCCCCGACGAGCCGCTGAAGGTCTGGCTCCCAGCCCTTGCTGGCGATAAGCTCCAGGCGACGCTGGCTTTCGGCCCACTCGGCTTCATAGGGCAGCTTGAGAAAGCTGAGCCCATCGGGGAAGATCGCGTGGCGAAGCCGGACCGCTTCTTCGGCAGTGGGATAGCGCTCCACCGGGAGTCGCCCGAGTGCATCGAGCCGGTCATAGGTGCAGCCCCACGCCCCATCGAGTGCTTGGTCATAAGGACGACGGTCTTCGCTGCGGCCGAGCGACTCGCGCTCGCTCCACAGGCCCTTGAGCACCTTGGTTTGCAGCGCAACCCCGGTGAGCGCCTTCTTCAGATCAGCGGGCGGGCTCTTCGGCGCGGCCGATAGGATCGACTGACCGAGCGCCATCGCAGTGGGAACATCGAGCGGCGGCACCCGCGAATAGAGGGAGATATCGGGAACGGTCGCTTCTTCTGCCATAGGAACCTCCATGTAGGTGGGTGGTGAGCCCTCTTTTGTTAGCACGGGCCGGCACATCCCGCACGCGACCGGGCTCGCCTCTGGCGGGCTTCCGGCGTAGCATGGCAACACGCTCACCAAGGAGAGTTCATGGGCAAGTTCACCGTCACCCACGAGATCAACTGCAATGCCGAGACCTTCTGGAAGATTTTTTTCGAGAAGGAATTCAATGAGCAGCTCTTTCGGCAGGAGCTGCACTTCCCCGAGTTTTCGATCGTGAGCCAGGTGGAGACCGACCAGACCATCACCCGCAAAGTCGCGGGTCAGCCGAAGATGGATCTGCCGGGTCCAGTCGCCAAGGTGCTCGGGTCGAACTTCCGCTTTACCGAGGACGGCACGCTCGACAAGGCGACCAAGGTGTGGCGGTTTAAAATGACGCCAAGCACCATGGCCGACAAGCTCCGTCAGGAAGGCACGATGCGCATCGAGCCGATCGGCGATAACAAAGTGCGCCGCATCGCCGAGCTGACCATGGAAGCCAAGGTCTTTGCGATCGGCGGACTCATCGAGAGCACCACCGAAAAGCAGCTCCGCGAAGGCTGGGACAAAAGCGCAGTCTTCATGAACCGCTACATCCAGAGCAAAAAGGGCTGACCAGCCCTGCCCAATCTTGGGATCTGCCGATCGCCCGCAGGTCGGCTTAGAGTATGATCAGCAGGCATATTTTGGCTTTGATGGGTCGGCACTGATGCTGCGGCCACAAGGCCGTCACGAACATGGTTGGCTCGCGCATCGGAAAATACCGGCTGGTCCGGCAACTTGGCGAAGGCGGCATGGGTGTCGTCTATGAAGCCGTTCGCGAAGACATCGCTGCCCGTGCTGCGATCAAGGTTCTCCGTCCCGAATACGCGGCCAATCCCGAGCTGGCAGGTCGTTTCTTCAACGAAGCACGGGCCGCCAACCTGATCGCCCATCCCGGCATCGTGCGGGTGTTTGATTACGGGGCCGAAGAGGGCGGCATTGCCTACCTGGCGATGGAGTATCTCGACGGTGAATCGCTGTGGAAACGGATCGAGCGCCACAAGCGAATTGCCCTGCCCGAGGCCCTGCGAATCGCCCGGCAGATCGCCTCCGCTTTGGCGGCGGCCCATGACAAGCAGATCGTCCACCGCGACCTCAAACCGGACAACATCTTCCTGGTACCGGATGGTGAAGCCCCCGGCGGCGAGCGGATCAAGCTGCTCGACTTCGGGATCGCCAAGATGGCCGATGAGTATCGCGGCGCGGTGCGCACCCAGCTCAACTACATCATGGGAACGCCCGCGTATATGTCGCCGGAGCAGTGCCGAGGCAGCAAGGGCATTGGCGCGCCCGTCGATGTCTATGCGCTCGGGGTGATTCTGTTCGAGATGCTATCGGGTCAGGCACCGTTTGTGGCCGTCGAGCCGGGTGAGTATCTGGCGATGCATATGCTGCAGCCACCACCGCGCATGTCGGATCTGGTGCCAAACCTGCCGCCTCCGCTGGTGGAGATGGCGTGGAAGATGCTGGCCAAAGAGCCGAGCGAACGCCCGACGATGGCGCAAGTGGCCGACATGCTGCGACGCCTGCTGTGGATGAGCGGCGAAGCGATCACGGTTGATGGGAAAGTCCAAGAAGGTGGCTTCTACGGTGAGTCGGGCCGGATGATGGTTGAATCGGGGCGGATTTTTTCCGACTCGTCAGGCCGAGCCCATGTCGAATCTAGCCGCGTCTCACCGAGTGTGAGTAGGCAGGTGGCCGAACCGCTGGCCCCAACGGTGACCGCACCAAGCGCGGTGAGTGGCCCAATTGGGCAAGCCGACCTTGTGGCCAAGCCCGGAAAACTCCAGGCGCTGGTCGCGGATGCCATCGCCACGCCGACCAAGCCGCCCGCCCCGGTGCAGGTGCCGACGGAAGCCGCAGCCGTGCCAGCCAGTGCGATCGATCCAGCCCCGGTATCGCCATCGAAACTGGATGCGGCGGCGGTGCAGCGCCTGGCCGAAGCCGCGACGATGGTGCCCACGCCCAACGGAACCTCGAAAGCCGCAGCACACAGCAACCCGATCTGGGAACCGATGGAGATCGTCAAAACCGATTACCACTCGTCTCCTGGTGTGCCACTGCGCAGCCTACAGACCCCCACCCCCAAGCCAACCCCGGCACCACCAACTCCTGCCGTCTCACGACCGATTGACTGGCTGTGGTGGACACTGCTTGCGCTTGCCATCGTACTGTCGGTTCTGCTAGCACGCGTGCTACCCCATTGATTGCAATGGGCCTTCTAAGCAGCTTGTGAAAATTACGCGCTCGTAATACCCGTTTTGTACGCACCGATCCCGGTTCACGGGGAGGTTTGCGGGCGTGAACTATTCGATTGAGGTAGGTATCGATGGAAAATCAGACCCCAAGCGGCGCTGCCGCTACCCAGCCTCCCAGCCCACCGCCAATGCAGGTGGTGGAATCGGTCGTGATTCGCTTCTGCGGCGACTCCGGCGATGGCATGCAGCTCACCGGGACCGAGTTCACCAGGGCCAGCGCGCTCGCATTGAACGACTTGGCAACGCTGCCAGACTATCCCGCCGAGATTCGCGCCCCCGCTGGCACGCTGTTCGGTGTCTCTGGCTACCAGATCAACTTCGGGACGCAAGACATCTACACCCCAGGTGACCAGCCCGACGTGCTGGTGGCGATGAACCCGGCAGCGCTCAAGACCAACCTGGGGGATCTGGTCAGCGGCGGCATCTTGATCGTGAACACCGGGGCGTTTACGGCCAAAAACCTGGAGCTGGCGGGCTATCCGGCAAACCCGCTCGAGGACGCCAGCCTCGGTCAGAAATACCGGCTGATCCAAATCGACATCACCAAGCTGACCGGCCTGGCGCTGGAAGGCAGTGGCCTTGGCAACAAAGACGCCGGTCGGTGCAAAAACTTCTGGGCACTCGGCCTGATGTTCTGGATGTACCAGCGCGACACGGAGCGCGAGCTTCAGTCGATCAGGGAAAAGTTCGGCAAGAAGCCCGAGCTGGCGGACGCCAACATCCGCGCCTTCAAGGCTGGCTACAGCTACGGCGAAAACACCGAGCTGTTTGGCACGACCTACCACGTCCGCCCCGCCAAGATCGCACCGGGTGTGTATCGCAACGTCACGGGAAACTCGGCGACCGCACTCGGCATCGTCTGCGCCGGTCAGCTCGCCGAGCTACCGGTGTTCTTCGGTGGTTACCCGATTACGCCCGCGTCGGACATCCTGCACGAGCTATCGACGTACCTGAACTACAACGTGACCACGTTCCAAGCCGAAGACGAAATCGCGGGCGTGGGATCGGCGATTGGCGCTTCGTACGCGGGTTCGCTCGGCGTGACGGCGACAAGTGGTCCGGGCATCTCGCTCAAGCAAGAGGCGATTGGACTCGCGGTGATGCTGGAGCTGCCACTGCTCATCGTCAACGTCCAGCGCGGTGGCCCTTCGACCGGACTGCCCACCAAGACCGAGCAAGCCGACCTGATGCAGGCCATCTACGGTCGCCACGGCGAGTGTCCCGTGCCGGTACTGGCGGCGATGACGCCAAGCGACTGCTTCCACACCGTGCTCGAAGCAGCCCGCGTCGCGATCAAGTACATGACGCCGGTGTTTGTGCTGACGGACGGCTACCTCGCCAACGGCTCGGAGCCGTGGAAGGTGCCCGATGTGTCGACGCTACCGAAGTTCCCGGTTCAGTTTCGCACCGACCCCACCGGCTACATGGTCTACGACCGCAACCCCGAATCGCTGGCCCGCGCTTGGGTCCGTCCGGGCACACCGGGCCTTGAGCACCGCATCGGCGGCATCGAGAAGCACAACCTGACGGGCAACATCTCGTACGATCCCGATAACCATCACCAGATGATCAAGACCCGAGCCGCCAAGGTCGCCGGTGTCGCCAAGGAAGCGGGCGAACTCATCACCTGCGGTCCGCCCGAAGGCGACTTGCTGGTCGTTGGCTGGGGTTCAACCTATGGCGCGATCACGCAAGCGGTGCAGACGATGCAGCGCGATGGCCATAAGGTATCGAGCGTTCACCTGCGCTGGCTGAACCCGCTCAATCCCCGTCTTGGACCGTACCTGAAGGGCTTTAAGCGCATACTGGTTCCCGAGATGAACAACGGACAACTGCTCCGCATCTTGCGGGCCGAGTTCCTGGTCGATGCCGAGGGTCTGAACAAGATCCAGGGCAAGCCATTCAAGATCGCGGAGCTGTGCCAAGCCATCGCTGAGCGCGCTCCCAAGGGCCAGAAGTAGGACAAGAGGTATCCAGATGTCCACCACCGAAAATCCCTCCAGCCAAGTGGTCAAGCCGGCTCTGTCCCGGAAAGACTTTGTCTCGAACCAAGAGCCGCGCTGGTGCCCCGGTTGCGGCGATTACTCGATCCTTGCGCAAGTGCAGAAGGTGATGCCGGATTTTGGCATCCCTCGCGAAAAGTTCGTGTTCGTATCGGGAATCGGCTGCTCCAGTCGCTTTCCGTACTACATGAACACGTACGGCTTTCACACCATCCACGGCCGCGCCCCAACCATTGCCAGTGGAATTCGGATCTCGCGACCCGATCTAACGGTGTGGCTGGCCACGGGCGATGGTGATGCGCTGGCGATTGGCGGCAATCACCTGATCCATGTCCTGCGCCGCAACGTCGGGATCAAGATCATCCTGTTTAATAACCGCATCTACGGACTGACCAAGGGCCAGTACTCACCGACGTCCGAGATGGGCAAGAAGACCAAGTCGACGCCGGGCGGCTCGCTCGATCACCCGTTTAGCACGCTGTCGGTGGTGATTGGGGCCGAGGGCTCGTTTGTCGCTCGCTCGATCGACACCGAACTGCAGCACATGCAAGCGATGCTCAAGCGCGTCGGTGATCACAAAGGTACGGCCTTGCTCGAGGTCTACCAGAACTGCCCGGTCTTCAACGACGACGCCTTCGTCTACATCACCGACAAGAGCACCAAGGCCGACCGCATCCTGTACCTAGAGCACGGCAAGCCGCTGCTATTCGGCAAGGACAAAAACAAGGGCATTCGCATCGGCAAGAACTTCACCCCCGAGATCGTAGAGGTGGGCGAAGGTCCGGGCCAGGTGCCGCTGAGCGAGATCACCGTCCACGACGAGAGCATCGAAAATCCGGCCTACGCCTTCATGCTGTCGCGGATGGAGTGGCCAGAGTACCCCGTGCCGCTCGGAGTGCTCCGCAATGTGAGCCGTCCCGCCTATGAAGACCTGGTTGCCGCACAGCAAGCGAAGGTGGTCGCCGCTCGTGGCAAAGGCGATGTGAACAAGCTGCTCCGATCGGGTGAGACCTGGGTCATCGAACCCGAAAACTAGCCAGCAGCCCAGTCGCAGCCCGTTTCCCGTCGGGCTTCTTTTTCTCTGTCGCCCGCCCATTCGCGATAACATAGGGATTCATGCTCACCGAATCCCAAGGCTGCGCGGTTCTTAAGGAATCGTTTCAGTCCGCTGGCTACGACATCCACGACAACTACAGATTTTCTGAGGGAGGCATCCAGTTCTCGGTGGATGGCTACGATCCCGGCACCCGGGTCGGTTTCGAGTTCATTACCACCGAAGCAGGCGACCGAGTCGAGCTCTCCCAAGCAATGATCGGCCAGATTGAGCAGCGGATCGCGCAAGGCGAGCTGTTCATTTTGCTCGTGGATGAATATGACGTCGAATCTGCGGCCGAGCTACGGATGCATGCAGAACGCTTCCTGGAAATGGTTGCCGCACGTCGGCAGCGTGGAAAGCAGGAGTAGCAACCGATGGCCGAGATGATCAGCCGTGAGGCCTACCTGGCCGCAGCGGAAGCGACCAAAGACAAGCTGCAAACCACGCTTCGTCAATTGGAGCAACAACAGACCGACTCCCGCCGTGAAGTTTCCTCTCTGGTCAGTCGAACAGAGACGGCTCTGTCCGAGCTGGCCGCCGCGATCCTCGCCGATTTGTCTCCGGAATCGATCGATGCAGCGGTCGCGCTCACCGGATGTCGGACGCTGGCGATGGTGAATCCGTCCACCGAACTGAGCAAAGCGCAAACCAAACTCAAGTCTCAGGTTGCCGAGCGGGCTCAGGCCATAAGCGTCCGCCTGGGTGAGATCTCTGAGCTGCCGATTTTCCAAAACCGACTCCTACTGAGGGCTCCGCGAACGGGCACTCTGGTCCGCGAAATCGCCGAGCTAGAAGAGTTCCGGGAGCCGCTCGCGCAGGTGCTCAAGAAAGCGGGGCACCCTCGGTTACAGAGACTCCTGGATGTCGAGTATGGACTCCCTTCGTACTCGGTTCCGTTCTGGCGGCTCAGCTACTTTAGCGATTGGAAAGCAGGCGATGAAATCATCGCAGAACTCGGTGGCAACAAGACCTTTGCGGAAGTCCGTAGTGAATACCTTAGCGCTCGCGATGGCGTCAGTGTGTACGACCAGAAGCTCGACAAACTCCGCGCCGAAGTCGCGCAAGGGGAAACGATCGAGCGAGAGTACGATCTCCTTCAGACAGAGAAACTGGCCATCGCTGAGTCGAGACATCCGCTCCAAGCGCAGCTCGCAAGGATGCCCGAGCAGTTCCTAAAGGATGCCCGGATTCAGCTTGAACGATATCTGGCAGATCTCGACTTGGTGATGATCGGAGACCGGCTTCAGGCGATGCCGCAGATCGAAGTGATGGCGAAACGCTACTTTGGACTGCGCAAACAGACAGAGTACTTGCGACAAACCAGTAGCCAACTCCTCGACAACACGCGTCCAGCCATCGAGCAATCGCTGACGCGGCTTCAGCGCGACATCACGAAGTACCAGCGTCCCAAGTATGCGGGCAATCGCTTCGATCGCGACCAGTTCCAAAAGCTAGGCGACCGCAACCAGCGCTGTCTGGATCTGATGGGGAGGCACCGCCAAGCGCAACAAGTGATTGTCTCCTTCCATGGCTATGAAAACGGACGCCTAGACGAGGACTTCCTGTGGTGGGATCTGGTCACGGATGGACAGCTCAAAGCCAACTACATCGATGAAGTGGCACGATTCCGAGCGCTGCACCCCGCGTACAAGTATCGCCGACCCAAGCCGAGACAAACAGGTGAAGAGATCGATGACGATGGAGTCGGAGTCGAATTTATCGATGACGATGGAGATGCTGCTGTCGCAGTGATCCAGACCACGGACACCTTTCTCAATCATCACCGCACCGACTTTTCCTAGCGAAACTCCCTTCGCCTTCCCTTTTTGTGTCCCATGGCAAGCCCCTTGCGAATCGTAAACTATGCGGTCAACGGCTCTGGTGCCGGACACCTCACCCGGCTGTGCGCGATCAATCGCTGGATCCGCCGCTACACTCAAGTGCTGGATCTGCGCGCCGAGATCTACTTTCTTACGTCGAGTGAAGCGGACAGTCTGCTGTTTTCGGAGCGGTTCGCCAGCTTCAAGCTGCCCTCGAAGACCATCGTTTCGGACACCGGAATCGACAAGACCACCTATCTGGCGCTGGCCAAGCAGTGGGTATGGCACTCCCTTGGACTGCTCCGGCCCGATCTGTTTCTGGTCGATACCTTTCCGCGTGGTTCCTTTGGCGAGCTGCTGTCGGCGCTCGATCTGTGTCACCACAAAGCCTTTATTCATCGCTCCGTAAAAGAGGAATTCCTAAACCGTCCAGACTTTGCGGCGATGCTACCGCTGTACGATCTGATCCTGGTTCCCGAACACGAGCAGGAGTCGCAAGGAACCCTCAAAGGACTGCGAAGAGGACAGCTTCACTACACGGGTCCGGTCATGATTCGTGAACGAGTGGAGTGCTGGTCTCGTGACAAGGTTCGGGCGCACTTCGCAGTGCCGCCAGACCAGCTACTCGTGTATGTCTCTGCCGGAGGAGGTGGCGATCGCAACGCCGCGAGTCACCTTCATACCGTCTGTGAGATCCTGCTGCGAGTTCCCAAGTTGCATCTCATCGTTGGGGCTGGGCCTCTGTATCGCGGGCCGTCCTTACATGGCCCCCGCGTGACGTTCCTGACCCACACCGGCATGGCAGAGCTATTTTCAGGCATGGACTTTGCGGTGTGCTCTGCTGGCTACAACTCCTTCCATGAGCTGCTGCATGCGGGAGTTCCCACGATCTTTTTGCCGCAGGAAAAAATCGCGGATGAACAGGACAAGCGAGCGGATCTGGCCGAGGAGCGCGGGGCCGCGATTCATCTGCGACAGCCCATGGACAGTCCGGGGTTTGTGCGCAGCCTAGAGCGGGCCATCGATGTCTTTTTGGATGACGCAAAACGGACTCTGGCCGCAACGGCGGCAACGGAACTTGTGCCATATAACCATGCTCGGGATGCCGCCCAGAGACTGCTTTCTTTGCTCATTCCGACCGCACAGATCGAGTCAGCCGCTGAAGCGGTCGACGATGTCTTAATCGCTGAGCTGCAGCAGGCGGAAGTATCCCTTGAACAGGTCTGCGAAATCGCGCACGCACTCGGGCCAGCGCAGAGTCCGACCCAGAATATCAAGAGCCTACAGATTCCCTGTGAGGAAGCGCTGACCCTGCTAAAAATCGCGCAGAAACACCGACTGCCACAGCCCGCGCTTGTCCGAATCCTTCGTCAGCTTCAAGGACGATTGGGACAAGGAGATCTCGATGAACGAAGCACCGCCGTTGGGGAACTGCTCAGCAGTCTAGCGGTGTTTGCAGACTGGCCGGGCGCGCTGTCTTTCCTAAGACAGTTACCAGCAGAACGCTCGCAGCCCGTGGACCAGTCGGTGGTTGAGATCAAGCGACTCCTTCGAGCGCTTGAGCAGCACGGAAAAGACCTGTACCAAGGACTCCGGGTGCTATCGGTGGCCCAAGCGACAGCCGATGACAACTACACTGGTTCGCTGCGTGAGGTGGTCAGTGCAGCAGTAAGGACTCTGTCATGAAGCGTGTCGATCCCCGTCTGCTCGGAATGCACCTTGGGCGACCACTCACCGGACCCGACACGCTGCACATCGATATCACCAACGGCTGCAATACCAATTGCGTGACGTGCTGGGATCACTCTCCGCATCTGCGCGTGCCACGTCCGCAGCGCTGGAAGCGTCAACGGATCGATTCCGCGACCGTGTGCGACATACTCAGTGAAGTCAGCGAGCTGGGTGGGCTGCGCTCTGTGATCTTATCTGGAATGGGCGAGCCGTTCACACATCCCGAGATCTACGAAATGATCGCGGAGGTCAAACGGCGTGGGCTGTATCTGACCATCATCACGAACTTGGTTGCCTCTGATCCAGAACGCATCATCTCGCTTGGGGTGGACCAGCTCCTGATCGGACTCCACGCCGCAAGCCCCGAAGCATACCGCGCCTTTCATCCCAATTTTGTAAACGATGAATGGCAGCGTGTACTGGTGATGCTGACCCGATTCCGGGAGGCCGGAAAGCGGTACAAACACATCCATGTCATCTGCCGCGAAAACGCGCACGAGCTGCCCGCGATGATTCGGCAAGCGGCGGAATACCAAGCCGAGCAAGTCAACTTCAAGCTCGCTAGCCTGCGCGAGGGAACCGAAGCGGTTCGCATCACCGAAGAACAGCGACAGAAGTTGGTCCACGAATGGTTGCCAGCGGCCAAAGAGGAAGCGGCTCGCCTATCGGTAAGCGTGAACTTCGGAGTCTTTGCCGATCAACTTCGCGCTGGAGAAGAAGCCACCGCGCCCATCGAAGACATCGGCTGCTTCATGGGATACTCCTATGCGCGCATCCTGGTCGATGGCACTGTCCTATTCTGCTGTAGCCCAGAGGTGGTCATTGGCAACTTGGCCGATGGTCCATTTCCTGATCTGTGGGATGGTCCGCGCTGGAATCAGATCCGCGCCCAGCTTCGCCGGGGAGAGTACTTTTCGGCCTGCCATCAGTGCGGCAAGTTCAACATGAACCACAGCTTGTCTCAGCGATTCGAACAGGCATTCGGACAAGAGCGGCTGTACCAAGTCACAGGTCGCAAGCCATGAAACGGCAACCGACGATCGAGTGGCAGGTCTGTGGAACCTGTAACTACGACTGCTCCTACTGCATTCAGAGCAAGGTCTATCGCACCGGGCATCCCAGCCCCGAGCAAGTCGAGCAGTTCCTTCAGTTTTTCGCGGGACTCCCGAAACGCTTCGAAATCAAGATGACCGGCGGTGAACCCTTTGCGTTCCGGGGCTTTATGGAACGGATCATTCCGGGTCTTGTCGAACGCACTCCGCACACCATCAGCGTTCTTACCAATTTATCGGCACCGCTATCCTGGATAGAACGATTTGCGACGCTCACACAGGGTCGATTGGGAGTGGTCTCTGCCAGCCTTCATTTGGAGTTTACCTCTGTTGAGAGCTTTCTGGAAAAGGCGGTCGTGCTCCGCGCCAACATGGATCCGCGTGCCCACCTGACCATCAATACGGTGCTGGTGCCGGGACGACTATCCGCAGTCCTTGCGGCGCGAGACTTGGTGGAACAAGCAGGGCTCAAGCTATTTCCGCAGATCATGAAATTAGACGGAGGAACTGCTTCTTATTCCGCCGAGGACCAGGCACTGATCGCTGCACTGGTCGGTGAAAAGCCAACTCCCGATCGCGCCAACATGGCCCCAAGTTACAAAGGGAAGCTGTGCTACGCGGGCGTTGATTATCTGGTGCTACTTCAAAACGGTGATGGCTGGAGCTGTCGCACTGCCCGTCGGTTCAAGCAAGGATTCCTGGGCAACGTCTTTGCAGGCACACTCAAGCAATGGGAGTCCGCTTCGCCCTGTCCGTACAACATCTGTCCATGCACGGTTCCCGCCAATCGCGGCATGATTGAGGGAGTCTCTGCAGCGGCGCGCAAGTATCAGGAACAGAACGAGGACAGCGACGATAAGGAGCATCCAGCAGCGAACTTTGTGCCGCTGTCTCGACTGCAAGTGGGAGACTTCCGGGCATGAGTCAGCAGGCTCCCAAACGACCAGCCGAAGGGGTGGTCTCTTGGAACATCAACACCGCTTGTAACTACCGCTGTTCGTACTGCACGCAGCGCTTTATGGATGATCGTGGACGATGGAGCCGAGACACCCCGCGATTCCTGGCTGGATTTGCGCGACTCCCTGGTCGTTGGGAAGTCAAGATCTCCGGTGGTGAGCCCTTCGTTCATCCGACACTTGATGAGATCACGCAGGGACTTGCGAACCTGGGACATCGCATCTCGATCGTAACCAACTTTTCGGCCAGCGAAAAAAAGCTACTCGCCTTTGTCGGGGCCGCTAAAGGTCGCATCGGCGTCTTTTCGTGCAGCCTGCATCTGGAGTACGTCACCGATGTGGAGTCTTTCATCGATAAGGCGATCACGATCCGCGAGGCGCTCCAGAGCCAGCACGATCCCAGCGTGCCAGCACCCAGCCTAAATGTAACGACAGTGGCAACGCGCCCTGCCCTACCCAGACTGGCTGAGCTGTCCAGCCGCTTTGCCGAGCGTGGAGTCATGTTCAAGGTGCAGCCCGAAAAGCTCGACGGTGGGCTTGTACCCTACAGCGCGACAGAGCAAACGCAGCTTGTGCAGCTGGGAGGTCACAACCGCACCGGCCACATCGCGCATCGCTTCACCGGGCAGCCCTGCTGGTCGGGCAGTCGCTACTTCATCCTCGACGACCGTGGCATCGCCTATCGCTGTTACCCGGCACGTCGGCATAAGATGGAACGACTGGGCGACTTTCTTTCCGACTCTTTCGCGCTGGGTGAGGAACCCCGGCCGTGTCCCTATCCGCTGTGCTACTGCACGGTGCCGATTGAGCGTGGCCTGATGAGTCGACCGTCGCTTGACCAATCATAATGAACCCAACTGACCAAGGGCTGTCATGAAGTTTACGACCTTTCGCAACCTACTCATCGCGGCTGTCGCATCGGGAGTCTTCGGCTCTGTGTACTATGCCACCCGCAGCGCTGTGGTCACTCCTGCGAGCCATCCAACGCCGCTCGCCTCAGCCGGAGCGACCGGCACCGCAGAGGCCCCCAAACCGGACACCAAGCCCGATCCCGCAGCAGCAAGCAAGGCCGACCCAGCCCTCCCTACGGGTGCGCAGTCTGTCACCGCAAACCCCGAACAAAAAGCGATGCGGGGGATGGTGGCCGAGGTCGCCAAGAACGGCCATCCACTCCTTGCGATGCGTCCGTTCGATGAAGAGATCATCCGTCTGTTTGAACAGACGCCGTCTGCTGGCAAAGTGAAGGACGCCACACCCGATCGTCCGTACAAGGTCAATCTGTACGCGGAAGGCGGCAAGCATGTCCGCGCCAAGGTGGACCTGAATCGCAACAACAAGTGGGATGAGAAGTGGTCTGTCGAGGAAAAAAATGGCGAGCGAGTCTACAAGCGCCAAGTCTCTCCCAGCGACGATGACACCAACTATCCAGACAAGTACAAGCTGCGGCACAAGATGTGGGAAAAGACCGAGCCATAATCAGCAGATGGCTGGCTTTCACACACCCACCTGACTCCCGTCCTGCCCTCCGATTGAACGCTGTCTGTTAAAACGGACATCGTCTGCTACCTCTGGCAGTTACCACCTTGGGCCTCTCCGAGCCCGCTATTCCCTGCCACCCCACCGTGATATTCTGTGCGGTGCCGATTTATTTACTTTCCATTTGAGGCTTACCCATGAACCAGCGTGTCTCTTCGCATTGGCGGCCTTGGTTCCTTGGACTTATCGCGGCCTTCGGGATCGCTTGCGGGTCTGATACCACCAACACGGACGGAATGGTGCTCCCAGAGCCGCCGCCTCCGGATAGGACACCGAAAGTGGTGTTCTCGGAACTAATGTACCACCCGGTCGATGAGAATGCCTACGACGACAATCATGAGTTTCTAGAGCTTTACAACCGGACCGATGCCGCAGTCGATCTCTCGGGATGGAAGCTCAGCGGCACCGTTCAGTTCACCTTTCCGACGGGCACCACGATCGCGCCGCATGCCTACGCAGTGCTGGCCAAGAACAAGACGGCGCTAGCCAGCGTCGCGAGCTATATGATCGGTGTCGCAGAGATCGTTGGTGAATACACCGGTGATCTCGACAACAGCGGAGCGGTGGTAAACCTGCTCGATAGCCAGAACGCGACTGTTGATTCCGTGGAGTATCACACCGACTTTCCATGGTCGATCGGCGCCGATGCGCTGGGAGCCAACGACGAGTGGTTGGGACTCCTTCCCACTCCGCTCACTTCTGCTCCGCATCAGTACAAGGGAATCTCGCTTCAGCGCGTAAACTACGACATTCCGTCGAGGGAAATATCCAACTGGGTTCCGTCACCACTCGACGGTGCTAGCCCCGGACGAGCCAACAGTCTGACCGGTGCCCCTCCCACCATCGTAGAGCGCAAGATCGTGACCCCATCGAGTGGGAACCTACTGATTCGCTCTGCGGATACCGTGAAAATCAGCGTCGTATTCTCGAACTTGGGCACGTTCACCAAGCCGCAGTTGCAGTGGTTCGTAGACGACGTACAGATCACGGGAGAGCCCATCACAACGGTGGCTCTCACCAGCAACAACGGTTTCTATGAGACGACGCTGCCGAAGCAGCCGAACAATGCGATCGTTCGCTATCGTGTCCTGGTCGACAAAGGTGCCGGACAAGAGGTGATCTCGCCGCGTCCCTCGGACCCTCTTGGCTGGTGGGCGTACTTCGTCACACCTCCGGTCAACACCTCTGCGCCGATCTACCATCTGTTTATCAAGAAGGAGAACTGGACGCAGATTTACGACAACGTCTTTTGGCCAACACCGGACGACAAGCGCGTCACTCCTGGTGGGACAAACACCAATCGCTGTCTGCTGCGCGACTCTTGGGATGCTCAAGTACCGGCCGTTTTCGTAATGGATGGAGTCGTCTACGACACGTTCGTTCGCTACGAGGGGAGTCGCTGGAATCGCACCAATGGCATTGGACTCGACGCCACCAAGACGACCATCAATCCGCTTCCGGTTCGGCCCGCCTCACCGACTGTGCTCAGTTGGAAAGTCGACTTCCCTGCCTACGCTCCATTTGAGGGCAAGCGACAAAAGATGGTGCTGAACAAGATGAATCAGGCGTGCCCAGGTCTCGATGATGCAGTTGGTGAACGGGTGTACGGAGATCCGGGTGTCAACGTCCCGGTGCAACGGACCAGATACTCACGCCTACACATCAATGGCGGGTACTACCACTACATGCTCGATCTGGAGCACATCGATGGCGACATGATGAAGCGATATCGTGCCTCTGGTGAACGGATCGGAGATCTGTTCAAAGCAGACGGCAACGCCGGTGCAGTAGAGGGACCTTGGGGCGTTTCAGACGGGTCGACCCTGGCACTCAATGCAACCTGCCCGATGTGGACGATCGACGATCGCTACAAGTACACCTACGATCGCAAGACCTACAACTGGGACAACAACAACAAGCTGCGCACTCTGATCGAGACCATGAACACGCTGCGGGCAACTGCGGTTTCGAGCAACAACTTCACGGCGTTAAAGACGTTTCTTACGGACAACTTTGATGTCCAAAAGATGATCGACTACATCGCCATCCGGAACTGGGCGGAACCGTGGGATGAAGGGTTCCACAACTTCTTTCTTTATCAGCGTTCTTCCGACGGAAAATGGCTAATGATTCCGCAGGATAAGGACCGTGAATTCGGGGAGCAGTACAGCTGGGTGGGGGGTCGCTCTTTCTTCGTTGGGGAAGAAGGCAACGGCCAGTACAACCGTTTCAAGGATGCGATCATCAAGTGCTTCCGCAACGAGCTTCGTGCTCGAATCATCGAACTGGATGCCACCGGAACCCTCAATCCGACAGCCTACAAAGCCAAGGTCTTGGCGGCAGCCAACTCCTTTAGCATCACCGACTACGTATCGTCTCCAGCGGCGGCGAGTATCTGTAACTACTACACAGAGCTGAGTAACCTACAGACGTTCGGAGACTACCGACACCTGGATGTTCTTGATCTTGCAGAGGAGAGTACTTGCACGGCAGCAACTTGCGGACTGAAGGCCGACATGTACCAGACTCTAGCCGGAGATGCGACGCATGATTTCACGAAGGCGACCCTCAAGGTTTCGAAGGTCTCCCCGACGGTAAATTTTGACTACGTCGCTGGCAGTCCCGACCCGCTCGTTCCTGCGGACAACTTCCAGATTCGCTGGACGGGCAAGATCGTTCCCCGGTTCACAGAGACCTACACCTTCTACACTCAAACCGATGAAGGAGTGCGACTGTGGGTGAACGGAACGCAGCTCATCAACCAATGGAAGGATCAGCTCGTCACGGAGTACAGTGGCACCATAAGCCTTACAGCCGGAGTGCCAGTAACTGTCACCATGGAGTACTACGAGGCCACAGGCAACGCATCCGCCAAGCTGTTTTGGTCCAGCCCGTCCACGTACAAACAGATCATCCCGACGAATCGACTCCGTCCAATGTGACCTAATGTAGCGTCGCGCAACCAACGGATTCAGGTCAGCGCAGGTCTCTATTTAGACGGATGAACAGCGCTCGCCCTGGGGTCACAATGTAGGTCAGCCAGACAGAGCGCTGTCAGACGACAAACATCGCGAAACCCTCTGGAAGTCACTGATTTGTTGCTTGTATAATTAAGTGCTGTGTCTCAGTCGTCAGCCCAGGGTGGCTGTGGGGAATCCCTTGGCTGGATTGCGTCGCTAGGTGCGCCATGCGGCTAATCACTGTCATTGCTCTGCTGTGTCTGGCGTACGCGGGCTCTGTGGAAGCACGAACCGGAGCAGACCAACCAGAGTTGGCTCCTGTGACTCCTCCTGCTGCGCCCCAAGGCGAGGGAATCAGCGAAGACGAAGCAGTCTTGCGGGCACTCAAACAGAATCCCAGTCTGCGTGCGTTCCGAAAGCAGCGGGCCGTTGCAGAAGGACAGATTGTGAGTGCCACGGCGATCACCAATCCAACCGCACAGTTTCAGTTGGTTCACGTTCAAACCGGATCGCAGATGGGATTCGCAATCACGCTCAAGTGGGCACCTCCGCAGCCAGTCATTTGGTCGGCAAACCGATCGCTGGCGCGAGCTCATCTGGAACAAGTGCAGTTCGAGATTGCGGAGCAGGAGTGGGCCATCGCAACCCAGGTACGGATCGCCCACTCGACCCTACTTGCGCTCCGCGAGCAAGCGCGTATCTACGACCAGATGCTGGCACTGCGCAAACGCATGGGCGCGTTACTACAGACCCGCGTGAACCATGGGGGAGCGACCCGAATCGATCTAAACCTCATGCAACTATCCACGCTGTATGCCCAGCGTGATTTGGATGATCTCTCGCTCAAACGAACGGAGGCACAGTCCCAGTTGCACACCCTACTCGGAGTGCTGTCTGCTGCGCCACTTGATGTGAGCGGTCACATTCCTACGGACCTAGAACCAAGTGCATTGCCAGATGCAGACGGATTGGCAGAGCAGGCGCTTTCCGCACGCCCCGCACTGAAGGCTGCACAGACTCGCATCGTGCAGCGAGAACAAGCGCTTCGAGCCGAAAAAGCCCGTCGCTGGCCGTGGTTTGAACTAAGCGGACGGTATCGGTCCACTGCTTCCACCACCTATCCCAATGAAGGACTGGTGGGAATTGAATTTCCGCTGCCCGTACTCAACTTAAACGGTGGACCGATTCGTGTTGCCACTGCGGAGCTAGATCTGGAACAAGCGCTCGCCCAAGCACAGTTTCAAACACTGAAGCAGACGGTCTATACGGCGTATGCAGAGCTTGCGACCCGTCGCAGCATTCTGCTCCGCTACCAGCGCGAAGTCCTACCGATCTTGGCTGAGCATGAGCAACTGATGGAGCTTGCGCTGAAAGGCGGACAGCTCGATCTGGTGGCGCTTCTCAGCAGCGAGGAGAGCGCACTGCGGGGACAAAGAGAATACAGCGATGCACGTCTGGCCTATCGAAGAGCCTGGCTCGCACTGGAGGCAGCAGTAGGAATGCCATTGAAGGAGGTCATCAAATGAAAAAGGAACTGATCTCCTTTGAGCGATTCGAGTTCAAGTATTGGGTCACCGAAGCAGTGGTTCAGCAGCTGCACGAGCTGACCAAAGACTATCTCCGCTGCGATGATTGGGCGCTCGGTGGTCAGCGAAATACTTCCCTGTATCTCGATTCCGATGACAACACTTTCTTGGACTTACACACCCAAAAGGCACCGGATCGAAGCAAGCTGCGGATCCGTGCATACGGATCACCTCCGTCGGGCCCCGCTTTTTTTGAAGTCAAACGCAAGGTGAAACGAGTCACGTTCAAAGACCGCGCCGTGGTGCCGATGGAGGCGCTTCCGGCACTTCTGAATGGCGAAATTCCGTCCACGCTGCGCCTAAAATCTGCTGACGAACAGCGCACTCTAGAGCACTTCCTATATCTGATGCTAATGCATCGAGCCACCCCCAAAGTGATCATCTCTTGTCGCCGTGAGGCATTTACTTCTGTTGATCCCGAGGACGGAGTCCGGCTCACTTTGGATCGCGACATCTGTTATCAACCTGCCCGAGGACCGACGTTGATCGGAGATCCGAAAGCGTGGATTCACCTGTGTGGTCAAGGAAACTACCAGCCCGAGGCCGCGACGCTCATCGAACTCAAGTTCCGAGGAATCGCGCCGCTGTGGGTGGGTGAACTCATTCAGAAACTAAAGCTCTCTGTCTCAGCGTGTTCTAAATATGTGATGGCAATGAGCTTGGAGGCGATGGGAGGAGACGGTCTCATCGGTCCCGATCTGGCTCAATGGCCACCGTCACATGCCGGGAAGGAAGCCTAAGATGGAGACTCGCATCGGCTGGGATCTCACGCTTGCGGCGCTACTCCTATCATTTGCACTATCAATGGTGGTGTCTTGGGTGTACGTCGCCACCTACATCGGACTGTCCTACGTTCGAAGCTTTGCAACCACACTGGCAATTGGTGGCGTGGTCTCTGCGATCGTCATGCTGTCGATTGGGGATGATGTTGCACGCGGGCTCGGACTGGTTGGCGCACTGACCGTGATCCGATTCCGCACCACACTCAAAGACACTCGCGATCTAATGTTTGCATTCGCAGTACTTAGCATTGGTGTCGCTTGCGGAGTCCTGGCTTTTACGATCGCAATCTTGGGCACCTCTGTGTTCTGCGGAGCAATGGCATACCTTTCCTTTTCGGAGTTTGGGTCGCGACGTCTCTACAATGCGGTTCTGCGGCTGCAAGTTCCGACTGGTCCCGAAGAACAGCGCGCAGTGAACCAAGTTTTGGCCAAGTTTGCGCCGAGCTTTGTATTGATCAATATGCGCGATCTCGGAGGGGGAACGCAGGAGCACGCCTATCACCTGAAGATTCGCGATGCCGCAGAAAAAGGACAGATTCTCAAGTCGATCGGAGCCATCACCGGAGTCAGTGGTGCGACTCTGCTAATGCAGGATACGTCGATTGAGCCTTAAGGACTCCATACGCTCTGGGATTGGCCGGATTCCCGCATGGCTCCTGGTGGCAGTGTCTGCCGCTGGATTCTGGGTGCTATCGCATGGAATGACCATGGGCCCTGGCACGACAGTCGGCTATGTCGAGGAGCAACTGCACTCTGTTGGTCCTGTGCAAGCCGGCCGCCTCAAAGAGGTACGCGTCGTACTCGGTCAGTATGTGAAGGCTGGTGAGATCGTCGCGCAGCTTGATACGCGACCGCTCGACCTGCGCCGTCAACGAATCCAGGCAGAGCTTGCCCAAGCCAAGGCGACGCTGGTCGCAGAGCAAGATCAACAGGATGCACAGCTGCAGCGGGGTCAGATCCAAGCCGTACGCGCTCATGCAGATGTGCAACGAATGCGGGCAGAATTGCGGGAGGTGGATCAGTCTGTCAAGCGACTCGCTACGCTCAAGTCCAAACAGCTCGTACGACTTAGCGAAGTGGAAACGGCACGCAGACAACAGAAATCGATTGCGGCGGACCTGTCTGCCCGGCCACGTGCTTCGACTAGAGAGCTGGAGTTGATGGGACTCAGACCTCGACCGCAGTCGGATCAACACCGACGGCTGGAAGAGCGGCTTGGACCCTTCCGAATCGCAGTTTCTGTTCGTGAAGCAGAACTGGCCGAACTAGAGTATGCAATGGGAGAACTCACGTTGCGGGCTCCAGTCGATGGGATAGTTGGCGCGATTCTGCAACGACCAGGGGATGCGCTCAACGCAGGAACTCCGGTGATCACGATTGTGACCAGCCGCCCAGGACACATCGTGGCCTACGTGCCTGAACGGCAGATCCGAAACTATCAACAGGGCGCTGCGGTGAACCTGCGTAAGGTCGGAGTCGTCGTGGCATCACTCCGAGCCCATGTTGTCGAGTTGGCCCCCATGGTAGAAGAAGTCCCGGTACGGGCACGTCCAACTCCTTCAGTACCAATGTGGGGTCGTCGAATCGTGGTTAAGTTGGACGAGTCAGTCCCACTGCTGCCTGGAGATGCGTTCCGTGTTAGCTATCGGTAAATGGCTGGTGTTGGCACTCACACTGGTTTGTGCGCCAAGGAGTTCCTGGAGCAGTGAACCCACTGTTGTGACGGTTCCCGAAGCACTGCTTGCTCGCACCAGTATGCCAGAGCCTTCGGGAATCGTGTGGAGTCCCGCGCTGTCCAGATATCTCATCATCAGCGATGACACCGGTAACAAAGCGAGCGGGACGAATCACGCGCCCTGGCTATTCGCCATGAATCGAGACGGATTGTTCGACCCGGCACCGATTCCGATCCTGGGGCTCGATACGCTAAACGATGCAGAAGCCATCTGTCAGGGCCCAGCTAGCAGCTATTTCCTGACAACCTCACACTCTGCCAATCGCAAGGGTCATGACAAGGCAAAGCGGAGACGACTCTACCAACTGAAACTGGAAGGGCGTGCGCTGAAGATAGTGGGATCCTTGGACCTCGCCAGTGCGATTGCAGAATCCAGAGTGATTGATGGACGTCCGGTCGACATCGAAGCACTTGCGTTTCACGACGGTGAGCTATTGATTGGACTCAAGTCTCCACAAAACGCGGCAGGTGCAGCATACATCCTTCGCGTACGGGAGGTGTTGTCAGCACTACAGGAAGGAGTACTCCCTTCAGGCCGCATCCAGATCTTTGCAGAACTACCGCTGTCAGTAGACAGCGCAGCAGGAAAGGTCATCCAGGGAGTTTCGGACATGAGCTTCCTTCCAGATGGCTCGCTCGCGATTCTGGCCAACAGCCCCAAGAAAATGCCACCCGATGGAGGAGGAGCGCTGTGGCTTCGCAAGCGCGATGGCACAATCCAACTGCTGCGTCGATTCCCTGGACTGAAGCCGGAAGGAGTCACTCCGACTCAGGATGGCAAATCACTGGTAATCGTCTTTGATAACGACCGCAAGCAGCCTTTATGGATCCATCAACCGCTCCCAGCAGTGACGGTTCAGACTACGGCCAAGCAACATCCCTGAAGAACCATTCCACAGAAGATTGAGCTGACGCTGCGGAATGGTGAAGGGAGTGCGATTCAAATCGGACTACGGAACAAAGTCCTTGTTGCGGACCGGCATGATCTCGCCACCGTGGCGTGTGGAAACGACTCCGGAGATCGACCGATAGGTGGCACCTTGCATTGGGAAGCTCGTCGCGCCTGCAGGATAGTAGTCAGAATCAAACGTATTTCCCCAGTCTGTGAGCCCCGGAGTGGTTTGGAAACCACCGCCGTTTATCGCGGACACGGTCAGATTTCCCACGGTCGGTTGAAGCGTCACGGACATTCCCTCGTACTTGTTCCAGGTCACGCCCTTATGCGACAGAACATCCTGCGCCCGCTGTCCATCGCCAACCAGGAGTCGCAGTCATGAAGTGGGAAGTACGTGGGAATCAGCGAGTAGGCGAAGATCTCACACCATTGGTACGGAATTTCTGTCGCAGACTACACGCCGCATCAGCCGGCTCAATAGCGAAGCGCTGTTAGGCGTTCACAGAATCAAGCAACTCGATCACTGTAACAAGGCACGAAAGTCGATCGGAGCCGGAGTCAACGGACCACTGGTCAAAGGAGTCGGTGCCCCATATTCACGATCGATCCGGTTCCGGAGTCTCTGCTCTTTTTCGTACCACTCCTGCTTTTTCGTGTCACTTGGGCAGCTCGCCAGTTCAGGTGAATTCGGCGGAGCACCCCAGCGTAACTCTGGACAGTGATAGGGGTCGAAGCTCAGCGTGTAGAGTCGTTCGAGCACGTCGTCGATCGTGAAGGACACTGACTTGCTCTGAGAGTTTAGATAGGAAAACCGGCACTCTGCTTTGGTGGATTCCTCTCGCCAAGCGGTACGTAATCTTGGGAATTGAGATCCATCCTTGGGAATCGCGGACACCAACTCATAGATCTCGCGCACTGCGGCCCTGAGTCGCGCATCTCGGGATGGAGTGGCGAAGTCTTCCCATTCGCCAGTAGTTCCATAGATGTTGCTGGGCAGTTCACCTGGATGCGGACGTACCGACAGCCCTGCGGTGATGGCAGCCTGTACCGAATCCACACGCTCGCTCACATCACGGCAGAACGCCCGAACCTCTTCCCGGAAATCCGTTTCGGCATCGGGAGTCGTTCCCAGAGCCAGGCTCTGCCGCACGAAGGTGTAGTATGTTCCGGGCCTTCCAGTGGCAGCCCAGAGGCTCTTGTTCCATTGGGTTTCTCCGTCGAATAATGGCAGTTCACGATTGGCATCGCGCTGCACCTGTGAGTTCACCAATCGCTGGGGACGAAAGTTCTTGAACCCTCCACCTTGACTGTGTCCCCCCAGTGCGAACGCCGCGCCAAACCGCTTCCAGGTCAGGCTGCCATCGGGATGACCATCGATCAGAAATACACTCCCATCCGCACGAACCTCTGCGACCGTCAAAACATGACCATTGGGGTCGTAATATACCGTTCCGGGTCGAATGGCGCGACGGTTCACAGCCACAGAATAGAAATCCGAGCCCTCCACGGCCGGAGCCATCCGAAACATGCCCGAATGGACCGAGTCGCTCATTCCACGCAACACCTGATGTGGTGTCTTGTAGTTCTGCCAGCTGCAACTCTTGGCTGGGACTACATCCGCCATGTAGCGAATGTGATCGCCAACACCGTGGACATCACAAACAAAGGCGAAGGGAAGATGTTTCTTAAAGGAAAAGTACCCACGAAGAACGTACGGAAGATCTCCGCAGTCGACATCGAGAGCGAGCGTGGGATCGGTGGCTGCATCAAAAACCGTATTGGCTGATGGATCTCGTAAACAGAGATCAAAGCGTCGACAGCGCCGGAGCATCACCGCCTGCCCGAGCCGTGCCACAAACTCGGAGTACTCCTCTTCCAAACGATCGTTCCAGACTCGCTCGGCAGGCCAGCTCTGGGCGAGCGGCAGCTTCCATTCCGAAGCACTGTTCGGAGCGTCCCCTCTATGCATTGCTGCTTGCATGAATGGCACTGGCAGAGTGCGACCCCCAAGCAGCAACGCACCAACGATTCCCGTCGCCAACAGAGCCCTAGTAAGGCGACGACGTCCTTCCAGCGGTGTGCCCCCCGGCACCTCGATCTGCTTCACGATCTTTCACTTTTTGACGGATTGGATCTTCCGTTTTCCGTATTAAGAATAACACTAATCTGTATGACAACACGAAGCTGGGTGAGCCTTGTTGGTGTCTCTGTAGCCGTCTTCTCCAACACTCTTCCAAACTCGGCGCTGGCCAGTCCGGCCCGCGCTCCCCAACCTCAGCCTTCGCTTCACGTAAGTCCTCACAACACCACCAGTTCCCGCATCGATCAGCCCACTGCCATAGTCTGGCCTGGACTCCGCAATTGGACTCCGCAGCTAGAATCTCAGTACAGCGCCTTTGTGGTCGCACTTGGCGAAAAGATTGCGCAGCGCAGATGTCGAACACTTGCTGCGTGCCTTAACGATTCCACCATCAATCCCGATCCTGAGCCGCTTGGTCGGGAGTTCCGCTTCCGGGCTGACTGTGCGGACGTACCTTACATTCTGCGCGCCTACTTCTCCTACCGTCATGATCTACCCTTCGGATTCACAAAGGAGATGAGAGGACAGGGTCGCGATGCCCGTTACTATCGCAACGCTCGACCGGACGGAGTCCGGACTTGGCGGGAATTCGCAACCCCACGCAAGCTCTTTGAAAGCCTAAGCAGCGCCGTGCACTCTGGCTACTTCCGGACCGCTCCTGATATTGAGCACGCTGATTTTTATCAGACCACGATCGATCGCGCTGCGATTCACCCCGGTACCACCTATTACGATCCCAACGGACACGTCCTGGTGGTCTATGGATTGGGAGCGCATGGCGAGGTCTTGACGTTTGACGGACACCCGGACGGATTTTTGACCTTCGGTTCGCTATCCGAAAAAAACGTCCGGGGCGGAGAAAGTCAGGGTGGTGGATTCAAGAACTTCCGTCCACTCCGCATCCAGAATGACTCCCTTTCGTATGCCAGAAACGCAGAGCTTAGCGACTTTGGGGGCAGCGTCCAGTTCGACAAGCGGCGCTACATTGCTGACGGTGTGCAAGTCGGCTATCACGCTTGGGTCCGATCTCAACTGCGACTCCCAACCTTGGCAACGGCAGAAAGGGGGACAATGACTCCCTCGGTCCAGGTCACCAATTCTCATGGTGGAGTGAGGGAGTAGGAGTCACTCTCTTTCGCCCACTCTAGTCATCACACGAAAGCCGGGGCTGCCCGGCTGTGCTTTTTGGGCTTATTGCTCGGCAAGGAGCGCTGTGGGATTCCCTACCGAGCGCAGCAAGCGGGGAACCGCCATCGAATCTGCTGGGTCTGTCTGTGCTCAGCGCTGGATTGGGTGTGGCGGCAATGGAAGGAAGAGCTCAAGACTCGGTCGGCGGAGCTAGAGTCGATAGCGGCGCTCAACCTGAACACTGGCATGGATGGACAGCGTACCAGCCTCGACCGGAGTGCCCACCTCTGCGGCTGACTTCGACATCCGGACAACCGGGCTGCTCATCGTTGACAGGACATCGATCTGGTGCGGCGGATCGAGCTCTGCTCCGAGCGCTTGAGCCACGATAGTAGCCGACCGATCTGCAGCTTTCACGGCGGCCGCTAGCGCTTGCTCACGGAACGCTTGAGCATCACGCAGCGAGAAGCGAATTCCCGAAGCGAGGTTCGCTCCGGCACCCACCGCAACATCGAGCACCACACCTGCTTGATCCACTTCGCTTAGCACACGCAGCATGTCATCGACCCGATAGGCGATAATTTGTCCTTTGGTTGGACTCTTTTCGTCGTAATCGTAGATGGGTGACAGACTGATGCCCGTGGTCTTGAGCGATTCGGCCGGAATGTTCAGGGCTTTGATGTGAGCAATCACCGCACTCATCCGGGCTGCATTCGCTCGAATCGCTTCGCCAGCACTTTTGGCCTCGACCGTGACTCCCAGATCAAGTTCCGCCACGTCGGGCTTGGTGCTCACCGAGCCATCCCCTGTCAGCTTCAGCGTACCCACGGTTTCATGTCGTTCTTTGTGAGCCATACTCTTCTCCTTCTAGATTCCAATCGACCTTTCGCCAGAGTCCGTCGCACCTCTGCGAACAGACAACTAGCAATGGTAATGTAATACGCGGAATCAGACCGGAAAGCCCCCTGGTCGAACGATGTAATGTACGTTGGTGGACTACGATTCCGACCATAATCGGCAGGGTAGCTACACAGAGCGCAACGAAAGATCTTCCCTAGTGGTTTCTGTCGGTGTTAGGGAAATACTCGTGAATCTCTCAACGATGGCGACGTAATGCGACACAAACTGGGCGAATACCGTTTGGTCACTGATCACGACAGGGTTCACCGTTAGGTCGGCAGAGAGAATTTCCATAGCTTCCACAAAGAGCTGATGCTCGACCACCGTCATCGGCGGATTGTTGTCCACTTCGACGATCAGCCGACCGCTGACCCGTACGTTGTCGCCCTTGCCAACCGCATTCAACAGCGTGCCGCTCACGCTGGCAGAAGGACAGTCTTTGCCAGTAGAAGTCGCGCTTGGTGCCATCGGACCAATCGCTTTGACCACGAGCCCGCACGGCGGTGTCTTACAATTCGCGTCCTGCACCCAGATCTGGTAGCGACACTGCTGGTTTGCCGAATTTACGTACTTGTCGACTTTAGTAACGGCCACTACACGGTCCAGGACCACGCGTACGCCATTGCCAAACGGACCATTGCCGGGATCCGTGTCAATCTGGTTGATCGTCGCTGATGTATAATTGTACATCGGCATCGCCATGTCTGGCACGGGCATGGGCGTCGGCATCATGGTCGTGTCGGTCGAAGAACAACCCATCGCGAGCGCCACGACCGCAGCCAGTCCGCCCAGCCAGCCCGTCGAGCGGCCAGCGCGGCTAACCATTTGATTTGATTGATGGATAGAGGGATTCCGGATCAGCGTTTTGGAGAGCGAATCGAACAATCGAAGCTGTGTCTTATACGTCATGGAGAATGGCCCTAAGTAGAGGTTCTCCCTCGAGCGTAAGGTGCAAGGCAATGGTCGTCAAATTGAAATTGAGTTCTACCAAAGCCCAGAGTATGCGACACCCATTATCGGCCAATCGCATACCGCCCTCGAAACAGCTAGCTACGCGAATTTACGGCTGAAGCTGGGAGTTCGACTCCATCCAGTTGATGACATCCTGGAGCCGCACCTGGATACCAGCGACGTCCTGCGGCTTGCACAGGTCACGCGCCTCGTAGAGCTTGATCACCGCCCACGCAGGAAGCGGCACGGGCGGAACCCGAACCTGCTGCACTCCCCCCGGAGGAGCCGTTCCACCAGCAGGGGTTGCCCCCCCGGCAGGACCCTGTCCAACGCTGACCATTTCCTCGATTGCCGATGGTGACCCTACGGCGGTCATCGCGTCGAGCAGCGCCAGCATCATCGGCGTGTTGCCCGCATCATCTGCCACCGCGTTCAAGTTGCTACGAACTTGCTTGAACAGACTGACGCCAGCCTTGGAATCAGGCAGCGGAACTTTGACGGGAGAACCTTTGCGAAACATCGAGATCGCCAGCCGAATCTGGTTCTCGTTGCCCATCTGCAACGCTCCCTTGGGACCACGACGAGACTGAGCAGCCCGAATCGCCACCCGACCGAAGCCTTCGAACTGCTCCAAAAACGATGCGTAGGCACCTGCCTCACACTGCTGTGGACGGGGCCCTAGTGCGGCATCGACCTCTTGGTCCGCCGCGAGCTGGGTCACTGCCTTGGGCACCGAACCAGAGATCCGGGCAAACGCCGCAGCGTAGTGAACGGCGCAGTTTTGCGCCTCTGCCGCACCTGGTATCAAGGACGCACCGACGAGAGTCAGGATAGAAAAGAGAGTTGCCTTCATGCGCAATATCTTACCTCAAGTGGCTGAGTACGCTACCGTCTCGCCACTCCAAACAGCAGTTTTTGGCGGACAACGGAATACAGCCAGTGTAACGCTGTGCCGCGATGTGGATGCTTGTCCTCGGGATCGCCTTTGCGATCGCGGCTTGGCTGACCATCCTGCTGTGGTCGGGCTGGGTGCGGCCGTTGCGACGACTTCGCGACCAAGTGCTGGCGCTGTCGAGGGGGGAATGGAATCGACTGCTGCTCAGCGAGCCCCTCCCCGGTGAGCTGTGGACGGTGCTGCTCAGGCTGGAGGGCCTGCGGCGGGCGCTCCTGGATCGGCTGCGCTCAAGCACCGAACTCAACCTGCAGCTCGAAGGTGAGGTAGCCCGTCGCAGCGCCGAGCTTGCCCGTCACAACGCCTCGCTTGTACAAGCGGTGGCCAAGCTTCAGCAAGCGCGCGAGGAGCTGGTGCGGAGTGAACGACTGGCAGCGGTGGGCAGCGTCGTCGCCAGCTTGACGAGCGAGATCAACAACCCGGTGAGCAGCATGGTGTCGCTCGTGGCACCGCTCAAGGACACCCACGGTGAGCTTTCGGACTGCCTCCTGTCCTGGGCCGAGCAGCCACAGCAAGACGAGTCGTTGCGGCTACGCGCCCAACTGCTTACCGATGAGCTTCAAGAGATGTTGGCGCTGCTGCTCAGGGGCGGTCGACGAGCCCGAGATGTCGTGCGCGCCATGCGGGGCTATATCGGCACTGGGACGGGAGAAATCACAACGGTATCGCTTTTGCCACTGTTGGCCGATCTGTATCAGCTCTTCGCGGAACGTCTTCAGCCGAACTTGCAGTATCGAATCGGTGCACTCCCGTTGGAGCGTGAGTTACGGCCCGCGATGTTGGTGGTCGAGCCTGTGCTCGTCCGAATGGTGCGCAGCGATCTTACGATCTTGCTGTCGCGCTGGTTGCTACGGACCATTCCACGACTCGGACCAGAGCACCGCACCCAAGTTTCCATAGAACAAAGTTTGTCAAGTGAAATCGGTCCTACCATTGAACTGCGCCTGGAAGACAATGGTCCACCTCTGACGCGTACGGAGCTAGCCACGTGGCACGAGCTGGTGACGGCCGCTCAACACAAGTTCGCCATCCAGACCCGAAGCCAATCCACGGACTGTCGGCCAGATGGCATGACGACCGAGCTGCGTCTTTTCTTGTCACCGGTTCTTGATCGAACATCCGCCGAAACGGCGAGTGAAGACGGACTACTTGGGAACACGAAATAGGCTGTTGATATCGGTGAAATAGACATCGCCACCCGATACCGTCAGATAGCCCGTGCTGTAGCCCGCGCCGTCGACTAGCTCAGGCGTGCCGCCGGACTTGGGTACTTTGACGAGCGCGTCGTCGTTCAAGCTTGCAGCTCGGAAGTAGTACACGTGGGTATCCGACAGAGCCAGCCTCGCCGTTGGATTGGCCACCGGTGCAATCGTCTCGGTGGCTCCGCCTCGCTTGGGGATGCGTGCGACGGCGTATTTGCCGGAAGTGCCAATGCCTTGGAAGAAGTACAGATGGCTGCTATCACCGACGAGTCTATCGACGTTATGGTCCGGCGTGGCGGGCAGCAAGCAATCGGCCTTCCCTCCGCTTTTGGGGACACGCCACAGCCCGCTGTTGCTGCGGAAGAACACATTTTCGCTGTCGACCACGATCTGATCCATGCCCGCGTGGGCTTCGACTAGCACTTCGGGGTTGCCGCCCGACTTGGCGACCCGCATTAGCGCTCCCCCAGGCGGCTGCGTGAGGAACGTCGAGAAATACACATGTGTCTCATCGACCGCGAGATGGATGGGCCGCGTCACCTCGATCACGACGACCGCTGGACCCCCAATTTTGCTGACGCGCAGGATGCCGTTGGCCGCTTCCGATGAGAAGTAGACATACTTGTCGTCAATCGCCAGCTCGCCGGTCAAAATCTGCGGCACTCGCACCAGCGTCTCGACCGCCCCACTCGTCGCCGAGATCCGCAGTACCGCATTTTCAGCCTTGGCAAAACCTCCCGTCACCACGAACGCATGGTCACCCTCTACAGCAACCGCTTTGGGATGATCTAGCGGTGAGGCCAAGCGTCGAGCTCTCGTCCAGCCAGATTTGTCGGCTCCACCGCCGGTTTGGGCCGCGTTGTCACCAGGCTTGGTCGACGAAGGTTGCGCGCCGTCCTTCGAGCGAGCCCACAATAGTGATCCGAGGCCAACTGCCCCAACAGCAATACCGATCCATACCTTGCGAAGTGACATCCGAGCTCCTTGGCACAGTCTACATGAACCGCCGCAGTTCCCGAGACAACGACCAACGCGGACTTGCCGATAACTGGATCACGTTCGCTGTCTCGGACAATTCAAGATTCTCAGCGATCCATTTTTGTCATTCGGAGGCAACCGTGTCGGATTACGAAGCGACGCCATACGACGGCCATCATACACAGGGCGATTCTGAAAACTCATGGAGGACCAACGCCGCCGAACGATTCGTCGGCTACGGCAACTGGGCTGGTCCCGGCAACCGAATGGATCATGAGGAAGCGGACTACATCAAGCAGCAGCGGGCACGAGATCCAAGCTACGACCCGTATGTCGATCCGCACATGCTCAACAACCCGCGATATCAGGCGGTCGATGGCATGGATGCGGCGGCGCAGGTCCATGACCACGGTTATTACAAACACCTTGGTGCAGATGCGAGCACCATGGACATGTTCACGTGGGACGGTCTGCACCGAACCCGCGAGGACGACCGTACGCTCGTCAATTCGACCCGTGCGGAAATGGCTGCCAACGGCGGCCGCTATTCTCAGGACGCGCAGGGCTTTGGCAAAGGGCTGCAAGGCTTCTTCGGCGCTCGCGTGATGGGACAAGACGCCGTGGACTGGGCGGGAAACAAGGCCGGCGAAGCGGGCCAGGGCATCTCGAACTTCGTCAACGGGGCACGCAACTGGAACTCGCTCGGTGATGCGGCAAGCGGCGTTGGCCAAGGCATCCGTGGGGCCGGTGGTTGGCTGGCCGACACCGGGCGTGAAGCGTGGCAAGGCGTCTCCGGTGCAGCCCGCAACATCAGCGGTCTTGGCTGGCAAGGCGCACTCGGTGCAATCGGTGGGTTCGCCAACGTCGGGCTCGCCGGCGCGGCTCACCTCGGTGCGCAGGCCTGGGATGGAGCAAAATCGCTCGGCGGTGCGGCCATCAATGGCATCTCGAACGCCGCTGGAACGGCTGGCCGTGCCATTTCAAATGGAGCATCCGCAGTCGGCGGGGCCATTTCAAACGGAGCCCAAGCCGTCGGTGGCGCTGTTGCAAACGGAGCCAGAGCCGTTGGTGGCGCGATCTCCAGCGGAGCATCTGCCGTTGCTGGTGGAGCCCGCCGCGCTTGGAACTGGCTCACCAGCTAACCGCCCGCCTGGCTTCCCCTCCATCCTTTTCCCGCCCTGCCCGCTTTTGCCATCCCCTCGGTCCGCTACACGATCGGGGTGGGTGCTCCCAGCTCACGCAGCGTATCCACCACGACCCGAGCCGTCGGACGAGCCGCAGGTATCTCGGAAAGACAGGCGTCGACCAGCGCAGACAGCCGAGCGTCGAGTTCCGAGCGCGAGGTGGCCAGCGAGGCAATCCGCAATGGTTGTTTTTGCGCGTAGGCGAACACCGGCGGCTGCAAAAACGGCAGCACACTCGTCAGCAGCTCAAATGCAATCACACCAAAGCTAAACAAATCCGAAGACGGCTGCGCCAGGTGCGATCCCGAGTGCCACAACTCCGGTGCCATATACATCGGAGTGCCAATGAGGATTCCCGACTGCGTGACCGATTCTTGGACACCCGATGCAGTGGGCTCAGCGGGAGCGGCCAAGGAGTCAGCGGAGCGTGTCCTTCGAGGCGATGATTCAGCGCCCAGCGCTGGTGCGGTACGGCTTTGACGATTTGCCACCGCAGCGGGCACAGCAAGCCCGAGATTGCCATGCGCCAGATCTCCTTGAATCGTCACGCTCTCATCTCCGGCAGGTGGACGACCACTCGAAACCAGCAATTGCCCAGGAGCGCTCTCCTGAACCTCTCCCGCCGCGATCGGAATGTCGGCAGTGTCCGCGTCTCCCACTGCAGCGCCGTCGAGCTCACCGTCCGCTTCATCGGTGTCAAACCACTCCCGACCAGGAATCGCGACTTCAACGCTCTCCTCCAGCGGATCTATCGCCAGCGGAGATTTTTCAACCGAGGCCCGCTGCAACTGGGCCGTCTGCACTTTCGTGACCAACAATGAAACCCCAAAGTCGGCCAACTTCACAAATGGCAACGCGGCGTCCCCACCACCCGCTAGCAGCACATTGTCTGGCTTAACAGTTCACGCCATCGAAACGCTTGCTGAGAATTCCCCTTTTTCGTCTGGATGGTGCAGGGAAATCGCCCTCCAACCCGATGAACATCTGATTCCCACGGGGTAGTTCTGCGTCAGGCTCAGGGAAGAGGCTGACGCGAGGACTAGAACCGATAGCCGAGGAAAAACAGGGGCAAGGAGGTGGCGCTGGCGAGATAGAAGTAGGCGGTGCGCTGGCTGATGCTCTGCTGGCTGCTATCACCCACGCGAGTCGAGTAGCCAAAGATTGGTACGGTGGCCCCCAGGGTAAAGCCGTTGTTCCACGTATAGTGCAGGCCAATGCCGACCCCGAAGCCGAGATCTGTCACAGAGTTGCGGGTGCTCGATCCACTGCCGATGTAGTAGCGCGAGGCGGTGGTGTCCGTCATCGTGGCCAGATAACCGAAGACATCCAGCTTCAGGCTGGGGCGTCGCTTCGACAGCGGAATTCCGACTCCCGCACCAACAGAAAATGGGACCAGTTCACCTTCGGTGGCCAAGGGCAGGACGACTCCCACGTTGGCGAAGGCGCGGAAAAGCCCGTAGTCGAAATCCAGCAATACGCCCGGTGCAATGCTCAACGAGATGCCGAAATAGCGGCGGCGAAGCGGTGGCTGGGGAAGCTCGCGATGGTCCTCATCGCTTGCCGTTCCCATCGTCCGCGTCCCATCCCGAAGCAGCAGACGAATGATTGCGGCACGTGGCACGCTAACCACTTGCCCCGATGAAGTGAGCCGGACCACTAGCGTCGCTGGATCCATCGCCAGAATTTGGCACGGAAGATCGCTACCGTCGCTCATTCGCAGCGACACCGGACGCTCACCCACAGCGCGTAGCTCCAAATCCGATGGTCCTGTGGGCATGACCACCGCGACCGGGGGTGGCATCGCCGGGGGATTGGATTCCTGGGCGGTGGCAATCCCAGAGTGGGTACACAGCGTCGCACCTACAAACAAGGCCAAGAGTCGAAAAGTGAACATCGTCATGTCTCCAGTAGGCTCATGAAGGTTATCTCTTCTGGCTTTGCAATTCGTATACCAAATACCACGCCATCCTGGTCGCGGGGGGCCAGATCGGCCAGGTTGTGGCCACCACAACGGTGTTGCCAATAAGATGCATCTGAAATATTACTTTTCAAGCAAACGCTCGGGCAGGTCAAGCTGGCAACAGTTGCCAGTAGCCTACGTAGGACGGCAAAGTTTGCTGGGTACCTTCGCCGCAGCGATGAGTCTCTGCGGCGCGAACCGTCGGGCTGGTGCGTGGCACGCCAAGCGGGCTGCAAGATGGTGCCAACACTTTTTGTCGCAGCGGCATATAGAGGGACAGAGGTTCCCTCATGCGTGACTCACTGGCTCCTGCTGTGCCCGTTACCGATGTCGCTGAACTCTTAGAGCATTCCGATTGGATTCGCAAGCTGGCCTATGTCTTGGTTCGGAACGACACGCAGGCAGATGAACTGACACAGGAGACCTGGCTCGCGGTACTCCGCAGTCCGCCTACAGCGAGTCTGCCGGTGCGACCATGGCTGTCTCAGGTGGTGCGCAACGTGTTGCGAATGGAGTATCGAGGGGAAAAGCGCCGCCGTGTCCGAGAGAGCGAGTCGCACCACAGCGCCACATCCGAGCCTGCGAGCCTGGAGACACCGGAGCGCTTGGTCGCTCGGGCGCAGACCCAGCGCATGCTCTCTGCGCTGGTGCTGAAATTGGACGACCCCTATCGTTCCACCGTGCTGCTCCGTTACTTCGAGGGACTGAGCGCCGCCGCCATTGCAGAGCGTCAAGGGGTGCCATCAGGAACCGTGCGCTGGCGACTCAAGAAAGGACTTGATCAGCTTCGGATAGAGCTCGACCGCTGTCACTGCGGCTCACGCCGTGACTGGCAGCTTGCATTGATTCCGCTCGGCAGTGAATTCCCAGTGCCGAGCCTCGATCTGTCTGTTCGCCTTCCCGCCAAAGGAGTACCGATCATGAAGACCCTGCTTGTGACCGCTGCACTCACCGCTAGTCTGACCGGAGGAGCTCTCCTCGTGAGTCGAAACAGCACGACCGCTCGGCCGGTTGCTGCCACCGCGCCCACTGGTTCCGCTCCGCCCGTCGTGGAGACTGCTCCGAGTGTGGCAAATCGACACATCGATCCGGTTCAGAGGCAGACACTCCTTTCACAGATCCATCTGATCCAGAAAAAGCCGGGTACCAACGGACACACTGCGTCTTCGGAGCCGGTTCCTACGCTCAACGCAGACTACATTCGAACGCAGGTTCGGGCGCTGCTACCGATGATCAAAGACTGCTACGAAACCACGCTGCGGAGTCATCCAGATGTGCAGGGAAAGCTGGTTGTCGATTTCACCATCGTCGGTGAACCCGATGTTGGTGCACTGGTAAGTGAGAGTGCGATCAATGACTCTCAAAGCACCATTGCCGATGCAGACATGCGCGACTGCGTCAAAGAGACAATGTACAGCGCGAGCTTTCCAGCGCCGCCTGCCGGTGGAGAAATGCACGTCACCTATCCCTTCTTGTTTGCCCCTTCTGACACTCCGTAAGCCGTCGGTATTGAACGCATCCGAGTTGAAACAAGGGGTGCATCCGGCAGGCTGCTGAGCTATACGACAGTGTATGTCCGATCAAGGAAGCGATCAGGTAAGCCCCAAACTGAGTCCGCAGTACGCGTGGCGATTGCAGGGCCTGGGCAATCTCAAGTCGCAGACCCAATCGAGTGGCATCGTGGTCATCGAAGAGGATGCGGCGGAAGCAGCGTTGGCCGCTGAGATGGGTTTGGAATCTGCCGAGGACAACGCCACATCCCCAGTTCTCGATTCGCAGGAAGCAAGCAGGCTGTGGTTTGATCCCGCCGAAGAAATTGCCGATTCGACCGATAAGGCCTGGCGTCTGTCCCAAAGCGCCGACTCCGATGCAGCAATCATGACCGAGCAGTTGATTGCCCAGGCAACAGAGTCGCCGTTTTTGATGACAGCGCTATCGGTGGCGCATCCACTTCAGACTGTCCGATTGCTGCGCCTCGCGTTGCGGTACTACCAAACTTTGGGTGAAGCGACCCACAGTCAAATGCTAGCGCTGTGTTTGCCAGCGCATCTGACCCATCCAGAAACAACGGAGCTGTTGATCGAAGTCGCGCAAGCAGGTGATCAGGACTTCGGCCATTGGCTCGGCTTTCCGCTCAGCGCCGATAGTCATGACGACGATCAACCAGAACCTATGACGTTTCTGGAGTACTCCCATCTGACTCCTCGGCTGTGCGAGATCATCGATAGCGAACAAGCCAGTTGGGAAAGTCGAGAGCTGGCTACGGAGTGGCTCCTTCTGTCGTGTACCATTGCTGCGCTGCCCACGCTCCGGAGAGCGCTGCGGGTTCCTCATCTGGGAGTACGCTGGCGGGCTCTTGCTGTCCTTCTTCACTCCTTTTCTCCGTGCGAACTGAGCGTGGACGATCTGCAGTTCCTCATCGCCGATCTATTCATTCATCCACCACCCGTGATGCGCGGTACGCTGGCTCTTACCCGCAAGGGACTGACGGACTACCCCGATTGCTTGACGCAAGCCATAGCGCGGTTGCGTCCACCAGATACTGTGGAGTCACTGCTTCGCATCATCCGAGCCGAGGACACCCCGCGAGCCTTGTACCGGGGCTCCTGTGGCGATCGCTGGGCGCTGTCCGCACTGGCTGCCGCCTATCCCGAACGGGCGGTGGAGCACATCGACAGCTATCTCCAGCGGTCATCTTCGCATAGCCGCTACCATGCCATTGATGCCGTGGTCCAGCTCCCAGAAGCGCTGGCCAGACCTCGACTGTTCCGTGCGGCCATGGATGGAGCCCCTCTTGTAGCGGAAAGCGCCCGTCGAGCCTGGGAACAGCTCTACGGTGTGCCGTTCGATTCGGGCTCTAGACTGAGCGCTGATCCCGTTGCTGGCGTACGTATGGAACTGGGGTCACTGGCTGACTTGCTACAGAGCGCCCCCAGCGAGCTTCTGCCATCTCGGTTGGCCATCTTGCGCAGCGACTCGGAGCAGGCCCGACAAGCCATGCTAGAAGTATTGTTACAGGAGGCCCCCAATCAAGAGGCGCTGGCTCTGATTGTGTTTGCGATGGCCGATGACATGCTGCTGTTTCGGCGTCATCGCAAGCGGCTCCCGACGGATCTTCAGAAACTCTGTTTTGTGATCTATCGACGCTTTGGTGAGCAGGGACTGCGGGCGCTATGTTTGCTGGCCGACTGTTATCCATCCCCCGACGGTGCGGGAGGACTCCAGCCGTTGTTTGCGCTGGCACACAGTTCCACGCTGAGAAAGCGAGATGCAGGTCCGCTGCGCGAGCTGGCAGTACGCCGCTTGCTGACCGGGAACAGTGATGCCGGGCGAACTGCGCTGATGATACTGGCCCGGATCGGTGCGCCCGATTCCCTCCGTCCGCGACTCATTGAATTGTTGCTTTCCGAAGATCGAAACGCTCTGGATTTGTTTGCCGCCAGCATCCTGGCTCTGCGTCCACACGATCGGGTGCTGAAGGCCGAGTTGTACGAGCGCATCGAGGCTGCGTATCAGGCGCAAGACTGGCCTCTGCTGCGGCGGCTCTGCTACGCACTGCCCAAGCGGGCCGCCTGGTCTTTGCGGTTGGCGTCCAGCCTGCTGGACCGTTGGTGCTCGATGGGAACCGCCAGTCCGAAAAACGGAAATACACCTGAAATGGCCTGGCAAGGCTGTGTCGAACACTGCGTGGACCTACTGAACCAACGCGGCAAGCTACCGCCTGGCTGGCTGGATGCATCACTGGCCGCACCCAGTCAGCGCGCATTTTTGGTGGCCGCGCAGCTTGTCAGGACAGAAGCGGACCTAACCCCTGCCCGTCGTGCTGCGCTTCGCTCAGCCCTGACTGCAACGGATCATGGCGGAGCCGCAGCCCTTGAGGCGGCTGTCACATTGCTGCGGCTCGGACAAGAAACGGTGAAAGATGATCCCCGATTGCTGAAGCTCCTAAGTGGCGTGCAAGGTGAGTGGCGGGCTCGCTTGCTCGGAATGATGCTGTACCGACAGCCCTTCACGGTCGCCTTGCGACCCTTCCTGGGAGAGTGTCTGTGCACGGAGGACGATCAAGAAGCGGAGTGCATCGCCCATGACCTGCGAGCGCTCGTGGAACAGGGCCATCAAGACGTGCTGACCGCGTTCCTGCCAAAGATCCGCATCGAGTCACTGGCCGAAGAAGTGAGTGCCCAGCTAGAGCAAGCCTGCGAGCAAAGTAGCTATTGGCAAGATCGTCGTCTTCGTCGCTAAGCCATTGCGGTTGGGCGGAGATGTCGTGACAGAGATTGCCAACGACACACACCCGGTAACGATGACTGACAAACCTAGACATATCCGTTGCCGGCAACCTTCAGAGCAAGAGAAAGAGGGTCAATCCTAGGTATCCCGCGTACCATCGCGCCCGTCGAACAGTCTGCAAGTACTTCCCTCGTACTGACTGACGTATCGGGGGAAGTTTGCACGCGTCACCCAGAGCACTCGCCGTGCTTCGATGAACTCTGCATGTACCAATACCGGCTCAACGCTAGCCGACCAGCGCGGTCTAGCTCTTCCCTGTCGTACCCTCTGATGGCGCGCTCAATGGGCAGGAAAAGCCAGAGGGAGCCACGGGACAGCTCTCGGTCCCCCCCAGAAGCTTCAACCACAGATCACCGGCATCATCTTTGGTGCAAGCAGTCGTGCTGAACTGCTTGTTGGTCGGCGTGGTATCGCACGTTAGCACCTTGGTGTGCTGCGTGTAACAGACGCGATCGCGATAACATTGAAAGTGTGTCGCCGAGTTGTCCCGCGTGCTGGTTCCCGCCTGGCGCCGCCAGCCAAAGCAGGTCTGCGACAGATCGTAGGACAGCTTCATGACCTCGGTACCGGGCGTGCACTGATCGGTTGGGTAAAAACCCACGAGCGCACGGACGCCTTGATAGGAGTGTCCGCTGTCGCTGGTCTGCGGCTCGGTCACACAAATCACGGTCGAAGCTGGATCGGCAACACAGGCCGCTGACGATGACTCGGAACTACCGCACCCTGCGGCGAACACTACTAGCCAGTTACCAATCAGAAGCGGAATCCCAAGACGAACACGGAGCGAACAAGAACGGATAGGGCAGGACATGTCATTTCCTCTCGATGGGCTGGGCCCAAATGGCTACTTTGTGGGCTGCGCTCGCTTGGCGTACGTCCCATCGGACGCGCTCCCTCCCTCGGCTACAGCTTGTCCTTGATTTCGGTAAGCACTTTTGCACGTCGTCTGGTGGCATATCCGGCTTCCCCGCGCTCTGCCCAGATCGATCATCGTGGGGCTCCGAAGAGTGTTGAGCACGACGACCCTTCGGGGCAGGTATTTGAGCGAAGGTTTGCTCTGGCGCTGAATGCACCCTGAGTGGATTACGCGGTCCCAAAGCCGTGTTCCCACACAACTGAGTCGTTCGCACCGACGCGAGCCACCCACAGATTGGTCTTGCCATCACCCAAGCGGGAGGAGATTCCTAACAGGACGAGTGAACCATCGCTGAATGCGACCATGTCCTCTACCCAGACTCCGACTTCGAGTCCGAGCCGCAACTCACGCACCGGCTGACCAGGAAGACAGCGCCGGATGACCACCTGACGAAGCGTTGGGTCTTTCTCTCCCAGCGCCACTCCGGCCACCGCATAGCCGCCTCCGGGTATCGACGATACTGCGGTCAAAGCACTCCCAAACAGGCTCTGCTGGCGGATAGCTCCTTCTTCAGACAGCTCGACCATCCAGCCCCGAATTGACCCCGATTCCTGTTCTTGGCGCTTGCCAACCGCAATGATCCGTCCGTCTGTGAGACGAACCGCACGGAGCAGATGTCCAAAGCCCTGCGAGTACACGGAGACAGAGCGCTCGATCTTGCCCGCCCTATCAATCAACACAATCCGGCCTGAATGCGGTCCCCTCGTGTTGTACTCAGCAGCTCCCAATCCAAGGAGTCCAGAAGCGATCGGCACAAGACAAGAGATCTGAAACAGCTCAGGAATTTCGTGGTCCCAGGCTAGGCTCAGGTCCGGTCGAAGCTCTGCAAGACGTCCTTTGTGACCACTGGCCCCGGCCAAATAGCGACGACCTTCACACTCGGCGAAAGCTTGGAAAGTACTGACGCCTCCGGGAGGATGAATCCGCGTAGCCGTTGCAACCCCGTCCTGATTGACCCGCTGCACGATCGCACAGTAGCTTCGACCCGGACTGCTTTCGTTATGGCTCCCCGCGATCAAATATCCATTCCCGTCCGCAAAAAGTAGACATGGATCATCGAGTTCCGGAAGCTGGTGTTCCCACAAGAGTTCACCGGTCAGGGTAAGCCGCAGCAGCCAACCTTGTTCCCGACCGCGCCGAGTAGAGCCCAACAGCGTCAGACCTTGCGCATCCGCAAGCAGTGCAATTCCACGGTGATGTCCATGGGAGTTCTCGGCATCGATGCGCGCAAAATGATCGAGCGCGGCCTGATCCTGACGTCGCCAGGCGCAGAACACACTTGACTCTAGGAGTTGTCGAGCCAGAAGCGGAAGGGTGACCGCTGCGCCCAAACCACTCAGAAGCAGAGTACGACGCCTCATCGAGGAACAGCAGCACATCATGTTCCGAAGAGAAACACAAGGAGCGAGGTGCCGGCGTGCGGGTGATGGCTTCCCAACATTCGGACAGCGCGACACCGATGCTCTCCTCGAACAGAGTAGCTTTGGTCCGCTGGGCATAACCGTCCTGCGCTGGTCGGTTCTGACTCCACGCGGGTCCGCAGGGCGAAATCGTGAGATCCACAAAGCAGACCATATCGACGATCTGTAAAAGCCTGTCTCCGCATACAATGCGTAGTGCAGCCAGTTGGTGTATCCGTTTGGCTGCATCAGGGGGACAAGCGATGGATGGACCAAGACTGGAACTCTGTTTGTCTCGGTTGGCGAAGCAGCCAGGCACCGATGCCTCCGTGGTGAACGCACTGTCTACTTGGCTCACACAGAGTTCACCTTTCGAGCGACTGCGCATCAGTCCACACAGTGTGGCCGAGTGTGGAAATCTCGACGTACATGCGGTGGTAAACGCCTTCCTACTCGGCACGCAAGTCGAGTTGTTTGATCTGAGCTGGGAGGTTCATTGTCCGCGCTGCAACATGCTGACTGAGCAATTCAACGACTTGGCACATGCACGCGAGCAGTCCTCTTGCCCGATGTGCGAGTTCTCTTTCAGAGCGGATTTGTCAAACCAAATCGAGGTCACATTCTCTCTGAATCGTGCCATCGAAGACTTGGGATTCCCTCCGGTCTGCAGTCCTCCTGCGATACTCGATCCGAGAGGGAATATTGCCTGTCCACAGGGTCAATACGTCAGCACAGTAGTGGAGCTGGCACAGGGGCAGTACCGCTACTTCTGTCCGCTCACGCGAAGCAAAGGAGTGCTTGATGTCGCAGGAATACAGAGCGAAGAAATCCAGTCTGTAACAGTGACTCAGCTTGCGGGGAATGAGCTGGCACCAAGGGCGCTCACCGTGCGTCCGGGACGGATTCAGGTTGTCTTACACAATGTCGGTCATCCGATCTCGGGACTATGGATACATACCAATCGACTATCGGAAGACCTTCCTCTGTCTGCGCTCAAGCGAAGATTAAGTGGTCTGGAACTGCTGCACTATCCGATCTATCAGCGCTTGTTCGGAGATCGCGTTCTCTCTGCACGCGAGCGACTGCAAGTTTCGTCCGTTACCATCGTATTCACAGACATCACCGGATCGACTCGGATGTATGAAGAGCTCGGTGACCCCCAAGCGTACAACTTGGTACGCGATCACTTCGAGATCATCCAGCAGATCTTCGAGTCCTGCGGAGGCCGTCTGGTGAAGACGATTGGCGACGCCGTGATGGCATCCTTTCTATCGAATCGGTCGGCATTGCGAGCCGTAGATAACGCGCAGCGCAGGCTCGAACAGTACAGCCAGTCCGTTCCGAATGCGGAGCGACTTCAGCTTCGTTTTGGCATGCACAGAGGCCCCGCGATCATGGTCAATCTGAACGGGCAGATGGACTACTTTGGTCGCACCGTAAACAAGGCCGCACGTGTTCAAACCGTCGCCCGCAGCAATGAACTGTCTGTTTCAGAAGAGGTATTTACGGACCCAGACTTTCAAGCAGAGTGCAGCGCCTCGTTCTGGTCCGATTTTCGAAAATCCGTGGAAGATCTAAAAGGCATCGGCGGCGGCCAACTTGTCTACACCGCGCAGCGACGTGCGGTGAACGCCACCAGCTAGATATCTGCGTATCTTGTGCTGATGTTCTCAGGACTATCGATTTCGTCAAACCTCGGCCCCTTCGCGTTAAAGGAAGTACACAAGCAATCCGTGCACAGCGCCTACATCGGCCACCTCTCGATGACAACGACCAGACATCGTCTCTTCCCACTCACTTCCCAAAGGCCGCATGAGAGGCAACTTCTCGACGGACTTTTCGATCTGACAGTATCCCGCGTACTTCCCGACGATAGCAAAAAGGGCTGATTTGTCGTCGATGCATCGGTGAGCGATTTACTCTGGCTTAAGGTCTCTGTGGACAATCCCGGCATCGTGAATCGCGGCCAGGGCTTCGGCGATTTGGCGAAGGACGCACAGCGCCCAACGGACTTCTCCAAATCGCTTGCGGGCCGACTTCAAGGAACCGCCGACTACCAAGTCCATGATCATAAACAGAATGCCACCAGCGGTCATATCGACGTCGGTGATACCGATTAGATTGGGATGACGCAGCCGGGCCAGGATCTGGGCTTCTCGCATGAAGCGCAGCAGTGATTTTTTCTCGGAGAGCTGCGGCACAAACTTCGCAGCCAGGTGTCTTCCATCGGCTGTGCGCTCGACTTCATGGACGACTCCCATTGCTCCTTCGCCAATCTTGCGAACCACTTTGTAGCGACCGACCACGACCTTGCCTGGCGATAGGTCGGGCAGCGGTGTGGTCTTCCCGGCCTGGGTCTTGATGATGGCGGACATCAAACGACGGGAGCGCTCGGCAATCTGCCGACGGAGTTCTTCGTTAAGGGTCTGGACCTCGCGGCTCTTGCTCTCCATCTGCAACACTTTGGTGAGCAGATCGGTGCGCATCGCCTCCAGCGCTTCGGCCAGATGGGTCATCGCGCTGCCGGGAGGCACAGTGACGGGAGTACTGAGATCCCCGGCAGCCATCCGTACCGCCGCATCGAGCAGGTGTTGCTGCTCTTGCATCCGTTTTTGAGTCAGCGCAGCGTCCATCTCCAGCCGCAGTGTCTTCGCCGACACGATGCTAATGGCGATTTGGTGAGCCAGGCCGATGAGCACGTCGAGATCCTCTTCATGCAGGCCCTGACGATTGGCATCGCTCTCGATATAAAGCACACCAAGCGGCTGACCACGAACCTGTAGGGGTGCCGCCATGAGCACTTGTCGTTTGTCCGAACTCCGTCGCATCGCCGGCTTCTGGGACAGCAGGCACTGCTCGACGAATGCCAAATCGACACCGGTGGGAGCGTTCAAGCTCTGGCCCTCGCTGCTGCGACCGCTCGCAAACTCCATCTGTCCACTTTGTTCGTTCCGGAGGAACAAAAACGCCCGCCGCGCCGCCAGCAGCCGAACCAGTCCGGACAGCGCAACCTGGGCCCGTTCATCTGGAACCAACACCCTCGATGATGCAAGACTCAGGTTGAGCATCGACGTGTAGCTTTGCAGTCGCTGGTGAGATCGCAGCACCCGTCTTCCCAGAATGACCCCGATGGTGAGGAAGAACAGCGCATAGCCGATATGCCCCAGCTTGGGCTGCGAACGCGACAGCACACCGAGTGCAACCATCACGTCATAGACCGCGATGAGCCCAGCACCGAGGAAGCCGAACGCAAAGATCCGCGCCTCAATGTTCCCTCGCAACGAGTAGTAGAGTGGCAGTCCTACCGCTAGGGCAAAGTCGCACAGCAGCATCATCTGGACCGGAAACAGGATCCGCAGCACGGGTACCCGCGCAAACGCGACGGCCAGAGCCGACCCGAACAGATAGAGCCACTGGATCTGGCGCAAGTAGTACACAATCCGCCACGGACCCTGACCAAACATCTCCCCGATGAAGTAGCACAGCGACAGCATCGTGACCTGGAGCGACCAAAGCTCAACGAAAGTGAGCAGCAGCGGGTAGTCGAACAGGAAAATCCGGACCTGCGCCTGTGACAGGATGTAGACGGCACCGCTGACCGCCAAGCAGCCGTAGGCAAAAAAGACCCGTTCCTCGCGACGCAGCCAGAACAACAGGAAGCCGGCGGCCCCGAGCAAGACCAGCAGCCCACCGACGATCAGCCGAGGGAGATCGAGCTTAAATAAGTTGACCAAGATGACGCTGTGCTCGCCGAAGCGAATCGGTCCGGCGGGCCCAATGTTGCGGTGCTCCGAATAGATGCGGAGAATCAGCCGCTTCCCGGCGCTGTCGGGAGGCAGACGGACGATATGCCCCCGGTAACCCAAGAACCCCGGATTGCCGGACGAAAAGTCGCCCCACTGATAGACGAGCTGCCCCTCGACATAGACCTGGAACTCTTGATCCAAGTGCCCCACTTGAAGAACGGGATCCGTGTGGGTGTTGGACGGCACTTCCGATCGCAGCCACAGCCAGCGACTACCGTTTCGGCCTGGGGCTCCGTCGAAACGGCCCAGCGGTGTCCACTCGTTGGAATGCGAGTAGGGTCGCACCCATTCCAGAGCCCCCCACGCAGTACGCGGTGAGTCGCCCCACTTATATTCCCAGATGCCGCTGTATTCGAGTGGTCCAAGCGGGCGCAAAATCGGCGCTTTTTCTCCCCGAGGCAGCGGCTCGCCTGACGGTAGTGAACCGAGAGTCACGTCGGCACCCGCCGAGCCCATCGCGGAGACGAGGGCGATGATGATGGCCACCATGCGCAGCCCAACGCCCACCGTGGCGCACCTGTGAAGACAATCGGACACCGACAAGGAAGTCCTTCCTGACTTAAAATCGGCGACCGAAAAGACGACGACGAGACGCAAGCCCAAGCATCGCTAGGGCCGCAAACAGCGCGATGGCTCCCTGACGGTCAGAGCTTGGGGTAATTCGACAGCCACAGCCGGTATCAATCGCCCCCCCATCGATCGGCGTAGGATCGGTGGTGCCGCCGCCGCCACCACCACTGGTATCCGGCGGGAGATCTTGGCATTGACCGAGCGTACAGGATTGCCCACTCGGGCAGACCGCTCCGGAGCAAGCCGGCACGCACGAGCCGCTCTTGCAAACATCGCCGGCCCCGCAACTCATGTTCTCGCAACCCGATGAGACGCACTTGCCGCTGGCAACCTGACAGACCAAGCCCGCGTTACAGGGAGCACAGTCGCAGGTGGTCACGCAGGCTCCATTTTGGCAGACCTTACCCGACGGACACACCACGGCCGCGCAGGAGTCGATGCAGATGCCTCCCGAGCAAACCGTCGAACCCGGACAAACAATTCCATCGCAGGGACTGACGCAAGCGCCCGCACGACAGACCTGGGTGGTCGGACAGCTCTTGCCGATGCACGCAGTGTCGACGCAGCGGCCGAGTTCGCAGCTCTGACCAAGCGGACACAAGGCTTCGCTGCCACACGGATCGGCGCAGTGGCCTCGCGAGCACAACTGGCCGATCGGGCACGGAGCATTGTCATCAACGGCACCGTTGCAGTCATTGTCGACGCCGTCGCATTTTTCAGTGTTCTGGCCTGGCGCAACGAGTGCTTTGCAGGTCGTGCCACCGCTCCCCAGACACTCGGTGACACCGTTTCGACACGCGCCAACGTTGGTGGCGATATCGCAAGCCTGGCCACCACCTTGGCAGGTTAAACCCGTAAAAAAGAAGACGTAGTCGTTGTAGTCGCCATCGTTGCCGAAGCTGGTTGCCGAGGAATTGCCGTCTTCAAAGCCGACATAGAAGGCGTTTGGGGTGCTCTTCGAAATGTAGGTCACCGAGTGAATCCACGGTCCTTGCATCGCGCAGCCCGTGCAGACGGTGTTCCATTTCTTTTCCGTGAACTTGCTGGTAAAGCCCGCGCCAGCAATCAGCGCAAAGCCGATCAGGCCGCCTTTGTAGCGCACGTCGCCACGAATGGTGGCACCGGTGATCTTGGTACCGACAGGCGAGCCGGCCGGGATGACCTGGAAAATCTCGTTTGTCGCCGGTGGTACGGTTCGGGTTGGGTCGACGTTATACCAACCAACCGCCAGGCTCGATGCGGTCTGTCGAAGCACCAATTCGGCGGTAAAACCGCACAGGGGGGAAAAGACATCGGGCGTGGTGTTGGAGTCCTTCTGCCAGTCGACCCCAGGCTCGCGAGCCTGGAGCATGGTGTAAATCTGCGTTTCACCATTGGCGGAGTCACGAGGCACAACCAGTCCGTTTGGTTGCGTCACCAGAGCGTGAGCACTCGCTGACAACGAACAGAGCGCAACCAAGCCACATAAGGCGGAGTAAGTACGTCGCATGGAACCCCCCAAAGTGAAAAGTCGTACTTTGTCATCGTAACAGCCCGGCCCGCCGACGAAAACCCCCATCAGGAAAGCCGACAGTTGCCCACTTCTACCTAAGTCGCAGTCGGCTGGCTTTGGTATGCTCCGACCATGAGCTTCGGTTCGTCCCCACGCCCCGGTTTCCCAGAGACCTTCAACATGGCCGACTATTTCCTCGACCAGCGCGTGAGGGAGGGTTTCGGGGACAAAATCGCCGTCTATGACGACCATGGCAGTTACACCTACAACCAGATCGTCGAGCGATCCGAACAGGTCTGCGGCGCACTGTGGCAGGCCGACATTCGCCCCGAAGATCGCTGCCTCATCGGCTTGTCCGACTGCGTCGAGTTTGTCACCAGCTTCTTTGGCATCCTCAAAGCGGGCGCAGTCGTGGCGATGGTAAATCCGGAACTTCCGACGGAAGATTACCTGTACTATCTGCGATATACTCGCTGCCGCGCCCTGATTGCCGACGCTGACTTGGTGATGAAAATCACCCCGCTGCTCGCTGAGTGTGACTGTTTAAAGGCCATCCTCATCGTTGGTGACTACGACCTTGGCTTGTTCGGCGCTTCGATGATTCCTCCGCACATCCAGGTGGTGCCCTGGGACTTGGTACGGCAGGCCCCTCGACGTGGTAGCTACCCGACCAGCAAGGATGATCCTGCCGTCTGGCTTTTTACGAGTGGCTCGACGGGAAAACCCAAAGCAGCGGTGCATTGTCACCACGATTTCCCCTACAACACCGAGTGTTACGCCAAGCAGGTGCTCCGGCTGTCCGAGTCCGATCGGACCACAGCGGTGTCACGACTGTACTTCGGCTACGCAACGGGCACGAATCTGATGTTTCCGTTTGCCGTCGGTGCGAGCTGCGTGCTGTTCCGAGGCCGACCAACGCCCGAGACACTGTTCGAGCGCATCAACCGGCACAAAGTGACGGTCTTGGCCTCGGTACCAACGGCGCTCCAACGCATGCTCGACCACGATCCTGAAGCAGATTTGTCCTCGCTGCGGATCATTACCTCGGCAGGCGAGGCGCTGCCGCCAGAGCTAAGCGAGCGCTTCCGGCGAACCTACGGAGTCGAGATTTTGGATGGGATCGGCTCAGCGGAGCTGTTTCATATCTACATTTCAAATCGACCGGGCCAGGTAAAAGCGGGCTCTCTCGGACAGCTTGTTCCCGGCTACACCGCCCGGATTGTGCGAGCAGACGGAACCGACGCGCCGCCGGGTGAAATCGGCACATTGTGGGCGTGCGGTGACTCGGCAGCACTCTGTTACTTTCAAGCGCACGAACAGAGCAAGGCGACACTGCGCGGAGACTGGGTGGTGTCCGGAGACTTGTTTCACTGCGACGAAGATGGATTCTTCTACTACGACGGGCGCGCCGACGATCTGCTCAAGGTCGGAGGCATCTTCGTGTCCCCACTGGAAGTCGAAAACATCCTCACCGGCCATCCTGCCGTCGTTGAATGTGCTGTGGTCGGTGAAGAAAACCAGCACGGACTGGTACGCGCCCTCGCGTTTGTGGTGATCCGCCAAAGCCACAGCCCCGATGACAGCCTCGCCGAGACATTGATTGCCCACTGCAAAGAACACCTAGCCCATTACAAAGCCCCCAGTCGCATCGAGTTCGTCTCCGAGCTGCCCCGCTCCGACCGAGGCAAGATCCTCCGCCGCATCCTCCGCCGCATAACCTGACCCAGTTGATGCTCGACCTTGCCCACACTCCGCTTCTACGAGGCGTGTTGCTGTTCACAGCCGGAGCCGTTGCTTCGGGTCTGAATGCCGTTGGTGGCGGTGGTTCCCTGGTGACATTTCCAACGCTGGTTGCACTCGGGATACCAGCGCTTTCCGCAAACTCCACAAACTCAGCGGCACTGTGGCCGGGCAGCCTCGGGAGTGCGCTCGGCCTGCTCAAGCCCTTGCGCGAGACCCGGATGGCGCTGCCAACACTGCTGTTCCCAACGGTACTCGGTGCGGTGCTAGGTGCCGTGCTGCTGCTCGCTGGAGGAGAACGTGTCTTTCGCTGGGCCGTACCACCCCTCATTTTGCTGTCGACGCTGCTGCTCGTTTTTCAACCGGCGCTACGCAAGCTGACCCACACCGGCCGTCACATTCCAACCTGGCTTGGGATGCTGCTCCAGCTGTGCATTGCCATCTACGGTGGTTATTTCGGGGCGGGGATGGGCATCCTGATGCTCGCCCTGTTTGGCCTGTTTGTCGACGGTGACATCCATGCGCACAACGCGGTCAAAGCTTGGCTCGGCCTGGTGATTAACCTCGTCGCATCGGGCGTGCTGCTCAGCCAAGGGCTGGTCGATATCCCAGCCGCACTGTGGGTATCTTCGGGCTCAATCGTTGGTGGCTATGTGACCGCACGAGTCATGCAGCGACTCGACCCGCGACGACTGAGACGGCTCGTGGTGGTGCTGGGCTTTTTGCTCTGTGCGTGGTTCTTCGCACGAGCGCTCGCCGTCTGATATAAGTCCGCAAAATGTTCGAGTCACTGCGCAGCGATGGTGGAGATGGCATCCGGGGGCTCTGGCAGCGTCTGCGACCCGGCGCATTTGCCGCAGGGCTGGCGCGGCTGCTCCAGTCGCTGCGTTTTGCCGATGGACAGGGTCAGCTTTGGCCACTGCGTGTCCTGACCCCCGATGAACCGCTCAGCAAACCGATCAAGGCGGCAGGCTGCTCGGTGGTGGTCGAAGATGCCCAGCCCACCAGTGCATCCAGCCTCGCCGCGGACGCGTTGTGTTTGCTCCTTCACGACCGCAAGACGCTGGATTCGTTGGTTCACCAAGTGGAGCGGATCCGCAGCGGCGGCATGGTCATACTTTGCAGTCGTCCCGGTCGTCTCCCGCGACAGCTTCTTACTGCGGCGTTCCTTCATGCGGGCCTGTCCGAAATCGTGCAGATTCCGGCAGGCCAATACGTGCTCACCGTAGGTCTGGTGCTGCCCAAATACTAGATGGCGATCGCTGCGCGACCGATCGCATCGATCAGCAGCCCAGTGAGTAGCAATAGAAGCCGTCCGCGATCGACCTGTTTGTGGGCCAGCCAGTCGAGCGCCGTCGCCTCGACGAAGCCAATCCAGCCTCGAACAGCAGTCCGAAGCAGCGGTGTCTCGATTCCTTCCGGCAGCGCGTCGAGAATCCGCTGGGCAAACGTCGAGCGGGCCTCTTCCAAAATATTGGCAATCTCGCGATCCGCCCCCAAGCCACCACGCATCAGCGCGACATAGGCAGGACCGTGGCGCTCGACAAACGCCAGATAGGTCTCGATACCGCGTCGCGCCCGTTCCTCGGGCAGTAGCTCTACGGGCGGCAGCGTCTCATCGAGGAGTTGCTGCGACGCATGACGTAGCGCCGCCGTATACAGATCGCGCTTGGTGGGAAAGTAGTGGTAAAGCAGTCCCTTCGAGACACCGGCGGCCCGCGCCAACTCATCAATTGAAACCTCGTCATATGAGCGCTCGGCAAATAGTCGGAGTCCCAGGGCCAATAGCTGCGCCCGCCGCTCATCGACGAGAAGCCGTGCTCGCGGGGGTTTCTCAGCCTTTCCCGCTACCATCTGTCTGTCGGAGCTTGATCCGGCCCGACGAACTGCTTTGCGAGAAGAAACCGGCGGCTCCATGCCGCGAGCATAGCGACTATTGACCAAGATTCAATAGGCAACTACCTTGGAAACCCGCATCTGATATTCGCAGGAGTAACCATGTCCACCCGGCAGCTTGGCAACACCTCTCGTAGCATCATCACTGGCGCTGGCAGCGGCTTCGGTCGTGGCTTGGCCATCGAGTTGGCAAAGCGCGGCGGCCACCTCATCCTGTCCGACATCAACCTGACCGGTCTTGAGGAAACTGCGTCACTGGTTCGTAGCGCTGGTGCTTTGTCGGTGACAACTCTCCGCTGCGATGTCTCGCTGCTCGCCGATGTGGAAGCGCTGGCCACCGCCGCTGGCGACAGTCCAATCGATCTGGTCGTCAACAACGCCGGGATTAGCTGCGGTGGGCTCACTGGCGAAATCCCAATAGCTGACTGGCACAAGACGATCGACATCGACCTGTGGGGCGTCATCTATGGTTGCCACGTATTTGTGCCGATTCTGCGTCGCCAAGGCCGGGGTGCCATCCTCAACGTGGCATCTGCCGCAGGACTGCTATCGGCAGGACGAATGGGACCCTACAACGTCGCGAAGGCCGGGGTCGTGTCTCTGAGCGAAACGCTATCCGCCGAGTTAGCCGGCACCGAGATCGGCGTCACGGTCCTTTGTCCGTCCTTCTTCCGCACCAACATTGCCGTCGGTGGACTGTTTGCGGATGAACGCAGCAAGCGCCTGGCCGAAAAACTCGTCGCCAAAGGTCGCGCAGTCGAGGAAGTGGTCACGGCGGCGCTGCACTCCGTCGAACGTAACGAACTGTACTGCGTGCCGATGGCCGATGCCCGTTGGTTCTGGCGTCTCAAACGCGCCCTCCCCGGTACGTTCCGCACCATGCTCTCCACCTTCGATAAGTTCGTCTATAAGAAGCGCTAGCCCAACCGACCGTAATCACGACTTGTTCCGTTTCCGAAAGATCACCGTGCAGTCGCCACCACCGTGAGGATACGAGCGAGGATAGTCTGCAACCTGTTCCCACCCCAGCCCAGACAGACAGGTAGCTAGCTGTACGGCGTCGTACCGACGAAAACGGAAGAGCGAAAAACGCCTGGGCTCTCTGACTCTCCCCAACACGGTCGCAACAATCTCGACGCTATAACTCCCCGGCACTGCGCTGTTGGTCAGCAGCTCGTAGTGAAACGTCACATCTGTCACATCTCGGCAGTGACGCCAGATAGCGCTTCCCAACCACTCCTCACGTGAACGATGACCCTGTGGCTTTGCTCCGCTCAACAACGGATCACAGCGCCGAATCGCATCCGGGTCCGTCGTCGGAGCATAGGCAAGCTGGAAGTCCATCAGGAGCAAGTCACCGGAATGACAGCCCACAAGGTTGTACTTGAAGAACTTGAGTTCGTTATCCAGGTTGCCGATCGTACCGCCCAACATCGAAACCAGGCGTCGCCGGTGAGAGCGCTCCGGCGTGTAATGCAATTGCGGGTAACGTTCCATGTGATGAAAGTTCGCCTGCATCGCAAAGTAAGACACGCCGTGTTGGTTGCAGAACACATCTGCGGCATGCTTAAAACCCTCGCTAAGCAGAGGCTGACTGATGTCCAGCAGATAGAGTCGTAGATCAGGAATCTCCATCCGCGCCACAATGTGCTGCGCCAGCCGGACTTCCTCTCTGGCATCCCCTGAACCCAGCGCAATCATCTCAATCCCAGTGCCACGGGATTGCTCATAAATCACATCCGCCGCTCGCTCCAGCAAGGGACGACCGCGGAACGCAGAGACATAAACCGGGTCGTTGGCCATCCGTAGATACTGAAGTGCGCTCTGATGTTCCAAGTACGCACTGGTTTGTTCTAGGTATCCACCGGGACCGTTTAACGTCTCCGATAGCTCCATGACCATCTTGACCGGCTCGTATCCGGGGGCGATATAGCAGTTCAGTGATGTCCCTGATGACAACGCACTCTGCTCGGTCAGGAATCCTTCTAAGCTCAGTTCCAACTCGGTCGCCTTCTGCAACAGAAGGAGTGTTTTCCGACTAGGAGGCCGGACTCCCCGTTCGATCTGCTTGAGAGTGCTGGCCGATACACCGATGCGTTTGCCAAGCGCTTCCAGACTCATTCCCAACGCCAAGCGCCGATCGCGAAGCATCCTCGCCAGTTGGGCGTAGCGCTGCGGAGACGGACTGCCTCCACCCAGCGATTGGTAGATACCGCGAACCTCTTTTAGAGAACTACGCAGTAGCTTCTTTTGCCCACCTGACAGACCAATTAGATCCTCTAGTGCGGCGGCGGCTTCCACCAGTCCACGTCGGGCTCTTTCCGTCGAATCTGCGACCGGATTGGGCTCCATCAGCGCTGGAAATTCTTCTTCCCGTGAAGGATTCATGTTGGCGTTGTTGTCCAAAAATGCCGGCGTATTCCCTAACATTTCGGTGTCCTGTCTTGGTGTCATCACCACATGCGAACTGTGCTGTGTTTTGTTTCCGATGAGCCAACACATACCGCAATTCCTGATGAGTAAAGGAGTCTTTTTGGGAATCTGTAGCGATCTCCTAATGAGTCTCTGTAAGGACTCTTGAAACATCACTGTCGCCGTCGCTATTGTGACCACATACGGCAGTATTTGCACTAGTGCGGAGTCTGCCGTTTGCAAGCAAAACCAAAGGATCAAGGAGGAGCCCACTATGTACGAGCAAACCACGACCGATTCGCGTCCTGCATCGCGCTCTGTTTCTTCGCGCCAGCCTGCGGCTCTGTCTCCTGCAGAGCTGGCTCCCGCAGATGAGACCGCCGCAGATGAGACCACCGCAGAGCTGTCTCCTGCAGATTTGTCATCGAACGAAGTAACTCCGGCTGCGCGGCCCGCTCCGAAGAAGCCTCTGCAGCGCGGCTTTGCAGTCCTGGATGCGGAGCGCCGCAAAGAGATCGCCCGGCTTGGTGGCAAGACGGCACACAAGAATGGCAATGCTCATCGTTTCAATCCCGAAGAAGCCAGCATGGCCGGAAAAAAAGGCGGGGCTACGATCAGCGAAAATCGAGACTACATGGCAGACATCGGACGCCGCGGCGGGCTCGCCAAACGCGGCTATAAGATTCGTCGCGCCGAGCAGCAACTCGCAGCCGAGAACAACTAGCCCGATTCTTAAAACGGATTCCTAAGTGCAGAGGGAAGCGCCTCTTTGGGCTCTTCCTTGGGCTTGTCCGCGCTTTCAGCCGGCTTTTCAGCCGAACTTGTCCCCTTCTCTGCCCTCGATCTCCTCTTCTTCGGCTTCACAGAGTCGCTCGATTCATTGCTGGCCACCAGCTCACGCTTTTCCGCTTTCACGGATTTTTCTGCCTTTGCGGGTGCCTCTGATCGAGCCACTTTGCCGTCGGGCTCAGGGCTTGGTACCTCTGCATCGCCGACATGCTCGCTCTTACACTTGCCGAGCAGTCTCTGTCCCTGCTGTAGCGCAGAGTCCGTTGCGTTGTCCGAAATGAAGTACAGTTTTTCGATCTGCTCTCGAATCTGTTCACACTGGGCAGCGGACAGTGCGGCGGTAGCAACCGCCAGCCTCCTTCTCACAAAGGAGTTTCGGACGTTCATGAAGGGATCCCACGCTTGGGCTCGGAACGATGAACCGGGAGGAAGCTCGCGATAGAGAGCCACCGCCAAATCCGCCTGTTCGCGATCCGCAGCCCGCAGAAACGCACCATAGACCGCACTGACTCGCAACTGCTCGTTCGCTTGCTCGGAGATCACCTTGGCCTGTGCATGTTCCGGCTGAGCTCTCAAAATCAGCTCGGAATACGCCAAGGCGCTACCATAATTGCGCTGCCAGGCCTCGAGCTCGGCCTGGCGGAGCAGTCTTTCGACATCTGCAGTCCGAGCCGCAATCACTTTCGGCCCCAAGCCTGCCGACCCAATCCCCGCCCTCGAAAGGTATTGCACCGCGATCATGGATCCCCCGACTACAACCCCACCAATCGTCGCCCACATCAGGGGGGCCAGCGCAGCCCAGCGCGAAGGGGGCGGCGGTTTCAATCGATAGGAAGGGTCCGTCGGCAGGATCTGCTGCGGATCAGGACGATTGGAACGCGGGGCACTGGGCGCTCTAATCTCCGATGGAATCGCTGCTGCGGGAACCCGTACCGGAGGAACCGCTGTCACCGCACGATGCCGACCCACCGGAGCATGAGTGCCCTGCGTGGTGTCAGCCGCCGCCCGCGCCGCTGACACCGGAGCCACCACGGCTGGAGGGGTCGGTGCGTTCACCGCAGATGCAACCGCCACCGGTTGCGTCACCGGGGCTCGGTTTTGGTCTGGCGGTGGTGGCAAAGGCTCCGGCAGCTTAAGGGTTGGCCCAGCCGGTGCCGTACGCTGGGGCAGCTTCGAAGTCGGCTGCGGTGCCCCTGGTGCCGCCACAGTCTCGATCTCCTCCTCAATCAGCAGCATCGGCATCTCTTGAACATTGCGAGGAGCCGACTGCGGATTCGACGGCGCTTTCTTGCGCGGCGGAGGCGGAGGAATCGAGCGCTCCGTCGAGCGCGGTACAGTGTTCGCTGCATCCGGCTTCCCAGCCAGCGGTGGCGTCGATGGACTTGTGCCTCGCTGAGCCGACGGAGACACACCACGAGTAAGGTTATTGGCCAAGCTCGCCGGCAGATCGAGCAGCGCCGAGCGGAGCGCCCGCCACAGCGCTTGCACCGTCGCAAAACGTGCTTCGGGATCTGCAGCGGCTGCCATTTCTAGCACGGCATCCAGGTGTGCATACGACGGATGACGCACTGTCATCTTGGGTGGAGTGCCGACCATCGCCAAGTACGCTGCGAGCGTCTTGGCATCGAACATCGGCTGCCCGATCAAGCACTCGTAGACGATCGTCCCAAGCGCAAACACATCGGCACGCACGGTTGCCGCAAGCGCTCCGGTCTCGAGAGTTTCCGGTGCCGTGTAGCCGAGCGGTCCATCCCATTTCACCCCTGGCGTGGCACGCAGTTGCGCCATTCCAAAATCAGACAGCAGCACCCCGCCATCCGCAGGCAACAGAATATTGGAGGGGGTCAGCGCGCCATGCGCCAGATCTCGCTCTGACGCCGCTTGCAGCGCAGCACACAGCGGCTCGAGCACCGACAACATCGCAGACAGAGACAGCGGTCCTCGCTGCAGGAGCGCCCGCAGCGATTCACCGTGTACCAGCGGCGATACCAGATACAGCGCCCCCGACGGCTCGTAACCGGTATAAAGCACGCCGAGCACCGCCGGATGCATCATGTCAGACGCAGAGTGGCTGACGGCCTGGACACGATCCAAGATGCTGCGGTTGGCAAACTTGGCGTGAATCCGCTTGACCACGCACTCGCCCCCCCGACTCAGGTCGGTTGCCAAGTGCACCACCCCAGATGGGCCACGCCCCATCACCCTGCCCACCTGGAATCGCTTATCGAGAACAACCGACTCGGTAGCCATCGTCACTTAACCGGACATCATACCAAACCGTGTGCCTCCACTGGCGGTCTTCGCTTTCAGACGGTAACAGCGACACGGAAGTCCCAGCGCGGGCTCATGCTACGCTGCGCCCATGTCGCAATCCGAGCAGTCCCCGACTTCCAACTCTTCCTCTGAATCTGCCCCGACAACTGCTACTGCCACTCCAACGCGTCCCACGCTGCCCTCGCAGAGCCGAGCGCCCCAGGATGTCCTGGCCGAGATGCGGGCCATGCGCAGCCGCGATGCTCGCTGGCATGACGGCCGGACGTTCAGCCTCGTCTATCATGACACCGACGAGCACTTGCAACTGTTACGGGATGCCTATTCGCTGTTTTTGGCCGAAAATGCGCTCAATCCGATGGCGTTTCCGAGCCTGCGTCGTATGGAAACCGACGTTATCTCGATGGTAGCGGGGCTCCTCGGTGGCGATGATCAAGTGGTCGGTTCGATGACCTCGGGGGGCACCGAGAGCTTGTTCCTAGCGACGAAGACCTATCGCGACCAGGCCCGCAAGGAGCGCCCGCAGATCACAGCGCCCGAGATGCTGCTTCCGACCACCGCGCACCCGGCGCTGCTCAAGTCCGCGCACTACTTGGGCATCAAACCGGTGCTGATCCCACCGGGACCGGATTTCCGCGCCGATGTTTCCGCAATGGCCCAAGCGATCACCCCACAGACCCTGTTTCTCGTCGGTTCAGCGCCAGCCTATCCTCACGGAGTGGTGGACCCCATCCCCGAGTTGGCGGCGCTTGCCAAGTCGCATGCACTGCCACTGCATGTGGATGCCTGTGTCGGTGGCTTCTCGCTTCCATTTGTACGCAAGGCTGGCTATCCGGTGCCGCCGTTCGATTTTGCGGTACCTGGCGTGACCTCGATGTCGGCGGACCTTCACAAGTACGGATTTGCAGCCAAAGGTGCTTCGACGGTGCTGTATCGGACGCCCGAGCTGCGCCGCCACCAGTTCTATGTCTACTCCGGTTGGCCAGGAGGACTGTTTGGCTCGGCGACCGTGCTCGGCACGCGACCCGGTGGAGCGATCGCAGCCGCCTGGGCCAGTCTCAACGCGCTCGGAGAAGCCGGCTTTCTGCGAATCGCGAGCACGATCATGAAGACCACCCGCATTCTTCTCGATGGCATCTCCGCGATTCCCGGGCTGGTCATCCTGGGCAAACCCGACTGTGGCGTCTTTGCCTTTGGCTCGGTGGGGCCCGATCTGATGGCCATCGCAGACCAGATGGAAGAACGCGGCTGGCACATCGATCGCCAGCAGTTTCCGACCTCGATTCACCTGACGATCACCCCGGCTCATGCCCCGATCGCCGAACGGTATCTGGCTGATCTGGCCGACTCGGTGGCCCACGTCACAGCCCATCCCGAGCTCTCCTCCGAGGGCACCGCCGCAATGTACGGGATGCTGATGCACATTCCTGACCCGTCGATGGTCGAGGACTTCATCTTGTCGAATTTCGACGCGCTGTACCGCTAGTGGACGTCGCCCGCGACCGGCAAGCTGATGCGAAAGGTCGTGCCGCCTTGCGGACGATCTTCGATCCAAATCTTGCCGCCGTGCGCGTTCACGTAGCGCCTCACCAACAGCAGTCCTAGGCCCGAGCCCTCGTGCTGCCTCGTCGACGAATTGTCGACTTGGTAAAATGCATCAAAGACCTTGTCATGAAGGTGGGTCGGGATGCCGATGCCGTTGTCGCTGACCGTGAGCAGGACGCGACTCTCGCCGCTGTCACAGACGATGTTTTCGGCGCTCACGAAGACTTCGCCTTCGTCTCGGGTGAACTTGATCGCATTGCCGATGAGGTTTTGCAGCACTTGCCGCAGCTTTTCGCGGTCGGCCTGCAACATCGGCAGCGCATCGGCCATGGCGACCTGGAGCCGCGTTCGCTTCCGGCGAAGCTGGGGCCCCATCGCACGAATCACATCCTGGAGCAGCCCACGCAGTTCCACGTTAGCTCGAACCAGTTCAACGCTCGATCCTTCCAGCCGCGACACGTCGAGTAGCTTCGAGATGAGCTGATGAAGCTGATCGCTCTTGGCCAAGATCGTATCCAGATACTCGCGCTGCTCGTCGCTGATGGGACCGGCTAGACCCTCGATGACCATCTCGGTGTAGCCAATCACCGAGGTCAGTGGGGTTCGAAGCTCGTGCGACACTGTCGCCAAAAACGAGGTCTTGATGCGTTCGGAGTCTTTCATCCGCGCCACCGCTTGATCGAGACGCTGGCTCTTGAGCTGAAGCTCCAAGTGCGATTCTTCGACCTGCAGATGATGAAGCCGGGTGGCTAGCTCTCGACGAACCGCCGACTGAAGCAGCGTCTCAGAAAGACGAATCAAGTAGTGCGCCGATTGCAGGCTGCGCGCCCGTCCCGGCTCCCCGCCGGACAGCTTACAGACGATCCGGCACAGCTCATCGCCATCATGGAAATAGACCGCCCCAAGGTACTCACCGCCCTCGCACTTGACCAGCTGCGGAGCGCCACTTGTGATGCTGGACAAAACGACCTTGGGAGGCTCGTCTCCAACGATCAGGCAGCCATCCAGACCCACCACGGTCAACTCACAACCGAGATCACTCGCGGCACGCAACAAGCCCACTTCGTCATCGCGAAGCAGCCCAGCGAGTCCGACCTGGAGCAACTCGTGGCCATCGCTCGGGGGAAAATGGGCCGAGTTCATGACTGAGCCCTTCCCCTCTGAACATCATCGTCCGGCAATTGCAGTCTTCGTCGGAGAAGAGACAGCAGTTGTGGCAGATCCAACCCAAGCCCCGCCAGTGCCTCACGTTCGTGCATCACCGTTGGCCACACCATCCGCACCAAGTGGAGCAACGTCTCGGCAACCCCAACCCCTCGTTCGGCACATGCTGGCTCGATCGCCACATCACTCCGAATCCCCGGCAGCGCTTGCGCGACCTTGAAGCTTGTCAAGCCACCATCGAGGTCGGTTTTGTTGAGCTGAATCACCAGCGGCATTGAATCGGGTGCCCGACCGTTCTCGCGCAAACTACTGCGCAAGTCCGAGAAGCTGCGCTGATTTTCCTCCGGTGTCAGCGAGCTGTCGGCGACAAACACCACACCATCGGCGCTGCGAAGAAGTAGCCGTCTCGTCGGCTCGTACATACAGTCCCCGGGCACCGCGATAAGCCGTAACTTGAGCCGACCTGCATCGGTATCGAGCACGATCGGCAGCAGATCGAAGAAGTGCGTCGGCTCTGGATTCGAATAGTCCGTCGCAGAGCCAGCTTGTGTCGCCGGACTGTCCACTGTCAGCAACCGACTCCGAAAGCGATCGGGCAGGCGCGCCGCCAGTCGACGGAGGTTGGTGGTCTTTCCTGACCCGAGCGGCCCGCTGTAAACGAGCTGGATCGTATGATTACGGTTTGCGGACAGCACCATGGCGGAACTTCGTGGACTTCGCTTGGGAATCGGTCAGGCTGACGTGGTCATTAGTATGGGCCTTGCTAGGCAAGCTCACCAGCGCTTCGGTCAGTAGTTCGTCCATATCAGCGACAAGAACGATCCGCAGACCTCTTCGCACACTGGCAGGTAGCTCGCGGACCGCAGGCTCACAGTCCCGCGGCAACATTACGGTCTGTAGCCCCGCTCGCCGGGCTGCCAGCAATTTTTCACCAATGCCACCAACGGGAAGTACGCGGCCATGGAGCGTCAGTTCGCCGGTCATTGCGACCCCAGGCCGGACCTCGATACCGGATAGCAAACTGGTTAGTGCCACTGCGACTGTTACACCTGCTGATGGACCATCTTTGGGAATCGCGCCTTGTGGGACATGCACATGGATTTCCCCAGGATCGGTCGAAATCCCGCGATCACGCAGCCAGGCCCGCGCAAAGCTCAGCGCTGTTTGTGCCGACTCACGCATCACCTCGCCGAGCTGTCCGGTTAGATGCAACCCCGCCGTACCCGACAGCCGCTGCGTCTCAACGGTAAGAATCTCGCCACCCACAGGGGTCCACGCGAGCCCAAGTGCCGCGCCGACCCGTCCCGAGGTCAACGCCCGAAGCTGCGGCAAGGTCGGTGAGCCGATCAACCGGACCAACTCTCGTCGCGTCAGCAGCAGTGAAGTCGGACCCTTTTGCATCGAGGCGGTGATCCCCCGCAGTGCCATCTGCGGCTCGGGATACGCATGGCTCGCTACCTGTGGATCAAACGGCAGTTGCGGTTCTGTCTTGTCCTCTTGTTCGACGATTCGCTTGGCGAGCCGTCGGCAAATGGTATCGACCTGGCGGGTCAGATCACGCACACCTGCCTCGCGAGTGTATTCCGTTGCCAACGAGCGCAGCGCCTGGTCGGTAAAACGCACCGAGTACGAGGGAAGAAGTCCCGTATCAGCCAGCGCCCGAGGAATAATGTGCCGCCCCAAGATGCCTAGCTTTTCGTCGTCGCTGTAGCCCGATAGCTGCACCAGCTCCAATCGATCGCGCAGCGCCTCGGGAATCTTTTCGGGGTTATTGGCAGTGGCAATGAAGAGCACCTCTGAAAGATCGATCGGCACCCCCAGATAGTGATCACGAAAGGCCGCATTCTGCTCAGCATCGAGCGCTTCGAGCAGACCGGCCGCCGGATCGCCGTGCACATCGACGCAGAGCTTGTCGAGTTCATCCAGGAGCATCACTGGGTTGCGCGCCCCAGCCTGCCGAATCCCTGCAACCAGTCGACCCGGCATCGCCCCGACGTACGTTCGACGATGACCCCGAATCTCGGCCTCATCTCGGATCCCACCGAGCGCCACCCTCACAAACCGTCGACCCAGCGCCCGTGCCAATGAACGCGCCAGCGTCGTCTTGCCAACGCCCGGCGGCCCACATAGGCACAGCACCGTCCCCAAGCGTCGCGGCAATCCAATCGCATGGCGACGCAGCTTCAGCACACTGACGAACTCGAGAAGTCGCTGCTTGACGACCGCTAGACCAAAGTGCTCTTCGTCGAGAAGTCGCGCAACTGCTGCCAGATCGAGACGATCCGTGGTCAACACCTGCCACGGCAGTTCCGCCAACCAAGCCAAATGTGCCCGAATCACCTGCCCTTCGGAGCTGTGCGCAGGCATCGCCACCAGCCGACGCAGCTGTAACTCAGCCTCCGCCGCAACCTCGCCCGGCAGCGACGCCTGTTGCAGTTGCCGTCGCAGCTCCCCAAGTTCGTCGCTCGCTCCATCCAGCTCCGTGTGAATCTGACGAAGCTGTTCCCGCAAAAAGTGCTCTCGCTGCGCACGACTGAGCGAGTCCTTGGTGCGAGCACGAATGCCCTCTTGGAGCTGCAGTAGTTCCACTTCGCGACGCATTTGCGCGGCCAACTTGAGAAGTCGATCCGGACCGCTGCGCAGGCTGAGCAGTGCTTGGGCTTGCTCGACCGGCACATGCAAGCTTGCCGCGATCAAATCGGTGAACCGACCGGGCTCACTCTCATCGCACTCGGCCAACAAGGGCAACAAGTCTTGGCTCCGCAGTTTGCCTTCCCGCAGCAGGCGATCTAGATCCTCGCGAGCCTGCCGCTGTAGTGCCGAGGACTCCGCTTGAACCTCCAGCGCCGGCAGCCCAAGCTCGCTCGATCGATCTTGTTGACCCTCTTCGTCGGTACGCAGCGTCACGGTGGCCAACAGTCCACCGTCCTGCGCCGTCACTGACTGAATCTCGGCGCGCCGTAGCCCCTGTACCCACACCTTGAGTCGCCCATCCGCAAGTGAGACGCTACGAACAACGGTAGCGACAGTCCCCACCTCCCACAGCGACTCGATCTGGAGCGGATTTTCGTCATCGGCTCGCCGCTGTAGGCAGACCAGTAGCAGCTTGTCTGCGGTCGCTCCGGCCCGGGTTACCGCCTGCATGGATAGCTCACGACCCACGAGCAGCGGCGCTTGCATAAATGGAAACAGCACCAGGTCGCGAGTCGGCAACACCGGCAGTTCCAGCGACTCGGGGAGAGCTGGCGAATCCTCACGGATCTGATCGTCGTCATCTTCAGCGAGTCGATTGGGCATACAGACTCCGCATCGTTTCCAGCAGGGAAAGGTGTGTACAGGGCGTTGAGGCTTGAAACGGTGATGGTAGCCACTACTCACATATCCGCAAAATCTCTCGTCATTTTTGCCTACGAGCCCCCTCTCCAACAGGTCGTCAAACGCAAGGCGGTCCCGGTGCGCACCCTCTCGCAGAAACTCCCACACCGGGGCACAAGACTCACCCTGGAAAAGGCTGGAATGTCCTTGAAAGGATGTGCGAAAATGATCCCATGCAAGTCGGTTCGTCCGCATCGCTGGACGGTCTCTGTGACCGGCTTCTGCGCTCTACCGCAGCGTGCAAGGTGCTTATCTGCACGATTGAGGGCGCAGTAGTTGCACACGCTGGCGAGCGAAACATCCTACGCGGTACGCTCTCGAATGAAATCGCAGAGCTTGCGGCGGATATGATCATCGAGACGCAGCAAGCCAGTCATTTGGAGATTCCCGTCGAGGATCGCTATGTGACCTTGGCTGTCCCCAAAGACAACCCGGACCTCGGAGCGCTTCAGCTTGGAGCAGCACCGCTTGGTCATCGTGCGCTGCTACTCGTCCTGTTTCCAGAGCACGTCGATGCTGGGCAAGTTCGAGTGCGCGTGCGACGGGTGAGGCCACAGATCCTGCGCCTACTGAGCAGCCCAACTGCCCCCCCGAGCTAGCCTCAGTCGCACTCGGCTGTAGCACCCTGAACTGTTCACTTACCGTTCGGGGCTGGAGGTAGCCCCGTGTGTTGGGTGAGCGCCGCCCCACGCTTCATCTTTGGCGATGATTTCCCAACACTCCGTTTGCCTTCGCGATCTACCCCTGTTCCTGCTGGCTGCCAGCTTGGGACCAGGTGATGCTTGCCGCTCCCGATCAGATCTTCCCGTCCCATACGACGAAGTGCTTCGCGCAGCATCGGCCAGTTGTTGGCATCGTGATAGCGCAGAAACGCCTTGTGAAGACGTCTCTGTTCCATACTCTTTACCACGGGTACCGACTGGTCCATCTTCAGCGGACGGAGCGGATTTTTGCCGGTGTGATACATCGCGGTTGCCGTCGCCATTGGCGAAGGGAGGAACGCCTGCACTTGATCCGGACGGAATCCGTTCTTCTTGAGCCACAGCGCCAGGTTCAGCATGTCTTCATCGGTCGTTCCGGGATGCGCGGCAATGAAGTACGGAATCAGGTACTGTTCTTTCCCTGCTTCTTGGGAGTACCGATCAAACAGCGCTTTGAAGCGATCGTACGACCCAATTCCCGGCTTCATCATGTGGGAAAGGGGGCCGTCCTCTGTATGTTCCGGAGCGATCTTCAGATAGCCGCCCGTGTGATGCTGGGCCAGCTCTTTGATCCACTCTGGAGAGCGCACTGCTAGATCGTAGCGAACTCCCGATGCGATGAAAATCCGCTTCACTCCCGGAATCGCCCGAGCCTTCTTATACAGTCGGACGAGGGGAGAGTGATCAGTTCCCAGGTTGTTACAAATATCAGGATAGACACACGAAGGGAGTCGGCACGCAGCCTCGATCTCTCGGCTTTTACACGCCATCCGATACATGTTTGCAGTCGGCCCACCTAGGTCGCTGATGATTCCCGTGAAGCCCGGAGTCTTGTCACGTATGTGCTCGATTTCGCGCAGAATCGAAGTCTCGGAACGACTCTGGATGATCCGGCCTTCATGTTCGGTGATGGAACAGAAGCTACAGCCACCGAAGCAGCCACGCATGATCGTCACCGAATACTTAATCATCTCGTACGCGGGAATCTTCGTCCCTTGGTAACGAGGGTGTGGAATCCGCTGAAACGGCAGTTCATACAGCGCATCCATCTCTGCAGTGGTCAGCGGAATCGGTGGTGGATTGATCCAAATATCGATTCGACCATGCTTCTGAACCAGCGCCCGTGCATTCCCTGGATTGGCCTCTCGATGCAAGATGCGTGAGGCATGAGCATACAGGGCTGGATCGGCGCTCACAGCCTCGAAGCTTGGTAATCGAATCACCTGCTCTGTTCGCGAAATTTTGCGCGGAGAAATCTGTAGCAATGGAGCCTGGGAAGAAGCTTCTCCGGTACCACACGGAGCCTCCTTCCTCACTTCCTCCATCGCATAGGGATCGGGCCTGGGATCGATGCGCCCGGGCTTATCAATGCGGGTCGAATCGATCTCTGTAAAACCGGAAGGAGTGATCTGTGCGAAAGCCGTTCCCCGAAGATCACGGATCTCAGAGATGTCTTTTCCAGCGGCCAAACGATGAGCAATCTCGACGATGGCGCGCTCCGCATTACCGTACACAAGCAAATCCGCCGCCGCATCCACCAAGACCGAGCGCCGAACTTTGTCCGACCAATAGTCGTAGTGGGCAATGCGGCGCAGGCTGGCCTCGATTCCGCCGATCACCACCGGTATTCCAGGGAACGCTTCGCGACAGCGCTTGGTGTAGACCATCACCGATCGATCGGGACGAAGTCCACCGGCCCCATTTGGAGAGTACGCATCATCGGAACGGACACGGCGGTCGCTGGTGTAGCGATTCACCATCGAGTCCATGTTGCCGCCCGTGACTCCCCAAAAAAGGGTGGGGGGACCGAGCGCACGAAAGGTTTCCGCAGATTCCCAGTCCGGCTGGTCGAGGATTCCTACCCGAAAGCCATGGGACTCTAGAAGTCGGCCAATCAGTGCCATCCCAAAGCTTGGATGATCGATGTAGGCATCACCAGTGACGAGGATGATGTCGCAGCTTTCCCAGCCCAGCTCATCCATTTCCTCGCGACTGCGCGGCAGGAACGGAGCCACCCCAAATCGATGCGCCCAATACGGGCGATACGAAAAAAGCGGTCGTGGTCCGTCAGTGATTCTCTCGGCACGCATGCCGCCCGCGTACCATGCAGCACGGTCGCAGGTCAAAGAACATTGCTAGCTCTTGCCCTCCGCAGTGGGTCGGGTACGATGAGCCAGGAGAACCGCTGAGTGGCCGCGCCAGAGAGCAGACCCGAGTTTGGTGAGTTCATCTCACCGCAGTGGACGAAGACCCAGCTCTGCCGATTGCTGCGCGACTACTTCCGGCGCACTCGTCCGGACACTCCGATGCGGGTTGGCACCGACCTGCCCTTTTATTACAGCCCGACCGATCGGTTGGCGCGGGTGGTGCCGGACCTGTACGTCATGGAGGGACTCGATCCCGAGGAACAGCTCCGCTGGTTTCGGGTCTGGGAAAGAGGACGAAGCCCGCAATTGGTCGTGCACTTCGTCGATGGACCAGTGTCCGCTGAGGACGGCTTGATGATGCACTTCCTCCGACTCGGTGTGCAGGATGTGGTGCTCTACGATCCGCTGTGGTTTTTGCAGAGTGAACGCGGGCTCAAAGGTCGCCGACTGTTGTGGCATTACCAGAGGCGACGCGAAGGGGATGGGATGAGGCTCGTGACGCTCAAACACCCGGGCCGAGTGCCCCTTTTGTCACACGGACTCTGGCTGATCCATCGCGGCGGCTCGGATCTGCGGGTCTACGTCAGCGGTCAGGAAGACGTGCCACCGGAGTCTGCGCTGTGGCAGCTCCCCGAAGAGCGAGCCCTGGCAAGTCGCACGGCTTGACAAAGCCCTGACCAAACGGGGTTAATCGTCGCCCAAGATGACGATCAAGCCCATTCGAAAGATCCTGATCGCCAACCGTGGCGAAATTGCTGTTCGGGTCATTCGCGCTTGCCGCGAACTAGGGATCCGCAGCGTGGCGGTGTACTCCGATGCTGATCGCGGCGCTCTACACGTCCGCATGGCTGACGAGGCGTATCACATCGGAGCATCCCAACCGAAAGAGAGCTACCTCGATATCGACAAGGTCGCGGATACTGCGGTCAAAGCCGGGGCCGACGCGGTCCATCCTGGCTACGGTTTTTTGTCCGAGCGCGCCGAATTTGTCGAGGCATGCGACAAGCGTGGATTGATCTTCATCGGCCCCCCAGCCTCGGCCATGCGGCAGATGGGGGAAAAAACCCGCGCCCGCATCAAGATGCAAGCCGCTGGCGTTCCCACCGTCCCCGGTGACAACGGCGAAGGCGGTCGTGGCTTTCCTGATGTCGAGTCCGCACTACAGGCTGCCGAACGGGTCGGCTTCCCGGTCATGCTCAAGGCCGCTGCTGGTGGTGGTGGTCGTGGAATGAGACTGTGTGACGCTGCGGATAAGTTTCCCGCAGCATTCGAGAGCGCCAAGCGAGAAGCCAAAGCGGCCTTTGGCGATGACACGGTTTACCTAGAAAAGGCGATCATTCGACCTCGTCACGTCGAGATTCAGGTCTTCGGCGATCGCCACGGCCACCACGTCTACTTGTTTGAGCGCGACTGCTCGGTGCAGCGCCGCAACCAGAAGGTGATCGAAGAGTCACCCTGCCCTGTTCTCGATGATGATCTTCGCCGCCGGATGGGTGAGGTGGCAGCCCGCGCCGCTGCGGCCGTGGACTACGTCGGGGCTGGTACCTGCGAGTTTCTCCTGTCCGAGGACCGCAACTTCTACTTCCTGGAGATGAACACACGCCTCCAAGTTGAGCATCCAGTGACGGAGATGGTTACCGGGCTCGATCTAGTTCATCTTCAGATTCGAGTCGCAGAAGGTCACCCACTTCCGTTCAAGCAAGAGGATCTGTCGCTTCGTGGGGCTGCGATCGAGTGCCGAGTCTGCGCCGAAGACGCGCTGCGCTTTTTGCCCTCACCCGGCAAAATTACCCGACTGCGCAATCCCGCCGGTCCCTGGGTTCGCAACGACAGCGGTGTCTATGAAAACGCGGAGATCAGCATGTTCTATGACAACTTGATCTCGAAGTTGATTGTCTGGGCACCCACTCGGGCCGAAGCAATCGATCGCATGACACGAGCGCTCTCCGAATACCAAATCGGAGGCATCAAGACCAACCTCGCCTTCCATCGTCGAGTGATGCAGGAACCCGATTTCCGCGCAGGGCGCTACAACACAGGTTACATCGAGGCCCATAAGCAAACACTGCTGAGCCCAGCCACGCTCGATGACGACACCGCACGTACCGCCGCCTTTGCTGCGGTGATTCATGCCGCACAGTCTTCGACCGCAACCGCAGTCTCGACGGCTGGCGGCGGTGGAAATGAGCTCTCAGCGTGGCGCGCCGGTTGGCCGGCCCACGGTCTACGTGACAGTAAGTAGAACCACCTCGCGAGGAAGCCTCACCGCGAACAACCACCGAACAGAACCACGGCGAACCGCGCTCCGGCCTGTTAGGTGTTGTTAGCGCGTCTTACCGGCGGACTTTTTCTTGCCACCCGCTGGAGTCGCAGGCTTTGCCGTCGCAGGGACCGTCGCAGGAACCGCCGCAACGGGTGCAGGTGCAGCAACGACCGGCGCGGGTGCTGCAACCACCGGCGCGGGTGCTGCAACGACCGGCGCGGGTGCGGCAACCACCGGCGTGGCTACGGCAACCACCGGCGCGGGTGCCACAGCAATGACCGGCGCAGCGACCGGAGCCGAAGCAGCGGACTTGGCGGGCTTGCTGACTCGCACGGGAGCGCCACCAGCGTTCACTCGTTCCTTTAGCTCCTTGCCGACCTTGAAGAACGGCAAGCGTTTGGGGTTAACA
>JBGAUT010000024.1:0-79714 GCA_044228505.1 Polyangia bacterium | reverse complement strand
GCCAAGCCACCGCACGGCGGGCACAGTAGGCAAACGGCAGAGCATCGGCAAGCGCAACCCAATCGACCAGCCTTGCCTGAGTCCATTCCCTTCACTACCGATAGGACGAATCCTTCTGGGGAACAGAAACCAGCCGTTCTCCGACGGGGTTTGCGTTCGCCGTGGAGGACGGTGGTGCGGTGGGGGAGTGCGCTTGGTTACTCTTCGTCGCGACCGGAGCGCATTGCGGCTACGAAGGCGGCCAGGGCGGCCTCTTCTTCATCGAGGAGTGGTTCGTCATCGCCCGAGCTGGCGGCGCGGCTGGGGGCGGCCAGGGCGCTGTCGCGGCCCGCATCCGGCAGCGCCGGTCGTTCGGACTCTTCCCCGTCGAAACTGCGGCGACGGCGGCGGCGATCTCCACCACGAGGTTCGCGGTCCGGGGCGAATTCCCGGCGAGGGCCATCGCCTTCGGAGCCCAGCAGATACGGTCCAGGGAACGGCCAGTCGGCAATCTCTTGCGCAATCGTTGACTCGTCCGCTCCAGCGGCCAAGCGCTGCACCCGATAGACCATGGCGTGAAGTCCGAAAGCAGGTCGCATTTCCTCGCGATGGAGCACGCTCGGCGGCAGCTTTCCACCACGCAGGCGTGCCTGGGTGATCCGCCGCTGGACAAGGAGCAAGTGCTTCGCTTGATCGACATCGCGGCGGGCCACCCGCAGCCTGGCACACAGTGGGGCCAGCAGATCAGAGATGTAATCGAGCGGAGCCGCTTGGCGTCGGGTCTCGAGTTCAAACACGGACAGAAGGCGTGGCAAAAAGAGCGACACCAGCAGCACTGCATTGACTGGGATATCACCGCTGGCGACGGAGCGATCGATCTCTTGCAGGTAGGGATCAAGCAGGCCGGGATGCTCTGCAAGCTGCGGCGCGATCTCGGGCAGCAGCACATCGAGCAGGCCGCACTCGCGCAGGAGCATCAGCGATTCCACGGCGGCTCCCCCCCGGAGTAGTCGGAAGATCTCTTCCAATACCCGTGGGACCGGGCTCTTTTCAATCTCTTTGCCGTGGCTCAGCAGGGCTCGGTAGGTCGTATCCTCGATGTCGAAGCCGAGCCGAGCCGCAAACTTGACGGCCCGCAGCATGCGCACTGGATCTTCGCGGAAGCGGACGTTGGGATCGCCAATGGTGCGCACCGAGCGGCTGGCGAGATCGGTCAGGCCATCGACGTAATCGAGCACTTGCTCGGCCGCGAGGTCGTAAAAGAGGCCGTTGACGGTAAAGTCGCGGCGGCGGGCGTCCTGCTCAGCGGTGCCAAAGACATTGTCGCGATGGATGTAAAGCTCGTCGGCAGGTCCGGGCGCGCCTTCTTCGTCCTCGCGAGGGTTGGCACGGAATGTCGCCGTCTCGATGATCTTGTTTCCGAAGATGATGTGGGCGAGTCGAAAGCGACGACCAATGATCCGGCAGTTGCGGAACAGCTCGCGCAGCTCGCTCGGAGTGGCATCGGTGGCAATGTCGAAGTCTTTGGGGGCCCGACCGAGGAGCAAGTCGCGCACACAGCCACCGACGAGGTAAGCCTTGTGGCCACTGCGGGTGAGGTGACGGATCACCTTCTGGGCCTCAGGGATAATTTTATCTAGTGGAATGACCGTCGCAGACATGCCAACTAGGGGCCTACCACAAAGCGGGATGGTTTCGCAATTTCTCCCTCGGAAATGTCATTCGATAGGGGAGAGCGGGGGCAGGGTAGGGCGAGGCGGCGGGCCTATTCGACCCGGTGAATCTGCATCGTGTTCGTCGACAGACCGGAGCGAAACGGGATCGCCATGGTCAGGATGACGTGCTGGCCGCGCTGGGCAAAGCCACGCTCCCGCAGCAGGGCGAGCACGGCGCGGATCATCGCGGTTTCCTCATCGGCTTGGGGGGCCATCATCGGCAGGATGCCCCAGTAGCCAGCGAGCTGATTGTACACTTCGACGCTGGAGGTCATTCCCACGAGCAGTGCCTCGGGGCGATATTCCGATAGTAGGCGGGCCGCACCACCGGAGTTGCTGAGCGCAACGATGACCGGGGCTTCTACAAGGCGTGAAGCCACCACCGCCGCGTGGGCCACGGCATTCGAGGTGACACGAATCATCGGCCACTCGAGCTGTCGCATGAGCTTGAAATAGCGCTCACTTTGCTCGACCTCACGGATGATGCGATCCATGGTGCGGACGGCCAGCAGCGGATACTTCCCAGAGGCTGACTCCGCCGACAGCATGAGCGCATCGGACGCATCCATAACGGCATTGGCAACGTCGCTGGCTTCGGCGCGGGTCGGGCGGGCGTTCTGGGTCATCGACTCCAGCATCTGCGTCGCGGTGATCACCAGCTTGGCTCGGGAGTTGGCCAGCTCGATCGCACTCTTTTGAACGAGCGGCACTTTTTCCGGTCCCAGCTCGACGCCGAGATCACCACGGGCCACCATGATTCCGTCGGCAGCGTCGATGATCTCTTCAAGCCTATCGACTGCTTCGGGTTTTTCAATCTTGGCGATGATCAGCGTGGGCGGGCGGCTCTGGCTTTCGGGAATGTTCTGGCGAGCGGCGGCGATTGCGGCGCGGGCTTCGTGAATGTCTTGGGCGGAGCGCACAAACGACAACGCCAGAAAGTCGACGCCGAACTGCTGACCGACGATCAGGTCCGCGTGGTCTTTTTCCGACATCGAGGGGGCCGAGACCCGCACGCCCGGCAGGTTGATGCCCTTGTTGTTTGACAGCGGCCCACCAATCAGGACTCGCGTGACGACCTCGTTGCCTTCAATCGAGAGCACTTCGACTTGCAGCAGCCCATCGTCGAGGAGCAGCACGTTGCCAGGGCGAGCATCACCCGGCAGACCGTCATAGGTGACGCTGGCACGATTGGCATCACCGAGAATTTCCTCGGTGGTCAGGATGAACTCACTGCCCGCTTCGAGCACGGTGCCCGGCTTCATCTTGCCGACGCGGATCTTTGGACCTTGCAGATCCTGAAGGATGGCGACGGCGCGACCACGACGGGCGGCTTGCTCGCGCACGGCGTTGAAGGTGCTGCGGTGATCTTCGACGCTGCCGTGAGAAAAGTTGAGCCGAGCGACGTTCATTCCTTCGTCGATGAGGTGACCAATGACTTCGGGAGTACGACTCGCCGGGCCAATGGTGCAGACGATCTTGGCCCGTCGGAACGGGCTGGCGAAGGGATGCTTCTTTAGGGAAACAGAGGAGGAGGGGGCCTCAGACATCGTAGTGTTGGTTATATCGCGACCGGCCCGCCGCGTGTGGTGCTTTCTCGGGGGGGAGCTACTTCGACAAGATCACAAAGCCACGGGCTGGGACATTGACGGTCGGGCCACTTACCGAGCCACCACTGACCTGGTCGGTCAGTGCCATCGCCGGAAGCCCGGAGACGCTCTTGGCCGAGTCAGCGCGGTTGACCGCGACGTAGACGGTGTCGGTGCCGTCCACCATGCTATAGGCCCAGGTGTCGTCGGACTGTGACAGGGTGGTGCGGGTGCCACGGCGCAGGCTGCTGTGGGCCTTGCGAATGGTGCCAAGCTTCTTCATTCGGTCGAGCAGCCACTTCTGTCCGCCGTTATAGCCGCCGGTGTTCCAGTCCATCATGCGACGGTTGTCGGGGTCGCCCGCGCCCGCGAGTCCAATCTCATCGCCATAGTAAATGAGAGGGACGCCCCGGTTCGTCATGAGAATCGCCTGTGCCAGGCCGAGCCGCTCGTAGGCTTCGGTTTCTGAGACCGTGCTCGGTCGGTTCGGGTCGAAGTTCTTGTCTTTCCCACCCGCCCACATGTCGTTCCACAGGGGAGAGTTCTGGGCCAGGTGAATCGAGCGCGGCACATCGTGGTTGCCAATGAACGTCGAGTTGAGCCCGGTGCCATAGAAGCTGACGTTCGAGTCCATGAAGTTGACGAGATCCTGCATCCTGCCCTGACGGAGCAGCACCTTGCCACCCAGCTCGGAGCGCAGCGGGAAGTCGAACTGGCCATCGAGCTTCTTACACGGATCGACGAACGACTTGATCAGGTCGCGGTTGCCGGTATAGGTCTCACCCACGAGATAGATGTGCTGCTTTTTGACCGTCTCGACCTCTTTGGTGATGCGGTCGCGGAGGTCGGTAAGCCAGGCCACCTCGATGTGCTTGACCGCGTCGAGCCGGAAGCCATCCAGGTCGTAGTTTTTCATCCATGACAGCGCATTGTCGACGGAGTAGTTGCGGGCCGCGCTGTTGTTGAAGTCAAAGTCGGGCAGGTAGTCACGGAACCAGCACACCGAGGCTTTGCCACCTTCCCACGGACAGTCGGCCGAACCACAGATGCACTGGCGGCCGCCACCGAGGTCGAGCGGGTTAAACCAGCTCTTGTTCATCGCGTAGACGGGCGAGTCCTTGTGGACGTGGTTCATGGCGTAGTCGATGAGCACCTTGATGCCGCGCTTGTGGGCCTCGGCGATGACCGCTTTTAGCTCGGACTCGGTGCCAAAGCGGCGCTCGGGTTTGGACAGATCACGAGGCCAATAACCGTGATAGCCCGTGTAGTTTCGTCCATCGTCACCAATGCCGATGTTGTCGGTGCCATCCATCGGAACGGTCAGCCACAGGGCGTTGACGCCGAGCGCTTCGAAGTAGCCGTCCTTGAGCTTTTGCAAAAGGCCCGCCCAGTCGCCGCCTTTCCAGTTGGCCGAAGGATCAACGCCACCGCCCATATACGGGATGTTGTTGGCCGCATTACCGTCGAAGAAGCGGTCGACGAACACGAAGTACATCACCGCATCGCGCCAGTCGAAGTCGCCAGCGGTCGCGGAGCAAGTCGGCGCGGGCTTTTCGCAGGTGTACTTGGCACAGGTCACGCCGCTGCCGACCGAGTTAAAGCCGCCAAAGCCGTCCGATTCCTTGGTGGTGTTCTCGGGATCGGCGATCCAGCTCTCTTTGCCAGCGGCATCTACGATGCGGAATTTATATAGGTACTTCGTGACCCATGGCACGCTGGTCTTGACCCGCCAGGCGGTGCCATCGAAGGTCAGCGCGTCGCCCATCACCCAGCCGTTCACCTTGTAGTCACCACGTAGCTCGACGACCTTTTCATCGCCTCGGGTGGTGATTCCGCCCATGCCTTTGTAGATGAACTCGGTTTCGCAGCGGCGCTCGCTGACGTCGCACATCGGTGGCGGCGGCATCATGCCCGAGCCGGAACCCGAGCCATAGCCCGAGCCCTCTTTGCGCGGCCCCGGATCCCAGGGATCGCTGATGGGCTTGTTGTAGATGCTGTAGTCACCGCAGCCGACGGCCAGGGTGCTACACACCAGCAGCAGAGAGGCAAGCTGACGACGGGCTTGCTGAAAAAGCGACATACGCACCTCCTTACGGATTGGGAGGGTACGATAGCGAATCGGAGCGGGCACAAAAGGGCAAAATGTCTAAACCATCCGGGTGGCTGCGTGCTTGGGCGGGCTGGGTCGCTTGTGCAGCGATTGGAGTATGCTGCGCGGGTGTCTCGCACTGAGGACGATCCGGCCCTGATAGATGTCGATGCAGCGCTGACTCCGGCCTTTGGGCTATCGGACGAGTTACCGCCGCTACAGTCAGATTGGCACCAGCACGGTCGCCACCAGATCCTGTACGCGGTCCATGGCCTTGTGCACCTGGAAGTGGGCAGCGCGAGCTGGGTGCTTCCCTCTCATCGCGCCGCGTTTTTGACAGCCGGAACGCCGCATCGGGTGCTGTGTGAGCGTCGGGTGGGACTCCGCACGGTGTATTTGGCGCCGTCTGTGCTTGCTGCTCCGCCATGGGACTGTCGGGTGTTCACGGTCTCGCCGCTTGGCAAAGAGCTGCTGCTGCACGCGATGCGCTGGAATCACCACAGCGATCCGCACGATCCGCTGGCGAGATCGTACTTTGCGACGCTCGGGATGCTGGCGCTGGAGTGGAGCGAGCGGGTCGCGCTGCCATTTCGGCTCCCAGTGCCGCAGTCCGAGGAGCTGCGGCGAGCGACGCGGTTTATACACGGTCGAATCGGCAGCCCGATTGGAGTCAGTGACATCGCCAAAGCAGCGGCTTTGTCCGAACGCACCTTGCGGAGACGGTTCCAAAGCGAGCTGGCGATGACTCCTCATGCCTATCTGAACACGGCCCGGATGCTGGCTGCGCTCGATCGCTTGGCGGTGCGGTCGCTTTCGATCACCGAGGTCGCGCTGGAGGTTGGCTTCGAGACGCCCAGCTCGTTCAGCCATGCCTTTACGTCCTTCGTTGGTGAGTCGCCTCGCGACTATCGCCAGCGAGTCCTTGTCACAAGTACCTAAGCGAACGCTTCGCAAACTCCGCTATCATGGCTTTCCATGAACCCGATTTTGGATCTGTCGCTGGCGAAGGATCTACCGTGTGGTTCGTTGGTCGATCTCACCGCCCATACTCCGGGGGCCCTGCGGCGTCCGGTTCGTGAAGAGTCCTGCAAAGCGCTGGTCTTCCATCGCATCGGTGAGCCGCAGAGTCCTCCATCGGCAGAAGAGATTGCGAAGCTACCAAACGGAGTGCTGCCGGGTGGCGAAGGTCGTGACGTTCAGGGGGTGATTCGCTTCTTTGTGGGCAATCCCGAAGGAGTCGCTACGGTGACGCTCGATGGAAGCTATGACGACAAGAAGCCCACCATCGACAAATGGACTCGCGAAGGGATTCCCAAAGAGCAGTCCGACAAGGCGTTTGTGCCCTATACGTTTTTGATCGAACCGGATGGCACGATTTGTCAGATGTTGCGGCTCGATCTGGCGGGGGCACACGCTCGTGGTTTCAATCACAGTGGCTTCGGAATCGCCTTCCTTGGCGACTTTCGCTTTGAAGCACCGCTGCCAGCTCAGCTTGATTCAGGGGTCGCGGTGAGCGTGGCACTGCTCCGTCAGCTCCGGCTCCATGTGCCGCCAATCAAGCTGTATAGCCATGATGAGGCCCGCGCTGTGATCAAACAGGGCCCCAAGGAATGCGTCGGTAAGCACTTCCCGCTGGAAGACTTCCGTCATCGAATCGCTGAGCAGTGTCGCAAAGAGTAGGTCTGTTCCTACTGATCCAGTACAAACGAGCAGTGAACGATGGTCAGGATGTCCTTGTCGAGCGATGAGGTGTCGTTATTGCCTTCGTTCGAGACATCCGTCGAGTTGGCGGGGTTTATGTTGATCACGCCCATGTCGGCGCGCTTGAGCTTGCCCAGGGTTGCGCCGCCCGTCGACTGAAGGATGCGTTCGGCCCGGGTGTGACAGTCCTTGGCTGCTTCCGCCAGCATCTCGATCTTGAGCACGCCAAGCTGGGTGTAGTAGTAGCGCGGTGCCTCCGAGGTAATCGGCATTCCGCTTTCCATCAGTTGCGTGACCTCTCGCGAGACTCGCTCGACCTTGGCGACATCCTTCGAGGACACATCGATCGATTGGGTGGTGCGGAATCCCAGGTTTTTTTTGCGCTCGATGCGTTCTTCGCCCTTGCCCTGGTATTCCGTCTCTGTGAGCTGTTCAGTGGTGACAGAGGAGACGCGTAACTCTGCATCGGTGATGCCCTGTTTTTTTAGATAGCCGATCGTGCGTTCGACGTGATCGTGCAGCGCCTTATAGGCCACCGTGCGGTCCTTGTCCTCTGTGGCAATGCTGGCTTGCCATTCGATGAGGTCCGATACGATGCGTCGCTTGGCTGATCCGGTGACATCAATCGCTCGTTCACGATGCAGGCGGACCTTCACCCAGGACTGGGCCGCAATGGCCGTTGAGACGATGATTCCAACAGAGATTGCCAGCCATCCGCCGATCGAGGCCCGATTGTTTGTGGTCATGGGCCGGACATAACATGGCAACGCCACGGCAGCAATTGTGCGCCCCGCAGATAGGCGGTGGGGGCCATCTGCCAGGGCTTCTGGAGGAGTTCCGGAGGAGTTCCGGAGGAGTTCCGGAGGCGTTAGGGAGGGAGTACGGAAGGGAGCTGGAGCGCGGTGTCGAAGTCTGCTGGATTACGGAGCGCGCTGTAGCACGGAGCCGGTGTTTCCGACGGCAAATAGGTTTCCGGCGCTCAGACCGAAGACTCCGTTTAGCACCTGCGAGCTACCACTTACCTGAGGGCTCCACATCGTACCGTTCCATCTCAGCAGCGTTCCTTTGTCACCCACCGCATAGACGTTGCTTCCGTCGGTTCCAAAGACACTGTTGAGCTGGAGGGTGGTGCCGCTGACCTGCGCGCTCCAGGTGGTGCCGTTCCACTTTCGGATGTTGCCACCGGCCCCGACTGCCCAGACGTTGCTTGGGTTGCTTGCCCATACTCCACTGAGCCAGGTCAGGCCATCGCTCGCTTGCAGAGCCCAGGTGCTGCCGTCCCACTTGAGGACCGTTCCGCCCCCACCGACTGCCCAGACATTGGTAGCACTCAGCCCAAAAATGCTGGTCAGGTGGCTGGTGATTCCACTTGCCTGTGCGGACCACGCGCTACCATCCCACTTGAGGATGACGCCGTTATTACCGACCGCCCACACATTCTTGCTGTCGGCTGCCCAGACTGCACGGAGGAACTCGGTGGTGCCACTCACCTGAGGCGACCACGCGCTGCCGTCCCACTTGATGATGGTGCCGGCGCTGCCGACGGCCCAGACGTTTCGGCTGTCGGTCCCCCACAGGCTGGAAATCCCTTCCCGGGTGCCGCTCGTTTGTGAGCTGAGGGAATAGCCATTCCACTTCACAATGGTGCCACCCGCACCACCGAACCAGACATTGCTGGCATCACTGCCCCACGCCGCAAACAAGCTGGCACGGCTCCAGGCCGGAGGGGCCGCCCATGCGGTTCCGTTCCAACTGATCATCAGACCGGCATCACCCACCGCCCACAGATCGCTGGCCGAGCTACCCCAAATCGCGAGCAAGTTTTCGGAGACTCCGCTGGCCTGCGCAACCCATGCGGTGCCGCTCCACTTGAGCACAGTGCCCGCATAGCCAACGATCCACAGGTTCCCGGTCCCGGTCCCCCACACTGTCCGCAGGGTCTCGATGGTACCGCTCGCCTGAGTCGCCCACGAAGTGCCATCCCACTTGAGGATGACGCCGCTTGAGCCGACCGCCCACAGGTTGTTCACATCGGTGCCCCAGATGCTGCGCAGATAGGTCAGCGTGCCACTACTTTGCGGGGTCCAGGTGCTGCCATCCCACTTGAGGATGACGCCACTTGCTCCGACCGCCCAGACGTTGCTGGTATCGATTCCGAACACGCCACGCAGATACGACAGCGTGCCACTGGCTTGCGCCGACCACGCGGTTCCGTTCCACTTCAGAATCACGCCGCCATCGCCCACGGCCCACACGTTGTTGGCATCGGTTCCCCAGACTCCTGACAGGCTGACGGTGGTGCCGCTGAGCTGCGCGGTCCACACTTTGCCATCCCACTTCAGAATCGTACCCGACAGACCGACCGCCCAGACGTTCTTGGAATCGGTTCCCCACACTGCGAGCAGGTTCTTGGTGGTCGGCGTCGCTTGCTGAGTCCAGCCGATACCGTCCCATTTGACGATGACTCCGAAGTCGCTGACCGCCCATACGTTGCTGGCATCGCTACCCCAGATCGAGGGCAGGTAGTTGCCCTGCGGCAGCGGATTGCGCCAGCACCAACCATCAGCGGAGCAGACTCCGCGTGGCATTCCTACCGAAAGAACAGTATCAACCCGGAGCATGCCGTAGCTGGCAGAGATGGTCGCTCGGCCTCGGGCGAGTCCGGTGGCGAGTCCTGCCGTGTTGATGCTCGCTACGCCCACCGCCGGTGCAATGTCTGCTGCGGAATAGGTGGCGCTGCCGCTGACATCCTTGGTGCTGCCATCGCTGAAGACCGCCGTGATCGAGAACTGCTGCGTCCCACCAATGGCGAGCGATGGACCTTGCGGGGTCATCCGCAGCGTGGTCGCTACGGCTGCTGTCACCGTCACCGTTCCAGTGGCGCTTTGGCCCATATGCTCTGCCTTGACCTGCGCTTGACCGATGTTTTTGGCATACGCAACACCGGTGCCACTGAGCGAGATCACGTCCATTCCCATCACATCGGTTGCTGACCAAACGGCAACCGCTGATAGATCCTGCGTGGTTCCGTCCGTGTAGGTTCCGATGAGCCGGAACGACTGGGACAGGCCCTTGGCAATCGAGATGGCGGCGGGACTCATGGCCACAGACAGAAGCGCCGCCGGTCGCACGGTGAGTGTGCCACTTGCGGAATAGCCACGGAAGGAACCGCTAATGGTAGCACTCCCAACCGCATTCCCTTTGGCTACACCGCTCGCATCAACGGACGCGACCCCGACTCCCACCGCATCGGTGGACGTCCACGCTGTCATCGCAGAGACATCTTGGGTCGTGCCATCGGTAAACGTGGCGGTGGCGACAAACCGCTGCGTGGTTCCTTTCGCCAGTGATGCGCTCGCCGGAGTGAGCGCGAGCGCGGTAGGAGCGGCAGGATTGACGGTTAGGTTGGTCTCTACAAGCTGCCCCAGATACTCTGCGCTGACCTTGGCTTGACCTACGGCATCGCCGTGCGCGGTTCCGGTGCCATCAATCGAAGCCACACCTGAGCCCATCACATCAAGCACGGCCCAGTCGGCGCTCGCAGTCACATCTGCAACAGTGCCATCGGAAAAGGTACCCACCACCGCAAACTGCTGCGACGTTCCTTTGGCAATGGCCACATTCTGTGGGCTGAGCGTGAGCGACTTTACGGTTGCTGCGGTGACTTCGATGGTGGTGCTGGTGGTCTTGGTCAAATAGCGCGCCGAGATCCGGGCTTTCCCAACATTTTTGGCCGTGGCCAGACCGAGTGAGTTGACGACCGCCACACCCGTTCCAAGGGAGTCCTTTACCGACCACGCCGATAACGTGGTGACATCTTGCGTGGTGCCATCGCTAAAAGTTGCTGTCGCTTTGAACTGCTGCGTCAGGCCTTTGGCAACCTTCGGAAGCGTGGGACTGATGGAAAGTGATGCGATGGTCGCCGTTGTGACCATCACCTCGGTCTGAGCCTTCGTCCCCTCATACTCAACGGTGACTTGATAGCGGCCCGGAGTCGTTGGCTCGATCAATCCCGATTCGGACGCGGGTAGCTCGCTGCCACTTGGGGTCCGGACCGACCATACTGCTTTGGTAGTGAGATCGCGGACTCGGCCATCAAGAGCAAAGCCCCGCAGTTGAAACTGCTGCGAAGTACCTTGAGCAATCTGCGGATTGGACGGTGACAGCGAAAGCTGCATCGCGGCTGCATCTGGATCGGGTCCGGCCTGGCGATTCGGTTCGGTTCCGCACTGAATTCCCAGCGCAGTGCACAACAGCAGCGCCAAGACGCGGAGCGGACGGACCAGGGACCAGGGAGTGTGAGTGGGGCAAGTCTGCATGCGTTCCTCCATACAGCCCTGGATATCACCAAGCTCTGACAAAAGGGAGGAGATCGGTGCTGGCTGCCGGTGCACAAGTCAGGGATCGCGCAGTAGCAGAAGTCTATGCATCACGTGATTCCCTAGTGGCCACGGGGACATCGCAAAACCAAGAAAAAGCCGAGCCTGCATCGTGTACGTTGAGAGGTTCCGGTGCTCGTGCTCGGCCTGTGCCGCATTCGGGACGATCGATGGCTTTTTGAGTAATAAAAAGGGAGATACGATGGGACTAAAGACTGTTCAGGATCTATGGAAGCAGAAGGAATCCGTTCAGCTCGACTTCATTCGCTTCGGTTTTTGCTCAATGTCGTTCGAGCCGCTCTTCGCGGTGCTCTTGGGGAAGTTCTTGGAGCACCCGACCAAGTCGAAGGCCCTCCTCCTCTATGAGCTCTTTTGTATCAAAGACAAATCGGAGTTTGAGCTCAATGCCGATAAGGCGTTGGCACCGCTGAACAAAGAACTCGTGGACTGTATGAAGGAACTCCAAGAAAACAAAGATGAGCGCGAAGCCATGGGGTGGTTCCAGCGTGCGATGACCAAGAGCAAGAGCAAGAAGCCTGGCAAGGACGTGTTCGATTCCTTCCTAAACGGCATCTCGAGTGGCTCGGCCGGGGATGGGGCACTGACCAGTCTGTTTCAGGCCTTCAATCCGACCAAGGAACTGTCCGTGCAGAAGTTTGGGGGGAGCACCGTGGACCCCGAAGGGGACTTGGCGAAGAACTCCTGGAAGAAGTTCGAGAAGTACCGGAAGCGGCTCTCGGATGCGGGCTTTGATGTCAAAAACATGAAGCCGTAGGTGAAGATCGGCCAGGAATGGGCAGACCGTTGGGATTCAAGTAAGGGGGGAAAGAACCTTGGTCAACTTCAGCAAAGATTTTCAATCCATCGCTGCGCTCCGACCGCAGGAAAAGGGTGGTAGTCTCGTCGGAATCATCTCTCAGTTGCGGTTTGGCGACCACGTGCTGGCTCCAGATCTCGAAATTCCGGATCCGGCAGGCGGGGACGGACGCATCTTGGTCGTTGCACTACTGACCTCACTGGAGTGGAACCTCTGCGCGGATGGTAAGATCGTCGTCAGAGGCTTTCTATCCGAGGCCAATGGGCAGCCGACGCAGCTCGTTTATTACACCTCACAAGAGCCGTTCGAGGTCGAGATCCAGCTCGCCATCTACGCGCACGATGGCGTAGCGCAGAAGCAGTATCGGCAGTTCTTCACGGGCTCTGCACCGCTCTGCATGAAGGTCGCCAAAGAGGCAGACGATGAATCGAGCAACGATCTTTGCTTTTGCACGTGGTCCGGCGATGAGGAGGTCTGTGCTCAGTTCGGAAGGCCGGTCTCGGGGTTTGACATCAGACTGGCCCCGCCCGCAGAGCCGCACGTGCTGGAGCTTGCGGTCTCGTCCCAGCACTCGTTCGTCCGCAGCTGGGGAATCGCTCCGGAGCGTCCAGTTACCAGCGAAGAGCCGCCAGCCGTTAGCGAAGAGTCGCCAGCCGTTAGCGAAGAGTCGCCGGTAGTCAGCGAAGAGCCGCCGGTAGTCAGCGAGGAGTCGTCAGGTACCGATGAAGTGGTCGCTGAGCCTGTGAATGCAGAGGAGGATCTTCGTTCGCTCGTTTTACGGGCTGCGCGGACGCTGGGGGAGGTGGAGGAAAAAGACGCCAGCACGACGGTGAGAGTCGGTGGCGAGCGAGTCGATATCGACGTGTTGGCCGATGATGAGGGGCTTTTGCTCGGGGCGCTAGGTTGTCCGTCCCGGAACATCGAGCAAGCCCATCAAGTCCTTGTGCGGGCCGGAACCGTTGCCTGGGTTCGCCAGGATCTGAGCACCTATAGCCACTATCCGAAGATCCAAGTCCGTTTGCCCGCAAGAGGGCTGCGTGCTGATCTGCTGCGCGAAATCATCGTCGAGATGGCGCGCTTGGCAGGCAGCAGTATCAGCGCTCGTCCCGCCCCACAGACTGCCCCCTCCGCCCCCGAGCTGGCTCCCTTGCTGCAAGCCGCTACCGAGCAACTTGGCTGTACGTACAGCGGAGAAGGGGACTGCTTCCAGGTCAAGGTGCGAAGCGATCAGGAAGAGATCACGGTCGAGGTGGTCGTGAGGGACGACGCAGTGGTCATCAGAGGGGTTGTGGGTGAAGTGGGGCCCCACTTCGATCCGCTGTGGATTCTCCGGCTGTCGCGGGCGTTCGAGCAAACGCGCATCTTCCTATCCGATGAAAAGATCCTAAAGACCGAGGCTTGGCTTCTACGCCGTGGGTTGGCAGTTGAATCGCTGTCTAGGGCTCTCAAGGAAGCTGCCGCAGCCACACGTATTCTGTTAGAAGAACTCGGCTGATTCACCGTTAGTAACGAATCAACGGGTGTCTGCGCATCACTGCGAACTGACTGGCTGTAAATCCACTTCCCAATCCCGCCACCACGGATGGTTTGTAGTTCATTAGGTTGTCTGCGCCAGTGTCGGCAAGCTGGTCCGTGGTGCCGTTGGATTCGACGGTGTGATAGAGTCCCAGTGCGTGTCCCAGCTCATGCGCGAGCAGCTTGGCGAGCTGTCCGCTGCTGAGCACAAAAGGAGTCCCGTCACCCTGGCAGGAGTGTCCGCGCAGATACACTCCGTAGGTTCCGTGATTGCTACTTACCCCAAAAGGAATGTGCGGCACGTAGCCCTCGGGTTCACTAGTTGTTTGCAGGATCGGATCATTGATGCGGATGCACCCTGCCAGCACCACGGGCAGTACCAAGGATCGCGAGATCTCTCCAGGCATTTGACAGCTCTGTAGCGAGTCCACAAATGTGCTGAGGGCGGTGTGGGAACCGGGTGTGAGCGTCAGCGGATCACTGATCGTAGATCGTCGAACACGTAGCGCAGCGATCGATAGTTCACCTGGTCGAAGGATGTCGTTTACTTGGGCAATCGCATCGGCCAGCGGAGTCGGAAGGGCGGCCTCGTCCGCATATAGGAAGGAACCCGGCGTAACAACCAATTCGATGAATAGTTCGCCTGGGCCCGAGGCGGGAGTGGGATGGCTCGTCAGTGCTTCGATACGCAGTCGATCGGGGCGGGCAGGGGCACTGCGATAGGGAAGGAAGGTGGTGCAGTCGCGCAGGGCAGCACGGACACGCATGGTATCCGTGACCGCTGGAGCGGGATCGATGGAAGGGAGGACGTAGACTCCTCCTCCAACACCGATCGAGGTTCTCTGGGGACAGCTAACACAGAAACTTCCGTAGTCTGCGATCAAGCTTGGTGGAGTCACCCAGTTGCCATTGTTTGCATCGATGACGCTATGAAGCTGAACACATGCCGTGGGGTCTGCCGGTACAGAGACCCGCAGTGTCAGCGGTCCTGGGTTTTCGCCAGTGATCGCAACCTCATCGCTGATTCCCTCTCCATCCAGCATGGGCTCTGCAACGGTCCGCCACGCGGGGGGCGCTGGGCTGTTGGCGGACTCTGTCTGAAGACTGCGATAACAGGAAGGAGTCTGAACCGAACTCTCACTGCAGCTTGGGAGCCCGCCCATCAGCAGCCCGAGTACCCATCGTAATTTCCGATCGAAGCCGATCATGGAATCTATGGTAGCGCATGGTGAGCTGGAAATTCCGATCGGTCCGACTTGACACCAGCGCTCTCCACAAGAGACTCTCTGACCTGCTGTGTCGGATAGTTCTGCAAAGGATGTTGGCGCGCTCTTTCGGCTCCATGGTGCGATGGTCTACCGTCGTGCGCTGCGCCTGCTCGGCCGCAAAGAAGATGCCGAGGAGGCCACGCAAGAGGTATTCGTGCGGGTGATGCGCGGGCTGTCCCAGTTCGATGGTCGCAGTAGTATGTCGACTTGGCTCTATCAGATCACCACCAACTATTGTTTGAACCAGCTTCGCGATCGAAATCGTCGTCGTGACTTGTTTGGTCAAAACATGGTGGCTGATGAAGGGCGACCCGAGGCATCGGTGACCGAGTTACTGCTGCTAAGGCGCTTACTGGCTGAGGCAGATGAGCAGCAAGCCAAGGCCGCCATCTATGTCTATCTGGATGGAATGAGTCATGAAGAAGCGGCGGAGCTGCTGGGAGTCAGCAAGCGTACGGTCGGGAACCTGATTGAGAGATTCTTGGCATGGGCCCACAAGCGGAGCACTCCGCTTTTGCCACAGGGAGGGCCTGAGGTGGGCCGAACAGAGGTCAAGAAATGACCGTTGTCATTGCAATGAAAATGCTCCGGGTCGCTTGCCCAACCGGCATTGCCTACGGGTCAAATCGGTGGCAGAGGCAAAAAGTAAAAGCTAGAGGGGTCCATGGACGCGCAGCGGTTTGACCACATACGATCAGGCGGTGAGGGCTGTCCATCGGACTTGATGCTGGACCGTCTCTACGCGGGCGAGCTGCCGCCCAGTGCGGCCAAAGAACTGCAGGCGCATGTCGCAAAGTGTGAGCAGTGTCCGCAGCGAATGGCGGCTCGGCAGGCAGGATTCGATGCGTTTCCGGATGTGGATCCAAGACCCCTGTTGGCTGGAATTCACCGCCGGATCGGAGCAGAACAGGAGTCCAAGGCCCGGCGTTTTTCCCTGGCCAAGCTGCTTACGATCTTGGCCCCGGTCAGTGCGGCGGCGGCCGTGGCCGTGTTCCTGATGATCGGTCGCAGCACCCACACCGATCAGCCGGATCGTGCGATGACCCGCGAAAAGGGGGGCCTTGCGCTCCATGTCTTTCGACAAGTGGGCGATGGTGCCTCTGAAGTCATCAGCGGCGACACCTTCCGGCCTGGCGATCGGATTCGTTTCGTGGTCGATCTGGACAGGCCGGGTCTAATCAATGTGCTGGGTGTGGAATCTGGTGGCGCGCTGTACGTAGCGTGGCCGCAAGGGCAGGGGGGATCGGTCTCCTACGGCGAGGGGAAGGGGCAGGCCCTACCGGGCGCGGTAGTGCTCGATGACAGTGTGGGTCGTGAGACACTGTATCTGGTGTCTTGTCCACAGAGTGTGGGGACACCGGCTGCCCGTTGTAAGAGCGTCGATGCCGCGACCCAGCCAAGCTGTCCCACTGGCTGTGCGCAGTCGGTGTTTGTGCTCAATAAGAAGTAAAGCAAAGAACTCTTTACTTGGTCATCACTTTGAACTGACCTGGAGCGACGATTTGGATCACGCCGCCCCAGTTGCACATCAGCTTCGAGTTATTATCGAGCGTTGGCATATTGCCAATCAGAATGGTTGGTGAACCGACGATCCAAGGGGCCGTGGTGACCGGCACACAAGGCATGGGAGTAAGGACTCCAAGCGCCGCTGCCGTGGCCGCTGCCACCGTCGGATTGGAAGGCGACATGCACATCCCAAACGGTGGGATGTTGACGATTGGCTTGTTGTCCATGATGTTCGCAGCGGGGGTGGTTGCCAGCACCTTGTTGGTGGGAAGGACCACCAGCGTAGACGGCGCTGCCCCAAAGCTACACATCATCGAGGCACCCATACAACACTGAACACCCATGGCAAGACTCCTTAGTGACCTTTGTGCGGCGGATGCATAATTCGTTCAGTCGTCGCCAGTAGCAGCGCAGAAAGTAGGAACGTGCAGTGAATGATGATCTGCCAAGTGACCTGTTCGTGCGGCTTGTGCTCGATGTTCATAAAGGTCTTCAGCAAATGAATGCCGGAGATGCCAACGAGCGATCCGACCAGCTTGATCTTGAGCGTACCGGCGTCCACTTTCTGTAGCCAATCGGGACGATCTTCGTGCCTCTCGACAGGTAAGCGACTGACAAAGCTGGCGTAGCCACCGATCACGACCATGGTGATGAGGTTCGCAACCATCGTGCTATCGACTAGGTTGAGGACGATCAGCATGACCATCTCTTCGGTCAGGCGGTTGACGTCTCGCCACAGATGGACGAGGTCAATCATGAACTTGTACGTGTACAGAACTGAGCCCAGGATCAACCCCAGATACAGTGGTGCCTGGATCCAGCGGCTTGCGAAGATCAGCCACTCCAGGCTGCCTTCGACATGGTTGAGCATCGACGGTTTGCCGTGATGTTTCACACTGGGGGAGCGTTCCGATGCTGCTCCGGCCGCGTGTGTAGACTCCTCTGTTCCCAAAGAGTTCTTAGATGCGTGCTCAGTATCCGATTCTGATTCTTGATGGTGTTTTGTCATGGCTACAAACCGCCTGGTGCTTCCGAAGTGGTCAGGCCGCCTTGTCCCTTGGGCTTGATGCTGTGGGGGTCCAATTCGACGCTGGTGGTATACGGAATAGGGGCCTCGAAGAGCATCTTCCAAGGCCCCTGGGGATGAGTGAATAGGAAGTACACCGCCACCGCCTTTTTGCCAGATGGTTTGATCCACAGGCGTTCGGTGAGCGACTTATTCTTGGCGTACAGGACTTTGGATCGCAGCACGCTAGCGTCACGCTGTGCAACCAGCATGGCCACAGCATCGTACGACTCTGTGCGGTACTGCTGGGTATCCACCTCGCGAACCAGAAAATGAAGTGGAGTGCTGTCGTTTAGCCCTTGAGGAGCATGAAGGTCCATCCGCAAATAGCCGGGCAGACAGCCCGACAGAAGACCGGACAGACTCCCAATACAAAGGGTCGCCAAGCGAGCTAGATGTGATGTGTTTCGGCGCATCGTGGATGACTCCTAACGCCGTACTTTGAGCAGTGCCCAGGGGTCTTCAACAAACTCAAACTTGACGGCACGCGGAGAGCGCCCACCGTCACCAGGAAGCGTCCATGTGACCAGTCGCGGCTCGCTGGTCTGTCCGCGAGAGAGCAGACGAAAGAAGCCCCACGACATCTCTCCTACTTCCAACGACTGAGTCTGTTTACGCCCTGAGTCTGCGGTACTGTACTCGAGGCCAACCGATGCTGGATCCGCTTGCCACCACGAGACTTGCAATGGTCGTGGCGTGGGTGCAGCGTTTACGCCGTAGACCACCGATTTGCCAGCGGCCAAAAAGGACAGAGTCCCTGGTACCTCGCCATCCGTGGCGCTGAGCGGTAGTGCGCGCACCCGCAGATCCAGCGGTACTCTTGAACCATCTTTGCCAAACAACGTCCGCGATACCTTGGCCAGTTGGTTAACGAGTGGCAGCATTCCTGCAGGGAGGGAGACACTTCCGGTCGGAAACCGCTTGGCCACGAAGTCACCACTTCGCTCCAAACACACCGGTCCATACTTGCTGCGGAACGCGAGCCAAAAGGGTCCGTCGGCCGGCTTCAGTTGATCGAGATCGTGCGGGTCCACGGTATTTTCCGCCGTGCGATTGAAGGGGAATTTTTCAAGGATCGGCTCGACCTGGGGTCGCATTCCGCTGTCCCAGTACTCAGCCAGCGTGTGCTCGATCTCGGACTGTCCCAAACGCACCACGCGATGAACGGGCGCGATGAACGGAGTCGAAAGGGGACCGGCCAAGCCCGTGGCATCTAGGAACTGTTGAACCTGTTTGTCTGGCGCGGTGGGATTCTCTTGGAGCGACGCCAGCGCAATACGCCCCAGCGGCGATAGCATGTCGTTTAGGGCCAGGGTCTTGCCATCTTCCGGGATGGCCGCAGGCTTTCCGCTATCTAGTTCTTTGACAATCCCAGCGAGTATTTCCGCATAGGGCTTTAGACCCGGATAGCCGCCTTCCTTCCCAGGGGTCATCAATCGATTGAGCGGTTGAAACAGCGCGATGCACTCACTCAGTGGTCGCAGATACGTCGAGCTGAGATCGCCAAGCTGCGCATTTTCAGAGACGGTCTTGAGGTGATTGCTCAGCGAGCCGCCAGGAAGGACCGCAGCCACTAGCTCGGCGTGCGTGGAGCTGACTCCTCCGCCCGGGAAGACATAGCTACGATGCTGCGCGAGCAGTGCATCACAGTAGCGCCGCGCATAGCTCCTGGCCTCATTTGTTACATACTTCACCAGCAGCTCGCGCTCTTCCGAGGTGAGCTCGGGAGTCGCTTCAAGTGCCTTGTCGAGTTTGATCAGTACGGGACGAATATCCCGCTCAAAATTCGCCTTGTTATAGGCCCCTGCGAAGGCCGCGCTAAGTGACCCTTTTTCCCCAACGAGTGACGCGAGTCGCGGCGAAAGCACCGCTCGCGTTGGGCCGGAACTTGCCGGAGTGCGACCTTGCCTAGCACTGGTCTTGCTGGCTGGTTGCTCGGCTGGGGGCTCACTGCTCGTGTCACCTTTTTGCTGCTTTCGCAGTAGCTCGGAGTAGCGCTTCATCTCGGGAATCGAGCACTCCGCATCACACATCCGATTGCACTTCTTCAGACACTTCTTGACGAGTCGCCGCGACAAACGATCAAGCTCGGAATCAGCCGAAGATTTGTTGGGTCGTGTAGGTTTGCGGTCGAACAGAGAGTTCACCACCAGCTGGTTGCGGCTGCGCATCAGCAGGTTTAGAAACTCCCTGCCGTTGAACATATAGGTATGCCCCTGTAACTCGAAGGAATAGGTCTCCTGCACACCATCTCGTCGAGAATGCACATCGGTAAGGAGCTGTAGCACCTGATACAGGTTGAGCTTGCCGCTGCGTACTTGGTCTGTGGTGGTGTCATGAACCAGCTTCAACACCGAACGCATGGGGGCCGCTTGGTCACGCAGCCAAGGGGGCGGTGCCAAGGTCGGGTCTTCCAGAGAAAGCTGACGCACCAGATCACCAAGCGGAGCCTCTTCTGAAAGCATCCGGAACACCCGGGACAAGGTCAATCCAGAGTGTACCGCATCGATCGTGGTAAGGAGAGGCTCGGCTCCTTCGCGTAGCAGCTTCAGGTCATCGGCAGAGATCTTCTGTTGCGGAAAGACTTTTTCGAGCGCATCAAAGTAGCGCGCCCACAGCGCGACTTCTGTGACCAAGTCGCTTCTATCGCGCCGAATTCCGCTGCGCACCGTGCTAAGTACGGTCGGACTTCCCTGCCAGGGGTCTTCACTGTAGGCAAGGTAGTCCCGAATGACACTTTCTGGGACTCCAATCGTCGAAGCAAACTCGCCCGGCTGGGTCAAAACCAGTCCCCCCAAAGAGTTCTCTTTGGTCGCGTACAGTACCGCGAGCGTGTAGATGAGCTTGTCGCGCTGATGGAGCTTGGCCGCCTTTTCTAGCGACGGCAGCAAGTAGCCCTTACGGACCGTCTCAACATGATGAGTGCGGGTCTCTTCCTTGTTGTCTTGATACAGCATTCGGTAGAGCGCCCATTTTTCATCGGAGGTCGTGAGCGACCCAATGAGCTGGCTGGAGCTCTGTTCTGCGGCCCGTACCGCCGCCGATTCTGTGGATGGATTCAGTGAGTTCCGTGCGCGCTCCACGGCTTGCTCGAACGACTCCACCGCATCCTCTGACTTGTGAACCTTTCGGCCATGTCGGATGACCAATGAGAACAGGACCAGGAAGGCCGCTGCCGCGACTCCAACGCACACGGCCAGATGTGCTCGTCCGCGCCACCAGGCCAGGGAAATGATCGGTCTTGGGCCACGTCCTGCTTCGGAGCGACGGGTCAGATGGAATGCATTCCCGAGCTGCTCATCCTTACCGGCAGAGTGGAAGTAGATCCGCTCTAGGTGCGGTGTCGGATAGGCAGCATTGGCCTGCAAAAGCGGCTGTAGGAAAGGCTCCAGAAGATGCAGATTCTTAGGCGCTGAATGAAGGAATTTGATGATTCCACGAAACTGGTCTGCGTTGACCGTGGTCAGCGCATGCGGTAGGTACTGTTCATAGGAGCGGAGCAGCTCTCCGATTCCTCCCTCGTGATTCGTGACAAGATGCAGCGGTAGCTCTAACGGAATTCGCTCGTGATTCAGGTACTTGGCGAATGCGGAGTAGCCTTCGATTTGCTCCATGTGGGTAAGGACAAGACGAGTCTCAATCGGCGAGCGCAATGCCTTTGATAGCAGGTTGAGCTTGGCGCGGATCGACTGTCCTTGATGTGCGATGGTGTCCGGGTCTGTTCGGATCATCGCGCCCAGATTGATGACAACGATTACCGTTGGATTTCGGTGACGGAATGCGCTGGCGAACAGCTTGCTGACAGCGTCACGCGTCGCATCCTGATTCGACATCAGGAGGGGGGCAGAAAGCTCCAGAGCCAACGCTCTGCTGCCGATGTAAATCTGGAGCATCGGGTCGGCGGTGTAGCTTGGTACGAGCTGTCCGGTTTGCTCTTGCCAGTCGATACGACTACGCACCACGTGGCTCTTTCCTGCGCTCGCAGGACCGAGTACCAAGAATGATGGATAGTTAGGAACCGCAGCACGTGCGCTGCGTGGCAACTCTGCTAGGAATCGGTTCCAGATGTCCCGCAATGCGGTGGCTGATACCGACTCTTTGGCCTCGCGAGGGCGACTCGCTAGCTCGGACTTACGACGCCGATACTGAAGATATAGAACCGCCAGCAGAGTCGTGACAGACAAGCTGCCGAGGATTCCCAGTCCCCAGTACACCCATGAAGGCAAACGCAGAAAACTAAAATCGAGGAGCGACGGGGCATCAAAGTGGATCCGCGATAGGGCTCCACTGATGGCAACCATCGTCTCTGTGACTGCGAAGTGTCCCGCCACGCTACTTGGTCCCCGCTTGTGTGGAAACCACCAGAGAGTCCATGATGTCCTCGATCTGGTTTAACGCTCGGTGTAGGTCTTTCTGGAGTTGCTTGTGTTGCTCTTCACTCGGCCCTGGCTTCGACAGGGGGGGGAACAGCTCGCGCAGCGTTGAGCGTGCTCGATCGAGAGGCACTTCCAGCAGCTCTGCTCGTTCGCCAAATAGATTTTTTAGCTGGCTCTCCAGCCTGGTCAGGATCTCCTTGATGGTCGGTCCCTGGCGGGCAGGCTTCGCCTTGGTGCTGCCACGCCGAGCGGTATGCAGTGCTGACTCCTTACGGTTCCAGTGCAGCAGCAAGTTGTCGGAATCGAATTCCTCCGCCACGTCATCAACGGCGTCTTCGATTTCCTCTTCCGCAATCTCTCCAGCGGCATCCCCGAACTCTTCTAGGCCATCATCTAGCTCGAACATACACATTCTCCATGTGGGCTAGAGATTGGTCAGCGAAACGGTCAGCCAGAACAGAAGCAACAGGACGCCCGACGTTGCTACGTAGTAAACCGCCGGATGCATCACCTTGTTTGGCAAAGGAACCGATTCTTCATCTTCACCACGCCGTCGCTTTCGCTTTTGTCGACCCGGCATTTCGGGAAGCGGAATTCGTTCTGTCAGGCGCTTCTTAAACGCAGCCGCTTTTGCGGGATCCTGTCCGAACTTCCCGATAAAACCATCGCTCAAGCAGTAGTACAGAACCGTGAAGACCAGCGGTGGACTCGATGCCTTCTTGAGGCGCTCTTCCACGAACTCGAAGAACACGTCACCGCCATCATTCATATCGAACAGCTCTTTTTGCAGCAGCGGCCACTGGGTCTGTTCCGCTGTAGAGAGCCGACGAGTCACCATCTCATCGAAGTGTAGTACCAACGGATACAGCACCATGCCTGCTTCCTTTTCAGGCAGGATTCGCTGAAACGTATTCTTCAAGTCATCCAGATATCGACGAAGCTCGGTGCGCAAGATTCCGATCACATCGGTTCCTGCATTGAGCATCATCGTGGTTTCCTGCGCGGTGGCCGCGACATAGGTTTGGGGCAGGGCACGGTCTAGGAGTCTGCGCACCTCTGTTCCCGCAGAGACGATGACGTTCCAAAGCTCAATGGTCATCATCTGACAACTCCCCCAGGATTGATGGGCAAGCTGAATTTGCAGCCGCCTGCTTCGACAAGTAGCTCTACCGTGGCGTCAGCGTTCCAAGCATCGAGCAGCTCGCGAACCCTCCTAACGAATGTCCAGATCAGCGCTTCTTCGTCGGGTTCAAAGCGATCCATGGTCATCCGATACACGTGACGGAGTCCAGAGCCACGCATCGCGCTGTCTGGTGCCAGTTCGACCGTGAGGTTCTTGATTCGCTGTGGCAACTCTTGATAAGGAGAGTCCTTCACAGTACCTAAGACGGTCAGGAGCTGTCCCAGCTCTCGAATATCTAGGACGGACTTCATCCGCATCGCGAGGAGTCGCAAAAGTGCCATCGAGTCTTGGCCGAGCGAGGTCGATGCGCTCGCCTTGACGTCAGACAGCGGCTGAAATACGACACCTTCTTGGCTGCGGTTGGGAAGGGTAATCTTGAGCTTTCCAACTGCATCGCGAGCAAATCCCGGCTGATGCCACAGCGCCTCAACGACCAGCTTGACTGGTTGCATCAGAGCTCCGGGCATCCGTACGATTAGAAACAGTCCGTTGTGCAGATCGTCGATTCTCTCTTCGACCTCAAATGCCATTGAGGAATCACTGCTGTGTAATATCCCGGGCTCCAGCGGAGTCAGTCCCTCTGGATCGATTCGGTACACGCCGAGCGTGGTTTGCAAGCTGTATCCAACCGCGGGGTTATGATAGCGGATTGGGTACGCCTCTTGGGTGCCATCGCAGAGGATAGGCTCACTGCTTTCTTTGCGCAGGTTCTCTGCTGGAACAGCAAAGAGCTGAAACATATCGGCGGTGGGAACTGGATCACGAGGCCAGCTATCATCTAGATCGAAGCAAACCGCCACGCGACTCCATGGCTTGCGGCTTCGTGGAACGTCGACATTTACAAACAGTTCCTCTTGAGGAAAATGAAAAAACGACCGCACCTTAAGTAGCGGATTGCGGGTGTCGGGCTGCTGCGGCTCTGAAAATACGGAGCCAAAGCTGAGCAAACAGTCTGGACCATCGCTGTCGTCAGCTACAGCGTCTTCATACACCGCGAAGACCCGCCGGATGTGGGCTCGAAGTTGAAAGTGAACTCGCAGAGCAGTCTCGTAGCTGTCGAGGTACTGAATCAGAAAGCGCAGCATTCCCACTGCATCGGTGCGTGGGAAGCGCGAGCGAAGATTGAGTACCAGCCGCGTCCCACCGCGCAGCGGAATCAGCTGCATCGATTCGAGTGTGACCGGCACAATCCGCAGCTCGCTGGTCGTTCGGAAGTAGCCAATCTGCCCGCCGAGTGTCGTGACCCGTAGCTCACTGCCTGCTTCCAAGATCGTGCTCTCTACCATCCGTGGCGTAACCTGGGCCTGCACCAGCAATTTGCTTGGCAGAGGATCGAGCAGATATCCAAAGTACGTTCCAAACAGGCGACGCCACGTGGCTTGCAGGTTGCGCATGGTGGCCAGACGCGTTCGCACCGAAAAGAAGCCCATCGCTTCAATCATGCGACGGACATCGGGATCTTCGCGTTCGACACGACCGTGAGGATGGCGCTGCCCATGACGCAGGCGGAAGTCTTCCAGCGTCTTGAGTTCGGCAACCAAGTGCTTTTCTAAGATGTCGCGCCCCATCCGTTACCCCAGCTTGACAAGCGATCCTTCCACGCTGGTCATTGAACCCTTGAGCGTGGTCATTCCTGACGACTGTGCAGTCAACATTCCGTCCGCCTTGATCTCGATCATCGCTCCTTCCAACTTGGCAGAAGCCGTTCCTTTCAGAGCCAATTGAGGAGCCTCTGCTTTGAGATCTGCGGTTCCCTTGATCGAGACGTTGACCCCTTCCGCATTCAGTCCGGTCTGTGCTTTGATCCCGACGTTCATTCCTTTGTATGTGGCATCCTGAGTCGCTTCAAACGCTTGCGTCTGATCACTCTTTACCGTCATCGCTTTGGCGCTCTTGACGTCTAGAGTGTCCTGGCTGGTCCAGGTCGAAGTCTTGCTTGATTTGAACAGAATGGTCTCTGCATCCAGGGTGAAGTTCTTCACCGTCACTGTGATCGCATCGGCCACTTGCTCAATGGTGCTGGTATCCTTTTCTCCCGCTACCTTGGTCGTGATCTTGGTCCCATCCATGTGAATGGTCTGGGTGATCTTTCCATCCGCATTTTCGATCGTGACCTTCGCACCGGTCATCTTGTCCAGCTCGATGCGACATACCAGCGTGCCCATGGGACTACTGCTCCTCTTTCACTTCGATGAGGAGGTATCCCTCCTTAGCCTGAATGGTCTGGTGGTCCTTTTCATTCTTGCGAATGATCGTAAAGACCGGTTTGTCATCCTCATAGACATGGCTGATCGAGGTGGAAGACAGAGGCTTCTTGCCGGTCAGCAGATGGTTCCCTTGACCCTCTTTGGGCAGCCGACCTTCGACGCGCCAGTCAAGGAATCCCACGATTCTCGCTGTGTACAGTTCCAAGGCCACCATCACCCGCTCGTTTTTGTACGCGGGGAAGTAGAAGTGACCACTCATCCGCAGGGGCTCAAACGGTGCCAGCACAATCTGATCGGCCCACAGAGGCACTTTGACCTTGTAGGAATCCAGATTGGTTTCACCATCGGTTTCGATGTCGTACGTCTCTTCATCGTCAGCACCAATCGTGCTGACGATCTTTCCTTCCACGAAGCTGGGATAGGTGGGGATTACGTACGTAGGCAGCCGAAATAGCTTGTCGTCGATTGGCTCGAACTCATAGTACAGCTTGATCTCAAACTCACTCATCGAGCCGATCTCTCGTCGAGATTGACCCTGACTCAGCGCACGTGAGAGCAGATAGACCCGGTAGCAGCGACACTTTTTCGATAGAGCAACCGCTGGTACTGCGATGGCTGCCAGATCCCACTGCGAATCTTGCGTCAAATCGATCAAGTCCCACGGCATGATCATCCGCCCAGGATAGCGATCGCACGCTAGGTGAACCTCTGGAGTCGGCAGCTTGAGACGGGCTGTTTCCAGCGCGACTTTGGCATCGACCTGTCCAGTCAGGGACGTCCGTACCAGGAAATCCTGAGACAGCGGTGCCACGACTTCTGTGTTGTCGATAGGCTGCGTGGCCGGTGACTCGGTGTTGCTGTTGTGGATGCGCGGCTTCCAGCGCGGCACGTTGGGAAAACGCTGTCGGAACTCGAAGGCATCCTCGAAGTCCATGGCCACTGGCTCTCCGTCCTGTGGCTTCTCGTCTTCAATGGTGTATTGATTTTCCTTAAAATCGTACCGTAATAGCAAATTATGTGTATCGACGTACCACATCAGAAAATCATAGAAACTGGCGGGATTTACGCGGTCGCGCTCCAGCCCAACATAAATGAGTGGCCTCTGGGTCGATAGAACTTGACTGTTGTAGACAAGCTTGATCTTTTCACCCTTGTGCGCATCGAGCACATCTTGCATCGACTTCTTGGTATACAGTTCACATGGGAAGTGTTGTTCCCAAAAAAAACTGGCCGCGTCACAGAACTTAATTCCATAACGACGAGCGGCAATGGGCGCTTCCTTGCCCCTTCGATTCGCTTGTTCATACAGACATTTTTCGGTTACATAGCCTTGAATCATCAAGGGATCTGGGTCGCGCTCTACATCCTTTCGGTCCGGGCGCAGCACGCGAATCTCCAGCTTCACTTCGACGAGCTTGACCGTTTGAAACGGTGTCTTCAGCGCATCGTCGCTGTCGCCGTCCATGTCGACATCGTCGTTGACCCAAAAGTCCAGACAGCCGCTAAATCCATAGCTAAGTAGCTCTAATTCAAAGTTTTTTACGTTCGCGCCCCATATCTTTATGAGTGTGCCATCAATGGTCAGTTCGAGAGTGACATCCAACTGCTCATTGAACGTCGGAGAATTATTCAGGAATTCATTCCATAGTACTGATGTCATGTGCTGAATCTACTGAGAACTGATTATATATCTGATCGAACTTCACTTTAAACAGGTATCGTACACCGCCCACAATGCCAATCAATTCAAGATGTAGCTTCATGTTGCTGTCTCGTCCCTTCGTTTCCAAAGACGACACTTTCAGCCGAGGCTCGAACTGGGCGATATCATCCAATATTTCGCGCAGCAACGTGCGCACAGCATGGATGGTATCGGGTTGAGCATAGTACCTCCCAAGTCCGTAGTCACGGATGACCGAGCTATATCCTTCGCGTGCATTCAGGAGGTGATGCAGGTTCTCCAGAACGCTGTCGAGCTCCGAGTTGCCCTGTGGCAGTTCGCGGAATCGGTTGAAAAAGCCCACGCGGTTCTATCTCCAAAACAGGTAGGCGTTTACTTTTTCTAGTGCGGGTGGTTGGTAGAAGGCGACCGAACCTTCGCGTAAGACGTGTTGCCACTCTTCGTTGAGAGTGAGTTGGTAGAAGTCCATCTCTGGACCGAAAGAGTGCTGAAAGTGAACTCTCTCTAGGAGTCGAAACGGCACCCCTTTAAGAACCAGCCGATGGACCAGTGCCAGCCGGGAGGTGCAGGCCAGCTTGATCTCATCGATGTTCACGCGGTCGTGGACACTGGGGCGTTGGATGAGTAGATAGACTTCGGTGGCGGTCCGCATCTCTTCCGGCAACGCGTTCAGGCGAAACAGTCCGTTCATCTTCAGGAACTTGAGATGACTCGACTGTAAACTGAACATCTGGGCGCGATGGGCCAGCCGTGACAGGAGCTGTCCCAGACACTGTGCCAAGGAATCGTGCTGATAGGGATAGGAAGACTGTTCTGGGAGTACTTCATGATAACAGCAGAGCTGCAAATAGAAGCTGCGCAGTGCATCGAACAGATAGAAGGGATGGCGGTTCACACCGTGCCGGGCATCCGCAAGCAGCGACAGTACTTCCTGCAGTTCAGCGAGCGTTCGCCGGGTGACTGCCAGCCGGTCCGGACGCAGGAACGTATCCTGAAGCTGGGCGACCAAGCGGGGCTCTAGCGTTTCCAATCGTTCGAGCAGAAGCGCCAGTGGCTTCTGCAGAAAGGGATTCGGTCCGACTTGCAGCAGCGGGGGCAGATAGTCCGGTAGAAGCGACCAACCCCCGGTTGCTTCCTTCTGCAACTCGGCCAGCTTGATCATAGCAATCGACCGGTCGACATCTTTTTCGATCGAGAGCAGGGCACGGAACAGGACGCGTTGCACAACTTTGGGATCGCCTTCATACATGCGAACACCAGTGGCATCGGTCGTCTGTTCCAGGATATGCAAGTAGACAGCAACGCGGGTTGCTCCACTCGCTTTGAGCGACAGCGGCTGAACCATTGCGTTGCCTGGAATGTCGATGAGTAGATAGCCGCTGGCGTCGGTGGGTAGTACGGCGGTGAGCGCAGAGAGGGAGAGAACGCCTTCCTCCAGGAGCTTGTCATTCCATTTGAGTGGACCGATTCCAAAGCATGGCAGTCCGTGCAGTCGTGCCCGAACGTCCGATTCGGCGGTGAGGGCTTGCTCTTGGGTTGCAAAGTGCTCGGGCAATAGTGTCTGCCCCAGGTACCACTTGACTCTTGCCAGCTTCAGGTTGTCCATCCCCCCATCCTCTCATTGCATCAAGCAAAAGGAGGGCTCACACCGTAGGTGGCATGAGCCCTCCATCACAACCAAGGAGTCGCAACAGAGCCACTCCTTCTGTTCATTAGCCTTGCGGAAGACCCCAGCCCTTGATCATCTTGTTGGTGTTCGAGGTCTGGATCTTGATCTGTTGCGGCTCCTTCGCGGTCGGGGGTGCAACGTGCAGCTTGAAGTCGTGAACCTTCAGGCCGAGCGGAGCATCACCGGAGATTGGAGTCTGAGCCGAGATCTGGAACGCACCCGTGGGATTGTCCTTGCCGAGCACTCCGTAGATCGGAATCGCGTTGGGATCGTTGCCGAAGCCACTGATACCCGCAGCCTTGCCCGGTGCAGCGCCGGTCGGAGTGGAACCCGCCTTCGAGCAGAACGATGGAAAGTAGAGGTTCGCTACCGGATCGTATTCGTAGATCACGAAGGAAAAGTGCACGACAATCTTTGACAGACTCTGCATCGTTAGCATCGAGATCGTCTGCATGTTCGAGGTCGAGATGAGCCCCTCGAACTTGAGCGTATCGGTCGGAAGAGTGTTCCAGGTCTGTGCGCCCTTCAGGACGGCCACCACTGGCTTCTTGAAGAGGCCAGCGCTGTCGCCACCACTCTCACCGCCCGCTCCACCTGCTTTGATCTTGATTCCGCTGTCTGCTGTTGCTTCGATGACCTTGATATCTGCGGGAATCTCGACGTCACCAATCACCAGCGTGTTGATGTAGCCGAACGTCTTGTGTTCATCCTGCTTGAAGTCAAAGCCCTGGTCTTTGTCACAGTCTTTTGAAAATTCAACGGCCATTTCTCAGATACTCCCTGGCGGAAGATCTGGCTGTGAGTTATCGACGAAGAATTGCTGGGTGGAACATGCTTGGGAGGTGTGAGGGAAAGCGCCATGTCGCTGGTTTGTCGACAAAGCGCGTCGGATTCCTACAGATCCCTTGCCTCGTCGCCGCCGGCTGCTGACGAGCTCACCGACAGATCTTGGACCACCGTTCCGTCAGCGTTTCGTCTACCGCCTTTTGAGCAAGCAGCAAGCACCACCAGTCCGGCTACCAGGTTCCGGAGCCCACACAACGTTGCTCGATTGTCTGCTTTCATCAGGTTCTTTCGGCGCTTCCGTCATGAGCACCCATCTTCACAGCAGACTTCGAGGAAGAAAGAAACTGAGAGCTAGGAGGGTCTATGGGACCGGACTTCCCACTTGGTTGTTTCGGTTGGGGCATCGGCACCTTGAGTGTCCCCCTTTGGATCCATTTGGAACTTGCAACTGTGACAACCAACCAGACCGCTGCGATTCCGTCTGGTTCACGTTAGGGTGAGCGGAAGGATGACTCAAGAAGGAGACCGGAGTGCCGCTCGATGCAGTACGCTAGGCCGAGTAGCGGACGATTCACATCCATTGGTGCAGAGTTGCAGACACACTCTCCATCGAACGAGACCATACTCAGTCCACACGGATACAGCGACTTGCTACCACCGGCAGCTGGACCGGTCGTATTTAAGATGGGAATCCAGGTGGTCCGATCAACGCGCAGGTGCTGGTCCTTCATCAGATACGTCTCACCACTCCACATCGATGCCAGGAATCGATTCTGTGTTCCCACCTGGATCTCAAAGACTCTCATTCCATCTAAAACGGTGGCGCGTTCGACCTTGATCACAAACGGGACGGGTTCGATCACGACGTTGTCGTTCTTGCTTGATACAGGGATGCCCTTTGCAAACTCGCGTAGGAGCACCTGCTTGCTCCTTACCCCAGTCACCCGCCGATACGTCCAGGTGTCACCAACGCGGAGCGAGAGCAGTGGATTGCCCGTCTCTGGCTCGGCTTTCACATGAAAACGGGTCATTACAGAAAAGCGTATGGACCCACCATGGACCATACGATAGGTCGCCACATTGTCACCGGTCTGCTCTGCGACATAGGGCTCCTTCGGCAGTTTCCAACTCGACAAATCTCGGATGGTGAGGCGCTTAGGCTCGCGCCGCACATGGAACATGGAGTCACAATCAAAGGAGGGAATGCTGGTCTCCAAGCCAGCCCACAGCCCTCCCGTAGGTACAACCGCAAACGGGTAGCCGACTTGGACGGGGTGCAGATTCACAAACTCGAGCACTGGCACATGTCCAATCAGGGCGACCGCATGCAGCGCCTGCACCCCAGCACTCCCCGCCCATCCCATCACTCCCAATAGCAGTAGTCCCACCGGCATCCGCCACGACGGCACTCGCTGCCCCGCAGACCTGGTCAGGTAGAGCGCGGCCAGCGCAGCGAAACCCAGATACGCCGCAATCAACAGAGAATATTCCAGCGGCCGGATTTGCACCTGGAACAGCTCAAGCACATGTCCTGCTTCGCCCATGCCGGCAAGCAAGCCACCCGAGTGACAGAGTCCGACCGCTCCCCAAAACGAGCCGAGCCCTCCCCAAAAGATCGTAAGGGCCAACGAACGCAGGGTGAAGTGACGAACCAGTAGCACAAGAACCACCACCGCAGCGGCCCCGGCGACCAGGCTCTGCCGAAACGGCAGTTGTAGCGGAGTCAGATCGATTACATAGGTATGCTCGTACGCATCGATCGAACTTTCTACAAAGGCTGGCAACATTACCAAACTGTATCGCAAACGGTCGTTACAGCGACATATCCTGGCAGGACAGGCGAGAGCTACTAGCAGCCACCATCAGCGGTGCCGGCATCCGTTGTGCCTCCATCGCGTGTCGGACAGACCGGAGGCGTCAGATCATCGGGAGGTTCGTAACAGCCTTGTGGACCAGGCGGACAAGCTCCATAGCAGGCCATGAGGGTGATCGCGAATGCGCTTCCGCCAAGGCAGGCCAGCAGTCCTACCCCGAGCTTACCTACTGGGACTGAGGGCGTCTGCGCAGCGTTACAATGTGGACAGGAAGTGGATTCTCGACGAAGAAATCCCTTACACGAGGCGCAAGTGAACAGTCGCGACATGTGATCCCCTTCGATGTGAGTGTAGGCCCGAAAGGCCAAGCACCAACCATAATAATTCAGCATTGTCGGTCTCGATTTTCAATAGGATATCGATATGTCCGCTCGGAGACTTCAGGTCTTGCAGCCATTTCGTCCCGCGTACGTTGTCTGGGAGCTCACGCTGGCTTGCGATCAGCCCTGTACTCATTGTGGTTCGCGGGCCGGTAGTGCACGGACTGAAGAGTTAGAGACAAGTGACGCACTTGTGGTGGTCCAGCAGCTTGCGGAACTCGGCGCTGGTGAGGTCGTGCTGATTGGCGGAGAGGCCTACCTACACCCCGGATTCCTGGAGATCACTGCTGCACTACGAGCCGCAGGAATCCGGCCCACCATGACCACCGGTGGTCGCGGAATCACTGCGGAACTAGCGCGCAAGATGGCAGAGGCTGGACTTGCCAATGTGTCGGTGAGCGTAGATGGACTCGCGCCCACTCATGACTTGATGCGTGCGGGTCGGGGCAGCTTCGCTTCAGCGACCACGGCGATCACCTACTTGCGACAGGTTGGTCTTCCTACGACCGTGAATACCAATGTCAATCGACTGAATCGGGGGGAACTGGAGCCGCTCTACGAACACCTGCGGGAGCTGGGTATCTGTGGCTGGCAAGTGCAGATCACCGCGCCACTTGGGCGAGCCGCAGACCGGCCGGATATGCTCCTGCAGCCGTACGATTTGCTCGATGTGTTGCCGAGAATTGCACGCCTCAAGGAGCGTGCTTTTCACGATGGAATCCTGCTGATGCCAGGGAATAACCTCGGCTATTTTGGCCCAGAGGAGGCACTTCTGAGGTCGCTACAGCCCAAAGGACTAGACCACTTCCAGGGCTGTCAGGCTGGCCGCTTTGTGCTAGGAATCGAATCGGACGGAGCAGTGAAGGGGTGTCCGTCGCTTCAGACGACTCCTTATGTGGGCGGCTCTCTGCGACACAAGAGTATTAGAGACATCTGGGAGCAGTCCCCAGCGCTTGCGTTCACCAGAAACAGGAGCGTTGAGGAACTGTGGGGGTTCTGTCGTACCTGTGACTTTGCCGAGGTATGTATGGGGGGATGCAGCTTCACTGCGCACGCTGTCTTTGGCCGACCGGGGAACAATCCCTACTGTCATTATCGAGCACGCACGCTGGCACGCCAAGGCCGGCGCGAGCGGCTGATTCCCATCTCAAGTGCCCCCGGTCTTCCGTTCGATCACCGACTTTTCGAGTTGGTAGAGGAGCCGCTGACCGCGCTCGATCCCGAGCCGAAGCGACCTCAGGAATTGGTGAAAATCCGACCTACCGCGCCGCGGTCCTCGGCGAGTGTGGGTGGAAAGGAACCCTCTCGAAAGTAGACAGAAAGGCTGCGCCATCCAGTTCGTACGCGTCTTGTTTCCACCTCCTGCGAGGTTGCGACTATGATGCACCAATGCTGGCACCCGATGCTCTTTCTGCCCACCGCGTACGTCTCGAACAGGATGGCTACACGATCATCGAGGATGCGGTCGAACCCGCATTGATCGAGGCGCTCTCTGCGGACATCAATCGGCTTCACGAGGAGCTGCGGATCGCACCATCCACCAATCTGTTCGAGGGATTTCGAACACGGCGGATCTACAATCTGCTGGCTCGGGGTCCGCTGTATCAACAGATCCCGGTCCACGAAAACATTCTGCCGCTTGTGGAAATGGTCCTCGATCGCGGCTGTTTGGTATCCTCTCTGTCCTCGATTTGTATCGAGCCTGGAGAAGTTCCACAACCACTCCATTCGGACGATCAGCACATTCCGCTGCCCCGTCCGCATGTTCCCATCATTTGCAATACCATGTGGGCGCTGACTGACTTCACGATGGACAACGGTGCGACCCGCCTCTGCCCGGGGAGTCACCAAGAGCCTGGTTTCGCAGATCCGTTCGGTGCGCACCCAGGACTTCGCGCCGCCCAGATGCGGCGAGGTAGCGTGCTGGTGTTTAACGGCAGTGTGTGGCATGGCGGAGGGGCCAATAGCACCCCAGACGCACGGTTGGGAATCGCGATGAACTACTGCGCCGGTTGGATGAGACAGCAAGAAAACCAGCAGCTTGGTATTCCGATTGCCGTCGCTCGTACATTCTCTCCGCAGCTTCGCAAACTGGCGGGCTTTGGCCTGTACAAAAAGCTGATGGGTCATATCGACAAATGCAGTCCGATGGATCTACTCGATGGGACGGGCCCGCGACCGGTCGTGGGAACGTAGTCACCTGCACAGTTCTGGGTTACCCCTTTCGTCAACCAGGGCCGCACCTCCATGCTTGATATTCGATTCCGCTGGACTCGTCTTTCTGAATTGACCGCCGCTCAGTGGCATACGGTGCTAGCTGCCCGTCAGGCCGTGTTCGTAGTCGAACAAAACTGTCCCTATCAGGATGCAGATGAGCTGGATCTGCATTCGTGGCACCTGCTGGGCGAAATCGAAGGCCGGTTGGTGGCTTATCTGCGGGTGGTTGATCCGGGCTGGAAATCCGTGCATCCGGGTGCGTGCTATGCCGAACCGTCGATTGGTCGGGTACTGACGACCAGCGAGCATCGCGGCCGTGGACTTGGGTGGCTACTCATGCACGAGGGAATCACCGGTTGCGAGCGCCGATTTCCCGGACAAGGCATTCGGATCAGTGCTCAGTCGTATCTGCTCAAGTTCTACTGTGCGCTGGGATTCCAAGTGGTCGGAGAAGAGTATCTGGAGGACGGTATTCCTCACTTTGAAATGCTGCGCACGGAGTCGGTACCTCAGAGAGACTAGTTTGCTCAGCATCCATCGGACGGCTGCCTTGTGCCTCGCTCTGCATGTTACACGTTCGGTCAAGTTGGACTTTTTTCGGGTCTTGAGATGTAACGGCCGAGCTTGGTTAGGCAGCCAGTTGGCTGCGCTGTTGGGTACTTCAAGTCTACCGGGCTTGGACTGGTTTCAGCCGTCGCTGTCCTGGCGCTCCGTTTCGTGAAAGCGCTCGACGATTCCGTGCCTGTCGTAGCGGGTCGACCCACGAGGACTCTGCGCCACTCCCCGCCATCTTACTCGCTGCCCTTCCAGTTGGCTTTCATCCACGGCCCGGTGGGGCCGTCTTCTTCCTTGGCCTCATCGGGAATCGCGTCCCAGATCGCGTCGACGACTTTATCGGCGTAGGGGATGCTGCCGAGAGAGTGCCGAATCGCGTCCTTATAGTCGTTGGTGGAGTAATTGATCTGCGGGCCCCAGCGACGGCAGTACTGGGTCCAGGCGGGGGCGCTGATTTGATTACCCAAAAACCCTGCTTGTAGGATCTGGTATTTGGTGTTGCAAGCTAGGGACGTTGACCCCTTCTTGGTCGCGTTGACCAGTCCGAAGTCGAACCAGGTGACGCCGAGCTCTTTCAGGGTTGAGCCGTTGGACTGATTGTCGCCTTCGCTGCGGTAGGAGGCATGACCGTGACGCGACGAGTACACCACTGGACGCCCGTTTTCCATCGGGATGTCACCGAGGGACACCCAGGTGCCGCTGTTATGCTGGGCTAGATACATGGCGCGCAGGCCCTTGCTGCTCGGATCGACGCGGCAGGTGACGTGCTCCCAATCGCCGCCGTGCTCGCCCGCTGGATCGAGCTTGAGGGTGTCGTTGAAGCCGGTGACCGAGATCTTGGCAGTACCGGCACCATTATAGGGATAGAAGAACCAGAACTGGATATCGAGCCAGTTGTTCGCGTACTTGGCGTTGACGTAGGCGACCGCAGTGGCAAGGTTGCCGCCACGGTAGCTGCTAGGGATGTCCAGCCAGTATTCGTGGTCGTCTCCGCCCCCGGTAGGGAGCGGCGTGTTGGCGGTGCTCACGCTCGATCCATCGGACTTCTTGTGGAGGGTTGCGCGCTGGAGGAACCACTCGACCGAGCTGGGTCCAAACTCCTCGTCCGGGTGGAAATAGACCCGCGGTCCGACTCGGTCGATGATCTGATTGAGTTCATCGAGTGTCGGCGCATCGGCATTGTCGATGCGGTCGACGATGATCGAGCTCGCCTTGTCATTCCAGCCCTTGAGATCCGGAGTGTCTTGTGTCAACACGAGCGACGGGCCCTTGAATCCGCCGTCCTGGTAGACCGTGACCCGGTAGCCGGGGGGGATGATAAGCGATGACAGCGCATCATTGCCGATGCGGAGCGAGCTATAGGTGCCGGGAGCAAGCTCTTGGCTCCATCCCCGATAGTAAGAATCGCTGTAGAGGATGACCCGCGGCGTCTGGCCCACGAAGACCTGGATGGAACTAATCTGATCGTTCACGCTGCCCAGGTTGGGCGTGTCACGCACGAGGATACAGACCTGCCCATCGTACCCCCCATCCTTGTACATCAAGACCTTGAGAGATGGCGGCACCTTGACCGAACTCAAGGAGTCGTTCTTGAGTCCATAGTTGCCATCGTAACTGCCCGGAGTGAGGCTGTGGCTGTTGCCCTGGTAGTTGGAATCCGAAAACAGAGTGACATGCGGATCGCTCATGATTTGCTCCTCTAAAGTGGTCGTGCACCCGCAGCGCGGTGACCGAAGCATCTCTGCCTTTGCACAAATGCAGGCTGGGGAATGGCGAAACCCCTCTTCAGACCAAGTAGGGGTCCGCTTGGATGTTCCCCAACTGACCCGCAACGACGCGAGTCTGCGCTGAGTAACCACCAGTGTAGTTCGATCTCCTGTGGACCACCATTGCCGTGCGCGCCAGAAATCATGACCGAAGGTGCCAACTGTCAAGTGAGACGGACCGGACGAATCAGTTTACCGTGGCCTGCGAATTCCTGAGCGAATCGTCCCCCTTGTCCACGCGTTCGAAGTGGTCGTTTCCATTACAGATGCAGCGCAACGACCCTTCCGACCGCTCCATAACGTCCTTCTTGGTCTCCGTGGGAACTCCTTGTGGACTCTGCTCGGACTCCTTCCGACCGCTCCCTCTGGCCCACATGTGGGCGTTTGGAACCGAGTCCAAATGAGATGAGGTGCCCGATGCGAGCCATTCAGCGCAGCGTGCGCATACATCAGCGTACTCACACCACCAGGTTCATCGCCCGGCGAAAGTGCGGCATCCTCGGAGAGCGCGCCAACGTCAGGGACGCGTGCCTTGGCTTGGGCTGGTCGGTTCCCTGAGCTTGGCGCTCCGGCGGACTATTGTGACTGATTGAGGATCACGCTGACGTTGTCGCCAAGATAATTCGACGTAATGAGGTCGGGTTTGCTGTCCCCGTTCACGTCACCGTAAAGGAGCAACCACGTTCAGACGGAAGAGTTGCAAATTCTCCGAGGGCCTACAGGGTCATAGTGGACATGCTCCATGAATGGGAAAATACACCTCATACTCCTCCGTGGACACATGGGAGTCCGGGTAGGAGTTCCCTTGATGCGGGCGTTGCGGAGGAGTTTGCGGAGGGTTGGGAGGTTGACGCGGAGTGAGAGAACAGAGAGGTGATGTTGGTCGCTGGATCGATGACACCTAAAATCGGATCAATCCCATGCCGTTGCAGAAGCGGACGCGATGAGTGGAAGCGCCGGTATTGCTCACAGAATTGGGAATAGGTCAGATCGTTAGGATGACTCTGTTTCGACTCCTTGTGGAGCAAAAGGAGGGTCACTCAGGGCCTCCTTCGCTCGGCATCAACCAGCGCCCGATCGGGCATTTCCAGCGACGATTCGGGCCCTTTGGGAAGCCCATACAAAGGCAGCGCCAGCTCCTCCTCAAACAGCGGAGCAATGTCTGGCCAAGACAGGCCGTGCGCCCGCAGCTTGGCGAGCGTTCGACAGACCAGGCCATGACTGAAGTCCAGGGACTGCTGCGCGACCTGATCGAGCAGCCTCAGGTCGCGGATGTGACGAATAATTTCACGAGACTTGCGCGTACTGATTCATTCACGCACCACCGACTCCTTCAGGAATCGGAGGGTACAGGGAGCCAGCTCCGCACACGCCACCAGCCTATGGATGAGCCTGGTCCATTTGGACCGGAATCCACGGTCACTTTGGACCGGAATGCGCAATAAGTCGCCCAAGGCAGGATTGGGCCCCTGGGCTGGGGGAGTGGCGTGCGCTATCTTGGGCTGGGGTCGGGTCGGCGGGCGACCGGGCCGAAAGGGGGAACGACGATGGACAAGCTGCGGATGATGTGTGGTGGGCTCTTGCTGCTAGGCGGGCTGCCCAGTGTGGTGCTGGCGAAGGATGTATCGGTGCGGACGACGCCAGAGCTTGCGGGGGCGATTGCGGCGGCGATGGCCGGGGATGTGATCATCTTGGAGGATGGCACGTACGACTCGACCGGGTTTTCGTGCCAAGCGAGCGGACTGGAAGACCAGCCGATCACGGTGCGGGCGCGAAATCCGTTGCAGGCGAAGGTGAGGATGAATGCGCTGGAGGGCTTCAAAGTCTCGGGGGCGAACTGGCACTTTGAAGACCTGGATGTGACGGGAGTGTGCGCAGTGGATTCAAACTGCGAGCATGCCTTTCATGTGCAGGGTGGGGCGAGCGGCTTCTGGCTGCGGCGGTCGCGGGTGACAGACTTCAACGCGCAACTGAAGGTCAATTCGGCACAGGAGGCGGGGGCGTGGAAGACGCCGCACAAGGGTCTGATCGAAGGCAACGAGCTGTTCGACACGCGGGCGCGGAATACCTCCAACCCGACGACCAAGCTGAACATCGATACCGGCGATGACTGGGTGCTGCGGGCCAACTACCTGCATGACTTTCAAAAAGGGGGCGGCGATACGGTTTCGTACGGGGCGTTCCTCAAGAGCGGTGGCAAGCGGGGAATCGTGGAACGGAACTTGGTGGTGTGTACGACCAAGGTGCCTCCGCACACGGGCGGCGTGCGGATTGGGCTATCGTTTGGCGGCGGGGGAACGGCTCCGCAGTTCTGTGCTCCGGCGTTCAACGCGGCGGTTCCGTGCGATGTCGAGCATGAGGACGGGGTGTTGCGCAACAACCTCATCATCGGCTGCTCGGACGTGGGCATATACCTGAACCGGGCGAAGAACACGCAGGTGCTGCACAACACGCTGATTGCGACGCTGGGGGTGGACTTTCGCTTTGGCACGACGAGCGGGCAGGCGGTGGGCAACTTGCTGGAGGGGCGGATTCGCAACCGGGACGCGGCCACGGGAGTATTTGCTGGCAACCTGGAAAACCTGACCGCGCAGGACTTTGCTGGCTGGTACGTCGACCCACTCGGCGCGGACCTGCGCAAAAAAGGTGACCTGACGGCGCTGCTGGACAAGGGCACGGTGCCACCGGGGGTCAGTGAAGACTACTGCGCACGGGCCCGAGGCAACCTTCCGATCGAGTTGGGGGCGCTGGAACACTCGCTGGGGGACTGTGTGACGACGCGGCCTCCGCTGCCAAGCACGGTGCCCGGGGTCGGAGGACCGGATGGCGGCAGTGGTGGCGGGGGACAGAACCCGGTGGATGGTGGCGCGGCGGTGGGCTGCGGGTGCCGGATGACGGACCGCTCGGCACCATGGGCAGCGGTGGTATTGGTGGCGCTGGCAGTGGCTCGGCTTACGCGACGCCGGCCCGCGTAAGCGCGAAGTTCAGAAGCGGCATCGCCCGGCTGCGGTGCGATCGGCCTGCGGAGGGGGATCTGCGTCCGTAGGGAAGTGCGGAGACCTCGCTGGACTCGGCGCCCCGGAACCCATGTCGCAAGCCCCCAAGCACGCAGAGGAAAATGCACAAAACTGCCGCCGCACGCGGACGCTGCGGAAACCGCCGCACAGGTTGCCCCCAGACTTCCGCTGACCGGGCGTGAGATGATGAAGCGATGCAACCCGATCACCCTGAACGGATGGAGCGCGCCCACCTGGCCCTTATGGGACTGTCGGTCGGCGATGCCTTTGGCGAGTGCTTTTTTGGCCCTGCCCAAGTCTTGCAACTCGCTCGGTCCGTGCGAACGCTGCCGCCGTCGCCTTGGCACTACACCGATGACACCGAGATGGCGCTGGCTGTGGTCGAGGTACTCCAGCATGTGGGACATATCGAAAAGGACCGCTTGGCGAGCCGCTTCGCCGAACGCTACCGCCGCGAGCCCCGACGTGGCTACGGTGGAACCGCCCATCAGATCCTGCGCGCTATCTCGGAAGGAACCCAGTGGCAGGTCGCCGCAGGTGGGGCGTTTTCGGGCATGGGCTCGATGGGCAATGGAGCAGCCATGCGTGTGGCACCGCTCGGAGCGTACTTCGCCGATGACCTCGGCGCGGTGGTTGCACAGGCTCGTGACTCTGCCGCCGTGACCCATGCCCATCCCGACGGACAGGCCGGAGCCATCGCGGTCGCCATCGCCGCTGCCGGAGCCTGCACACTGCCTCGTCATCCGAGCCTGGGGTGGCAGATTCTTGACCTGGCCATCGAACATACCCCGGCAGGCCCGACGCAGCAGGGACTTCATAAGGCTCGGTCGCTGCCCAAAGGCTGCTCCGTCGACTTGGCCGTCAGCGCCTTGGGGTCGGGCAGTCGCATCCTTTCGGAAGACACCGTGCCGTTTGCGTTGTGGTGCGTCGCCCAGCACCCGACCGACTTCGAAGCGGCGCTGTGGCTAACCGTATCTGGTCTGGGCGACCGCGACACCACCTGCGCCATCGTGGGCGGCATCGTCGCTCTCATTTGCGGCCCAAGCAGCATCCCGCCTAGCTGGATCGCGGCCCGCGAACCCCTCAACTGGGGTTAACGATGCGCTTCGCTGGGTCAGCCTCAGGTGCCGGTTCCTGCTCGTGTGACGAGCGCGGCGATCTCCTGGGCAAGATCGGGTCCGAAGACGCTCATCCCGTTCTTCACGGTCGCAGCAAGATCGATGTTAAGCACCCTTGCACTTTTTGCGCCCACGAAGGCGTAGTACCAGCCAGTGGCTCCGAAGCGCTCGAAGTGCCGCACGAACGTGGGAAAATCGAGGTCGAGCAAGGCTACATCGTTGCCGCTGGATACCAGGAGGATTTCGTATTCCTTGGCGACTCCCTTCTTGAGCTTCGGAGCAAAGTCGACGACGAGGGCATCGGGGGCACCCGGCACCGAGACGAGCAGCTTCGAGCGGAGCATCGTGTTAAGCCGCGTGAGGGCCCCCTTCTCCTCGAGTCCGAAGTCTTCGCTCCAGATGGTTCCACAGAACGGTGCGTCGTACATGTCACCGCCCTGGAAATCGTCGAAGGCTTCCTCGTTCCGAAGCTGCACGTGCCTCTTAAAGCCATCGAACATGGCCTCAAGTCCGCACAATGTCGCGTCGATGCCGAGCGAACTGCCTCCGCGTGACGCCGAGTACGTCAGGCCATCGCTCGTCGAGTAGAACGCGGTGAAGTGCTCCGGCAGGGGTTTCTTTAGGAGCTTCTCGATCGTCTGTACGTGCTCTGCGAGCCTCGGAGGGAGTCGCTCGCGATCGATGCTCAGGCTTCCATGTGTCTCTGCCTCTCGGGACATGTTCTTCCTCGGTGCTTGGTCGGGTCTCGCATTATCGCCCACGCCCCCGGTGACGCTGCAAGCGTTGGGTCCGTCTACAGGAAAATGGCTTTGAGTCGTTAGCATGCGCTGAGGCTCGACAGACAGCAACAACATGCTCGGCCAGGTGTCGGTTGGTCCTTCCCCCTCGGCGTCCTCTACTCCGCCTCTCAATCAGCTTCGCCAGCGTCGGCAATGGAGGTTTTTCGAACGGCTCCCTCGGACATTCCTGCTCATGCCTCCACTCCATCTTTGTCCGCATCATGATGTGACTCAGCAACGAAATGCTTCATCCGTGGATTGTCGTGGGCCGGAATCTTCCGCTTCCCATACGGCACCTTCCCAAAGTAATCTCCACTCTTCCTAATATGGTTGATGACCTCACGAGTCCGCACCCTGTCGCTTCCCGTTCCATCTGCGCGAACACGAGCAGGATTCCCACCAGCGTCCGCCCCAGCGACGAGCCAATCCGGATCGATTCCCGAATCGCAACGAGTTCCTTCGTGCCATCTTTGAAGTACGTTTCGCACTTCTCGCAGAAGTGTTTGATCGACCGCGACAGCCGATCAAACTTCAGCACCCCCAGAATGTCCGCCGAGCGCTGAAGCGTTGTTGCGCTTCCAGAGACAGCGCCCTTCGGTCGCTTGCATGTCCGTAGAAGCCCGCACGTACCCCACCACTCTGCGCTGCGATCTTTCCGATCCGTAATGTCCTTCTTGCTCTCTGTTCGGGACTCCGTTGTGAACTCTGCTCGCACTCCTCATGACCTATCACTCGCTCGCCAAATGTGGGCGTTAGGAGCCAATTGATAATTAGAGTAGACGTCCGCCACTGCAAGTGCCCGTGGATTGCTTCCTGTGGGCACGCTGACTGCCTGTCCGAATCGCCCTGTGCCGTCGCCGAGCAGTACGCGCACCGTGTTATCTCCGCTACTGGGAATCGCCAAGTCAAGGTGCCGATCGCCGTTCATATCCGCAAGTACCACTGCGTGGGGAGTATTCCCAGCGGCATAGTGCTTGGCCGAAGCAAAGCCCCCGGAACCATCGCCGAGCAGTACGCTGACACTGCTGTCTGCGGTGTTGACCACGACCAGATCGAGCTTCCGATCTTCGTTGACGTCACCGGCCATCGCTGAGGCTGGTGTGTTCCCAACGGTGACGAGTGGAACCGGTGCGGCGCTGAACTGTCCCTGCCCATTTCCCAACAGTATGCTCAGGTTGCCGGAAGCGGCGTTGGCGACTGCGATGTCCATTCTGCTATCGCCGTCGAAGTCACCAACCGCCGATGCATGCGGGTTTGACATCGCGGCGAACGCGCCGGAAGCGCTGAAGCTGCCCAGACCGGTACCTAACAAGACGTTCACGGTGCTCGTATAGGAGCAGGGTACGACCAGATCCAGAAGGTTGTCAGCGTTGACGTCCGCCACCGTCAACTTTCCAGGAATCCCAAGTTGCTCAAGGATGTCGCTCCCAGGAGTAAATCGCCCCTTCCCATCGTTTAGCAGGAGTTTGGCGCTGTTGCTTCCGTAAGAGATCACGACAAGGTCGGGCTTCTTGTCGTTGTTGAAGTCTCCCGCCGCAATCGAGGCCAGATTTGAACCAAAGACTATGTTCGTTGCTGGGCCGAATCCTCCCTGTCCATCTCCGATTAGAACGCTTACGCTGCTCTCTCCGTTCGAGACCGCCAGATCCATTTGATGATCGCCGTTCCAGTCTCCGGCCACAACGGCGGTCGGATTCTTGCCGGTCGAAAATGACGTTACGTTTGGGAATCGGAGCCGACTTGAGTAGTAGGCGTACAGGTCACTACGGATTGCAGTCTGCCCATCTGGGTTGCGCAGCACGACGGGTACGAAACCGAACGCAGAATCTGCTTCGGGAATGCTGCCAGACAACGTTGTGGGTGAGGCCATCGTCAAATCAGGAACTGGGATTCCTGCAATTGTCACCGTCGCTCCCGGCAGGATGTGCTGGCCATGCAGAGTGAAAGCGTCGCCTCCAGCGGTTGGTCCTAGCGCGGGCGTAAACTCCTGAATCTGTGGTGCCGGACAGTACGGTGCTTTGGCCGGCGTCAGTCCCACCTCGGCCTGCACGATTGCCCGCAGCCCACTATTGACTTCTATCTGTGCATCGGCACTGGCGCGTGGACAGCCGTTTCCATCCAACGCGGTCATGGCCAAGGCAAGCAGTCCACTCTTGCCTTCCGGCACATAGACCACAAACTTCGTCGTTCCGGTTGGGTAGTTGAGCGGTGTAACGCTTGGGGTTCCGTTCAGCGTGCCAGCAACCTGCAATAAGACAGCTCCCTCGGGCCAGGAGCCAATATCAACCAGCACCCCAGTTGGTCTACTGCCGCACGTAGCGAGCAGGAGCGAAGCAGCGCAGAGCAATTTCCCATACGTCATGGTTAAACTTCCTTAAGTAGATCAGACCTGCGAAAATTCATTCTCACCAATTGGCTCTCTGTGAAGACTTCAGCTTAATTCCCAAACGCAAAGGTCATCGCAGGAAGTCCTGTCACATCTGGGCTTCGCGCAGCGAGAAGGAGTCCTACGGTCGTCGCAGCCCCGGTCACGGTGAATCCCATGACGGACCAGAACCACCACTTTTTATACATCGGCACAGGAACCACTCGGAGCACCGATGCTGTCGGTGGCGCTGTCACCGTGGCGATCGGCACGTCCGCCTGAGCGGGGGGCGAAGGGGACGATTCCTTTTGTTGCTCCGGCTTTGGCAATTGCTCGCGGGCATTGATAAGGAACTGACGGGCGCGCTCAGCGCGTTCGGGGTGGCCAGAATCGAGGTAGCGTTGATAGAACGCCTCGGCCTCGGCCAATTGCCCCAGCTTGTGATGGAGCCGTGCCACATTGTAGAGCAGTAGCGGATACGGAGAGAGCCTGTACGCAGCAAGGTATTCCTCGATGGCTGCCAGATGACGGCTCTCTGCAAAGAATCGCTCTGCACGATCCAGATGGCCACGACAGTCGATGCTCTGGTGACAGGCGTTGAGAAGCGCTGCCATGCTATCAGCGGGGCTCTCTGTAGCACTCACAACAGGAGTCTCTGTGGTTGACACCTCTGTCTGTGGAATGGCGGGAGATGCTGTGGTTTTCGAAGGCCGTGAACTGTCTGCGTGACTCGGCCGACTTGCCAGCGTAGCCACGAGGCAGAGCACCGAGCTGACGGAGCGCGATCTAGTCGATAACGAGGAAAGGAACCGTGCCATGGGAGTCGGAATCCGCTACAGGTGATGGTGGGATTTGGCGTGTGGGCACTGTGGTCAATTGTGGATTCCGAGCAGGCTCTGCAGTTTTCCTTGCCGCTTGGCCGGACGCTGCGACGTCTGGCTTAGCAAGCGAGCGATGGGAGTTCACTGGCTGATGCACTCTTCCTACCGCACTGCTCGACACAGTGTGGGACGTCACCGTGCTCTGCTCGTGCGAAGATGTGCCCTTCTGTTCCTTCGCGGGAGCAGGCACGAGCGGTGCTGAGGTTGGTTCGCTTGCGTTGGGTTGAGAGGAATAGGTCAAGCCGCGCACCACAGACAACGTCCCATCTGCCGGGCGTTCGATCACAGGCTCTAGTGCGCCTGCTGTCGTACTGCGCACACGAACGTGAGACCACCACACCGTGAGCAGCATCGCAGCGATGGATAGCGCAAAGGAAACTCCCAACACTAGCCGTCTTGTCCATTGGGCTCTCATCGCACCGAGGTGCCGGTCAGACAGACCCTCTTCATCTCGGTCCGGGTCAGTCTGTGATCTCTGAACTGATTGAGAAGACAGGTGCTCAATGGAAGAACCTGGCTCTCTTGGTCGTTCCGGCTCTTCCGGCTCGATGTCACTGCCAAGCGGATCAGCCAAGGACCCGCTAAGTGGTGGTTCGGAGAGCGACTTACGTGCCATTCCCACGAGCGGTTTCGCTTCGGCTGTGGCTACTGCGCTATGCTGGGTGACAAGACCCTCCAGCGTCATCTCGATTTCCTCGATGGATGGACGCTCCGATTGTTCCTTGGCCAGCATTCGCATCACAAGCTCACGGAGAGAATCCGGAAGCGCAGGAAATATCGAGGGTATCGGAGGTGGTGACCGTAGCATGTGCATCACCACCAACTCTCCGATGCCAGCAGATTGAAACGGAGGATGACCAGCCAGCAGTCTATAGAGTAGTACCCCAAATGAGTACACATCGCTCGCAGTGCCAACAGAACCGGTTCCGCGGCACTGTTCAGGCGACATATACATCGGAGTTCCCAACATTCCCTGTTCGGTCGTGAGAGTCTCCGTCGGCGTCTCAAAACGGGCGATTCCAAAGTCGAGCAACTTCACCCGCAGTCCAATCGACACCAACGGATCACAAACCAACATCACGTTCTCGGGCTTTAGGTCCCTGTGAACGATTCCCTTTGCGTGGGTTGCTGAGAGAATGGATGACAGTTGCCAGCAGATATGCACGACTTGCTGCAGCGATAGGGGCCGCGACAGGTCGCGCAAGCGCTCAGCGAGCGTCTCGCCCTGCAAATACTCCATGACCAGGTATGGACTACCATCCGGCAGAACACAGAAGTCTGAAACCTGGACCAACCCCGGGTGACCGATCAAATTGACCGCCCGGGCTTCCTTTATGAAACGGCGGTTTGCGCGAGAATCATGGGCAAACCGAGGCAACATCCGCTTGAGCGCAACCCGACGGGCAAGCGACTCGTGGATCGCCTCAAACACCTCTCCCATGCCGCCCTGACCGAGCTTGCGGACAAGCCGATAGGGACCGATCTGCACCGGCTCACAGACCATAGTGCTTCCTATGTTAGCCACTGGCCATTCCCATTTCAATCAGCATGGCTCGGTGTCGAGGACGCTGTCCAGTCGGAGGCTCAGTCTCAGCTCGCTGATGGCTTCAAACCAGTGGCGTCGGACCACCTGGCCCTGCCGATCGATCGAACGACCACAAACTTCCTGAATGATAACGGCTGCTCGGGTGTCGGTTGCACCGACTTGGCAGAGTGGTCAACCGCACAATCGATGGCGGGGAGACTAGGAACCGGGCAGCGGGAAGCTCAGCTTGCCATGCAGACAACGGATCGTGGACTGCGCGGTGGGTACGTCGAGCAGGACGTAGTGGTAGATCCCGTTCGGGAACTCAGGCGTCGGACTCTCGATCCCATTACACTCGTCGAGCGTCTGAGGATTGATCGGCTGTCCCTTGATGTCGCGATCGCCGTAGACTGGGAAGCCATCGAACCCGTAGCCGATGATGTGTGAGGGTCCGTTCGGCTGATCGATCTGCGAAGTCACGCAGGTTGGCAGCCCATGATAATGGTATTGTTCCGCAGGATGCGGCGATGGATGTCCGTTACAGGAGTCCATGAAAGCGACCTGCATCCCTTGCTTGTTGGGAATGGTGAAATTCGCGTTCATTGCGACCGTCGATCCATCTCCTTCGTAAGGGTTATAGACCGGGGATCCTGAGATGATCACTCCCATCGCACCGAACGGCAGCGAGAATGTCTGCGTGACCTTCTGTGGCATGGCCGGAATTGTGTAGTCTAGTGAGTTGGTCTGGACCGCTGTGGAAACGGGCTCGACGTGCGTGCAAGCGGTTGTTGGGTGCGGGACACAGGGGCTGAAGTCGTCCGGCATCACGTACTCCGCCTGTAGTGCGTGATTGGGAATGCCATTGGATCGGAAGCGGAAGTTGCCATCTCCGAATGTGATCATGACGTTGTTTCCCCAGCCCGTGGTACGGACTGCCGCCGCCGTGTCCACAGGAGGGCCGATGCTGTCTCCACAGGCGGATAGAACCGAAGCGACAACAGGGATGAGCTTCAAGATTCGCGTGGCACGACGGCTGGACGAAGGACTTCGAGGCGATTCGGGTGACTCTGTCATGGTCTCTCCTCAGGTTGAAGCATGCGGGTAGGCTGCAAACCATTCTCCACCTCCTGTACTTTTTCGGAATTGCTGGACACGCCAAAAGAAGTGATTGGACGCGCCACCTCGGAGGCTTGGTAGCCAAGGCCCGTGCAGCCGTGGAAGAAGAGGGACTTCCTTGCGCTGCTTCCTGTTATGAGCCTAGAAAAAATTGTCGGGACTGCGCAGCCAATGCTCGCCAGCGCAGCCTAGAACAGCCCTGGAGCATTCGCGCCAACTGTACAGAGAGCACTCTCCTGCAGTCCCAGAGGGTTCCCAACGAAGCGATCCTACGATGATGGGACTCCTAGCCGCTCCCCGCCGGCTTGCTGTAGAGAGTATTCTGAACCCTGTTGCAAGCGATGGGACCAGGCGAGGGTGTTTTCGAAGAAAATGGAATCGCAAACAGTTCCCGCGAGTTCTCACTTGGCAAACGGGAAGTTCCATCGCAATTTCTCGACAGGAACGATATTACCTGGCGGAACATCGTGTCCTAGTCGATGCTCCGCTCTTGTCTCATCGCCAGCCCACTTCTCAATCGGAGGGAGCGAGTCCTCCCTGCCGATCTTGCAAAATTATCCGAGTCGCGACTCTAGCCGCAGCTCGACGTCCATTCCTTCAAACTGCAAGTGTGGCAGCACCGAGATCTCGCACTTGTACCAGCCGATTTGACCGGGTTTGGGCTCGACCTTGACCTCTGCTGCCTTGAAGGGGAACGCGCGCAGCGTCAAGTCATCAGGATTCACGGTGGTGGTCACGAAGTTGCTAATCCAGCCGTTCAGAGACTTCTGGATATAGGGACCATCTGCCGTGCTGCCGATGTTGTCACGCATGATGCTCTTGACGTAGTGGGCGATGCGGGTGATAGACAGGGTGTAGGAGAGGTTGCAGACAAGCTGCGCGTTCTCGGCATCTTTGTGATCCTTGAGCTTACGCGGGAGCTTGACTGATTGAGCCGAAAAGAAGGTCGCGTCCGCACTGGACTTGCGATACACAAGGGGCACAAAGCCGCACTTGGCGAACTCAAATTCACGATAATCCGGGATGGTAATCTCGACGGGAACTTTCATCTCCTCCTGACCACGGACGTTGAATGTGTCCACGGGCAGACCGGTGATGATTCCTCCTCCCTTGGGGCCACGGATGTACTGGCACCAGCCGCTCTGCGCGAACGAACGAGCGCAGTTGCGAGCGAACAGCCAGGCCGCATTTCCCCACAGGTATTTGTCACTTTCCCCGTTTGCTTCCTCCTTGAAGTTCATGTTGGGAACTGGATTGGTTTCGGGATGCCAGGGCTTACGCAGAATAAACCGTGGGAACGTCAGGCCGATGTAGCAGGCCTCATCCGAGTCTCGGAAGGTATTCCACGCACCGTACTTGGGATGGCTTAGCAGACCCTCAAGGTTCTTGATCGCTTCGACTTCGTCAGCGGTCTGGCAGCCAAAGAACTGCGGATGAACACTGGCAATAAACGGCGAGTGGCTGGCATTGGCGACCTTGCCCATGCTGCGCAGCCAGAACAGATCACCCGGCGTATGCTTGAAATCATAGTTGCCAAGGATCATTCCGAAGGGGCGGCCGCCGTACTGGTCGTACTCCTACTCCGTCGGTGAAATCGAGCAGAGCATTCCCTGCTCGTTGGATTCATCCGGGGAATTGGTCGAGTCTGCTTCAATTGGGAGCTGCTGCGCGCAATTTCGAGATTGTTCGTAGCAACAGACTCACCTTATGGCGTATGTTGCCGCGATGCCACTTGCGAGCGTTTCTTTAGACGACCTGACCATTGAGGATGAAGACTCCTTTTCACATGTTGCGCTCTACGGACGTCTCAAGAAATTGCTGCGCCGCTCTGGCCATCGTTTTCTGATTCCCGCCGATGGAGAGGTCGCAAGCTGGGATCGCACGGTGTTTCTAAACCTGACCTATTGGAATGCGGATCAGGGGGCCGACATACTCTGTGATCGACATCTGGCTGCGGATGTGGTGGCTCATGTGGCGTGGCATCATGTGGTGTCCACTCAGCTCGCAAAACTCGTTGGTGCAGCAGGTGCCAAGTCGGCGGCCGCGCTCTTCTTTGCGGAGTCGATCGCGAGCGCCTTTGATCTGTATTTGGTGGGGAGACTGCTTGGCAATGCTCCGGACTCTGACTTCGTGACCAGCCAGGTTCCGATCATGGCGGAGGCCGCAGAGCAAGCGGGTTTGTCGAGTGACTCGTTTTCGGTGATGATGGATGACGTAGTCCGTGATCCAGAGCGAGCGTTCGAGGATCTGCGTGCGCTGCTTCTGGATGTAACGATGGCGCTGTTTCAGTGCGCAGATGCGAAGTCGGCACAGGCGGCGTTGGAGTCGTTTGGGGGCCACCGGTTTGCGGCACTGCTTCACCACTTCCAATTATCGGCGTGGGTTCTGTATGCCCGAGCCTACGGTAGTGCCGAGCCGGCAGTCGGTGCCACAAATGCCATTCATCAGCTTGATGTCACGCTGCGTCAGGCCCCGGTTTCGCTCGATTGGTTGGAATCAAACTGGGCTCAGTAACACCAATCCAGGTATCCACACGGTAAACAGAGGATGAGTATGAAGGTCTACGGAATCCCGAACTGTGACACGGTAAAGCGAGCGAGGACATGGCTATCGGACCAAAAGCTAGAGTACACGTTCCACGATTTCAAGAAGTCCGGTGTGCCGCTCGATCGACTAGCTGTCTGGTGCAAGGAAGTGGGTTGGGAGTCTCTGCTAAATCGACAGGGACAGACTTGGCGCAAGCTTTCGGACAGTGTGCGACAGAGCATCATCGATGAAGCCAGTGCACGGGACTTGATGGTGGCGCAGCCTTCGGTGATCAAACGGCCTGTGATCGAGTGGCCCAGCAGAGGAAACAAGCCGGGCCGGATCACGGTAGGGTTTTCCGCTAGCGCCGCGCCATTCCTTGATCATTCCCGCGAAGCTCCAACCCCTTGATCTGTTGGCACAATGAGTCCGCGTGCGAGTACTGGTCGTACTCCGCCACATAGACCTTGTCGAACAGCGCGGCTCCGAAGATGTCGCTCGAGTTGTTTTCGAAGTCCTCAAAGATTTCTTCTTTGGTGACGTCGAGCATGTCGATGGCAATATCGGCCTTGAAGTTGACGTTGCTTGCCAGATCTTCGAGCCCGCGCCAGGTGCTTTCCATCTGCTGGAACACCGGATCGTGCAGCACGGCGTTAACCTGCTCCTGCACAATCTTGTCGATTTTCGCTACGGTCTCAAGAACCTTGCCCTTGTCGAAGCGACCGTTGTTGCTGTCGACGTTGAGAACCAGCGCAGCAAGCCCGGATAGGAATCGGTCCTCTGCCGAGATCTTCTCGGGGTCGCTGGCTGGCTCAAGGCCCGGTTTGATGAGAGCCGTGTGCGTGCTCTCACTGTGTTCAATCCGCATACTAGAGAGAAGGCGTGAAACAATGTCCTCAGTGGTCGTCTTGTCATTGGCCATGGCGCTTCTCCCTTAGTTCCCGCTCGTCGGATTGCCGGTGCTCGACTGGCTCTTCGCTGGTAGCCGCAGTCCCTGGAAGTCATCTAGCTTGCCTGCTAGTTCCTGAACGGATTCCGGCTTGCTGTACAATTCCTGAACAATTTTGCGCATTTCTTTGCGGTTATCGATGCTGGCCTGCGTCTCAAGAAGTAGTTGCTTGAGCATAAGGAGGGCCCGCACTTTCGGGATGTTGTACGCGAAAACCTTCAATGACTGCCTTCCGTCGAGGAATTGTCTCTGGATCGGTTGTTGGGCAGTGGGGGGGAAGCGGATAGTTCGGGAGCCTGGCGATGAGACAGGAAGGCGGCTAGGTTTGGCTTTTCTGCAAGAATTTCATGCAGTCGCGGAGTCCGTCTTTGAGCGTGCGGAGCGTTCGAACACCACCGAGTTCAATGCCCAGACCAACCAGGGTATGTGCCACCTGAGATCGTACTCCCGTTAGCACACAGCGTGTTCCCAGTAACTCTGCGGCGCGCACTACTTTGACAATCTGTCCTGCGGTACCTGTGTCAACTTGCTCGACTCCGGTGATGTCCAAAATCACACACTTCGCGTTGTGATTCGTAATTGCAGAGAGCGTGCTTTGGAGGAGATCCGAGCCGCGTCCAGAGTCGAGCTGTCCAACGATCGGCAGCGCCAAAATGTCATCCCAAATTTCGATGACAGGTGTCGCGAGTTCTCGAATGGCTTGGGCTTGGTGCTCAATGGTTGCGATCTTTAGCTCAAGCTCCTTGGACAATGAATAGTCCGTGGTGTTGAGCGAGTCCTTCCAGGGGGTGGCTTCTGGACCCCATCTCGATGGCGGCTGAATGTGGAAAGTGCAGATGCTGTCACCGCGTGCGATACAGGTCGGTTCGATGGCGACCACATCGAAGCCAATGAAGGCGGAACACCAACCTGATGCATAGCCGGTGAGTGTGTGACAGACCGACGTTTGACTGGGTCCAAACTGCTGCAGATGAATCTCTGCTTCATACGAGTTCTTCCACGTTCCCTTCATGTGGAAGTGGCCTCGTGAGCGGTCAAATTCTAGGAACGTCGGATCGGCGCGGACGATGCCTTCCCAGGTGTGCATCACCGGTCCCGCTCCCATGCGGTCAAGCTCGCTATCCCACTCGAAGTCCTTGTTCAGCGCGGCATGGTCACCGTAGCCGCAGCGATAGCCAAATTGGCTTAGGATCGAGCGAAACAGTTGGGGGCCGAGCTGATCCATGAGTACTTTCCGGAGCATGGCGAAGGCCTCTTGCCGGAAAAGTAAGTAGCGCTCCTTGCCTAGGAGAAGTCGCCCTGAATCAGGCTCAAACGAGAGCATCCTCCTTAAGTCGATGTCAGTGACTTTCACAGACTCACCTCCAGGCAATTGGAGTTCGGTGCCATTGGACACTCGATCGCATTATTCATGATCGATGCTAGATGGGTGCCGAGTCAGAATCAAGCAGGCAATATGACTCTTTTCACCGTAAAGAGCGTCGTCCTACGGCATCGAGGGAAACGGCAATCTCCACTTTCCCACTGTGTGCAGACCATGAATACCAGGGAGTAGATGTCGCTAGTAGATTCCTCTGGTACTTGCAGCCAAGATGACGGACCGTAGCGGCACTGAACGCGGTACAAGAGACGAACCAACATGGACAAGACTTCTGGTCAGAAGCTACGACGATGGGAAGTGTGGCAGCGGCAGGATGGGACGACGTACCTGACGTGGGGCACCAAGTCCCAGCCCGTCGAAACTGAAAAGCTCGTGAGTACGTTCTATTCAGCGAACTGGCTCAGCGCGGAACGAGAGGCGTTTGGGACAGATCCAGAGATCGATGAGGGAGTGCAGCCTCTCGTCGAGATCATGCACCTGTTTGCCGGGGTGATGACGATGGCGGCGTGCCAAGGACATCCCGAGCGCGGTGATGATTGCGCAATTTTGGGATTGACCTTTGATGACATACCCGCACTTAAGACACTGGCTGCAGCGCTTAGCGAAGTGGCCCGGCAGGAACCGCCCTTGATGTGGGATCTGCGGCTGGATGAGACACGCACGCTGGATCTGCCACCTGAGGCGCTTGCCTTCGAGCTGATGATCTATGATGAGAGCGGAGTCCCTTCGCCCAATCTGCTGCTTGAGTTTGCTCAGGCTCTTCTCGCAGTCTCCGGTGTGACCGGAGCGTTCCCACATCGCAAAGGCACAGTCTTAAATTAGTGGGTGCAAGCCATGGGGATTCCGACGATTCATTCCCTACGGAGTTTCGCGACGACACGCTCGCTGAAGTCGTGTGATTCCATCATCAAGGCGGTGTCCGAACTCGGGTTTGTACAAGCTGATCCGATTCGGGCACCTGCACGTGCTCAGGACTTGATTTTGCGTCAACGGGTGCAGGGCTATCGGGCTGGGGATCTGGAGCAGCAGTACCCTCGACTGCCACTATCTGAAGACGTCCTGCATGTCTATGGATTTCTTCCGAGCCAGCACCGTCAACTGCTACATCCCCGACCCCTTGGCGGACACTGGCAGCAATTTTTGGATGCCCATGCGTCTTTGCGAAAGTCGGTGCTGCGGTTCGTTCAAGAGCAAGGCACGGTCCATCCTCGTACGGTCGAAAAGGAGTTCGGCAGCGATACCTGCGAAAACGGCTGGGGAGGCCGGTCTTCTCAAACCACGATGATGCTCGAAGCACTCCACTTGCAAGGGGTGCTGCGCATTGCGCGACGTGAGTCCGGACAGAGAGTCTACGAGTGCGCGGATCGGCAGGGTCGACAGCGGCCGCTGCCGGATCACAAGCGAGCCGAGGGACTCTGTCGGCTGATCGTGGGCCTGTATTCACCGATGCCGCTGCGGAGTCTTCGTCAGGTCCTGGGAGCGGTGCGCGGACCTGTCACAGTGACTACCAAAGATGCGATCGAGCGACTGTTGGTAAGCGGTGAGTTGCGTCGTGAACGTATCGATTCGGAGGACTGGATTTGGTTTTACGACGAGACAGCGGAGCTGCTTGCTGCACAGGGCGCTGAGGATCGAGTGCGGCTACTGGCACCGTTTGATCCGGTGGTATGGGACCGACGACGATTCGCGCTGCTGTGGAACTGGGAGTATCGCTTTGAGGCGTACACTCCGGTTGGGAAGCGTAAACTTGGCTACTACGCTCTGCCACTGCTGTATCGTGACCAGGTCATCGGTGCTGCCAATCTATCGGTGCGCGAGGGAACTCTGGATGCAGAGCTTCGCTTCGTTGGCCATCGTCCCCAGGAAGTGGCCTTTCGCAGAGGACTTAAGCAGGAGCTATCCTCGTTCCAGGAATTCTTGGGGCTCTGCCCGCAGACTCCCTGTGAGCCGCTGGAATCTGGAATCGCGGCTGGATGAGAATCGGTATTATGGCGGTGTAGCAGAATCGAAGGCTCAGAATCCGTGGGAATCGGCGTACCAGATCCACGCGACCATCAGCGCAAGATAGAACGCCGCGACCGCCAATGATACGAAACGGGAATGTTTCAGGTCTTGGTGTCGTAACGGAATGCGCCACAGCGCCTGTAGGATGTCTCCTTTGCCGAAACCTCCGCCTTCGGAAGCACTCCGAAAGATGATCCGAAAGGAATGCCACGCCGCAATCGGGAGGGGAAGCAGTAGCGCTGTGAATAGCAACACCAGGAAGAGCCGAAGCGGCAGGCCGAAAGGACTTTCACCAAATGCGGCGCGGGAAGTAGACATCGAATCGGGATGCAGGATGGCACTGAGGGTCGCACCATACACCGCTACCGAAAATAGGATCGTTGCTGCTCGAATTCGCTTGGGATCGTTCCACCTGGCCGCAAGCTGTTGCGGGGAAATGGGTTCGAAAATTCGATTCCTGTTTCGGAAGCACTTCAGCAACCCCCAGCCTCCGATGGTCAGTAGGAAGAGGGACAGGATATGCGGGGCCTTCGAGGCGCGATACCCTTTGCTGACCGTTTCGTGATAGGTCAGCAGTTGCTCATCGCCGATCGAGAGCGTGTACAGAGGCACCCAGCCCGTTCTTTTAAGCAGGGTCTCTCGCTTGTGGGACACTCCGATCTTCATCGGAATTCCTTCACGAATGGCATCGACTACCTTGCTAAATCCTCGCTGATCGCTGGCATAGTCCACCGTTTGTCCATCGAGCGTGAAGCGAAGATAGGTCAGTTCGTTGCTTCGCGATTGGGTTGCGTGGGTCGCTCGGCCCGTGAAGCTGAGGAGTTCAGACTCTGGGGTCGTGCCGTGTCTGCGGGAGAACTCACCCACTGCTAGGATGAACAACCCAAGTACGAATATGCCGAAGCAGACAGCCCAATCGACCCATCGAGTGTTGCGAAGCCCTGACATGTGCAGAATCCTATCGTCCTTGAACAGGCTTGGCGATTTTGAACGATATCAATTGCAGTGCAGATAGGCTGTTGAGCAGGTTGGGAAGCGCGAGCGGGACCATTCCCTGGCGACTTCCGTCGGAAGCAGGGAAATGCCTACAGATTTCCCATCGGCAAGGATGTTATACGCGATCTGGTCCGGAGAAAAAGACTTCATCCCGTCGATCGGAATGTCTACATCGACTGACTCAGCATTGTCCGGGTCGATGCAGTTTTGCACCGTCGTTCGCAACCGCATCTTCATGTCCTTGATCAGTGGATCAAGGTTACGACCAGTCAGCGGACGCAGCTTGCGCTCGGCCAGATCGAGCTTGCGATCGGTCGAGGTACCCAGAGAAAAATCAGCAAGCACGAGGATTCGAAATGGCAGCGAAACATCCTGCATCGCGCCGTTGATCGTCGTCCGATACGTGAGCGTAAGCCGGGACTTGGGAATCTCATCTTGAATCGCCACGATGCACAACTCCTTATGACAAACTGCGAGCATGCGTTGCTGGCAGCGCTCCGAAAAATTGCACGCTCTTGCTCTTACATCGACGCGCCGCTGCGACGCGCCAACTACACTCCTTTTGTAAGTGTCAGCTTTTGTATCATTCGTCAATGGCCTGCGTGGAGCGTTGAATCTGATTGGGAATTTCTACCCTAAGAGCCAAAGGAGTGTTCCGGATGCGAAGATTCATGCTCCCAACGCACAGTGGCAAGCTATCTGCGGTTTCCTGTTGTGGATTTTGCGCATGCTGACTTCGGATGGCCCACCCTCGACAATTGGCAGTTCCTGGGATAAGGCGTTGGAACATGAAAGGAATCCTCTAATGGGGGTTGTGACCGACCTCGCCCTGGAACAGCAGCACTTGCTGCACCGGAGCTGTTAGGTCTTCACTTGGTGGAGCTGCGATCGGCTCATAGCCAAGAAAGTGCTGTGGAGCGAGCTTCGCGAAGGACTGACGGTCGAGGAAGACCAGTGTCACCGTAAGGAATAGGTCGCCACTTTCGAGAGCGGGCATGACAAGTCGCCGCAGCCGTTGCTCTGCCTCATGGGCCCAGGGTTTTCCGGTCGGCGTATTCCACTCTTCGCAGAGCAGCCGGACATCGATGCCTCCCACCGGCACTTGGGTGAATCCACCGAACGCACAGCCGCTGCCCAGCTCTGCTTCGCCCATGCGTACGCCTTCAGTTCGTACTCTCCGCTTCTGCACCGAGCGTTGTACCGAGATCGGAAGCTCTGGATAGACCTGACGGAATAACCAGTGCATCCCCACAGGGGCACCAAGTTGTAACAGGGCGAGCTGAAGCCGTTTGACTTCTCCCCAGTCGGGTACGATGGCAGTATCTCGTTCCGGAAATAGACCGCCGAATCGCTGCCTGAGCAGTGCGTTATCGAAGAACCACAGAAACTCGGTCATCGAGGTGTCACGCTGCTCGGACAGAAGCTGATAAAAGTACGAGGGAATGGGCCCTTGACCGCTCAGTAATCCTAAGTTGGTTAGGATAAGTACACGCGGCGGATCTTCGAGAAACTCGATGTCTTCCAGCAGCGCTGCTTGGTGCGACAGGACGGGATTGCTCATGAACTCGATCTGATCATCCTGGTAGCCCATGCTGTGCAGCGCATCGAGCAACGCGGGGACATCAAAGCGATGAATCAGCTCGCGGATGCGCTGTTGAATGGGCTTTTTTGGGGGTGGTTGAGGTGATGCCGCAACCACTGCAGATACTTTTGGGGGCCCCTTGGCCGGCGGTTGTGGAAGTACGGGCTTGCGTGTCTCAACCGACAGAAGCTGCGGAGGGGCTGTGAACTTTGTGATCGCTGCTGTGTCAACCGGAGCAGGTTGTGCACCAACTGCTGCCGATGGCTTGGCCGGTTGGAGTGTCTTGGCGGCTGGAACTGGTGCCGGAACAGCAGGCAGCGCTGGCACCGGATGGGGCGTCACATTGGGAACCGCAGTTGCCGTTGATCCAGCCGTGGGCGGCGCACCTAGTATGGGAGCCTTCATCGCTGCTGCACCAGGGGCCGGCACAGGAGCTGGAATCGTAGCTGCTGCAGCGTTAGGAATGCGGGGAGATGCAGTGGCTTTGACCGCAGCAGTCGGACGCGCTGATGTGGCTGGCGGTGCACTTTGTTTGGGCTTGTCGTCGCGTTGCAAGATCAACGTGGCTTCGCCCAGATCAACAGGGGGAGCGGCGGACTTGGTTGGGAGTACTGGCGCTGCTCCCATCTGTCGGAGCGCCTTCTCTGGACGGGGGCCCGCCAGTTTTGCAGGCAGAATCAGTGTCTGCTCCTCGTGTAGTTTGGGACCACTGGACGGACCCAGATCGATCATCACCAAGGGCAAAGCCTCAGCGCTCAACTCGGCCAGGGATGGGAGTCCTTGGGCCTGAGCTGCCTTGACGCCGACCGGTGGCACTGGCGGTTTGGCTGCGCTCGGTGGGAGTGCCGGTTTGAGATTCGGCGGCGGCTTCTTATCGCGAGGAGGCTCAGCCATAGACTAGTTCTTTGGCACCATGTCGATAGGACTACTTTTTCTTGCCCGATGCACCGCGCACAAAGTAATCAAGGTCGACTTGATAGAGCTGAAGGAGTGCCTTGTGGGATAGGTCCGTTCGCTCGGTCATATGCGGCGTCAAGTCGTTACCCACCAAGCTCAGCACGCGGAAGAACTTGCGAAACAAGGTCGGCAGATACAGTCGTGGATCGAAGTGATCCATGATCTGGAGTAGATCTGCAGCAATGATGGCAGCACGCTCATGCTCTCCAGCGGCGACCAGCTTTTGGAACGCGGCCATCTTGCGGCGCAGCTGACGGAATGGCTCGTTCTCTGGGACGTTGATCGAACGAACACCTTTACCGCTACGTTCTGCTTCTGATGGACTCTCCTCTGCCTGAACGGCGGCGATTTCTGCGTCTCGGGCGGCTCTCTCCTCCTCTTCGCGATCCTTCTTTTCCCGCTCCGCTTCCTCAGCGCGACGTTTTTCCTCTTCTTGCTGTTTTTCCGAATCGGTTTCGTCGCTGCTCGGGCTTGATTCGCTGGACGATGTCGATCGATTCGAGTCACCGTCAGCGTTGTCTCCTTGTGAACTGGATGATGAGGAAGCTGAAGAAGGTGATGAAGTTGAAGAAGACGTGGCCGATGGCGTAGACGAAGTAGAAGGAGAAGAGGAATTGGATGACGATGAGCCCGAATCGGAAGATGAAGACTTGGCAGAGGAGGCCTCGGAGGAGGATTCCGAAGACTCTGCTCCACTGCTGCTTTCGTCGCTGGAACTAGACTCAGCGGAGCTGTCTTCACTGTCGGCTGCTTCGATACCACCTAGTTTGACGCTGAGGAAGTCGTCGCGCCCTCGACCGACACGTGGGCGGGCACTTTGTGCAGACAACTCCATCTTGTGAAGCATGGATTCGAGCTGCAATAGGTAGGGCAGCGCTTTGGCATTCCCGAGCTGATTGACGATCCGCTCTTGAAGTTCTGGGATCACCTTGAGTCCTTGCCGCTCGGCAATCGTAAACTCTGATCCGCTGTTCCACTGCTTCCAAGTATCGTCCTGTCCCGTCTCATGTAGCCGGAAGTCGCGCAGCATGGTGGCCAATAGCCACTTCAGCATGTTGTCAGCGTGTAGCTGCTTTTTGTTCTGCGGGCCCCAGAATGCAAAGCTACTTGATAGCATCCGTACGATGGAGCCCAAGATTTCGGGAACGATCTCCATGCCCCGTTCTAGGTACACACCGAAAAGAAAAGGCCCGACGATGCGAAGATCGTAGGTGTTTCCTTCAAACAAGGACTGTGCGGCCTCTGCCGCTTCCGTAAAGTGATCCGCAGCGGTAAGGCTCATGACCTTGGCGAGCCGTTCATCAGTGGTCTCTAATTCGGAGGCGCTCGGTTCCGTGAGATCACGGTCGATCAGGGAGAGATCAAGCATCGGTGTCGTCCTTGTCATCATGTAAAATTGGAGCCCCCGGATCATTCGATCCAGAGAGTCTCCCAATGGCGGTCCGCTGTGCCGCCGCCCGAAGGGCACTGAGCGTTCGGAATGGCGCAAGCTCGGCTTTACGCTGCAAGAGCCCGCTGGCAAATTGACTCTGTACCCAATCCACGTCCGTCGGCCCGCTCGCCGTCACCAAGCGACGAACGGAGATCGGATAGACCTCGATGTTGTCGGGTAAATGCTCGGCACCCAGGTTTGCACGAATCTTTTTTTCGATAGCGTCCCGAAGCTGAGTGACCAGATCAGGATTCGCATCCAGCGCTTGCAGACCACCGCAAAACAGAATCAGTACAAACAGCCACCGACCTGGCTGCTCAGCAGAGGGAACCGCAATCACTGCCGCATCCTCTACCTGTGGCAGCGATCGTGCCTGGGCACACACGTCTGGAGACTGATAAACCCTTCCCGAACGGCGTGGTCCCAGGGTGCCACCGTATTGAAAGGAGTCCGGTGTGCGAGCCAACACCATGTATCCAGGTTGCTGAGTCACTGGCGCGAAAACACCGCTTCCCGATAGCGATCTTGGACCAGCAGGAGTGGTCAACTTCAGCTCGAATGGGACTCCTAACGCTGGCAACACAGAGCCATGAACGCGCTTCAGTGAGCGCTCTGAGAACAGCACACTGCCTCCTGCTGCGCTGTCGAACACCATGTTAAGGTGATGCACGGTTGCAAACGGAGCGAGCTTTAGGAGTCGGTCCCAAGCAGCAAATTGTTGGGGTTCTTCAGGACTTCGTAGCCAGAGCTTCAGCTCAGACAGGAGTCCGGTCGGCGTCTTAAGTAGCAGATCGCGCACCGTGTCGATGACTCCCAGAACGCGGATGGGATTGTGCCCCAGCAGCCTGGGGTTCTTATGCAGTTCGTCGCTGGGAATGTGAACCCAAGTGCCGCCAGCGGTGAGCGTCGACAGTATCAGGGTCGGTTGATGCTGGAGCAGATCGGCGAGCGGATAAGCGACATGGTCACCAGGGCGCAGAGCCAGTATCAATCCATCGCGTAATGCACCAACAAATGCCGTCTGCGCCATCACCGGGATGGGCTTCCCGACAAACTCCCGGACCGAACTGAACACGAGTAGCGCCGGATCTTCTGGCGGATATGTATGGGAGCCACTGTGATGAATTCCCGCGATGGGCTCCTCACACAGCAATTTGGCCGCAAGCGCCTTGTCGAGCCGAGTGCGCAGCAGCGGTAGCATCACTGGTTCGCAGACGATGTGGTCGGGCTGAAGCAACTGCAGTCGGGTCAAGGCAAAGTCAATTCCGGATGAAGGCAGAAGAGACAGGGTGGCACCGAGCCGCAGCGCTGACATCACGGACAGCAGCCAGCGCGGCCCAATATCGCCGAGCACGACCAGCTTGCTGCCGGGAGCTACTCCTCGTCGCTGCCAGCCGACGACCAAGCGATTTGACTGACTATGGAGATCCCCGTAGGTAATGCTTTGCCAGCCCCGCTGGGCATCGAAGAATCGCAGCGCTGAACGGTCACGAGCCGACGCTGCGTGCCGAGCGACCGCATCGTAGTAGAAATCGACACCGTGCGTGAGCAAGCTCTTCGTGGGTGGCTGTGCTTTTTGGTGGCTGGATGCAAGCAGCGCCGTGAGCGCCTTTCCGTCTTTCCAGCTTCCGACCAGCCATGGCTCAAGGACGAGCGGACCGGACAAGGGGTCTTGTTCCGCCGCCTGCCACAGTCTGCGGGCAATGACGTCTGCATCAAGTGCTACCCCGGTCATCGTTCCCCTGTCTTGCGCCTACGTTGCATCATCTGGATATCGCAACAGAAATCGACATTAATCGGTTCAGAGCGGGGCGGTCGAAATACTGAATAACATTGCGTAGGTCGACCGATCAGACGGCAATTTTCCGCTCAAAGAGAGCATAGGCTCCCATGTGACGATTTAAGACATAGTAACACAAGTCGTTTCCCAAACCGCAGTGATGGATATTAATGGTTGAAGTCAATGGGATAGCTAGACTGGGGCAGGGGGGTCGCGATCTAGAGACGGTCATTGACGTGGCGGCGCGAGTCCTCTACACAGATGGGATGTCCTCGCAAGTTGGTGGTTCGTTGTCGGAACAGATGAACCGTGTGCTGGCCGAGCATCGTGCTGGGCACTTCGGTGTTGCTCGCAAGCTGCTTGCTGCCATCCCGATGGAGAGCACGGATGCTTCGCTGAGCGAGGAAGAAGCGGCTCGTCTTAGAGAACTGCGCGAGCGCTTTCGGCCGGACTGGTTTGGCTGGCTGATGCTGATCGGGGGGCTGCTGTTGTTGGTACTCATCGTCGCCAGCACTTGGCGATGATCAATCTGACTAGAAGTGGACGAGCGTGACTGACGTTAGCTCAATCTCGACGTAAGTGAACGCTCCACTGTCGGGATTCCAAGAGGCTTCCATCTTCATCGGAATTCGGATGCCTTCGATCTCTCGGTAGTCGCTGCTGCGAGCGGACCACGCGGTATCTACGGATTCCTTGCCAACTGCCATCGGTCGGATGGTGCGCATCTCCAGCGGCTCTCCGCTGTCGGTCAGTTCGATATCCAGTGTGGCACCGCTCGCATCCAGCCTGTCTTGTACTCGCAGGGTCTGCGATCCAACCTCTGTCCACTCCAGGGTCTGATGATGCAGCAGAATCGGAGGACAGTAGAATACGTAGCCAAGATACCGCTGAAGCTCTCCTTTGTCGAACGCCACGCCGCTCAGACTCTTTAAGGGAATCGGTCCTTTGCGCAGTACCGCCTTGCCATGTCCGTCCTGATAACCATCGGTGACGTGGACAGAGGTGATGATGCCGCTGCCGAGCTCCGCTTCCCACACGAATTCGCTGTGCGTTGCGCAGACCCATTCCTCGGCAGTAAACGGACTCCAGTGAGCAGCAGGTGATGGCCGAATGCGGCCGCGCTGACTGCTCTTGAGTCCACGAACCATTCGTCCGGCTTGCTCTCCGTTCGGAAAGCAGAAAGCCTTGAGCTTGCTCAGTAGCGCCTGAGCCGCAGCAGAGGTCGGGTTGGTGTCCTGCATGCGCTGCATTATCTCATGAACGGCGTGACCTTCCAACGAGGGGATGATGATAAGATGGAAGGTTGTGACGATCCGACGGATCGTGTGCTTCTGAGACTTAATTTCCTTGGGGGGAACTCATGAAACGATGGTTCATTCCAGCGGTGCTGTGTGCTTGTTCGATTCTGTCGGCCTGTGATGGTTCAGCCACTGACACGGGACAAGACGGGGCGGACGGAGGAATGGTTGGTAGCGACGGGGGTGGGAATCCCGATCTGTCTCCAATGGGATATCCCGCGTGGAGTGCGCAGAGCCCTGCGGTGTGCGGACAGACACCGTATCAGTGGCAGCCCACCGCAGGAATGGGGACGGTGCTTGAGTATTCACGGAACCTGCTTCCTGTGCTCAAGCTGGTGATCTCGGGTCTAGAGGTCGCAGCGTTTCTAGGGGCACAGCTCAATGTCCATCACTCCGTAAACTACGATGTGCAGACGGCGGCGATTCGATATCAGACACAGGATAGAGGGCAGCTCGTCGATGCGACAGCGATGGTGACGTGGCCCAAAGCGACCGGGAAGCAGTTCCCTGTGCTCTTGTTTTTGCATCCAACGCTTGGTTACACCGATGGCTGTGCGCCCTCCGCGAAATCTGCGGATTTGACCGCTCCGATGACAATCTTTTCGCTGATCGCTGCATCGGCCGGCTACGTCGCAGTGTTTCCGGACTACCTCAATCAGCGGAGTCTGGGGCAAACGTCAACCAAGGTGACCCCCTATCTGCTACTCGAGCCGACGGCGATCGTCTCCTTGGATGCGGTGCGAGCAGCGCAGAAGTATGTGGCTGCCCATGAGACTGTGACCGCAACCAACGATGTCTATGTCTGGGGCCACTCCCAAGGGGCACAGGCGGTGGAATACGTGACCGCTCTTCAGCCTCTGTACGCACCGGAGTTTTCGATCAGAGCAGCTGCAGCGGTTTCACCGCCCAGCGATCTACGTGAAAGTGCGAAACAGAACTTTGCTGGCACCGCGCCTACCTACAACCTAGGTGAAGCGATTGCGTATACTTGGAGCGATTACTACAGCAGTGCGGCTCTGACGACGGCTCTGCTGCCTCCCTGGGACGGCCTGGCTCTCACAGAGCTGAAGAACTACTGCAACAGCAGCTACAACGATCCCATCAAAGCGGTGACGGACCCTGCCAAGATCTTTACGCCCATGTTTCTCGACACGTTGCTACGCGGGCAGATGAATGAGCCTTGGAGTTGCTGGCTGCATTACAACAATCCAGCAACGATGACACCTGCGATGAATCCGAGTGTTCCTTTGCTGTACGTGACGGGCGACAAGGATACAACTGTGCCGCCTCCGGCCAATGATCCGGTGTCTGCCAAGTGGTGCGGTCAGGGCGTCAAGATTCAGTATCTACAGTGCAGCGGGGCTGATCATGTCCACTCGCTGACCAACTCGGTGGATGATGTCTTGAAGTTCTTTGAGGATCGTCAAGCAAAGCTGCCACTTCCGAGCGATGTCTGTCAGAGTAAGCCAGCCGTCAGGTGCGCCAGCACTCCCTAAGTCTGATGGACCCCGCTGTGTCAACTGATTCTGCGGACTTAGGGGACGGGCCATTTTTACCGGAACCCATTGTTCCAATGATTGTCTGACTCCGACATGTCGAATTCAGTGCGGTCCTTTCGAACCCGGAATCACTCGTTCTCACTTCTTCTTGGTGCTCTCGGGTCAGCGCTGCTCATTCTCTGCTCCGTTCCTACGCGATCAGATACGCAGGTCTCCACGGAAGTGCCTGGCGCACTGGGAGTATTTGTTCGCGGTAGTAACTTCCTGACACCCGGCACTGAGGCTGCACTGCGGATTGCCACTCACGCTGCTCCGGCAGAGCACGAGAGTCGACCTCTTGGTGGCGTGTCTGTCACGGTAAGCATGACAGGGGGCGGCAAGACCGTGAAGCTCACCGAAGGCATCACCGATGGCAGTGGAACCATGGATGCACGGTTTGTGGTGCCGACTTGGCCTGCTGGTAAGTACAAGCTGTCAATCCGCAGCCGGGTCGCCGATCAGGAGAGCGCGCAAGAGCAATCGGTAGAGCTGATGCCTGCGTCGCGCACGCTGGTACAGAGCGACAAGCCGCTGTATCAGCCTGGACAAGTCGTTCATCTACGGTCGCTGACCCTCCGCTCTCAAGACGGGCGTCCGTTACCATCCGGAAAGATCCGATTTGTCGTGGAAGATCCGCGCAAGAACGTGGTCTTTCAGAGCGACCAACCACTGTCCTCATTTGGGATCGCTTCAGTCGATCTACCGCTCGCGGACGAGCTACTGCTAGGACGCTATGTGGTGCGTGCAGAGCTGCAGTCGAACAGCACTACACCTCCGGCCAAGCCAGCAGAGCTTGCGATCGAAGTGTCCCGCTATGTTCTTCCCAAGCTGAAGCTCGTACTGTCACCCGACCACGGTTTCTATGAGCCAGGCACAGAAGCGCGCTTTACCGTGGACGCACAGTATTTTCAAGGGAAGCCGGTCCGGGGGGCGGCTGTGACTGTGAATGCCAGCCTCCAAGGAGGTGGAGTCTACACGCCTCTGTCGACGCTAAACGGTCGGCTAGATGAACGGGGTAGCCTGGCGATGAAACTCCAGATTCCATCCGATGCAAAGGGGGAGGGTCTTAAGCTCTCGCTTGATGCGACGGTCGAGGATGACGCCACACAGAGGGCACAGACACACAGCGAGATCCTGATTGCTCAGACTCCGGTGCAGCTTGACATCGTTGCGGAGGCGGGGCAGCTGATTCCTGATATCGCGAACAGAGTCCATGTGTTGACGGTTCGTCCCGACGGTTCACCGTTTCCTGATGTGCCGGTCGAGGTCACATTTGGGTCTTCCACATCGGCAGTTCGGGCCCGCAGCAGTGCCATCGGAATTGCCACTGTGGAGCGTCGGATAACCAAGCTTGAGTCCGGTGCGGTCCCCGATCCGGCTTGCAGTAGGGGCGAGCTGCTGGTCAAAGCGCAGGTGACGCTACCGGGTCGGACACCAATTCGTGAGCAGCACTGTATCAAGGTGCGAGCAGAAGGAGGTCTGCTGCTTCGCGCCGATCGTGCGATCTATCAGCGAGGTGATGCGATCTCTTTGTCGGTATCCGCTCCTGCGATCAAGGAGGGACTGTGCTTTGTGGATGTGGTTCGTGATGAACAGCTTCAAGACACGCTGGTCGTCCCCATTCATGGTGGCGCGGGCGTGGCAACAGTTCGACCAAGTGAGAGGATGGCGGGGACGGTCGCGCTGCTGGCGTACGTGGTATCTCCGGATGGGAAGCAAGTGCGCGATGGACGACTGGTCTATGTAGAACGTCCGTCTGGATTGCGAGTGTTAGCGGAGACAGAGCTGGCGAATGGAGAAAAGGAACGCCCTTTGCGGCCCGGCGATGCGGCTCGGCTTCGTCTCAAAGTCGTGGATGCCGATAGCGGGGCAGGGGTACAAGCCGCAGTTGGACTCGTGATGATCGACGAAGCACTGCTGGCGCTGCGACCGCTCAGGCCCGGACTGTTGCGAGCCTACTTTACGCTTGGGGAGTCTGCCCGGAAAGCGGCTGCCTTACGACGGCTTGCTCCTGGCGGAGTCGGCATTGATGCGTTGGTCGAAAAAGGGGGTCTGTCTGACTTGGAGCAGAGTGCCGCTCAGTTCCTGCTGAGTGGGGCGAGTCCACCCTGGGCATCGGGTTGGGAAACCGATCCGTGGGCAGAGAGAAAGCAAGCCTTTGCGAAGTTAGAGAAGAAGTGGGAACAGGCTCTCGTACAGTACGCCAAAGGGAACTCCATTGGAGAGCGACTTCCAGGGGATCGCGCCAAGTGGAGATTCCGTGAAGCTCTGCCGGGACTGCTGCGAGGGGCTGGGCTCCTAACGGTCGCCGAACTGCGTGATCCGTGGCGTCGGCCACTGACCACAGCAACGCTCATCACAGCAGCCAAACTGACCACGTTTGAGCACTTCGCGGAGGGTCTTCTCGATGACAAGTTGACCGCTCTGTATCGTGCGCTGTGGAAGCAGATTGAGCCAGAGTTGTTAAGCGGTAAGCGAGCCAAAGAGCGTGATGGTAGCTTCATGATGACCGAGGAGGATCTGAAGCGCTTAGGGGATGGCATGCTGCTCGATCCGTGGGGTGGTGCGATGCGTCTCCAGACTCGCAAGAAGGTTCACAAGATTGGTCCGCTGAAGTCCAAAGTGGTGCTGTATTCGGCGGGCCCAGATGGCGTGTTCGGAAACTCGGACGATCTGTATCCATCAGACAATCTCTGCTATCACCATAGCTGTCCGGGTCGCCAAGGGCAGATTGTGGTCGTGGGGGTGTCGGCCCAAAAGGCCTTTGGAGAGCTTGGCTATGGGTGTGGTTGTGGTTACGGATCGTCTGGTGGGGCGTTGTTTGGAGCGCGATCGGCCCATGCCGTAAGTGTGGCGTACGGCAGCGCGGAGATGCGCGGTGTGGCAGGAAAGAAGGACAGTGTCCGCAGCAGTTTTCCAGAGACGCTGCTCTATCGTCCAGAGATCATTACGGATGAGAGAGGGGAAACCACGGTTCCGATTACGATGGCGGATTCGATCACCACTTGGCGGCTGCTTGCCGAGGCTGTGGCTCAAGATGGCAGGTTGGGAAGTCTGATGATGGGGGTTCCGGTAAGTCAGGACTTCTTTGTAGATCTCGATCTTCCGCCCATCATCACCCAGCATGACGAACTAGCGGTTCCCGTTCCGGTCTACAACCATCAAAAAGTGGCCCAGAAGGTGACGCTGACCTTGTCACAAGATCGCTGGTTTGAACCGCTGGGCCCACTGGTAGAAACCATTGAGCTTGGGCCTGGACAGGCTGGGGTTCGTTACTTTCGGATCAAGGCGGGTTCGGTGGGTCGGCAAGCACTCCGGCTATCGGCCCGTGGCACTGTAGCAAGTGATGCGGTTGAGCGGATCTTGGAGGTAGTTCCCGATGGTGTCGAGCGGGTTCACAGCGTCCAGCAGCGTCTCACCGCTCGGCAAGTTTCCCACCCCGTGTCGGTTCCAGCGATGGTGATTCCGGGTACGAGCGAGCTGACGCTGAAGCTTTACCCGGCACCTGCGGCGCATGTGGTGGAAGGACTCGATTCACTACTGCGGATGCCTCACGGCTGTTTCGAGCAGACATCCTCTACGACCTACCCAAATGCGCTGATTCTTCAGTACCTTCGTCGCAGTCATCACAGCACGCCTGAGGTCGAGCGCAAAGCGATGGACTACCTTACGGTCGGCTATCAGAAACTGCTCTCGTTTGAGGTTCCGAGCGGAGGTTTTTCATGGTTTGGCAATGCGCCTGCCCACAAGGTCTTGACGGCCTACGGACTCGAAGAGTTTGCCGATATCTCAGAGGTATTCCCGGTTGATCAGAAGGTGATTGCCCGGACGCAGAGGTGGCTCCTCTCTCAGCAAACTGCTGATGGTAGTTTTGAGCCGGATGCGTCGGGAATTCGGGAGGGCGCGATCAATGCGGTCAGCGATGATCGGCTCCGTACGACCGCCTACGTTGCGTTGAGTATCAAGCGCACCGATCCACAAGGAATCCATCACGCTGCGATGGACCGGGCCAAGGAGTATGTGCGGCGAGCGCTGAACCAGCAGGTGAGTCACGACCCATATACCCTGGCACTGGTGACAGAGTTGATCGGTGGTGGATTTGTTCCCAGCGTGGGAAAATCCGAGGAAGCACGGTCGCTGATGGATCGCCTGTGGGACACCCGCAAGTCTGAGCAGGATGGTCGTAGTCTGTACTTTCAGCCGTCCTCAAGTACTCCTACCCATGGCAATGGAAAGTCTGGAATCGTTGAGACCACTGCCATGGTCGCAACCGCGTTGCATCGAAGCTCTCAGCAGGGCCGCAGTGTGGGGCCACTGTCCTATCTAGCGGCCTCGAAGGACTCGTTTGGGACTTGGCATTCGACGCAGGCGACGATTCGGGCGCTCAAGGCGTTGCTTCTGCAGCAAGGAGCCGCACACAATCCTGTCGCGGGGACGCTCGATGTGCTCTGGAATGGAGTGAAACACACGACCCTCAAGCTATCTGGTCAGCAAGAAGGACTTCAGATTGTGACGCTGCCAGCACCGCCACCGGGAGAGCATCTGCTCACCCTGGAGTTTGCCGGGCAAGGGCTGATTGACTATCAGTTGGTGTCGCGCCACTACATTCCGCGTGAGCAGGCGCTGGCCACCCCGCCGTCCGTGGGCAGTGGAGTGGATTCCTTGCCGATCATCATCACCACAGAGGTCTCGACCAAGGAACTGAAGCGAGAGCAGAAGTTGGTGCAGACCGCGCACTTGGTCGCCCAGCGAGACGTCATGATGCCCCTGATTTCAATTGGAATACCGCCCGGCTTTTCGGTCGAGAGAGAGCCGCTCGACGAGATGGTGGTCCGGGGACAGATCGAAAAGTATGAGATCATGCCGCGTTACCTGACCGTCTACTTGCGCAAGCTGAGTGCCAAGGAAGAGAAGCACTATCCGATTACGCTGCTCGCTCATCTGCCCGGTCGAGTTCAAGTTCCTGCCGGCTCCGTCTATCCATACTACGAGCCAGAGCTACGTTCTCAAGCGTCGCCTGTCATGCTGATCGTTCGTGAGTAGTCCTGGCAGTCTTAATGGTGCGGACTTGCTGGGAACGCGGGTTTCGCATTCTGGTCTCCCCCAATGACTGGTACGCTAATATGAGTTGATCTCCTCCAGCGATCGGTGTTCGTTCGCTGGTTGACGATGATCGACTGTAGTGGCCAGGGGGAACTTATGAAGAAGCATTCGCTAGCATTTTTGGCATTGGGTTTTGTGGGCATGCTGTCTTCCTGTGAGACAGCTCCGACCTGTAATGATGGCCTAAAGAACGGAACCGAAGGCGACATCGACTGCGGCATGACCTGCGGAGTCCTGTGCGGAGACAGCAAGTCCTGCGGGATTGCGGAAGACTGCTCAAGTCGGGTCTGTGTAGTGGGAGTCTGCCTCGCGCCCTCCTGTTTTGACGGAGTCAAGAACGGCACCGAAGTGGGTCGAGACTGCGGCGGACCCTGCGCGCTGAAGTGCTCGGACAACACGGCCTGTCTTCAATCCGCTGACTGTGAGAGCGGGGTCTGTAGCGCTGGCATCTGTGCTGTGCCCACCTGTACCGATTCCGTGAAGAACGGACTTGAAGGTGACGTCGACTGTGGCGGTAGCTGCTCGACCTCTTGCGCAGATGGTGCAAGGTGCACCATTCCATCGGATTGCCAGAGTCTGGTCTGTAGCAACGGTACCTGTGCGGTGCCGACCTGCACCGACCTGGCGAAAAACGCCAAGGAAACCGACGTCGATTGTGGTGGTGGCACCTGTACAGTCTGTGCGGATCTCAAGACCTGCCTTGTGCCGGGCGACTGCCAAAGCAACGTCTGCACAGCGAATACCTGCATTGCATCGAGCTGCAGCGACACGGTCAAAAACGGCAGCGAATCGGACGTCGACTGCGGCGGAATGTCGTGCCTAAAGTGTGCCGATCTGAAGACCTGCGGCCAGGCTATCGACTGTCAGAGCGGCATCTGTACGGGGAACAAGTGCGCGGTCCCGACCTGCATGGACCTCGTCAAAAATGGCAAAGAAACCGATGTCGACTGCGGCGGTGGTATTTGTGCCAAGTGCATCGACAACAAAGGCTGTGGCGTAGCGGCTGATTGCACGAGTGGTGTATGTACTGGGAACAAGTGCGCGGTTCCAACCTGTACCGATATGGTCACCAACGGCAGCGAGACCGATGTGGACTGTGGCGGCTCTTGCGCGACCAAGTGCGCCGTGACCAAGGCCTGCTTGGTGGATGCGGATTGCACGAGCAGCACCTGCTTTAACAAGGTCTGTGTCAACACGCCCACTTTCACCTCCGTGACTCCCGGGCTGGGTTCGACTGCGGGTGGCACAGCGGTGACGCTCAACGGCACCAACTTCTTTCCGGTGGGAATGGCCGCGACCTCGGTTACCTTTGGTGGGACGGCGGGCAGTGTTCCCAACGTGACGGCCGCCAATGCTGCCACCACCACGACTCCCGCTCGGCTGGGTCAGGCCGGTCTGGTCAACGTAGTCCTTACGCTGCCGGGCAACCATGTCTACACGCTGGCTAACGGTTTCCGGTATTTCTACGGAGCCCTGGGCTTCAATGCTCCCGCGGTGGTGAACAACGCCGTAACGTACGATGGTCTGGCGGTGGCCGACGTCGACAAAGACGGCGACATGGACATCATCGCCACTCGTCCGGCCACCAACTCGGTGGATGTTCTCATGAACAACGGCACCGGTACCTTCACGGCGACTAACTATGCCACTTCGACCGCTCCGACTCGGCTGGCAACAGCGGACTTCGATGGCAATGGCTTTGTCGATGTGGCAGTGAGTCACTCGTCCGGGATTGTCATCGTGATGATGAACAACGGCGCGGGTGCGTTCCCAACCCGCAATTCCTTCACCGTTGTTGGGGGCAGCAGCTTACATGGCATCGTTGCGGTGGACGTCGACGGCGTGAACAAGGCTGATATCTTGGTTGCGAACCGCACCAACAACGCCGTGGCGCTGCTGAAAAACAATGGTGCAGGCAACTTCACCATAATCACTCCGACCTTCATTACAGGCGTGACCACTCCGTTCCAGATGGACTCAGCAGACTTTAACAACGATGGACGGCCCGATGTTGTGTTCACCAGTTTCAGCACGCCCAACGTGTGGTCTTGTCTCAACAATGCAGGCACCAGCTATGACTGTAGCTCGAATCCTTCAACGGGCGCGCTCAGCGATGTGGCAGCGGGTGATTTGAACAACGATGGCAAGCCGGACTTTGTGCTGACCGCGGTTGGTAACAACAACGTGTCCGCTTACATGGGCAATGGTGCTGGTAAGTTCAATCAGGTTGCCAGCAATGGCATTGCAGGGACTTGGAACAACATCAAGCTTGCCGACATCGACAAGGACAACCTGCTCGACGTGGTGTTTGCGGGCAGCGGGAACCAAGTGGGAGTCTGCCGTGGGAACGGCCTTGGTGGATTTGGTGCGGCGACCGGTGTCCGTGCCACCGTGGCCGCACCGAGGCAAGTGGTGGTAGGCCAGTTCAATACCGGCGTTGATCAGAAAGACGACTTCGCCGCCAGTTCCACGGCTGGAGTTCACATCTCGCTCAGCAACGCGCAGTAGTCTGTTTCGCTCAGCTACCCGTCATTTCCTTCCTCTGTCTTTGCCATTCTTGCTGCTCGCTGACGCACCCGGTTCTCGCGGTCACCGCTAGCTATCCACGCTGGGATCCCTTGGACATCGGCATGCGAAGAGCACGCAGATCATTGCTTGCCTTGTGATCCTGGGCTGGCGTATGAACGCATAATCGCTGAACTTTTCGCCTAGTAGGAGGTTGAACATGTCGCTGTCCCAGCTTGCGGTTTCGTTCTGCTCTGCTGCTCGACTCTGTCTGGTGCCGGTGGTGTTTGCTTCGCTGATGTCATCGGCCTGCGCTTCTGAGGACGACGATGAGGACGAAGGCGATGGCTCGTCTTCGGCGATGGAGCAGCGTGTGCTGTTGGAGGTCGCGGTCAAGGTTCAGCCGGACGTTGCACTGCTCAACGGTGAAGATGATCGACTGGTGACACCTGAGCGTGGGGTTGTTGCGGAACAGAGCGGTGCAGAGGATCCACTGGCGGCCATCGCAAACGGTGCCCCGGTAGAGATGGGCTCCTCGTCCGGGTCAGACTCTGGATCGGACGAGGACGACGAGTAGACCGGGCTATGGGGGAAGGCGGCGCATGCCCTTAGCCGACGATCGGGGTCAGGCAGTTGGTCAGATCGAAGAGCATGAAGATGAGCGCCTTCTCTTGCGGTGACAGCGAGGTCGAAGAGCAGGTGGTTGGGAAGGTGCCACCATCTGGAGAGGTGTCCTTAGGGGCCGTTCCGCCACCGCTGATGTGCAGATCCGTAAAGACCATCTGGCCGCACTGCGCGCTGGCGGTCGCACCAACCGGCGCGTTAAACGAGAAGTACTGCGGAATCGGGTTGCCGGTGGCCGGTGGATAGTACACCCAGCGCTGGGTGAGCTTCGGGTCGATGCTGGCGACCGAGTAGCGTGCCCCTCCAACTGCGAGTTTGCCGCGCTGGGTTGAGCCAGCGACTGCGGGCAGCATCAGCCAGTCCGCAAGCGCTGCACCCTTGGCGGTGGTGGTATCGACATTCTCCGTGGCCGGATCCGGACCAGCGGTGGGGTTCCAGGCCGTGACCACCTTCTGGATTTGCTGCTTGGTTGCATCGGCGTTCTTGATCCAGCCGTAGTGGAAGTGCGATGCAAAGACGCGGCCACCCATCCCCAGGTACGATTCCATATTCTGGAGTGCCTGCGGGCTCTTGTACGCCATGAGCTCGTTGCCCTCGCATGACAGCATGACGATGTCGTACTTCGTCCAGTTGTTGATGTCGTCCCACCAGCTCTTGGCGGGCTGTGCCGCTACCGCAGTGAAGGCCGCGCCACCGTTGAGGTTTGGGGCGAACTTGGTGACGCCATTGGCTCCGGCATACAGGTTGACGCGACCCGTGCCGGTCTCGGTCGTAAACTCTTTGTCGTCTAGCCCGAGCTTCCTATTGCGGAGGATGCACTCCATCGCATCGGCACTGCCAACGGACAGCGCGATCTTGGGGATGTTGCCTTCGGCTTGGTTTCTCGGCAGGCGCGTATCGGTTGCAGCCAGCTTGGTGGTCGTGCAGTCCGTGATCGCGGGTAGCGTGATGACCTTGCGCCACTTGCCGACCTTGATGATGAGCGGGATGTTCTCTCCCGAGGGCACGTTGTTGAGCACGAAGTTGCCGTTGATGTCCGTGGTGGTGGAGGCAATCTCACTGCTCACCGCATCACAGCGGTCACAAGTCGCTCCGCTCACCGGAGCTGGGGGAATCGAGGTACCGCTCGGAATGTAGACCTTTGCGTTATAGAGCGGCAACAGCCCAGATGGAATGGTCACTGTGCCGGTGATGGTGGTCGGACCCATCGCCGATGGGCAGTTCGTATTGACGACGCAAGCCCCGGTGCATCCAGGGATGGGCGGCGGTGGCGGCGGTGTAAGATCCTCGCCCACACCAGCGTCATCAAGACCTTCACCACCAATCGACGAGTTATTGCATCCTAGTCCGACCAAGAGTGGTAGACCGAGTACGATAGCCAATCCTACGTTCCATTTAGACATGGCTTCTCCTTAGTTCCTGATAGACGACCATGAGTTTTGTTCTGTGTAAGCAGGCAACTCGATCCTTGGCCTCGAGCACCTAAGCGGCGAAAACAGGGCCGCCCTTTCATGTTACCACTGGTCGCTTGGTGTAGGGGACGCTATTGGAGGCTCAGCCACCACCTTGGCAATCGAGACGGTTGTGTTGGCAGAGCGCCTTCGCGGTTCGTGAGCTCCATGGACAGGGTCGCATAGCCAGCGGACAGGGTCGCATAGCCAGCGGGCCGGGTGGCCTAACCAGCGGACAGGGTCGCATAGCCAGTCCACAGATGATCAGACACCAAGTGGTGGCCAGTAGAACACACACGCGAGGGACAGAAAGGCAGGGTGGCAGGCTGTTAGACACACACGGTCACAACTTGATTCCCGGGCACTTGGGGATGGATGCCCACACTGAGTAGATCGAGAGCCAACGGTTCGCTATGGAGAGGCAGCGTGGTGCCTGAAAGACCACGGGGCTTGCTATTGAACATTACGCTGCTTGGTGTAGAGATGCCCTGCGCGTGGGTTGCCACTGTGCTTGGTGAGTTCATCGTGGCGTAACTAGGGCGATGGGCGGACTGCGGTCGTGGCCTTAGGCCACAACACCGTGATGCGGGTGCCTGGTGTGAGTGTCTGCACGGATGCAGTGGCGTGGTACTCTTGCAGGACGGACCCTAGGAGCCAATACAGAAACGACTCTGAATCTCCGGGGGGATCTGCCGTGGATGTCTCTAGCTGAGCTTGGAACTCCGCTGCCAGGTTCGGTCCGTCGTCTTCGAAGACTAGGCGTATCAAGTGGTCCGTCTGGACCCGGGTTCTGTCTCCGGATACAGGGCTCGTGTCGCCGGCTGGCTCCGACTTGATCTGTAGGAGTGTGCCTGGCGGCAGGTATTCACGGGCGCGGATGATCCACAGTAGAATCAGCCATGATAGGGGTTGCTGCTGCACTCGCACTGAATCAAGTGCAGCGCACAGTTGAATGTTCAGCGCCTTTCGATCCTTCAAGAGACCTTGAAGGAAGGAGAGCTGCTCTCGCAGCAATGCATTCAGCCGATTCGAGCCATGTCGTTTGCTTGGCGGAGACAGGATGTAGTTGAAATCAATCGTACCCCGTCCGCATCGTTCCGCTGCCAGTTGGAGCTTTGCAGCAAGATCCGTTGTGACAACCAACCCAGATGCCTGAGCATGCAGAATCGCCGTGTGGCCCAGGACGGCCTGCACGGCATTGCGTAGGTCATGGAGAACCGAAGCGCCCAGCCGATCAATGATGTACAGTCGCAGCGTATCGATGGGCAGCGAACTTGGCACCGTGCTCATCTGTGAGACACTCCTTGGCCACTGCAGTGAACGGCCTCATGCTTTGGACAAGAGCACGGTGCCAAGTGGCACCGGTTGGCGGCAGAGAGCGCAGTTACTAGACGGCGCTTTCGATGGTGGGCAGCGACAGTCGGGTCTTGGTCAGGACCATTCCGACGTTGGCGCTCTTGCGGCACACGAACGTGACAACGTGCTCCGGGTTTTTGCGACCGCGCAGAAAGACGTGAAGTAGGTTGTCGCTGAACACCACGATCTCCTGGAAATAGTGGTGACCATCATCTTTGACTCCACGTGACTTGCGGAAGAGCCGCTCGATGGCACTCACCGTGCTGCCCTGGAACAGGTCGGCCGTTGCAGCGGCGACAAGGTCCAGAACCTCACGAGGGTGCGAGTCGATCGTCCGTGCGGCCAGTAGCATTCCCGTAGACATATCGACATAGCCAGTCGCCACACACTCCGGAACGTCCGACATCACCTTCTGCAGCGTAGTTTCAAGCTTGCTCACCATGACACTCACCTCATTCCTTCAAATGCCCAGTTGTTTCGAACATGACTTCCTAGCAGCGCTACACCGAACCACTCTTCGCTGTCGCTGCTAGACTCCCTGCCTCTGGTTTACGCAGAAGCCTTCAAAAGCTTTTAGAAACTGTTCTTGCTCTTTGGACTGCACCCAAGCAGGCTCGACTCGCCGGGCTTGCTTTAGGGCTGCCTCCGCATTCTCTCCCTTCCAGATCAGGTACGAACAGAGCAGCGTTCCAGTTCGTCCTAGTCCGGCCTTGCAGTGAAACGCAATGCGTTCACCCCGGGCGAGCTGCAGATCGATGAGTCCGCACAGCTCATACGCGGCACGCAGCGATGGCGCATGCATATCGACAATCGGAAAGAACAGGCTCTTGAGACCCTGGGCAGCCAGGGCATCATCATCGAGCGGGGTTTCCGTGAGTGTAACGAGTAACGTGATTCCTGCCGTCCGCAGCAGCGACAGATCATAGTCCAGCTCTTGCATCACCCCCGGCTCGGGGGTTCCTGCCAAAGAACCGACCATCAACCAGTGGAAGCCACGTGGCCCTTGCCCCTGCTGACGGATTGCTGGCTCCGCCACCGGGTGTTCAATCGGCAGCCCAGGTGCTGCTTGTCCTTCATCCCTAGAACCGTTCGCGGACTCCGCATCAGACTGGTGCCACAAGGGACGATGTCCAGCAGACGAAGACATGGCTTCGACGGAACCGGACTCAGAACCCATCTTACCATCATTAGGAGTCGGACTGTGCGTCGTCTGCTCTGGCGGAGAAGCGGTCTCGCTCTCTGCTGGGGCAGGGGTTTCGATGGGTGGCGAAGCGTACAGATACTCTCCGTGAATGTATCCGTGCTGGGCAGTCTGCGCCCATGCGGCAATCGGTTCCGAAACTAGCAGGAGAACTGCGCGCCGTTTCGATTCTTCATCTAGCGCATAGAGCAGCCTGGCCGTGCCTTCCTGATCGAGACCCTGGAATGGCTCATCCAAACAGAGCACGGCGGGCCTTGATGCTGCGGCTCTGGCAATTGCCAATCGTCGTCTCTGTTCGCTACTCAGATCCAACACCTGAGCGCTCAGATAGGCCTGCAGATCCTCGGCTTTCTGGGACAATAGGTGAGCCTGAATCCAGTCGATCTTCTCCTCCATGGACCCCAGGGACATCCGCTCGCTATTGCCACTGAGCAGGTACTCTCGTACCGATCCCATCAGCAGCTTGACGCCGAGTTCGATGGCCGCAGCGTGATTGATTTCCGAGAGGTCGTCACCTTGCAGCTTGGCTTGGCCCACGGTCGCTACCTTGCCCTGCATTCCTGTGGTTAGGTAGGCGTGGAGAAGCCGACGGATGGTGCCGTCAGGACAGACCAAGACGTACTGGCCGTGCGAAGAAAGATCCAGGTTCACTTGTGAGAGCCGACAGCGCTCCCCCATACTGAGCCCAAAGTCGCGCAGCGTCAGTACTGGATTGGGGTGAGACCACAACACAAGAGTCGGAGGCGGTGTCTGTGGTGGCTCCGGCTCACTGACCTGACTCGGCAGCGATTGCGGCGGCTCCAAGTAGTCTGGGTCGATGTGTTCGACCGGCGCATCGGGAGACGGAACGTGGCAGCCTCCTGTGCGTACGTAGTCACGCACTACCGAGCTTACAGAATCGCTGAAGAACTCTTCGGTTGGGAACACACCATGTAGTCGTGCCGCAGCGAGTAGGGCGATAAGGTGTGCGGTGCTGCGGGCGTGGCCTTGATTGTGAGTGATGAACAGAACCGCACGCTGCGCAGCGACCCGACGTAGCAGGTCGAGGATGTGCTCTGCTTCCTCTTCCTCCATTGCAGCGGTGGGTTCATCCACACACAGAAGCTCTGGCTCCTTCGCCAATGCATGGAGGATCTCAAGTCGCCATGCCACACTGGTTCCAATATCGAGCGTCTCAATCGGACGTTCGAGTGAGGCACGGAGTCGATCGAGGCCGCTATCCCGTAGTCGCTCTGCGGCCCGTAGTCGCTCCCGAGGCGAGTGCGGGCCTGATTTGGCCAACAGATAATCGATGAGCGGTCCCCGCTGTGGAGCGACTTTTTGGCCCAGCACCACTGGGTGATTGGAATCCGAGAGACTTCGCCCTCGGTAGACCAATTCCCCTTGCTGGGTTAGACCGGATGTCCTTCCCGATAGTACACTCAGCAGCGTCGATTTACCGGCACCGCCCGGTCCCATGATGGCAAAGACTCCGCGGCTTGGTATGTCAAGATCGAGGTCTTTGATGAGGGTCCGCTCTGCTGCCCTGACCAGCAGGTGGCGAATGCTCAAGATGGGCTCAGATAGACGAGCTAAACCGGGCACTCAAGGATGTCCCGTTCGGCAACGACCGCTATGAGTTCCGGGTGGATGTCAGCGCGGAGCACCGCGACTTCTACCAGCTCATCATGGAGGCAGGACACTTCCAGAAGGACTCCCTCTTCGGGAACGCCGCACTCAGCTCGGATGAGACTCGGCGAACGCTCCGCGAACTGTTTGACCAACTGATCCGTGGTGAGGCCCGCGAGGTCAAAAGTGAGCTGGAGCGAAGGGCCGACTACCGCGAATACTTCCGCTACGATCTACGCATCCATCATCGAGACGGAACCTTCTCATCCTACGACCGTGTCGCCGGGGACAAGTCGGGCGGCGAGACCCAGACGCCCTATTACATCGCCATCTTTGCATCCATGTTTAGGCTGTACCGGACCCAATCGATGAACAAGCGGCCTACCTGCGGACTGCTCCTTTTGGATGAAGCGTTCTCCAAAATGGATGAGGGACGCATCGGCGCCACGCTGGCGTTTGCGCGCGACCTAAAGTTGCAGTTGGTGTTGGCGACACCCAAGGAAAAAGCGGCCCAGGTGGCGCCGCTGCTGGCCACCTGCCTTTATGTCCACAAGGATCCCGACTCCGGTCAGCCTACGGTTTTGAGCTTCACGAAGGAGGAGCTTCGTGAGTACTTGCAGGGCGAAAGTAGAGACGCTGATGTGGCCGCATCCTAACGAAGGGCTCGGGAGCGCTCGTCTAGGTGCCAGCCCACCTGGGCCGCGAGAATTCATTCTGCGGACGCTTCTCGAACAATACGAACGGAGCAAATCCTTCGCTGCAACTGGGCCATGGCGCCGCGACTGCATCTTACGAATCGACAAAAACAGCCTGCCAGAGTACTTCGCAGCCGATGGACGTGAACGACTTGCGGCTCTGCAACTGGCGGCGTCCATCCTGCAAAAGGAAGGGGCTGTACGGCTAAGCTATGTGGAATCGTTCGGGGAACGACATCTGCATGAGATCCGCCTGGGCCCGAACGAGCTCTCGGTGGCATACCGAGTTGCTGAATCGTTCTCATTTCTGCCTCTCGCCACGGCGCTCACGCAGACGACAAGCCATATCGAGATGCTTCAAACCCGAGAAGCGGCGGCCTGGATGAAAACCTATCTGGCATCTGTCTCACAGAGGATGCCCGCGGGGGATCTTAGCCCGCTTGGCATGCAGCGTGAGCGGTTCAAACGGGACTTCCCCTGTGTGCTGGATGCATTGACGGCGGCCGTGGCGCTCTCTTGGGGCGTCGACGAATGGGAACGCATGCTCAGCGAGCGCCTGTACCGGAATTCCAAGCGCCTGGCCGCGATCAGGCCCTTGGTTACTGCCATCCTTGTCCAGGCCGATCCTCGCTGGCTGGAACTCGATGACGAAGACGTGCTGCCTGCCTACGGTGTCCGCCGGAAGCCTGGTTTCATCGCCTGTGCGGGCGGGGCTTCCTTGTCCATCGCCGGCCGCTCGTACGAACTTTCAGATTTCAGCCCAGTCGCCCACCTCCCCGACGCCTGGTCGCCCGCTCTTACAGCCACGCTCGCATCCTCCTCTATTCGCACCGTCACTACGATCGAAAACGAGTTCCCGTTCCTGTCCTATGCGGAAGAAGCGGGAGGCCCGGCTGGTTTGATGGCGAGACATGAACTTGTCGTTTTTACCTCTGGGTTCCCCACTCCTCGATTGATTGATACCCTGGTGGAGATCAATCGTCTGCGTCCGGACCTACTGTGGCGACACTGGGGAGACGCCGATGGCGGCGGTCTGCGAATCTGGTGGTTCCTGCGAACTCGACTCGGCAGACCGATTCAGCTGTTTCGCACAACCGCTGAGTGGGTCCGCGTGGCCGGTGAGCAAGGCGCCACGCCCCTTCAGGAATCGGAACGGCACGCGCTCCGGCGCTTGCGACAGCAACTGGCAACCCAAGACAGCGCTGCTGACATCGAGCAAGCATGCGAGCTAATCGAGGTCCTATTGCAGATGCAGATCAAGGTAGAGCAGGAGCGCTTTTAGCCGCTGATGAAAGCCAACTGTCGCCCTTCGCGACCATTGGCCAGCAGGCGGCGGAAAATACTCGCCCCTCGACACCTAGATACTGGCCCACTTGTTTGTCAGTCGCTGTTTGTTGTGCTCTGTGTTGCCCTGGTCTGGTGTACTCCAAACGACCTAACCCCCCTCCACACTCAAACCCGCAGGAAATCTTATTGGGGGTTTAGGGAAAGTTTGGGGCGGAGTCGTTTGTGAACGGTGGCGGGCTCATCGAGTAGTTGGGCTACGAAGGCGGCAATGCGCTCGGCGAGCTGCTGCTCGCTTGGGTGACAGTGCAGATAGGTCAGCTCCTGCCGCAGCCAGGACCAGAGCCGCTCGACGGGCATCAAATCTGGACTGTACGGAGGCAGAAAG
>JBGAUT010000023.1:0-81360 GCA_044228505.1 Polyangia bacterium | reverse complement strand
GTTCCCACGCACTTCCCAATCCGATTGAACGACGCCTCTTCAGCGTCGACATCGACGATCTGCGAGGAACTTGGCAACAAGATCACGATCGTCGAGTAGCTCAGCAGGCAGTTCCGGCTGCTGATGGAGAGTGGAAGGGGAAGTGTCGGAAGACATGGCCGGATCGCTCCTACTCAACCGCCCACCGCAGGACGATGGGTATCCTCGTCGGTGTATACCTCGGAATCAGTGCAGACTTGCGGAGCCCGCCAGCACTCCCAACTCTAACGCGAAGCGAACCTGCTGCATCATGCCTTGCAGGTTCCAGCCGGAATCGTAGCGATCAGTGGGACGGTGGTAGTGGTTCAGGAATCCCGATGCTCTTTCCTGAGCTGCGGATTTGTCCCCCAGATAGTCCCAGCCACCGTCAAGGGAAAACCCCGGAGACAGTGCGAGCACACCAGCTTTGTGAAAGGGGTAGTGATCCGAACGGAAACACAGGCCCGAGGGATCAGGTTTGTCGGGAGTGATCAACAGTCCGGTGGCGCGGGCAGCCTTCGCAATCAGTACTCGAAGATGCGGGTCTGACGATCCGAGCAGCCCGATATCGCGAGTCGGACCGATGACGTTGAGGCTTTCCAGGTTGATGTTGAGTACCGTACGATCGAGGGGCCACAGCGGTGCAGCAACATACGCCGACGCCCCCAGCAAACCCTGTTCTTCTGCTGCGGGGAACAAGAACATCACGCTCCGTTTGAGCGGTCGATGAACCAGATCCTTGGCGATGGACAGCACAGCGGCGCAACCGGTTGCATTGTCTACTGCGCCCGGATAGATGGCACCATCGGCCCCTTTTCCGAGATGATCCCAGTGGGCAGAGTAGATCACCAACTCACGGCGCTGCTCCGGGTCAGTCCCAGGAAGAATCCCCGCCACATTCCACTGCTCCAAGGAACGAACGGTTGAGCGCAGCGTCCCTGCTACGCGGATAGGAAGCACGACCGGACGGAAACCCAAGTCATCGGCCCCAGCCCGCAGCGTCCGATAATCCTGACCGCTCAATCCAACCAGACGGCTTGCGGTGGACTCTGTGATCCATCCTTGCATCATGCCTTCCTGCCCCGTGCCCGTTCGATGAAAGCGCTCCTGTGTCCAGCCCGTTCGAACCACGGCCCAACCATAACCAGCCGAGGAGTCGGTATGTATCAGCAGAACACCAGCCGCGCCTTGTCGGCGAGCTTCCTCAAACTTATAGGTCCATCGTCCGTAGTAGTTCTCTGGCTCGCAACGGAAGGGCATCGCTCGGCCTTGATGACGGTCCCCTACCAACATCAGAAGGAGTTTTCCCCGAACGTCGAGTCCTTTGTAATCATTTCGACGGCCATCAGGAGTCGCGATACCGTGCCCGACAAACACCACCTCGGTCGCAATCGACACAGAGGTCTCTGCGGCAGAGGCTCCCATGACCAGATCCGGCCCAATCGCAGGTAGTAGTGAACCACTTGCCCCCTCGAAGCGGAGTCTGCTATTCGCTGCATCCAGCCGCACTCCCGACAGATGTACGACCTGTCGATAGCTCACACCGTTTGCAGGTTTTAGTCCCATTCCCTCTAGCTGAGTCTCCAGATATCGCACCGCCAGCTCGCCACCTCGCTGTCCGGTTCCCCGGCCCTCGAGTAGCTCATCGGACAAAAAGGCCAAATGGCTGCGCACGAAAGCCTCGTCAGGCTGCGCGGCATGGGCAGTCAAGACAAACCCAGCGAACGCCAGACCCACAATCGATCTCAGGGTGTTCAACATGGACCCACCATACAGCGCGCCACCAACGCCGTGATTCCGTTTCTCTCCGGCTGATGCTCCTCCTCGTTACTCGTGATACGTATTGCAGATGTCTCGCACTTCAGATTGGGTGAGCTCTCATCGATGCTGGTTGGTGCTGTTCTGCGGAATCAGCGGCTGTACGGATGGCTTGGCAGAGTCCCCACCGGATGCCCCGCCAGTGGTGGTCACAGAACCAGCGCGCTACGTGGTTCCGTTCATTGGGAGTGGCGGTTTTGGATTCCGTCATGGCAGTGCATTTCCGGGAGCGTCGGCCCCTCATGGCCTCTGTAAGGTCGGACCGGATACCAAGGGTCCGTGGGGAACTGTAGGATTTCTCCACTTCAGCGGCTATTGGTACGGTGATGACATCGTGCAGGGGTTCTCCCATATGCATCTGCACGGCACCGGTGCCACTGATTACGGAGTGCTCGGGGTGATGCCGCTTGACCAGTTCTCGGCGCAGCGGATCACTCAAGAAAGCTATGGCTCAGCGATGGACAAAATGAGCGAGCAGGCTTCTCCTGGCTACTATTCTGTGAAGCTCCTGCGAGGTGGTATCCGCGCCGAACTGACCGCAACCCCACACGCAGCACACCATCGCTACACCTATGCTCCGTCTTCGACTTCGCGGGTTCTGCTGATTGATCTCGATCATCGACTCAGCGGAGGAGAGATTCCCAGTGCTGAGATCAAGATCGACTCGGCCAAGCGAAGGATTAGTGGACACCTACGCAGTATGGGAGGCATGTCGCGAGGATACGGCGGCTACGAGGTATATTTTGTGGCCCGTACTCGAACGGCGTGGCGCGAACAACAGGTGTGGCAAAATGGAGTCGCACCTGCTGCCGGTACGCAAGCATCGGGAAAGGGCGTCGGGGTTGCGCTCACGTTCGATGGCAGCGCCGGTCCGACGGGCGATGGTGCTGATGGCGGGCCTATCGAACTGCAAGTTGGGCTGTCTTTGCTGTCGGAGGAACAAGCGGCCAAGAACCTGGAGGCAGAGCTTCCCACCTGGGACTTTGACAGAACCCATCAGCAGACCGCATCGCTGTGGGATGATCTGTTACAGAGAGTGCGAATTACGGGAGGCTCGGAGCCCGAGCGGCGAATGTTCTACTCCGCGCTTTATCGGTCCTTCCTGATGCCCAGCATCCACAGCGATGTCGACGGAAGTTTCTTGGGTTTTGATGGGAAAGTGGCCCGAGCGGATGGCTATCACTATGTCTCCGATATGTCCCTTTGGGACTCCTATCGGACGCTGCATCCGTTGTACGCCTTACTCGCTCCTGCTGCTGCACTCGATTCGGTACGGTCCCTGCTGGCCATGGCTCAGAGTAGTGGTCGTTTTCCGAAATGGCCGCTTGCTGGCGGAGACTCTGGTTCCATGATCGGTGCACCCGCAGAGATCGTGCTCTCCGATGCATATCAGAAGGGAATCCGGGACTTCGACGCAGAAGCCGCGTACCAGATTCTGAGAGCAGCCGCACTCGATCCGGTGGTGCCTGCAGGGGGCCGGGGCGGAAGAAATCACGTCGAAGACTACATGCGATTTGGTTATGTTCCCGTTAGCGTGAATGGGTCTGTTTCTTGGACTACTGAGTATGCACGGAGCGACTTTGCACTCGGACAGCTTGCCCAAGCGCTCGGTCATGCAACCGACGCGAAAGTGCTCCTTGAGCGTAGCCGGAGTTATCTGAACGTCTTTGATCCGAAGACTGGATATCTGCGCGGACGGGCCGAGAACGGCGCTTTCTCCTCCCTGCCGTTTGACGCCCGCAAGTACAGTTCAGAATATGTCGAGGCCAATGCCCACCAGAGCATGTGGATGAATGAGCATGATCTGCCAGGACTCATCGACAAGCTCGGCGGACAGAATGCGTTCTTCCTACAACTCATGGGCCTGTTTACCCAGAGCCGAACAGAGTGGACCTCTGCAGATCAAACTGCACCGACCGCAGGCATTGATAGACCCGAGACATACTGGGCGGGCAACGAACCGGATCTATCTGCTCCGTATCTGTTTGCAATGGCTGGGCGACCAGACCTAACCCAATACTGGGTCCGTTGGTTGATGGAGACACAGTACAGCGATGGACCAGCAGGACTCCCTGGTAACGATGACGGAGGCACCATGTCTGCGTGGTACCTGTTTTCAGCGATGGGTCTGTATCCCATCGTGGGCAGTGATCGCTACATCCTCGGAGTGCCGCTCTTCCCACGAATCGAGATCGCAGTTCCCGGTGGCGTCTTTGTCATCGAAGCGCCAGAACTCTCCCAAGAGAACCGCTATGCCACGGCCGTTACGCTTGATGGGAAGCTTCTCACCAGCAGTGAGGTGCGACATCAGGAACTCCGCGCCGGAAGCGTCCTTCACTTCACAATGTCAGCCTCGGCACACTGAACCGTCCGCATGCTACTCCGAGCAACGTGGTAGTGTGTCGCATTCCTAACCAGAACCGAGGAGCGTTTTGTATGAAATCCGACGGTGCCGTGCTGGCCACCATTGGCGAAACCCCGCTTTTGGAACTGAAGAACCTCGATACCGGCTGCTGCCGACTGTTCGTCAAACTCGAAAACCAGAATCCGACCGGCTCGATCAAAGACCGCATCGGCCTATCGATGATTGAGGCGGCAGAGAGAAGCGGAGTTCTTCAGCCAGGAGGCTCGCTCATTGAAGCGACCGCAGGCAATACCGGACTCGGCTTGGCACTGGTTGCTGCGCAGAAAGGGTACAAGCTAACGCTGGTGATCCCGGACAAGATGGCGCAGGAAAAGGTCCTGCATTTGAAGGCACTCGGTGCGCAGGTCTTCATCACCCGCAGCGACGTGGGCAAGGGTCATCCAGAGTACTACCAGGACGTGGCAGAACGGCTCGCCAAAGAAACCGGCGCATTCTACGTAAATCAGTTCGCAAATCCCGCAAATCCCGCCGCACATGAGGCTACGACTGGGCCCGAGATTTGGGCACAGTGCAAACAGATGCTGGATGCAGTGGTGGTGGGCGTCGGTTCGGGGGGAACTCTGACCGGTCTGTCCCGCTACTTCTCGCGGGTTGCTCCACATGTAGAAATGGTGCTCGCCGACCCCAAAGGAAGCATCTTGGTGGACGTGATCAAAACCGGAAAACCGCAAAAGCCCGCTGGTAGCTGGCTGGTGGAGGGAATCGGAGAAGACTTCATTCCTCCGATCTGCGATCTGTCACGTGTCAAATCGGCCTACGAAATTAGCGATGCAGAGAGCTTTGCGACCGCCCGGGAGTTGCTGGCAAAGGAAGGGTTATTGGGTGGTTCTTCGACGGGCACTCTGGTGGCGGCGGCGCTGCGATACTGTCGTGAACAGACATCTCCCAAGCGCGTAGTCACCTTTGTCTGTGACTCCGGAAACAAGTACCTATCCAAAATGTACAACGACTTTTGGCTCTTTGAGCAGGGTCTGTTGTCTCGACCCAAAACAGGCAACCTGGTTGATCTCATCGTGCGCCGCTATGCCGAGGGATCCACGGTGACCCTGCGTCCCAGCGATAGTCTGTTACACGCCTATCGCCGGATGAAGCTCTTCGAAGTAAGCCAGTTGCCAGTCATGAACGGTGATTCCGTGGTGGGAATCCTCGATGAGTCCGACCTCCTAATGCATGTTCACGAAAACCCCGCACGCTTTGCGGAAACGGTGGGCAACGCGATGGTAAAGAGCGTGGTTACGATTGCTCCGGATGCGGCGGTGAGCGAGCTGCTTCCCATCTTTGCCAAAGACATGGTCGCCGTCGTGGCCGACGCTGGAAGATTTGTCGGAATCATCACCCGCATCGACCTGCTCAATTACCTTCGGATGCAGATGGGCTAATCACTTCACAGTATGGCACCGATACTAGGTTCCCAGCGCAGCCAGACGCGTCAAATCCACATTCGCTCCACAGAGCAGCACACCGACTCTCTCTTCCTTGCTCGGTGTGTATCGGCCGGATAGAAGCGCCGCGAGCGCTGCGGCTCCACCTGGTTCAGCCGGAATTCGCAGGCGGTCCCACAGGAGTCGCTGCGCCATCATGATCGAGTCGTCAGAGACCAGGGCGACGTGATCGATGCTCGATGATGCAATGTCATAGACAAGCTGGCCGGTATTACGTGCGCCGAGCGAATCTGCGGCGATGCTCTCTACCGTGACATCCACGGGACGCCCTGCCGCCAAAGAGGCATGCAAGGCACAAGAGCCTTCCGGTTCGACACCGACGATTCGTACAGATCGGCCGTACCATGAGGCGATGCCGGCGATCAGTCCGCCGCCTCCGACCGCCACCAACACAGTGTCGATTTCCGGTGCATCCTGTTGCCATTCAATGCCGACGCTACCCTGTCCAACCACTGTCTCGACTGCATCATAGGCATGCACCGATAGCGCTCCGCATCGAGCGATGAAGGACTCGCAGCGCTCCAGCGCATCTGCGTAGCGCGCACCACCAACGCGAGTGTCTGCGCCGTAGCTCTGGATTCGTGCGATCTTTACCGGCGATGAAACCTCGGGCACAAAGATCGTGGCCCGGTACCCGAGCTGCTGCGCCGCGTAGGCAACCGCCGCACCGTGATTGCCCCCCGATGCCGCAGCAATGCCAGCCACCGGGACCACGCGAGACAAAAGGTTGTTGAACGCCCCACGGGTCTTGAACGAACCGGAGTGCTGAAGAAACTCCAGCTTCAGCGAGATCGGATGCGCAGCCGTGAGTCCAAGATCTTGTGGCTGCACGCGAATTGAAGGAGTGCGGCGAACATAGGGCTTGATGCGCCCATAAGCTGCCAGAATGTCATCTTTCGTCGGGTTCATGGATCTATCTGTCATGCCCCGATACCAATCGGCAAGCCATCAACAACAAACCATGATCTGACCGGGCACCCACGCTCACACGTCGGGGTAGGAAGTTCGACACCACCGGGATGACAAGTCCCCCATATGACCCGTTCCCACGCACTTCCCAATCCGATTGAACGACGCCTCTTCAGCGTCGACATCGACGATCTGCGAGGAACTTGGCAAAAACGTCAAGATGCGGGAACTGTACGCGGTCATCGAGAAGATCGCGCCGACAGGAGCAACGGTCATCATTGAAGGTGAGACCGGAACCGGCAAAGAGGTGGTCGCGCAGACCATCCACAAGCTGTCTCAACGGGCCGCCCAATCCATGATGGTGTTCGACTGTGGAGCGGTGCCGAAGAACCTGATCGAGTCCGAGCTGTTCGGTCATGAAAAAGGCAGCTTCACAGGCGCGATCATGACCCGGCAGGGGCTCTTCGAAATGGCCCATAACTCGACGCTGTTTATCGACGAATTGGGAGAACTTCCCATGGAGCTTCAGCCCAAGCTCCTGCGGGCACTGGAACAGCGCGAAATCCGCCGAGTCGGTGCCACTCGGTCACTCAAGATTGACGTTCGCATCATCGCCGCAACCAACCGTCAACTCGAAGAGGAAGTGCGATCCGGCCGCTTCCGTCAGGATCTCTACTATCGCCTGTCGGTTGTGCGATTGGTGTTGCCACCTCTTCGCGAACGCAGCGATGACATTCCACTTCTCGTAGAGTCATTCCTTGCCGAGCACACGTACAATCGTCTGCCTGACGGTAGTCGCAAGTGCACAAGTATCTCCGCTGAAGCCATGGCGCTACTGGAGCAGTATCGGTGGCCCGGCAACATTCGCGAGCTGGTCAATGCCATCGAGCGGGCCGTTAGTTTTGCCTGTGACACAGAGATCAAGATCGAGGATCTGCCCGAGAACATCCGCAACGGCGATAGCCACGGCTTTCTGCCCCCCCTTCAGAACCGGACGGCTGTGGCAGGAAGCCAGTCAGCCGATGCACCGCGAACCGTCACCGACACTCCCTCTGGGAGTACGGCCAATGAGCCGCGACTTGAACTGCCCTTCAAAGATGCCAAGGAGCTGTGGATTGCGCAGTTTGAGCAAAGGTACGTCGCGTTCCTACTCAAGAAGCACAAAGGCAACATCTCGCACGCAGCGCGAACCGCCGACATTGATCGCAAGTACTTCCGCAAGCTGATGCGCAAGTACGACATCGAAAGCGGCAAAGAGGAACCGGCAGAAGCCTCTGATGACGAGGACTAGACTCCTCGGCCCGCCACATCAGCGAGACTCCGTCGCTACTTCGGTCGCTTGAGCAACAGGTTCGGACGATCCGTGTTCACCCAGTTGCCCTTCCACTGCGTGAACAGAAACTGCAGCAGCGCTTCCCATTCGGCGCGAGTGCGAGTGCCAGGAAAGGGGTCTGGCGACAGCAGCTTATCGGTGCTGAATACGACCTCGATGCGGTTCGATCCTACGATTTTGCCCATCCGAAACATCTTCCATGCATGGTTGTTGCTCGGATCGAGCCGGAGCGTGGCACCTGGTCCCTCGATGCTTTGACCCTGAAGGGCTCGTCGAATCGCTTGAACATCATCGGTGCCCGCAGTCCGCACGGCTCTCGCCCACAAATACACGCCGGCATACGCGGCTTCCATGGGGTCACTGATGCCACGATGGTCACCAAACTTCTTCTTGAAGGCTTCGACAAACTGCTTGTTTTGCGGACGATCCACCGACTCGAAGTAGCTCCACGCCAGGTAGTCGCCGGTTAGGTCCACACCGTCGAGCTGGGAGATCTCATTTTCTCCGATGCCAAAAGAAATCACCGGGATCTTCGATGAGGTCACGCCTGCATTGCGCAGCTCGCGAAATAACGGAAGATTCGAATCACCCTGCACAAAGTTCAGCACGACGTCGGGTTTCGAAGCCTGAAGCTTCTTCACCACCCCTGAGTAGTCGGTTTCCGACAGCAGCACGAACTCTTTGCCAACAATCTTGGCGTTGGTTCCCTTGATGGTGTCCCGCACCAGTTCGTGCGAGATGTGACCCCACAACCCATCGAGTCCAATAAAGAACAGCTTCTTGGCCCCGAGTTTTTCGAGTGCCCAGTGAGCCGCCGGGATGACCTGCTGGTGCGGCGTCGAGCCGAGGTAAATGATGTTTTGGGAGTCTTCCATCCCTTCATCACGGGCCGGGAAAATCAACAAGTGATCATATTTCTCGACGAGCGGTTTCATTGCTCGCCGATTCGACGGCGTCCAGCCGCCAAAAATCGTGACCACCTTTTCTTGTTTGATGAGCCGCTCGGTCTCCAGCGCGAAAGTTCCGTTGTCGGAGCGTCCATCGACACGAACCACATCAATCCGTCGCCCGAGCAGACCGCCTTGCGCGTTGATCTCATCAATCGCTAGCAGAGTCGCTTCGACAATCGGTCTCGTCGAAATCGCCATCGTCCCTGATAGCGAGTTCAGAACCCCCACCCGAATCGGTGGAAGTGCAGCCGCGGCTCCCGCATCAACCTTCGCGACAGGAAGCTGGACCGGCTCGATCGGCTTTACGACGCGCCAAATCACCAGTGCCAGCGCCAACAGCGCCGCCGCCAGCCCCATTCCCCCAAGCAGCATGGGATAGCTGCTCTGCTGTTGGGACGGATGGGATTGTCGGCCTGACGCCATCTGCGGCAACTCACCCACCGGCGCATTGCCGCCTGAGACCCGCGAGCTGTTTCCCGAGATCCGCGAGCTGTTTCCCGAGTTCCGTGGATTCGAGTTCTCCGACAGAGGCGACAACGAACGATTGCTCGGCATCGCCACCACCGGCATTTGCGACGACATTCGCGGATTCAGCGGTGGCGGCAAGGTCACTCGAAGCGGCCGCTTCATCATCAGGAGCGACGGCTCGTGCTCGACCAGGAAGGTAAACGGCTTGCGCGGCACGGTCGCCAAGATCGCCTCTAGCGCCTGCCGCATCTCCTCTGCCGATTGATAGCGGTCTGCGGGAGACTTCTCCATCGCTCGACTCAGTAGCTTCACTACCGACTCGGGAATCTCCGGCACCAGGTCACGCGGGTCTGGCGTCGGGGCCGTGACATGCTTGAACATGATCTGCGGCGCGGCGTCGCCAGTGTACGGGGCTTTTCCCGTCAATAACGTGTAGAAGGTCGCGCCCAAGGAATAGATATCACTGCGACGGTCTATCTCTCCATCACTGGCTTGCTCGGGGCTCATGTACAGCGGCGTGCCGGCAACCACACCTGTTTGAGTGAGCGAGCCGTCGTCAAAATGCACATCTTTGACCAGCCCAAAATCGACCAGCTTGGTCGTGCCCATCGGCGAACAAAGGATGTTGTCTGGCTTGATGTCGCGATGGACCAGGCCTGCCTGATGCGCGGCATGCAGCGCCGAGCAGCAATCGTGGGCAATCTTGCAGGCCTCGGAGTAATGGAGCGGTCCCTTTTCTTTGATGTGGCTCGACGCTGACGAGGGATTCAGCAGCTCCATCACAATGTAATAGTGTTCGTCCTCCTGACCAATGTCGTAAATCGCAATGATGTTGGGATGATTCAGTCGGCCAGCGACCTGAGCTTCCGTGATAAAGCGCTCAATGGCCTTGGGGCTCGACGTGAGGGACTCGGGCAGAAACTTGATGGCAACCCGCCTACTAAGGACGGTGTCTTCGCCCTCGTAGACCATGCCCATGCCGCCCTTGCCGATCACCGCCTCGACGCGATATTTGCCGAAGGTCTGGCCGATCCGCGCATCGACACGTCTTGATAGCGTCGGCTCAGAGATCGTGGGCACCGCCATTCCGAACGGCACATCGATCGTCTCAGCCAGTTTCTCGTCGGAGACGCTGCCCGTGCCACGAGGCATCCCCAGGCGATTGCCAGGGGTCTGCCCATCCCCCGGACCACCGGGTGGCACTTTCTGATTGGGGCCAGACATCCTCCCTCATCATCGAAGACTCGCAAAGTCCGGTCAAGGCACCCAAATTGGCTCCAATCGACCGCCAGGTAGGCAACCTTCCGTTTGATCAAACCATGTGTGCCTGCTACCCACAGCCTCGCGTCGCGCCGGCCACATGCTAAGGTACTGGAGTCGTGCGTCTATACCGTCCTTTGCTTTCCCTGCTTCCCTGTCTGCCCGTCGGCGTTGCGCTGGCTCAAAACCCGCAACCGATTGCGCATCCACCCGCTGCGGCTCCAGCAGCCCAACCTATCCCAGCAGCGGCCCAACCTGGGGCAGCCGGGCCTGCCGGAACGCCCGTTGATCCCAACGCTCCGGCCAAAAAGCTGCGCAAGTTCTGGATCGGCGGCAAATTCCGAGAGCTAAAAAAGGGTGAGGTCAGGCCCTATTCACCGCCGACCTTGCTGCCCGAACCCGAGCTCCAACCCAGCTCGATGCGTGTATTTGAGGTGTCCAAACCCGATGAAGGCGATCCGCAGGTGCTCGCCCGGCCTTACTACGGCGCACCGATGATCGGGACCGTCGTGCCCGGCACCCGCATGAACGTGCGCGGCGAGGTAGTCACCAAGACCACACGCTGGTGTCCATCGAAACGCTGGCTCGCTGTTCAGCCCTTCGGGTGGATGTGTAGCGATCATGGCAAACCCACCGGTGAGCCAGCCACCACCGAACCGATCTACAAAATCGTCCCCGGCGAGCGCGTGCCACACCGCTACATCATGGTCTCCGCGCTAGAGATGCCGATGTGGACCAACCTCGAAGCGTTTAAAAACAACGAGGAACCGGAGCGCAAGCTGGCCAAAGGTGACTCGGTCGCCATCGAAAAGAATTTCAAGCACGAAGGCGAGACGTATCTCCAAAGCGTCGAGGGCAAGATCCTGCCTGCCAAAGGCACCTACCAGATGTCCGCGACCTCGCAGTGGCATGGGGTGCTGATCGATGACAAGACGCATCTGCCCTTTGGCTGGGTGTTATCCGAACAGCTCAAGGCCCAAGCTGCGCCCGACCAGCCGGGGGTGATCGCCACCTTTGCGCGCCGAACCCAAGTCGACATCCTGGAAGAGCAGATCGTCAAAGGGAAGCGCTGGCTGCGGATTCGGCCGTCGGCACCTCCGACGCATGCTTTTCCGCTGACTACCGCACCACTGCCACCACCTCCCGTGGCAGCTCCGGCCGCTGCCGCCACGACAGCGACTACAGCACCTGCCGCCACGGCTGCTCCACTTGCCGCCAAGCCGAATCCGGTCGCTCCGGTCGCAGTGATGCCACCCGCCGCAGGCTCGCCACAGGCCGCGCCCACTGGAACAGCTACAGCCCCAGCGGCCCCAGCCCCCGAGCCAACCCTGTGGGTTCCGGCCTATGCCGTCAACGAAGTGCGCATGATTGCGAAACCGGCAGAGATGGGCGCGAACACACAGTGGTTCGATGCCGATCTTGCTGAGCAAGTCCTCGTCGCCTACGAAAACGACAAGCCGGTGTTTGCGACGATCGTATCATCGGGCAAGAACAACGCGACGCCACTCGGGATTTACCCGGTGTGGGCACGGGTTGCCGCGATCACCATGAAGAGCCAGCCCTATGACGACAAGCCGTACTTCGTCAACATGGTGCCGTGGTCGACATTTTTCCAAGCCCACAACGCGATCCACGGGGCGTACTGGCATGACCGATTCGGGTACGTGAAGTCACACGGCTGCATCAACGTTGCCCCGCTCGATGCGCGCTATGTGTTCGAGCTGCTAAAGCCCGCTCTACCGCCCGGCTGGACCTCGGTTCGGCCAACCGATGTCACGCAGTGGCCGATGCTGTATGTCCACGACTCGGGACGACGCCCGGCGTTCCATCAGGACAGGCCAATTGGCCCGCCTGACCGACAAGACGAAACCGATCGCTTCGAGGAAACCAATCGCCTGCGTGCCGAACAGGGCCTGCCCCCGCTGCCGCCGCCCGGAACCAAGCCCCCGGTCGGAGCGGTACCTGGTGCACCCGCAGTGCCCGGTGCGCTCGCAGCTCCAGCGTCCCCCACCCCAGCGACTCCCCCACCCCCATAAATCAGCTTCAGAACGCCAGCTTTGGAGCTGGGAAACCCGTTCATCGACTCGTCTGAAAGTTGGGAAGCTGTGATTGACGGTGGAACCGGCGTCGCAGTAGCCTGTCGCAGATGAGCAAGGTATCTGCCTTTCCGTGGCTTCTGCCGGTCGCCTTCGCGCTGCTTCCCCTTACTGGCTGCCCGCAAGAGCCACCACCGCAGGACACCGGGCCCAAGCCCGATACCGTCTGCCCCAAAGAGATCACCGCCACCTGCAAAGTCCTCAAGGACGAGTGGGACGACAAAAAACTCACCGCCGAGTATCACATCCTGGTACCGGCCGACACCAAGCATGACGATGCGACCAAGTACTTGCAGGCGCTGTATCGATACCTTTGGACCCGACGTGACTTGAACCCGACCCAGCTTGGCGGTTTTGTGTACACAAGCGAGGCGCAGTTCACCACGCCACCGCTTTCCCCGGTCGGCAGCGTGATTCAGAAGCCCGGTGACAAGGCACCGACTTTTGAAAACAAAATCGCCCTGGAGTTGTGGCAGCAGGTCGAGGCCGCGATCAAGCTATCGGCACGGGCGGATCGCAAGCTCAAGCGCAAACTGGAGTATTCGGCGGATGCGGCGGCTCAGTCGGTGACCGTGATCATGCCGTTTACCGAAGGTGTAACCGGCGAATGGGCCAAAGAGATCGACTACTCGCAGGTCATTGCCTATTTTTCGGAGCTGTCGCAGCAGCTCTTTAACAACATCCCCGACCTGAAGGTCTTCATCTATCGGGCGCGCTGGAAAGACCAAGAGATGGCGCAGATCGAGCTAAGCCGCGCCGACTACGACAAGCTGAACTTGGCCCAGGTCGAGCAGCGGGTCGGACAGCTCGCTGGACGAACGTTCCTGGAGCTAACGACTGGCAAAGGTGGCAGCGAGTCTTCGGTCGAAAAATCCCACCAGCGACGCCGCTCCGCCGAATACAAAAAAGCGATCGATCAGCTCAAGGGCAAAGCGATCATCAATCCGCAGCTCAAGTAGTGAGCGGATAGGGGATAAAGCCGCCACTTTCGGGATCGTGGACGCGCTGTTCCACGGTAAAGCGAGCGTCGCGGCCCTCACCGGTGATGTTGTAGATGTTGTAGCGAGCACGCCGGTCGAGTAGCGGGCTGTTGTACGTCCCCGAGCCAGCGCCAATCACCGGAATCGGTCCAGTTGGACCCTCTAGGTGAGCGCGCAGATCGCGATGCTCGTGGCCATGCAGCACCAGGTCGCAGCCCACCCGGCGGAGCAGCTTGTGAAGTCGGCTGCGATCCCGCAGCGCCCGAAGAATATCGAGATGCTGCGGCAGGGGCGGATGATGGATAAGGAGCAGTCGGAAGTGATTGCGGGTGCTATCCAGCACCTCTTCCAGCCGCCGGAGCTGCCGACCACCTAGCCAGCCATCGGCGAGCGGCATCGGGGAAGGCAGCGCTGTCGAACAGCCAATGATCGCCACACCATCGCGGACGCGCACAATCGGCCAGGTCGCCAGCTCATCAGCTTTGGCTCCGTCACTTTGCGCATACGGCAACAGCATCTTTTCGAAGGTCCGTCCAAAGTACGCTTCCCACACATAGACATCGTGGTTGCCAGGGATGGCCGTTATCCCGAGCGGCCCGAGCGGCAGCGAGTCAAGTGCCTTGCGGGCTCGTCGGAACTCACTGGGCAGGGAGAGATTGGTCAAGTCGCCGGTTACCACCACGTGATCGAGCGGTTGCTGCGCCAGATCCATGCACAGCGCATCGAGCAGCTCCGTCGGATGAGCAGCGCGACGCTTGCGTAGTAGGTTCAGCCAGCCAAAAAATCGCTTGCTGATGAAACGCAGGGGTGACGCCCCAGACAGGTCGAGCGCGTGCAGGTCCGAGATGTGTGCGATACGCATGTCGGATACAAACTAACGCAAAGGCCCAAGCTAGGATCGGTCGTTTCGATGACACACTCTCAACCCAGCAAGCTCCCACCTGGATTTGTTCAAACGCTCGCCGCAATCGTCGGGGACGCCGGACTGCTGACCGACGCCGATGCGATCGAGCCCTTTCTGACCGAGCCACGCGGCACGTATCGGGGGCAGACCGAGCTAGTCGTCCGCCCGGCCTCGACCGCTGAGCTGTCCGCCGTGATGACCGCCTGTGCCAACGCCCAGATCGCCATGGTTCCGCAGGGTGGCGGCACGGGATTGTGTGGTGGTGCGGTGCCATCGAGCACGGGCGACCAAGTCGTCATCAGCTTGGCAAGAATGAACCGGATCCGCTCGATGGACCCGCAGAGCTTCACGATGACGGTCGAAGCAGGCTGCATTCTGGCCGATATCCAGCGGGCTGCTGAATCGGTCGATTTGCTGTTTCCGCTGAGCCTCGGGGCCGAGGGAAGCTGCCAAATCGGCGGCAACTTGTCGACGAACGCCGGTGGAACCCAAGTCCTGCGTTTCGGCAACAGTCGCGACCTGGTGCTGGGACTGGAGGTGGTGCTTCCAGACGGTCAGGTGCTCGATATGCTGCGCGGGCTGCGCAAGGACAACACGGGCTACCACCTAGCTGGGCTGTTCTGCGGTGCAGAAGGCACGCTCGGGATCATCTCGGCCGCAGTGCTGAAGCTGTTTCCGCAGCCGCGAGAGGTTGCGACCGCGCTGGTGGCGGTGCCGGACCTCGACGCAGTCATCAAGCTGCTGTCGCTGGCCCGCTCGGCCACTGGGGATGCCCTGTCGGGCTGTGAGTTCATTCCACGCATCGCACTAGAGATGGTGCTGCGTCACATTCCGGGGACTCGTGACCCGTTTCCGACGCCGTATCCGCACTATTTACTGCTCGAAGCGCAGAGCGGGAGTGAAGAGGGGCGGCTCACCCAGGAAGTCGAGAAGCTGTTATCTGACGCCGTCGACTCCGAACTGATCCTCGATGCCACGGTTGCGCAGAGTCCGGCGCAGGCTGAAGCACTGTGGCACATCCGTGAGAGCATTCCCGATGCCCAGAAGCCGGAAGGATTGTCGGTGAAACACGATGTGTCGCTACCGATCCATCTGGTGCCGCAGTTTGTAAAGCAGGCCAGTCAGCTTGTGCAAACCGAGGTGCCGGGGATTCGGGTGGTGGCATTCGGTCATGTGGGGGATGGCAATGTTCACTTCAACCTGAGCCAGCCCATCGATATGGACCGAGCCACCTATGCCAGTCACCGCCACAAGCTGTCCGAACTGGTTCACGAGCTGGCGATGTCGATGGGTGGCAGCTTCAGCGCCGAGCATGGCATCGGACAGCTCAAGCGCGATGAGCTTCGCCGCTATCGATCCGATGTCGAGCTGCAAGTGATGCGCAAGATCAAAGCCGCGCTGGACCCACATGGGCTGATGAATCCCGGCAAAGTGCTGTGACACCCGGCCGATCGCGTGGTGGACGATAGCGGTACCAGTTCGCAGCAGCTTTTTTGGCAGCGAGCCGATCTTGCAGAAAAATTGGCCCACCATGAAGCTGTCCAAGCTACTCCGTGAGGTCGAGCTGCGTCCGTCTCAGTCCGCGCCGCTCCCGACGCCAGCGGAGCTTGATACGATCGAGATCGGCGAAGTCCGCGATGATTCGCGACAAGTGCAGCCAGGCGATCTGTTCGTAGCCGTGCCGGGACAGACGGTGGACGGTCATCATTTCCTTCGCGACGCCGAAACCCGGGGAGCGCGGGCCGCAATCGTCGAGCAGGTCCACCCGGACTGTAAGCTGCTGCAGATTCCCGTCGTGAATGCTGCCGAATCGCTGGCTCACCTGGCGATGAATCAAGCCGGTCGACCGTCGGACTCTCTGACCTTGATCGGCATCACCGGGACCAACGGCAAAACCACCAGCAATTTTCTGGTAGAGACGCTGCTCGAAGAAGCCGACCTGCGGCCAGGGCTGCTTGGGACGGTGTTGTATCGAGGGCCAGGGGTCAATCGAGCTGCACCGTTTACAACGCCAACGGCGCTACTACTACACCGCACGCTCGGAGAGATGGCCGAACATGGAGCCAAAGCGGTGACGATGGAAGTGTCGTCGCATGCACTGGCACTCGGACGGCTGTTTGGTGTGCAATTCCGCGTCGCTGCGTTCACCAACCTGACCCAGGATCATCTGGATCTCCACGGCACGATGGAAGAGTACTTTGCTGCCAAGTGCCGACTGTTTACGGAGCATCTACTCCCGGCGGAACGAGGGGGCCGAGCAGTTGTAAATCTCGACGATGAGTGGGGACGACGGCTGTACGCGACGCTGCCAGCGGCACAGCGAATCGGGTACTCGCTCGATCGACCGGCCGATATCTCGGTGGTCAGCGAAAAGACGGGCGTCGAAGGTATCGTGGCAGTGCTCAGTACGCCGATTGGTGAAGTCGCGCTGAAATCACCACTCACGGGACGTTTTAACCTGTCGAATCTGGCGCTCAGCGTTGGCATTGGCGTCGCGCTCGGGCTGTCGGCCAGCCAGATTGGGCGAGGGTTGTCGCGACTGAGTGGCGTACCGGGGCGACTGGAGCGTGTGCCCAGCCGAAGAGGACCAACGGTGCTGGTCGACTATGCGCACACCCCCGACGCCCTTCAGCGGGTACTAGCGACGTTGCGACCACTTACCATCGGTAGCGGTGGCAACAAACGCGGTCGGCTGTGGGTTGTGTTCGGCTGCGGCGGGGATCGTGATGCAGGCAAGCGTCCGTTAATGGGCAAAGTAGCCGCCGAGGAAGCCGATCTAGTGGTGGTGACCTCGGACAACCCTCGGAGCGAAAACCCGCAGGGCATCATCGACATGATCATGGCGGGAATCGAGTCGACCCGAGCCTTGCAACCGCGCATGCTGCCGATAACGGACCGCAGCCAGCTTTCATCGGCTCCGAGTGGCTACCTGATCGAGCCTGATCGTCGACAAGCGATCCAAAGCGCGATCCTGGCTGCCAGTCCTGATGACTTGGTGCTGCTCGCCGGGAAAGGTCACGAGGACTATCAGGTCATCGGTACGATCAAATATCACTTCGATGATCGCGAAGAGGCCCAGCGAGCGTTGCAACTTCGTCCGGATGCTCAGCCACGCTCAGGGCAACTCACACCGCAAGCCATGATTAGCGCTCATCCATCCATCGAATTGCCGCTGGAGCGCGTTCTGGGTGCAACCGGGGGCCGCTTGGCCCGGGGAACGACCCATCGCTTTGCCGCAGTGACGATTGACAGCCGAACCGTCACCCCCGGAAGTTTGTTTGTCGCAATCCGTGGGGAACGACTCGATGGCCACAACTTCATCGCGCAGGCCGTACAGAGCGGTTGCGGTGGTGTGCTCATCGAGCGAGAGAAACTGCACACGGTGCCGGACCATCCCAGCCTTGCGGTCATCGAAGTAGCGGACACGATTGTGGCGCTTGGGCAGATTGCCCGCGCTCATCGTGACGCACCAGAGATTGCCGCCAAGCTGCGTGTCATCGCTGTGACCGGCTCTTCCGGAAAGACCACCACCAAGGATCTCATCGCCGCAATCTTGGCTGCCCACGTCAGTGAGCCCGGTGAGTTCGTGAAGACCGATGGCAACCTCAACAATCATCTCGGAGTGCCGCTGACGCTGCTCAAGTTGCGGCCCGGCCAGCGCTACGCCGTGGTCGAACTGGGCATGTCTGCTCGAGGCGAAATTGCCTATCTCACCTCACTGTGTCGGCCCGACGTCGCTGTCATCACCAATGTTGGGCCAGCTCATCTTGAAACACTGGGCACGATCGAAAACATCGCGCTGGCCAAAGGCGAGTTGTTCGCTGGACTCGCCGATGGCGCGACAGCGGTTTTCCTCGATGGACACAGACTGGTCCGCGAGCAAGCCATTCGGGCCGGAGCGCTGTCTGGGCGGCTGCGTGCTGCGATTGCCTCGACGGGGGGAGTGGTCGCCGCTGGCTCCTTGGCACACGTGGAACTTCAAGGAGAAGACAGCGATGGTCTCACGCTGCGGCTCAGCTTTCCCCAAAGTAGCGGTCATGCGGTGCAACTGGTTCACTTGCCGCTCGTCGGACCGCATCATGCGGACAACGCGGCGCTGGCAGCGGCAGCGGCAACTGCGCTAGAGATTCCACCCACCACCATCGCGACCGGGCTCGGAAAAGTTCTTCCGGGCAAACACCGGGGCCAGCTTCTGACCATCGGAGGCCGGATCATCCTCGATGACTGTTACAACGCCAATCCATCGTCGATGTCTGCGGCGCTGCGAGCTCTGCAAGGCCTGCGACGCGGTGGTCGATCCGTGGCGATTCTCGGTGATATGCTGGAGCTAGGTCCAACCGAGGCCGAACTACATGCCTCCGTCGGTCGCTTGGCCGCAACCACCGGTCTTCACAAACTGATTACCATTGGTGAACGGGCTCGTCACATCAGCCAGGCCGCCGCCGCACAAGGCACCGATGCCATGTACGTTTCATCCGCCGAGGAAGCCGCGAAGGCGGCCATCGCTGCAACGACACCGGGCGATGTTGTTCTCATCAAGGGTTCACGCGGTATGGCGCTTGAGCGCGTACTCGAACACCTCAACACACTGCTATCTCCGCCACCGCCAGTGAGCGCGGGTTAAGGGATTCGTTTTTATGCTCTACCACCTGCTGTATTCGCTGCATAACATCCCGGCGCTGCGTTTTTTGAACGTAGTCCGATACGTCTCGACTCGGAGCATCTTGGCCATTCTGACCGCGCTGCTGCTGGGATTGCTGCTCGGACCGTGGTTGATCGGTCGCCTGCGCAAAATGCAGATCGGTGAAAGCATCCGCAGCGACGGACCGGAAGCCCACAAAAAGAAAGCAGGGACGCCAACAATGGGCGGACTCCTGATCTTGTTCTGTGTCACCGTCGCGACGCTATGTTGGTGCGATCTCACCAATCGCTTTGTTTGGGTTGCGCTGATTGTGACGGTGTCATTCGGAGCGGTGGGTTTTCTCGACGATTATCGCAAGCTGCGGGTGTCCAAAAAGGGGCTTCCCGGCAAGGTGAAGATCGGACTGCAAGCGATTATCACCATCGCTGTCGTTGCCTATATCTTCAGTTCAAACATCTACGATCCGAGCTTGCGCTTTCGCGTAGCCCTGCCACTCCTCGACTTCAACAAATACCCGCTCGAGATGTTCGCGCCGGTGTACTACGTGCTGGCAATACTGGTCATTCTGGGGGCAAGTCACGCGGTCAATCTCACCGATGGTCTCGATGGTCTAGCAATTGGCCCGGTGATTGTCTCGGCGGGCACCTTCCTGATCCTGAGCTACGGAGCAGGAACCATCATCAAAGGCTTTAACATCGCCGAGTACCTGAAGATCCCATACATCCCCGGCAGTGGAGAACTGGCGGTCTTCTGCGGAGCGCTCGCGGGTGCTGGCGTCGGATTCCTTTGGTACAACACCTATCCGGCGCAGGTATTTATGGGCGACGTCGGATCGCTATCGCTGGGTGGCGCACTCGGCACGCTCGCGGTGCTGACCAAGAACGAGTTCACATTGGTCATCATCGGCGGTGTGTTCGTTGCCGAGACGTTGTCGGTGATGCTGCAGGTTGCGTCGTTCAAGCTGACCGGCAAGCGCATCTTTCGGATGGCCCCTATCCATCACCACTTCGAGCTAGCGGGCTGGGCCGAGCCCAAGGTCATTGTTCGCTTCTGGATCATCTCAATTGCGCTGGCGATCATCGCGCTGGCGACGCTAAAGGTTCGCTAAGCGATGCCAACGCATCTGGCCTCCCGTCGAGTTGCCGTAGTCGGGCTGGGTAAGAGTGGTTTGTCGGTCGTCCGTTTCTGCATCGAGCGTGGGGCCAAAGTGGTGGCCTGCGATGATCGCGACGAAGCAGCGCTGGCCAAATCACTGGGCTCTGTTTCACCACTGCTGTCGACGGGTCGTTTGGAACTATCTCTCGGTGGACTGCGCAGCGATGTGCTGTGTTCCGTGGATCTGATTGTCTGTTCGCCGGGTGTGCCGCCGACTAGGCAGCCGCTCGTCGATGCACGACAAGCCGGAATTCCCATCACAGGGGAAATTGAACTCGCCAGTCAGTACATCACGGCACCAATCGTCGGAATCACCGGCACAAATGGCAAGTCCACGGTCACCAGTCTGTGCGGTGCGATTGCCCGTGCGACCTCGCGACCAAGCTTCTGCGGTGGCAATCTCGGGACGCCACTCATTGACGCAGTTGGAACGGCCGCCGCCGGTCCGCAAGGGATCGTGGTGATCGAGCTGTCGTCGTATCAGCTTGAGACCTGCGAGAGCTTGAGTTGTAAGTCCGCAGCGCTGCTCAACCTGACGCCCGACCATTTGGATCGATATCCGTCCATGCGCGAGTACGGCGATGCCAAAGCGCGTATCTTTCGCAACATGGCCCCATGGGCGACTCGTGTGATCAGCGCCGATGATCCCGAGGTTCAAGCACTCTATGCACGGCACCTCGGATCGAATGATCCGAGCTTTCTGTTTACGACGCAGTCGTGTCTTCCCTCCCGTCGTTTCCAAGGCCGAATGCTGCAACTTGGTGGCTATGTAGCGGATGGTCACCTGGTGCTGCGCGGCGTTCAGGGAGGGCTTGAAGCGGCTCTCAATGCCGTCGAAATCAGTGAAGAGCGTTATCCGCTAAGTGAGTTACAGATCGTCGGGAGGCACAATCAAGCCAACGCCCTCGCGGCGTTCCTACTGATGCGTGGCTCGGGGCTGGCAAGCTACGACGACGTACGACGAGCGGCGGCTTCCTTCCATGCCCTGCCCCACCGGATGCAGCTCGTCGGGGAAGCGCATGGAATCGCCTTTTTTGACGATAGCAAGGGCACCAACGTAGATGCCGTGGTAGCAGGACTCGCTGGGTTCCCAAAGCCGCTCGTCCTGATTGCCGGAGGCCGCGACAAAGGAGGCTCCTACGCTCCGCTGCGGCAGGTTCTGAGCGAGGAGCAAACCCGTGGCGTGATCGTCATCGGAGAAGCCGCCCCGCTCATCGAGACCGCCTTGGCCGGCTGTCCGTTCCCGGTCGCGCACGCTCCATCTCTACCCGATGCGGTGCACCAAGCCGTCGCGCTCTGCCAGTCGGGCGATGCCGTGGTGTTGTCACCTGCTTGCTCGTCGTTTGACATGTTCCGCGACTATGCGCACCGGGCAGCGGTATTTACCGAAGCGGTAGCGGCTCTGCCCGGATCGACCATGCGTCCTGGTCGTAGTCATGACGGAGTTGCGCCGTGAAAAGCGAGCGGACATCGCTACCCGAGCCGACTCCGCATCGGTCCGATCCGTTGCTGTTTTCCATCGTGCTCGCGCTCGTTGGGCTTGGCCTAGTGATGGTGTATTCATCGTCGGCGGTCTTGGCACAGCAGAAGATGGGCGACAGCCGCTATTTCCTGGTCCGGGATCTTGTCTGGGTGCTGCTCGGACTGGTCGGGATGGCGGTGACCATGCGCATCGACTATTCGCTGTACCGACGACTGGCGTATCCAATCCTGGGCATCGCAACGCTGCTGCTATCGGCAGTGCTCGTGGTCGGCTCTCGGGTCAACGGGGCTCGTCGCTGGTTTCACGTGGGACCACTTTCGTTTCAGCCCGCCGAGCTTGCCAAAGTCGCGCTGATCATTTTTTTGGCTCACATCTTGGCCAAAAAAGCGGACAAGGTTCGGTCCTTCCTGCTCGGATTTTTGCCACCTCTGCTGGTGTGCGGACTGTTTTCGGGACTGCTGCTGAAACAGCCTGATCTCGGTACGGCCATGATCGTTGGTGGCACCACCATCACCATGCTTTTCGTGGCTGGCACTCGCTTTAGCTTTCTGGCGATTGCGGGACTGGGAGCGCTGCCGATTGTCTACAACACGATTGTGGGAACGCCGTGGCGGTTACGACGCATCCTGGCCTTCCTTGATCCGTGGCAGTTTCGCGACACGTTTGGCTATCAGATGGCCGCCTCGCTCATCGCCGTCGGCTCGGGTGGGCTCTCGGGCCAAGGTCTAGGAGATAGTCGTCAAAAGCTGCTGTTTCTCCCTGAGGCCCATACCGATTACATCTTGGCTATCATCGGTGAAGAGCTGGGCTTCCTCGGCGTAGCCTGTGTGATCGCGCTCTACGTAGTACTCATCCTACGAGGCAGCCTGGTCGCAGCCCGCGCCCGAGATGCGTTTGGGATGTACCTGGCCATCGGGATTACGGCGATGTTCGGACTGCAGGCAACCTTCAACATTGGCGTGGTACTTGGTGCCCTTCCGACCAAGGGACTGACCTTGCCGCTGCTGTCGTTCGGAGGCTCAACGCTGGTCATCGATCTGTGCGCGATTGGTATGTTGCTCAACATCTCGCGACGGGAGCCGGCCCCGGTCGAAAAGCGCAACAAAGGTCGCTCCTGGAAGCGTTTTCTGCCGATGCGTAAGAACCGACGCCGAGCGCTGCCCCGATTGTCCGGAGCCCGCGCATGAGCGCGACACAGACGCCAGCAGCTCGCGTCCTGATTGCGGGCGGTGGAACGGGCGGACATCTCTTTCCGGGCCTGGCGCTGGCCGAACAGCTCAGCAAGCGCGGCGCTCAAGTACGCTTCGTCGGCACCGCACGAGGCATCGAGGCCAAGGTCGTTCCGCAGTCCGGGTATCCGCTCGATCTCATCGAAGTCTCGGGGCTCAAAGGTCAAGGCGTACTGGCAACCCTGCGATCCGTTGTAAAGCTTCCGCTCGCAATGATTCAGACGCTGCGGTTGCTGCGCCGGCTGCGGCCGCAGGTAGTCGTTGGCGTGGGTGGTTATGCATCCGGCCCGGTCGTGTTGTTGGCGGCCGTGCTCCAGATCCCAACCGTCGTGCTTGAGCAGAACTCGGTTCCCGGCGTAACCAACCGAATCCTGGCTCGATTTGCCCGGGCCGTCTTCACGTCCTTTCCGCACGCCAATCACTACTTTCCATCACACAAGGTGGCGCTGCTCGGCAACCCGGTGCGGCAGTCGATTGCCGATTCGAGCTCTGTTCCCATCGAACGGACCGGGCCGGTGCGCATCCTGGTTCTTGGCGGTTCACTCGGAGCCAAGGCGGTGAACGCTCTGATCGTCGATGCGATCACCGAGCTGTGCCGCAACACCCCGCCGGCGCTGACGCCGCTGTCGCTGCATATCCAGCTCCATCACCAGACCGGACAAGCGGATCTGGAATCGACGCAGAGCCGCTACGTGCAGCTCGAGGAATTTGGACGATCGGTCCACGTCGAGCCGTTCATTGGCAACATGGCAGAAGCGTATCGTGACTGCGATCTCATGATCGGGCGCGCTGGAGCGACGACCCTGGCTGAGCTAACGACGATTGGACGGCCTGCTGTGCTGATCCCCTTCCCATTTGCCGCTGACGACCACCAAACCCACAATGCGCGGTATCTGGTGGAAAACGGCGCAGCGCGACTCCTCCAGCAGAAGGACACCACTCCGCAGCTTCTCGCCAGCGTGATTGCCGAGCTGTGCCAAGATCGCGCCATCCTTGCGGCGATGGCAAGTGCCAGTCAACGGCTCGGTAGGCCCGATGCATCGGTCCGCATTGCCGACGAAATCCTCAAGCTCGCGAAGTCATCGCGCTAACACTTAGCGAGTTCCCAGATCGATGTCTTGCCGCTGACGGTCACCGGAGCGCAGTTCCACAGTCAGCGACGCAGACCCTTGGCCGCTACTCACCTGCACGCGCAATCGACCGGGCGGCAACTCGATCAATTCGAACTCGCCACGCCGGTCCGAGCGAGTGCGTGCAATCGTTTGCCCGTCTTCACCGAGGACTTGGATCTCAGCCCCCTCGACGTTGCCAGTCGGGCCACGTACCTGCCCCATCAGCTGCCCCCCACGAACAAAGCGCAGTCTGATATCACGCACCGTAATCTGATCCGGCGATGCGGACTCCGGCACTTGGACGACCTGATGAACCGGCGCATAACCTCTTGCTCGCGCTCGCAGCACCACTTGTCCCGATGGCAGTCCCGCCTGCGAGAAATGTCCATCCGGTGCAACTTGGATCGGCCACCGCTCGCCACTTGGCAGCTCTAGCCACACATTGATGCCCTCGGGAAGTCCAGAAGTCCGCACGTCCTCGATCAGTCCAGACAGCCCCCCACCTGGACGTAGCTCGATGCGCAGTTCGTCACGGCGCTGCTCCATGCGAACCGATTGCTGCAACGGCGCAAATCCCGGTGCCCGGACCGACAGCCGCGCCTCGCCAGCCGGTAGCAAAGGCAGAACAAACTGACCCCGTGCGTCACAGCTCGTCTGGCTTCGACTCGATCCAACCTGGACATCGATCCGTGCCGTCGACACCGCAAAACCTCGATGATCCACAACCCTGCCGCGCAGATCGGACCGAGCGGACAGCCCGTTCACCGATTGCAGAGGGTCCGTCGAATCAGCACTCAGCGGTTCGGCACACTCCACCGGACTCGCGAGGCGCAGCACGACCCGCACAGCAGCCTCGGCCACAGTCGGTACCACGGGACTCGGAACCTCCACTTCATTGGAGGCACTCTTACCGAGATAATTCGCGAGCAGTAGCAGCCGACCGCTCGCCACTCCCACAAAATGCACCAGCCCCTTGGCATCACTCTTAGCGACCCAGCTGGTCATCGTTGAAGCCCCGCGCTGCAGTGCTCCAGACGACTGCGTCTGCCCAGCGATGACTTCTTCAGGGAACGGCAGAGGCCCGGGCAACACCCCAAGCTCACCCAGACTCGGCGCACTGCCCACCGGCGCTGAGCTTGTCATCAAACCCGGCCTCGCCAAGACCGATACGCCTTCGATCGGCTGTCCCGACTGATCCACCACCAGCACCCACAACTCGCGGGGTGGCTGGACACCCGCTGGTGGAAGTGAGGCAGCCAGATCAAGCGGTGGCGCAACAGATTCCACCACGGGCAGGATCGTTGTCACCGGCACCGGAACCGGCGGCGCAACCGGTTTCCGACGAGGAATGCGAGAGGCCACGCCCCCGAGCACTACCCCCAACAGCGCACACCCGAGCAAAAGCGAGAGCCGAGCAAAAAAACGCTCTCGCTCTGCGTTACGGCTAGCCATCGTCTCCTCAGGCTACTACTGCTTGAACTCCTTGTGGCAGGCCCCGCACGCGCCATCGATGGTCTTCATCGCCGCCTGGGCCTGAGTCGCATCCTTCGCCTGCAACGCCGCAAGCAAGTCCTGCGTGCCTTTTTCGAGCTGCTCAGCATGAGCCACGAACGTCGCTGGCTGCTTGCTTGCGAAGCGGGTCTTCACCGCTGAGTTGATCGCCAGGATGCGATTCGCCGATGCGGTCAACGAAGGAATTTCGGCATCTGCGAGCGGCGCGCCCACTGGCCGGGCAAACAGCGGCTTGGCCGCGCTCTCCATGGACTCCATCAGGTGATGCAGTGACTCGGTGCCGGTCAGGGGCGAATCCGGTCGTGTTCCTTTACAACCGGCAAGACCCAAACCCAAGGTCAGCACAGAGAGAGCCAGCAGCGAACGAACGGTCATCGAAATCCTCCATGTTGTTGTCGTTAGAAATGTCTGACGAGCCTCGACAGCGGCTAATCAGGCTCACCCAGGGCACGACGGGCTTGAGCGGTATAGCGACCGTCGGCTTCGCGCACGTACAGCGGCGGCTCAATGACCAGTCCGCCTCGGTAGCCCTTCTGCGCTTCCACCATGACTCGCTGCGCAGGCTCACCGATATGAGGATGCACGAGTCGCAGCCGACGTACCGGCAACGCACATGCCGACAGTGCCACCAGCAGCTCCGACAGGCGTGGTGACGGATAGACCAGCGCGACCCGACCCCGAAATCCCACCAGACGCTTCGCAGCGGCCACCAGCTTGGGCAGCGGCAATCGCAGCTCATGACGGGCGATCGCTTCCTCGCTGTCCGGGTTGATGCCGCCCTGACCCACCGGATAATACGGCGGACACGAGGCCACGAGCTCAAAACTACCACCAGCCAGCACCTGCTTGGTTGTCGGTGACACGACATCCGCTTCAACCACCTGGCAGCGCTCGGTCAGGCTGTTTTCGGTGACATTGCGACGGGATAGCTCCGCCAGTCGCGGCTGAAGCTCGACCAGCGTCACCTGCGCCCGATCAAACCGTCGCGCCAACCCCAGCCCGACCACACCTACACCCGCCCCCAAGTCGGCCACGCGACCGACGGTGCCGTCAGCCACAAAGTCAATCAGCAGCAGCGGATCAATGCTGAAGCGATACCCAACCACCGGCTGCCACAGCCGCAGCCGGCCGCGAAGGATCGAATCGCAGGTCAGCTCCCCCAACTGGGAGGACGCCGGGCTCTCAGCGGACACGACTTACCGCGCTCCTTGGTGCTTCACCGATTCAGATGGGTCGAGCGGGTTGCACACAATGCCTGAGGCAATCTTTGGGAAGAAGTAGGTCGATTTTTGCGGCATCACTTCGCCCGCTTCCGACACCGCCATCACCTGCGTGACCTTGGTTGGGTTCATCATGAACACGGCCTGCACATCGGGCTCCCGAGCCGCCGCCAGCGCCTGCTCGTTGTCCTTCACGTACCGAAGGTAGGTTTGTGATTCCTGCGCGCTGCGATCAATCCCGAGCGCCTGCTCCAAGACCAGCGCATGCAGTAGGGTCACATCCAAGCTGTGCAGAACCTTGGGCCCAGGTAGCACCGACAAATCGGCATCGTCTTTCAGGCGCAGATAAAACGCCCGCCCTCGCGACAGCAACAGATAGCTGGGACTGGCTTCACCCAGCTTCGCCAGCTCGTCTTTCGCTTCGGTGCCAGTGGGAACGGGCCGTTCCTCGACCCAAAAGGTAGCTTCCAGTCGAGCCAGCAGCGCACCAAGGTCAAACCCCGGCAGACTGTGCAGCACACGATGCGTGGGGAACACAAACAGTCCCGGATCGCGAACGTTGCACAAGAAGATCGATCCGTACTCCACCGCAGAGTCGAGCCCACAGTAGCTTGGGTCTTTGCGTAACTCCTCACGCAGTGCCAGCATCGTCTCGTACCGGTGATGCCCATCCGCGATGTAGATGCGACGATCGCGCAGCACGCTCTGCACCGCCGCCACCTTCACCGGGTCCGTCAACCGCCACAGAAGATGCTCCACACCATCGGCGGTCTTGCCGTGCAGTTCCGGAGCAGACTGCTCAATGGCCGCAAACGCAGCGTCCGCGTTTCGCTCGGGATCATCATACAATCCAAAGACTTGCGACAGGTGCGTCCGCGTGGCCCGCTTGAGCTTCAGGCGGTCGACCTTCGGACCAGACAGTGTTCGCTCGTGGGGAAGGATCACCCCCTCCGCAAAGCGATGCAGGCGGATTCGGGCAATGAAGCCCCGCCGAACCACCTTGGCCGCCGTCGGTTCACCGGGCGGCGAAAAGACCTGATGGTAGCGATAAAACGCTGGCTGCTCATCGCGAGTCACCACCTGACCGCGCTGCCATGCCAAAAGCGTCGCACCGGCCACGGCATAACGAGCATCGCTGTCCGCCCCAACCGGAGGCTGCGGAAGAATCAGATGAACGCTATTGAATGCCGACTGACCGGCTAAGCTCCGGCGCTCTGCTTCACCAATGACATCATACGGAGGAGCGAGGAGCGACGAGGCATCCCGACTCTCCTGACCCAGTGCAGCAGTTGGTCGGTACACCAGGCCTCGAAACGGAATCACTTCAGCCATCGCAGCAGTCCTTTCTCGATTGGTGGTACCCAGCCTACTTTCCTGCGGGGACAGGCTTGGCGGGAGCAGCGTTGGGTGTCCCGGGGGGCTTGGCCGGAGTCTTGGCCGCTGGCGCTGCTGGAGTTACCTTCTTGTCGGTCGCCGGAGCGGGGGCCGGAACAGGCGCAGCGGCTGGTGCGGCGGCTGGTGCGGTGCCATCCTTGCTCTGCTCCTCGCTTAGCTTGTTCTTCATCCGAGAGAGCAAACCATCATAGTTGTTGCCCCCGATGATCCGCTGAAACTGCGTCCGATAGTTGCGAACCAGCGACAGTTCATCGGTGATGACGTCATAGACCATCCATCGGCCATCCGGCTTCTTGATCATCCGGTAGTCGATCTGGACTTGGGTGGTCTTGCCCTTCGTCGCCAGCTTAAGACTGGTCGCGACCTTGGCCTCTGTGGCGTCCTGGCTCTCATCCCCGTACGTGACGTCGTAGTCGAGGTTCGTCCGAAGCTGACGAATGTAGTTCCGTTCGATCAGCTCTTTGAGCGTCGAAACAAACTCGGTTCGCTTCGCTTCGCCCATCTTGTCCCAGTGCTCACCAAGGGCTCGCTTGCACAGCTCGGTGTAGTCGAGCAGCTCGGAAGCGCGCAGCTTGATCTCGTCCTTGACCCGCTTTTCCTCGGCAGAGCCTGGCTCGGTCTTGGTTCGCAGCAGCCTTTCGCACGAGCCGTTAAGCCGCTGTAGCGTGGCCTTGGGGCTCGCAGCCGTTGGGGTGGCCGCTGCCGCCACCCGCAGATCGAGCGCCAGCATACACACTGGCACTGAAACCCCAAGGGCCAGCGAAAGCACCGAGCCCACGATCACAGATCTTTGCTTGCTCATTTCGGAATGACCTCTAGTCCCGATACGCGACGAAGGGCACCACACGCCACGTTGGTGTCGTTGATGGCGCGAAGTACGGCGATGTGCTGCTCAAAGTAGGTACGAAGCGCATCGTTCATATCACGCCCCTCCGCAGTGCCGACGTCGATTGATTGCTTGATGCCTTGGAGCCAGCCGCGAGCCCTGCGCTCCGCGACCTCCGCCGTCTTTAGACGTCGCTTGGCCTCCCGAACATCGTTATAGGCGCGCTCAATTTCCAGTGCCCCGCCCCCCAGCAGCTCGCGCTTCCGACTCTCAAAGACGTTGACGTCGGAGATCGCTCGCTGCAGCCGCGCAATCCGGGGCCCCACATCCAGCGCCCAGTTCATCCCTAGCCCCCCCCCTGCTCCCAGGTAGTTTAGGCGGCTCATGAAGCCGTGGTTTGGGTCTTTTACGCCGCCCGCGTAGCCGTAGCCAAAGTTCACGATCAGTCCAAAGTTTGGCAACAGCTCAGCGATGCGAAGCTTCTTATATAGCTGCGCACCTTGACCCGTCGCTCTCAGCACCCGCAACTCGGGCCGGTTGCGCAGCGCCGCCTCCAGGTAATAGTCGAGCGGATGATCTTCGTCGTTCCAAAGCGCTAGATCCTCTTCATCCACATCGACCGTACTGTCTTGGACCAAGTAGCGTAGCGCTGCCAGGGTCGAACCAATCGTGCGCTCTAGATCGATCAGGATGAGCTCGATTTGAGACTCCGCGACCTTGAGCCGCATCAGATCGATCTCGGAGGCCGAACCTTTTCCCGCCTCCAGATCGATGTCCATCTGCTTGACCCATTTGGTGACCTGCTCGTGGCCCTCTTTCACGGTATCAAGCGCCGCCCGGGCCGACTTGAGTCCAAAGTAGGCCCGCAGCAGGTTCAACTGATGGTCGAGCCGCACTCCGTCCGACTGCGCCGACGCGATATCAAGCCCGGTCTGCCCCAATTCCCAGGCCGCCGTCAGCTTGCCGAAGGTATACAGCGGCTGCGTGATCCGAAGGTTGAGCTGAACCAGTGCGCCGTAGAAGGGCAAGTAGTTCTGAATCGTCGATGAGTTCAGAGTCTGGGCGACGTTGGTTTCGACGCAATGATCGGGACCACCGAGCGCCAGTGGCTGGCCGTCGGCCCCAATCTCCCCGGTGTCCTTGCACTTGACGTTGGGCGACCACGACAGAAAGCCAGAAAAGTCTGCGGAGGGCAGCCGCAAAAAGATCTGCTCATTGCGCGCATGCCGTGCCGAATCGACCGTTTGCCGCGCCGCGATGATCCCAGGAAACCGACCCTGGGCCATCGACCACAGCGCTTGGAGATCGAACTTGCGAGCGCCGCTTTTGCTGGAGGCGCTGTGATCGCCCACCGTGCTACGCGCCATCTGCAGCGACTCTTGCAGCTCTGCCTCGCTGGGTGGCTTGCCGGGCTGACTCTGCGCCAGAGCGCTCGCCGTCCCCCCTAACAACGTCAGCACCGTGACCAGGCTCAGCACGCAGCGGTGGCGAGAAACCAGATGGAAATATCGAACCGATGACCAGGCACGACGGACAAATGAACCGGTCGCCCGACGATCTCGGAGACCCGAAGGCACAGGCGGTAAACAAGTACGCACGAGCAAGCTCCACAAAGCCAAGAAGTAAGCGGCTTTGGTATTAGTCCGGACCCCTTACTCGTGCAAGTCCTGTTCGAATGTATTGAAAGTGGCGGCGACGGAAGACCCAGCGCAAATCAAACAAACATTCGATTCTGGGTCGGTTGGTTTTGTCTTAGCGACCCGGCTTGGCGCGCCAGAGCTGCACCAACTTCACGCGAGTCCCGGCGACATCGGCGAGTGTCTGTTTTTCCAGCGTCGCCATAAAATTACGCTTCGCGTCGGCCAGTACGTTCTTAAGAGCGCATGCACTGGCGATCGGGCAGGTGTTGCTGCGGGAATCAAAGCACTCGACGAGATCGAAGTGCGGTTCACTCTTTCGCACCACTTCCCCGAGGTTGATCTCTTCTGGGGTCTTCGCTAGCTGCAAGCCACCGTTGCGACCACGAGTCGCTTTGACGAAGCCGTTTTGAACCAGCAGACGAGCAACTTTGCTCAGGTGGTTTGTTGAGATGCCATAGGCCCGACTGATATCGAGCACGGCTGGCAAGCGCTCCCCATCCTGAGGCGGATGATGGGCCAAATAGAGGAGTATGCGCAGCGAGTAATCAGTGAATTGGGTTAACTGCATCGCTCATGCCTTGGTCCAGATAACGGCCATCACCGCCTGGTGGGTATCTGATTTGTCTGTCTTGTGTAGCACGGAAAGCTCACGTAACGTAAATTTTGCGCGAATTCTCTTCATACCGCTCATCACTTATTTCGGCAAGAAGTCACAGCGGTGCTGAGGCTGTTTCATACAGCACACTGTATCCAATATTTGGCCTTTTTTGTGCATATTTTTGGTACACTCACAACAAAGCAAGGGGGAGACCATGCAGAGCCTGTACGAACAGCTTGGCGGAGCGCCTGCCATCGAGGCCGTAGTCGAGAGCTTTTACCGTAAGATGCTGGCCGATGATCGAGTGTCGCGTTTCTTTGATGGAATTGACATGGATCGTCAGATGGCCAAGCAAGGGGCCTTCATCACCATGGTGACTGGAGGCCCGAATCACTACACAGGTCGCGACATGAGGACTGCTCACGCACCGATGCTGAGCAAGGGACTTGCCGACCTACATGTCGATGTCGTGATCGAACACTTGGCGGCCACGCTCGCAGAGTTTGGCGTCGGACAAGAGCAAATCCAGAAGGTCCGGGCGTTGTGCGAATCGGTTCGCGATGACGTACTCAGCCGAGACAAACGCACCTAACATCGGCTACTCATGCCGTCATGGTATTTGCGGAACAGCTCGCACGAGCCGTTGAGATCGTTCGGAGTGGTACGCGCTTCTTACTCGGTGCGCACTCTCGACTAGATGGGGATGCGCTCGGCTCGATGCTGGTCAGCGCCCATGGACTGCGCCTGCTCGGCAAAGAAGTCTTTCTCTACAATCCCGACCCCGTTCCGCAGCGGCTGCGCTTTCTGCCTGGAGCAAGCGAAGTCAGGCGCAAGATTCCGGCCGGACTGCGCTTTGACGCCACGCTGATTCATGACTGCGGAGCACGCCATCTGCTCGGCGATCACTTTCCCGAACCACCGATCACCGGCCCTCTGCTCGTTCTCGATCATCATGCCGTGGTCTCCGAGCTGGGTGACATTGTGCTGCGCGATGCGGACGCGGGCTCTGCGGGAGTCATCGCGATGCGGCTTCTGTCCGCGCTCGGAGTCCGTGAGGATGCGCTCCCCGAACCGCTATCGACCGCACTGTTTGTGTCCTTGGTCGAAGACACCGGCTGGTTTCGTTACCCAAGCACCAACTCAGAGGTGTTCCGCCTGGCGATGGCGACCATGCACAGCGGAGTGAACACCTGGGATGTCGCGCAAAAGCTGGATGAGCAGCTCTCGGAAGCCAGTCTGCGGCTGCTGACTCTGGTACTTCCGACACTAGAGCGCCACTGCGAAGGCAAGCTCGCGCTGCTTACCCTGACCGATCAGATGCTGCATGACGCCGGGGCCACGATGGATGACATCGGCAAGCCCGTAAACTACGCCCGCGCCATAAAGGGAGTCGACATCGGCGGCCAGATCACCGTCAGCGATGATCGCATCTACGTCAGCCTGCGCGGCAGAGGCAGCTACAACGTCGCCAAGCTGTGCGCTCAGTTCGGAGGCGGTGGTCACCACAATGCCGCCGGCTGCACCATTCCCTTTGACAGCTCCCAAGACCCCAAAGCCAGCCTGGCCAAAGCCAAATCCACCCTCATCGCCGCCTGCCAAGCGATGATCGCAGCGAGCCGCACGTAGCCACAGTCCGCTCGTTATCCGGTCGGCGCGCCGTCTTTTTTGGTGCGGCGGCGGGTGCGGTAGTACAGGCGGACGCGGGCCTTGTCGGTCGGGAACAGCGAGATGAGCGCACCCTCATTGCGGCGGAGCTGCTCGTTTAGCGCGACCCGCCCCCGGACTTCTGCGGAAAAGGCATGGGTCGCATCGGTGTCGGCTTGCAGCAGCGTTTTTTCCGCCGCCGTGGCTTCCGCCGCCAGCTTGAGCAGGTTCTTACTGTACTTCTTGGCCAGCTCGGGATGTTCGGTCGCGAGCGACTCGCACATCTTGACGACCTCGCGCTCTTGCTCGGCCCCCGTTAGCGCAATCAGTCCCGAAAAGCCGAGGCGATAGACGTTGCTGTACGCAGGCAGCGAGCGTTCCTTGCGAACCTGCGCAAAAATCTCCAGCTCACACGCTCGCTGGGCATCATCGTGGACGTATTCGGCGCGGTTGCGCAGCGCTTGTTTTTCCTGACGCAAGGAATCCGCTGCATCGGACTGCGCTTGGGCTTTGAGCAGCGCATCGATCCGCTGCTTCACAGCCGGGGCCAGATGCTGCGTGTCCGGATCAGCGAGCAAAGCCGCATGGTGATACCGCGCATCACGCACGATCTCTTGGGTACTACGTTCTTCGGAAAGGATAATTGGCATCCAGTCCGATTAGCACGCCCCCCTTCCCTTCTGCCACCAAAGCCCCGCCGTGGTCGACGGAAGATTTTTTTGTTCAGCCCTTGCCGCAGGCCGTTCCATTGGGACCGTCACTTCGCAAAGTGGTGCGCAAGCCGGGTGTTGCGGCACTTGGGAAAGACCAAGTCCTGCAAACCTCCATCTGTGCACGACTTGGAAAAGTCAAAGTGATGCACAACCCGCGTTTGCGCATCACTTGAACACGTCAAAGTCCTGCCAATTCGCGTCTGCGCATCACTTGGAAACGTCAAAGTCCTGCACAAGTCCGCCTGCGCACCACTTGGCAAAGTCAAAGTCCCATCCCCCCCGACTTGTGCACCCCTTTGCAACGCTTCAGCGCGGATATGGCGCATTCATGCCAGATCCAGAATCGTTCCTTCCCGCAGGCATTCGATGGGGGCGGTGTCGGGATCGAGCATATCGGGATAATGGATGAGTCGGAGCTTACTGCGGATGTCCGGGGGGAGCTGGAGGAGGGAATCGAGCGGGGTGTGGATGCCGAAGTTGGTCTCGTGAACGATGAGCGCGGCCTCATGCAGCCACGCAATCAAGTCGGGGTCAAAGGCGGTGTCGGCGCTGTACGCAAACAGAGGCCGGGGCTGCCCAGTCACAGAGACGCGAATGGCGGTGGTGGGAATGTGGTGATGGGTGAAGCGGCGCTCGATGGTGAGCGGGCCGATGTGGGTGATGGGCTGAAGATCGACGCGGTCGACATAGTCGGCAAGCTGAAGCTCGGCGGCTTCGGGCGGCTGCTCGGCCAGCTTGTGCTGCGCGGGCTCGTCCGTCGCCGGGTCGAGATAGCTCGGCGTGTGCAGGTGCTGCTCGATCTCGGGCAGCGACCACTTGGGCACGCAGGCGGTCAGGTGGGCCATGCCGCCGCGCAGCCGCGTCGCCCACAGCGGATCGAGCACCGACTTGGCACCGTACAGCACTGGCTTGCGACGGACCAGAAAGCGCCGCATAAACAGAAACGCTTCGAGCCCGCCGCAGTGGTCGCCGTGCAGGTGGGTCAAAAGCAGGTGCTCAATGTTCCACACCGACAGGTCCGAGCCGCTGCGCTGGCGGTGATCGGCAAGCACTCGCGGCAGCGCGGGCGGACAGTCGATGAGCAGGCGCATGCCCGAGCTGGGCTCCTCGATGCACAGGCAGGCGTTGTGATAGCGCTCGGTGAACGCATCGCCGACCCCCAGGACGTGGAGCTTCAGCATCGGGAGGAACTCCTAGCCGTGATGGCCGATGGCGGTGCAGACACCGTCCGTGAAGGTCTTGGTGTTGGCCTGGCCGCCGAGATCCTTGGTGCGGAGCTTTCCATCGGCCAGACAGGTCAGGATGCCACGCCGCAGTCGCGCCGCAGCCTCGGGTTGTCCCAGGTGGTGAAGCATCATCTCTGCCGCCAGCGCGAGCGCCGTTGGGTTGGCAATGCCCTGCCCGGCGATGTCCGGTGCCGAGCCATGGACCGCCTCAAAGATCGCGGCCTTTTCGCCGAGGTTTGCGCCCGGAGACACCCCCAGGCCACCGACCAGCCCGGCGATCAGGTCCGACAGGATGTCGCCAAACAGGTTCATCGTCACGATGACGTCGAAGCGCTCGGGGAACAGCACCAGCTTCATGCACGCCGCATCCACGATCACGTCGTCGTGGGGAATGTCGGGGTATTCGCTGGCGACCTGCTTGGCGACTTCCAAAAACAGGCCGTTCGACATCTTGAGGATGTTGGCCTTGTGGATGATCGAGACCTTTTTGCGGTTGTGCTTGCGGGCGTACTCGAAGGCAAAGCGGACGATGCGCTCGGAGCCGACGCGGGTGATGACGGCAATCGACTCGGCGGCGGAGCGACCGGGGCCCACGAAGTGCTCGATGCCGGCGTAGATGTCCTCGGTGTTTTCGCGGACGGTGACGATGTCGACATTCTGGTAGCGCGACGGCACCCCGGCAAAGCTCATCGCGGGGCGAAGGTTCGCGTACAGGTCAAAGTGCTGACGGAGCGCGACGTTGACCGAGCGGAAGCCGCCGCCCTTGGGCGTCGACAGCGGACCCTTGAGCGCGACCTTGTTCTTGGCGATCGACTGCAAGGTGACTTCAGGCATCGGGTCGTGATGGGTCGCAAGTGCGCCCTCGCCCGCCGGGATTTCCTCGAACGAAAGCTTGGCACCGCAGGCATCGAGCATGCGCAGGACGGCTTCGCTGATCTCGGGGCCAATGCCGTCGCCACGGATGAGCGAGATGACAGGAACGGTCGGTACGGACATGGAACGAATCTTCTTTCTTGGGACGGGATGGGCGTCGCGGCGGTGGATTTCGGCTATCGGGGCACTAGGACTTGCCGAGCAGAAACTGATAGGCCGCCTGTAGCTCCGCTTTGGCACCGGACCGCACCACGTCGCCGTGGGTGATGATCATGCGGTCGAAGTCCCATGCCAAGATTTTCTCGATCGACCGCCGGGTGGCGGCTTTGTCGGCAATCAGGCTGCGCAGCACCTTGGTGGCCCGCACACCGCCGAGCGCCCCGTTGAGCGTAAACAGGATGCGACCGAGCACCGACGGCATTTGGATCAGGTTAAACGCCAAGTCGGTCTGAATCAGGGTGCGGCTCTTCTTGTGGAAGAACACCACCTCGCTTAGCTTGGGCATGCCTTGCACGAGATGCTGCTCCAAGTCGGCAGCGAGTGCGGCGGGCGGCTGGTCAGACAGAACCCCATCGGCGGTCAGATCCTTGCGCTTTTCGGCAAGTCCCGGCGGCAGATAGAGCTTGGCGTCTGGATAACAGGTCTTGGCGTCCCCAGCGTATAGGTGATGCATCAGGTTGGGGGCGACGATGTGGCGGACCGGCCCGATGCGGTCCAGCTCGGCGCGATCATCGGAAGTCATCGCCACCGGTGACACCATCAGCAGCGAACCATCGCCCAGCTTCACGATGGTCATCCGCCCTCCCAGCTCGACGCCCATCATCTTGAAAGGCTTATCGAGAAACCACACCCCACTGTCGAGAGAACGAAACATGCTGTCCCCTTGTCGCTATTTTTTGGAATCCCCCGAAGGCGGCTTGGCGGCTGGGCCATCTTTGCCCCACACCATGCCCACCATCGTCGCGGCGCGTCGACTGGGCTCACGGGGCCGATTGCTTTGACTGAGCCGGGTGACGAGCACCTTCATCAGGGCGCGCTGAATTTCGGGATAGGTATCGAGCAGGGCCAGAAAGTCATCGGCATCAAAACGGAGTAGCACCATCGGATCAATGGGCTCGACAGTCGCCGAGCGCTCGATGCCCGCGAGCACCGCCATTTCACCGGTGGTTTCTCCCGGTCCGAGTCGGGCAATCTCTTGGCCATTTTGGATGACCCGGACTTTGCCTTTGCGAATCAGGTACAGACAGTCGGCGGGCTCACCTTGGTAAAACAAAGGCTTGCTGACGTCATCGGCGGCGATGTCGATGCGCTCGGCCAGGCGCGCCACTTCAGCAAGCTGCGCATTGGACAGCGACTCAAAGAGCGAGACGTCTTTGAGAAACAAGATCATATCGAGTGAGACTGAGACTGCCATCGCTCGCTCTAGTTCTTGTCCTCTGGGGTGGTGCCGCTGCCATCGCTGGGATTGGTGCTGCTGGTCGTCGAAGGCTGGGGCCCATCTTTGCCCCAGACCATGCCGATGATCGTGGCTGCCCGAGGTGCTTGCCGACTCTTACCGGTCTGAGCCAGGCGTCGCACCAGCGACTTGAGCAGCGCTCGGCCAATTTCAGGGAATGCGTCGAGGAGCCCGAGGAAGTCGCGCTCCGACCAGCGCAGAAGCTGACACGGCTCCAGCGTATCGACACCAGCAGTGCGCTGGGTACTGGCGAGCACGGCCATTTCGCCGACACACTCACCCGGTCCAAAGCGCGCCACTTCGTTGCCACCAATGACGACGCGTAACTTGCCCTTGCGAATCAGGTACAGATAGTCGGGCATATCCCCCTGGTTGAACAGGGTTCGTCCCGCCGGAAGATCGACCTTTTCCGCCAGGCCCGCCACGTCGATAAGCTGCGCATTGGTCAGCGTCTCGAACAGGCCAACATCCTTTAAGAACAGCACCGCATCCAGGTGTCGCTCGATCAGTTCCGGGATCGGCGGAAAGGTCTGGGTCAGGCGCGGGCAGTCGGGATCGTACTTGAGCGCAGCAATCACCCACGGATCGGCGGTCAGCTTGAGCCACTCGACGGCACTCTCGGCGGTCTGACCGGAGCTAATCGACAGCGGCGGATGAAAGAACTCGGGTTGCCACATCTGCGTCTCGTCGAGCAGCTTGAGGCTGGCGTTCACAATCGGCCCCGGCTTAAACAGCGTTCGCAACAGCTCTCGCGCTTGGTCGCGATGCGGGGAGTTCGGCGAGCGCAGCGCCTTGAAAATGTGGACCATCGTGTCCTTGGGGGACAAAAGGGCCAGCGTCTGAGCCACACGCTGCTGGGCGGCGTCGATCTGCGCGTCAAGCTCTCGATAGAGCAGACCATTTGGACGGACACGATCCTTGAGCAGCTCGCGGGCCCGCAGCATGTGCAAACCCCAGCGCAGCTCCGAGAGCACGAAGCTCTGAATCACCTCGGCATTGAGCGGCGGAAGGTTGAGCACCCGCCGTAGACGATTGAGCGACTTGAGCGCTTCGAGCTGGGCGTTGCGGTCGCTATGGCGCACATGATCGAGCAGGCACTGCACGCCGGACTGGGAGGGGATCAGGCCGAGTGCACGCAGCAGGTGCTGACGAACCACCGACGCAATGTCCGGGGAATCGAGCTGCGCGATGATATTGGGCACGATCGACTCGCCGCAGCTCGTCAGGGCACGCACAGCAACGTGGGCCATGGTTGGCTCGGTCAGGGCAGCCCAGAGCGGACGACGGGCGCGCTCGTCTTCGAAGGCGGGCAGACAACTGAGCGCCTCACGACGAACCGCAATGTCGGTATCTGCGAGCCGAGCCAGCACCGCCGGAAGAAACTCGCCCACCTTGTACTCATGGACCAAGCGCAGTCCGGCGGAGATCTCTTCATTGGCTTGGCTGTTTAGCATCGCCTCCAGCGCACGCCGAGCGACCTTTTGATGACGAACATCACTCGATCGCAACAGCACCGCCAATGCCGCCGTGCGCAGGGGCAGGTTTGGCACCGTCAGCCAGCGCGCCGTATCGTCGCCAATCAGCACCGCTCCAAGGGCACCTGCAGCATCCAAGATCGCTTGTCGCTCGTTGTCCGATAGATCGGGCACCAGCCAGCGCTGTTTCAAGTGGGTCTCAAGCGTCTGGTCTGGTTCGTCGGCCAGCCAGCGCAGCGCAGCAATTCGGACTGGCTCGAACTTGTTATTGAGCCGCGTCTGCATGGCCTTGGCGACCAGGTTCGAGCGCTGCGTTCGAAGCAAATCGAGCGCCAGTTCGCGCGAGCGCGGCGTGCCCATGTCAATCGCTTCAAGGAGCACGCGGAGCCGAGGACCATCGATCATCGGCACCAGGTTTTCTGCGGCCTCTGTCGACCCCAGCGCTTCGACGCTCCCTTCTTCGAGGGTCTCGCGGAGCGTCTGCGCATAGATCGTTCCCCAGCGCGTCGACAGCATCGTCACCAACACTGCCAGGATGATCGCAATGCCGGTGAGCAGTGACGGATTGATCGACGCCGTCTTCGCAATAAACAGCATCAGCGCGCCCACCGCCTTGATAAACGGCGACATGATACCGCCGAGCACGAGCAGCAGCGTCGGTCGAATGGTTGGCGAAAGCGCGGCTACCAGACAAGACTCCGCAGGCCGGTGCAGCGCCGGTCGAAGCGTCTTATCCAAGAACAGCGCCACGACGATCACCCACACGGACAGATCCGCGTTCCACTGCGCGCCGACGGTGGCATAGAAGTAAACGCTCATGCAGGCGCCGATCGTGGCGGGCAGGATGGCGAGTGCCAGCCCAACACCCCAGCGCTCCAGCACCGGCGTCGTAACCAAGGTTTGGGTGGCAAATCCGCCGATCGAGGCAACCGCGAGCAGTACCGACGTGACCGAGTTGATCGTTTCTTGCGGCCACGCGTCTTTCATGGCCGCGTTCGACTCGTACTGCACAAGCGCGCCCGTCCAGATGATGCCGGCGGTACCGAGGATCATCCAGCGCACGAGCGGCACCGTGAAGATCTGTCGGAGATGACTCTGCTGGTTCAGCGAAGAACGTCGCTTGGCCGGGGCCCTCGCCGCGTAGTCCATTCGCACCAGCGCACTCGCCAGCAGCCACGCCAGCGCCGAGATCCAAATCAGCCAGTGGGATCTCATCTTCAGGTACTTGAGCGCGATGGGCACCACCGTTCCCGCGATCAGGCCGCCGATGCTGCCCCACGCCCCAAGTCGAGGCAAGAGCCAGCGAATCTGTGCGGCCTCCAGCGGTGCTTGGAAATAGGTCCACGTCGCTGCAACGCCCACCGTCGTTGCGATCTCGACCAGCAAATACAGCGCGAACGTCGATGCAGCCGTCTGCTTCCAGTTCCACAGCGCCGCCAGGGCGGTGAGTCCACCGAGCGCCAGCAGGATGATTCGCAGCGCACCTGCGGCCGGACGCTTGCGCAGCAAATAGTTCAAGCCCAGCGTCGTCAGTGCGGTCAGCAAGCTGCCAAACAGCATCGCCAACGGAATGTCCGGCTTCTGGTGATTCGTTAGAAACATCGCTGTCTGAAACGAGGTCGACAGGACGACGTTAAAAATGATCACCGCAGCCAGCCAGCGAAGGCTTCGCTCGGTCTCTTTGAGCCGGGCGGCGGGCCCGTCCACTGGGGTCATGACCCTCTCCACCAGTGCTGCCCACCGAGGCCTGACGAACATAGGCGGACGGATGGCGGAAGATCCACCAGACCGTACGTGCATACGCCTATGGCCAGGGCAGCAGAGAGGTTACATGCCCAATGCGAGCAAGACATTCTTTACTAAGGCAATTTTACTGCGCTATCTGGGCAATTGGAAGCGTCGGCTCTGCGCGTACTTGCGATGGAAAAAATGGCCTACTTGGGTGATGCGTAGAGCGTGTGTGCGGTGTGCCCTGTGTGAACCGGCCAAGCGCTAGAAATCAGCCAGCGGGCGGGCGTCTGGCATCGACCAGCCAGGCCCGCCCCCCGACGCAGAACACGAGTGTTACAGGGATTCGACGGACTGCAACAGCTCGGGCTGAAAGCTACCGCGAGGTCGCACCAAGCTCTGATGGTGTGCCTTCATCCGACCTGTAATCAGGTCGACATCTGGCTGCACGATCGTACCTTCGACTTCTTCTGCGTCGAAGTCGTACTGCGTACGATCTTTGTAGGTAACGGTGTGAGCCGGAGCAGAAATCACAGATGAGCGTGACTCCGAACCCACCGGCGAATGGGTCTGTGCGAACGCGGAAGAGGCAACCAGGGAACAAACGACCGCAGCGAGCAGGATCTTGTGCATGAGAGCGCTCCTTGTCGAAGAGACATCCGCGATAACCGCCCAGACCCCCTCGATCTGGGCCAGCATCGCGATCACGATGTCCCTGAACGAACCCAGCACCGAATGGATCTATCCGATTTGCGGGTCCGCTGCGGGAGCGCTCAGCGCTAGAAGTGGCTCGGCGGACGGACGCACGGCTGGATCAGACCCGGCACACCGATCGCATCCCACGCACGACCTGTCGCGATCACTTCTGGCGCGCACCGACCGTAGAGCGTTCGGGCCGCCTGCGCCGTCGCGTAGCGAGCCGTCTCAAACGTCGCGCTAGCTGTCAGCAACTTGTTGTTCGACAGGTAGAAGATCTGGAGCGACTTGCCGAGCCCAATCGCCGGAACCTCGACGGTGGTCTTGGCACGCGGATGCTTGCCGCCTTGGGTGAGCAGCACGTGAACCAGGTTGGGCATGCCGCTGTTCAGGTGAACGCCACCGCGATCGGTGCCTCCGGGCATGATCCGCTCGGCGTAGAAGTCCTTGCTCTGGCCATCCTTCGTCGGGTTGTCCATAAAGCGGAGCGAACCACCCGGCAGCATTGGCCCTGCCACTTCCTTGCCGAGCAACCAGGTGTCCGCCGAGTGCTTGAGCATAGCGGGGTTGCCGGCATCGGTTCCGCCTGATGCCACCCACGCCTCGACGCCGGAACCCATGATGTCGCTCATCGCTTCATTGAGCGCGCCCGACTCGTTCTGGTAGGTCAAGTTCGAGGTGGTGCTGGTCACGGCGTGGGTGATCTCGTGTGCAGTCACGTCGAGCCCCAGCGTCAGATCGAGCAGCACTTTGCCGTCGCCCTTGCCGTATGCCATTTGGAAGTACGGCGTACCCAGCCACGCTGCGTTGTTCGGTGAGCAGCTAAAACCGGATGGGAACTGCACGTTCACCGTCGCGACCATCCCTGCGCCCTTGTCGTCGTACGAGTCGCGGCCAAACATGTGCTTGTAGAAGTAATACGTGTCGGATTGTTGGCCGTAGACATTGTCGACACCGGTGTCGCCGGAAGCTGGATCGCCTTCCTTGCGCTTCGAGGTGCCCGGCAGCGTGCCCATCGCACTGCCGATGCAGTTACCGCCCAGGGTATACAGCGATCGGTTGAGTGCACGGTGAATGTGAGAACGCTGCGACAGGATCTCGCCGGTCTGGACCGACACAAAGATCTCTTCTAGCGCCATACCTTCGTCACCGACGTATTCGACGAGCGCCCGATATGCCAGTTGCACCGCAGAGTCAGGAGCCGATTCTGGCGCAACGATCGCGAGCGACGGCGCATCGTGGAAGCGGAGTGTGCCAAGCTTCGCCACCGAGGCCAGCGCGCTCTTGATCGCTTGACTCCCCGTGGTGGGGTTCGCGGAGCCTTCGGGAACGGAAACGCGAAGCTCTGGCTTAAGTTCCCCGATGACCGCAAGAATTGAACCGCTCTTATCGGCCTGTACGACTACTTCACCGTCTACAACGGGCACTCCGGCATGAAGCTGGCGCAGCCGCAGATAGCGGTTTCCCACTTCGTCGGATTGCTCGGATGCCACTGCAAAGCTGGTGTCGGCGGCTAGACGATAGGCAGGGGCCAACTGACTGAGCATCACCCGGACGGCACCGGCACCATCGAACACCGAGGCATTCATGGAACCAGACAGGTACAGCGGGGTTCGAGAGGCCGACAATTGGGCCGTATCAAAACCGAGAGCAGCCAGCGACATGGGCGATTCGGACGGGCCCGCCATGAGGCGCAAGCCGTCATCTGCTCCAGTCGAAGTGGAGTCTCCGAGGGCACAGCCACTAAGGGCAGCTCCGCATAGCAAGAGGGCTGACAAGGTTAACTGGCTTCGGCGACGATTCTTCGAGAGAGACATTCGATACTCCTTGGTTACAACAAGCCGGTTGGTATTGGGAACCTAACTGCCGACACGTATATCACAAGGAATCACTTCATAATGACAAGCCTCCGCAAGCCCAAACGCCCTGCTCGGGTGACTGGGGGAGTCCCCCCCAAGTTGCGTGGCCAAGCGCAGTTCCCAGACAGAAAAACCGCTCTGATTCCGGAATAGCGGACTCCCAAGCGATTCCTAAGCGATTCCTAAGCGATTCCTAAGCGATTCCTAAACGACTCCTAAACGACTCGTTAGGCACTCCCAACCGACTCCATGACTCCGGATCTCTTCTTAGGATTTCTCGACTACGACGGCGTCTTGACTCTGAGAATCGGCCACCGGCGCGGTGAGCGGCTTTTGACTGTCACCCAACTGATCTGCAAAGGCTTTGTGAACCTCTGCGAGGTGCACTTCAATGGTTTCAGGCTGCCATGACGTCGTGGAAATCGCAGGAAGGATGTCGATCTTCAGATCGATCGGCTGAAACATAAATGTGTGCTTGGCCCAGTTTTCATGAGCGCGATGTACAACCACCGGAACAATCGGAAGCTTGGTTGCGAGCGCCAAATGAGCAAAGCCCTTCTTCAGCGGTTGAAGCCGACCGTCTCGGCTGCGCGTGCCTTCGGGCCAGATCCAGATACTCAGTCCGTTTTTGTGGACGAAGTCTGCGGTATCACGCATCGCGGCAATCGCCGACGAGCGATCTCCACGATCAATCGTCAGATGTCCGGACAGCAGGTACAGCCAACCAAAAAACGGTATCCGTAGGATCTCTTTTTTGGCGACACCACAGCCCCCAATCGGGCAGATCCAGATTGCGACAAATGCATCAAGTGTCGATGCGTGATTGGAGACGTAAATCGCCGGACGGAATTGTTCGATCCGCTCGCGATGCCTGACCTCTGGAGTTGCCCCGGCCAGCCACAAGATCGCTCGTCCAACGAACTTTCCGTAGTAGTTGCACAGCTTGACGCGGGCGGGTCGCCACGGCAGAAGAAGCAGTGCAACAAATAGCGTCAGCGTCGAACAAACTGCCACCAGCAGAAAGCCGACCGCAAGACGGATCATCGAGAAGATTCTGCGCCCAAGCACAATCGCGCAGTATGACGGGTTTACTCGTGCGGCGTCTATGAATTCCTTAACGGAACAGTGCAACGAGCAAAAGAACCAAAAGTACCAGCACCAAGACACTGATCACGATCGCCAAACGTACGACCTGACCATCGCGAAGCGCGTGGCGAACGATCGGTGGGAGTTTTGGCTCGACTGCAGCCAGAAACGGCGGGAGCACCGGCCCTGCGGCTGGGGCAATTTCCGGAGCAGAGGACGATTGCGGCGCGGTCGGGACCGTCTCTATGGTTGAGGCTGCAGGGTCCGAGGCGATCACCGGCATCAGGCTGCGTGCGGGTGACTGGCTCGGCGTGGGAGGAGCTTCTCCCATCGGTGTAGGAGTCTTCGCGAGCGGACCTTTGGGCATGGCGTCCGTGCTCACCCGATTGGCGGCGGCTCTCGCACCGGGCAGCGGTGGTGGTCGCAACGCATCGGTGGACATCGGTCGCTTCATTGCAGGGGCCTGCTGCTTCAGCATATCGGGCCGAAGGGTCCGCAGGCCCATCGTCACCGCGGCTTTGACCCCCGGGTCCAGCATCCCTCCATCGACGAGCAGATCCCCAGGATCAAGCTCAACGACGTCTTCACCTTTGGCAACGCTATGGGCGAGCGCGTTCTGCACGTCGACATGAAGCCCGCTCTCTTGCTCTTCCCAGCCCTGGGCGACCTGTTTGGCCTCGGAAGTTAGCTTCTTCACCCAGTCACGGATTGTGTGATGAGTGGTCCCGGACAGCGCTGGCACCGATTCCAGCACTCCGGTCAGAGCGTCTGCCATCGCATTTCCATCCGCGAAGCGCCCGCGCAAATCCCGACTGAGTGCCTTCATCGTCACGTCATCGAGTTCTTTGGGCACACTCGGGTTGAGGCTGCTCGGCTTGGGAATCTCTGCCTTGAGGACTCGACTGACTACCAAGTATTCGTTCGAACCACCGAATAGCCGCCGCCCCGTCAGAAGTTCGTGGAGCACGATCCCGGCACCAAACACATCCGTCGCTGGCACGACCTTCTGAGCGACCTGCTCAGGAGCCATATAGGCAAGCTTGCCCTTGATGATTCCGGTACGGGTCTGTGGGCCAAATCCACCAAGTGCCTTCGCCACCCCAAAGTCGATGACCTTCACCAAGCCATCCTGAGACACCATGATGTTCTCTGGAGAAATGTCGCGGTGGATGATGGGCTGGGCTTTGCCAGTGGCTGGATCTTTGTGAGCATGCGCGTGACCGAGTCCTCGCGCCATCTCGCGTGCGATGAATGCGGCGATGGCGGGCGGGACACCTTTTCCGGTGAAGCCCTGCGTACCAAGTCGCATCAGTTCCCACAGCTGACTGCCCCGAATGTACTCACCAACAATGAATGGAACCTTCACGCCGAGGTCTTCATCGACGGCTTCAAGCAGTGCGTACATCCGTGCCAAGTTGGGATGTTGCAGCGAACGCACCAGCTTGGCCTCGTTTAGGAACATCTCGCGGAAGACCGGAAACTCAGTGCTCTTGTACAGCGACGGCTTGATCCGCTTGACGACCACCTGGCTTTGAGGCCCCACAGAGTGCTCACCACCCGAATACTGGGCAAGGAAGACCTCGGCCATGCCGCCTTCCCCCAGACGATCGATGAGCAAGTAGTTGCCCAGCCGTAAGATGCCAGAATCGGCCATCGTCACTAAGGTACCGCAGTTTGCAAAACCATTTCATTGAGTTTTGCGCTCATCGAGTCCACCTCCATCCTTCGCCCACATTCCCCGATATACAGAGAACACGTAGGCAGTCCCAAACTGGCGAGTCTGCACGGTTTGAGCCCAGCGAGGCCAAAGTGGTCCGTGCTCTCAACGAGATCAGGACGCAGCGTGCGCAGGAACATTGACCGAACCACATACGGTGCGCCAAGATAGGAACGTCGAAAGGAGAGAAAACGCTTATGAGTAGAGTAACCAACCTATTGTTTGCTGCACTGGCACTGGTCGCCGTGACCAGTATGGGTTGCAGCGCCCGAGAAAAATCGATCTGCGACAAGCGGATCACCTGCGAGGGCGGAAACGACAAGGACAAGAGCGCTTGCGTCGATAACTACATTCAGGCCTCCGCAGTGGCCGAGGCGTACAAATGTGGTGACGCGCAGAGCAATCTGCTCGATTGTCTGGACACCACCAGCATCTGCCAGAGCGGCTCGCTCAGCAACAGCTGCAAAGCGCAGTACGATGCCGTGTCATCCTGTGAAAAAGCTGCCAGCGCCCAGGCCAAGCTGTAACGAGGTACACCATGCGTAAACTTGGACTTGCATTTGCCCTGTTTTTCATCACGGCGGCTGGCTGCTCCGCCACCGAGAAGTCGTTGTGTGATAAGGACCGTCAGTGCCGAGGCGGCAACGATGCCGACTTCAATGCCTGCGTTCAGAGCCTGATCTACGAAGGCAAAATCGCATCTGACTACGGCTGCGCGGATGCCTACAACGCCCTCATCACCTGCGTCGAGTCGACCAGCATTTGCGACACGGTTCTGACGGTAAAGTACCTCAAGAACAGCTGTAACGCGCAGATCGACTCTCTGAATACCTGTGAGAAGGCGGCATCCGTTCGGGGAGACAAGCACTTCCTGATTGAGATGGCCAGCCAGGCAGCCAAGTAGTTCACTGACGTGGTCTGCTCACCGGAGATTGTTGATCTCTGATATGACCGTCTCATCACGATGGTCATACCTGCCTGCATCGATCGGCTGCGATCGCTCCCCGTGACGAAACCAAATCAGAGGTGCCGGGCGGTGCACCTCCTACTCGGGCTGTGGCTAACGCTGCTGCTGAACTGCCTTACCATCCGGCCGGCCCACGCCGGGGATCCCGAACTGCTGTGGCGCACGATCGAAACCGAGCACTTTCGTATCAGCTACCACGAGCCGCTCGGTCGGGTGGCGCAGCGATTGGCCCAGGTCGCCGAGACCTCCCATCGAGTGCTGGTTCCGGTCATGGGTCACGCGCCGCGCTTCCGCACCGAAGTCGTGCTCACCGATGATACCGATTTTTCGAACGGCTCAGCGACGGCACTGCCCTTTCCAACGGTGCGACTGTACCTCACTGCACCGGATGACCGGTCCGAGCTAAACGACTTCGATGACTGGCTCTATGCACTGTTTGTGCACGAGTACACCCACATCCTGCACCTCGATACGATGGCGGGACTGCCGAAGTGGGTGAACCTGCTCCTCGGGTTCGGAATCAACAACATTTATGCACCAAATCAGGTGCAGCCACGCTGGTTCATCGAAGGGCTCGCGGTGCTGGAAGAGACCGAGCGATCGAGTGCCGGGCGGCTCCGCTCATCGATGTTCGACATGTACCTGCGCAGCCATGTCCTAGAGGGCAAGTTTCTGCGCCTTGATCAGGTGTCGAATCAGACGAGACTGTTTCCACGCGGCAATGTGCCGTACCTGTATGGCTCAGCCTTTCTGCGGTTCATCATGCGACGCTTTGGTCATGATGCGCTCAAGCAGGTCGTGGCCAGATACGGTGGATGCTGGTCGCCGGACTGCTGGGTGCCGTGGGGCATGAGCCGCTCGCTCAAAGCAGTGACAGGGCACACCTACGGACCGCTGTATGAGGAGTTTGGCCAAGAACTCAAGCAGCGCTACCGGACTCAGGCTGATGAGGTGGCGCTGTCGCCGCTCGGCGTGACGCATGGCCAGCCGCTGTCGGACTGGAAGTCGAGCGTCGATCGACCGGTCTACACGGATGGCGGCAAGTCGCTGCTATGGCTAGAGACGGATCCCTATCGTCGCCCGGCGCTGGTTCGTTATGACCTTCTCACGGGCAAGACCCACCGCGAGCTGGAAATCGATGGTGCCGGGGGACTGTCGGTTGCGCCAAGCGGTCGCTTCGTCGTGATGTCGCGGATGAACGTCTTTCGCGCCACCTTTTCGTATCAGGATCTCTTTTTGTACCGTCGTGATCGGCAAGAACTGCTGGCGCTGACCTCTGGGCTGCGCGTCGATGATCCTGCGATCTCTCCGGATGGTAAGCGCGTAGCGTTCGAGACAACCAGCGGCGGCACTCGGCGCCTGGCCATCATGGAGCTACCGAGCACCGAGCACAGCGACGAATCTCAGCACATTGACCCCAAAGCCCATGCCGTGCCCGAGGTCTGGCGAGCCCGCGCCGCCCGCCCCGTTTCGTTTCCGCTTGAACAGAAAGAGTGGTCGCAGGTCTATACGCCAAGCTGGTCCCCCGACGGCAAACTGCTGACATTTTCATACTGGCAGCAGGGCGGATTCCGCGACATTGTCACGTTGAATCTACATTCCGGTGAGCTGCGCTTCATCACCCATGACCGCGCACTGGATCTGGAGCCGCGTTTTTCTTCTGACGGACAGTGGCTGTACTTTGTCTCGGACCGAACCGGTATCTACAACCTGTATGCCCATCACCTGGCGAGCGACACGACCTACCAAGTTTCGAATGTACTAAGCGGAGTCTTTTCGCCCGCCCTCGCACCGGATGGAAAGACCGCCGCAGTGGTCGGCTTTGTCGCCGAGGGTTATCGCATCGAGACGGTACCGATTGATCTATTGAACGCGCCGCTCGCGCCGCCGCCACCGTCCGACCGGCCTGAGCCATCAAATGTTGGCGACCCCGAGCTCACTCGCGAAAAGACCTTCCCGGTACAGCGTTACAATCCCGCACGCACGTTTTTTCGGGTTCCTGCATCGCTGCTGTCTGCCCAGCTGCCGATTTCTGCTCCCGGTCCGTACGGGCAGAGCTTTGGCCTTCAATTTCAGACCAGCGACATCGTTGGAATTCACTCACTCGTGGGTGGGGTGACCATTCAATCGGCACGAGCCGATGCGACGGGCGTGGTTGCGCAATACAGCTACAAGCGCCTGTGGAACGGACTGAATCTCAGCGCAAGTCGAAGCTTGTACCCACGCTACGGACTGCGGCTCAACGGCAAGAGTCGAACTTACGACGAGGAATCTTGGCAGACCGGGGTCAGCACCGACCTGCCCTTGCTCCGTGATGTGGCGCGCTCGGCAACGCTGTGGTTTGCCTATAACTTCACGTATTGGCGCAATCGCACACCGGTGCCCATCCCCGGCCCCGACGACATCTCGCTTCAGCTTCCCGAAGTCGGACGCTACGCAACGCTGAGCATGACTTTTTCTTATGGGGACACCCGGCGCTACCTATTTTCCGTTGGAGCAGAACAAGGTGGCTCGATCTACGTGAATGCCTCGCTGGCGCATCCCATCCTGGGCTCACAGTATCTGGTCTACAGCCTGCGGGTCGCTGCGTCGAGAAACTTCGGGATTCCGTGGCCTTCGCAATTCCTCCGCAACCACACGCTCATGCTCAGCTACGAAGGAGGAATCAGCGGCGGTGATCTCAAACGGCGAGGCGTCTTTTACGTTGGCGGGTTCCCGGAAGCAGAGGATTTTCTGCGGGCCGCCCTGCTCAACGCACGCCCAGGCCAGCCTCGATTGCGGGGCTACAGCGCCGGAGTGTCTTACGGTGACCAATACCACGTCCTGAACATGGAATACCGATTCCCGATCGTTTGGCTGGAGCGCGGCTACGACGCCCTGCCTTTCTACTTGTGGCGACTCCATGGCGCGGTCTACTCCGACGTCGGCGGCGCGTTCTTTGGCAGCATCGGAAAAGACAAGTTCAAGGCTTCGGTTGGCGGAGAACTGCGGCTAGACGGCTCACTCGGCTACTACTTGCCGTTTATGCTCCAGCTCGGCTACGCGCATGGCTTCATGGACGGTGCGGACAACGGATTCTACTTCCTGCTCAACAATCCGCTGTGAGCCGATATAGTGTGGGCCGCCATGCTGCGCTCTCCCCTCGCTCTGTCGTTTGTCGTTGCGACACTGGCGACGTTGCTGTCGCTGGCGGTGGGAGTCTGTCTGGCCAGCCTGATCTTCTACTTTGGGCAGTTACGTGCTCCTCGCTCCCAACGCTATCGCGCTCGCTTGGCAGAACTAGCCGACGCCCTGCTGTCTCTACCTTTGGTGCTGCCACCGACGGTACTTGGTTACTACTTATTGACTCTGCTTGGACGTCATAGCCCGCTTGGTCGTGCCTTCGAGTTGGTCACCGGCTCACCACTGACTTTCACGCCCACTGCGGCGGTGTTGGCCGCCATGGTGTCCGCGCTCCCGGCCATTGCACGCAGTACCCGAGCGGCGCTACGTGAAGTCGATCCACTCTATTTCCGTGCTGCTGCTTCGCTGGGACACAGTCCGTGGCGAGCGCTATGGTCCGTCGGAGTGCCTCTGTCTCAAAGGCAGATTGCGGCGGCCACAATGCTGGCCTTTACACGGGCGCTCGGTGATTTCGGCGTGACGCTGATGATCGCAGGGGACATTCCGGGCTACACGCAGACCGCAGCATTGGCCGTCTACGACGCGGTCCAATCAGGCAAAGAGCAAGCGGCTCTGACGCTGATCATTCCGCTGTCGGTGATCGCGCTCCTGGTGCTGTACGTCGTCGGTAGACTCCAAGACTCCGGGACCGAACGCCAATGAGTGGTCCGAATCCAAGCCCGATTCTGTGTGCCGCTCTCCGCACCTCACCGGATGGGAAATACACCCTGCGGATCGATTTGGCCTTGCCCGCAGGAGTCACGGTGTTAGTCGGCCCCTCGGGATCGGGAAAAAGCACGACGCTCGATCTGCTGGCCGGCCATCGCTGGCCCGATGAAGGAGAAATCACGCTCGGTGGTACCCCACTGCTCCGTCGCGTAAGTGGTCAGCCGCCGTCCATGGTGGTTCCACCAGAGCTACGTCACATCGGATACGTGATGCAGCAGCCGATGCTGTTTCCACACCTTTCAGTCAGAAAAAATTTGGAATTTGGAATTACTAATTTATCTAGGCAATTTTGCCGCGATCGCATTGTGGAGCTGGCGGAACAACTGCAGATCGGTCACCTGCTGGAGCGTCGACCGAGCGAGCTTTCGGGGGGGCAGCGTCAGCGGGTGGCTCTCGGACGAGCCCTGGCACCGCGACCGAAGGCTCTGCTTCTTGATGAGCCACTGTCGGCGGTAGACCTCGGTCAACGTCACGAACTGCTCGATCGACTGCGAACCCTGCTCGGCGACCTGAGCATTCCGGTGTTGTACGTAACCCACAGTCGCGAAGAGCAGCTCTTCTGGTGCGCTCCGACGGTGGAGCTTCGGGCAAATCCGCGTCAGCCGGCTGTCGTCGAAGTCGCAGCGGTAGATCGCTGAGCGGACCACGTCACAGCGTCTGCGGCCGCCCGGTCTCGTTCGTCAGATCTCTGCACGGCGCATGAGGCAAAGACTGCGAAGGTGCGCAGGTTTCTCAGGGGACATTTTTCCTCTCGACAATAATGTAATTCTAATTACTCTGTGAAATTACAATGATTCCCATCAATGAGAACAAGAAGGCCCCGGGGAAACTCCCGGTGGTCAGCAAGCCAGCAGAGCCGCCAAAGGGCCACGAAGCCCTCGATCTTGTCGACGGTCAAGGCCACAGCAACATCGAAAAAATTCGCACCATTTTGTTTGGTAACCAGATGCGCGACTACGAAGCACGCTTCGCTCGTCTGGAAGAACAGCTTGGCCAGCAGGTAGCGGAACTACGCGAAGATTTCCGTCGACACAGCGACACGCTTGAGGGCTATGTTCGTCAAGAGCTTGATTCGCTCAGCGAGAGACTCGCTGGCGAGTACGAAGGCCGTTCCAGTTCGCTCAAGGACATTCACAAGACGATCGACGAGCTAAGTGCCGGACTCGACGCACGCACGCACCACATCGAAGAGCAGCTAAACAAGTCCAGCCGGGAGCTGCGTCAGCAAGTTCTCGCCCAGGGCAAGCAGCTTCGTGAGGAAGTGCAGCTGAGCGTCAGCGAACTGAGCGCGCTGGTCCAGCGAGATCTACAGCAGCTTCGCACCGGCAAAACGGACCGCACCGCTCTCGCGGGACTACTGACCGAGCTAGCAGCGCGACTCGGCACCGACTCGAAGTAACAACGGCCGTCGAGCTGATATGACGGCAGATCCCAAAGACAGCGACACTGATCCGACTTCCGACTCTCTTCAGCCGACGACCCCCTACCAAGAGCTCCGGTCGCTGCTCCTCCAACCGGAGCATGAAGAGATTGAGGAACTGAAGCGTCAGTTGGTCCGCCACACCGACGTCGATGCCCAGAGCGTCGCTGCGGTGCTGCCGGCTGCCGTAACACTTGCGACCAGCAAGGCGGAACAGCTCGGACAAGCAATGGCTCCGACCATCGAGAGCGCGCTGAAGATGTCGGTTCGTCGCAATCCCGAGGTCATTACCGAAGCCATCTTCCCGATCATTGGCGGTGCAATCTCTCGGGCCGTAAGAGAGGCTCTGCTGCGTCTGTTACAACAGACGTCGTACGCTCTGGACCACTCTTTCTCGCCACGTGGGTGGAAGTGGCGAATTGAAGCCATCGCCACCGGCAAGCCATTTAGCGAAGTCGTTCTCCTTCACAGCTTGGTGTATCGAGTCGAGCAGGTCTTCCTGATTCATCCAGAGAGCGGACTGTTGTTGCAACACGTGATCTCCGATGCAGTCGCTGGTTCACTCGGACAAGAGGCCCAAGACGCTTCGATGGTGACGAGTATGCTCACTGCGATTCAGGACTTTGTCCGCGACTCCTTCCGAGTCGAGAGCAAAGCAGCTCTTGATAGCGTAGAAATCGGCGACCTAACCGTGTGGCTAGAAAGAGGACCGCATGCCGTGTTGGCTGCTGTCATTCGCGGAACGGCTCCTCTGTCACTTCGTGAGATTTTTCGCCACGCACTTGTATTGTGTCACCGGGATGCGCTGGACAAGCTCAAGTCTTTCTCTGGCGATACCGACGATCTCAAAGAAGTCCGTCCCTACCTAGAATCATGTTTGCAAGTCCATCAACGAGTCGAAGAGAGGCGCAGCTTCAGTGCCTGGCTGGTATTGGCCACGATCGTGCTCACCAGCGGGTACTTCATTCGCGCAAACATCGTGACCCAGAGACATCGCGCCATGCGACTCGCCCACGCAGTGGAGATGATACAGAGGCAAGAGGGGGTCGTCCTGCTCGACGCATCGCAAATAAACGGAAGGTATCGACTACGGCTGTTGCGCGATCGGGAAGCCCCAGCAGAGCTCGACATCCTGAGTCAGGCCGGACTACGTGCAGAGGAAACGGAAGCCAGCTTCACCCCTTATCTGTCCACGGATCAGGGACTGGTGCTGCGTAGAGCCCAACGAGTGCTGGAACCTCCCGTCGGTGTTGAGCTATCGTACAATATAACGGACGGCGTCCTATCATCGAACGGAATCGCGAGTGATGAGTGGATTCATCATGCCAAAATGCTCGCTCCGGTGGTCGCAGGAGTCCGTCAATACAACTGTCAGACCAAACCCATCCAGCCCCCCAAACCGCTATATGACGCGCTGATCGAAAAGGCCAAAGCAATCGAAGCCATCGAGTTCAAGTTCCGCGCTGGCAGCGTCGAGCTGACCCCAGGTCAAGAGTCGCTCCTGATTCGAGCGGTGGCCGAGATGAAGGAGCTTCTTCGCCTTGCGGAAGCAGACCGGACTGGTCTTGACATTACGATCGAGGTCCATAGCTACACCGATGCGATTGGGAGTGAAGCCTACAATCAGAAGCTTCGCGAAAGTCGGGCCAAAGAAATGAGTCAGTGGCTCGGAAATGCCGGGGTGGATACCCGTCGGCTCAAACCCGTGGTACCAGCACCTGAAGACAAGACTCGGATTGACCGCGCCGCTTCCTTCCATGTCGTCATCGTCAAAGGACCGACCTCCAGCGGAGGCGTCCCATGATCCAAAAAAAGATCTGCATGCTAGGGTCTTTTGCCGTCGGGAAAACCAGTCTCGTGCGACGCTTTGTTCATAGCATGTTCACCGACAAATACCTGACCACCGTTGGTGTAAAAATCGATACCAAGAAGCTCGTCTACGGAGACAAAGAGCTATCTCTGCTGCTGTGGGATTTGTACGGTGAGGACGAGTTTCAGCGTGTCCAGACCAGCTATCTCCGAGGCTCCTCAGGACTCCTCTTGGTCGCTGATGGCACCCGCCCCGAAACGGTCGACAAGGCCATTGAACTCCGCGACAAGACGGTTGCGAGTCTGGGCAACATTCCCTATCTGCTCCTGATGAATAAGTGCGATCTCGCGCCGCAATGGGAAGTATCGCCGGAGCGACTCCGACAACTTGGACAGAGTGGATGGAAGATTCTGCATACCAGCGCCAAGACTGGCGAAGGCGTCGAGCAGTCCTTTCTGTCGATCACGGCAATGATGATGGGAGGCGCAGCAAAGTGAGTGCACTCCCCGAACGAATGATTCGCTATCTCATCGAGGTCTTGCTTGCCGAGCGAAAGCCTGCCTTTTTGGAGGTCGATTCCGCAGGTCGCCTCCTATCAAGCGGCGGGTCTGTGGTGCATCACGGACTCACCGAACTTCAGCACGGTGTGCAGGTCGAAGATCAGCTTCCCTTTCTGATGGGATTTCTGCCAAGTTCAGAAGAGAGAGTCGTTCTTACGAACCTTCAGACCGAAAGCGGAGCCTGTATGGATGTTCACATCCTGCGTGACTCCCAAGCGACCTCCACTTGGGTCATTTTGCTCGATGCACGCAGTGAGCATGAACACAAGCAGGTGATGCAGCAAAAAGGAAATGAGCTAAGTCTCAAGACGGAAAGACAGGCTCGTGTACTCAACGCGCACTTGGGTAAGTCGATCGTCCAAATGCTGCTTGAAGGAAGTTGGCCCATCCGCAGCAGCGGAGAGCGCCGCAATGCCACCATTTTGTTTTCCGACATTCGTGACTTCACGCCGTTTAGTGAAAAGAGCACCCCGGAGAGCGTCTTCCAGACTCTGAACCAGTACATTCCGGCGATGCTTGATCCGATCCAGGAACACAGTGGCATCGTCGACAAAATCGCTGGGGATGCCGTCATGGCAGTCTTCGGAATTTTAAATCCGGTTGACGCCGCGCCAAAGCTTGCGGTCAGTACCGCGACCGCAATCCTGCGCAACGTGGCAGAACTCAATCGATCCCGTACTACGGCAGGACAGCCTTGTTTGGAAGTCGGAATTGGCATCGCTACAGGTCCGGTCGCGGTCGGGCTCATCGGAACCTTCGAGCGGCGCGGGTTCTCCGCCATTGGACATCACGTGAACTTTGCATCACGTCTGCAGGGACAAGCGCGACCGGGGGAAATTCTCCTCGACGAAGAGAGTCATCGTCTGCTAGAGCAGGACGGCGTCCGTTTTAACGAACGCATGCTGCAACTCAAAGGCTTCAGCAACCCCGTCCGCGCCTTTGGTCTATTCCCGCTTCGGTCAATCGCGCCCGATGACAGCGAGGACTGAACGGAATCACACAGGAGTTGACAGCTCGGCTCTCAGCGATGACCCTCACAGGGTGCAGATACTCCTTATCCGTCATGGACTCGTGGTGGAAGATGTTTCCGGGCTCAGCGCGCAGCGCAGTCACCTAAGCCGCAAGGGTCGCAAAGTCGTCCGGGACGTGGGACAGGTGCTGCAGGGACTGAATCTGTCTCTGGAAGCGATCGTAGTGAGCCCCATGGTCGCCACTGTGCAGACGGCAGAGCTGCTGGCAGAACGGCTGGACTTCCTCGATGTTGTGGAAGTGTTGCACTCCCTTGGATCCGGAATTCCTTCACAGCTCGCCGCCAAGCAGATCTCTCAACGAGGCAGCTGCGTGGCCGTCGTGGGTCAGGAGCCATCCCTATCGATGCTCGGAGCCTTCCTCACGGCGAGACCGGCCTTCCCACCCTTACGGCCCGGCCAAGTCAGCGTCATCGAAGACGGTCAACCGCTATGGTTCATCCATCCCGAGACGCTAGAGCAAGATCGGCTTCTGATCGCGTAACGATTCAGGGCGGCCCTCATCTATTTTCCGTGACCGTGAACGGGCTTATGGGGATTGGCCCAGTTGTTATCCCATCTGCTGTGAAGGGAATCGAGAAAGACGTTCCACTCAGCCCGAGTGCGAGAGCCGGGATAGGGAATCGGCGGCATCACTTCGTAGCCGGTCTTCACGATCTCCATCTGGTTCTGAGCACCCAGTCGGCCCAGCTCGAATTCCTTCCAGGTGTGCTGGTTGCTGGGATCAACGCGAACACGGACTCCGTGGATCTCATATTCCTTTTGCTTCACCGCACTGAGCACTGCTTTGACACTCTCGGTTCCGGCGCTCTTGACAGCTTCAGCCCACAGATGCACGCCGTAGTACGCAGCTTCCATCGTCTCACTGACCACCCGATGGGTGCCGTACTTGGCCTTGAAGCGAGAGATGAAACCTGACTCATTACCACTGCGCAGAAGGGGAAAGTGGGCCCGCGCAAAGTAATGACCGGACAGATCCACAGAGGCTAGCTGCGCCATCTCTGTTTCGCCAATCGTAAACGACAGCGTCGGAATGTCTTTGCGGAGAATGTCAGCATCACGGAGTTGCTTCAGAAACGCAACACTGGAGTCGCCGACAAGAACATTCAGAATCAGCTCTGGTTTGAGCTTTTTGATCTGTTTAATCACCGCAGAATACTCAAAGTCTCCGACCACTGAGAAGTAGGTAGAAAGCAGCTTCCAGTCCTTCTTGTGTCGCAGTTCCGATTCGATCAGCGCTTCGATCGCACGCGGACGGAGCCCATCAGTCCCAACCAGAACAATGCGCTTCTTGCCGCTCTGTTTTTCGAACCACTGCAGCGCGGGAAAAACAAACTGGTTGGGAGTTGCGCCGGTATAGACGATGTTGGGAGACTCTTCTAGCCCCTCATAGGACGCGGGATAGAAAAGTAGACCGCCCAGTTCCTCAAAAAAAGGTTTGATGGCTTTGCGGCCCCCGGATCCGAAGCCGCCAAATACCACGGCCACCTTGTCTTCCGACAGCATGCGATTGGCGGCCCGTGAAAAAGCAGACTCGCTCGTGACTTCAGATTTCCCGTCGAGCAAAATTGGCTCTAGGCTTCGGCCAAGTAGTCCTCCAGCGGAATTGAGCTCCTCTATTGCCAGCAACGAAGCATCCGCCAGGGGCCGTTCACTCACCGCCAAGGGACCGGACATGGAATGAAGCACGCCGACTTTGAGGGGAGCCTTTTTCGCAGGTACAGACACCGTTCGCGCTGGATCTACCCGCGCTGGGACAGAGGTTGGCAGATTCCGACTCGCACGATTGCGCAGCACGAAATATCCTGCCGCTCCTGCACCGAACAGAGTCAATGCGCCACCAACCAGGAACGTACGTCGCGAGACCAAAGACGAACGATACTCCCCAGGAACTGACTCCGCCAAGGCGCGTTCCAGGGTGCCAGGCCGAGCGTCGGCACCATCGAGTGTTGCTCCTTGCGCATGCACCGGGGTTTCTCCCACCAGGCGCGGCTGCGGAAGCGCTCTTTCCATTTGAAAGATCGACTGCTGACGACGCGGCATACTATCGAGCACCGCTTCTAACTCGCTCAACATGTCTGCCGCGCTCTGATAGCGCCGCTCTGGCTTTTTGGCCAGAGCCCTCTTTATCACCTTCACACACGCTTCAGGAATTTCTGGAACATACTCCCTGGGATCGATGGGAGAAGTTGTGCGCAGGTTGACCAGGATTTCCAAAATGCTGGCCCCACCAAACGGAGGCCGACCGGTGAGCAGCGCATAATAGGATGCCCCTAGTGAGTACAGGTCACTGCGAACATCGACCTCATCAGAACCGATGCTCTGCTCTGGGCTCATATAGAGTGGAGTGCCGACCAGTTGACCTGACGCAGTCAACTCGGGATCGTCCTGCATGGTCTTCACGATCCCAAAATCAGTTAGCTTCACCGCCCCAGCGGAAGTAAAAAGAATATTATCAGGCTAACTCTGCGCCCAAAATTCTCCGACGACGTTCGGGCATTTTCCAAGCGCAAGGGATGGTGCGTGGGACTCGCCAAACCTCACCTCGTGTCATCTGCGAGGTTCAAAAGTAGGGAATGCCCAAACGATACCGCAAGAGCCGCACAGCTCACTCTTTACGGTGCCACAAAAGTCTGTCCCCCCGCCGCGCACTTGGTCTGGACATCCGCTTGGGTCATGATTCCTGACTGCGCGAAGTACCACTGCGTCAACGTCCCACCACCTAAATTGGGAATATTGGTCCGGCATCCCCCCAGCGAACCTGCATGATTGCAGAACGAATCTAACCAGGCCGCAGCGGTGGTACACGTTCCCTTGTAGGTTGAAATAAACTGCGTTGAGGTGGATTCATAGTCGCGGCACTCCTGACCCGCTGGAGATGCCTTGCGCAGATCGCAGCTCCCCTTGAGTGTGACGGTCATGTCAGCGGGAGTGGTCATATCTACTGCGACTTCCATATCCGCTCCACCCAAATCCTGATTGCATCCAAGCAGTAGCATCAATCCCACCGTGACAATACGTCGCTTGCTGTCCCTGCTCCCGAGTCGTTTCCTGGTCATGTTTCATCCCCTCGCTTGATTGGCCACGGCTTCCGGTGGGAACGATTCCACAGGAAGTCATCTTGGTGAGTTTGACCGATCGACTCACGTTGTGACAGCATCGTGAACACAGCACAATCCGTACTCGCTTTGTCGCGTACCGTTCGGAACGAAGTCCTGTACCGTTTGGTACAAAGTCATGGCCGCTCAGACTGGTCCATGCCACCAATGTCGAGAGACAGACTCCTACGTCACGGTGGCTCGCTCTTTGCTGTTATAGCGGACATGACCAAACGAACCTCATCCAGATTTCTCTATCTAGTCACGATCGCTCTTTCGTGCGTAACGGCTGCGGTGGTGGCCTGTAATGACACCGCCACCAGTGGTTCGGACGACCTGGCCGTTGGCACAGATGACCTGAGCCTGCTTGATGACGGGGGAGGAAGTATTGCGGACCTACGGCCTATCCCTGACGGAGCCGTGCTCGTCCAAACCGGTGACGGTGGTTCTCGTCTGTGCTTTCCTGCCACCTGCCAAGGCAAGACCTATCAGTGCGGCAACTGTACCGATGATGATGGAGATGGACGCATCGATAGCGATGATCCGGACTGCTTGGGCCCATGCGACAACAGCGAAAATGGTCTCGATCCAGCGATTCCTGGTGGCAACAACACCAAGTGCAAGATGGACTGCTACTTTGACGCAGACACCGGCCAAGGCAATGACAACTGTTACTGGGATCACGGCTGCGATCCGACCAAGGTCGCAGGAAATCCGTCACCAGAAACGGCTTGTGCGTACTCACCAACCATGGGTGTTGGTGGTGGACTCACGTGTGTCACGGCGCAGCAGACCCAGTCTGCCACGTGTAAGAGTTACTGTGGACCGCTCACTCCGAACGGCTGCGATTGCTTCGGCTGCTGCTTCCTAGGCCCGCAAGCCAAAGTCAACCTTGATGGCACCAAGACTGGTATCTGGCTCGGATCGTATGACTCAAATGGAGCCTCGACTTGCACAACCAAGGATGTTGGAGATCCCGCCAAATGCCATCCCTGCCAGATGGTGGCTTCTTGCGAAAAATCATGTGGTCGCTGTCAGCTCTGCATCGGCAAAGATACGCTGCCATCTGATTGCTTTCCACCGCCCGCAGACATGGCCGGTCAACCTCCGAAGGATCTTGCCGGTGCCGATCTAGCTGGACCGACAGGGAGCGACCCTTCTCTCTGTCCGCCATCCCTCTGTGCCAACAATCAGCCGTGCGGTCTGCCCGGTTGCGCTCCATGCCAAAATGGCTGGTATTGCCTCACTGGTTGCTGCACGCCCCCACCGGGCTAGTCGCTTCCCCTCATCCCACCGCACTCTTCCGGGCACCTCGTGATAAATTACGAGAGCCCCCGTCCTATCTTTCGCTGCGGCTTCACGTACAGCATCAGAAATTCTTCTTCGGAAAGGGATAGTCTCTTCGCGCTGCGGAGTCTCTGCTGCATCACCTTGGGGTCTAGTTCCAGCTCCCATAGATACAGCGGCCCATCACCATTCCCTGCAACCTGTGTCACGAGCTTCCTCCAATCAGGAGAGATGGCCACCGTGTGATCCATTCGACGATTGGAAAGCAACATGATGGGCGGCCCAGCCTCTGGCCAAATTCGGGTTGCACCATCCAGTTCAACAGTCAACGCCCACCTGGAATGCGGATCAAACAGAACCAATACAGGCGTCGCATCATGACCAGACAACACCCGTGGCTCCTCGACCTGCACCAGGGACCAAATTCGGGCTGTCCAGTCTTCTGCTCCCGTGATCAGCCATTCGCTGTTCGGACTGATCGCGAAACAACTGATCTTATACGTGTGACCCACAAGCCAGCGCAGCGCTCGCGTCCGCAGATCACACACCAAGATGCGATTTTCTGCGGTAAGGACAAGTCCCTCGCCATTAGGGGTAAACTGAATCCCTGTGATCGGATCCGGTGCTGTATCAATCAAAAATGGTTCCCCGTGTGCCGCACATGGAGTGAGCTGCACGGCGCTGGGACTGGTCATCATGAAGCGATACTGAGCCTTCGAGTTGTCCGGACTGGTCGGCTGTGGTTGTAAGCTCTCTGTTCGGTGCAGGAGTCCGTCTGGGAGTCGCATGCGGGCCTTGATTCGTTTGGGGTGATCGAGACCAACGCGGGTCGCATCCCAGATCCGCGCTCGTCCATCCGAGCAGGCGGTCACAATCTGCTTCCCATCCCGACTAAATGTTGCGGACTGAACCGCCAATCGATGACCCATCAGCTTACAGGGCGGACGCTCGGATCGCAGACTCCACAGGAGCGCACTGCGATCGTGGGAACTGGATAACAAACGGTCCCCATCGGGACTAAACGCGACCATCGAAACCTGGTCGCCGTGACCGAGTAGTTCGAGTGGTTCCTCGGGCTTGCTCAAGTCGTAGACCAGTACACGAGCATCCACAGAGCCTATCGCGAGCTGCATGCCATCCGCACTGATCGCAAGCGAGGTCAATCGGGTGTTCGATTCAATGAAAGGAGTGCGGATCCACCTACCCCTTTCGTCCTTAGAAAAGACACAGATCGATCCGTCTTCATACGCGGTGTAGAGACGCTGACCGTCTGGCGCAAACACCACCCCCATGACAGCCAATCTCGGCCCAGTCAGGACTGCCAGTTGCTTTCCGGATTCTGCATCAAACAGCCGGGCTGTCTGATCATCGGATGCCGTCGCGATCAACCGACCATCACGGCTCCACACTCCGGCCTCCAGCGAATCCTGATGTCCGACCAACTGGAGCAGTTGTTCTCCGCTGCTAACGCTCCACACCCTTGCCGTGCCGTCTGCGCATAGTGTCAAAAGCTTTTCACCATCTGGGCTAAAGCACACGCGATAGATGGGGCTGTCGTGTTCCCGTCCCAAGCGATGGGGTCGCTCCGATCCGGCGTCCCACAGCTGCACAGTACCGTCCAGACCCACCAGTGCAACGCTCTGTCCATCTGGATTCCATCTGGCATCCCACAACCCCCAGCCGTGTTCAATCTCAGCGGTGCACAGCACCTGATTGTGCAGGATGTCGATGGATGCATCGAGCCACCCCGGAATGGTGGTCACCGCATCAGACTTCGTTTCAAGCAGTGCGGACGCAATCCGGGAGGCATCCGTTCCGAACACCGACTTTGCCGCTAGGAGCCGCAGGGTATCGAGTCCTCGTAACTTGAGTTCCTCCTCTTCCAATCGGACCTGCTCACTGTGCGCGAGTAGCTCGCGGGCCTCGTCATCAACGGCTTCCGGAAACGCTGCTGCCATCTGCACGGCGTATCCGAGCTGACTCCCGGTAAGCAACGTCTGATGCAAGCGCCAGTCCGCCACCCAGCGGTCTAGGTTCTCACGCACCGTCAGCATCGGCCGGGACTTGTCCACCCAAGCGAGCAGCCTCGGCCACTTTCGCAGAAGTGCGTCATGAGCAGCCTCAACATAGCCTTCTGACAGTCCCTGCTCATTGGGAGTGCCGCTGGCCACGATGAGTCGTTCCTGAATCAAACGCTGCAAGACTTGTTGGAAACGGATCTGCTGCGCCGGGTCCTTGGCTCGGAGAGTACGAAGCGAAGCACGCCTACGGCTCGGCTGATTTTCAGTGGTCCAAGCACTGCCCAAACATAGAAAGAGCTGCTGCGCCAGAGTCACTTCATCAGGACTCAAGGACTCCATCACTTGGTCAGCATGCGCAAGCAGCACCCCTACCACACCCGCGAACCCATCGAAAGACTCCTGCGTCAAGCGGTTGCCATCACGGCGCAGCCACAGCAACTCCATGGTTCGTTGAAGAAGAGGCAGCGCACCGGGTTGTGCATCTAGTTCATCCAGAAGCCGCTCTAGTAAACCCGGATCTAACTGCAGCCCCACTCGCTTGGTAGGTGCCACGATCGCGTCACGGAGCAGACTTTGCGGTGACGGACTGAGCCAGAATCCATGCAGATTCCCACACAGGATGAAATCCGACCGGCCCCCCTGAACGTCACGGAAGAGCGCCTCTGTTTGATGGATGAAGTCGCTCCGCAAGCCGATGAGGACACTCACCTGGGTGGCATCGGAGGATGCCAAGCGCCAAAGTAGAGAGCAGAAGTTCTGTCGCTCACTTTCTTCCGCGCCGTGCGTAAACAGCTCTTCGAACTGATCCACGATGAGCAGTTGCTGCTGATCCGCTGTAAACTCTGCGCAGCTTCTCTCAAGTACTTGAATGGGAGTTGCGCCCGGACACAGTTGCGTAATCCTGGCACCCGCTTTCCGAATGGAGAGAATGCTGGGCAGCGCTCCGGCTGCTAGGAAGGAGCTCTTGCCGCTTCCTGATGGACCGATGACCGCCAACAAGCGCGGGAGTTGCTGCTCCGATAACTTCAGGAATCGAGCCGCCAGGGTTTCCGATTCCTGCTCACGTCCGAAGAAGAAGCACCGATGCTGCGGGAAGAACTGCACACGTCCTGGATATGGACAAAAGAGAATCGGCCGTGCCTGCTGGGGTTCAGAGGCGCTATACAGTTGGAGAGCGGCCCAATCGAGCTGAGTTGGGTCTTGAGCCAACTGCCGACGCGCCGTTAGGAAGGCCTGGGCCACGCTGCCCGAACGACCGAGCAACTCTTCATAGAACGTCTCGGCCAGACGGATTGAGCCATCGACAGACAAAGGGTAGCGCGACGCGACGACTTGATCCATGCGAGCACGATGGAGTTCCTGCGCCACACTCCCAACATGGTTGCCAAAGGCACCACCGTTGCCACTATCGCAAGCAGAGAGCACCACCAGCCGAATCATATCTGCATAAGGTGCGAGTAGTTGGCGGAGCCGGGCTGCATCAATGACCACTGTGTCGCCACAAGAAGAATCATCGTGAAGGGCCAACCCAAAACTACTCCCGATGGCTGCCCCGTGACAGAGCAGATGAAGAACCGCAATCGGCGAGCCTGACGTTTTCGCTTGTTCAAGAACCCTGAGCAGCCGCCCACATGATAGATGAGGCACAATGTCATGCTCTGGTTCAAAGGGATGCTCTGCGAGCTGACAGGCTTTTTCGATCGCTTGCCGATGCTCGAGAGCAGGAATCGCACCGCCCGCAGCAGACCACGCGAACAGAATGCGCCCCCCCGGCGCTCGATGGGGCAATTCGGGCGCTGCGCTCACGTCCGGCCACTCATACCGCAGCAGCACAGACGGCAGCGCGCCCAGATGTTGCCCTCCTCTCTGGAGAGTCATCAGTTCCCACGGCAATGCGTACAGTTCTGCTGCCGCCGAGCGCAAGGTCAACACCACAGAGCGCTTTCTCTCCACCGCGCTCAAGATCAGTGCTTCACTGGTAGCCCATCCGGTCGTTGAAAGAAACTGGCGGAGCGTATCCCCAATCTGCTGCACGAGCGCAGGACTACGTCCAGGCAGACGGATCTCCGCCAAGGAACGCAGAAGATCCACCGTCCAGGGAAAGTGCGCCTCGTCATACTCTCCTTGGCCACGACGTAGAATATAGTCCTGGGGCGTGAACTGAAATTCGTAGGGGTCGCTGGCACTGTTCTTTCGAACAAACTCCAGTTCCACAACCAGTGGCTCAAATTGCACGCGAACAGCTCCTGATCAGACCGGATCGTTCAAGCAGCATCGGGCACAACTCCAAGCCCTTCTCGCCCTCTGTGCCTTACACTGAGCAGACGCCGCGATGAACCAACCAGAACGGGCTTGATCCAATTGCTAGAAATGATCTGCCATCGCGCAGACTGTACGCACAGCCTAGTCAGTCTTGCCATCAACCTACGTTGCGCACAGTCTGTCAAGGTGTCGGAAGATCCGGAAGGAATCTGCCGACCTAGGAAATACCGCCATGCTCTGCGCGACTTGAGCGTGGGTGTTACAGCGCGGTTCCGGAGTCAGATCGTGCTGGCACGATCTCACGCAGCTTATCGTGAGAAACCTCGCTACATCGGTTTCCCTCAACCCTTTGAAAAGGTTGAGCACTCCGGGAAGTGGGAAGGAAGCGGTGATGTCGGGCTTCTCTCCTGCGAAAACCGACGACTTACAACTTACCCACTTTGTCGAGCACCCACAGCGTGGCAGCCACGATATCGGGACAGTCGTAGGTACGCTGCGCCTCGCTGACCGTAGACCACGAGCTGCCGGATTTTTCGATCTTGCCGTTCTCGATGGTCGCAACCGTGCTGCCCGAGACTTCGACGTAGTACTTGCTGCCGCGCTGTACCGCGTGGCCAACTGTGCTGCCCGACTTCTCGATGGTGTAGTTGCTACCAGACGAACGAACGGTGTACTTGGTGCTGCCGCTCTTTTCGACCCGGTCGCCCGAGCAGCGGTACTCGCTGGCCAGCGCGTTGTTCGACAGGGTGCTGAAAGAGACAAGGATCGCAGCGGACAGAATGATTCGGTTCATGGTGGTGACCTCCAAGGAAGCTGCCACTGTATCAGCAATGCGCCAGCGCCACCAGCAGACGAGGCCACGATCCGAAGGGTAATGCTATTGATCCTCATCACAAACGGCCCATAGAATGCTCTACTTTCGATGAGTGACTGGCAGACCCTCGGCTCCCACCGATTTCGCTCGCAGGACGATGTCCTGTGCTTTGAGCCCCATGGTGAGCTGCCCCTTCCACAAGCAGAGCGATGGCTTCAACTTCTGGCGGCACATTTTCAACAGCATCCAGATGGCTTTCTGATGGTCGATGCGCGTCAGTTCACGCCACCTGCGGCAGATGTCCGTCGACTGTTTCTGTCCCATTTCAGGGATCGCCGCCCAGCGCCACACGTCATCGTGTTCGGTGCCAACTTACTCATCCGCACGGCAAGCAGGCTGGTCCTGTCCGCCGCTCGCCAGTTGTATGGTCTGGAATTGGATCTGACACACTGCTCAATCGAAGCGGAGGCTTGGTCGCAGGTTGAGCAGCAACATCTTCTTCGTCAGTCCGCCCGGTAGCGCCGTACGAAGTCCGCTCGCTCAAGGTAGCAGCGAATCAAAAAGAGGAATCCATGATCATTCATATGAACCCGATCGGAGTGGTGCAGTGCAGCAGACAGGCTCCCATTGACGATCAGTGGGACAAGGAATCAACCGTCATCGAGCTGGATGAAAACCAAGTGTCACCCTCTGCCACGCTCGGGCTTGCAGACTTTTCGCACTTGGAAGTGGTGTATTTGTTCCACCGGGTCGACCCGGATGGCGTGTGCCGAGGTGCCCGTCATCCGCGAGGTAGAGCCGATTGGCCACTGGTGGGAATCCTGGCCCAGCGTGCCAAGGATCGACCAAATCGCATTGGCATCACGACTTGTCGGATCAAGTCTGTCTCTGGACTTAGGATTGAGGTCTTGGGACTGGACGCAATCGATGGCACCCCTGTCCTCGACATCAAGCCGTACCTCCGCGAGTTCGCACCACGCGGCGAAATTCATCAGCCCGCATGGGTCAGCGAGCTGATGAAGGACTACTTCTAACCGCGGCCGCACAATCACCGCCAGCCCTGCACAAAAGGGTCACCGATCGATCGATACGAACTGGTGACTTCCCCTGCTCCTCGGCATCGCAACAGGGGAAGGAATCGCTCGACTCTCGACGGAGTCGAGCTTATCGTGAGCACGGTGCCAGCGTGCATCCATTACGTCCAGACCGTAGGAAGTGTGCGATGGAATGCCAGGTCGTAGATCTTTTCAATGGCCAAAACTGCATGCTCAGAGCGGATTGACTCATCTCAACGAACGGATGGGTGCTTGTCGCAGCCACTGCGTTCGAGGCCCACATGTGCGGCGATGATTCTTCTCCGTACGAAGTCTCTGTTTTAACGAATCCGCCAGGTTTCTACGAGGCTGGCAATCCCTTTTTCCATATCCCATATTGCCTTGCGGAGGAGTCTCTCTACTCTTCACTTTGTCTACTCGCTGCATCTAGGAGAAGATGACCTTGGACAATGAACTCTATCGCACCAAGATCCGTTCCCGGTTCGGGGCACGGATTCTTTCTCTCTCACTGACTTGTTCCGCAGTCGCTAGTGGTGCTGCGGTTTCTTTGTATGCCAAGCCTGGCTACGCTGACCTGCAGACAGGCGCAAGCCTTGAAAACGCAACTGTGCGCGATGCCGAAGACAAGGACACAACCATCCCGAGCTTCGGCGAGAAGGTGCTGCTGATTCTCTATACGGACCCCGATGTCGCGGATCAGAACGATCCCTTTGCAGACAAGGTCAAAGCGGCTGGCTTAGACCTGCAGTTCTTCCAATCGGTGGGCATCGCAAATATGCAGGATGCGCCCGCTAAGCCCAACTGGATCATCCGCGCCATCATTCGCAGCAAAATCAAGAAGTACCACGTCACCATCCTGACCGATCCCAAGCGCCTCCTCGTCAATGCTTGGAACTTAGGGAACTGTAATGATCGATCGGTGGTCATCCTCATTGGAAAGGACAAGAAGGTTCGCTACTTCCACAAGGGTGCACTGAGCCCGCAGGACCACGACATCGCACTCAACGAGATCCGCAAGGCCATCCACGACGCTGGTGGACCCTAAGAGAGTGATTCGATGGTCCCCGGTACAGGTCACCAGTACACCCATCGGCGGCTGTGGTCACCAAGGGGGTTGCCATTGTCACCCGCCCCGGTGCACAGAGCCGCAGAAGAAAAGCGCAGCAGTGAGCCCACGTCCTTGCGCCCTACCGTTCGCTGGCGTACATCGAAGAACCCTGCACCCTCGATGGCGGAGATGTGCTGATCGTGGATTGCCACGCCTTATCGGAATTTCCGAACGCACCAACCTGGATCGAAGCGCTAGCGCTCCTGTCGCAGTGGCACCGCCAGAATTCGATGACCTTTGCGACCTGGGGGGAGTGTTGAAAGCGCACCATCTGGCAGAACTTGCTCCAGCTTGGTATCGGCGACAAATAGAAACTGCCGATCGACGATTGCGCCCGTTGTTGGATTGAGAAGGTCGTGATGACCGCGTAGCAGCACGGTGGCCTGGGTTACCCGCGCCTCCTCAGGGGCAATCTGTAAGGACCAGACTCTGCTGCGACCAACCAGATTCTGGATGCCGATAATCTGTTCACCTCGGCGGGCAAGTCCATCGATTCCCCCCAGATACAGGCCACCGGGCGCTTGAAGCCTCGCAAGGATTGGCTTTGAGCTGCTGGGATTTCGGATGCGCGACAAGCCATGGAAGTCCGCTACCAGCAAGTCCCCACCGTCGATAGCAATGATTCCGTTTGGTCCTTCCAATGAGTCTGCCGGAAGGATCGCGACCAGGTTCTTGGCCCCCTTCGCCAGCCGATAGATTCGTCCGGCCTGAGAGTCTGTCACGTATACGCTGCCATCTGGAGTCAGCGCCAGATCATTGAGGAGTCCTCCTCCTGCGAGTGGGAATGATTCGATCACTCTTCCTTTGGCAAGATCAATGCGCGCAAGGAGTGCGGACCCAGCTGCCGCTGCAGGTGTCGGAATCATAAACGGGGCCGCCGTACTGGCAACCCACAGACTGTCTGTGGCAGCATCGATCGTCATGCCCAATACCGCCAGCAATCCCCCATCCGCAGGTGGGACGACTTGTCGGCAGATACCGCTAGTACTGATCGCAAAAACCGTGCGCTTTCGACCACTTGAAATCAGCAACTCTTGGCGCTTCGCATCCCAAGCCGTACCCTCTGGTAGTAGTCCGGTACACGGCGGCTCGGCCCATTGCTTTGCGCTTCCGATCGGTGGGGCCATCTGTGCAAATCGGGCAGCTCGCTCTCGATACTCTTTGGTCTTACTGAAAGCGCCAAAGTCATCGGGATCTAGCTCATCCCCAAGACCCACTTTTTCCAGCCGGTCCAGCCACAGTAGCGTCGCTGGGAAGTCTCCCATTCCGGCTGCAGTACGGGCGGCCACATACATCACCCCAATGTGACGCGGTTCCTTGTCATGCAAAGAGGCCAGCTCCTGCAAGAGCTTTTTTTGCGGAGACAGCACTGGCTCGGATGGGGCCACCGATTCTGCCCGGAGTCCCCCCAGCGATAGCAGAGCACAAAAGACAGAAGCCAAGAGAGAGCATCGAATCGTCATCGAATTTTCACCTACATTGGATGCTCTCATACACGGGTTCACCCTTTCAAATTTCTATGAAAGGGCCCCTCAGACGTTATGGTGAAGACAGGTCTACGGTCGCGGTGGTGGTATCCCAAGCGAGCTTCAATTGGCCCTTGCTGCCCTTGGCGTCCACGGAGATGGTGAACTTTTCTGTGATCTCTTTGACGGTCAAGATTTTCATGGGAGTCCGGCCCAGATCCTTGGCTTGGTCATACTTGTAGGCCCCCCACTGTTTCGGCTCCTTGTTGACAATGAGCGTCCACTCTTTGTCATTCGGAATGACGAACAAGCTGTAGGAACCTTTGGGAACTTTCAGCGTACCGACCGTCAAGTCCACTTCGGTGGTAAACGTCGTCGCCTCGTCAGCACCGGCCCGCCAGACCGCTTTGAGCGGAACCAACTCACCAAAGATCTTGCGACCCTTTTTGCTCGGACGACCGTACTCAATCGTCAGCGCTTTTCCAGCAATCATCGCCGAGACCTTTTCGTGTGGGCTGGCGCGGTCCTCCGCTTGCAAGTGCCCCGTTGCCGCGAACAGAACAATTCCTAGCACCGCTCCGACCAGCTTCCACAGAACCATCGCTCCGGACTTTCGCATGTTGTTCCTCTTTCTTGGTGTCGCGAGTTGTTGCCACGCTCTGTGGCAGGATTCATAAGGAGAATACCTTGAATAGCAGAAGAGTAGGAGGACTTCGCAGTTCTTCATGCCTCTGCTGGCGCAACTTTCGGTAGTATGTCGGCTGTATGTCCTGCGCACATTACTTTGACCGAACGGACGATGGGGATGGCTGCTTTTCCGTCGACACCGCAGCCATCACATTTGGTCGCGGCGCGCTCGCGGAAGCCGGTCAGCAAGCCCGAGCACTTGGTTGCCGACGGGTGGCACTGTTTACGGATCGAGTGGTGGCGGGGCTGCCTGCCTTCGCCGAAGTACAGAAAGCGCTGCATGAAGCTGGCGTTGAGTCGGTCACATACGATCAGGTTCGGATCGAACCCAATCAAGCCTCATTCGAGAATGCGACCGCGTTTTACCGATCCGGCCGCTTTGACGGTGCGGTGTCCGTTGGTGGAGGATCGGTCATCGACACTGCGAAGGCGGCTTTGGTCTATGCCACGTATCCGGCTCCGTTTCTTCGCTACGTGAACCAGCCGATCGGTGAAGGCATCGCCGTGCCCGGTGTGCTGCCGCCCCATATCGCGTGTCCAACGACTTCCGGAACGGGAAGTGAGTGTACCGGCATCGCCGTGTGCAGTGTTCCCATCGATGGCAGTCGTGCGGTCTTTGTGAAGACGGGCCTGGCTCATCGCTCGCTACGTCCTCGACTTGCGCTGATTGATCCGGTGTGCACAGAAACACTGCCTGCAACTGTAGTGGCCATTAGTGGCTTTGATGTTCTGTGTCATGCGATCGAGTCCTACACCGCGCTGCCTCACACCAAGCGCGCCCGCCCTGCTAGTCCCCTGCTCCGTCCAATGAGTCAGGGGGCGAACCCCTTTAGTGATGTAGGAAGCCTGGAAGCAATACGGCTGTGCGGACGCTATTTACTACGTGCCATTGGTGATCGAGAGGATCGTGAAGCCCGCGACCAGATGATGTTCGCTGCGACGCTGGCCGGGATCGCGTTTGGGAATGCCGGTGTTCATGTTCCTCATGCGATGGCATATGCGATTGGCGGGCTTGCTTGTGAGTTGCGATTACCGGGTTATCCCAGCGAACGTACCTTGGTGCCACACGGATTGGCGGTGGTATGGAGCGCTCCGGCTGCGATACGACACCTCAGCAAGTCCTGTCCTGCGCGTCACCTCCGCTGCGCCGAGGCGTTGGGATGCTCGGTTCGAGACGTCGCATCGGAGGACGCGGGGGCGCTTCTGTCTGGAGAACTACAGACGCTGATTTTGAAAAGTGGTCTCCCGGTGCAGCTCGGTGCCGCAGGATTCACCCGCGCCGATGTACCAACACTGTGCGAGGGTGCCTCGTTGCAGACACGCCTACTTGGAAACGCACCACGCTTGCTGACAGAGTCCGATCTGGCAGCGATGTTTACCGACTCAATTGTAGAGGCAAAATGAATTCCAGAAAGGATGGAAGATGACTCCCAGTACAACTCCCAGCGTGACCGTCGGCGAGGGAAGCCCGTCTGCAGCAGACCGAGAGCAGGGTCTCCGCAGTGATTATCCGTACTTTCTTCGTATCCCGACTCGCTGGATGGACAACGATGTCTACGGGCACGTCAACAACGTGCTCTATTACTCCTTTTTCGATACGGTCATCAACCAGTACCTCATCTCGCAAGGTGGACTGGACATCCATGCCGGAGCGGTGATTGGTCTTGCGGTCGAAACCCATTGTCGATTCTTTGGTCCGATTGCCTTCCCACAAATCGTCGAGGCGGGACTTCGCGTTGCACACATCGGACGCAGCAGTGTGCGTTACGAGATCGGTCTGTTTGTAGAAAGCATTGCGCCCGCCTGTGCTCAAGGTCACTTCGTACATGTCTTTGTGGATCGGAACACCCGTACCTCTGTTCCGATTCCTGATGCGCTTCGCACTGCAATGACGAGACTGGTTCCTGCGATGAACGCGGGACCACAGCCAGAGTGACCGAACAGCAGTTCGTTTCAGACCGCTACCGAAGACTCCGTCTTCAGCTACTTGTAACCACGTTTGTTGGGTACGCGCTGTATTACTTCTGTCGCAAGAACATCTCGCTGGTGCTCCCAACTCTTGGCCAAGAACTTCACTACAGCAACACCCAACTAGGACTGCTGGGATCCCTCCTATACATCACCTACGGAGTCGGAAAGTTCGTCAATGGAGTGCTCGGAGATCATCTGAATCCACGCCGCTTTATGGCACTCGGCCTGCTGCTATCTGCGATCAGTTGCGCTCTCTTTGGTGCCTCTCATAGCTTGCTCCTGTTTGCGATTTGCTGGGCGCTAAATGGCTGGTTTCAGTCGATGGGATTTCCTCCCTGTGCGCGGATTCTGTCGAACTATTTTAGCGTCTCCGAGCGCGGCTTCATTTGGAGCATCTGGAACATCTCTCATCAAGTCGGCGCGGTGGGCATTTTGCTTCTGGCCGGATTTCTGACCGAGCATTATGGTTGGCGCAGTGCGTTCTTCGGTCCAGCGCTGCTATGTGCAATCGGTTCCGTGGGACTCCTGTTTTGGCTACGGGATGTGCCCGCCAGCGAGGGTCTTCCACCAGTGGCCGAGTGGCGAAACGATCCCGAGCTAGACCGTGATGGCAGTCCACTCACCAGCGAACCAGAAAGCATCCGGCAGGTGCTCTTTGGCAGAGTCCTTCGCAATCGTGAGGTGTGGCTGGTGAGCTTAATGAACCTGTTTGTGTATATTGTAAGATCGGGCGCGTTCGATTGGGCCCCTAAGTACCTGGTCGAGCACAAAGGGAGCTCTCTTTCCCGCGCAGGATATACGACCGCTCTGTTTGAAGTGGCGGGCATGCTGGGCGCGCTATTGATCGGCGTTCTTTCGGACAAGCTCTATGACGGGCGACGGGCACCGCTGTGTTTTGGGTATATGCTGCTTACGGCTGCTGCGGTCGGTGCGCTGTATTTGGTTCCAAGCCACAGTCAAGTGGGGGATGCCTTTGCGCTATCGCTGCTGGGCTTTGCGGTCTACGGTCCACAGTTCTTGGTCGGCGTGTTTGCTACCGATCTTGCTTCGCCCAAGGCCTCCGCGACCGCTATCGGTTTGACCGGATTGTTTGGCTATGCAGGGTCTGCGCTGTCAGGAGTCGGCACGGGCTTGGTCGTGGATCGCTTTGGTTGGGCAGGCGGCTTCGCGTTCTTTGGAGTCTCGGCACTCTGCGGAGCGCTTTGTATCCTTCCGCTGTGGAATGCAGGTGTTCGCAGACGCTAGCTGCTGCGTGACCTCGCCCATGCGAAGACCGACATAACCGGTGACCTGTCGCAGCCATTGTGTCTTGTAATGAAGGAAAACGAGCGGGATTCACCATATAGTGCGGCCCTCTTTCAACAGTCATGTGAGGTCGCCCATGCGAGGAAATCGATTCTGGCTGCGGATCGCACTCTCCGTGTCAGCGGTAGCAATGTGCTTGATGGCCTGTAAGCCCAAGGTCGTCGGCACCTATGATGACGAGCACCATGACACTGAGGACGCAGGCGATCCCATATCGACCGAGGATCTGGCCACACCAGCGGTACCGCCCAAAATCCCAGGCTGTGTCGGGGACTGCGTAGTCAATACAAAATGTCCTTCTGTCCAAGGGTCCACCACGCTCACCGGCGTGGTATCCATTCCATCGGGTCTGCTGCCGGTGTACAACGCCCGGGTCTACATCCCAACCGGCAATGAACTTCCAGCACCACCGACCGCAGGGCCGTACTGTGATCGCTGCGATCAAGTGCCAACGCTGTTTTCAACGACGACCGATGTCAGCGGTCGGTTTACGCTCCGCAATGTGCCCTCTGGCCTGAATATCCCGCTCGTGGTTCGGGTGGGAAAGTGGTGGCGACTCGTCACGCTGCCGTCGATCACGGAGTGCTCTGTCAACAATGTCCATCCCGCCGACACTCGCTTGCCGCGCAGTCGCACCGAAGGAAACATTCCACGGATCGCGCTGTCCACGGGCAGCGCGGATGCTCTTGAATGTATCTTACGGAGCAAGAAGCTTGGACTCGACGACTCGGAGTTCACGCCACAGACAGACTCCGGCCGCGTCAATCTGTACACTGGCGCAACCGGTGCTGCGCAGTACGTTCCCACGCTAAACGGCGGCGTACGGTTCACTGCGGCGCAACCTCTGCCCGCTGCAAGCTGGTGGGACAACTACGACAACTGGACCAAGTACGACATTGTCATGCTGTCGTGCGAAGGCAACCAGTACATGAACTTCAAAAGCGCCGCAGCGCTTCAGAATCTTGAAAAGTACATCTCGCAGGGCGGCCGGGTGTTCGCCTCGCACTGGCACAACGGCTGGCTCGCCAATGCCCAGCCACCGCAAAAGATTCAGACCACGGCATCGTTCGGGGCCAACGGCAACCTGGGTACGATCACCGCCACCATCAACACCAATTGGGACCGGGGGGCCGCGCTGGCTGATTGGTTGATTTTGCCGACGGTGTCTGGGACGCCGCCACCACCGCGTGGACAGCTTGTGGTCATGGGTGCCAAAAACACCATCTCCAGTCTCAACTCTTCACTGGCGCAAAGATGGGTCGATGCACCGGGCGGGGTGTCGCAGTACTTCTCCTTTGAGGCACCGATCGGCGCGGGAAGTGCGGCGCTGTGCGGACAGATGGTGTTCACCGATTTGCATGTTAGTTCGGGAACCGGCGGCGATATTTCTTCTTCGGCCACGCCATTCCCAAACGGTTGCACGTCCGGCACCTTATCCCCTCAAGAGAAGGCGCTCATCTTTATGCTGTTCGACCTGACCAACTGCTTGCAGCCTCCCATCGGCTAACCAGGCGACGAGCCAGCAGATCCTCGCCGACATAGCTCTTGCGCACGCCGAGTTCAACCAGGTTGGAGTAACCGATCCAGCAATCGCAGCTTCGATTCGGACAGGGCCGTGGCGTAAGCAGCTTGGACAAGTCATCGGTATACAAATTGCCGAGCACCTGATCGACGAAATGGCAGCGCATGATCGTGCCGTCACCGTCGACACTAATGCTCTCTTCACCACTCACACAGGGCTTCCCCAAGCTGCGGTGGCGACGCAGCTCCAGGTCAAACGCGGGATCGATGGCTCGCCAGCGGACTTGCTCCCTGTCGCTGTAGCGGACACCGGGCTTCTGCGCGTTCAGCCACATCGGAACATCCCGAGGCAAGGCGTGACGCAGCGCCTCCACCTGTTCTAGGTGCGCGGGCACCGCGACCGCACCAACGCTCAGCCGAGTACCGGAGCGATGGAGTTTTTCAATCTTCTGAACAAACGGAGCCAGCTCAATCTCGGTCGGATGCCAGGAGATCCACAACGAGACTCGCGAACGATCCGCCTCCTCCAAAAACGACATCGGACCGGAGGCGTTGGTCTGAATGCTCACCTGCCGAATCTGCGGAGCGTAAGACAGACGAACCAGTGCCTCGCGATACCACGGCCAGATCAGCGCTTCCCCGTAGGGAGTAAACAGCACGCGCAGCGAAAAGCCTTGCTCCGCAAGGAGCCACGCGACAAAACGTGCCAACGCTTGTCGGTCTCGATCCAGCTTGGCTGCAGAGGGAGTCCGCTTGGCAAACGGACAGTAGGCGCACTCGTAATTGCAGCTATCCAGCGGTCCCCGCCACAGAATGTCAAGCGCTCGGCGTCCACCCTCAGCGTCGCTCACGCCGCCTCCCAGGTGGCACGCGCAGACAGGACCGATTCGGATTGCAGCCAGTGACCGAGCACGTCCGCGCACTCCAGGCCGTGGGGAGTAAGTTGCAGCGATCCGGAGTCCGCGAATACCAATCCCTCCGTAACCGCTTCCGTCAACTCGGGAAAGTGGCCGCAGACATCGCTTCCGAAACGGTTGAGATAGGAACTGCGATCGAGTCGGCCATCGAGTAGCGATAGAATCACATAGCGCCGCCGCTGCTCTGCTTCACTTAGGAAGAAGCCGTGCCGTGCCTGGGCGTGATCTTCGGCAGAGGCTGAAATCCATGAAGCAATCCGTTCTCGGATCGCCGCTTGAGCAACCGCAAATGGCGTCGCATAGTGCAAGGACCGCGTATAGGAACGCGCACCGGGGCCCAGCCCAACCATGCCATCATCCTGACAGCGATAGGTTGGTGCGCTCATGCCATCACCGGGATGCTCCGCCGCGGTAAACATCCGCATCGACACCTGACGGAATCCACGACCGAGTAGGTAGTCCCTGGCATTCCGGTACAGGCCGATCCGCTCATCGCTGTGGGCTCGGTGTCGACTAAGAATCGTCAACGGACGCACGTACAGCGGATACAGATACAGTTCGTTGGCCCCAAGCTCAAGCACCCGATCGATCGATGCGCGCAGTGTCTGCGTGGTCTGACCGGGCAGCCCATAGATCAAGTCCACGTTGCGGATCGCGACCGCAGAGGACAGAGCGATCAGCGCCTGCTCTACCTCGGGCTGGCGTTGACGTCTTTGCACTCCGGCGGTCTCGTTTGCAAAGATGCTCTGCACTCCCATGCTGACACGGGATACTCGATGGGCGCGCAGCACCGCAATCTTTTCGTCACTCAGCGTGGAAGGAGACACCTCGATAGAGGTCGGAAGCGTCTCCGCAGACAAGGTCCGCGCCACTCCAAAGAGCCGGTCCAGATGTGCCGCACTCAAGAACGTCGGCGTCCCACCTCCAATGGCCAGACGCACGAAGCGATGCGGTGACAACACCTCGCGCATCACCGAAGCTTGCAACTCTAGTGAGTCCAGGTAACGCGACTCAACCTCTTTTTGCGGCTGCACCTGGGTAAAGAGATTGCAAAATCCGCAGCGCTGCTCGCAAAACGGAACGTGAAGATACAAGAACAGTGCGGTGCGATCTTCTGACGACCACAGATCGCGTAGCGACACTGGAGAAGGCAGGGTCCGGTACGCGGTCTTATGCGGATAGGAATACGCGTAAGAGTGATATTCACCGCTCCGTAAAAGCTCGCGTAGCGACACTACTCCGTCACCTCGGCATAGCGGTCGCCTTCGTCTTCCGCTTCTCGACGCTCACTGACATCTACCGGGATACCCAGCGCACGAATCTTCTTCACCATCCCCAACGACAGATAGTGATGTCGGAGGTTCAGGTGTTTGAGGTTGCGGACGGCCGGGGCATCCAGCAGCGCCTGTGCTCCCTCATCGGACAGAGTTCCCATCGACAGGTCGAGCCCTTTGAGACGACCGAGCAGTGGGGACTGTGCCACAGCCTTCGCGATGGCATCCGCGTGCTCGCTATCCTGCAGACCCAGGTGTTCGAGCGCGGGAAAGTGTTTACCATCAAGCAGCGGCTTCAGATCCGCGACTTTGCTGGTTCCTCCGTACTCATCCACGCCCAGCCATAACGTCAGCGTGCGCAGTGCCGGAAGATCCGCGCTGACCACATCCCGCACCGTCTGGGAGGACAGACCCCCCGATTGGACCGTCAGAGAGCGCAGCGCAGCGTGTTTGAGCTTGCTAAAGCGGAGCCCATTGCCGCCTCGTACGATCAGCTCCTCAAGCTGCGGCAGAGCATGAAGCAGAGGGGAATAGTCATCCTGATGCAGCCAAGAAATCTCGCACTCTTCTTGGATGATGTCGCCCACAAACAGGCCCTTGAGTGACGTCAGTTTGCTGGCATTTGCAATCAGCCTGCCAAACAGATTCTTCTCTGGTCCGTAGTCACAGACATCGCCGTACCACTGCCCGATCACCAGTCCGCGCAGCTCACCTAGCCGCTTGTCCGCAAGCAGCGCATCGAGACGAGACGTGAACACCGAATCATCGTCATCGAAGCCGATACCGATGCGAAACACGCGCTTGTCGAGATCGCGCAGCGCGGCATAAGATCGGCCGCCTTCGTCATCGCTCTCACCATCGGCTTCCGGATCAAAACCGGTCACTTTATAGTTCAGGAACCGTTCGATATGGGAGTCAGTGCCGATATGGGCCGGGGGTCGCCAGTTGGCCTCTTTGGCCCCAAGTTCCTGATAGCCCTTCCGGGTCTTTTCCGCGATCAGCTTACCGGCTTCTGCTTGGGCCGCTTCCGGACTTGCGCAGGCGGTGACCTTGCTGGTACCGGTCGTCCCGATTCGCCCATAGGTTACTGTGAACGATGATCCCTCGACGGAGATCTGCCAGAATTTGCTGGAGCTGCCTTCAACCAATTCAAAACGGCGAACATCTGTTGTCATCGCCCAGCTAGTGTCGCGAAAGGCTCAACGTTGTCAACCGGATCGTGGCACGAAGAACTACCTGAAGCGCCGCAGCAAACTCCGAGCGATGAGATAGACGCCCGTCACCACCGTCACAAGCGCCGCACTCTGCACAAGCTGGATCTTGCGAATTCGCGCCTTGAACTCTTCGGCATCATTGAGGCGAGGAAAGGGCACTCCTTCAGGAACCGGAACGCCAAGGAATCGACACAGCGGCTCCCAGCCTTCCTTCACATCAAACACCAGCAGGCGCTCCGCAGGAACGTGACGAATGACTTCTTCGGTGTGGCGGTTGAAGCGCTCGATCGCGAAGTTCCGATCAAGAAAGCGTCCTTCAAACATCTGTTGCCAGATCACTTTGTTGGCAAACTGTGAGATGCGACCAATCTTGGGCATAAATGGACTCAGCCAAGACATCGGCCACTTGTGGTTCACGGCGTAGATAGTATCTAGGCAGCTATCGTACCAGCGCTCGGGATCGCGCACGCTCAGGAGTACTTTGGCATCGGGAAACGCCACCATCATCTCTTTGTAAAACGAGCAACCTGGGAAGTCGACGGTGGACTCGTAGTCGCGTAGAAAGCTCTTCCAGTCCACCTGCTCTCCGTTGGCAGCGGCCATCCATCCATCCGTGTGTTCCGAATGCGCAAGGAACTCTGTCATGTGATAGCACGGACCTAAGCCTAGCTGCTCCAGTGCAGTTTGTAGCGACTTGGTTCCTGTTCGTCCCAATCCAGCGCCGATGAGCTTCATCTGTTCTCCTATTGAGAAAAACACTGTATCAGATTGCTTGATCAATATCAAATATTAGTCATTTATTATGCATAATAATAGCCCGCCTGTTGCGTCCGTAGACTCATCCATTGTCCGAGCACGGAGAGGCCCAAATTGACTCCGTGGCCAAGGTATCCGTATTCGTTGATCATTCTCGTTCGTCCTGCGGCCCACTGCTGTTTCTACTCGACTCGCGGAAAGGTTTTGCTTACCCTACAAAGCTGGTTTTTCTTGGGGGTCAGTTCGTGTCTATTTCCGTATTGCGTGCGGCGTTGGTCGTGCTTCTGTTCGGCATCTCTGCTCGGGGGCTTGCTGCTTCACCGGTGGCGACCACGGTAGCTGCGAGTGGGATTACCAGTTCCTCGGCAGTACTCAACGGTCTCGGCACTCCGAACGGAGAACCGACAACCGGCCGATTTCGCTACAGTTCCACGAATCCAGTCACCTGCAATGACACGTTCGGAACGCGTGTTCCCGCTGCCAGTGGCACGGACCTTGGTTCCGGTAGCTCGAACGTCACGTACTCGATCACCACGACCGGCCTGGTCCCTGGGACTACCTATTATTTCTGCGCGATCGTGACCAATGCTTCGGCAACCGTCTACGGATCGGTGCTGTCCTTCACGATTCCGGCCGCGCCCTTGGTGGTGACGACCGGCACCATGAACGTGACCAGCAGCTCGGCGACGATCCAGGGCTCTGCCACACCGCTGGCCTCTACCACCACCGGCTGGTTCCGATATAGCACGAGCAAACCCGGTACTTGCGATGACTCTTTTGGAACGCGGACTCCGAGCAGTGGAGGAACGTCGCTGGGTGCCGGAATCATTGCGGTTCCTTACCAGCAGGCGATCTCTGGACTCACTCCGGGCACGACCTATTACTACTGCGCGATTGCCAACAACACGCTCGGCACGGGGTTTGGTTCGGTCCAGTCGTTCACAACCCCAGCGATGGCACCCACCGTTACGACGAGCAGCGCCACCAACCTGACCAGAACCACCGCGCTGCTTACGGGTTATGCAAATCCTGGCGGCGATTCAACCACCGCATGGTTCCGCTATGGCCCAGCCAGTCCGGGAACGTGCAACGACACGTTCGGCACCAGGACTCCGGCCACGGGAGGTACGGCTCTCGGTGCCGGCACATCGAATGCGGCGTTTTCGCAGGCGATCACGGGCCTCACGCAGGGCACGACCTACTACTATTGTGCGATCGCCCAGAACTCGATGGGCACCTCGTGGGGATCGGTTCAGACGTTCATCACACCGTCGGCCCCAACGGCGCTGACGGCGAGCACGACCAACATCACCAACACCTCGGCCACGCTCAACGGCTCGGGCAACCCCAACCGCACCGCGACGACTGGATGGTTCCGCTATGGCCTGACCAACCCGGGCTCCTGTGATGACAAGTTCGGATCCCGGGCCCCGGTAAGCGGAGGCTCGGCACTGGGCAGCGACATTTATGACCAGCCCTATGCACAGTCCATCTCTGGTCTGTCACCAGCAACGACCTATTACTACTGCGCGATCGTATCAAGCAGCGAAGGCATGGCGTTTGGTGCGCTGCTCTCGTTCACCACCGCCACGGCACCTAGCGCGAGCACATCGGTGGCCTCCAGCGTGACCTCGACCTCGGCGACCCTCAACGGCTTGGGCACTCCCAACGGAGCCACCGCAACGGGTTACTTCCGATACAGCACGTCCACGCCCGGAACCTGCAACGACAGCTTTGGGAACCGTGCGCCAAGTAGTGCTGGTTCGTCCCTGGGAGGAGGCTCTGCCAACGTACCCTACGGGCAGTCGATCACCGGTCTCTCAGCCGGTACGACCTACTACTACTGCGCCATCGTGACCAACACCTACGGCACGGGCTTTGGCGCGGTGCAGTCGTTCATCACGCCAGCGATGGCTCCAACAGTGACGACCAGCAGCGCCACCAGCCTGACCAGAACCACCGGGACGCTGACCGGCTACGGAAATCCGGGCGGAGATGCGACCACGGCGTGGTTCCGCTTCAGCACAGCCAGCCCGGGCACCTGCAATGACTCGTTTGGAACTCGTGCTCCCACAATGGGCGGTTCAGCGCTCGGATCGGGTACCTCGAACGCTTCATTCTCGCAGGCGATCACCGGACTGTCTCCGGCGACTACGTACTACTACTGCGCGATTGCATCGAACTCGATGGGCCTAGCGCTCGGCTCGATCCAGAGCTTCATCACGCCGTCGGCACCTACAGCCGTAACTGTCCCTGGCACCAACATCACGACGAACTCAGCGACACTCAATGGGTCCGGCAATCCCAACCGCGCCTCCAGCACGGGCTGGTTCCGCTACGCAGCCACCAATCCCGGTACTTGCGACGACAAGTTTGGCTCCCGAGCTCCACTCAGCAGCGGCTCTGCACTCGGTAACGACATCTACGATCAGCCCTTTGCGCAGTCCATCTCCGGGCTGTCGGGCGGCACCACTTACTACTACTGCGCGATCGTCGCCAGCACGGAAGGTACGGCCTTTGGCGCGGTGCTTTCGTTCACCACTTCAGGCGTGTCGACCGCAACCACAGCAGTGGCGACCGGCATCACCTCGAACACGGCAACGCTCAATGGCTCCGGCATCCCCAATGGTGCCTCGACCACAGGCTATTTCCGGTACAGCACCACCAACCCCGGCACCTGCAATGACAGCTTTGGTTATCGAGCACCCAGTAGTGGTGGAACTTCACTCGGCGCGGGAACGGCCAGCATGCCCTTTGGGCAATCGCTCACCGGCTTGACTCCGGGTACGACGTATTACTTCTGCGCCATTGCCAACAATACCTACGGCACTGGCTTTGGGGCCGTGCTGTCCTTCATCACCCCGGCCATGGCCCCCACCGTCACCACCAGCAGCGCCACCTCCTTGACCAGGACCACTGGCGTTCTTACTGGGTACGGCAACCCCGGTGGTGACTCGACCACCGCTTGGTTCCGCTTTGGCACCGCCAGCCCGGGCACTTGCAACGACTCCTTTGGTACTCGGGCTCCCGCTACCGGCGG
>JBGAUT010000022.1:0-88321 GCA_044228505.1 Polyangia bacterium | reverse complement strand
CTCCTCGATCACCACTTTGCAGGTGGTCGGGACCACCTCCAAACTCCTCGATCACCACTTTGCAGGTGGTCGGGACCACCTCCAAACTCCTCGATCACCACTTTGCAGGTGGTCGGGACCACCTCCAAACTCCTCGATCACCACTTTGCAGGTGGTCGGGACCACCTCCAAACTCCTCGATCACCACTTTGCAGGTGGTCGGGACCACCTCCAAACTCCTCGATCACCACTTTGCAGGTGGTCGGGACCGTGCTGCTACAGCCCGCAGGCGACTAGCATGTCGCGAGCAGCACCGAACAAGACGTTGTTTTCCAAGTGAAGGTGAAGCTGGATGTCCTGCTGGAGTCCACGCAGTCCCGAGCACAGTAGGTGATAGCTGGCCGAGACACCGGGCGGGACGCTGTAGCCATCGCTCTCGTCTCGCAGCGCAGCAACCAGCCCCATGATCGAGTCATGGTCGCTCAGCATCAGCCGCAGTGGCGGCAGAAGCTGGTGCGCGGTGGCCTGGTCGGTCATGCCCCGCCCAAGCGCTGCATCGAGGCGTTTGATGAGCGGAAACAGCACCCGCTCCTCTTTGACCATGTGCAGCTCCATCTCACGACCGAGGGCCGTGATCAGCCGCCCGAGCTTATGAACCTGCGGATAGGCCTCCCCATGACGGGTGATGACCTTGGCTACGAGTGATTCCAGCCGCTGAAGCTCTTTTCGCAGCGGCTCGTGGTAGCGGTGGACAATGTGGTCCATCAGCGCCACCGGCGAGGCATTGTGCCAAAACTCCAGGTCGTGCGGCACCGGCTGGTTCCCGGCCTCTTCGATCAGCGCCCACAGCGCTTCTGTGGTCAGGCCCACCTGTCGGCAAGCGTCCGCCACGCGCATGTCACCGCCACACGAATATTCGATGCCGACATGGACAAACACTGGCACCGAAATCGGCATGGCCAGCGCAACCTCACGAACGGTGTGTTCACTGATCGGTGTGTTCCGATCCGCCATCATGTCCCCCACAGGGCTTGGCCCAAATAAGCCTGGGTCATTGTAACAGCGAACTTGGGATGGAACGGACACAATCACCGACGACTCATTTTTTGGTTGCCAGCGCCAGGACGTGCGTTCATCCTGCGGCCCGTTTCGATCTGGTCCGGCGAGCGATGCGGTTCGCATGAGATCCAGACTGAGTAAGGGGTTCTTAGAAGATGCACTCGACTGGTTCGATACCTCGCCGCTGGTCCGTCGCCGATTCCCGGGAAACATACGCCGTCCGAAAATGGGGAGGCTCACACTTCGACATTAGTGAGACTGGGAACCTGACAGCCTTCCCAAGCGACGGTTTGGGCGAGACGAGCCAAGGCCACGGCATCGATCTAAAAGAACTGGTCGACGAAGTGCGCGAACGGGGGATCGGCCTGCCGCTACTCATCCGATTCCCCGAGATCCTCAAGACTCGCATCGTCGAGCTCAACCAAGCATTCACCGGAGCGATCGCCGAGTACGGCTACAAAGGCCAGTATCGCGGCGTCTATCCGATCAAGGTCAACCAAGACCGCTACGTCGTTGAGCAGATCGTCGAGTACGGTCGACCATTTCACTATGGCCTCGAAGCCGGCAGCAAGCCCGAGCTACTCACCGTCATCGCCATGCTTGAAGACGAAGAGGCGCTCATCATCTGCAATGGCTACAAAGACGAGGAATACGTCGAGAGCGCCCTGCTCGCCAGCAAGCTGGGACGCAACATCATCCTGGTCGTCGAAAAGGCTTCAGAGCTGCCGCTCATTGCGACCATCGCTCGGCGCAACAACATCCGTCCACGGATCGGCATTCGCGCCAAGCTAGCGACACGCGGATCGGGTCGGTGGGAAGCCTCGGGTGGTGATCGCAGCAAGTTCGGGCTGTCGAGCCGCGAAATGCTGGAGGCGATGCGTTACCTGGCAGACGAAGGACTCATCGATAGCTTCGAGCTTCTGCACTTTCACCTGGGCAGCCAGATCTCATCGATTCGATCGATCAAGAACGCGATGCGCGAAGCCGGTCGCTTCTTCGTCGAGCTATCGAAGATGGGCGCACCGCTGCGCTACCTAGATGTCGGCGGCGGTCTCGGGGTCGACTACGATGGCTCACAGACCAACTTCAGCTCGTCGATGAACTACTCGCTGCAAGAGTACGCCAACGACATCGTCTACAGCCTGATGGAGCTCTGCGACGCCTCGGGGATTGCCCATCCCACGATTGTCTCGGAATCGGGACGAGCGGTGGTTGCGCATCACGCGGTGCTGGTGGTCGACGTACTGGGCGTCAGCGAGTTCGCGGTCGGCAAGGTGCCCGAGTCTCTGCCCGACACCACGGCGCAGGTGGTACGGCATTTGTTTGACTCGTTCCGGGATGTGACCCGCAAGAACTTCCTCGAAATCTACCACGACGCCATCGAGTACAAAGATGAGTGCCTGACGCTGTTTGCGCTGGGGCACCTGTCGCTTGGGGATCGGGTGATTGCCGAGGACATCTTCTGGGCGCTGTGTCAGAAAGTGTTGCGCATCATCCGCGACCTGCCACATGTCCCCGAGGATCTCGAAGGACTAGAGCACGCGCTGTCCGATACCTACTTCTGCAACTTCTCGATGTTCCAGTCGCTGCCGGACTCGTGGGCCGTCGATCAGCTATTCCCGATTGTGCCGATTCACCGGCTGAACGAGGAGCCAACGCGCCGAGGGGTACTGGCCGACATCACCTGTGACTCGGACGGCAAGATTGATCAGTTCATCGACCCCCGTGAGGTCAAAAACGTCCTGGAGCTACACCAGCTCACCGAGGGCGACTACTACATCGGGATGTTCATGGTTGGGGCCTATCAGGAGATCCTCGGCGATCTGCACAACCTGTTTGGCGACACCAACACCGTTCACGTCTCGTGTGCCTCGGGCGGCGGCTATCACATCGACCACGTGGTGACCGGCGACACCGTCACCGATGTGCTCAAGTACGTGGGCTATTCGCGAGAAGAGATGACCACCCGCATGCGGCGAGCGGTCGAGCATGCCCTGCGACATCGGCGAATGACCCTGGAAGAGAGCCGCAACCTGCTGCGCATCTACGAACAGGGGTTGTCCGGCTATACGTATTTGGAACGAGACTAGGGTCTAGTACGCTAAGGGGAACATGCCAAACGGCTGGTACCCGGTCCCCGGTCTTGATGTCATCCTGGTCAATCGCAGTGAGCAGCGCTATCCCCGTCACGAGTGGGATCAGTCGTGGGATCACCTATGGGTGGCGCAGTTTCGCGGTGCCCGTGGCTACGCCCCCGTAGGAGCGATGAACTACTCGCCCAGTGGTGCCGCCGAGCCTGCTGCAGCGCTGGTCGAGGCTGCCCATGCGCTGGTGGCTGCCGAGTCGATGCAGGGTACAGCGTCCGCTGCGGTGGCCCATGTCGACTTCAGGAAGAAGACGGGCTTCGCCTGTGGAACCTTCTCGGTGTACGGATTCAGAAATGGCCAGGCCGAGATCCTGCTGGATCTGACGCTGGGCGGTGCCGTCCCCAAGGAGTATCGCGCCAGCATCAACCCGATGCATCTCGACATTCAGACGAGCTACATCTCCGATGCGGGACTGTGCCCCAAAGAGCCGACTCGCGAGAGGTTTCAATTTCAGTTCGAGGGCATGGACTCACTGGTCATCAGCAGTGAAACACTCCATTACGATGCCCACTGGCCCCCGAAAAACTCCCTCGACTGCGTCGCCATTGCGCTGGCCAAGCCGCGCCAACTCGACATCTGGATGGCGATTTGGAAAGCAGAGCAGCCCACCAGCGGCTGACCGTCTACGCTGAAGCCAGCGCCAGTCGCTCAGCACGCATCCGAGCCAGCTCGGTCACAAACAGCGCTCGCAAAGACTCTGTCTCGGCAGCCAAGGATGCAGCCGTTAGCGACGTGGTCGGTCGCGGCGGTAAAAAGCGAATCACCAAGTGTCCCGGGGTCGAGGTCACACGGCCCGGTGGATGCAGGTCAAACGCACCATCGATCAACATCGGTACAATCGGCGCGTGACTTGCCAGCGCTAGGTGTAGCGCCCCCCGCTTGAACGGGAGCAGCTCGCCGGTCAAACCACGAGTGCCTTCGGGTGCGATGAAGACGCTCAGCCGCTCCTTGGCCATCCGCGCTCCAGCGCGCTTCATCGTCCGCCGAGCACGGACGCCGCTGCCGCGATCGATGAGCAGTAGCCCGAGCAGAAGCACGGCCTGTCCCAGTACCGGATAGTAGATGGCCTCTCGCTTGAGCGCAGCCACCGCCCCCGATGGCATCATCGCCGTCACCACAAACGCATCGAGCAACGATCCGTGGTTAAACGGAACGATCTTCATCGAGTCGGTCTGGACATACTCTGCGCCCTGCACTTCGTAGGTAACACCCGCCAGGCGGAGCATGGTCCGACCCCAGAAGCGCAAGATGAGTGGGGACAGCCATCGCGAGGCCAGCCCCAGCGTCAGCACCATCAGCACCGATGCGAAGATTCCATAGGTGAAGATGAACAGCCAGCTCCCGACGATTTGCCACAGCCCACGTAGCCGCATGACGCGATTGTGCCCGAGTTGCGCATAGCCTCGCGGCGTTTTGTGAAAAGTGATGCGCTTACATCGAAGAGGCGGGATGTAGCGACAGGGACTTCCCACGCACAAGCAGCAGGAACAGGCCCGCATGAAGGACGGTGGCAAGCAGAGCCCCGAGCTGATAGGGGTGCGGCAGCAGCGGCAGTGAAGCCAGGAGTGAAGCAAAGCGAAGCCACTCCAGGGATCGGGCCCACGGCCGACCCTCCGCCAGCGCCCCACAAGTCGCAAGACCCATCACCAGCTGCGCGATATAGAGGAGTTGGAACTGCGTCTTTAGGCCATGGGCAATGTAGATAAACAGCGTCCCAGCAAGGAGTAGTCCCACAAAGCTCACCACGGTGTAGAGGCTGACCGAAAACGGCGGGGTCACTTGGTACTTGTGCTGAGCCTCACGGGTGATCTCCGGCACGGAGACGACTCCGCCGAGGTCCGCCGGATGCCACTCGGGCGGCGCGAACCAGATCTTGACCTTGTCGCTCCAGCGCCTGGTGGTGCGCGAGATGTTCCAGAGCCTCTGAAATTCGGCAACGTTGGCCCACACCGGATTGAAGCTAGCGAGCGGCTTGACGGTTCCGTAGACCGGCTCCTCGTCCTCTTCCTTGAACGTTCCGAGCAGTCTGTCCCAGATGATCAGGATGCCGGCGTGGTTCTTGTCGATGTAGCGAGGATTGATGCCGTGGTGCACCCGGTGATGGGAAGCCGTGTTGAGGAACATCTCCAGGAATCCGAGTTTGCCGACCGCACGGGTATGAACCCAGAACTGGTACAGGGTGTTGAAGGTCCGCACCACCACAAACATCAGGATGGGGAATCCGATGAGGGCGAGCGGAATGTAGAAGATCCAGCTCGTCAAAGAGGTAAACCAGCTCTGACGAAGCGCCACAGAGAGGTTGTATTCCTCGCTCTGGTGATGAACGGCGTGGGTGGCCCACAGGAAGTTCACCCGATGGGAGCCGCGATGGTAGAGGTAATATAGGAAGTCATCGACGAAGAACAGCACGATCCAGGCCCCCAGGGAGCTTGGTGAAATCGTCAACAACCCAAAGTGCTTCTGGAGGTACTGATAGATAAACAGACCTCCGGCACCAGTGAGTGGCAAGAGGATCTGCTGGCCGACTCCGCAGCTTAGGCAGGACAGGCTGTCGGCCAAGTTGTAGTAGCCACGTCGCTTGTACTGATCCCACAGTACTTCGATCAGAATGCAGACGATGAATACCGGAATGGCCAGGATGATGTAGATCGCGTCCATTCGCTCACCTCCAATGTCTCTAAGCATAGCGGGTGAGCGCAACGAGTGTGCATCGTTGTCGGATCACTAGGCCGCAATAAACGGCAGGGAGGTCACCACGGCGGAGCAAGAGAGGGGGTTGCCATCGGCATCGGTCACCGTCAGCTCGGTACCGGGTTCCCATAAGGAGCGATGGACGTAGCCCAGGGCGATGTGGCCAAGTCGGGGTGAATGCGCCACCGAGGTAAGCTCTCCAGCGCCAGGGCGGGTCGGGTGACTGAGCTTGCTATGTGGGGATGGGAGTAGCTCGCCGCTCAGGCGCAGACCCACCAGCCTGCGGTTGAGCTGACCTCGATCACGAAGGCGGACGACGACCTCTTGGCCCAGAAAGCAGCCCTTGGTAAAGCACAGCGCATCGTCGAGAGCAGCCTCTTGGGGAAGTCTCTCTTCATCGAAGTCGACGGCGAACCGGGGACGCCCCGCTTCCACTCGCAGCACCTCGGCTTCGTCTGCGGTCAGCGGACGGACACCGGCTTGGAGCAGCTTGTTTTCGATCGCAGCGACCGCCTCGGCGGGTCCGATGACCTGGAAGCTCGCTGGACCTAGCTCGCGACTGGCCAGGATGAGGACGCCTTGGGATTCGAGGTGGTGATACGGCTCCAGGCTGGCATCGGGCTGCTCTGTGAGCAACGCCAAGGCTGACTGGCCATACACCCCCAAGTGCGCCAGGGCGGGACTCTCATCGGAGATCACAGCATCATCGACAATGATGTAGCGGTCGAGAGACTCACAGACTTTGGCGGCAGCCTTTGCGCTGACGATGAGCAGGAGGTCGATGCCACCGCGATTGCTGACGATGAAGTCGGAGACGACCTTGCCCTTGACGGTAAGCAGGGCACCGTAGGCACCGCTGCCGGGGGCCAGGCCTTTGACATCGCAGGTGGCCATCCCGCTCAAAAAACGCACACGATCCTGGCCGCGAAGGACCAGCCGCGCACACTCCGCATCCAGCCGCCGATATCGAACTGTTTCGCTCATCAGGTTTTTCCCTCGATGGTCGGCTTGTGCAGGAGGATACCGGACCACTCCTCTTCTTTTTGGTGGTCGATCAGCACCAGGCCGCGATCGGTAAAGGCTTGGATGACGCCGTCGGCTTCAAGCGACAAGATTCCCGAGCCAATCAGCACGCCGCCGGGTCGCAGGTGCCGGACAAGATCTTCGCACAGCAGGTGCAGCGTCGGGCCGGTCAGGTTGCCAAACTGAAGCGCGACCTTTTCCTTGATGCGCTGGAGCCGCTTGGTGGTGGCAGTCATGCGGGCAGTCAGGTCGTTGCGTTCGGTGTTTTCCTGGGTGACCTCGACCGCTTCGGGATCGATGTCGATGGCGATGGCACGGGCTTTGGGCCACAGCTTGAGAGCGGCGAGTGCGAGCACCCCGCAGCCACAGCCAACGTCGAGGATCTCGGCTTGACCATGATCATTGGCATCGAGTGATAGCCACTCGCGGGCCTCGCTGGTGGCTTCGTAGTCACCCAACCGATCAAGAAGCTGCAAGCACAGCCGCGTCGAGGCATGCCCGCCCGTTCCAAAGGCCCGACCGGGATCGAGCTGAAGCGTGATCTCGCCGGGAAGGGGCTGGTGAGCGTCCGACTCCCAGCTTGGCACGATCGCGATTCGGCCAATCCGCCGGGTCGCAAAGTACTGCTTCCACACATCGCGCCACTCGGAGTCGTCGCGCTCTCGCTGCTCTACGAGGATCTCGCTGCCATCAGTCACTAGCTCATGAACCGCGACCAGCAGACCATCGACCTGTGCCACCTGATCATCATCAAGGTACAGGTGAAAGCGGGTCCGACCGACGGGCGGCGCATCGAGCGTCCCTTGATCGCACTCTTGAAACGGCAGCAGGCGCTCTCCGAGGAGCGTACTCAGTGGCTCGGCGTGCAGCGCCGCCACCTCGATCCGAAGCTCTCGATATTGCATCGCGCCACAGATAACAAAGCGAGCCGCCGTCAAGCAAGCCGCTATCTTGTGGTGCTTGTTTGGGTGTTGGCACAGTACCCGGTACAGCGGCGGCCTTCGATATACTGCGGCCATGCGAAGACGTCCCCCGGCAGCACTGCGTTCCCGCTTCGTCCTAGGTGTCCTCACCTGCGTCTCAATGCTGGGCAGCACCTTGTATGCCAGCCACGCTGCTGCCGAGTCGACCACCATCCCCTGCGGCCTGGTCGAAGCGGGCACGATCCACGTCGATGGGCTGACCTCCGACTGGGATGGCGTGACCCCAATCATCCCCAAGGTTGCCCCAGGACTCGGCGCTGCGCCACGCACGCTCGGGGTGAAGGTCTATTGCAACTACGATGACAAGAGCGTGTACCTGCTGATCGATGTCGATGACGATCAGATGCTGCGCACCAAGGCCGGCGGGATGGAGGAAGACCACGTCCAGCTCGCCTTCGGACTGATCAGCAAGGCGGGCGAGCTAGAGCGAATCGATCGGATGCGGATCTGGCCCGGTGTTCCGGCGCAGAAGATCCCCCGGATCGTGAAGTGGGACGCCAAGAAGGTACCCAAAGTCATCCAGGGTGAAGGTCCGGTCGGTCGATTAAAGCCGCTCAAAGGCCCGCCCGCGATCGAGGTCTACGACGCCATGCAGCAGCGCGGCTACGCGATCGAGCTGCGGATGCCCAAGAAAATCATCCCTGGGTATCGCGATGGCGCGCCGCTCAAGTTCGCGGTGCTGGTCAACGACAGCGATGGCAGTGGCAAAGAGAAGCAGAGCTACGCGCAGACCTCGGCGGTGGAAGACGGATCAGACCTGTCAGAGATCGGTTTCGAGGAAGGTCACTCGGCGTATAACGAGCTGCTCACCGACCTGAAGCTGTCCGAGAGCGATGTCTTCTTCAACAAGAACGCCAACGTCGGCGAAGGTCCGGGCAAGGTGGTGGCGGCGGGCAAGTACCTCGCCTTCCTCGGCAAGGGCTACTGCTATCAAGAGCTGGCCCCGGCTCGCAAAGATGTGACCGATGTGCAGCTTGTGCAGATCGACGCGGAACACTTCGCGGTGGCGGCCCGGATCATCGAGCGGAGCGCGAGCGGCAATCGCGAGGTGCTGCGGCTGTACAAGCTGGACGGCACCCGCTTTACCCCGATTTTTGCCGTCGAAGTCGGCAAGGAGCAGGGCAAAAACAAGCTGTCGGTCAAGGTCGACTACGTGAAGAAGGGCAAAGGCACCGACATCGAGCTAACCCCGGAGCCTGCCCAAGGGTTTTCGGAAGCAACTTGGAAAGAGCTACCCGCCCAGGACATCGAGCCGCTGCTGCTGCCCTGGCAGGACAAAAAGGCACGCTACATCCTCAAGTTCGGCAAGTACGAAAAGTCGGAGAAGTAGCCGCGAGCATCGTTCCGCACAAGGCGGGGAAGACCCAGTAAGATATCCGTAACCAAAGACCCTCTATCAGGAGCCTCTATGATCAAGCTGTGTGGATTCCCTCTGTCCAACTACTTTAACAAGGTCCGCCTCACCCTCCTTGAAAAGGAGGTTCCTCATGAGTTGGACATGACCGCCGTGCCGTCCCAGGACCCAGCGTTCCTGGCGCGCACACCGATGGGTAAGGTGCCGTTCCTAGAAACCGAGAACGGCCTTCTGTGCGAGTCCCAGGTGATCTGTGAGTACATCGAGGATCGCTTTCCGCAGAAGCCGCTGCTGCCGAGCGATCCCTATGCCCGCGCCAAGGTTCGCGAGCTGACCCACGTGCTGGAACTCCACGTCGAACTGGTCTCGCGACGACTGCTGGGTGCCGCGTTCTTCGGTGGCAAGATCTCGGATGAAACCAAGGCCGAGGTAAAGCGCGATCTCGACAAGGGACTGCGGGCGCTGGCCCAGCTTGCCAAGTTCGATCCGTTCCTGGCCGGTCCGGAGCTTACGCTGGCCGACATGGCCGCCATCAACCACTTCCCGCTCATCACGATGGTCACGAGCAAGATGTTCGGGGCCGATGCGCTGGCTGCGATTCCCCAGATTGCCGATTACGTACAGCGGCTGAGCGAGCGTCCTCATGTCGCCGCCGTTCACGCCGACCGCAATGCGGCGTTTGCCCGGGTGATGGGCCCACGGGCCGCCTCGTAAAGAGGGCTGACACGTCCTACCACCGTAGTTGTGGTGTGTCCGCTCCGTTCTCGTGCTATGCCGACAGCTCAGACCGCCATGCCACGAGCCTTTGTTGCCCTCGACTTTGAGACTGCCAACCACAAGCCCGACAGTGCCTGCGCGATCGGGCTGGTGCGCGTCGAAGATGATCAGGTGGTTGCCACCGAAAGTCGGCTGATTCGCCCGCCCTCCCGCTGGTTCGCGTTCACCGACATCCACGGCATCACCTGGGAGATGGTGAAGTCACAGCCGAGCTTTGCGGAGGTGTGGCACGACGTGCAGGGAATCTTGGACGGAGCGCTGTTCATTGCCGCGCACAACGCGGGCTTCGATCGCGGAGTGCTGCGAGCCTGTCTGGAGCAGGCCGGGCTGCCACCGCCCAAGCTGCCGTTTGTCTGCACCATGCACATGGCGCGGCGCGTGCTCGGGATCTACCCGACCGGGCTGTCGGTGGTGGCGCAGCGGCTCCAGGTTCCGCTCAACCACCACGACGCGCTATCGGATGCCAACGCCTGCGCCCACATCGTCATCGCCGCCCGCAAGCTCCGCGAAGACGCCCACCGCACCTCCGTCATGGCCCCGCTCGCCCTACAGAGTCCGGCGTAGCCGTCCGCCCTCACGCACAGGGCGGACAGGTGTACTGGCCGCGTTCGTCGTGGCAGGGGCCGGAGCTACATGGGTTTTGGAGGAAGCAGCCGCAGCTTGGGGCGGTGGTGGAACAGTCATTGCGAACCTCTACGCAGCGGCCCGCAGGTCGACAGCCACTCACCACCTCAAAGCGAGCGTTGCGGCAGGTGCTACGGAGTGTGCCAATGGGACAGCTTTGGTCGGGCAGTGGATCGACGCAGGTCAGCGTCTCTGGGGGAACGCCGTAGCAGGCACCAAGGCAGGTCTGACCAACCGGGCACAGACCATCGCCGCAGCGCACTTGCGAGCGGTCCACGCTCCCTCCCAAACCGGCGGCACCACAGCCGAGGTTCAATGCGAGCAGCCAACAAGCGAAACCAGCAAAGGAAGACCGAACCATGGGGAGGAAATAGTACATTCCGCCGATGCACGCATGGGTATGCGCCGGTTTTTTGGTGTTTCTAGCGTTGGGTATCGGTTGTGAGGCAAGCCCTGCCGAGGGAGAAAGTGAAGCGTTACTCGGCGTCGAGCCGGTCCGCTGCTGGCCGAAAGACCCAAATCCGGGCTACGACACGGCGTGCCGTCCTCGCACACAGATCTGCGTGCATGACTACGCTCGGGTTTCGCAGTACCCATATCCCAACTCATGCCAGCCGCTGGTGGTGGAGTGCCTGGCCAAGCCGACCTGCGAGTGTCTGCTCCAGCACTTTCGGTGCGGCTATTCGACGACCTGCTCGGTGGCACCGGAGGGACTGCTGCGCGTGGTGTGTCAACCCGACTAGAGACAAATGGGCGATAGTAGGCCTACCGGAGGAACCATGACCGACTCCCAAGCGACCGAGCCCCGCATCACCACCGAAGTCCGAGGCCACGTCTTTTTGATTGGCCTCAATCGCGCAAAGAAGAAGAACGCCTTCGACCTGCAGATGCTGCGCGAGTACGCGGCGGCCTTTGTCGAGCTGGACCGCAACCCCGAGCTGCGCGTCGGCGTGGTCTTCGCCCATGGCAACGATTTCACCGCTGGGCTCGACCTTGCCAACGTCGGCCCCGCCGTTGCCGCTGGCCAGAACCTGTTTTTGGACGGCGCGATCGATCCGTTCCGCATGCAGGGCCCGATCTGTCGCAAGCCGATGATTGGTGCGGCGCAGGGTCTGTGCCTGACCATCGGCATCGAGATGCTGCTCTCGTTTGACATCCGCCTCGCCGCCACCGGCACCCGCTTTGGTCAAATTGAAATCAAGCGCGGCATCTTCCCGTTCGGTGGTGGCACGTTCCGCTGGGTATCCAACGTCGGCTGGGGCAACGCGATGCGCTACCTGCTCACCGCCGACGAACTAGATGCCACCGAGGCCCACCGGATCGGACTCATCCAAGAAGTGGTCCCCCCGGAGCAGCTGCTCCCGCGAGCCCTGGAGCTGGCCGAGCGGGTTGCTGCCCAAGCGCCCCTCGGCGTCCAGGAAACCTTGCTGTCCGCTCACCGCTCGATCGTGGCCTCCGAGCAAGCCGCCGTGGCCGAGCTTGGGCCCGCACTCCGCCGCATCATGGCCACGGAAGACGCCCAAGAAGGCGTAGCCTCGTTCGTCGAACGCCGCGCTGGCCACTTCAAGGGCCGGTAGTCGCAGCCGACCGCTGCCCCTGCTTTACATCGTCCCCTGCTGCGTGGTTTGCTCGTCAGTATGCGTGAGTTGTGTCTGTCGCAGGGTTGGCAGGTCAAGCTGCGGACAAGCGGTCGGAGTCTCGAAGAGGATCTGGCCGCAGAGGATGGCTGGCTGGCCGCAGAGGTTCCGTCGACCGCTCACGATGTGCTGTGGCGGGCCAGCAAGATTCCAAACCCGTATGAGTCACCGAGCCTCGCCCGGCTCACCCCAACCTTCGAGCAAGACTTTATCTATCGGCTGCGATTCACCGTGCCGGACGAGCTACGCACGGGGCCGCTGCGGCTGCGCTGTGAAGGGCTCGATACCTTTGCAACGGTGTGGTGTAACGGCGCGGAGCTTGCGCAGACCGACAACATGTTCTGTGAGTACTCGCTGCGTTGTGACGACAAGCTGCGGGACGGCGAGCAAGAGCTGGTGATCCTGTTCGAGTCCGCGCTGCGTCACAGTCACGAGCTAGAGAAGCGCTACGGCGTCCGCAAGGTGTGGAACGGCGATGCGAGTCGGGTCTATGTTCGCAAAGCGCAGTATCACTTCGGCTGGGACTTTGGACCCCCGCTGCTATCGGCGGGTCCGTGGCGACCCGTGTGGCTGGACGGCAGGCCAGTGCGCATCAGCGAGCTGCGCTGTCCACTCGAGGTCGCCGAGGACTTGTCGCAAGCGACGCTGACGCTGCATCCGATCGTCTCTGGAGAGCTGCCCGAAATCGAGCTGGTCGAGGTGCGCATGCGCGTGCTGGACCCCGATGGCCGCGAAGTGTTCGTGGACACTGACTCACTTCCTGGCACCGGCGGTCAGCTATGGCGCAGTGTGGTCATTAAGACTCCCACGCTGTGGTGGCCGGTCGGTCATGGTCCGCAGCCGCTCTACCGCGTCGAGGTCACGCTGCTTCACCAGGGCGAGGTGCTCTGTCAAAAGTCGCTGCGGCTCGGGGTTCGGCGGCTCCAGCTCCAGCAGGACTTTGTCCAAAACAGCGATGGTGAGAGCTTCTACTTCATCATCAACAATCGTCCCATCTTCTGCGGCGGTGCGAACTGGATTCCGCCCGAGCTGTCGCTGCCTCGGATTGTGCGCGCCCAGGTCGCGGCGCTGCTCGATGAAGCAGTCCGCGCCAACATGACGATGCTGCGGGTGTGGGGCGGCGGGATTTACGAGTCCGACGACTTTTACGACCTGTGCGATGAGTTGGGCCTGCTGGTGTTCCAGGACTTTGGCTTCGCCTGCGGCCTCTATCCCGGTCACAAGTGGTTTGCCGAAAGCGTCGCCGAGGAAGCCCGCCAAGCGGTGCAGCGCCTCCGCCACCACCCGAGCCTTGTACTGTGGGCAGGCAACAACGAAGACTATGCGATTGCGCAGTCGAACAACCTATACGAAGGACCACGCAGCGAGATTCCCACGCCCGCCGGCGTAGACGAGTCGGTGCGCTTCGACGGACGCAAGCTCTACGAGGAGACTCTTCGCGAAGTCACCGGCGCAAACGACGGCGAGCGGGCCTACTGGCCGGGCAGTCCCTACGGCAGACAGAGCCGTGACCCGAACGACCGCATCGACGGCGACATTCACATCTGGGCGGTCTGGCACCAGCAGATGCGCGACTACCAAGACTACGGCGCGCTCTGTGGCCGCTTCGTCAGCGAGTTCGGGATGCAGGGCGTGCCATCCCTTGCGACGCTCCAGCGCGGACTTGGCTTTGCGCCCGACAGCCCAAGCGTGCTCGCCGGTCTCAACAAGGGCGAAGCCGGGCCCGAGCGCATCCAGCACTACTTAGACCGCAACCTGCCCAAGTCGAGCGACCTTCCCACCTACATCTATGCGACCCAGGTCAATCAGGCCGAAGCGCTCGCGCACGGCATCCGAGCGTTCCGACGGGCGTGGGGACAAGGAGAGCGGCGCGGCTGTGGTGGCGCGCTGGTGTGGCAGCTTGATGACTGCTGGCCGGGTGTGAGCTGGTCCATTCTGGAACACTATGCCGCCGCTGATGCGGTGGCCGGTCGACCGGTACGGCGCAAAGCCAGCTTCTACGCCATCCGTCGTGAGCTGACGCCGCTGCTGCTCGGGCTTGGCTGGCAGACCGAGGGCCGTTTTGCGATGTGGGCGTGTCACAGTGGTCCAGCATCGGACAGTGTCCCCGATGGGCAGTCCGCCCGTCCGCTGCGGCTGCGTCTGTGCGGCTTTGATGTCTCGGGCACCCGCCAGTTTGCCGAGGAGCGTCCGGTCACCCTCACACCGAACGGCGTCACCGAGCTGGGCGCACAGACCTTGCCCGACCCCAAGCTCATCATCCGGGGCGAGCTATTCGATGGCGAGACGCTGCTCTCGCGAGCCGTGCTGTGGCCCCAGCCGCTGCGCAACGTCGGACTGCTCGATCCGGAAGTGCTGCTCGATGAAAACGTCACGGACGACCCCCAGGTACGCAGCGTACGGATCACCGTGTCGCGCCCGGCCAAGGCGCTGTGGCTATCGGCGGGTGAAGACGCGGTCTTTTCGGACAACCTGCTTGACGTGCTACCCGGGGACGAGGTTTTGATCACGGTCAAAGACCCAGCGCTGTCCCCGATTCGGGTCATCAGCCTGCACAGCCTGGCCGCTCAGCCTCCGAGGTAAGCATGTCCTCTCACAATCCGCCCCGCCTGGAAACCCCCGCCCGGCTCCACGAGCGCTTGCGGGTACGACTCGGTCGCGCCGTGTTTGACTACGGCTGGGAAGGACTGGCCCGGCTCGGCAAGCTGCATCCGCTGGCGCGTCCGCACCGTCACGGTATCGATGTCACCTACGATGTTCCGTATCGTCCGGGAGGCGGCCCGTCGCATCAGCTCGATGTCTACGTGCCCACGCCGGGTGCCGTTCCGTCCCATACCGTCTACCAGCCGCCCTACCCGGTCGTCCTGTACATTCACGGCGGCGGCTTCCGCATCTTGTCGAAGGACACCCACTGGCTGATGGGACTCGCGTTTGCGCGCCGCGGCATGGTGGTCATCAACGTCAACTACCGCCTGTCGCCGCAGCATCCGTTTCCCGCCGCGCTGGAAGATGTCGCCGCCGCCTATCGCTTCGCGGTCGAGCACGCCGCCCGATTTTCCGGTGATCCAAGCCGCATCCTGTTTGCGGGCGAGTCCGCCGGTGCCAACCTCGCCCTATCGCTGGCGCTGCTTACCTGCACCCGTCGCCGCGAACCTTGGGCCGAGTCGGTCTTCGCGCAAGGCATCGTTCCCCGCGCCGTGATTCCAATGTGCGGCATGCTTCAAGTCAGCGACTGGCAGCGCTTCACCCGCCGCCGTCCGCTGTCGAGCTTCCTTACCGACCGACTCCAGGAAACCGCCGAAGCCTATCTCGGCCACGATGCCTCGATTCACGGCGAGAGCGCCGAGCTGGCCGACCCCCTGCTGCTGCTAGAGCAGGGTCTGACGACCGAACGACCGCTGCCCCCGATGTTCGCCGGAGTCGGAACCGCCGACCCTCTCCTAGACGACACCCGCCGCCTCGCCCGCGCCCTCGATAGGCTCCGAGTCCCCCACGAGGCACGCTACTACCCCGGCGAAATCCACGCCTTCCACGCCTTCGTCTTCCGAGAAGCCGCCCGCCGCTGCTGGCAAGACCAGTTCGCGTTTATTGACCGGTATTTGTAGCCCGCTACGAAGCGCGCAAAAGGTGTCGACTGATGATGAGTTTTTGGATTTCGCTGGTGCCTTCGTAGATGCGGAGGGCGCGGACGTCGCGGTAGAGACGCTCTAGGACGTGGCCTCGGACGAGGGCCTGGCCACCGCCGAGCTGGACGGCGCGGTCGACGACACGCTGGGCGGCTTCGGTGGCGAATAGCTTGGCCATCGAGCTGGCACTACCGAGCGGCTGACCGGACTCGGCGAGCTCGGCAGCCCGCTGGACGAGCAGCGCGGCGGCTTCGCAGTCGGTCGCCATCTCGGCAAGCACCATTTGGGTCGCCTGCATCGCCGAGAGCTGCTGACCGAACTGCTGCCGCCACTGGGTATATTCGAGTGCTTCGTCGAGCGCTCGCCGTGCCATCCCCACCGCTGCCGCACCCACCGTGGGACGAAACAGCTCCAGCGTCTGCATCGCCAGCGACATCCCCTGCCCTTCGGCCCCCAGCCGCAGATCCGCAGTCAACCGCACGCCCCGCAGCTGCACCCGACCGATCACATGGTCGTCGCATAGGAGCTGCATCGGCTCCACCTCGACCCCCGGCGTGTTCATCGGCAAAAGGAACGCGGTCAGTCCCTTTTTGGGATGGTCATCGGTGCGTGCGTAGAGCACCAGGTGCGTCGCCACCCCGGCATTCGAGATAAATACCTTGTCGCCATCGAGCACATAGCCGCCACCTTCCAACGGCACCGCCCGCGTCGCAATCTGCGAGACATCGCTGCCCGCCCCCGGCTCGGTCAGGCCAATGCCGCAGATGATCTCGCCCGCCGTCACCCCCGCCGCAAACCCTTCCGGTGCCGCTCCCGAGGCCATCGCGCCGTAGCTGCCGAGCCCCTGCATCGCAAACATCAAATCATACAGCGGAGACACGTACCCAAGCGCGGAACGAAGCAGACACAGCGTCGCCACCGACACCCGCGATTGCCCGGGCTGGATCACCGCATGGGCAAGCAGCCCCGCCGCCGCCAGGTTGCGCAGCGCCGTCCGCGCCGCCTGTAGCGGAGGTTCGTCCACAAGCGCGGGCAGCCGCGCCACTTGGGCGAGCAGCTCATCGGCCCGGTCCGGACGACCGAGCGGTGCGGCCAAGATCGCGCCGAGCTTGTCTTGTAGCGTACGCGGCACCGAGGCCGCTTTGACCGGATGGCTCATCGCTCAGCGCCCCACAAAGCTTGGCTGACGTTTGGCGATGAAGGCGGCGTGCGCCTCGCGGAAGTCGATCGTCCCCATGCAGATCTGCTGCGCCTGGGCCTCGGCCTCCAGTGCCTGCGGCAGGCTCAGGTGCGCCTCCATGTCGAGCATCGTCTTGGTCATCCCCAGCGCAAAGCTCGGACCCTGGGCCAGCTTCTGCGACAGCTCGCGTGCCTTGTGCAGACACGAGGCCGCATCCGGGGTCACGTAGTTGACGAGTCCCATCGCCCGCGCCTCGGTCGCCACAACCGGCTCGCCGAGCATCAGCATCTCGGTCGCCCGGGCCAGCCCCACCACCCGAGGCAAAAGCCACGCCGCGCCCATGTCCGCCCCCGCCAGGCCCACCCGCACAAACAGAAACGCGAGCTTGGCCGTCTCGACCGCGACCCGCAGATCACAGGCCAGCGCAATCACCGCCCCCGCGCCCGCCGCCGTCCCGTTGAGCGCCGCAACCACCGGCTTCGGCAGCGCCCGAATGTTGCCTATCAGCTCGCCGGTGAGCCGCGTAAACGCGAGCAGCTCCGGGTCGGTCATCGACAGAAGCGGTCCAATGATGTCTTGTACGCTCCCGCCCGAACAAAAGCCCCGCCCCTCACCGGTGAGGAGGACGGCGCGAATGTCGCTCTCGTTCCGCAGCGCCCGAAACAGGTCGGTCAGCTCGCGATACACCGCAAACGTCAGCGAGTTCAGGGTATCGGGACGATCGAGCGTAATCGTCGCAATCTGGTCACGGACTTCGTAGCGAAAGGTCTTGGCAGACAGCATGGGATGTCCTTGTTTTTGGCGGTCCATACAGCCGGGAACGCGGTTCCGCAGCGGTTATTCGTGGAGCGGCGCACGCAGCGTCTCGCGATGCGCGCCATCGACCCAGGCCCGGACGGCGGGATGCTCGGCCAGCGCGTCGACGTATTCCTGCGCGGCCCCGGTGAGCGGCACCTGATAGGTCCGAAACCGACCGATCGCCACCGGCGCAAAGAACGCATCGGCAATGCCAAACCGCCCAAACAGATACGGGCCCGGCGATGGGCTGTGCGCACCGAACTTGTGCCGCAGATCGGCAAACAACGAGGTGATGCGAGCGATATCCTTTTGCGCGGCCTCACCCGGCACCGCTTTGGGCACTGGCATAGAGGGCGGATAGATCCGACACGACAGATCGTTGCGCAGCGCTTGGAAGCCTGAGTGCATCTCGGCACAGACCGACCGCGCAATCGCTCGCGCCGCTTGATCCGTCGGCCACAGCTGCGCATTGGGCAGCTTTTCGTGCAGGTACTCGCAGATCGCGAGCGAGTCCCAGATGCACAGCGGCCCATCCAAAAGCACCGGAACCCGGCCCGCTGGACTGCGACGCGCAAGCTCGGCGGCTGTGCCGGGTTGGTCGAGTGGGATCAGCTCTTCCTCGAAGGCCACCCCGGTTGAAGTCAGCGCCAACCACGGCCGCATCGACCACGAGGAATACCGTTTGTTGCCAATGATGAGCTTCAGCATCGCGAGTCCTTGTTGAAACGCCAGTTCAACTGGTGCCGCAATCTATCGCAACTCGCCCAAACCGCCATCCCACAAGACCCTCCCCGCCCACAGTTCGTCAAACGCGTGCTGCACGGCGCTATTCGCTGCGCAGCCACACAACGACCGGTAGGGCCATGGCGAAGCCGAACGCGACAAGGAGCAGTGCGGCACGGGGATCTTCGTAAAAGGACCAAACTCCGGCGACCACCAAACCCACGCCGACAACTAGCTTGAGCCACAGACCCCACGTGATCAGCCGCCCAAGGAACCCGCCGCTGCGAAGGTCGGGAACTTCTGGGCGGTCCATCATGTGGGTTGGATGCCAAGCGGCTGGCTGGTTGAGCGTGTCTGCGATGTTTGACGATGGTATGACGGATTTCCTCGCGCAAGACCGCGCATCCCCTATCGAAACTTTGGCGAAGGAACAGGCATGGCGTCCAAACAAAGCACCGTGGATTACATCGTCGACCAGATGGCTGCGGCAGGGACCATTTCCAGCAAAAAGATGTTCGGCGAGTACGGCGTGTATTTAGACGGCAAGATGTTCGCGCTGGTCTGCGACGATCAGCTCTTTGTCAGGCCGACCGAACCGGGGCGTAAGTACATCGGGACGCCCACCGAGGCACCACCGTATCCCTCGGCGAAGCTGCACTTTCTGATCCCGGGCGACCGCTGGGATGATGGCGAGTGGCTGAGCGAGCTCTGCCTCATTACGGCTCGTGCGCTGCCACCGCCCAAACCCAAAAAACCGAAGGCGGCGGCGAAGCCGAAGACCGCTGCGACACCCAAGACCACCGCGAAACCTAAGACCACCGCGAAGCCCAGAAAGGCCTAGGGAATCGCGGCGAGCGCTTCGATTTCCAGCAGCGCCGAGTCTTCCAGCAGGCCCGCGACCACGATCAACGCCATGGCGGGATAATGCTTGCCGAACACGTCGCGATAGATGCGGCCTAGCTCGCGGGTGGCCGCAAGGTAGCGATGCTTGTCGGTCACGTACAGGCGCAACGACATCACATCGGTAGGCTCGCCACCCGCCGTACGGACGATGGTCGCGACGTTGTGGAGCGCTTGGCGAAACTGCGCGACAAAGGCGTCCTCTCCTTCATTCGGCGTCACCATGGTCGCATCGGGAAGCCAGCCGATCTGTCCAGCCACCGCCAGCAGGCGTCGACCATACGGTGCCAGCACACCGTTTGAGTAACCACGCGGCATGGCCCACTCGGGCGGATTGAGCGAAGCAAGGGTCGTCATTTGTCCCGCTTACTACGCAGGCGGTCCCGAGTAAACCGCAATCCTTGGGGTCTGTCGCTCGCGCTTGGTCGGCGACATACTTGGCGGATGGACGGCAGCGGGCCGTGGGGGAATCAATGCACAAGGAGAGCGTCGGCTTTGCCACCGAAGCCACCTGCTTTGTCGTTCGCGAGGCGGTGAGTCCGCAGGTCTGCGAGCGGCTGATCGCCAGCGCTGAGCTGCGCGGGATTGCGGTCACTGGTGTGGAATATCCGCCTTCGTATCGCAGCAACGACCGCTTGGTCTTCGACGATCCGGTGCTGGCGACGTGGCTTTATGGCCTGCTTGGGTCGCAGCTCCCGAACGAGCTTTCGGATGACAGCGGCACGTGGCACCGCGTCGGCCTAAATACCCGCTTTCGCGTCTGCCGCTATGAAGGTGGTCAGTCCTTCCGCATCCATCAAGACGGCGCGCACACCGTTGGCGAGGACATCGCTTCGCGGCTGACGTGTCAGCTCTACCTAAACAGCGCGCACGAGTTCAGCGGCGGCGCGACCCGGTTCTACGCGGCCCGTCATGGGGATCTGCTCGGTGTCGTCCGACCGGAGTGCGGCACCGTCATCGTCTTTGACCATCAACTGTGGCACGACGGCGAGGCAGTCCCCGCCGGCTGCAAATACGTCCTGCGCACCGATGTCCTGTACCGCCGCGAAGATCCAGCTCCAGCCACGCCCCCCACCGATGGGATGCGACTGCTTGGTCATCGCGGCTATGTGTGGTCGGTGATTTCGTTAGGCGCGGGGCGGCTCGCCTCGGCCTCACGGGACCGCAGCATTCGGCTGTGGCAGCGAGCCAGCCAGGGCTGGCACTGCGGACAGGTGCTCACCGGCGCAGCCAGCTCGGTCAGCAGCCTGGCTCGGGTCGGAGCTGCGCTGTGGAGCGGCAGCCGGGATCACACGCTGACACGCTGGGACTTGGAAACGGGACAGCCCACCGTGCTACATCGCGGCGATGGGGCGGTGCTGTGCATCGCGACTCACGGCGACCAAGTCCTGGTCGGCTCGGCCGATGGCAAGCTGCACCGCTTTGCGATCGATGGCGAGCTGATAGACAGCCGCCTGGTGTCCTCCACGTGGCTGTGGACCATCGCCGGACTCGATACCGAGCGCCTGGTGTGTGGCGACGAAGCGGGCGTACTCCATCTGCTGTCGAGAAGCCCCGAGGCCCCCGCTGCCGCACTGCGTCCGACCCGCGGCGCGGTCCATGCGCTCCATCGACTGGAGGACGGACGCCTAGCGGCTGGATTTGCCGATGGCAGCCTCGCCGTATACCAACTGGACGGAGCGACGCTCCGCGAACTCCATCACGTCCCGGCCCACCTCGGCGAGGTCTATGCGCTCAGCAGTCACGGTCTGACGCTCGCATCCGGTGGCGAAGATGGACAGGTCCACCTGTGGGATGTCACCGACACGCCGGCCCGCAGCGCGAGCCATCTCCACCCCGGCTTCGTCCGCAGCGTCGCGTTCAGCGAAGATGGCACGCTGGCGAGCGGCTGCTATGACGGGCTGGTGCGGATCTTCGCAAGTTCGCAATTGTGTTCATGTCTACCCCGAAGTACCAAGAGGGACCGATGTGGCTGACCCGTCTGGCGCTGCGTAACCCAATCCTGATTTTGATGCTGTCGCTGATGACGGTCGTACTGGGGATGCAGTCCCTGCTACGCCTGTCCGTGGACCTGTTCCCTGACATCACGATTCCGGTGATCCGGGTCGCGACGTTTTATCCAGGGGCCGGTCCTGCGGACATCGAAAAGGCGATTACTGTCCCGATCGAGCGCGCCGTGGCGGCTGCCCCTGGGGTCGATCGCGTGGAAAGCACCTCGCGCCAAGGCGTGTCGGTGGTGAGTGCGTGGTTTACCTATGGGACGAACCTCGACAACGCGCAGTTCGAGGTCCAGCAGCGCGTCTCTCAGATGCTGAACACGCTGCCGCCGGGCATCCAGCAGCCGTTCATCATCAAATTCGACATCACCAACATCCCGGTGGTGACGGTGGCGATTTCCTCGGACAGCTTGGATGAAAAGCAGCTCTACGACCTGACCTACAACGTGATTGAGCCGCAGATTGAGCGGCTGCCAGGCGTGGCGTCGGCGACTCCCGGCGGTGGCAAGCAGCGTGAAGTCGTGGTCGAGGTGGAGCGAGATGCCCTGCGTGCGCGGTCGTTGGGAATCCTCGATGTGGTCAGCGCCGTTCGGACCTCGAACCTGCTTTTGCCGAGCGGGAACTTGAAGAGTGGCGACCGCGACATCAACGTGTTTTCCAACACCCAGGTCGAGCGCCCGCGTGAACTGGAATCGGTGATTGTCCAGACGGGCCAGCCCGGCCAAGCAGGCCAAGCTCCGGGCCAGCCAGTCCGCTTGTCGGACGTGGCCAAGGTCAGCGATAGCACCGCCGATCAGCAGAACATCGTGCGCGTCTCGGGTGTGCGTGGTGTCTACATCCGAGTGCTCAAGCAGCCACAGGCGAACACGATTGCGGTGGTGGATGCGGTGCGGGCGGCCCTGCCGAAGCTGTACGGCGTGCCGGAGAGCGTCAAGTTGGTGATCTCGTTTGACCAGTCGTCGTACATCCGCAGCGCGGTCAAAGCGCTGGAGCACGAGGCGCTGCAAGGCGGCGGTCTGGCGGTGCTGGTGATCCTGGTGTTTCTGCTGTCGCTGCGTGCCACGGGAATCGTCGCGGTGGCCATCCCGCTGTCGATCATTGCGACGTTTGTGCTGCTCTACTTTGCGGGACAGTCGCTCAACGTGTTTACGCTGGGAGGACTGGCGCTCGGGGTGGGGCGGCTGGTCGACGACTCGATCGTCGAGCTGGAAAACATCCATCGACACCTGGCGACCGAGCCAACTCGCAAGCAGGCGGTGCTCAAAGCCGCCCAAGAAGTGGCGATGCCGATCCTGGTGTCGACGATCACGACGATTGTGGTGTTCTTCCCGGTGCTGTTTCTGACCGGCGTGGCTCGCTACCTGTTCATCCCGCTGGCGCTGACGATTAGCTTTTCGCTGCTGATGAGCTTCTTTGTGTCACGGACGGTGACACCGCTTCTGTGTCTGTATTGGCTCAAGAAGCCCGAGGAACACCACACACCGTCGGGACCGGCCTTTGTAAAAGGAATTGCCCGAGCGCTCGATGCCATGGATTCGCTGTATGCGCGAATGCTGCGGGTGGTGCTGCGGCATCGCTTGCTGACCATCGTGGTGATCTTGGCGCTGTGTGCGGGAACGGTGCCGCTCTATTTCCGTATCGGCAGCGAGTTCTTCCCACAGACCGACGAAAGTCAGTTCACGCTGAGCTTCAAGGCCCCGATTGGCACCCGCGTCGAGCGCAGCGAAGAGATCTCGATCCAGCTTGAACAGGTCATCGCAAACAGCCTGGCGACCAAGCCGGGCGAGCCGCCGCTGCACATCGCGATGCTGTCAGACATTGGCCTACCTGGCGGACGCACAGCGCTGTTTACTGGCAACACCGGCGGCCACAGCGGCAACATCCAGGTCGCTCTCGCCCCGCGCACCCAGCGCAGCGTAAGTGACACCCAGCTCGTCGAAAAGGTCCGCAAGAACCTGGGCGATAAGGCCGCCGGGATCGTGACCTACTTTTTCACCGGCGGCATCGTCAAGCGCATCCTCAACATGGGTCAGCCAGCGCCGGTGGACATCGAGATCCTCGGGCATGACCAAGAGCTGGGCGCGGCCTACGCCAAAAAGGTGCTCGGTAGGCTGCGAGCCCTGTCGGACAAGAAGGGCCGACCGATGCTGACCGACCTTCAGCTCAGCCGGGAGGAAAACTACCCCGAGCTACACATCTTGGTTGACCGTGAAAAAGCCGGGGTGCTGGGGATTACCGAGCAGCAGGTCGCGCAGTCGGTGCTCGCCTCGCTGTCGGGAAGTACGCAGTTCCAGCCGATTCGCTACACCGACCGAGTAACGGGCAACGAGTACTTTGTAAACGTCCGCATGAGCGACCGCAACCGCGATGAGATCGACGACATCCGCAACATCTTCCTGCGCTCGCCGCAAGGAAACATGGTGGCGCTGTCCTCGCTGGCCAAGATCGATCGGGCGAGTGGTCCGGTACAAATCAGTCGCAAGTATCTCCAGCGGGCGATTGATGTGACAGCCAATGTCGCGGCGACCTCGAACCTGGGCGATGCCTCGGATGCGGTCGAAGGAGCGCTGCGTGAGCTGCCGCCGCCCGAGGGATTTTCGATCAAAGTAAGCGGTCAGCGCGAAGCCCAAGAGCAAGCGTTTGCGGGACTACTGCTATCGGCGCTACTCGCGGTGGTGCTGGTCTATATGGTGCTCGCGTCGCAGTTTAAGTCGCTGCTTCAGCCGGTGATCATCATGATGTCGGTGCCGCTCGGGCTGGCGGGCGTCATGGTGGCGCTGTTTGTGACGGGGACGACGCTGTCGGTCAACAGCTTCATGGGCATCATCATGATGGTGGGCATCGTCGTCAGTAACGGAGTGCTGCTCGTCGACTACGCGAATGTGCTCAGGCGACGCGGTGATGATCTGGTGTCAGCGACGGTGCATGCCGGACGGACGCGGCTGCGACCGATCCTGATGACCACGATTGCCACGATCGTTGGACTGATTCCAATGGCGCTTGGGATCGGGGAAGGCAGTGAGACCAATCTGCCGCTGGCCCGGGCAGTCATTGGTGGGCTCACGGTATCGACGGTGATGACCCTGTTTCTGATTCCGGTGCTGTACAGCTTGATGGGGCGCTTTGGCGTGCCTGGTGGCGATGACGACGACGACGATGCAGAAGCGGAATCGGAGGTCGCCCATGCGTAGGCCGTTGTGGCTGCTCGGGACGATGTTCGTGGGTGGCTCGGTGCTGGCAGCCGAGGCACCGCTGTCCGAGGCAGCCCGTCAGGAGCTTCAGCAGTCGCTGCTCCCCAAAGAGGCCCGCCCCGTCGACTCCGAGTCCGCCCTGCCCCGCTTGACGTTCGACGACGTAATCGAGCGAGCGCTGGCCTACAACTCGGCGGCGCTGCTGGCCAAGACCGAGACGCGGCGGCTGATTGCGGTCATGGAGCAAGCACGGGCGTCCTCGCTGCCCACGCTGTCCTTGGGCACCGTCTACAACCGACTCGACGGCGACCGGGTGCTCGGGAGCGGAGACACGCAGCGACTGGTATCGGGAGCGAACCAGATCTCGGGCAACATCACGGTGCAGGTGCCGCTGCTCGCGCCATCGCGGTGGGCGCAGTGGCTGCATGCCGACGACAACGTCAAGGTCGCCGAGATCGCGGCAAAAGATGCGCGGCAAAAGGTCGCGGTGGCAGCGGCGCGGGCGTACCTGCTGGTGCTGACGCAGAAGCGACTGGTCGAGGTGGCGGAGCGAGCACGCGATCTGGCCGAGCAGCACCACCTACACGCCAAAAGGCGGGCCGAAGGTGGTGTCGGCAACCTCCTGGATGAAGTACGGGCAAGATCCGACTGGCAAGTGACCGTCGGGCAGCTTCAGAACGCCCGAGCGGTGCTGCGTCGGGCCGAGGAGCTGCTAGGGGCCATGATCGGTCTCGACGGACCGATTGACATCCTGGATGAGCCGCAGCTTGCACAGGCACCTTCGGTCGAAGAGGCGGCCAGCGAAGCGCTGTGGCAGCGCACCGATCTGCGGCTTTGGCAAGCACGAGCGTGGGCGTCATCGCGGCTGATTCGGCACAGCTTTGTCGACTATCTGCCAACGGTCTCAGGGAGCTTTGCGCCGTTCTTCCAGGATCCGCCGTCGATTGTGCAGCCGCTCGTCGGTTGGCAGGCTCGGTTGGATATTGGCGTGACGCTATTCGACGGTGGCTTGCGCTACGGAGTGCGTCATGAACGGCAGGCGCTGTACGAACAAACCAAGATTTCCCTATGGTCCACGCAGCTTCAAGCCCGCGCCGAGGTCCGCGCTGCCAGCTATGCCCTGTCGCGAGCCAAGGAAACGGTTGCGGCGGCTCGTGAAGCCGAAGCCTCGGCCAGCCTGGCAGCGAGCATGGCCCGGCAAGCCTTCCGAGCTGGAGCCACCTCGAACATGGAAGCGCTCGACGCCGAACGACGAGCCCGAGACGCCGAAACAGCGCTCACTCAAGCCGAAGACAACGTCCGCCAAGCACACCTGGATCTGCTCATCGCCAGCGGCCGCTTTCCTGCAAAACGAGCCGAAGACCCAACGCCTCCCCGCTGAGAAGAGTCCGGCCCTCGCTTAGTCCGGCCCTCGCTTAGTCCCGTAGCCGCAGCCACTCTCCGACTTTTGGCCACAGATCCGTTGCCGCCGCTTTGCCAACCACAATCCCGACGTGGCCGCCTTTCACGATGATCTCGGCTTTGTCTTCGCTGCTGACGTGACCGAGGATCGCGCTCGTGGTCGGGCGAGGAGCGATGACATCGCTAGAAGCGACCACGTTCAAAAGCGGACAGCGGATGTTCGATAGCAGCACCTTGCGACCGGAGATCTGCAGTTCGCCCCGGACCAGCTTGTTGCGCTGATAGAACTCGCCGATCCACTGCCGATAGCAGCCTGCGGGAAACGCCACCCCTTCGTTGACCCAGCGGAACATCGCCTGCCAGCCATAGACATCGAATCGCGGCTCACGCAGCTTTTCTTCAAGGCGGACAAACTGACCCATTCCCGCAGGCAACGGCTGGAGCAGCTTGCTACCAATGTCCGGGTAAGCGCCTGGTACCGCTGGAAACACCGAGGTCAGAAGCTCCAGTGGAAATACCTCTGGACGGGTCCACACCCCAAACGGTCCCGCATCCGCGAAATCGATTGGCGTGGTCAGAAGCACCAAGTTCTTGATGAGGCCTTCTGTGTGCAGCGCTGCAAAGCACGTCGCCACCGCTCCGCCGATGCAATAGCCAAGCATCGTCAGCGGCCCGCCCGCCCGTCGCGCCACAATCCGCACCGCTCGCGCCATGTACTGCTCAATCAGCACGTCGAGGTTGAGGCTACGGTCCTCGTCATTCCACTCGCCCCAATCGAGCAAATAGACGTCGTGCCCTTGCGACAGAAGGTACGCCACAAAGCTCGCCCCCGGTCGCAGGTCGAGGATGTAGGCCCGATTGATAAGCGGCATGATGCACAGCACCGGCGTCTTGCGCGTCGCTGGTGTCGTACGTTCGTAGCGATACAGACGTGCCTTGTTTTTGCGCCAGATCACTTCCTTTGGCGTAGGACCGACCACCGCATCGCGAGCGCCCTGGACCGTGTTCACCAGGTCCAGCCAGTGCTCGAACAACGACAGCCCTTGGTTGAGCGGTGAGTAGTGCGCCACCTTCTCCAATGCCTGGGAAATCCGACTAGCCAGTCCGCCCGTTTCCATCCTGGCCTCCCGTTGATTGGGCCACCACCAACTGGCCACGCTGCTCCAGGGCATCGATGCGGTCGGTCAGCTTGTCGATTTTTTCTTCCAGCTGAAGCACCAGCTCGCCGAGGCGAACGATGTCTTCGCGGGCCGGGAAGTTCATCGTGTGCAGCATCGCGCTCACGTTCTCGCGAGTCGAGCGATGGGTCAGCAGGATCGCCTGCATCACCTTGCCGTTCAGCCGTGCGAAGCGGTCGGTTGTGATGAGCTTTTCAATCGCGGGCCCGGTAAGCTGCTCGACGGTGTCATAGACTTTGCGTAGCAACAGGAACGGATCGAGCGCAAAGGCCTTGGTCGCTGAAGGTGGTGGTTTGTTGTGCATGAGCGCTCTCGTTGGAAAAAGTTAGAATTCGAAGCCCAGACCGGCACTCAAGGTCGTGTCGGAGAGATCCAGCTTACGGGGTCGACCAAAGCCGTTCACCCACGAGTAGTTCAGCTCGACAAAGGCCGTCACCCGGTTAAGACCTACTTCTTGGTCAATCGCTCGCGCTGCCGCCGGGTCGAGCGCTGACAGGTTCAGCGCCAAGCCGGGATGCACCACCAAGCCAAGTGATCCGCCGCTCGCATCAAGGCTCTTGTCGGCACCGCTGCTATCGGTGGTCTTCACTGACGCCACGTACGAACTGCTGTTGCCAAACCACCACACGTAGTAGGCCAGACCGACCTTGACGTACGGGATGATCGGAATCGAAAAGCGCCGATCGAGGACATCGAAGCGATAGCTCAGCAGCAGCGACATGGGCACCACGTTGAGCTTGTCTTCATCGTCAGAAATACAGTCGTCATAGCCTACCGGCTGACCGCCGAGCACATACTTTCGCTGAGTCGGACCGTCTGCTTCCACTGAGCAGTATTTCTGCGTTTTGGGACTGAGCACGAACGACTTCGCGGTGCGGTAGTGATAGCCCGCCGAGATCCCAATCCCGAGGATGCCAAAGCCCTGAAAGAACTGATAGTCGAGTTCTCCCTGACCGAGCAGCCCCCACGCCGGAGTACTCCCTTTTGCTGAAGACGAATCCCCAAACAGATCAGAAAACGGGGTGCTGCCGCCGAGTCCAACGCTCTGGTCTAAGTGCGGGACATACGGACCAAACTTCACCTCGAACATCACGTGCTGTGGCGAAGCCGGCACCTCCGCACGGGCCACTCCAGTGACCAGCAGCAGCGCAGCGACCAAGAAATTTCGAGCACGCATCAACCAACCCTCCGTCGCCGAGCCAAGCCTAGCAACAGCACAAACGCGCCCACTGGCAGCAGAGTTCTCGGCGAGGGCATCGCCCCGAGCGCACTACACCCAAAGCCCGCCGGACAGTTTGCCTCCGTCGCACAAAGGTCATCCAGAACCCCCTTGGTCGGCTGCGGCGTTCCGACGACAACCGCCGACTCGGTGGCATTGCCGTAGGAGTCGATCGAGACCACCATCACCTCATATTCCTCGCCATTGTTCAGTCCCGCGATGCGCGCCGACAGGTCAGTCGTCGTCGCAGTGACCCGATCCGAGCAGATGAAGCGCGGATCGACCAGAAACTTTCCGGCTGCTGGCATCGCCCCAAATCCGGGACGCTCCTCCGTGGTGTTGGTGTTGCCCGAGTTGAGCGGACGTCGATACAGCATTCCGTCGATACAAGCCGAGAAGTAGTACGGAGTACTGCTGCGAAACTCATCGGACATCACCGGCACGTTCGGAGCATTCTTGCTCCGGCAAAGCACCTGATAGTACTGAATGCCCGAGGTGGATTCCGCTACCGACCAGCGCACCGTCAAGGCGTTGTTGCCGCTCCCGACGCTATCTAGGCGTGGCGCGGTCGGTCCCAACGTATTCACCGTCAATGGCAGCTTGCACGTCGCCGGAGCCGAGTCAGGGCCCAGCAGCACCTGCGCCGTCACATTCTGGGGACCACCCGTTTCACATTTGTAGTCCCACGATGACGTCCCGACTGGCCTGGGCTTGGTCAACGCCTCACCGGGTAGCGAAACATCCACAGCAGCGACTGTGCGAAAGCTGTTCGCTTCGAGCTTGAACCCCGAGTTCCCCGGCGGATTGTTCGTGGTGATCTGTTCGCACTGGGCACCGTTTGTGGTGTGCTGCGTCTGATCAGAACAGTTGTCCTGGCCGACCCACATCGCGGTGCTGAAGGCCTGGCCGTCCTGCGCCGCCGCCTGGTCCAAGATGACCCGCAGCCTGACCCCCCGGCTGTGACAATCGCATTCGGCCCGACCAAAAACCGAGCCCTGGTTCTGAGTTACCAGCTCCATCTCCTCCGTATTCTGCGAGGTTGGAAGAGCCAGCATGGTCTTCCCAGAGATGGCCTTGCCATTCACCATTCCCGTGCAAGTTCCTGAGCCCGTCGTCGTCCCATCCGCAAACGCCAGAACGGGAGAGGATGAAGCCAGCGCGAACACCAAGAGCTGCCTAGTCAATCGCGTCATGCTTTCATCCTAAAGCAAGAGATAAGCCAACCTCGCCAGCCGTTTCCCGACGGATCTGGCGGACTCCGGTGAGCGCACCGGGACAGGCTGGCAGCGTAGCTGCGAAACGGTGCGACAAAGTGTCACGAACAGCCGGCGCTGCCGGTGAACCAAGACATCCTGGCAAACGGCCGACCCATCATCCGACCAAAGCGGACGCTGACGCCACGCCGCGACCGGCTGAAAACTGCCCGGTCCGTCTGAAGCGCAAGGCTCTTCGACTCGCACCCGCTGATACAGATGCAGACCTGCAGCCGGCGTCTGCTCGTCATCCTGCCACTGTCGGACAAGCTCCCATCCCTCCTCGTGCAATGAGTTCTGAAGCGCTTGAGGCTGGTAGCGCTTACTGCGCCATAACGAATATCGTCGTGGTTTGCGGGCTGGTGTCGTGACCGTGGCTCGCAGCTCGACGGCATAACTCGATGGCACCGCACAGCTCGTCACATCGAGCGACGCGCCGAGTCTCAGCCCCTGCATCTCTCTCAAGTAGAGTCGGAACGGCCGCTCGACAAAGGCCCGCAGCAGTGGATGAGCAACGTCCGCGCCTTGAAGAAGCGGTTCCTTCCGGACCAACGCTTGAGGCAACCAAGGATCTCCCGTGGACACATCAAAGCCCAGCAGCAACAGGTCATTCTTCTGCGCGTGAACCAATGCCTGCCGCAGAATCAACAGCTCGCTGTCGAGCAAACCGAGCTGTGGCCCGATCAAACAGAACAGTTGGCGATGCAGATGCTGACTCAAGCGATGGTGCGGAAGCTGCGTCAAGTCCGCCTGTAGACCACCCCATCGGATGTCTCGCTCTGTGCCGAGCCGATGACTCGCATGCCGATAGGCCGACGTCAGAAGAGGCAGGCTCTGTTCAACCAGCAGCAGCCGAAGACAGCCCAGTCCCGCCGCAAGCAGCCACTCACACAGCGCCACCTCCTTGCGACCATCGGCGCATGCAATGGCCCAGACGTCGAGTGGATTTCTCCCGACACAGCGACGGATCGCCTGCGCGACCTCACGAGAGACAATGCTCTGTCGATGAGCATCCACAGTTCGATTGCGAAACTCACAAAACGCTGCCGCACACGCCGGATCACTCAGCAGCAGCGATGGTGGCAGATACCCTCCCTCTCCGCTGAGCGCGTGCATCAGCTGCAGGTGGGCACGGATTCCATCGTCCATCCCGACCAAACAAACCGGCTCGCCATCTAGAATTCCTCGCTTAGGATCACCAATCAACGAATATCCCGCATCGGAACAGGGCAGAACCGCTGCAATCGCCGCCAGTGTCTGCGTGGTGGGAAGGTGTCGTCCTGTCTCGATGTTGCGAATCGTACTCGCCGACACCCCACTGCGCAGCGCCAGCGCCGCCCGACTGAGTCCAGCTTCGAGCCGGCGGCTGCGCAACGTGCCAAGCTGCTGTTCGCATCCATCGCGGGTCAGCGTCGAATCCGCAGGGTCCACCCCAACCGCTCTGCCATCGAGCTGATGCCGCCCCTCCTGCGTGCTGGGTTTTCCCGCAGTGCCCGTCAAGACCGAGCGTATTTGTGCAGCAAACGATGCCATCGATCCAATCCTCGTCCCCAATTGAATATCTCGAAATGCGTTCATAAAACGCTAACAATTCGAATTCAACAACACTCTTTATAATTCAACATTAGGAAAATATTTCCCACCCTATGGACAAACCATCAGCAAATTTATTCACATCCATAACCAACTGTTGGGCAAATGATGCCGATGAGCCAGCACGCCAGGTCGAAGCCGCCAAGGCCCTTGACCCAAGACAGCGGGATCGTACACTCCGCGCCGCATGACGACGACGAGCGCAAAGGCAAACAGCCCTGGCTTCTTCTTGGTCTTCGAAGGCATCGACGGAGCGGGCACCACCAGCCAGCAAAGATGGCTCTGTGAACGGCTGGCATCGCTCGGCTATCAGGTTCACAAAACGGCTGAGCCAACTGGCAATCCCGTCGGTCGGCTGATCCGAGGGGTTCTGCGCGGCGAACACGCACCGTTTTCGGCGCATGCCCTCGCTCTGCTGTTTGCTGCGGATCGCGCCGATCACCTCGCCCGAGAGATTGAGCCGGCACTCGCCGAAGGCAAAACTGTCGTCTGTGACCGCTACGTGTTGTCGTCGCTGGCGTACCAGACCTTCGCGGGTGTGCCGCTCGATCTGGTCCAGCAAATCAACGCGACCTTTCGAATTCCAGATCTCACGGTCTATTTCGATCTTCCGGTCGAGGTGGCGGCTCAACGACGAGCCAAGCGAGGCCAAGCACAAGAGATTTTCGAGGTCGACGACTTCCAGCGCGGCGTCGAAAGCCTCTATCGATCGCAAGCAAGCGCCTGGCTAAAGAGCGGCAGGCCGATCCAGTTTATCGACGCGGCTCGCTCTTTTGAAGAGGTCAGCGCTCAGCTTGAAGCGCTGGTTCTTCCTACTGTGGCTAGTCGGTAGTTGTCGCCTGATCAACCGGGTCCGTCAGGTCCGGCGGCGTCGTCAGATCCGGCATCAAGGTCAAATCAGGTGGTGTCGTCAGATCCGGCAGTGTGCCAAGATCACGAATTCGCGCCATGTCCGTCGGCTGCGTGTTGGGCAGCGGTGGAAACAACGTCAGCTTGCGCTGGGCATGCTGGCCGTTGCGCAGGTCGAGAGAAATCTCGGCGCTGACGCCATTTACCACGCCATTCAGGCTGCTCCGCACGCTCAGGTTGGCAGGTCCGTCGGGCCATAGCAGCGCGACCTTGAATGGAAACTCTTGCACCGAACTCAGTGGCGTCGAGGGAGACAGCGGCTGCTCTTTACGGAGCAGCATCACCTTGAGCTGATCGGCCGCCGCAACGCCATCGGACCCGAACAAGGTCAGCGACAAACACGTCTCGGTACGACCCTCGCAGGCGTCTGAGTCCTCATGGCAACCAGAAAGCGCAGCCACAAGAAGAAGGGATCCGCCCAGGAAACGGGCTTGCAACTTCTTCATGATCAATTCCCATACGCGAGGGTGGTAGGCATCCGCACATCGATCGGACCACCTTGCCACGTGGTAACCGCCGGGAAGGCCTCGGTGGGAACGGTCGAGCGATCACGCAGGCCGACACCGAGGCCGACGCCCAGGCCAATGCCGACGACAGCGACTGCGCCAACTCCCGTCCAGAACCACCATTTTTTGGGTAGGTCACGGAAGTTGAATTCACTGCCCTTGGCGGGCTGCTCCGTCGTCCCGGTCGACTGATTCGACGCCGTGGCTCGCTGCGCTGGATTGGCATCATCGTTTTGGGCCTGCGGTTCCAAGAAGCGTGAACGCGATCCCGGCTCCAGCTTGACCGCCTTTTGTTCGCCCGGCTTGATGTCGATAACGACGGTGGCACCGCTCGATGGATCGGTCGGTGCGGGCACCATTTGCAGCTCATGCTTGCCCGGGCTCAGACGAAGTGGCGACTCAATCGGCGACATGCCGATCACTCTTCCATCGAGCTTGATCTGGGCATTCTGACGAGAGGCTTCGACGGTGACAGTGCCAGCCACCTGATCCAGCATCACACCCAGCTTGCCACCGATCTCGCGCCGCTTCTGATCCGGCAGCGTGGGTGAATCCTTCAGGAAACGACCCAGCGCATCCAACGCATCGAGCGGCCTGCCAGCCTCTGCGAACGCCAGTCCAAGCGGCAATAGGAAGCGTGGATTTTTGCTTAGGTTGAAGGCTTTTCCGAGTTCGGTCACCGCGCCGGCCGCGTCGTGTTGCGAGAGCAACCGCTCGCCTTCCTTCCCGGCACGCTCGGACTCGGCCTTGGCGGCAGCTTCCGAGAGCGGTGAAGACTTGGCCTGGGCAAAGGCCGATGTCGCAGCGAAAAGAACGGCTCCACAAGCAAAGACGGTCAGGTGTCGCTTCATGGCGTTTTTTTGGCACGACGAGAGGTCCGGCGTAAAGAGCAAACTAGGCGACAATGTAGGAGACAGCACTCGGCCGGCCCAAACGAAGCACGTTGGCGGCAAGTTCCGACGAGAGAAAGTCTCCTAACGAATTCCCGGCGTGACACTTGAACCTATCTAGGGTTCACCGTACCGTTTTAGATAGGGCTTATGTCGACCGAGAACGAATGGGCGGCCTCCATGATTGGCCGCACGCTCGATGGTCAGTACCGACTCGACGGCATCTTGGGAGAGGGCGCGATGGGCGTGGTCTTCCGAGGTACCAACCTTGCCGTCGACAAGGCAGTGGCCATCAAGATGATGCGCAAAGAAACCTTTGCGGAGCCAGATGCCGTCGAGCGCTTTAAGCGCGAGGCGAAGGTATGGAGTCAGCTCAATCACCCCTCGATTGCCCAAGTCTTCGACTTTGGTCTGCAAGACGAGATGCCTTACCTGGTGATGGAGCTTGTCGACGGAGATGATCTGTCGGACGTGCTCGATCGTGAAGGACCGCTGGCTCCGCTACGGGCGATTGCGGTGATGCGGCAGCTTGCCTCGGCACTAGAAGAAGCGCATCGACTGGGAGTCGTACATCGCGACATCAAACCCCAGAACATGATGCTGCTCCGCTACAAACCCGGCGGGCGGCTGGTCCTCAAAGTGCTCGACTTTGGGATGGCGAAGCAGGTCGGCAACAAGTCAATGTCGCTGACGGCACCGGGAATCCTCGTCGGCACACCGAAATACGTCGCGCCAGAGCAGGTCACCGAAAAGCCAAAAATCGATGGCCGCACCGATCTATATGCAGCGGGCGTGCTGTTTTACGAGCTTCTGACCGGCCAACCACCGTTTGTGGGGACGCCGCACGACGTGCTGTTCGCTCACTTGGGTCGTCAGCCGGAGCCGCTGCCCGAGAGCATTCCGGCGTGTGTGCAGGAAGTCGTAATGAAGCTCCTGCGCAAAAAGCCCGATGAGCGGTATCAGAGCGCCGTCGACCTAGAGCATGCGCTCGAAGCGTGCGAAGACACGATGCGCGGCCCCAGCATCTCATCGGCGTCGAATCCCGTTCTGACAACGAGCACCATCGCCAAAGCGATCGAAACGCGTCGCGGACATCGCAGTGGTCGACGAAAGATGAAGGATGGTGCCGGACCTCGCTATGGGCTGTGGGGACTGCTCGGTGTGTTGGCACTTTCAGTCGCGGGATTGCTCGCACTTTCGACCAGTCTGTCGCTGCAACGCAAAGTCTCAACGATCCTGCCTTTTTACAAAGTGCCGCAGGACGAGACGGTGGCCAAGGAACTGATTCGACTGCAAGCGGAAGCTCAGATTCGCGCCTGGGCGACGGTATTACAGGGATCCGAAGAGCTGACGCGCAGCTACGGAAGCTCACTGCTCCCCGCGCAGGCCAGCCAGGTTCAGACGCTCAGACAAAAGGCGCTGCTCGAACAGCCGCTACAGCCGCTCTACGAACGATTCCAAGCTGCGGTTGAGCGCAAGGACGCAGAGGAAGCCATCCGGCTCTATGGGCAGCTCGCCAATGACTCGATCTATCGGTCGATCGCCGAGCCGACCTTCAATCAGCTCAGCGAGACGTTCGTCTCGATGCACCTCCAACGCGCAATGAGCTTGCGGGCCGACCACCGCTGTCCTGAGTTTTTGGCCGAGGTCCAGAAAATCCTCGACTCCATGCCCGGTCATCCACTGGCCCGCGCTGAGCAGCGCAAGGAATGCCTGCCTCCCACCGCCGAGCCACCACCGCTGCCACCAACCGGCACCGCTCCCGTTCAAACCCCGGTCCTGCCCTCATCGCCGCAATAACGAGCCCGAGCCCGCCGTCCCACGCGATCCATCACAACGTCCCAGCAACAGCCGCACCGAGCGGTGATGACACTGCAGCAATGACCGGAAGGGAGTGATCGAGGAAGCTCGTCACGAGGCCCGAAGGCCGTCACCAAGAACAGGCAGTGGTTTAGAAGATGAACTGCGGACCAAGATAGGCGTCGAGCAGCAGACCCGTGGTCCCACTCAGGGAAGTCAGCAGGTTCACGTCGAGGGAAATACCGGCATGGCGTCCACCGACATAGAATCCAGCCCCGGCACCAACGAAAAGCTTACCAAGTAGCACCGAGTCCACGCACGACCCAGTGGTCGGACAGACGCGGTTCACGTAGGTTGCCGAAGCCGTACCCGTCTGTTGATTGTAGCCGATGTTGCCACCGACGGAGGTACAGCCAGCTGGCTTGCGCTCCGGATCGGCCTTGCCGTTGTACTCAGCACTGCACTGATCGGTTGGCTGCAGCGGCGATTCGGTGTCGATCGCGCCGTTTTTCACCGGGCGCGATCCATCGATATTGAGAGCGCCGCGCCACTCACCGCCACCGATGTCGGCATGGATGTATGGACGGAAGATACGGCCTGGGCTGAATTGATAACGCAGCTTGCCGAGCACCATGTACCCGTACTGCCCCTTGGCCGTTGTCGCAAAGCATGGCGATGGGCGACCTTGGCTGTCCGTGCACAGGTTGTTCTTCATCGCCGCATCGGTGCTGTCGGCATTATGGTTCGAATATGCCTCAAATCGACCTGAAACGCCGAGTGAAAGGCCTCTCCATAGGTACGCACCAAACTCGGCACGCAACCCCAGACCGCCCCAGGTGAACCCCGTCGAAGAGGACTTGGCCTGCTCGTACTTGGCGGAACGAGGGTTATAGAACCAAGCGACCTCGGTGGTGGTTCCAGCGGTAATGAGAGCGCCTCCCGTGCCTACGCCGAGGTCGAAATAGACGCGGTCCCGAAGTCCCGCGAGACGCTGCCGTTCGTCCTCTTGCTTGACGTATTTCAGCGGATCTTCGACGTCTTCGCTCTGAGCGACCACCACACCAGCGTATCGTGACACCTTCATAATGATCGGGTTGTCCGCGTTACCTTGCACGCCACAAACTCGGCCTTTGGCGTCGAGCCCTTCGATGTAGTACTGGATCGAAGTACCCATCAGCGCCTCTGGCGGAATCACACCGACGAGATCCCCGGGCTGCTTGCGGCTCGGAATCATCGGTGACTCGGTGAATCGCTCCTGGCCGGGCCCACGATAAAAGATGTTGGCGCGAGCCACCGGTACGGGAGTCGGCGTGATGTAGAGGTTGACCTTCTGCGCAGTCCGCACTTCGAGCAGCGGCGTGTGGCGCAGCTCACATTTTTTGACCGGATCGAGTAGATCGTCAGCGCTGTACTCGAGCGGGGTCTTTGGTGGCTCCGGCTTCTTCCCATCGCCTTCCATCTGGAACGGATCCGGCGTCTGCGTCGGTTGTTGAACGGGCTGCGCCACCGGCTGCTGCACGGGTTGCGCCACCGGCTGTTGCACCACCGGCTGTTGCACCACCGGCTGTTGCACCGGCTGCGCAACCATCGCTGGCTTGCCGCCACTCGCGATCGCCCATACCGCTTTGACTTCGGGGGTAGCGAGGTTCGGATCGAGCTTGGCATTGGGGTTGATCGCCAACGCCCGCTTGAACCACTGCTCGCCGCGCCCCGTGTCCTTCAACTGGACGTAGACCATGCCCAGGTTGATGTAGGTTCGCGCCGCTTGGATCGTCGAGTCCAAGTTGTTTTTGCGGAGCAGGCTCACCGTATCTTCGAGGGTCTTACGAGCCGAGCTGAACTCGAGCTTGTCGTAGTCATCCATCGCCTGCTTGTTCATGTTGGCGACACGATCCTGAGGCCCTGCATACGCAAGCTGCCCTGATCCTGCGACGAGAACACCGGCGAACAGCCAGCGTGCCGAACGACCCATCTTTGCCAACGACGTTTGCTTCATCGATTGCGCCATGAAAACCACGTGCCTCGAGACGTAGATTGGCCTGACTGCGGTATAGCCAGGCTCAACTTGAGATTACAGCGTTTTTGGTCGGTGGTGCTAGCGACCTCCGCAATTTTGCGCATCGCTAGCATCCGAAAAGACGCAGCTTTCTTTGGAAAGTGAGGAACTCGACAAGCCGAAAGCCGGTGCGCCATCGCCGGACCCGCAGGGAGTACGACGGCGATGGGAATGCACGGTGGGTTACGAAGAGACATCAAGGTGAGAGAAAGAGCACGCAAGGCAGGTGGCCGTTGAGCGGTTACTTCGCCTTCTTCTTGCCTTTTTTGCCTTTGCCCTTCGGCGCGGCATCAGCAGCGGGAGCGTCGGAACCCTTGGCAGCCGGAGCAACAGCCCCCTTGCCAGCGCCCTTCACTAGCCCGGTCTTCGGATCCGGCGTGGCGCACTTGCTGGCTGCACCCGGCTCGGCGAGGAAGAAGTCCGTACGACGGTTCTTCTCGCGGCCCTGCTCGGTCGCATTGTCGGCGATTGGGCAGGTCTGGCCGTAGCCTTCCGAGGACAGACGACTTGCGTCGATACCACCCTTGGTCAGGTAGTCCATGACGGCCTTGGCGCGATCTTTCGACAGCGGCAGGTTCTTGGCCGGCTTGCCCTTGGTGTCGGTGTGGCCCTCGATCCGCAGCTTGATCTGCGGATTCTTCTTCAGCAGCTCGACGACCTCATCGAGCAGCTCGAAGGAGTCCTTATTGATCACCGCCTTGGCCGTTGCAAACTGCACCTGGCGCTTGAGCTCGATCTTCTCTTGCGTGATCGTGATGTACTTCTTTTCCGGGCAGCCGGCGTTGTTCGGCGGGCCTGGCTCATCCGGGCACTTGTCGAGGCGATCGACCACAGTGTCCTTGTCACGATCGCTGTCTGGACAACCCTGATTTTCCTTCGGACCCGGCTGCATCGGACACTTGTCGTCCTTATCGAGCACACCGTCCTTGTCGTTGTCCGGATCCGGACAGCCATCGGTGTCCTCGAAACCATCCTTGTCTTCCGGATCGTTGGGGCACTTGTCTTGGCTGTCGTAAATACCGTCTTTGTCGTTGTCGAGCTCGGGGCAGCCGTCCTCGTCCTCGAAGCCATCCTTGTCTTCAGGCTCGTCGGGGCACTTGTCGAGCTCGTCCTTGATACCGTCACCGTCTGCGTCACCGCTCTTGGGAACGACGAGCGCCTTTTCCTCTTTGTATGCGCAGCGATCTGCCGGTGACTTGGCAAACGCCTTATCGGCGTTGTCTTTGGTAATCGCGATGTGTTCTTTGGCCGAAAAGTAATCGCCGTAGTACAGGTCGGCCGCAGTGATGTCGTGGTGCGACTCAGCCATGGCGAGTTCGACGGGAGCGCACAGGTACGCACCGTTTTTACGCGCCGAATCGATGGTCTGCTTGATGCCCGACAGCTCTTTTTTGAGCGTCGCGCCAGGGCAGCCCGTCACAAACGGCAGCACGGAGGCCAGCAGCAGCACTTTGAGAGACGTGCGACGCATTACTTCGTCCCTCCCTTCTGCGCGTTCGGAGCTGGTCCAGTAAGAGGTGGCTTCTCTGAGTCAAGCATCGGCGGCTTCTCGGTATCGAACTCGAGGCTGGACTTGCGTTTCACCAGCCCGTCACGAGTAATGAACAAGCTGGGATCGCTCGGATCGAAAATGGGCAGAGCGCGGTTCTTGGTCCGCTTCTGCGCAACCGTCTTGGCCGCCGCTGCCAACTCACGCGCCTTCTTGGCAAAGTTGTTGGCATCGTGGAATCGGGCGTAGCCAGCCAGTTCCTTGGCACGACGGTGATACTCCACCGCAGCGGTATATTCGTACGGCGACATCTGGTCGGACTTGCTGGCCTTGACTTCAGCAATCTCCCCAGTGGCCCCAAAAGTAACTCGGGATACATAAGTGACCGGACCGCAGGCAGAGCACAGAGCCAGCCAGGGCAGAGCACTTAGCGCGAGCAGACGCGATACTCCTGTCATAGGCGTCACGGTAACAGGGGGCCGAGGCACCCGTCAATACTTACGAATTTTGCCGTTAGACCGGGTTTTCGGGGCACTTCCGATTCGCCGCGCCTGGCTCCCGTATCCGTCGAGAATTGGCAAAATCAGAACCACAGCGCCGACTGGCTGAATGGACCCTAGATCTGGACTTAACTCGGACTCACAGGCGCACCGCCGCTTGGGCTATGCGCTGGATGACGACCCGCGATCGCACGCGCCGTAAGGACGAACCCAGCGGCCAGCACCACGTTCGTATAAACGATCACGCTGAGCAGACGTGGTGAACCGCGTCCGAGCGAGGCGAGCAACCATCGACCATCGTGAAAGTCGGAAAACGAGCCCACCCATAAGATCCGATCTGAACAAAGCCCGAAGCCAAGCAGGACACCAGAAAGCGAACACAGCGCAAGACCCCATAAAGCGAGTCGGCCGAGTATCTCACCACGACGCTCGCCAAAGCGCCTGTTGAGCCGATCGCCAATGCGATCCCATATCGCCTGTTCGACCCACACTCCAAGCGCCAGACCCCCCGGCACACTCGCCGTGAGCAACGTGAACAGAGCCGCCAACACTGTCGGCGTCGCTCGCTCCGGTACCAGCAAATACATCAACGACCAGTCGGAGGCCTCTTGATAGATGCACAGCGCTGCTGGCAGCCACAAGCCGATCGATAAGGTCAGCACCGGCAACAGTGCCGATCGCAGCCGTGTGAGCAGTCGCTGCGATGGCTTAACGGACGAGGATGGCACCCAGCGCGCCAGCACGATCCCAAGCAGGAATCCGACAAGCACCGTCAGAGGAAGGGTGGTCATGATGAGATCCCGATCTCCGGTCAGAGCGTCACGAACCGCGTCCAAGGTCCGAAAGAGGGCGGAGCGTACGAGGAAGCGAGACTGTTCACAAGTGGCTAAGAGCGTGATATCAATTATAAATCCGTGCTGTCTTTGCTTCTCAAACCATACCGCCCCTGTGGAGGATGATGTGAACGCCCTCATCAACTATTTGATCGACAACCTCATGCTCGACTTTCAGGGCGATCTATCGGTGGACATGGTCCGCGACTTCCTCCGGGATGACAAAAGCCGCGATGCTGAGAGCCTGCGGTCCAAGATCATTGAAAACCGCTCCACAGCCGAAATGATGATCACGCTCGCCGACTGCCTCAAAGAACACCTCCGCACCGGCATCAACGAGGAAGTGATCCGGGAGCAGATCCGCATGTACACTGAGAGTTAATGGGCTCTCATCGCAAGCCGACTCCAACACCTCGCCTTTCTCGTATTCTCTCTGTCGTTTTGTCCGTCCTCACCGGCTCGTTTGCTGGCTGTAGCTTCCCCACAACGAACGAACCGTTCCCGTCCACTAGCGATCCTTCTCTGTCCTTCCTCAGCGTCACGCTGAGCAATCCGATAGAGTCGCTCCAACCGGTGAATCCGGTCATTACCTTGTCGTTTTGCGACATAATTTATACGGACACGGGATAGCTGGTGGCGATTCGACTGGGCGGACGCGGCAGCCCGATTGAAAATCTCATCGAACACAACCAAGTCGAGCGCAAGCTGATCCTCCGGCCCAAAGCCAGCCTGGCCCCCGAATCCGAGTATCAAATCGATATTGGGACAAGCGTCAAATCTCTGGCTGGTGTGGCGCTCGATCGGACGTCCCGGATTACCTTCCGCACGGGTCGAGATGTGCTGCCCAACCCAGCGCCGGAAGTTGCGCTCACGCTGGCAGATATTGTCGGAGCCAAAGGGCAGCTCAAGACAAACTGCGCAGCGAGTGGCTGTCATGCGGCGGCGGCAGCTGGAGAAGTGGCGGCGCGCAACCTCGATTTATCAGTAGCCAGCCCGGCGCTGCGAAGTTACTTGGTGAGCGCGAGTGCCTATGGGTCGCCGGAGTCGCTGCGACTGGTACAGCCCGGTCAACCGGAACGGAGCTATCTGCTGCGCAAGATGCTGGCAACGGGCTCGTTCACGCGGATCATGGGTGACCCGATGCCTGCAGAAGACAATCCGCCGCTCGGGATGGACGCCATGTTGGCGGTCCAGCGCTGGATTCGCCAAGGCGCCAACTAATCACCGCACGTCTGGGGGGAGTCGATGCGGTTGCGCCTTCATGTGCTTCTTCTATGTCTGTGCCTACACTGGCCGACGGTGGCTGTGGGACGCTCGGCTGATACGGCGTCCACCATCACTAGCTGCGATGATCACGACACCGGTTCTCTGATCAAAGCCATTGAGGCAGAGCTTTTCGCCCTGCGCGCCCAGCCCGCCGAGCCACGGGTCACGCACGGACGGCTCAAGCTAAGCAACCACGATTATGTGGAACGAATGCTGCTCCCGATTCAGACGGCGGCGAAGCTTGGCAAGGCCGCACTGTGTCGGGTCTTGAACAAACGGATCAAGCTACTCCCGCTGGCCCACCGCGCCGCACATGTCACCGCATACTATCATCCTATCCTGCGCGGGTCACGAACTCCTCAGGGGCCGTATCAGATTCCGCTGTACCGTCGGCCCGCAGACGAATCTCTGGCGCAGCAAACCACGGAAGCGGTGCTATCAGGCGCGCTCACTGGACACCAACTAGAGCTGGTCTACGTCGAGAGTCTTGCGCAGGCGCTGCATATTCATATCGAGGGCTCAGCGACGATTGCACTGGTTGATGGTAGCGAGATCAACCTCACCACCGATGGCCACAATGGTCATCCGTATCAAAATCCCTTGCGTCTCCTGGTTCGCGATCACCGCATCCCCGATGACTTTCCAACGGACCCAGGTCAGAGCAAGACCCAAGCGTTCGTCAAAGCGCATCCCGAGGTACTGCGGGAGTACTGGGGGAAAAATCCGCATTTTGTGTTCTTCAAAGAGACCCCACTGCGCGGCACTGGAAAGTTTGGAGAACTAGTCGCCGGTCGCTCGGTGGCGATCGATCCCAAGCATGTCCCGATGGGTGCGCTGCTACTGCTGCGAACGCAGGTAGCGGCGCAGACCGAGGATCCGACGATCACCTCGAAGCACATCGCACGGCTGGTGCTGGCCCAAGACACCGGATCAGCGATCGTCGGTCCAGGTCGAGTGGACCTCTTCGTTGGCAGTGGCGAGGAAGCTCGCATCGCCGCAGCCCGCACCAACTATCCAGGAGAGCTGTTCCTGCTACTTCCGAAACGGGGCGTTCGCTAAAAACCCGGGCTCAGGCGTTGGTAGTCGTCCAAGAAGGGGCTATCTTCGTCCATGTGAGGTGAGCGTGAGGCCGCAGGAGTTCGAGCAGGCAGTTTTGGAGCTAGCGATGACGACGAGGGTGCCGCTGACCCGCGCCAACATCGTCTTTTACAGCGGCATCCCGACGAGCAAAGCGGACAAGTGGCTCGACGAGATGGTGCGAGACGGACTGGTCGAGTTCGATACCGACGACGATGGTGAGCTGCTCTACAAGGTCTGTGGGACCAAAAGACCAGCCACGGGGGCGAAAGACCTGACTCGGTGTACCGCTTGCAAGCGTGCCTCAGCGACGGGGTCGCGCTGCAGTCGGTGCGGGCAACTGCTCGACTCACACCTGCGGGCGCTCAAGGACGAGGTCGAAAGCAAGCTGGTGGGAACGGCGCTACGTAAGCTACCTCATGCAGCTCTGCTCTCGGCGGGAAGCGCGGAAGGACCAAAAAACGTAGCGCTTGGCGGTGCGCTCGGTCTGCTCGGGCCGCTCGGCTGGTTCTACGCCGCTCCCATGGGCGAGGCCATCATGGGTTCGGTCGCGTTTCTGTTGATGTTTGCGCTAAGCAAGTGGCTGGTGATTGGGCTGTCTGGGCTTTTGCTGCCTCTGTCCGCCCTGATCGGCGCGCTCTATACCTATAAATACAATCGCACCGGGCGACGCAGCGGACTGCTTGGCGACGATCCCGAGCAGCCCTGATGCCGAGCGTCACGATCCGAGCCCTCGTCACCACGGACCTGCCAGCGGCCCAAGCCCTGCTTTGTGCGGCGCTGCCTTACGATCGCAGCGATGTTGTGGCGGCGGAAAAGCTACTGGCCTCGAACTATCGACGAGATCGATTTAGCGTCGGTGCATTTTCTCCGGGTGGTGAGCTGCTCGGCGTGCTGGCGCAAGCGGGACGATGGATCAAGCTGCTGGCCGTTCTACCGTCAGCTCAGCGACAAGGCATTGGTTCCGCCTTGCTGGTCGAGGCCCAGCAGCACATCTCTCAGACGACGGGAGCAGTGCCCAAACTTCGCGTGGGCGATCATCCAGGGAATTATCTGGCCCCCGGCGTCGACGAAAGATATTTGGCAGGGCACTCATTTTTCCGGTCCCGAGGATTTGGCGAGGTCGCTCGACTGCTCAACCTTCGCGCACCGGTGCGGGAAAATCCCCTGGTCACCCCGGAACGATTGGCCATGCTGTGTAAGACAGCGACGGCGGCTGGCTATACCATCCGACGAGCGACCGCGACCGATGTGGAACCGCTACTCACCATGATCACCGGCTCGTTTGCACCCGTGTGGTCCTTCGAGGTTGCCCGTGCCCTGGGACCACCACTCGGAGGAGAAGCGGCTGAGTATGCTGATGCGCTGCCCGAAGGCCCGGCGGTCCATGTTGCTCTCGATGAAGCAGGCGCAGTGGTTGCCTTTGCGGCACACGACGGCAACAATCGTGGGCTCGGCTGGTTCGGTCCCATGGGAACGCTCGACAAGCACCGCGGGCATGGACTCGGCGAGGCACTTCTGCTCGGTTGTTTGCTCGACGTGGTCGATCGTCCCGACGGCGGTGTCATCGCTTGGGTCGGCCCGGTAGGATTTTATTCACGAGCCAGCGGCGCGGTCCCCGATCGGCGCTTTGTGGTCTTCGAGGAGTTGTAATGCAAGGGATCTTTGCGACGCCACTGCGTGCGATGGTGCTGTGTGCGGGGATGGGCAGTCGGCTCGGAGGCATCTCCGACGAACTACCAAAGCCACTGCTGCCAGTCTGCAATCATCCGCTGCTCACGTATGCTCTGGCGCTGTGCCGAGGCTATGGCATGCGCGAGGTCGCCATCAACCTGCACCACCTGGGGCACCTCATCACCAATACCGTCGGTAACGGAGCGAGCCTCGGCATGGATATACACTACTCGTCGGAGCCAGTGCTACTCGGTACGGGCGGTGGTGTTCGCAAGATGGCGGAGTTTCTGACGCACGACTTTCGCGAGCCGTGCGTGGTCATCAACGGCAAACTGGTCATCGATGTCGATCTCGAAGCGGTGCTCGCCCTGCATCGTGTCACCGGTGCCGCCGCCACGATGGTTCTGCGCGAAACCCCCGATGCCGACGAATGGGGCGCTGTCGAGGTCGACGCAGACGGCCGCGTCCACAGCATCCTTGGCCAAAAATCGCCTGCTGCTGTTGCCAAGCCGCCGCTGACTCGCTGCATGTTCACCGGCGTCCACATCATCGAGCCGCACCTTCTGCTGCGTCTGCCAACCAACGAGTCGTCCTGCATCGTTCGTCAAGGCTACGTACCCTCTCTGCGAGCCGGTGAGGTGCTCTCTGGTTACATCATCCCCGGCTATTTCCATGAGCACTCGACGCCAGAGCGCTTCTTGCAAGGCAACCTCAACGTACTGCGGGGCAAGGCGCGACTGCCCTACCCGCCCGGTCCTCTCATTGGGGTCAGTCCACGGGCACAGATTGCGTCGTCTGCAACGATCCTAGCGCCGGTTTGTATTGCGGCCGGAGCGGTGGTATCCGAGGGTGCGGTGGTTGGCCCCGAAGTGGTGCTAGGTGATGCCGCTCGCGTCGAGCGAGGCGTCGAGCTAAGCCGCAGCGTCGTTTTCGCCGGCAGTGAGGTGCGAAGCTCGACACGAAGCGCGGTGATCACTCCCCATGCGACCTATCCGCTGGTTCTTCCCGACGAGGAATCCTAAGGCCCAGCCTCTTGTTGCGGTACGATCCGTACAATGGAATCCACAGGATCATGACCCATGAGCGAAAAACCCGCCCAGCTAACCGCCAGACCACCAATGCAAAGCGGTGGCGCGACGACCCCTGCCCTGTCCGCAAGAGAACGAGCCGAGCGTGAGATTGCCCAGATCGACCAACAGATGGATTTCATCATGAACAAGCCCGACAGCCAGGCCGCCCTTGTGAATCCAGCCCAAAACGCGCTGCAACCTCCCGATGGCAGAACCGTCACCCCGGGAGTTTCCGCAGGAGCCGATCCAGCGGGCATGACCCAGATGGTGATGAACTTCGTCATCCCCGGCTCAGGGACGATCATGCGAGGCATCTACGGAACCGGCTTTGTCCAGCTCGGGATGGCAATTGCCGCGCTTCCGACACTACTGCTGGTCAAGTGGTGGCTGGGCATTCTGATCGGTCTTTTCGCCTGGATCTGGTCAGCCGCCACCGGTATCAAACTCTACAGTCAGTCCACGTCACGCTATCGCTAGACGGCAGCTACTGAGCCTGCATCGGACGAAACACATGCAGGTAGAGGTTGCTCACCCCGAGCGAGTCCGTTCGATCGTACGGTGTATTGCTCGCTGCCACGATGTCTAGACTCTGGTTTGAATCCGTCACCGTCAGCCGTCCCACCGCCAGCGCTCCGATCTTCGGTCCGGCCTGCTTGCTATCCAGCGTGCTCTGCCACACCGCCCCCAGGCTGCCGTACAGGTTCTGGTACACCGTCACCGTCAGTCCTCGGGCCACCACCACGTCGGCATATCCATCAGTGTCCAGATCTCCCACTGCCACCGCTGACACCGGCATCGTTCCAATTCCGCTCAAGGACCGGCCAGAGTCCGAACTCTCGATGAATCCGCTCCCAGTGCCTAGGAACGCTCTCACTTCCGCTCCACTGCCATCCTGCCACACTCCAACTAGGTCAGGTTTCTGGTCCCCGTTCACATCCCCAAAGGCCATGGCATAGAACGGCTTGGTCACACTACTCGCGATTCCCTGCCACTGAAACCCACCGCTCAGGCTCGCGCTAAACAGCTTTCCATCCTTGTCCACATAGGCAGCCCAGTTTCCATCAGAAGCTACTGCCAGCACCTTGGAATCACTGGCCAACGTCGATCCTGCAACAGGAGTGCAGTTTCCGGACGCCATCGCTGCCAATGGACACTTCGACAGAACCGGCATCACCATCGGTCGCGCCAGCAATACCTGCTCCGCCCCCAGTCCCACCCTCACCTCAGTTCCAAACACCGAGCCAAACAGCCCCGGCAATGCAACGTCCATTAGCGCCGAACCAGCCCACTGAAACCGCCGGAGCTTCTGCTTGGGCTGATCACTCCCATCCCATCCACCTGCAAACATCGTGACGTCATTTCCGACAAAACCCAGTTGACTCACTTCAGGATATTGGTATCGGGTCTGTCCCACCTGTTCCAGCACCGTCGGGGATGCATAGCCTATGGTCCGCTTGATCACCGTCACTTGCGGGGCCGACGATCCACCGGCCTCCGGCACTTCGCTGGTTTCCGGCTTACCTACCCTCATCACGTACCGGCCCACCGGCGCAAACACGGCGCTCATCTTGCCCACGGTTATCTCGAAGATTCCGCCACCGGTCGAATGTTCCTCAACGTACTGAGCATTCCCAAGGTTGCGACTATTGGCCGGAGTCTTCGGATCCATCAGCCACACTGGATACGGTGACTGCTTCTGTTCCGGGTATCGCTTGGTGATCCGCAGTCTCAGCTTGGTGCTCTGCTCTTGGGGAATGAGCAGCTGAGCTGCACTGTGTCGAGACGGCGTGCTCTCCAAAACTTCGACCTCGGGTACACACGATGGATCGCTCGATGGACAGACAGAGACAGGGTCTTCACCACAACCCACATTCGCACATGGCATGACGAACAAAGCCAGTGTCACGACGCTTCGCATCACTTGCCGACTGTACATTTTGCAGCTCCATCTTTCGCAGTAGAACGTCCCAACAACACACCGCCGACTACTCCACCAAGTCCCCCGAGCAGGAATGCAGCAGCCGCCTTGCGCAGCGTGCTCCGCCGACAAGCCGATAGACCACCATCAAACAGACACGTCGTCGAATCCACCGGATCGCCATCCTGCCCAGCCAACACCCCACCGGTAATCAGACCTGCGGCACCAACTCCCAGCAGCGTAATGCCTACGATGCGGAAGCCGAGTTGTTTGGTGGTGAGCGCACAAACCGGAGGCGCAGTCCCTGGGAGCGGCTTCTCACTCGGCGCAGCGGGTTTCGGCAGCTCGGTTGGGAGCACTTGCAGCGACGCGGTTCGTTGGAGTGGCTTCAGCGCGGGACAGTCCGTTAGATTCGTCATCAGCACCGGTGGATTGGCGCTATCAAACAGCATCCCAATGTTCATCGCCACATGTTGCGCCAGGTTGTTCCGGCAGCTTTCCTTGGGACAAAAGAAGCGCAAGTGCCGCGGCTCCCCGCTTCCCTGTAGCGAGAGCGAAACGGAATCCACTCCGTCTGAACCACGCGCCGCGCTCGACAATTCGATCTCAAGTTGAGGCTGAAGCGAAAAACTAGCGTCTCCCCCCTTGCTCCTTCCTTCCACAAACACGCTCGGCACACCAAGCTGGAGGAGTGCGCGCTGCATCGCACTCTGGAACGAGGGAATCGCAACCTTGACGTTGCCCTTCGCTCGGATCACGAGGGACACCCCTTGAGAGAGTGCACTACGAACCGGCTCACTCGGAGCAGCACGACTCTCTGTTTGAATCGTAGCCCGGCACGACTCCTGCCCGGCAGAAGGTCCATGCTCGACCAGCAACGCCATGTGATGAGCCATCGCTTCGCCAACATCACACTCCGTACAAGAAAAATGCCGCTCCAAAAAGCGCCCGCTATCGAAATCAATCCACCACAGGACACCACGTCGCGCGACCGGAAGCTTTGAGCTCTCTACCATCACGCCCGCAATCAAACGACCGCTGCTCACACCGATTGAAGCCGCAGTTCGCTGTACACAGGAGATGTCCAGGCAGGACTCCATCACAGTCGACAAAAGCCGAGTCTGTTCACCCATCTGACCCAAGCGTTGTTGGATCCGCGCTGTGACCTCGACGTCAGGAATCCCCCCTTGCGAAATTGGGAGGAACTGCAGAGGTGCAGGCGAGTCAGCGCGCAACGAAGCTGGAAACCACGCAGGCAACAAAAGCGATGCAAGCAATACTAGAAGCGGCCTCGACATCATGACCTCAGAGTAACAGCTACTGAAACGAACGGTCCTTCTTGTTCGCGACTTTGGTCTTCCCTGTAGGAATCAGAGCGGAAAGCGTTCGATGTAGCTGAGCAATTCCGTTTACGACCTCACCTCGACGATGAACCAGTGATCCTACGACCGCCATCCGCACCACGTTATCGCCATCCAGAAGGAGCGTAACCGGCAGCGACAAAGACCGCTCACTGGGAGTTTCCGCACGCCCCGCAGACACCCCAAGCTGCGGCAACGCCGCAAGCAGCGCCGACGCCAGTTTGTTCTCGGTATCGCGGAAAAGGAGCCCGGCTGGCATGCCTGCATGATGAGCTGCCATAAAGTCCTTCATCGCCGAGCCGGTACTTAGGGAATCCGCGACAAAAAGGAACTGTACGTCTCCTTTGTAGTCAGCGCGCAACTGGAGATCCATCTGTTTGAGGATTGGAAACTCCTGTTGGCATGGCACACAGTACGTCCCCCACAGATGCAAAATGCGCACCTTGGCGGTTGGGAGCACTCCTTCATTCCCCAGCGGAGCGCGCCATTCCTGCTTCGGCGAATCCCAGACCGAGAGCGAAGGAATCCTCACCATCTGGTTGAGCAAGTACGTCTCATCCTTGCTGGGAGGAGTTGCACCCTCCGCCAGCACGACAGAGGGCGCAGCGAGCAGTAGACACAAGAGCATTGATCTGAGCGTCATCAGCAATCCACCTTAAACACGAACGTCACGACCTGCGGGTCTTTGGGCTTGGGCTCTCCCGGCGTTACCTTGTCTTGAGGAATCCGACGGGAATAGGACTCGAGTAGCTGCGACTTCTGATCGCAGGTCACCAGGAACGGACCGACCAACCCAGTTGTTGGTGCCAAACTCAGCTCCTGCCGGATGTACTTCACCAACTTGGAGGCTTGTTTCTCAGGCAATAACACCGCTTCGCTGCCCGTCATATTGACCTGCACCGCCAGCACCAGAAGCCGAGAGATTGGGCTCAACTGGTCAGGATGTAGCAACTCCCGAAGCTGTGACACCCGCGCATTGGCCATATCGCGGGCGGCTTGCTCCGGACGAAGCCGGACCAGGACATGCTTCTGATCGATCATGAACTGCAGCACGCGCTCCAGGTTTTTCTGCGGACACTGTCCCGACTCGCACCGAGCCGCATCGGCCATAAAGTCGGCGACCTGCGGGTTGGTACAGCGCATCCCTCGCCACAGACGACGATTGTCATCCTTCAAGTCGCGAATCTCTTGTCGCAATCCAATGATGGCTTGATCCATCGTTGCCAGTCGCGGGTCAGGTGCACAACCGCACAGATAAGATGCGCACAAGATTCCTATTATCTGGCGCAGAGTTCCAGCTAGTCTCCACACTGAAGCACCACCTCGTCTGGTAGCGGAGTGTTTTGCTTATACAAGAATCCAGTCAGTTCTTGGGAAAACAAGCGCATTCGATCGCTGGGAGCAGTCCCGGGAGGAAACAAGATCTGTTGGCCCATGCGCTGAAGCGTTACCTTCTTCCCTCGACAGATCCGAATCTCTGCGGTACGGGCAGCCGCAACGATGCCAACAAGGATTTCAGATGATGACGTCTTTCCCACACAGGATTTGGTGATGTTCACTTTTTCGCAGCCTCCCGACTTCAATCGATTGGAACTCGGTCCCGGCTGATTTGTAGCGTCCGCTTTGGGAGTCCCGACTTTGGGAGTCCCGACCTTGGGAGTCCCGACCGCTGAAGGAATCCCCGCAGTTGGCGGGAGCGAAGAATTCGCCGGTACAGGAGTTGCCGGCGCAACCATCGCACGAGCTTCGACCACCGGAGTCGTCCCCACGGATGTCGCAGAAGGGTTGGCCGCCCGATGAACGCGCACCCACCCCAATACCACCAAGGCGGGAACGATCACGGCGGCTACGATGCCAGCCAAACGGAGCGATCCAGAACCTCGTCGAATCGCTCGGGCCGGGAGGGCCGACTCACTGGCCGCACCACTCATGGTTGATGCAGAGGACTGCGGTGGCGGCACCGGATTCGCGGCTCCGCTCTGACTGCTCGGTGCAACCGCAGGAATCAAACCACGACCACCACTTCGCGCCACGATGGTGGAAGGGGCCCGTAGATCGACTTCGGTTTCGCCCTCCAGCTCTACTTCGATCCGCGATAGCTCGGCCGCAACATCAAACATCGATGGACGGGCCGCCGCATCGACGGCCAGCATCCGCGTCACCAGGTCCGCGAGCGTTGGCGGAGTCGTGGGTGCCACCTGGGCAATCGGCTCGATCGTCTGGTTCGTGATGTAATGAGCAATCAGCTCGTATTCATTCCCGGCGTGAATCGGTGGACGCGATGACAGCAAGTGATACAGCAGGGCTCCCAGCGAAAACACATCCGCCCGATCATCCACCTGCGAGGTATTGCGAAGCTGCTCCGGGGAGATGTACCACAGCGTTCCCATCACCGCCCCGACCTGTGTCTGCGCCGCAGAACCGACTGCAAACCCGGTCAACTTGGCGATTCCGAAGTCGAGCAGTTTCACCCGCTCACCACGCAGTAATTCGGAATCCCTCGCCAGCATGATGTTGTCCGGTTTGAGGTCGCGATGAACGACTCCCTTGGCATGAGCCGCAGCCACAGCAATCGCCACTTCTTTGCCAATCCACACCGACTCGAGCGGCGACATCTTGCCACCGCGAGCCACCAAGCGCTGGGTCAGCGTTTCGCCTTCGATAAACTCCATCACCAGATAGGTCGTACCGTCGGGAAGCGATCCCAAATCGTAGATCTCAACGATGCCGGGATGGTCGATGCTATTGACCGCGACCGCCTCGTTCAGAAAGCGCTGCGAGTACTCCCCATCGCTCGCCAGGTTGGCGTGCAGGATCTTGATTGCAGCCCGTCGCCCAATCGTTTGATGGAGGGCCTCGAAGACCATCCCCATCCCTCCTTTCCCAAGGAGCCGGACAATCCGGTATGGGCCGATAGCTTCCCGATCCATGCGCGCAGCCTAGCCGAGCCCCTAACGCTCAGCAAGGCCCATCGCAGCCAGCGACGACGGAATTCACCGAATTGGGAAGCAGAGACCGCCTCGAAGGGAGGAATCATGGAATGGCTCAGCGACCTTTCTGCAAAGAAACACTCCGCGCATCTTGAAGCTGCTCGCGATGCTTTTTTACCGAGCTGAACAGCGTTCGGAATGCCGGATGTTGCTTGCACAACGCTACGGCTCGAATGTTCGCAATCGCTTGTGCTGTGCTATGGTCCGTTCGCTTGCGCGGAACCAAAGCCGCGAAAAGCACGGAGAGACATGGCGAAGATACGTCAGAAGTTCGCTCGTTTCGTCGGGGCGTGCGCCCTTGTGCTGTGTGGCGAAGGCTGTTCCTTTCTGGTGAACTTGGAAGTCAAGCCGTCCGATTGCATCAACCCACCAGCGGGCGACTGCACCTTAGGGATCAACGAATCCCGAATCCTGGAAGTAAAACTGTACCAACTCAAGGAAGCGATCGATCCGTGCAAACTAGACATCGGGCTCATCGCACAGGGCAAGGAACAGGAAGTACTCAAGGGTGTAGTCGTAGAAACGGCGAGCAAAGAGCTGCGCCAGTTTCCGTTCAAGGTGTCGGCCAACGAGCCCCGCGATCTCGGTACGTGGGAAATTGGTGCGGACACCAAGTACGTGTTGGCGGTCGCGATCGGCAGAGGCCGCAGTCGCAACTCGGTCCGTCAAATTCCCGTCGGAACCGTCAAAGGTGCATGGCGATTCCCAACCCTTCATATCCGGGGTTATGACATCTGTCTGGATAGTCGCTGCACCGATCACAGCACGGAGGCACAGTGCCCATGAGCCAATCGAGCAAGGTGTCATGGAAAGACGGAATGTTTCTTTTGCCGCAACACTTCCAGCAAGCCGAGCGGCATATGGAAACGGCGCTCCAGAAGCTCGTGCTCGGCTCGCAGCCGCTGGGTTTTGGGGTGCTCGAACTGAGCATCAACGAGCAAGCCATGGGCGAAGGGCGGATCGAGCTACTGTCCTGTCGAGCGATTTGGCCCGACGGCACTTCGTTTGATGCACCGCAACTCGACGTCCCCCCACCCGCGCTCCCACTCCCCAGCGGGGCGACCACGCGAAGCGTAGAGGTGTTTCTTACGATTCCGGCTCGACGTGCTCAAGTGCCACTCGTAAGCACGAGCAACGACCGTCAAGATGCGCGCTACATCGAACGCGAGCAAGACGTTGCGGATGACTGCAATCCTGATCAAGTGCAGAGTATCGAGATTGCCATCAAGAATGTTCGTCTCTCGGTACAACGAGACAGAAGAGACGGCCTAGTCTGTTTGAAGATCGCCGAAGTGGAACGTACAGAGTCAGGTGTCTGGACCCTCCGCCGTGACTATGTCCCGCCTTGCCCGGTGCTCATGGCCGCTCCGCAGCTTGTCCGCAAGGTATCCGAGCTGCTGTCACGGCTCAACGCACGAGCCGAAGACCTAAGCGCACAGCGACGGCTTCGCGGAGAAGCACTCGAGTTTCAAGCGTCCGATCTGCTCAATTTTTGGCTGCTGCACACCCTAAACAGCCACATTCCCAAGCTGCGCCACTTGTTGACGGTACCAAGCGTTCATCCAGAGCGCCTGTATGCCGAGCTTCTCGGATTGTTCGGCAGTTTGCTCGTGTTTCAACCAAGTGCTTCACGCGAAGCAGCGCCGTACCTTCACGATGCCATCGGAGAGTGCTTTTCGACGCTGATCGCCCAACTCTATGCCTTGTTGGGAGTGATTGTGCGCGAGCGCTACACGCTGATTCCTCTCAAACAGAACCGCAATGCCTGGGATGGTCATGTCAATGATCAAAAGCTCCTCGAAGCTGCCCATATCTATTTGGTAGCGACGGGAGATTTGCCGCGTGCAGAGTTTGAAAGACTCCCTAGTGCATGCAAGATGGCCGATAGTAGCCGCGTCGAGAGCTTGGCGCGAACCGCCAACCCCGGACTCACGCTGGTTCCGGTAGCTCGTCCCCCATCGCCGGTTCCCGTCCGAAAGGATGCGGTGTACTTTGCCATCAAAGCAGAAGGTCCACTATGGCAAGAGATTCGGAGGTCGGGACAAATCGGTGTGTTTGTGCCCCGAGCACCAGATGGTCTCCATCTTGAACTGGTGGCGCTACATGATGCCGCAGGAGCCGCTGCATGACGCTCTGTGCTGAAGCTGAGCAAGCCTTACGCACGTCCTATCTGGACCTGTTTTGGCTGGCCACACGACTCCGCAGCGGTGAAGTACCCGGTGCGCGCACACTCGATGTTCGAGCCTTTGCGGAGCGTACTTTGCGTGAGCAGAGACGAGCCCTGCTCCGCGCAGATGTCGAAGACAGCATCGTAGACCAGGCAGAGCTGGCAGTGATTGCGCTGCTCGATGAATCCGCACAACTGTCCACAGCCCGAGACTGTGCCGAACTGTGGATGGCGCGACTCCTTCAGTATGAGCACTACCAACACTCAAACTTGGGACGCGATTTTTTCGACCGACTGGAACAACTCCGACAGCGCCCCGATACGCCGCTGCCACTGCTAGAAATTTATGCACGCTGTTTGGCGTGGGGCTTCGAGGGCCGGTACCGAGAGGAAGGACAGCTAGAGGATCTGCGAATCCTGCGGGATGCTCTGCGGACAGAGCTGATCCACCGGCTGCCCCGACCGCCCTTAAGTCCGCACAAAAACGAACTGGTGGCACCGCCTCCTGCGCCACCGCTGTTTGCTGCACCGTGGGTGATGGGATTGGCGGCCGCGCTGGTGCTCGCGGTGGGAGTCCTGCTCACCGGAACGCTGTACTGGAACGCCCGCTCCACCACGGAAGCACTCCGCAAACTCGATCCCTCGAAGACCAAGGAGTAATCGATGCGCAAACTCTTTGCCTTCCTGGCTCGTCCGGTCGTCTGGTCCACAGCAACGCTCATTCTGCTGCTACTCGCGCTGCATGTGGTGTGTCCCCTATTGCGCATTGCCGAGGACCAGCGCTGGATCATCGAGCTACTCGTCGGTACTCCGCTCTCCGTGCTGCTCGTCGGATACTGGTTGCGTCAGTATCTAGTCGAACGCCGTCTTACCGGAGACATGGCGGCACAAGCGAAGAAGCAGGCGGCACTGCAAGGTCCAGATGCGCTGCGTGACTTCAAGGCATTTTCGGAAGAATTCAAAAGCGCATTCGCTCAGCTCAACCAGGTCTGTCGCGAACGCGGTCAACTCGGCGGTGCTGCGGCCCTTCCCTGGATCATGATTCTGGGTCCGTCAGGAGTCGGAAAGAGCACCGCTCTTGAACGGTCCGGCCTGCGCTTTGTTAGCTTGGGAAGACGTCTACAAGGAATCGGAGGAACCCGCAACTGCACATGGTGGCTTGCCAGTGATGCAGTGTTTCTCGATACCGCCGGTCGGTACGCTGTCCGAGATGAAGATCGCGATGAATGGCGCGCTTTCCTGCAGCTACTTCGCCGACGAAGACAGCGGCCTATCGATGCCGTGTTATTGCAAGTGGGAATTGATGAAATTCTGGATCGTCCACGCGCTGAAATCGAACGCGCCGCCTTGCAACTGCGCGAGCGACTCGATGAACTCCTGCACCTACTAGATGCGCAGATTCCGGTCCATTTGTTGTTCAATAAGTGTGATCTTCTCGACGGATTTACTTCGTTTTTTGGTGCGCTCGATGAGCAGGAAAAAGCTCAGCCCTGGGGATTCCGGCTTGATACGAGCGAGCTCCTTCATCAGTCCATTGGTGAAGCCTTTCAGCAGCGCTTCGGCGATCTCATTCGAGTCCTCTCGCAGCGAACCACGGCTCGCTTGTTGACGCTGTCGGATCGCGATGCCCGCGAGGCTGCGATGGCATTCCCAAGTGAGCTTGCGGCCGCTTCCGCCACGCTGCGCTTCTTCGTAGAAACGTTATTCGAAGCGCGGGCCCGCACCGAGAGACCGTGGCTGTGCGCCATCCACTTGGGAAGTGCCGAACAGCCCGGTCAACACCTGATTGGCATGCGCCAAAAACGAGCCGAGGAGCTGGGGCTGCCGCATGGACGACGGACCAGCGCGCTCCAACCAGCCATGGGCGGCAGAGGGGAAACCATGTTCCTGCGTGGTGTCTTTGCGCAGGTGCTACGCCAAGCAGAGCTGTCTGCCCGTCCGAGCGCGGCCAGACAAATGAGACTGCGACTGCATCAAAAAATCGCGGTGGCTTCAGGACTCACGCTCTGTTTCCTCGGTAGCCTCTATCTTGGCGGAAGCTACACAAGTGCAATGGTGTGGATGTCGCAGCTTCAGGAGCACTGCCAGCAATTGCTGCAAGCAGAGTCGCTGCCAGTGGTCGCCAGCCGCACCAGCAAAGAGGAACTGACTGCCGAGCTTTCGCGACAGGAAGCCGTCCGGGAGCTACTCCAGGAAGCACCCAAAGGGGTACCAAGCGGACCCGCACAGCAGGCCAGTGTACTGCTGCGTCGACGCATTGATCACGAACTGCTGCTTCCACTCAAAGCCCAAATGCTCACCGACCTCGATCGTGCGGCACAGCGACAGCAAGACGGTCCAGGAGAAGACTACACTCGGGGCTTCGGTATGCTGCGCCTGCTGCACGTTTTGCGCGGCAATTCTTGCGAAGGAACCGAACCAGAGCCCACCCGGCAGTCTCTGTCGCAGTTCGTACTGGAGCACTGGCAGCGTGCGTTGGGCGACAACGCTCGATTCCTAAGGGAAAGCAGCGATGAGGAAGACCCGCAGCGACCACAGAGCGCCAATCTTCGTCTGCGGCAACAGCTCCACTTCTATTTCGAACAAGAACCGATTCAGTTACGCGACAGCTCCCAGCTCCAGTTTGAGGAGTCACTGCGTGAGCAGACCCGTGTTTCCTTGGCCAGTGGCGGGGGATCTTCGGTCATCTTTAACCTGCGAGCCTCTCTGTCCAACCTGTATGAACGAGATCGACAGCTTCAGTCGCCACTGTTTGCGGAGCCCGGCATCGAGCGCGTCTTTACCAAACGTGGCTGTTCGGTATTTTTCTCTGCGGAAGCGAGTCGCGATAGCAACTGGTGGAAGTGTGTGCTCCATGTTCCGGTTCCCAAGGATCCGCCGAACCTGGAAGACATGTACCGCGAGCACTACGCCAAGGCCTGGAATACCTGGCTTCATGAACTCAGACTCCGTCCGGTCACTCCCAAACCGGGGGCCACTTTGCGCAAAGATGCCACGGGATTGGGCGAAGTGATCGAAAAGCTCGATGCCCTGGTTCGAGATGCCCGGCCAGCTCTCCCCGAGCTGGTGCAGACCGTCGGAAAAGGCTTCGATTTGGCGGCCCATCGCGCCAAGCAAAATCGAACCAAGCGGACCTGGTATTCCGGCTGCGGCAAGTCGGTCGGCAAGTCGATTGATTGGGGTCGCGATAGCTTCGAGCAGATCAAGACGCCCGGACAGTGCAAAGGCGCGATGGAGCTGCTTGCCCCCTTGTCTCAGCTTGCTTCCAAAGAGAAGCCCCAGAATGCGGACGGAACGGAAAGTGATGACGGCGGAATCCAAGAGGACTACAAGAAGTACGTAGACGCAGTAAAGACGCTCCGGGCCACACTGTATCGCGTCGAAAAAAGTACGGAACGCACCGGCGAAGCGCTAAAGCTTGTACAAGCAACGATGGCCGGAAGCGGGGATCTGTGGACGCTCCATACTGCGCGAGACACGCTGCTTGGGAGTCTGCATGCCCGTCTGTCTAGCAGTGGTTTTGATCTGCAGGACAGTGGGCTTCAAGCCTCACTGCGGGATCTGGAAGGAATGGCTTGGCAGTCTCTCCTGCCGCTGGCAGCACGAGCGCTCAATGATCAATGGAAGAGTCAGGTACATTCTCCCTGGCTCACGCTAAAAGGGAACCAGCAGCGACAGCTTGCCACCGACGAAGAGCGCTGCAAAGGACGGACGGACTTCTTGCGCGACAAACTGACTGGATTTGTCGACAAATCGATCGCAATGTTCTTTGTGGGCAACAGCATCCTCGACTGCAATCAGAAAAAGATGTCGCCGCCGTTTGAACCCGCGCTTCCCTTCCTTGCGGGAACCTGTGGTCAGCTTCGCGATGCCCGGCGGGTTGGCGCTGAAGTGACCGACTGTCCCAAAGCACTCGGTGCGGGAGGTGGTGCGCCCAAGCGTGACATTCAGAACGTCGATGTCATTCCTCCCAAGATCTCAGGCTGTAACAAGGACGCGGACGAGGTCATATTGGATCGCGGTGACAAGGTCTTTGTGTGCCAAGTGTCGACGGGAAACTGCGCAGAGAGCAAGCTAAAAAGCTCCCAACGGGCGGTGCTCCGCGTCAAATGGAAAGAGAGTCCGAACGCCAGCGTTGTGTTGCAAACAGACTATCCCGATGACCTCTTCCAGAAGGCACAAGTTGCGGGAAGTACGCTGCGGTTTTTGGTTCCTCCAGCCTCGGCCCCTGGACGATGCGAAGGCTATGTGATTCGCTTCACGCTAGCACCCGCAGGTGGTGGTGGCGGTGCTGCGGTTCCCAAGAAAGCCGACGATCGCTGGCGAAACACGGAGCTGCCCGAAAGCTTGGTCGGCCTCCAGCGCTGAGGGTGCATGGGCCAGCCTACTTCGACGACACTGGGCGTGTTTGGATATCTGCCAGGACATCCTGACTTCGTGCGCGTGCGGGCAGCCGGACGCGAGGTTCGTCGACTAGAAGACTGGCTCGAACGAGGCCTCCACCAAGCACGCTGGGACATGGGAGGGGGCTTTGCGGTCGCCTATCCTCGGCTCTACCACCGCTTTTTGTTCCGTCCTGACAATAGCGAACGAGCCGTGATGGGACTCCTGTGCGCATCTCAGGACTGCCATCAGCGGCCCTTCCCATTTGCGGCGTTCGATCTCGTGCAGACCTCCGATTGGGACGCTCAGGCAGCGTCTCTTATCGCACGCAATGACGGCTTCTTTACAACGATGGAAGCGCTGATTCATCAGGTGGGCAGGCTGTCTCACATCGGACAAATACACGGTCAGGTAGCGTCCACGCGGTCGCCCAGTGTTGCCGGTGAAGCAAGTTTGGCCCCAGCCCCCCGACCAGACGAGGAAGCTCGTTATGCAAACTTTTTGCAAGAAACCACCTGCGGAGACCTCGGTTCATGCGAGTCCTCGGGTCTCGCACAGCGGGCCGGACAGAACGGCTTGTCACTCTGCTGGGAGCTGATCGCGCTGCTTGGCAGCGGTGCCGATCCACGACTGCTCCGGCAGAGCATCCTGATTCCACTGGGTCGTCCGGCCTTTGCTCGGCAGCTTGAACTGCGCTTCTATATTTCGCTGTTATCGACGCTGGTGCAGCCCCATCGTGCGACCCTGACGCTGTTTTGGCAGCTTGGCGGTCCGCAGCCAGGGGTGTTGCTCGCCAGCTTTCGCGAGCCCACGGTGGACAGCTTTTCTGCTCTGTTGCGGTCCGATGGCAGTACTCGCGGAGTGTGGCAACCCGGGCGGTCCGAGCTACCCTCGCAGGCAGCGCGCTCGGGACTGACAGTTGCAACTCCGTTGCAAGAAGTCTTGGCGGTGTTGGCGATGAAACGACGAGTCGGAGATCTGAACTTCCAAGTCTCTGAACATCCAAGGTAGAACAGGTCTTCCTATATGAGACTGCACCTTCGCGTAGTGTCGGGAATCCAGATCGGCGACGAGTGTGACCTCGATCAGTCAGGCGGCCTGATTGGACGAGGCGAGCACGCACAGTTTTGCCTGCATGACAACTCGGTGTCACGCACGCACCTGGAATTGCGCTATGCGGACGGCTGGTGGGCCATCCAGCACAGTACCCGCAGTCCAACAATGGTCGACGGAGCCGTGCTGACCACGCAACCACTCCGGCTTCAGCAGCAAGGGCTCCTGCAAATCGGAAAGATTGGTCTTGAGTACTTTGCCGAAGACGCGCAGAGCGAGCCTGCTTCACCGCAGACAGTCGCGCCCCAGACCATGATCAACATCCGCAACAAACTGCCGGCGCTTCAGCAAGCAGTACTCCCGCAGATGACCCCTATGCGTGCGCCCGAGCCGCTCTCTCCGCAGAGCTCTCCGACGCTGATTTTGCGCCGTCCCTCGTCGGAAGCTGCACACACCGCCAGAACCGGTCCTGCGCTCGTGCTGGAGCACTCGGCACCGCCCACACTCATTCGCCCAGCCATTGCCATGGTTCCCCCACCGCCACAAACCGAGTCGCGGGCCATGACACCGGTCATGCCAGCGCCACAGCTTGATCACCTTCGGCAGCAAAGCGGAACTGGTGCTGCTACGGCTCCTGATGAATCGGCGCAAGTGCGCCAGGAATGCCATCAAATCCGCCAGGAACGCGATCAGCTTCGGCAGGAATGCGAGCAACTCCGCCAGGAACGCGATCGGCTTCACCAGGAACGCGATCGGCTTACCAGCGAACTACAGCGGGTGTATGCCCAGTCGAACGTGTCGCGCAATACCTCGCAGAAGGACCAGTCTCCTTCGACGCTGCCCGCCCAAGCGCTCCAGCTCCTCTTGCCGTTTTCGATAAGTCTTGAACAGGCGTCCGATGCCCTGAAAGCAGGTGATGTAGCGCACGCCCGCAACTTGATTCGAGATGCATCCTTTGGGCTCGCGGACCTGCGCGATCTGTTCGAATCATCGGGAACCTAGGTACGAGCGAACAACGCTCGGAGGGGGATCTATTGCGACTCTACGTTGCCGCCGCTCTCGCTCGATCCCGCACCGTCATCACGAATCCCAAACAGAAGACCCAACAGACACGCGGACAAAAGCAGTACCGAGATGATCACCACCTGACGACGGAACTGTTTTCGATGCTCGAGGGCGACCGGATCAGCCCCGAACGAGGCCGGAGGAATCACCGGAACCACAGGCAGTTCGGACTCACGTTGCGGCGACGGCAACACGAGCACTGGCTTCGCGGCGGAAGCGGGAGGAACAGGCGATGTCAGGTGTACAATAGCAGACTGATCCGTGGGTCGGCTGATCAGCGTCTGAACCTGACTCTGTGGCGGCGAGACATGCACCGCTTGGTTTGACGAACTGATCTGGACGGACAGCCAGGGACCGCCCTCTCCTCCGAGTTGAAACCGCATTCCAGCGTTCAGGGGAATGGCACCGCGCACCGCTCCTCCGTCCTCACGGAAGGTTCCGTTGGCACTGTTGAGATCGACCAAGTAGAGTCCGTCTTGGCGAACCTCGATGCGGGCGTGAGTACGTCCGACCAGCCGTTCACGATCCGGGTCAAACCGGACGTTGCAGATCCGCTCGCGACCTAGCAGCAGTGCCCCCGGTGCCTGGGGCAGAGGAAAGCGCTGCCCCACCAAAGAACCGCTTTCGACGACGAGAAAACCGACTGGTACCGATCCCGCCATCAGTGGAGAAAGTGTTGGTTCAGTCATCTTGACACCCTGCGAACTGGAACAAGCAAATGCTGGCCCACCAATTGCTTTGCCAATGCTGCGGAGCCTAGGTCAGCCGCTTCCCATCTGGCAAGAGGGAACAGTGCCATTCGATCGACAACCCATGCTATAGGCAGCGCTGCACAGGAAGAGAAGAGAGGACCAACCCATGCTCGATTCGCTTCTGTCTTGTCCCTTGGCAAAGGTCGGTAAGGCCGCCCAAATTGCCCCAGATCCCGTCGACACTGATCCGCTGCTACTTCAGTTTAACAGCGCTGTTGCGCCGTACAGTACCAACAAGCTGGGAGTAGACTGGCGGCTCATCGAACGAGTGGCTGCTGAGCTAGCCGCACTGCGCTGCGAGCTAAAAGTCTACGGATATTTGGCACTTTCAGTATTTCATAATGGCATCGAAGATGGTTCTTCCTACTCACAGCTTGGCGCGGTCCTGATTTCACTTGGGGACATCCTTGCGGGGGCTTCGAGTCGCTGCCTGCCAGTCAGTCTTTCCAGTCGACAAAAGCAGTTGAAGTGGCTTTCGGACGAGCTGAGCCTGCTCATCAAAGTCCATCCGCCAAAGCCTGCTCAGTACCACGAGTTTGCCGCGTGTGTTGCTGCAGCCGAACAGACCGCAGAGCTGGCAGGAGCGGCGCTGGGACTGAGCTATCCGCTGCTTCGCGAAGTCAGGGAAGCCCTGAAGGAACACCAACAAGCCATTCCGCCGCCCGCACCAACCAAAGGTCCAGAGCCAACGCCTGAGACGACTCCTGCCCCTGTAGCGGACTCGTCTCACGTCACAGAGCAAGCAGTCCCGCACTCTGTTACTTCGGCAGCGGTGCCTGCGATGCCTGCTGCAACTTCCGTGACAGCGCCAGTTGCTTTGGTGCCTCCGCCAGCACCGGTTCCTGACATAGCCGAGCTGAGCCAAGAGGCCGTCGAAGATCAGCTCTCTCTGCTGGTGGTCCGACTCGCTTCACACCTTCGTGCAGAGTCGCCCAGTAGTCCCGCACCATACTGGCTGCTGCGAGCGCTGCGCTGGGCAAATCATGATCTGCTCAAACCTGAGCGTATCGCTGAAGCGCTGGCAAACAAAGGGAAGTCCCAGATTCCGCCACCGCAAGGTCATGCTCGACTCCGGAAGGATTTCACCCAGCGGCTTGCGGAGGGTCAATATCAAGAGGTCGTTGCGGAATGCGAGGAGCTGTTCTCGATCTGTCCATTGTGGCTCGACCTGCAGCGCTTCGTCCTGACCGGACTTGAAGCAATGGGCGCAGAGCCAGCTCGACTTGCCGTGCAAAATCAGTTGAGTCTGCTGTTTCAATTGTGTCCGCAGATTACCGAGCTACGCTTTTCGGATCGTGAAGGAACCCCGTTTGCCGATGCTGAAACCGTTCGGGTGTTGCACTCAAAAAACGAACTGAGCAGTACACATGGGAATGCCGATCCGGCCAAACAGAGTCCTCCGCCACCCATTCCCGAAGAGCTTGGTGCCGGTGTCCAGTGTCTGCAAAGACTCCTAACTCAAGCAAGCTCCGGTGCCGAACGGTTCCTATTACGGCTTCGCCTGGGAGAGTTCTTACTCAAGCATGATCGTAGTGACATTGCGGTTCCACTCGTGAACTCCCTTCTGGCCGATATCGATTCCCATCGACTCTTGGACTGGCAGCCAGAGTTGGTTTCTAAGACCCTGCGACTGGCAGTACGTGCGGCCCGAGCGGCGGAACTCGATGCCGATAAGAGAAGCTCTCTGTGGCATCGCATTTGTCAGGTCGCACCGGCAGAGGCCGTTGAGCTGGGACCGGAGTTGCTTCCACCGAGCTAGCAATCGAAGCGGTAGGACCGTTTGAGAAGATAGGCTTGCAAACGTCAGACCGCTTTGCTACGCCCTTCACATTCGGCGGATATGCCGTACTTTTTCTCGGAGGCCCAAGTCACATGGCAGCAGCCCCAGGCAAAGATGGTGCAGTCGCTCCACAAGAGCGCATCAACATCAAGTACAAGACCGACTCCGGCGGAGCCGTTGAAGAAGAGGAGTTGCCGCTCCGCCTCCTGGTAACTGGTGATTTCACCGGTCGTTCCGACGCAACACCCCTCGAAGAGCGCAAGCCAATCAACATCGACAAAAACAACTTCGATGAGGTACTCAAGAGTCAGCGCATCGGCATCAAGATGCAGGTCGATAATACCCTCTCGGGAAAGGCCGGCGATCAGCTGGGCGTCGATCTGAGCTTTGCGAGCATGAATGACTTCGAGCCGGAAGCGATCGCTCAGCAGATTCCGGAGCTACGTGAACTACTGGAGTTGCGAGAAGCGCTGACGGAATTGAAGGGTCCGCTTTCCCAGAACGCAGAGTTCCGCAAGCGACTTCAAAAACTGCTCGATGATGAAAAAGAGCGAGGCAGTATCCTGGATGAGATCGGTCTGGGAATGGGATCCTCGTAATCATTGCCGAGTGTCTAGGTGCTCTACGCAAGATTCGTAGAGTTTTCGGGAATCAGCGCCTCATCCGCGCTGTTTCAGAAAGTGGAAGGAGGAGCCGTGGCACAAGAGTCTCCTGTGGCCAAATCGGCCCAGCAGCACCCCGAAGCGGAGCATGTGGCCCCCGCTGCAAGCGTGCTCGATCAGATCATTGACCAAACCCACGCCGCCAAGGTCGATGCCAGCAAGTCGCTGATGCAAAAAGGTGTTCGCGCACTGCTGCGCCAGATCTTGGCAGCGAAGGGTGATAGCAAAGCGGCAGAGGGAGCCAAGATCGATCGCTCTGCCGTTGATCGAGCCATTGCTGAGCTTGATAAAAAACTCGGTCAACAGCTCGACAGGATTCTGCACAACGAAAAGTTCCAGCAGTTCGAGTCGGGCTGGCGCGGACTCAAGTTTTTGGCAGAGAGAACAGACTTTCGCCAAAACGTCCGCATCAGCTTGCTAAACGTCAGCAAGCAGGATCTGTACGACGATTTCAAAGATGCACCGGAGTTGTTTCAATCCGGGCTCTACTTTCACGTACACAAGGCTGAGTACGGTCAGTTCGGTGGCAAGCCTTATGGTGCCATCATCGCCAACTACGACTTCGGTCCCGGTGAAACGGACGTCGAATTGTTACGCTTTGCTGGTGGTGTTGCCGCCATGGCGCACGCTCCGTTTATTGCGGCTGCGGGCGCACAGTTCTTCGGACTCGATAACTTCGAGGCTCTGCCTCGGCTCAAGGACGTCCGCAGTCAGTTTGAGAGCAAGCAGTTTATCTCGTGGCGGAGTCTCCGGGACTCTGAAGATGCACGCTACATCGGACTGACCTGTCCTCGGTTTTTGCTGCGCAGACCCTACGGTGCAGAAAATCCGGTCAAGTCGTTCAACTACTCCGAAGAGAGCCAGAAGCACAACGACTTCCTCTGGGGAAACACCGCGTTCGCTTTTGCAACGCGACTCACCGAGAGCTTTGCCAAGTACCGCTGGTGTCCGAACATCATTGGTCCGCAAGGTGGCGGTACCGTCGAGCAGCTGCCAGTGCACTTATACAAATCGGATGGCGATCTGGTGCAGAAGATCCCAACCGAAGTACTCATTCCTGAAGTCCTGGAATACGATCTATCGGAAGAGGGTTTTATCGCGCTGACGATGAGAAAGGACAGCGACAACGCATGCTTCTTCTCCGCCAACTCGATTCAAAAGCCCAAGACGTTTGGACAGAGTCCTGAAGGAAAGGCTGCGGAAACGAACGCTCGACTCGGCGCACAACTTCCGTACATGTTCATCATCTCGCGACTTGCGCACTACATCAAAGTGCTCCAGCGCGAGGCGCTCGGCACGGACAAAGAGAAAAAGGATCTCCAGAACGATCTGGACAAGTGGATCCGTCAATACGTGACCGAGGATGACAATCCGATGCCCGGCATCCGCGCTCAGCGTCCGCTGCGAATGGCTGAGATCAAAGTGGAGGATGTCGCTGGTCGCCCCGGTTGGTACTCGGTCGGTCTAAAGGTACGGCCGCACTTTAAGTACATGGGGGCATCGTTCACTCTGTCGCTGGTGGGTCAGCAGGGCCCCCCAGGCAAGTAGTTTTGTCATCGCGGAGAAGATCACTCTCCGCGTTTTTTTCATCACCCGAGTCCGACCATAAGGAGACGCGACCATGGCACTGCAAGCGCATATGACCATCGAGGGAACCGAGCAAGGCAAGATCGAAGGCGACTGCCCGATGAAGGGACGCGAGGGGACGATCGAGGTCCAGCAGTTTGACCACGAAGTCTATATGCCTCACGACAACAACAACGGACTGCCAACTGGGAATGCCGTTCACAAAGCACTGGTAATCTGCAAAGAGTTCGACAAAGCGACTCCCAAGCTCTACAAGGCGCTAACTCGAGGCGAGCGACTCAAGAATGTCGAGATCAAGTGGTACCGCATCAAGCCTGATGGCAAACAGGAACACTACTTCACGCACAAGATGGAGGACGCGATCATCGTCTCCATCAAGCCGTACATGAAGAATCGCCTCGACCGTGACAAGGAAGACTATAAGCACATGGAAGAGGTCAGCTTCACCTATCGCAAGATGACCTGGAACTTCGAGCCCGGTGGCATCGGTGCGGAGGCCGACTGGCGCGAACCGCCGGTCTAGATGAAGGGTAGATTCCTCGCGGCAACCGTTTACGCAGATGGGTCGCCGCTAGTTTGTCAGTAGACTCTGATGGGGGGGGAATTCCCATTCTTGTACCGATGCGGGGAGAGAGAAGGAATCCATGCCGAATCTTGATCTCAGCCAGGCAGAGTTTCTATTTCACAGCGATGCACTGGCTGACGCGACTCTGTTCGTCCATCAGTTTTCGGGCAGCGAGTCGCTGAGCCACCCTTTTGAGTTTCAGGTTGATCTCGTTTGTGACGATCCCAATCTTGATCTCGAAGCGCCCATCGGTCAGGCGGCTTGCCTTACCCTGCGCGGACGAACCTTTGATGGTGGACGCTACCACCGCTACGTTCACGGCATCATTGAACGGTTCGTCCAGCTCGGTGCCGGTACCCGCCAGAGCCGCTATCAAGCGACGCTGGTGCCGACCATCAAACAGCTGGCATTTACTCGCAACTCGCGAATTTTTCAGAAACTGAGTAGCCCTGATGTGACCAAGCAGGTGCTCTCTGAAGATAGGATTCCCAGCGACTGGGTGAGCAAGCTCCTTCACGGTAGCTACGGCTCTCGCGATTACTGCGTTCAGTATCAGGAAAGCGATCTCAATCTGATCCAGCGACTCTGGGAAGAAGACGGCATCTTCTACTTTTTCGAGCACGAACGCGACAAAGACAAGCTGGTTCTCGGAGACGGTGGGCATGCCTTTTCAACTCTCCCGGTGTATGAGGAGCTGCGCCTCCGCGATAAGCCACACTTGTATGAGGAGTGTCTGTTCGAGTTCCGCGCAGAAAGTGTAATGCGCCCTGGTGGCACTGTCCTGCGAGACTTCAAATTCAAGCATCCCACGCTGGAAATGGAGGCCACTGCGGAAGCCAGCAAGTTCGCCAATTTCAAAATGTACTATTTCCCTGGGGAGTATGTCGATCCCCAGCTCGGCAGACAAATCGCTCAGCTACGCTTGGAAGAGCTGCAGTGTCAAAAGAGCTTCTTCATCGGAACCAGCTCCGTCCGCGCCATGCTCCCTGGACACAAGTTCACACTCTGTGGCCACCGACGGGATGACTGCAATCAGGAATATCTGATCATCTCTGTCGAACATCGGGGTACGCAGCCGACGGCACTTGGAGAAGAGGGGACGAACCAACAGGAAGCGGCGTACCAGAACCGAGTGACCTGCATTCCCACCAAGGTTCCGTTCCGCCCAGCGCGTACCACAGAAAGACCTGCGATCTCGGGCGTACAAACAGCCGTAGTCGTCGGTCCTCCCGGCGAGGAAATTCACTGCGATGATCATGGCCGCATCAAGGTCAAGTTCCACTGGGACAGAGCCCCCGGCCGCGATGACAACAGTTCCTGCTGGATTCGCGTGAGTCAGCCCTGGGGAGGCGCTGGTCAAGGTGGTATGTTCATTCCACGAGTGGGCCAAGAGGTCGTCGTTCAGTTTCTCGAAGGTGACCCCGATCGGCCACTCATCGTTGGCCGAGTCTACAACGGTGAAAATCCGGTTCCGCACGGACTCCCTGCTGCCAAAAACATCAGCACGATTCGTTCGGCCAGTACGCCCGGTGGCGGCGGCTACAACGAGATCAAGTTCGACGACAGCAAAGGCAAGGAGGAAGTCTTCGTTCACGCGCAGTTCGACATGAACGAAGTCGTCGAGCACAACCACAGCACCACCGTTCTCGCCAACCAGACCAATACGGTGACGGTCGACCAGACCAACACCGTGAACGGCAACCAAACCGAAACCGTCAAAAAGAACCAATCGGTGACGGTCACACAAGGGGATCAGTCGATCACGGTTCAGACTGGAAATCGCACCCTTACCGTCAAGCAAAACCTGACAGAGACCGTGCAAAGCGGCGATCACACGGCCACGATTCAAAGTGGGAGCAGCTCGCTCACCGTGAAACAGGACCGCAACGTAACCGTGCAGAGCGGCAGTCACAATGTCACGGTGCAGACTGGCGACAGTAGTCATTCTGTACACACCGGTCATCACCATGTCCTGGTGTGTACAGGCAACAGCACGCATACGGTGAACACCGGAAATCACTCGACCGATGTACTCACTGGGCATCATTCGGTCACCGTGAACGCCGGAAACAGTGGCGTGAATGTGCTCACGGGGACTCACTCAACGACGGCCTTGCAAACCGTTTCGATCGCATCACAGGCCGCAGACCTCCAGCTAGTCGCGGCCGTAAACTGGAGTGGACATGGTGATGTCGCGGCCACGCTGACAGCCCCAGAGATCCAAATTTTGGCGACCAAAAAGATCGTCATCGGCGTGGGCCCGAGTTCGATCACGATCGAGCCCAGCGGTATCTCGATCACCGGTCCGCAGGTGACGAGCAGTGCCATTGGTGTTCACACCATCAGTGGCGCACTCATCAAGATCAACTAGGGTCCATGCAACAATTACTCCTGCGTCTTCGAGACGAACTCAGCCGCTTTGTTGCGCAGCGTGAGGCCGCGCTCCTGGCAGTGGACTGCCGGGACGAGGATGTGCCGTTCGTCATGAAGACGATGAGCGACTTGGATCGTGAAGATGAAAGCAATCTGTATCTGCTCGCCCTTCATGACTTCTTCTCGGCAGCAACCTACGTGGACGGAGTGGTCCACAGTGTGAACACGGAAATGTCGGCCATCGCCGAAGCTCTCGCAACAGAAGGATTGGCGGGACTGGCTCCGCTGCCCGCTCGAGTGACCGATCCGGCAATTCCCCCGGCGCATCGCTTGATCGAACTGTTCGAGCATGTCCGAAGCTGGATTCCGAGCGGAGCACTTCATCGGGTGATCTGGTGCCTGCTGCCAGGCCAAATCGCAGATGCTGCACGGCACGCAAAGCTGCTGCAAGACCTGCTGGGCCACGAAAATCAAATGGAACCTTGGATGCGTGCCACCCGCGTTGTGGCGCGAGTTCCTGGTGGTTCATCGCAGCTTGGGTCGTCCTTTCGGTACGTTCGTCGATTCCGTACCGACTTCAGTCCAGCCGCGATCGAATCGGCTCTCCTTGTGGAAGCGGAAGACGAAAACCTCACCGTCAGCAAGCGTGCACAAGCGCTGCTCACGCTCGCTCAACTCGACAGCGCCCACGGTCGAGCAGACGATGCACGTCGTCGATTTGGCCAAGTACTCCGGCATGCAGAAGAGTCCCAAAATTCGACGATGGCAGCACTCGCACTCTGCGGGCTGGGAGAACTAGCACACCGTCGAAGAGAACTCTCGATTGCCCGCAAGTGGTATGAATGTGCGGTGGAGCCCGTCTGCGCTACCAAAGCTCCCGTGTTGCTCGCTATGTTGAGTCGCAATCTGGGCGATTTGTCATTTCTAGAATCTCGATTCACAGAGGCTGAAACTCACTATCAGGCATGGCAACAGCTCGCGACGCAGCTCTTAGATGCGGAGGGTCGATTGCAAGCCTTGCAAAAGCTGGCGCTGTGTCAGCTTCGCCAGGCCCGCATGCAGGATGCACGGCAGAGTCTGGAGACGGCTGCAACACTTGGCCGCAGCTTAGACTTGAATGGACTTCATCGCTATACGCTGGAGGAACTGCTGCGACTGTACGAAGCGCAAGGCGAAGTCCTGCTGCATCGACAGGTTGGCGATGAACTGAGGGCACTGCCCGTTGAGGAGTCCGCACATGTCGGCTGATGATCCCTACGCGCCTCCCGAGCCCCCCCACAACGCGCTTCACACCTTGAGCGAGACGATCGGCACAGTGCTGAGCTTGCCGAGCAAGCCCGTTGAAATGCTCAACGAGGGATTTGCCAAAGCGACCAATTTCATCGCGCAAGCCCTGCCCTCGTTCCCGGCGGCTACGCTCGGTTCGCTGGCTGTAGGAATGCCACACGCGCACCCTTCACATCCGCCCTTTGTGCCACTGCCTCCGGTCGGGATGGTGATGTTTGGGACCAGTATGCAGGTGCTCATCTCAGGGCTCCCGGCGGCACGTTCGGGTGACATTGGAATCAGTCCGACCTGCTGCGGAATCACCCCCTTTTTTGAGGTCTTTACGGGCTCCTCCAAGGTGTTTATTGGCGGAGACCGTGCGGCTCGAATGTTTGATATCACGATGCACTGCAAGCCGGTGCCTCCGGCGGGTGCCGCAAAACGAGGACTGCGTGCAGCGCTTGCTACGGCGATGACAGTGGCAGGACAGGTCGCTCAAGCAAGTGCGATTGCCGGAGATGTTGTCGAAGCCGCTGAAGCGGATAGCAGTGCCATGTCGGCGGCGCTCGGAATGCGAGCAGGAATGGCAGCGGCCCAAATGGCTGCCGATGCCATCGCAATCGCCATGGGAGCACTCATGGGCAAAGATCCTGCGGTTCCGCCCGGCAGTATCGGAGCGATCATGCTTGGCGTGCCCAATGTCTTGATTGGTGGCTTCCCGATGCCAAGCTGGATGGCTGTTGCGCAAGGTCTGATGAAGCTCGTCAAGGGACTCAAGAAAAAGAAGAAGCCCTCACCGGAGGGGAAGAGCAGTTGCGGCTGTCCAAAGAGCGGAAAGTAATCGCGCATGTGGTGCGATGGAGTTTGGGTACGGCAAACCAATCCTGCGGGCCGATTCCCCGTGCAGTGACGGAGTGACCGATGTCTATAGCGGAAAAAAAAGAACAGCCGGCGAAGGTTAGTGGCAAGGTGTCGGTTGGGCATCCAGTGGATGTTGCAACGGGAACGCTCACGCATGACTTCGCGGATCATGTTCTACCGGGCCGGATGCCGCTCATCTTCGCACGTCGCTACAGCAGCATGATGCCACTGCATGGAGACAGCGTCTTTGGAGCAGGCTGGTCTTCGCCGTTCCAGATGTACCTCCGTCGGGATCTCGATGGCTACCATTTGCTCGCGGAAGATGGCGAGACGGTGATTCCGTTCGATGATACCGCTGGCGTCATCGAACGAGGAGGAACGGTTCGCAACCTGGGAATGTTCCACGAGCTGCGTCGCGATGACAAACAGTTCATCGTGACGCGATGGAACAGTGACACACGAGAGGTCATTCAATACCTGTTTCCCAGAATGCCGGTTCAACCCGATATATTAGGCATTCATAGTGATTCATATTGGCCCCTCGGAAGTCGGCGAGACCTTGCGGGCCAGGGAATTGATATCGAGCGCGACCGCAACGGAAGAATTCTCACGCTATTGCAGCGACGAGAGGGACGAGGACTGCGCTTGGTGTATGGCGAGTCGACGCACCTCACAGAGGTATATCTGCTCGGGGGCGTGAAAGAACGGCTGCTGCTGCGCTACGCGTATGATCCGGCGGGTCGGTTGTGTGAAATGACCGATGCACTGGGACAGCGCTGCTCCTACGTGTACGACGACCAAGGCCGGATGATTCGCGAGGTCAACCTCGCTGGCATGGTCTACCACTTCCGCCATGACAAGCAGGGCCGCTGTATCGAGACGACGGGCCTGGATGGATACGGGCGCAGCACCCTGCAAATCGAAGAGCGAGCCCGCATCACTCAGGTGTTCGACGCGCTCGATCAAGTCACGCTCTATAAGTGGAATGAAAACGGCCAAGTGGAGCAGCAGATTTCGCCACTTGGTCAGATTACGACCACCACCTATGACGACGAGGGTCGAATCGTCAGTAGGACCACGCCTGATTCCGCGACGACCCAATTTGAATACGATGAGCATGGCGATCGAATCAAAGTCCTCGCGCCAAACGGAGCCATCACTTCCTATGAATACGATGGCAGTCATCAGGTCCTAGCGGTCACCGACCCGACAAGTCGCAAATGGCAGCGCCAGTACAACGCAGCGGGACAGGTCGCCTCGGTTGAAAATCCGCTCGGGCAAACGCTCTGCTATGACTACGATCACCGTGGGGATTTGCTGCAAGTCTATGACTCTGCTCGGCGAACGCGTTGCTATCAGTGGGATCAGCGAGGACTGCTGTTACGTAGCATTGATCCGCTCGGTCACAGCACCCAGTACGAATACGATGAGGAAGGCAGCCTGGTTGCGGTCATCGATCCACGCGGGCACCGCACCGAGCTGTTCCATGATGCGCTTGGCAGAATTCGCGAGGTCCGTCTGCCCGACGGTGCACGAAGGCGGTTTGCGCGAGATGCGTACGATCAAATCACTCAGTATGTGGATGAAGTAGGAGCCGTCACCCAGCGACGATATGCGGCGTGTGGACTCTTGGTTGAAGAAGTCCGCCCCCATGGTGGCCGCATTCAGCTCGAGTGGGGAAACATTCCGGGTCAGCTCCTGGCGGTGCGCAATGAACTCGGAGAGCGGCACACCTTCGAGTACGACGCGGACGGAAGAATGCTGCGGCAGACAAGCTTTGCGGGTCATGCCACGCAGTACGAATACGACCAGGCAGACAAGGTCCGCCAGATTCGTGACCCGCTCGGACAGCTCACTCGCTTCGAGCGCAATCCACTCGGTGCCGTGACTCGGGTGATTCCGTCTCATGGTCGGCCGAGTTCCTACGAGTATGATCCGCGTGGTCTGCTCATCAAGGCAGACAACGGCGTCTGTCCGATCGAACGTGAATACGACGAGCTGGGCCGACTTGTGCGGGAGCGCCAAGGTGCGCATGTGGTCGAGAGTGAATATGATGCAGCAGGGAATCGCTTTCGCCGTCGCAGCTCGCTCGATCACGACACTCTGTTTGAGTGGGATGCGGGTAGCCAACTGGCGATCCTGTGGCAAGACGACTTGGCCCCGATCCGGTTCGAGTACGATCCCGCCGGAAACGAAATCAGCCGGTCCATCCGCGACGGAGTTCGCATCAGCCACGACTACGACAGTCGGGGTCGCCGCAGCCAGCAGCAGATACATCACGGAAGCCGACGCATGGGCCATGTCAGTGTCGGTGAAGATGTGCTGCACTTTCGCAAATACAACTACGACGCAGCCAGCAACCTGACCGAGATATTCGACGATCAAAACGGGACCACTCGCTACGGCTACGACGCTGCTGGGCGGATTACCTCGGCTCGACTTGGTGACGGATTTTCCGAGAGATTTACCTACGACCCAGCGGACAACATCCGCCAGATCGAGAGCCAGCAGACGACTCTGCCGGGGACGCAAGCTCACCGACTCCTGGCGCAGTTCGATTACCGGCCCGGCAACGTGCTGAGATCGAACAGTGGTGTTGAGTTCGACTACAACGCGCTCGGTCAACAAGTCGCCCAGCGCGAAAATGGTCAAGAAACTCGGTACTTCTGGAATGAGCAAGGGATGCTCGCCCGCGTCGTGCTACCGAGCGGAGAGGAGTGGACGTATCTCTACGATCCAATCGGGCGGCGCGTCGAAAAACGGGGACCGAAGGAGCGGATCGAGTTCATCTGGGATGGTGATGTGGTCCTCCACGAAATCCGCACCACCGAAGGAAGGACAGAAGCGCCCATTCACTGGGAGTTCGACCCCTACGGCTTTGCCCCGATTGGTAAGATCGAGCGCGGCCAGCACTACCTATGCGTCAACAACATAAACGGTGCGCCCCAAGAGCTGCGAGCCCAAGACGGCCACACCGCATGGTCCGCCACCTTCACCACCTTCGGAAAACTTCACACCCAGTCCGCAGCCGAAGTAGACTGCCCCATCCGCTTCCAAGGCCAATGGTCCGACGAGGAATCGGGATTATGTTATAATCGGTTTAGATATTATAATCCTGCCAATATCAAATACATTTCCGCAGATCCCATAGGCATATTTGGAGGAACAAACACTTATTCATATCCAACAAATTCACTCCAATGGATAGATCCACTAGGGCTCACTGGAAGTTGTCCAGTCCTAGATATGTCATTGGTCAAGACGAGCACTGGAGAAACCCGAGAGGATCATATTAGAACGCATGAACACGACAAGCCAAACAAACCAGATCACGGCGTCTTTATGGAGGATGGTGTGGCTGCTACTCACGAGGCATGGCGGAAGGGCCATGAGCAAGGTATTGCCATTCAGAGCAACGGATTCTTCGAGGTTCCAATGGGCAGAGATGTCGGTCTGGCAGGCGGACAGAACGGCTTGGCTGCAAATCATCCTTTGCTGAATGGCGTACGAATCATCCTTCAGCCAGGAACCAATAAGCTAATCACCGCATACCCCATCTACATTCCAACCTCCTAAGGAGCAGTTCGTGTTGAAATACTGGTATAAAGGGTGTACGTTTTGTCATCAAGGCCGTCTGTTTATTGAACACGACCGGACAGATGATCAGCTCGTCCTACACTGCGAAGAGTGTGAATATGCATGGAAAGATCCAGAAGCAATAGGCAGTATTCATCCAGATAATACATTGCTAGCAATAGCCAGCGACCATATATTTGAATATCCTTCCGATTCCCTAATCATGGATCGAGGATGGGCTAAGTATAAACTGCATTCCACAGAGGAATAGACATTCAATCTCGTACTTTTGCTAATTCACAATGACACAATCCCATGAAACACTATTCCAACGTCTAATGCAAACCAAGCAAGATGCCGGGCTGGACCGTGATGCCCTTCGTCAGTCTATTCTCCAGAATTTGGAGCGGATATTGAATAGTCGGGCGGGGATGTCGATTGCGTGTGAGTCATATGGGATTCCGGATTTGACACAAATTGTGAATGGAGTGCCAGAACGAGCTCGGGAGATTGAGCGGGCCTTGGAGAAGTGCATTCGGGAATATGAACCTCGATTGACGCATGTAGAAGTGGAGCATGTGCCAAATGCTCATGGACCGATGACCGCTTGTTTTAAAGTTCGCGCAGGTGTTTCCTCCGGAAGAAGCGCCGAGGATTTATGGTTTGAAACGGTAGTGGTTTCTTCTGGACGGGTAAGGCTAACGTAGGCAACCGATGGCTGGCTCCTCTGCATTCAAGCGATATTACGAAGACGAACTGGCATTCCTGCGTGAGCTGGGCGGCGAGTTTGCGCACTCCTATCCCGATATCGCTCGCGAGCTAGGGCTGGCCGGCCACGATCCCGACGTCGAGCGGTTGCTCCAAGGTGTGGCATTTCTGACCGGACGGATTCGCCAAGGACTGGAGTCGCAGTTCCCGGATCTTCTGTATCCACTGCTGTCTCACCTGTGGCCGCAAGCACTGCGTCCGACTCCGTGCGCGGTAATGTTGGAGTTTCTGCCGCGCCCGAACATGTTCCGAGAGCCATTTGTTCTCAAGGCCGGCTCGCAGGTTCGCTCTGAGCCGGTGGATGGAACAAGCTGTACATTTCGAACCGCTTACGACACGACCATTCTGCCGCTTACGCTCGATGACGTGCAGCTCTCGGCACCGACTCCGACGCTCCATCGGCTGACGGTGGGAATTCGTCCGCTGCCGGGTACGCAGCTTGGGCGATTGAAGAACGAAGCATTGCGGCTCCACTTCCATGGAGCGTCCGTCAAGGGAATGGGCCGCGAGTCATTTGGTCTGTACGCCTGTCTGGGACACCAGCTCCGAGCACTCTGGCTACGAGTGTATCAAGCGGACGGACTGCTCCTTGGGGAACAGCGTCTGCCCCTTGAGGCGATGTCGCCGGTGGGATTCGAGCCCGAACAGACCCTGCTCCCCTATCCGAGTTACAGCGCGATCAGCTACCGACTCCTGACTGAGTATTTTTTGTTACCTGCCAAGCATCTCTTTTATGATGTCTGCAGTCTGCATCATTTGGTCAATTTTCCGACGGCAGGTCGCTTTGAGATGCTGTTTGATTTCGAGCCCCTACCCGGCGATCCACTCAGTCCTGCACTGCTGAAAGAATGCGTGCGGTTGAACTGTGTCCCAGCGGTGAATCTGTTTCCGCATACAGCGAGCCCGATTGCCATGGACGGCACCAGGACCGAATATCCGCTGCGTCCAGAGGGCACCACGCCGCACCATCTAGAGATCTTCAGCGTCGAAAAGGTCGCCGGTCATGTCGATCGTCAACCGCGCCCAACAGAGTATTTTCCATTCTATTCCTTTCATCGTCCCAAGGCATTGGTGGGTGAGACCCCGATTCTGTATCAAGTGATTCCGCGGGCTCCGGTCGCCGAACAGAGAGGCGGTCATGACAGCCTACCGACCTATGCCACCGTGCCGGTCTATCTGTCCTTTGTGACAGCGGCCGGTGGTGCCGCAGACGTCGATGCAGTGGTCTCTGTCGACCTACTCTGCACCAACCGCGACCTGCCGCTGCGACTACGCAGTGGTGATGTCTGCCGACCGACGAGCGATGTGCCTTCGACGTTGGCTTTTCGTGATATCGGATCGATGGCTGCACCGGCTCCAGCGCCCGTGGGAGGAGACGGTCTGTGGCGACTGTTTGCCCACCAAATTGTGGCACTTCATCACTTCAAAGATCGTGACGCGCTGCGGGTCTTGCTGCAGCTCTTTGACTTCCGGGCACGCAGAAATCAGTCGGCGCGCCAAAAACTAGAGTCTCTTCTCGACGCTGTGATGGCAGTCACCGCTTGTCCCGAAACACGGCTGGCCGGTCGACCGAAGGCCGTGACCCGTGGCAGTCGCGTCGAGCTGCAAGTTCATGAAGACCGCTTTTCGTACCTGGGCGAGCTGTTTCTGATTGGCAATGTGCTCGATCGATTCCTGGCCGAGTCTGCCGAAATCAATTCGTTCACAGAGCTCTCCGTTCGCGGCATGGATCACGATCTACAACTCCGTTGGCCCGCACGTCTGGGCACTCAGGGGCTCCTGTGACAGCAGCGATCACAGAATCAGCGGAGACAGACGCTTGGCCCGTTGAGCAGAGCGTGCGCTATCAACTGTTTCAGCTTCTCCGACTCCTAGAGACCCATTCCCCGAGTGCCCCAGCTCTCGGCGGAAGTGGTCCTGCTCGGGACGAACGCATTCGCTTGCGGCCTTCCACCGGACTCGGCTTTCCTTGTACCGAAACGGTTGCTGTGGAAACCAAACACAGCCCGGAAGGAGTCGCCCGCACCATAGTGACTGCGAACATTTCCGGGCTGTATGGAGTTGGCAGTCCGCTTCCCCGTTCCTATGCACAGCAGGTACTCCTACAGGAAGAAGGAGAGCCGCAGCAGCGCGACTTTCTGGATCTGATTCACCATCGAGTGTTATCGCTGTGGTACCGAGCCTTCCGTCATCAGCGCTACGAGTTGTCCTTCGATTGCAGAGGCGATGACCCACTGTCTCGATCGCTGCTTGATTTTATCGGAATAAGCGGAACAGCAACGATAGAAGAGCTTGGTACAGAGCCACTGCGACTGCTCCGATACTTGGGTCTGTTTGCGGCCCGAACCCGCACTGCTCAGGGACTCACAACACTCTTATATGAAGAGTTGCAAATACCTATTCGTGTGGAGTCCGCGCCGCTGCGCTGGATCACTCTCCCGAAGGACCAGTGGCCCAAGCTGTCGAGCAAGCCACAGGAGCGAGCCGCGCTGGGACGAGACTTGGTCATTGGCTCACGACATCTGGACCGAATGACCTCACTGCGAATCCACATCGGGCCCGTTACCTATCGAACACTGCTTGATTTGTGTCCGGGGAGACCGCTGCATGCGCGGCTTCGGGCTCTCGCACGCTGCTATTTGCGCCAATCACTAGACCTGACGCTCGCGGTGCAAGTTCCCAAAGCCGAAATGGCGAACCAACGAATCGGTGGGCCGCAGCCCGGTGTGCTGGGCCGTCCCGCAGTCGTGGGAAGCCCGCAGCAGGATCCAGTGGTGATTGTGATTCCCGCCAGTATCTCGGCACCATCCCCTCGCGCAGAAAGGTCCGAAGTCCATGCTTCTCGTTGAGTATCGCGCACTCCTAAAGCGGCTGAACCCTCTGTGTACCCGAGCGCTGGAAGCAGCAGCGAGTCTGGCAATCAGCCGCACTCATTACGAGATCGGCGTCGAGCACTTCCTCCTCAAACTGCTAGAGGAGCCAAACGGCGATGTGGCGACGCTTTATCGCGCTCTTGGAGTCTCCAGCGAGATGCTGCTCCGCGCACTGCATCGCGGTGCCGATCAGCGGAAACGTGGCAACAGTGGAAGGCCGGTCTTTTCACCGCTGCTGGTGGCGTTCATACAGGATGCCTGGCTGCTGGCCTCCGTTGAAGGCGGGCTCAATAAGATTCGGTCTGGATACCTCTTATTGGTCCTTCTGCTCCAACCTGAGCGCTACGAAGCGGCAGAGTACGCAGACCTATTATCGCAACTGGATCGCGAGGCGATTCGTCGAAGGTACGATGAGCTAACGGATGGTTCGTCGGAAGTGCCGCTGACCATCCCGGAAGGAACCACGGCACCTGCAGCAGGACATGCGACGCAGGCCGCTCCGCTCTCGGAGGACAGTGCGCTGGGCAGATACACCTACGATCTCACGGCTCGGGCCAAAGCGGGACGGATCGATCCAGTGCTCGGTCGCGATCGCGAGATTCGCCAGCTCCTTGACATATTGGGACGACGTCAGAAAAACAACCCAATTATCGTCGGTGAATCTGGTGTTGGCAAGACGGCGCTGGTGGAAGGACTGGCGCTGCGGATCGCCCATAAGGATGTGCCTCCGTCTCTACTTGAAGTCGAGGTGCGGAGTCTTGACATGGGACTCTTGCAAGCCGGTGCCGGTGTCAAAGGGGAGTTCGAAGCCCGTCTTACCGCCGTCATCAGCGAAGTCAAGGCGTCACCACGTCCAGTCATTTTGTTCATTGATGAAGCGCACACCATGATTGGAGCAGGTGGCAATGCGGGCGGTTCCGATGCCGCCAACCTGCTCAAACCAGCGCTGGCACGCGGAGAGTTACGCACGATCGCAGCGACGACATGGTCGGAGTATAAGAAGTACTTTGAAAAGGATGCAGCGCTCAGTCGGCGCTTTCAGCTCGTGAAAGTGGAAGAGCCTTCACGAGAAGCCGCGATTGATATGCTGCGCGGACTTTGTGTTCGATTACAAGCGAGCCACGGCGTTCACATCCGGGATGAAGCAGTGATCGATGCGGTGGACTTGTCGCGACGCTATATCTCGGGACGACTGCTACCGGATAAGGCGGTTGACCTGCTCGACACCTGTGCGGCGCGAGTCAAGCTCGGGTTGTCGACGCGTCCTGCGGAGCTGGAGTATGCGATCCGCAGCGTCGAGTCGATTGAACGTGAGCGAGCCGCCAAGCTCGAGGATCTCCGCCTATCGGGTCAGCTATCGAGCGAGACTCCCTCGCTGATCGATCTGGCGCAGGCACTCATCGAAGCAGAAGCAACGCGAAATGCCCTGGAGTCCCGCTGGCGCGAGGAAGCGACCGCCGCAGATCGCGTCGTCGAACTACGCAAAAGACAGGCCAAGCTACAGCGCGCACAGGACAGTTCGAAGCCAGTAGCGATTCATGCCCAGCCGGCGGCAGTGCCGAAGTACCTGGCCACTGAAGATCCCTCTGCTGCTCCTACTGTGCAGACCGCCGAGGAGTCCGCTGAATCGATCGGTGCGGCCATTGCACAAGCGCTGCAGGAACTCCGTGCGCTGCAACAGGAAACCCCGCTTTTGACCGTGGAGGTCGATCCAGAGACGGTAGCCGCAGTGGTCGCGGACTGGACCGGCATTCCAGTGGGAAAGATGGTCCGTGATGATGTGTCGGCAGTACACGCGATTGAGGAGAGACTCTGCAAACGGATCAGGGGGCAGGATGCCGCGATTGTCGCGATCGCACGACGACTGCGCAATGCGCGGGCCGGACTGCAAGATCCCCGGCAACCGCTTGGAGTATTCTTGCTGGTTGGGCCGAGTGGAACCGGCAAGACCGAGACGGTACTCTCAGTCGCGGATCTGCTGTTTGGTGGTGAACGCTTCATGGTTACCATCAACATGTCGGAATTTCAGGAAAAGCACACCGTTTCGCGGCTGATTGGCTCACCTCCAGGCTATGTAGGATACGGAGAGGGAGGCGTGCTGACTGAGGCGGTGCGGCAGCGTCCATACTCTGTGGTGCTACTCGATGAGGTCGAAAAGGCAGACCCCGAAGTACTCAATTTGTTCTATCAGGTGTTCGACAAGGGAATGCTCGCAGACGGCGAAGGTCGGGTGGTGGACTTCCGCAATACTGTGATCTTTATGACCTCGAACCTGGCTTCGGATGTCACGATGAGGCTTGCTGCCGAGGGCGAGCGGACCCCGAGTACCGACGAGCTTGGCAAGGCACTACGTCCAGCGCTAAATCGCCACTTCAAGCCAGCGTTGCTTGCCCGCATGACTGTGGTTCCGTACTTCCCAATTACCAGCGAGGTACTTCATCAGATCATTGCGCTCAAGCTCAGTCATGTTGCGGCGCGAATGCAGGACAGTCACGGAGCGCACCTGAGTTTCGCCGATGCGGTAGTAGCTGCGATCGCGGCGCGCTGCCAGGAAGCAGAGACTGGAGCCCGCAACGCCGATCACATCATCCGGGAACACTTGCTACCACTGCTCGCGTCCTTCGTGCTGCAACACCTAGCCGATGGGACCATGCCCGATGCGCTGCAGGTTGCTCTCAACGAAGGCGGACTCTTCGTCATCAAGACTTCGCCCACCGACGCTGTCCAACTGGCCTCGTAGTCCTCGCCAGCGGAGCCAAGCGGAGGTGTACTCGTGACACGTACACTCGTGGTCGCAGTACGGCCAGGTCAAAATGGGTCGCTACTTCCTACGGGCTGGAACCGAGGGCCACCACTTCGGCCATCCCTGCTTCCATTGTATTCCGGGTCGGTTGTTGACATAATTTTGGCCCGATCGGCACCCGCATTCGGTCGTGCTCGTTAGGGGGGGAAGCACAGTGGCAGCAATGAGAGAGAGAGCATCCATGCGTGTCCTGGTGGCAGATGACGACGCGCCCAATCGGGAGTTCCTCAGGCAGCTACTCGTTTCACACGGTTATGATGTCTTGGTTGCAGAGGATGGAGCGTCGGCACTACACATTCTGAAACAGCCATCAGCTCCACAGATCGCGCTGCTCGATTGGGAGATGCCATGCATGACCGGAATCGAGCTCTGCCGAGCGATTCGACGGGATTTTCTGGACCACTACGTTCACGTATTGTTGATAAGTGGCGTCCACCCCGATGAGCACCGCATTGCTGCATTGGAGGCTGGTGCGGATGACTTCCTTCCCAAGCCCTATCATCCCGATGTCCTGCTCGCTAGACTCCGCGTGGCTTCGCGGCTCGTCGATGGACAGGTTAGCTCCTCTGGACGACTGTTGGCCGCTCTCAGAGAAGCAGAGGCGAGCGGCGGCGGCGATGTCGCGGTGCGGGAGGGCGACACGGTTGGTTACATCACATTCTGTCAAGGCAGGGTCTCGTGGGCCTATGTGAGTCAAGACACCGCCTCCTTCTTTGAGCAGCTCGGTCAAGAGCTCAACATGAACAAGGGCTCTGTCGACACCGTGCTCCAGTCCTGCCGCGACACCGGAACTGACTTCTACCACGAACTGATCGAGCGCGGGCATACCTCGGAGAGCGAGCTGCGTGGCGCGATCGAGTCCTGGCTCCGTCGCAAGCTAGAGCAGATTTGCCGTCTCTCCAAAGCAGACGTCCTGTTTCTCCCGGCGGAGAGGAGCGAGGAACCCGTATATACCTATCCGCTGGCGTCCGTACTACCTAGACAGTTGGCTGCCGACCTATCGCAGACTCCGACGGAATCCACCGATAGCGAACAGGCTCTCAAGAGTGCGGACTCTCTTCTTACAGAATGGGAACGTGTCTTTATTCCGGCAGCCGAGACCGAGCAACAGCGCTATGCCAAAATCCTGCTTGCAATGCAGCAGATCCCCGGTTGCCTCGGTACAGCCCTGCTTGATATGAGCCAGAATCGGAGCTTTGGAATTCACGGACTGCTGCCACAAGCCAGTGTGCTCCTCAAGGAACTATGGCTGCTGCGGTCCCTTCATCGGCCCGGCTTGCCACTGGATTTGTCCGTGAACCAGGGTGGGCTGTATCACCTTCTCGTTGCTCCGCCGTTTGAAACGTCGCTCGTGCTGGTCTTGGTTCTCGACAGCGGCAAGGGACTATTTGGCCCAACCCGGCTACGATTGACCCAGATCGCCAGCGATCTGCAAATGCTCGGCGACTCCTACGATCAGCTAAGACCCATTAAGCCTGTGTAATCACTGACGCGGAGGCACCCCCCGCGTCGCTACGTGGTTCGTGGTGCGTAAAACTAGACACAGGAAGGACTAGGTTTGCTGCTACCCAGGCTGTGGGTGGATCAAGTCTCGGATCAATCCATTCTTTCTCTGTGCTTCCGAGACCTTCCAATTTTTTCGAAATCACGTTGTCGTCGCAAGATATCCTAAGGGGAACCCTTACTCCCACGGTAGATCAAGGCCACGCAATGAGAGAGTCGCTCAATATCGACCCGCTTCTCCGAGAGTATCTCGAACAGAGACGAGGTCTGACCAGTGACGAGGTTGATCGTCTGCTGGTCGAGTGGAGCAACCACGGCTCACTCACCGACTTCCTAGCAAGCAAGGCGCTAATCGATCGCACGACCGCAAAGATGCTGATTACCGCCCAGAAGGGCTACCTGTCATCGTCCCCAGATGAGATTCGTACGGTCCTTGGGATCAGGGTCAAGCCTCGTCGCCGTGAAAAAAGTGAGCCTCAGTCCGAGCTAGCATCCGAACCGACAGAAACGGCCGCCGCGCAAATACCCGTCCCCGGCGCAGGCCTCGACCCACCGTCACCGCTGAGCGCCGATTCACCGCCAGAGGTCACGCCGCCCACCCAGCCACAGCCTGCGATATCTGCGGCACTGCCGCCCAAGGAAACGGAACCCAAGGAACCACCGCTCCCGATTGCCCTCGAAAAGACGGCCCCACCCACTGCCGAGCCGCCAAAACCTAAGAAAGGCTCTGGTCGACGGGGATTTCTTGGAGCATCAGAGGAAGAGCTTCGACACATCCTCGGATCTAGAGCCGTCGGCCCAGCCGCCGGTATGAAACAGGAAGCCAGCGGAGCGCATCCGAAGTCACCTCTGGTCGAGGTGAGCACTCCAGCCGTAAACGATTCCTCTCCGCCGAAAGCTGTTCCCCCTGGTGTTGTGGCTGCTGCGGTTCCGGTTCCAGCAGCAGCGGCCGTGGCAGTGGCCGTGGCAGAGCGGCCCGTGTCCAGACCCCCTCGCTCCGTGGCGGTGCCATCCCCTGCTGTAGCGGCACCATTGCCGGTGGCCGATCCGCAGAACCTTCCGGCAAAGCCAAAGAAAGACAAGAAGGTCTCTGGGCCAACCAGCGGTCCGTTTGCCTATTCCGACCCGCAGATTCAGCTCTCGGTAAACTCTGCTCCCGATCTCCTTCCGCTCAAGCCATCTGCACTCGGTGGAGATCCCAAAGTCGGCACGTATATCGACCGCTATTACCTGGAGGAGTCACTGGGTGAAGGTGCGACGGCGACCATCTTCCGTTCCTTTCACAAACTGCTACGCATTCCGGTTGCAATCAAATCCTACAAGCGCGAGGCGATGAAAGACGATCCGCTTGGCACCCAGCGTTTCTTGAGTGAGGCTCAGATCCTCATTCGCTTGGAGCATCCCAACATCGTCCGCGTACTCGACATCGCAGTACGCGACAGCGCCCCCTATATCGTCTTCGAATACGTGGGGGAGCTGAGCTTGCAGGGCATGATCCAGAACATGGGACATCTGCCACCTCTTCGGGTCGCACAGATCGGAGCCCAAGTAGCCGCCGCACTCGACGTAGCCAGTAGCAACGGACTGCTTCACAGAGACGTCAAGCCGGACAACATCCTGATTCGTAAGGATGGATTGGCGAAATTGGCCGACTTCGGAATTGCCACCCATCGCGCCAGTGACGGCCGCACCGTCGATGAACTAGCCCGTGCCGGGCTGATCAGTGGCACCCCGCAATACATCTCACCCGAGCAAATTACTACACCGGACAAAATCGACTTTCGAGCGGACATGTACAGCCTTGGGGCAACGCTGTATCACGCCGCCTGTGGGCATCCTCCGTTCGAGCGTGACTCCCTAGATGAACTGCTTCATGCGCAGCTCGAAGACCAGCCCATTCCCTTGCTCTCGCTCGACCCAAACTTCGACAGCGAGCTTTCTGAGATCATCGATCGCATGCTCCACAAGGAGCCGACCGACCGATTCCCTTCCCTCCTGGAGATTCGCAAGCGACTGGATAGCGCCGCTCGACGGATTCAGAGCGAAGTATCCGCGAGACGCAAGAACGCGATCTCGTCTGGTGCGATTTCCGTAGTGAATGCTCCGTCCAGTGACGAAGTGGGTCCATATGCCTCTTCTGACGAGTCAACCAAGGGAGTGGGGGCCCAGTCCCGCCAGCCCAACCAGGTCAGCAAACGTCCCTCTGTGCCACCAAAGTCATCGCCAACGGACAGTCAGCTCGTGTTGAGAGAGCCATCAAACATCATACGTACCGTTGTGGTCGCAATCGCGATGCTGATGGCCTGTTTGGTGATCTACGTGCTGATCCGTACTGCACGCTAATACCACCGCCGCTCGCTATAGCCAGGGACGCTGCGCGGAGATCCTTCATCAACGTCGCTAGATCGGAGAGAGCATGGACCTACCCACACCGCGACCTGTACTCCCGATTCAACAAGGCAAACCGGAGAGCACGCCAGCGACAGCCTATCAGTGCCTATTCCGTTGCATCTTCGAACAGGCAGGAGTGGGCGTCGCAGAGGTGGATCTAGAGACGCTACAAATCCGCCGGATAAATGCCGAACTCGCACGGCTGGTGGGACGACCCGGCGAAGATCTATCAGGAACCCTGTTTACCTCACTGGGAGCAGTTCTGGAACAGGCATCGGCCAAGCTGGGTACCGAAGCCATGCACTTTGGTAGACTGCGTCAGGGAGCGAATAAAAATAGCTATTGGTATGCATCTTATCAGCTCTCCGGAGAGCAACAGCGAAGCGTCAAGGTCACAGCCAGTCTGCTGGCCGACCCTACACAGGCCCCACGCTCATGCATTGTCGTTCTCGATGATATCAGTGAGCAGAAGCTCGCCGAACGAAAGCTCACGGAGTTGTCTCAGCAGCTTGAGCAACGCGTCATCGAGAGAACCGCAGCACTCTCGGCACTCAATGAGTCGATGCAGTTTCAAATCGCCGAGCGGAAGCGGACCGAAGAGGCGCTGCGACAGAGCGTAGCCCTGTATCGAACCATTGCCGCATCGATTCCTGATGCAGCGGTGTTGGTTGTCAATCAGGACATGCGGTACCGCGTCGCAGAAGGACTCCTTCTCAATCTGCTCGGCACCTCGCGAGACAAGCTGGAAGGCACCTACGTTGGACGAGCCGAGCACGGACAGACAGGTCAAACATTCCTTGAGATCTTTCGGCAGGCGGTGTCCGGAAAGACCGCAAGCTGTGAACGACGATGCGAGGATCGCCTGCTTTACATGCTCTACACTCCGCTACGTGACAACGAGTGCGAGATCATCGGAGCGGTCATACTTGCGATAGACATCAGCGCTCAAAAGCGCTCGGAGGAGGATCGTATCCGACTCGAACAGCAGTACCTACAGCTCGTGGAGACCGCGAGTGAAGGAATCTGGATAGTCGATCGAGACTTTCAGACTACGTTTGCAAACGAACAGATGGCAGCGCTTCTAGGTTGCGAACGTGAGCTACTGCTTGGAGCCAAAATCTCACATTTCGTCTTCCCAGAAGACCTTGCAGAGTTTCAAACTCGGATGCAGACCCGCCGCCTCGGACGTGATGAACGCTACGAGGCTCGCTTTCGAAGAAAAGACGGCTCCGCCTGCTGGTTGCAAACCACCGCCAAAGCGCTCATGAACGATCGCGGCGAGTTCCTCGGAGCGTTCGGGATGTTGACGGACGTCAGTCAGCGTCGCGAAACAGAAGAACTGCTGCGCGCTTCCGAAACCAGATTCCGGGCCATCATCGAAGCCTCTACCGAAGGAATCTTGGTCTTCTCTATCGACTCTCGCACCATTCGCTACGCCAATCCCAAGGCGTGCGAAATGCTGCGGTTCTCGCTGGAGGAGCTGGCCGGACACAAGCTGGAAGAGTTGGCCTCTCCCGTGTCTCGTCAACGCTTTGGGCAGAGCATTCCATCCTTCATGGCCGACACTGGTGAGTTCCGGCGCAAAGATGGTTCCGCTCTGCATGTCGGAATCAAGACAGTGGTGCTCGATCTGAAAGGTGAACAGTGCATGGTCCTGTTCCTAACCGATCTCACTGCGCGATCTTTGCTAGAGCAAGAACGAATCAAAGTACAAAAACTAGATGCGATCGGCACGCTTGCGGGCGGAATTGCCCACGACTTCAACAACTTGCTGCAAGCCATCTACGCCAACATCTCGATGGCGCGCTGGTCCTACGACAACAGAGAGGAGTCTTTGCGCAGATTGGAGTCGGTGGAGCACTCGCTGCACCTGGCGATCAAACTGACGCGACAGCTGCTCGGATTCTCGAAAGGAGCAACGCTACAGAAACGCCGCATCGTGCTGGGCCCGCTCATCGAAGAGGCCACCAGTTTCATTCTCAGCGGTGCCAAAGCGAGCTGCGAAATCAGCATCGACCCAGCTCTGTGGGCTACAGAAGTAGATGAAGGACAAATCCACCAAGTCATCTACAACGTAGTCCTGAACGCCGATCAGTCGATGCCGTTGGGAGGTAACATTTGCGTCGTGGCACGCAATGTAACCACACCAGCCGAAGGACTGCCTCCGCTTCTGTCGCCGGGTCGCTGGGTTTCGGTGACGGTTCGCGACACCGGTGTCGGCATTGCGGAAGAGAATATGAACAGGATCTTTGATCCGTACTTTTCCACCAAGTCCACGGGCAACGGGCTTGGTCTGGCGACGACCTATGCCGTCATTCGCAAGCATGGGGGCTACATCGATGTGAAGTCCACAGTGGGAGAGGGCACGACCGTCACGATCTTTCTTCCGGCCAGCGACAGCATCGAGCAGGTAGCACCGGAAGAGTGTCCGTCGGATTCGAAGAAGGTCCTGCGAGTTCTTCTATTGGATGACGATGAGAATGTGCTCACCACCAGTCAAGCACTGCTTCAGGTTCTAGGTCATACCGTTGTGTCGGTCAAGAATGGCGAAGCTGCTATTGCCTCATATCAAGAGGCCATAAGTCACGGAAAAGCCTTTGATTTGGTATTGCTGGATGTAACCATACGAGGGGGAATGGGTGGCATTGAGACACTACATCGCTTGAGAGCGTTACATCCCAAGGTGACTGCCATCTTGACCAGCGGTTACTCCGATGAGTCACTTGCGCCAGGCGATCTTCCCAGCCAAGCCAGGTTGTTCTTGCCTAAGCCTTACACCCTCGAGCAACTACGGGATGCCATCCAGTTTGCTAGTCCTGACACGGCCAGCAATGAATGAAGAACACAGGTGAGACCGGCCCCCTTTCGGCCCGTACTTGGATTCGCCAAACTCGCGTAGGGTCAGTGATTTTAGGGTCTTAAATTCAAAAATAGCAATTAAATCAAAGCGATAGCGTACTACACTTTCTGCCCTATCTTTTTCTATCGATTTTCTTTCATAATGACCATGGGCTAGTTTCTTTGAGCGTCGGCTGCCGCTGCAACAAGAGGAAGTGTTGGACGAGCTGAGGTGACTGGTTCTGCACAGCACTGGTCCATAGATGGAGAACCTATTTCCACAGAGTGACGTGACAGCATGCAGGACAATCACGATCCAAAAGCATCCTCTCCGGCGTCTGGGGTGAGTACTGAGGCCAAAGACCAGCCCCTTACTGTGCCTCGACCAAGTCGTGGTGGACTTGGTCACGATCGGGGTCCCGACGCCGCAGATCCATCTGTGAACGTACTACCGGCACCTCTGCGTAGCATGCTCGATCTGTTGGCGCAGGTCGCCCAGATAGCTGGCGACATGCAACTGGAAGTACTGTCGCGCAAGGGTCTGCGGATCGCGTCACTACCTGTTTCCCAGCGTCATCTTTTGTTCGGGCTTTCCATCGATGGTTTGTTCTTTGTGGATCGCCTGTTGGATCAAGCGTCTCCGACCATTGGTGCCTTGCTGCGACGCTTTCAACAACAGCAGATTCTGCAACCTGGCCGCGAAGAGTTTCCCCGTCCCGAGGTCTTGGAGCAGGATCGCAGCGCGCTACTGGACTTGACCGCCCGGGGTCTTCGCGGACTGGCAGGCAGACTGGGTTCAAGTCCGGTTCGGGTCAAACAGAGCCCCCCCGGAACGACACTCGGCGCTTCGGCCAACCTCCGGTTTTCTCCGATCGAGCTACTGCTGAACCGCCCAGACGGACTGAGCCTGCGCGAAGACGTCACCTCTCAGCTTTTTCAGCAACCACCACAGGGAACCAGCGATGCCTGGCAGTTTCTAATCGGCAGTCCCGGTCAGTTGTGGCCCGTGGCGACTATCAACACCGGTCTGAAGTCGATCACAGATGCGAGCAACGCTTGTCAGATCGCGCACCAGTTGCTCCAGTTTATGCATCGCCAGGGAGTCACGCTGTCCGATAGCCGTCAGCACGCGATCTGTCTCAGCGGAGATAGCTGGCTGCTACTCCTTGTAGCCAACGCCAACCAGGCCGTGCTGCTGACGCTTCCTGCCGCGCAACTCGGTCGGGTCTTGCAAATCACGCAGCAGAGCTGCGCACAGCTCATTGATGTATCGGCGCTCGCAGCATCCGTGAACCCGAGTCCTGCCCCTGCGATGGTACCGGCGGTGGTACCTGCGGCGGCACCGATTGCGGAGCCAGCGGCCAGCCCAGCAGTTACACCTGC
>JBGAUT010000021.1:0-95556 GCA_044228505.1 Polyangia bacterium | reverse complement strand
CGAATCTGTAGGAAGACCGAGCCATGGCCTCACGAGACGACAACCGGCGAGTCGATCCCAAACCACCGCTTCGCTTCGTAGCGGGCGGTGTGCTGGGGGTGGGTGAGTCGTATTACGTCGAGCGTGAAGCGGACACACGCTTGGTGGCCGAGCTGCTACGGGGTCGACTCTGCTATGTCCTGGGGCCGCGCCAGATTGGCAAGTCGAGCCTGCGGATGCGGGCGATGGGTGCGCTGCGGCAACAGCCCAATGTCCAAGTAGCACATGTCAACTTCCAAACCATCGGTTGCGAACCGGAAGCGGACTGGTATCGCAGCCTCATCCGTCGGACTGCTGCCGAGCTGGGGCTGACCGCTTGCGTCCCAGAGTTCTTGGCGCGCCATGCCCACAGTGGTCCCGTGAACCAGTGGACGAGCTTTTTTACCGAAGAGGTGCTGCTCAAGGTCAGTTCCCAAGTCGTCATCTTTTTCGATGAGATCGACACGGTGCTGAAGCGCGAGTTTAAATTTTCTGCGGACTCGTTCTTTGCCTCGATTCGTGCGCTGTACGAAGAGGCACGCGGCTCCTATAGTCAGAAGCCGCGCTTGACGTTCTGTTTGATTGGAGTCGCCAATCCAGAGGATCTGATCCGCGATGCGCTGCGGTCGCCTTTTAATCTCGACCATGCGGCAATCGAGCTAGAAGACTTTACCATCCTGCAGGCCGCAGCGCTGCAGCCGGGGCTGGCTTCGCTTCCTGGTGACTCGAAGCAGTGGCTGACCGAGATCATGGGCTGGACCGACGGCCATCCGTATATGACCCAGAAAGTGTGTCAGCGGCTGACGGATCAGCCCCTGAAGGCCCAGGGTGCTGCCAAAGACTTGGCGGCGATTGCCAAAAACGTCCAAGAGGTCGTGTCAGAGCTGTTCTTTGCGGGATCAAAAGATTCCAATTTGTCCTATGCTGAAGCGCAGTTTGAGCACATTCGAGACAATCATGACCGTCATGATGTAGTGGTTTTGTATCGGCGAATTTATCTATCCGGTACAAAGGCGTATGCGGCTCATCAGGTCGAATACGCACCACAAGATCGGCTTCAATCGCTACTGCTTTTGTCGGGGATGGTCAAGGTGCTGTCGGAGGGCGGCAAGAAGCGGCTGACCGTTCGCAATCGCATATTCCGCGAGGTGTTCGGGTCCAGGTGGATTCAAGAACGGGATCAGACACCAGACTGGCTGACCAATAAGTTGTTTTCGTATTGCGCAAAAGGGGGTGATCAATCGTTTGCATTGTCTCGATCAGATGAAGAGCGTGTGTTTCATGAGATCGCAGAGAGCGGTCAGAATTTACCTGCTGATCTGGCTGAATTTATGGCCATCAGTAGAAAGATTAGGTCCAAGGGTGAGCGTCGTGCTAGAATTGTCGTTGTGTCTGCTCTTGCGATGTTTCTTACTTTGTCTGTTACGGTTGTTTTTTTGCTAGTGTATCTCTGGGTCGAAAAAAGTGAATCACAGGCTGAACATGAAAAATTGATAGCTAGAGATAATGAAATCGCTGAGCTTAGGCGTTATCATGACTCTGCCGAGCAGACAATCAACACACTCAAAGAACAGATCCGACAGCTAGAACAGGAGGCACAGGATTTACTCCAAAGTCTCAACGAAATCCGCTCTGAGCTTGTCGCAAAAGAGAAAGAGCTACATCGATTGAAACGCAAAGGCAAAGTAGTGATTCGGGAGTTGGATCAGCTCAAGCAAAAGCGGGAGTCGTTTGAAAAGGCGCTCACTCGCAAAGAGGACCAGCGAGAGACACTGGAGAGCTCTCGCCAGCAGCAGGAGGCGGATCGGCTCATTATTACAAATCGACTACTAGAGTTGCATGCCAAATCGGGAGCACCAGCTCTTCTGAAGGAAGAACTGGCGCTGCGGGCACTGGTTGAAGACATCAGCAAGAAAACCGATGCATTGTCTCAAGCAGAGTCGTTGCAACTGCGGCAAGCGGTGATGGCGGTATCTAAGGGCGGGCTGCGGCTGCCGTTTCGACGGGTGCGCGAGCCCGGATTGTCGGCGCTAAAGCTTTGTCCTTCTGCTAGCGGGGGGCGTGGCAGGCGATTCTTTCTGACATCTGCGACCAGCGGTTTGGCCCTGTGGGATGGAGAAGGGAACTCGTTATCGACAGAGTTTGCGCTGCCAGAGGGGACTGAGGTTCGGACGGTGGCCGTGAAGTCGAAGTGCAGCCAGGTGCTGGTGTCTACGGATAAGCAGGTGATTGCCTTTGGTGCGGATGGTCAGCGGCTCGGTGAGCTATCGACCACGGAGCCAGTCCGTGCGATGGCAGGGCTGGATTCGCCAGATGATGACTTGCCCGAGAAAGGCTATCCGGTGGTGTTGGGGATGGGCCAGTCTGCCACTGTGCAGTATCTGCGCCAGAAGGTCTTTAGCGTAGGGGCCAAGCTCCCACATCTCGAACAGGTAACAGCGGTCGATTTGTCGCAGAACGGCCAGAAGGTGTTATCAGCAGCGGGTCGACGGGTGCAGTGGTGGCATGCCGTCAGTGGCGAGCGGCTGCGGCTGCTTCGCGAACACCCGGCAAAAGTGCGGACCGTTGCACTATCGCATGCGACGAAGGACGCTACGGCGGTGTCTGCGGCAGACGATGGTTCGGTGGCAGTATTTGGCACTACGACAGGAGAGACGCTGTATTCGTTGGTTGGCCATCAGGGGGCAGTCAACTCAGCAGCGTTTTCGCAAGATGGCAACTACATCGTTACGGCCAGCGCCGATCGATCGGTCCGGGTCTGGTCGTATCGCGATGGCAGCTTGGTGTTTGCACTGACGGGTCTACCCAAAGTGCCTCTTTCAGCGGAACTGGGCGCGGACGGCAGACAGCTCGTGGTCATGCTAAGCGAAGGGGAAGCTCGTATCTATCAGGTTGGCGACCACGACTTCATCCAAGCGGGCTGCGCCAAGCTTCGGCCGCTCACCACCGTGGCGGGCTGCCAATAGCGGCTCATGGGCGCGCTCAATCGGCTCGAATGGCTACAGCAGCGGCTTACGCGGGGACTTGGGCGGGTCGAATGGTGTTAGCAACGGCTTACGCGGGAACTCTGGCGGGTTGAATGGCGTTTGCAACGGCTGACGCGGGAACTCTGGCGGCTCGAATGGTGTTGGCAGCGAGCAACGGACGCGTTCGACGAACTTCAGAGAACTCGTAGTGCGGCATCACCACTTGGCTCGGCTGACGTTAGACTCGCTGCGACACCGTACTTGGGAGCAGAAAACCTGATGGCGATTCTGGAAAGCTTGCTGGTGGCTCTGGAACAAAAACGGCCTCGGCCGCCGCAGTCGTCGCGGCCCAACCCGTACCTGGAAGGCAACTTCGCCCCCGTTGGGTATGAGGCTGATACTCCGTCGCTTGATGTCATCGCCGGGGCGATTCCGCAGACCCTCCGCGGCACGCTGTATCGGATGAGTCCGGCCCCGCGTTTTCCGCCGCCGAATCGCAGCCTGTACCACTGGTTCGACGGCGACGGCATGATCGATGCCTTCTTCATGGACGGCGGACGGGTCCACCACAAGAACCGCTGGGTGCGCACCGAGAAGCTTCAGATCGAGGAGCGGGCTGGCAGGGCACTGTTTGGCGGGCTGCGTGATCTGGCGACTTCGACTTCCATTCTGGGCCTGCTCGGCCTGGGTTTTTCCGCGGTCGAGCTGCTCAAGCTGCAAGCGCTGGGGGCTCTTGGGAGGAAGCCGTCGATGGATGTGATTGCTCGCATCTTGCGCGCCATGGATCGCAGCAATACCAGCATCCAGCTTCTGGCCGGTCGACTGCTAACTCTCGTCGAAGGCTCGGGCGCGCACGAGATCGATCCGCGCACACTCGAGACGCTCGGCCGCTTTGACTTCGACGGGGCCATCGATCTGACCAAGGGCGGCATGCTCGCCCACCCGAAGATCGAGCCGACCACCGGGGCCATCTACACCCTAGGCTACTGGGGTGACCGGGGCGGGCTGACTTATTACGTCATTGGTCGCGACGGCAAGCTCCGGCTCAAGCGTGAATTCGAGACGACCTACGCCGCGATGATGCACGACTTTAGCGTCACCGAGACGCGGGCAGTCTTTTATCATCTCCCGGCGGTGCTGCACATGGAGGACGTCAAAGATCCCAACGTGATTCGCTGGGAGCCTTCCCGCGGCGCACGGATTGGCGTCGTCGACAGGGACAGTCCGTCGGCCCCGCTGCGCTGGTATTCGATTCCACCTTGCTACATCTTTCATCCGCTCAATGCCTACGACGAAGGAAGCTCGGTGGTGCTTGACGTCGTAAAGTATGCGCGCCTGCCGCTGTTCGACCTGCCGCCCGAGGGGGCGAGCCCGGTGCTGGATGAATCGACACCGGGGCAACTGACGCGGCTGCGGCTCGACCTTGAGACGGGTCAACTGAGCGAGACCAAGATCGACGAGACTCCCTGTGAGTTTCCGGTCTGCGACCCGCGCTATGCGATGCGTCGTCATCGCTATGGCTGGATCGGGGCGCGAGTCGGCGAGACGTGTGGACGGGGCCACCTGAACGCCATCGGGAAGGTGGATTTCAAGACGGGGCAGGTTCAGTTTCGGAGGCTCGGCAGGTCGACCTACACCGGTGAAGCGCTGTTCGTGCCGCGAGCGGAGGGCGCAGACGAGGGCGACGGCTACCTGATGAGCACGGTCTATCATGCCGATGAGGGCGTGTCGGACCTGCTCATCCTCGATGCGCAGCAGATCGAGGCCGAGCCGGTGGCGGTCATTCGGACCCGGCAGCGCGTTCCCTTCGGCTTCCACGGCACCTGGGTACCGAGTGAGGTAACGGAGTAGCGCTTACTTCCCGGTGAGGCCACCTGGGGTGAGCACCAGCTCGAAGGTGTGCTTGTGGGCCTGGCCTTGCGCGTCGATGAGCGGGAAATAGGTCGACTCGCTCGTCGCGGCCCGAATCGCCCACTGGCTTTGCTCGGGGCGGGTTTGAAGCCAGTTCAGGATGCGGTCCCGCTGGGGCTGCCATTCAGGTGCCACCGTGAGCGAGCCACCCATTACGAGCTTGCGGGCCACATGCGGCTGGCTGCTGTGACGCTCGGCGGTGAAGTAGCCGTTGTGCAGGAACTGAAGCTCGAACCAGTTGGGAATGCCGATGGAGTTCAGCAGCGGATGCAGGCGCAGCACGCGGCCTTTGATGGCCACTTGGTCGCCATAGATCCACTCTTCGGTGAGCAGCTCACCGCTCGGGCTCCGAAACAGGACGCGATGGGCTCGCAGGGACAGCTCCTGCATCGGCTGGTCGGGGGCCGCAAAACGGACGGTCTGGGGTCGCGTCTCTCCGGTGACTTCGAGGCGCAGCACCGGTAGGTCGGTGGTCAGGTTGAGAAACCCGGCGCGCATCAGCGACAGCAGCATCAGCACCACCACCGAGAGCAGCAGCACGGCTCGCAGCAGCCAGCCGGTCAGCGTCAGGCGTGGCACCGAACCGAGCACGAGCCGCCAGAACAATAGTCCTACGATCATCAGCCCGGCCCCAAGGCTCAGCGCCACGACGTGACGACGATCCCAGGTGATCGTCTTGGCGAGCAGCCCGGCATAGCCGAAGGCCAGCGCTCCATACGCCGCCGCCACCAGCGCCCTCACCCCGATGCGCGGCCAGCTCTGACCTCGATCGAGTGCGACAAGCAGCAGCGCTCGCAGCCCGCAGCCCCCCAAAAGACCGAGGACCGTTGCAATCACCAGCGACTGATATTGAAGCAGTCCCCCCAGCGAATGCAGCACCGTCACCGCTTGCTCTGGCATGGTTGCGAGCATAGTCGATACCGGCGGCGCGTGCTGCGTAGGGTGGAGTGCGAGGAGTGGGTCTACGGAGGTGGCGCGCCCGATGGTGGACCCATCGGACCGGCGGGATCGTAGCCAAAGTCGTCGTGCGGACGGCTGCGACTTTGCATGTTGCTGATGAGTACTCCGATGGCGAGGTCGACGAGCGGCTTTGGCACGTGAAGCTGGTACTGGCTGGCCGGGCCCCCATCAAACGATGCCGCCGACACCACCTCGGCCCCTTGGGGGAGCGGGACGCCGATGGGTCGTCCGAGCTGCTTTTCGACGGTCTGGACAATCCGCTGGAGGTCGATATCGACATAGGCTGCGCCACCCGCCGGGAACCGCCTCTGGGCCTCGGTCGGGAACTCGCCTTTGCCGGTCATCAGCGCATTGACCGCTTGATCGACGCTACCGCCCATCGCAAACACCAGGTAGCCGCCCACCTGAACGACCTCCATTTTCATGTTCGAGAGCTTGTCGAACATGGCCTGCGCCTGTTTCATCTCGGGCTTGACGACCTTGTAGCTGTACTCGTAGCGGTCGACGGGCCAGCCGTGGAGCTTGCGTACTCCTTGGGTCGAAGTGCTCTGCATCTCGATGCCAAGCTGTTCCCACGACTTCTTCATGTCTGGCGATTGGAGCAGCTTGAAGCCGTTGCGCATCGCCGCCATCGCTGCCTTGCCATCATCGACCTTCATGATCGAGGTCATCTGCAGGAAGCTTTCGCCACCCACCGTGACAGCCGCAGACATCGACATCTTTTGCCCGGCCTTGTGCCACTCGCGCATCACCGCTTGCATCGCTTCCTTGAGCGGCGGCTGCGAGTCCAGCATTGGCGCGTAGGTCTTCATGTAGAAGTCCATGAACTTCTGCATGTCGCGGGTGTTCCACTGAAACCGCAGGTGCGCGGGAGGCAAAAACTGCACCAAATCGGGCACCGCATACGGCTCGGCCTTGGTGGTTGCCGCTTTGTTTTCGGTGATGAGCAAAAGCTCCAGCGCCTTGTCCGACAGGTTCGCGGCCACCGCTGCCGACTTGAGCTCGACCAGTGAGTCGACGGCTTGGTTGAACAGCTTGCTCACCGACTCTTGGGTGCCCGGCACGGCTGGCTGCTGTCCGGCCGTGCTGGCTTTGCGGAGCAGCTCTCGCAGCGTCGCGCCGTGTTTTTGCAAAATCGGGTCTAGGTAGGCGTACAGCACCACGTCGAACGGACTCTGCGCCGCGGCCAGCTTGATCAGCGACTCCCGTTGGGTCTGCACCTTGGCCTGCGTCGCCGGATTGAGCAGAAACAGCGTGCCTTGGGGCACTGCGGAGCGCTGCGAATCGGGAAACACCCGTGAAAGTTCTTGAGCGCGCTCGCCCTCGGTCGGGATTGGCACAATCAGCGCAGACGGGGCGGCCAGAAGCGGTTTGTCCTCGGGATCCCAGACGTACAGCGAGGCCACGCTGCCCGGCTTTAGGTCCGATGGACTGAGTCCCATCGACAGCAGCATCGGCTGCGTCAGCGGACCGAGCAGCCGAGTCGCCACCGCCGCTGGATCTTTGAGCTTGGCGTAGCCCCATAGGTCTTTTGACTCAGGTGGGGCGGGGACGGAAATCGCAAGGGGAGCGGGCTTACTTACGGCCAACGTGGGCGGCTTCTTGCCACCGCTACAGCCAAACAGCAGGGCCGTCGCGAGTACTACAGACGGGACGGAACGAGCAATCTGCATGGGTGCCTCTCTATCGGCGTCATGCTAGCAGGGCTCGCCTATTCCGCAGCGAACTTCCAGCGTATGCGCTGCCAAGCCCTGTGTTATGGAGCGATATGCCGTTCGTTTGTTCTGTCGGAGAGTCGGTTCGTCTGCTGAGGATCGGCGCGCTTTTCTCGCTGTCGGTGGGTTTGATTTCGTCGGGAGCGGCGGTGGCTGCCCCGTCGGCAATTCCCAAGGTCGAAGCGCGGGCGTGGTCTGATGCGCAGAGTCACGGGCGAGCCCAGGTGGTGATTGTCCTCGAAGATCAGGCGGATCTGCGCCAGGCCGAGCAGCTTACCGACGCGAGTGCTCGCGGCTGGCTGGTGTTTCAGACGCTGCGCGATGTTGCCGACCGGAGTCAGGGTCCGCTCATCGAGTATCTGACGCAGCGTGGCGTGTCGTTTCAGCGCTTTTGGGCCGCCAACGTGATCGTTGCTGACCTAGACCGCGAGTCGTTGCGTGCGGTCGCGGCTCGTCCGGATGTTCGCCACATCGAAGCCAACGTAAGCCAGCGCTGGATCGAGCCCGATTCGATTGCCGATGAGAAGCCGACGCCGACCTACTTCACCGCCGCTGTCGAGTGGGGCGTGCAAGCGGTGCGCGCCCCGCAGGTCTGGGCGATGGGCTCGTACGGTCAGGGCATCGTCATTGCCAACGCCGACACCGGCATGCAGTGGGACCATCCCGCGCTGAAGAGCCAATACCGAGGCTATTCCGTGGCCGGTCCGGTTTCGCACGACTACAACTGGCACGACTCGATTCATGGCGCGGCGATGACCAACCCCTGCGGCAGCAGCTCGGTGGTGCCCTGCGACGATCAAGGCCACGGTACGCATACCACCGGGACCGTGGTTGGCGATGATGGACTCGGCAACCAGATTGGCGTCGCTCCGGCAGCGCGCTGGATCGGTTGTCGCAACATGGAGCGCGGGGCTGGCACGCCGGCTCGTTACATCGAGTGCTTTCAGTTTTTCATCGCCCCCACCGACCAGAGCGGTGGCAAGCCTGACCCGGATCGGCGACCCCATGTCGTGAACAACAGTTGGGGCTGTCCCACGAGCGAAGGCTGCGCGGTCAATACCCTCAAACTCATCGTCGATAACACCCAAGCGGCCGGCATTTTCGTCGAAGCCTCAGCAGGAAACTCCGGTCCGGCGTGCAGCACCGTAAACGATGGGCCGGCTATCTATGCCTCGACCTTTTCCGTTGGTGCCACCGATGCCACCGGCAAGCTGGCCGGGTTTTCCAGTAGGGGGCCGGTCACCGTCGATGGATCGGGGCGGATGAAGCCCGAGCTAGTTGCGCCCGGTGTCCGGGTGCGGTCGGCTCTGCCGGGCAATCGCTACGCGAGTCTTAGCGGAACCTCCATGGCTGGGCCGCACGTCGTGGGGGTGATTGCGCTGCTGTGGTCCGCTCGTCCCGAGCTATCCCGTCGCATTGCCGAAACCAAGGCCCTGCTGGTCGCTTCGGCTGTACCCACGGTCGCGCTTGGCAGCACCGAGTTGTGCGGTGGCGTGTCGAGCGATTTCTTTCCCAACAACTCATTTGGAGCCGGTCGCGTCGACGCGCTGGCCGCCGTCACTTGGTGATTTGGAGCCGTCATGCGCAGTCTCTCTCTTCGCTTCGTCCTTCCCTTGGTGCTTCCGCTGTTCGCCCAGATAAGCTGTGGCGATCCCACCGCTGGACCCAGCGGACCGCAAGGTGAGCCCGGCCCCAAGGGCGATCCAGGCCCGACGGGAACCTTGCCCGCGCAGCTTGTCGGTGTCTTGCCCTCTGGCGTCTTTGCCGAGCGCACCGTACAGATCCAGGTGAGCGGTCTACTCACCCACTTTGCGACCGGTACCACCGTTCGTTTCGACGATCCGTCCATTACCGTCAGCAAGATCGCGGTCCAAGGCCCCGGCTATTTGATTGCCTCGATTGAGGCCGGTAGCTCGGTGCGACTTGGGGCGCATGACATCACCGTCGAGAGCGCCGCCGTCGACCCGAGCGGCCAGCCGACCGCTGGCAAAGAGACGGTGTCGCTCAAAGGCGCGCTGGTGGTGACCGGAACCCTCGCTGCCGAGTCTTCCGGCAACAGCAAGACCGTTGAACAAGGTGGCGTTGTCGATTGGAACGTCCGCAGCATCGATCGCGACAACCCAATCGGGAGCATGGTGCGGATTGACGGCGGCGTACGCGGCCTGTTTGTGTCTGCGCTGAGCGGTCGAATCGTTGGCTACGGGGTCGTCGATGCGCTCGCTGCCGTTGGACCGCTCGGTCTGCATGCGACCAGCGAGGTGGCCGGGCAAAAGCTGGGGTATTCGCTCGAACCGAGCGGTGCCGCAGTGCCGCAGGTGACGGCGCGAGCGGCGACGTCGCTGGTGTTGGGGATGGCGCAGACCGGGGAAAAGCTTCTCACGGGAAAGCAGAGCAACCTCTACAAGCTGACCACCACGGCGGATGCGCAGCTCGTGTCGCTGACTTTTTCCGTCGAAGGCGGTCTGTTATCGAGTCCACTGCTTGGGGCGACAGCACCCGCGAGTGGCCGCTTTGGGGAGGGTCAGTTGTTCTATGTATCGACCAACCTGCTGACGCAGACGGCGCTCGTGTATGTGCCGACGAAAGGCGATTCCTACGCGGCGGTGCTCACGACCAGCTTGAGCGGTGGCGCAACCTACAGCGTGACCGCCCGGGCGGCATCCGTGATGACGCTTAGCTTGAAAGAGCCGGCGACTCCGGACAGTCCGACGGCACCGCTCCTGGATGTGTCGCTCGATGGTCCGCGTCTGGGGCAAGCGGGAGCAATCGATGGTGTCGTCGATGTCGATTATGTGCGGCTGAAAGCAGCCAAGACCGGCAGGCTGTATGTGCAGGCGGTGTCGCCGGGCCAAGGGCTTTCGCCATCGACCGTCTCGGTTGCGATCTTGGGTGCGGACTGTGTGACCCCGCTGGCCCCGCTCCGCCCGGTGCAGCAGGAAGCCGCCGTGACCGCCGGACAGAGCTACTGCGCAGTGGTTTCAAGTCCCACGGGCTACGTTGGTCCCTATCAGCTTCTGGCCACCCAAGAGCTGTAGGAACCGGCAGCCGTCCGGCGCTATTCCGCGATGAAGATGCGGGTCTGGCGGGGTGGAATCACGATCGCGGGACCAGCAATTGCGGTGTCCCCGATCAGCTCTTTGAGCTTGCCGCTGGGTAGTGCGCACGCGGTCTGGGGTAGATCGCTGCGATTGATGGCGATGTAGAGCGTCTCTGGAGCTTGGCCCTGCCAGGTCTTTTGGGTCGCCATCTGGTAGACCCAGAGTTCATCGGAAACCTCCAGGGTCTGCCGGATGCCGCGCCTGAGCGCTGGATGACTCTTGCGAATCTGTCCGAGCTTTTTCACCCGCTCAAACAGTGCTAGCTGATGGCAAGACCTCACTGCACCGCGCAGCGTACCGTCGGACCAGAACAGCACCCGGCGGTTGTCCGGATCGCCTCCTCCTGCCAGTCCGTACTCGTCTCCGTAATAGATGAGAGGGGCCCCCGGACTGGTCAGCAGGAACGCAAACGCATTCCCAAGTCGCTCGTACGCTTCCGGTCCTTGCGGTTGCTCGGGCAGGTTGGCCCAAGTCCGTTCCTTGGCTGGATCGCTGTCTTTGCCGCCCGACCACTCATCAAACAGCGGATCATTTTCGGCGATGTGAATCGGTCGCACCACATCGTGATTGCCGATCCACGGACTCATCACCGGAGGCATCGCACCCATCTGGCCACAGCCGTAATAGGTGTCGTTGGTTCGTGCAAACTCGGCCAGCTCCCACATCGGGAGGTGCTTGCCGGTGTTGCCTCGCGACAGCACCGCCGACGCTAGGTTTGCGCGCAGCGGAAAGTCGAACTGACCGTCCAGCATGGTTGCGGAATCGACAAACCGCTTGAGGTTGTCGCGATTCCCAAAGTCGTACGTCTCTCCCGTTACGAAGATCCGCTTGTTTGGGAATTCCTGTAGGAATCGAGCGCGGAGCCCTTTGTACCACTTTTCGCTGATGTGCTTGACCGCATCCGCACGGTAGCCATCGGCGTCGGTGTCACGCAGCAAACGGACCGCTGCATCGAGCGAGTAATTGAGAGCATCCGCCACGTCGTAGTTCCAGTGCGGCAGATAGCCTTGGAACGCGCAGCGAGTGCCAATCAGCGGATTCTCTTTGGTGCCATCCCACTGACATGGATTGGCCGCATCTGACGAACAGATACACTCCTGAGTCATTCCGTTCTTCAGAATCGGCGTCAGATCTTCGTTGAGCGCCAGGTTCGGCCAGAACCACGCCGGCTTGCCGCTCGCATCGAGAATCGTCTTTCGATCCGGGGACAGCACCGGCAGTCCCTTCAGATCCAGAGCCGCTGCATGTGCTTTGTACACAGGGCTCTGCTCGTGTACGTGAACCATTGCATAGTCGAACAGAACCTTGATTCCTTGGCGATGAGCGCGGGCCACCAGGTCTTTGAGTTCGGACTCTGTTCCGAAGTGTTCTTCGACGCGGGGACCACTCTTTGGCCACTGATCCATCGGCCAGTAGCCGTGATAGCCCGAGTACGCGTGACCACCCACCTGACGTTTGTCCGCTTTGGGATCGATCGGGCTTAGGTAGTCGGGATTGTCAAACGGAACCGTCACCCATAGCGCGTTCACTCCGAGGCCAGCGAAGTAGCCGTCATCGATCTTGCGCATGATCCCAGCGTAGTCTCCGCCCACGTAGTCGCCGGGGCGCTCGGACTTGTTCTGGGTAAGCGGCTTGTCGTTCGCTTTGTTACCGTTATAGAAGCGGTCTACGAAGGTGAAGTACATCACCATGTCGCGCCAGTCGAAGTCGCCGCTCGGCGGCAGCGTCTCGGCACAGGTGATGGCTTCGCCCATCGGCTGTTTGTCGCAGGTGGCGATCGGTGCTTTGTCACAACTGGCCGTGAACTTGCTGCCCGGATGTGAGGGGCTGGGGTCGTCGCGCCAGTCGTTGCCGTTGACGACGAACTTGACCTCGGATTCTCGTCCGTGAGGAAGGTAAAGCTCTGCCTCCCAGGTCTTGCCGTCACTGCTCAGCTTGAGGGGATAGCCGACGTCCCAGCCTAGCGGACGGTAGTTCCCGCGAAGCTCGACACGAGTCATGCCCGCCTCATGCGCAATCGCGTACTTTTCTTTGCAGAAGCGATGTGCGGCGTCGCAGGGCAGGGGGTCTCCGGACGGTCCTTTGCACGTCCCAGCGACCGTCGTTGCGGCAGGTGGGGTGGCGCACAGCGGCGGATCGGGAGGTAGTTCCTCGGCAGGCGGGTTCGGCTCGGGCATCGTGCCGTCGCCACAGCTTATGACAAGCGGGGCAAGCAGCGCGGCGGGCCACAGGCGGCGGTAAGCAGTGCGACGCATGGCAGTTCTCCGTCGAAAAAGAGGAATGTGAGCGGCTGCGACGACAGCGCATCGAGCAGCTAGCCGCGCATCTTCTTGCGATGCCGGGTATTCGCGCAAGCTTCTTTGCGGGCTGCTCCGGTGTGCTCGCAGGCCAGGCGGTAGACGCGGCTTCCGACGACAACCTTTGCGTTTGACCAAGTAGTGGGAACCGGCACCGGCATTTCTTATAATGAGGACGGACGGTCGGCGGTTCTCGTCGACTTCTAGGGGGCAAGTGGGATGAAAGCGGTCTCGATCGCGGTGATCGGCAACGGTCGGTGGGCACGCGCTATGTCGGTGCGGCTCAAGCACAACCAGCGCGAGTGGAAGGGCCGACTCCGTCGCGCCATGCTCTATCAACCGCCCCCCGATCTGCCGCGTTTGTCGACGTTTGCCGAGCCGTCGGAGCTGGCCATGCGGATTCCGACGCTCACACCCAAGAAGTCTGGCGGTGGCGGCGGCGGGGACGAGACGCTGCAGATGACCGCCGATGCGCTGCTGTTTGCGGCAGGCGAGGTCTATGCCGAATCGATCGACATCGAGGAACTGCGCGATGCTGATTTGATCGTGCTGGCGGTGCCGGCGTCGAAGGTGAAGCCGCTGCTCCGTTCGATTGCGGGTGTGCTGCGGCCCGAGCAGGCAATGGTTCACGCGATTGGCAGCTTTGCGCCGATTGAGGGAGCGGGCCGTCAGACGATGCTGCCCGTCTCGGAGCTGATCCGACGCGAGACTCCGATTACCCACATTGGTGCGCTGGCCGGCCCGGCGCTGGCTGAGGATCTGGAAGAAGACATTCCGGTGTCGTTTGTCTGCGGCAGCCTGAGTCCTGAAGTGGCCCCGATGCTCCACCAAGGGTTCCACGGGCAGCATGTCCGCGTCTTTGGCTCGTCCGATTTGATCGGTGTAGAAGTGGCGCGGGCGCTGGTCGGGGTCTTCGGGTTTGCGATTGGGGTCGCTGATGCCATGGAACTGGGCCCAGCGGTGCGAGCCCTGCTGATTGCTCGAGGCACTGCCGAGATGTCGCGGCTGGCGGTCGCGCTCGGAGGGCAGGAGCGGACCTTCTTTGGACCGGCGGGCCTGGGCGAGTTGGTGGTGGCCACCGAGCGTCGGGGCGCACCGGACTTTCAGCTCGGCAAGCTGATTGGACGCGGTGCTTCACTTGGGGATGCGGCGAGGCAGATCGACCGCGCCTGTGATGCGCTCAACATGATCCGCGAAGGCCAAATGCACGCGCAGCGGATGCGATTGACGCTGCCGATTGTCAGCGCGCTCTATCGCTGGGTCGGTGGACGACACGATCTGCGCGCTTGTATTACCGATTTGCTCGAGAAGGATTTGTTTTTGCTCTAGGTCGAGTCCTGGGGAACCTGGCAGCGGGAGAGCATTTCACGCAGTAGGTTCAAGGTGACGCGACGGCGATAGGGTGAGGTGGAGCGCACGTCGTCAATGGGGCTGATCTCGTAGGCGAGGGTTGCTTCAGCGCGCCGGATGAGCGGCTCATCGAGCGGACCGGATAGCAAGACCGACTCGGTACGGGTGCAGCGCAGGGGAATCGGGGCCACGCTGCCCAGCCCCAGCCGGACGTTGAGCAGCCTGTGACCTTCGACCCGGGCAAACGCCGCAAAGCACACCTTCGAAATGGCCTGTGCCGCTCGCGTGCCGACCTTGCGGTAGTAGTGAACGGTGTGTCCCGGAGCATCGCTCGGAGTCCGTCTCAGCCGCACCTTGGTGATCAGCTCGTCGGGTCGCCGATCCATCTGCTTGTAGCCGCTGTGGAAGCGCGAGTACGGCACCGTGCGTGGGCCGGATCTCGACAGCAGTTCCAGCTCGGCATCATAGGCGAGCAGCGCGGGCGGTGTGTCTGCGGCCGGAGACGCGTTGGCAATGTTGCCGCCGATCGTGCCACGGTTCTGAATCGCAATTGCGCCGGTTTCCTTCGCAGCCAGCCCGAGCAGTGGAAACTCCTTGGCGAGCAGCGGATGCAGGCGGATCTCGGTATAGGTGGTCAGTGCGCCAATTTCGACCGTGTGTTCCGTGACCGTGATGCCGCGTAGCTCATCGAGCGGCCAAATATCGACATAGCGACCGATCGGCAGCGTTCCAGCGGCCAGCGTCACCATCAGATCGGTACCTCCCGCCAGAGGTCGCCACGGCCCGCGATCAGCGTCGGCAGGCTCGGCCAGTAGGCTCAACGTTTCCGCGAGGGTGGTCGCCGATCGCGCCACAAACTCGGATAGCTTGTGGCTCATGGCTGGCCCTCCGTCTCGGTCTTGGCCACGGCCGCCAGGACCGAGTCGAAGATCTTGGTATAGCCGGTGCAGCGACAAAGGTTGCCCGCCAGTCGTTCGCTTACCTCGGCCATGGTCGGTTGGGGGTGCTCAGCGAGCTGGGCCTTTGCTGCATGGATCATCCCAGGGGTACAGATTCCGCACTGCGCGCCGCCGTGCTTCAAAAACGCCTCTTGCACGCGATCGAGCAGCTCGGCGGAAGGGGCGACGCCTTCGATGGTCTGTACGTCGCGACCGGCCACTTGCAGCGCCGGGACCAGGCAGCTATTGACGAGTTTGCCGTCGACAAAGACGCTGCATGCGCCGCACTCACCTTCCCCACAGCCTTCCTTGGTGCCAGGGAGCTGCAAATCGCGACGGAGCACATCGAGGAGTCGCGCCAGCGGATGGACGTCGCAGGTTCTCTCGGTGCCATTGACGGTTAGGGTGAGCTTCATCGCACGGTCTCCATCGCTAGCATCAGGTCTTCAGGGGTCATCGGCACTGCATAGATCGGCGCGCCCGTCGCGTGGTGAACGGCCGATGCCACCGCCGGGGCCGAGCCATCGAGTGGCAGCTCACCAATGCCTTTGGCCCCGCGTGGGCCGTGTGGCTGATTGGCACCAAGGCGGGTTGCTCGGTCGTCAAATTCCACGAAGATGTCCGGCACATCGAGCGAGGTCGGCATGATGTAGTTGGTCATCTGCGCGTTTTGCATCCGCCCGTCTTTCCACACCACCTTTTCGTACAGTGCCATCCCCACGCCTTGTGCGACCCCGCCCTCAATCTGGCCGGCTGCGAGCACCGGGTGAATGATGCGGCCCGCATCTTGAAGTGCGTAAAAGCGATCGACCCGCGTCTCGTAGGTCGTCAGATCGACCGTCACTTCCGCGATGTAGACCGCCCACGCATAGGTGGCGTAGGCATCGCCCCGGTACTTTTTGTCATCCCACTCGATGCCAGCGGGCTGCTGATACTGGCTCTCGACACGCAGGGGCCCGCCGAGTTGATGGAAAATCCCGCACGCGGCCGCAAACTCTTCCGCTGTGTACGACTCGCCGAGCAGTCCGCCTTCGCTGAGCTTGCGGCGCAGTTCGAGACAGGCGTTGTGAACGAGCTTTCCGACGATCATGACCGTGCGCGAGGCCACCGTTGGACCGCTATCGGGCACCTCGGCGGTATCGGGCCGGATGATTTCGATCATGCTGCTCGGCAGGCCGAGCGCGTCTTGGGCAATTTGGGTAAAGACGGTGTCTTTGCCTTGGCCAATTTCCGTCGATGACGCACGAATGCGGACGATGCCTGCCGGGGTTGCATCCACGGCCACCACCGACGCCAAATAGCGTTCGCCCGAACCGGTAAAGCCAGCCCCGTGCATAAAGCTCGCCAGACCAATGCCCCGACGGATGGGCTCTCCTCGCGACTCTGCCTCGGCATTGAGCCGGGAAAACTCGGCGCGCTTTTGGGCATATCCCGACATCGCCACCGCTCGGTCGAGAAGCTGCGGCAAATCGATGTTGTCGCGAACCACCTGCCCGGTCGCCATCGTCTGACCCTGCACAAGGAAGTTACGTCGGCGTAGCTCTGCTCCGTCGATACCAAGCTGCGCCGCGACTTTGTCCATGTGTCGCTCGATGGCAAATACGCTCTGCGGGGCCCCGAACCCTCGGAAAGCACCGTGCGGAGGATGGTTCGTGGCAGCCGCTCGTGCCCGAATCCGAATGTGGTCGCAGGAGTACGGACCCGAGGCATGCAGTCCGCCGCGGGACAGCACCACGGGAGACAGCGTCATGTACGCGCCGCCATCGAGCCGAAAGTCGACATCGAGCGCCAGCAGCTTGCCGGTTTCATCATGACCGGAGCGAATCCGCGTCCGCGAGGGATGGCGCTTGGTGGTCGCCAGCATGTCCTCGTGACGGTCGTAGATGAGCTTGACCGGACGCCGTGCTTTCCAGGCCAAGAGCGCCGCATGCGCCGCGATCATCGACGGATATTCTTCTTTGCCGCCGAAGCCACCGCCCGTCTCGCACTGGATGATCCGCACCCGCTCTTTGGGCAGCCCAAACAGCGTCGCGAGCGCCTTGTGAACGTAGTACGGACACTGGAGCGAGCCCCACACGGTGATGCCATGTTTCGGAGAGGCGAGGGCGACCATGCCTTGCGGCTCGATGTAGAGCTGCTCTTGGGCACCGGTTGCGTACTCACCCTCGATGATGATGGGGGCACTGGCGAGTGCGCTGGCGATGTCCCCTTTGTCGATCGAGAACTGCTTGAGCAGGTTGTCTTCGCCCCAGACCCGGACGTCGCCCTCTAGCGACTCATCGAGGTCAAACACCATCGGCAGCGGCTCGATGTGAAGCTCGACGAGACGACGCGCCCGCTCGACCAGCTCGCGATCGGGGTGGGCAATCAGCACCACCGCTTCCTCGGGATGATTCACCGTCGTGTCAACGAGACACTGCTGATCCTTTTCGATCAGCGCGATCGTATTTTCACCGGGAATATCGGCGGCGGTGACGATGTGGAAGTCTTCCCACGGGACGCCGGGATGGTAGGTGATGCCGCGCAGGTGGCCGCGGGCGACCTTGCTGCGAACGGTGGCCCCGTAGATTGCGCCCGCAACCGGGAGATCGTCGACATAGACGGCTTTGCCGGTGACCTTGGCGACGCCCTCTTTGCGAGGCGGGCTCTTGCCGATGGGTGACTCTTGCTGGAGTACGTCAGGCTCTTTCACGACGCTACTGTCAGCAGACCGGACACCCTGTGTCAACCCACATCCAGACACTTGTGTGGTCCGCTGGTCTGTGAACCCTCATGCCGCTAGCGCGGGGCTGTGCTAGATAGGTCGGCTAATGGAATCGCATCCGGTGGAGGCACGTCGTCGCTCAGTACGCCGTCGCTGGCTTTGGGGGGTACTTGGGCTTGTGGTGGGGCTTATCGTCCTTCAACAGCTCTTTTTCGTTTTGACCGTGGCCAGGCCGCCGAGTGGGGCCGGGCAGGGTCTTCCGCGTCCCCATGCGGAGGCCCGGGACGGTCGGATTTTCGTCGGCGAAAGCTGGATGAGCCGCGAACGCGGAATCTTGGAGCTGCATCTTTCCGGCGATCCGTTTTCACTGGGTTACAGCCACGGTCGACTCGGCACGCCCTACCTTGTCCAAATCGAGGACTACCTGTTTGGCGAGATGCGTCGCTACGTTCCATCGTCGATCGCGCTTGGATTTATCAAGACCGGCGTCCTGTACAAGCAGCGGAATCTGCTCGACGCGGTCCCGGTGCCGCTCCGTTTCGAGATGGCGGGACTGGCGGACGGACAGCCCGATGGACAAGGTGACTTTCTGCCACCGTTTCAGCGGATCGTGTTCTACCACGCGCTCCACGACATCACCCAGACCATCGAGCACTCACCGCTGCTCGGCTGCACCGCACTGGCTGCATCGGGGGCGGCCACACCGGACGGACATTTGTACGTCGGCCGTAACTTCGACTTCGAGGGACCGCCGATGTTCGATTCCGACAAAGCGATCCTGTTTTTTCGTCCGCAGGGAAAGCTGGCCTTCGCCTCGGTGGCGTGGACGGGAATGGCCGGAGTGGTGACCGGAATCAACGAAGCGGGCGTCTACGTATCGGTCAATGCGCTTCGCACCGATGACAAGAGCGACCACGGCCTGCCGGTGGAGCTTCTGCTGCGAGATGTCTTAGAGCGCGCTCACTCACTGGATGAAGCGATTGCGGTGGCCAAGGAGCATCCGGTGCTTGTGCCGGATCTGTATTTGTTTGCTGATGGACACAGTGGCGAAGCGGCGGTGATCGAGCGCTCACCAACGCGTTTTGAAGTGCTGCGGAGCAAAGACGTCATCGCGGTGGCCAACCACGCCCGTACCGCACCGTTTGCTGGAGACAAGGCCAACGAGCGACTGCGTACCCACTTGACGTCGGGGGCTCGGCAGGCCCGGGCCGATGAGCTGCTTCAGCGCTTTCGCGGTAGCCTCGATGCCAGTGGCGTTCAGCAGATCCTGCGTGACAAGCGCGGAGTCGGTGACAAAGAGCTGGGGCTCGGTAACCGCAATGCGCTCGACGCGATCATTGCGACGCACTCGGTGGTGGTCGATGTGACCGAGCGGGTGATCTGGGTCGCCAAAGGCCCGCACGCGCTCGGTGAGTACATCGGCTTTGACCTGCGGCGGGAGCTGGGCGATCGCAGCCGTGCCGAGCCAGCGTCGTTACCCGAAGATCCAACCTTGCACACTGTTGAGTATCGCAACTTCCGAATGATGGGTCAGTCGCTCCATGCCGCAGAGGTGGCTCGCAAGCGCGGGCAGCTCGACTTGGCGATCGAGGAAGCACATCGGGCGGTGGGGCTTTTGCCGCTTTCTGCCGACGCTAGGTTGGTGCTGGCGGATCTGTTCTTTGAGCGGGCCCCCAAAAACGGAACCGGCGAGGAAGACCGGCGACTGGCGCGGCAGCATTACACCACCTTCTTGACGCTCTCCCCGCCGCATCGGGCCGATGTCGAGCACGCCGAGTCGCGGCTTACGAAGCTCGCTGCGTCCGCGCCATGACCATCAGAATCGAGACCGCAGCGGGCGTGACCCCCGGAATCCGGCTCGCCTGTCCGAGCGAGTGCGGGCGCGCTTTGCTGAGCTTTTCGGTGATCTCGCGAGATAGCCCCGGAATTTGCTGATAGTCCAGCTCCGGGGGCAGCGGCGTTTCTTCCATCGAGCGAAAGCGCCGCGCCTCTTCTTCCTGCCGGTCCAAATACCCTTCGTATTTGATGGTGGTCTCGACCCGCTCACCGAGTAGCGCTGGCAGGAGATCGAGCCCAAACACCGCAGCCAGCCCCGCGTAGCTTACCTCGGGCCGCCGCAGCACTTCGGCCAGCTTGCTCGGTCTGCCCAGCGGCGAGGTGCCAAGTGCTACCAGTCGTTCGTTGGTGGCCGTGTCGGGATAGACCGTCTTTTGTCGCAGCATCGCAAGCTCGCGCTCGACCAGCTCGCGACGAGCTGCAAAGGCTTGCCAGCGCTCATCATCGACGAGTCCCAGCTTCCGCCCGAGCGGCAGGAGCCGTTCATCGGCATTGTCCTCCCGCAGCAGCAGTCGATATTCCGCTCGCGCTGTCATCATCCGGTACGGCTCATCGACCCCACGAGTAGTCAGGTCGTCGACCAGCACCCCTAGATAGGCTTGATCGCGTCCCAGTTGCAGCGACTCGCCATCGCCACGTAGCGCCAGAGCGGCATTGGCACCCGCCCACAGCCCTTGGGCCGCCGCCTCTTCGTACCCCGAGGTTCCGTTGATCTGTCCGGCCAAATACAGCCCCGCGACCTGTTTGGCTTCGAGCGTCGCCGAAAGCTGCGTGGGATCGGCAAAGTCGTACTCGACCGCGTAGCCAAAACGCAGGATGCGGGCGCTGTGCAGCCCTGGAATGCTGGCGATCACCTGGAGCTGGATGTCAGCGGGCAGAGACGTCGAGATTCCGTTGGGATAGATCTCGCAGGTGTCCAGCCCTTCCGGCTCCAGGAAGATCTGGTGGCGCGTCTTGTCGGCAAAGCGCACCACTTTGTCTTCGATCGAGGGGCAGTAGCGCGGCCCGACACCGGTGATCCGGCCCGCAAACAGGGGCGAGCGATGCAGGTTGTTGAGGATCAGCTCATGCGTCTGCATCGTGGTGTGGGTGATGAAACACGGCAGTTGCGGCAGCGGCGGCTCGGGTCCGTCTTCGCAGAAGCGGGGCAGCGGTTCATCACCAGGTTGTCGTTCCAAGCTGGCCCAATCGATGGTTCTGCCATCGAGGCGACAGGGCGTGCCGGTCTTTAGTCGACCAATCCGAAAGCCCAGCTCATGAAGGCTCTGCGAGATGCCACGCGCCGGAGGTTCGCCCATCCGTCCGCCATCCATTTGCTGCTCACCAACGTGGAGTCGTCCCTGTAGGAACGTGCCGGTGGTCAGGATCACCGCCCGGCCGCGATACGCAATCCCCATCGAGGTCAGCACCCCGACCATGCGGAATCGCACCTCGCCCGGCCCATCGCAGCGCTCGTAGAGCAGCTTCTGGCCGTCGCCCTGCTGCACTTCCAGGCCCGGCTGTTTTTCGACGAAAGAGCGCACCAGCGATCGATAGCGAACCTTGTCGCTCTGCACTCTTGTCGATCGGACCGCAGCCCCTTTGCTCAGGTTGAGTCGTCGAAACTGAATGCCGGTCGCATCGGCCGCTCGGCCCATTACGCCCCCGAGCGCTTCGATTTCCTTGACCAAGTGGCCTTTGCCGACGCCGCCCACCGCAGGGTTACACGACATATGACCGATGGTGTCGAGGTTGCCGCTGAGCAGCAGCGTGCGCATCCCCAGCCTGGCCGAGGCCAGTGCCGCTTCGCAGCCCGCATGACCTCCGCCCACCACAATCACGTCGTACTCATGCGGATAGTGCAGCATCTGATGCGACCTTGTCCTACCCGCTTGGCGCTGTCAATCCGTCACCCTTGCGACCGGGCTGCGAAACGCGATCTAGAACCTGCCATCGAGCATCGTGGCCGAAAGGGTCATCCCGGTCGGTCCCGATGGAACGAAGCTGACCGAGGGCGACTTCAGCTCGATGAGCGTGCCGGTATCTCCGGCGATCGGCCGGTTTGGCACCAGCCGCCGCACCAGCAGCGCCGAGCCGAGCAGCCCGACGCCGATGCCCGCCATCGCAGAGGGGATTGCGATCCGGGTGGCCTCGACCCAGTCGCTCGCATACAGGTATCCCGCACCAAGCCCCAGCATTCCGCCCGCGAGACCTCCGATCAGCCCTCCGAGATCGACGTAAGCGACCTGACGACGACTCAAGTTCCCAAACTGTGGGATGTGGGCGAGTCCAATGCCAAGCCCGAGCCCGAGCACCGTGCTGCCGAGCATCGCCCAGCCGCCTTCGCCGGTCCTGCCATCGGGGGGTCGACCGAGAAATGTCGCCTCTGGCTTGCGGGTAATCACGTAGGCCCACGACAGCGCACCCAGGTGGGCGCTCCACAGCACGGTGCTGTTCCACACCGCGACCGGGCCTGAGCGAGGCTTGGCCAATCGCCAAATCGCCATCCCCACAGTGCCACCGACCAGGCCTCCACCGACGGACAGTACGTGTGGGAGCAGCCACTGCGGTTGCGCTCCGAGTCCGACCCCAAAACCGACCAGCGTGCCCCACGCGCCCGAGCCGATGAGGAGCTGCGCTTCGCTGAGCGGCATTTCCCACCCTGCGAGCCCAGCCACCGTGGCACCGACCACGGCGGGCAGCGCAGCGGCGATGAGTGGCTTGTAAATCTCGCGCACGGGCATGTTTTCAATGTTCTCGATCTCGCCTTGAAACAGCCGGAGCACCATCAGTCCCAGCCCGGCACCGGCGAGCGCTCCACCCACGATCATGTCGGTGCGACCGCTCGGCTCCATCGTCAGGTGGAAGTGCAGCGTCTGTGTCCCTGGCGACAGCTCCAGCGGTCGAAACTGCGTCAGATGGAAGGGTCGCTCGATGCGCAGGCGGTGGCTGCCCAGCTCGACCGAGCCCACAAACGGCGTCTGTCCCAGCAGCCGATCATCGAGAAACAGCTTGGCGGGCGGTGTGGTTTCGATTCGCAGCGAGCGCGGACGGGCCTTGAGCTGCCGGGAAAACAGCAGCGCCTGACCGATGTGCGCGTCTAGATCGACCTCATCGGGGAAGTAGCCCTCGCGGTGATAGCGCAGGCGGTAGCGACCGGCGGGCACCGTGAAGATGCCGGGCGTAGTGCCTTGCGCGATGGCGGCGGCCGGTTCGCCCTCTTTCGATAGCGGATGCACCGACACCTGCGCGGGATCGGGCACTGCGGAGGCCGAGATCCGAGCCGGTAGGTCGCGCAGTCGCTTGAGCGAGCGTTCGGCGAGGCGCTGCCGGGTTTGCTGTAACCGCGCCGCCTCGGGATCCTCGGTGAGCGGCATGGCCAGGAACTGCTCGAACGCCTGCACTGCCGCCTCATATTCCAGCAGTCGCTCGTGGGTCAGCGCCAGGTTGTAGAGCGTGCTCGGATGCGGCACGAGCTGAAAAGCATGGGAGTAGTGCTTTTGGGCCTTTTCGTAGTCTCCGGACTCGAAGGCGCTGTGTGCCGATTCGAACTCGCTGGCGGCGGTCTCGCGTGGGGTGCTATCGCCATGGGCCGCGTCGGGCAGCGTGGCACAGACGACGAGCAAGCTCCGGAGTAGGCAATAAGTCAGTGAGCGCAAGCAGACCCTTTTAACGGTTCGACCGAGCCTTCCGCAACGGTTTGGCCGATGTTATAAGCGCAGCGTGTCCGTCTCTGTCGAACATGAGGATCTGCCGGTCCTGGAGGGCTACCTCGGCCACACCTTTTCAGATCGAGCGCTGCTCGCGAATGCCCTGCGTCATCGCAGCTTCGTCAACGAGCGCGCCCCGAACTTGCCGGATAACGAACGGCTGGAGTTTTTGGGCGATGCCGTTTTGCAGCTCGCCGTGACGCACTTGCTGATGGAGGGGAGCGATCTGTCGGAAGGAACGCTGTCGCTACTGCGCTCGCAAATCGTCAGCGAAGCGATGCTATCGAAGCTGGCGCAGCAGATTGAGCTTGGACGCTTTCTGATGCTTGGACGGGGCGAAGAGCTCAGTGGAGGTCGCCACAAGCCATCCCTGCTGGCGGATGCGTACGAAGCGGTGTTTGCAGCACTGTATCGCGACGGCGGCTTTGGGATTGTGCTGCGGGTGGCGAAGCGACTGCTTGCTGAGGAGGTCCAGCGGGTAGCCGCCAATCGGTCGCTCGACTTCAAGTCGGCACTGCAAGAGCTGGTGCAGGCGCAGAAGCGGCCGCGGCCTCGCTACGAAGTCATTTGCTCCGAGGGACCGGACCACGAGCGAATCTTTGAAGTGGCGGTCTTTGTCGACGATGAAGAGCTAGGCCGGGGACGCGGTCGCAGCAAGCGTGAGGCCGAACACCAAGCGGCGCAGTCGGCGCTCCAGCTACTGCCTGATCGGATTGTCTCTTTGGGGATACACTGAGCACATGGCTGCGCAATCGTCCAGCTCATCACTTTTTGCCGGTCTGCCCTCGCACGTCACCGTCTACGAGGTCGGTCCCCGCGATGGGCTGCAGAACGAGCAGCGGATGGTGCCGACCGCCGACAAGATTGCGCTCATCAACGCGCTGTCGCAGACCGGCCTGCCCAAGATCGAGATCACCAGCTTCGTCAACCCCAAGTGGATTCCCCAGCTCGCCGATGCCAGCGAGGTCGCACGCGGCATTGCTCGGCGCAGCGGTGTTGGTTATTCCTGTCTGGTCCCGAACCGCCGTGGGCTTGATACCGCACTTGAAGGCGGCATGACCGAGGTCGCGGTCTTTTTATCGGCCTCGGAGACGCACAACAAGAAGAACATCAACAAGACCATCGCCGAGACGCTGATTGCCTTTGATGAAGTGGTGGCTCCAGCGACGCGGGCAGGGGTGTTGGTCCGTGCCTATGTCTCGACGGTGTACGGCTGCCCCTACGAGGGTCGGGTCGATCCCGAATCGACGGTGCGATTGGTCGACAAGTTACTCCACTTGGGCGTCTATCAAGTCTCGCTTGGCGATACCATCGGCGTGGCGACCCCCCGACAGGTCGAGGATGTGATCCTGAGGCTCCAGAAGATCTGTCCGCTCGAAAAGCTGGCGCTCCACTTCCACGACACCCGAGGCACCGCACTCGCCAACACCCTGGTCGGGCTACAGCTTGGCATCACCACCGTGGACAGTGCGCTTGGTGGACTCGGCGGCTGTCCCTACGCCCCCGGTGCCAGCGGCAACCTCGCCACTGAAGACTTGATCTACATGCTCAATGGCATGGGCGTAGTCACCGGTGTGAACCTAGACGCCCTCGTCGACTGCTCCCGCCAAGTCGGCACCTTCATCGGGCGCGAGCTACCCTCTCGATACCTCAAGGCCCACTTGGCGGCGCGCCACCGCTAGCCCGGCACGGCTAGTCCCAAGGCTCCCGGGAGCCTGCGAGGCATGGCTACATGTGGGTCTGGACCCTCTGTAGCGCTAGTCTTTGTCGCCTTTGTCTTTCTCTTTGCCCTGGTACATCGACTCGATCAGGTCGCGGTAGCGCTCGACGACGACCTTGCGCTTGACCTTCATGCTCGGCGTCAGCTCGCCGTCCTGCTCGGTCAGCTCACGCGGCAGGATGCTGATGTACTTGACCTGCTCCCACGAGCCGAGCTTGCTGTTGACTTCCTTTTTCTTGGCTTCAAGTCGCGCCGCAACCAGCGGGTGGCTGGATAGGGCCGCGAGGTCAGCAGGGGCCGTCTGACCACCATCGGCAATCACCTGTTTGGCGGCGTCGAGGTTCAAGGCCACCAGCGCGGTGATGTACTTGCGGTTGTCACCGATCACGACCGCTTGGCTTATCACCGGATCGAGCTTGAGCTGATTTTCGATCATCTGCGGCGCGACATACTTGCCGCCCGAGGTCTTCATCAAGTCCTTCTTGCGGTCGGTGATCTTGATGTAGCCGTCGCTGTCGATTTCACCAATGTCGCCGGTGTGGAACCAGCCGTCCGCGTCGATGGCTTCTGCGGTGGCATCGGGCAGCTTGTAATAACCGGTCAGGTTGGTGACGCCCTTGGTCAGGATCTCGCCGTCCGCAGCAATCTTGACCTGGAGCTCGGGGTGGAGCGCCTTGCCCACGGTGCCGAACTTGTAGCCGTTTACTTGGTTGATGCTGGTCAGGCTGTTGGTCTCCGTCAGACCGTAGCCTTCGAGGATCAGCATCCCGGCGGCGTGGAAGAACTCCGCCAGCTCTCGCGACAGCGGTGCACTGCCCGACACAAACCACTTGAGCTTGCCGCCAAAGCGATCCCGCAGCTTCGAGAACACCAGCTTGTCGGCGAGCTTCCACTGAATGGCCAGCACTCCGCCCGGCTGACGACCGGCCTGGATCTCGCGGCTGGCCTTGACGCCGACCTCGATGGCCCACTGCACCAGCGCCCACTTGACCGCGCCGCCTTGCTTGGCCTTGTTGAGAAACCCGGCGTAGATCTTTTCAAAGATGCGCGGCACACCGGCCATAAAGCTCGGCTTCACCTGACCGACGTACTCCAGAATGGTGTCGATGCCAGAGTAGGCGGTGCAAAAGCCCACGTAGACCGCGACCATCGACAGCGTCTTGGCAAACGAGTGCGCGAGCGGCAAAAACAGAAGCTGGCGATCGGTGCGCTTGACGGGGAGGGCGTTTACGCCATAGCGAGAGCCGACGCAGAACGAGGCATGCGACTGGACCACGCCCTTGGGATTGCCGGTGGTTCCCGAGGTGTAGATGATCGTCGCGATGGTGCTGCCGGACATCTGCTTGCGTAGCTCGGGCAGGGCTTGCGGCTGGGTCAGCCGATGGGCGCGACCGCGATCGCACAGCTCTCGCAGCGGCACCACCCACTCGTCGACTTTGGCGTCGCTTTCGGCATGACCGTCCCACAGGATGACCTGCTTGACCTGTGGAATCTGGGAGCGAATCGCCAGCAGCTTATCGAGCTGCTTTTTGTCCTCGATGAAGATGTAGTTCGCTTCACTGTCGTTGAGGATGTAGGCGACCGTCTCCTTGAGGCTCGACGGATAGATCGGCACGGTGATGCCGCCCGCGAGGAGCAGTCCCAAGTCGCACAGCGTCCATTCTTCCCGCGTGCTGCCGATAAGTCCGATCTTGTCGCCGAGCTTGGCTCCGATGGCGATCAGTCCGTGGGCGATGTCCGACGACTTTTCGTACGCCTGCTGCCAGGTCAAGGTCTGCCAGTCGCCATTGCGACGGGTCATAAATGCCGGAGCATTCGGCGTTGCCAGCGCCCGGTTTGCATACATCTCGGCAATCGTCTCACCAGCGGCTCCGCCAGCTTCCACGCTACTGTTCACGCTTTTGGCATGGCTACTCGACATCGATCCTCCCTCGGGAAAGTTCGTTTACAAAGTTTCCTAGCGTGGATGATATCGTGCGCAGCCACTCCACCGCTAGAAACCATTTGATGCCCCGCGCTCGTCCGCAGAAGCGAACATTACTTACCCCGCGCTCGATTTGTGCGTTCTTGGACCAGCACGTCGTCGGCCAAGACCGTGCCAAGCGTGTCCTGGCAGTCGCCGCGTATGGTCATATCCGGCGCTGTGGTCTACCCGCTGAGCGCAAAGGTCAGATTCGCAAGTCGAACATCTTGCTGATCGGGCCCACCGGTTCCGGCAAAACGCATCTGGTACGGATGCTGTCGCAGGTGCTCGATGTTCCGCTGAGCATTGCCGATGCCACCGAGTACACCGAGGCTGGCTATTATGGCAAAGACGTCGAGCAGATGGTGGCGGAGCTGCTCTTTCGCGCCAACCACTCGGTGGCCGAGGCGCAGCGCGGGATCATCTTCCTTGATGAAATCGACAAGCTCGCTCGCCGCACCCAAAGCTACAAGACGGGCGGTGGAACTCGGGACATCGGCGGGGAGGGCGTGCAGCAGAGCCTGCTCAAAGTCCTCGAAGGTCGCGAGCTACTCGTGCCAACCAGCCTGTCGCCGCAGCCGGGGCGTCAAGATGTGGTGCAGGTCGATACCAGCGATATTTTGTTCGTTGCGGCTGGGACGTTTGCGGATCTGTTCGAGCGAGAGCGACCGACAGCCAAGATTGGCTTTGGGGACAAAGCGCAGCCCACGAAGCGTCACGAGCTATCGACCGAGGATCTGCTCGGCTACGGGATGCTAAGCGAGCTGCTTGGACGACTGCCGGTGCGGGTTCAGCTAGCACCGCTGTCTGAAGACGAGCTGTGCCAGATCCTGGCCGGTCCGAGCGATGCGCTGCTGACCGAGTACAAGACACTGCTCGCGCTTGATCATGTTCAGGCCGATTTTTCCGATGGTGCGCTGCGAGAGATGGCCCGTGCTGCGCTGCGTCAAGGACTCGGGGCGCGGTCGCTGCGTGGACTGTGCGAACAGGTCTGTCACGATCTGCTGTTCGAAGCACCCGAGCGCCGGGGTCAACACATCGTGATCGACGAGCAGTACGTCCGCGACCGACTCGGCCCGACTCCGTAACCGATCCCGCGCTATGATGTCTCGGTGGCGCTGGGAGGCGCGATCTGGATGGCAACCGATCTGAACGGCAAGGTGTTTCTGGTTACGGGCGGTACGGAAGGCATTGGCAAGGCGGCGGCGGTTGACTTCGCCAAGCGCGGGGCAACGCTGGTGCTGGTCGGTCGCAACAAAGACAAGAGCGAGCGGGTCGTGGCCGAGCTAAAGAGCCAGAGCCAAAACGACAAGATCGATCTGTTAATTGGCGATCTGTCGAGCCTGGCTGATGTGCGGGCGGTGGCGGCAGCGTTTGCGAAAAAGTATGACCGGCTCGACGTGCTGGTGAACAACGCGGGCGCGTACTTTGCCGACTACAAGCTGTCTGCAGATGGCTTCGAGATGACCTTTGCGCTAAACCACCTGGGCTACTTTTTGCTGACGCACGAGTTGCTGCCGTTGCTTCGCAAGACTCCGGGCGCTCGCATCGTCAGTACCTCGAGCGGAGCGCATCAGACCGGCAAGATGAACCTTGCGACCATTGCCAAGCGCGACGGCAAGAGCTCGGGCTTTGGTTCGTACGGGGACTCGAAGCTGGCCAACATCCTGTTTACTCGGGCGCTCGCCCGGCGGGAACAGGGCATCGCGGTCAACTGCTTCCACCCCGGCTTTGTGCAGACCGGCTTTGGCCAAAACAATGCCGGTGCGATGGCGGGCCTTATCAAGGTCGCGGCCAAGCTGTTTGCACGGACTCCGGAAAAGGGTGCCGAGACGCTGATCTGGCTGGCGACGAGCCCTGAGGCGGCCAAGCTGACCGGCGAGTACTGCTACAACTGCAAGCCGGAAAAGACCACCAAGCTCGCCAAGGACGATGGCGCTGCGGATGGTCTGTGGACGCTCAGCGAAAAGCTGTGTGGAGTCGGCGGCTGAGCGACGGTCGCGTTGTCGCTGAGGCTTGGTCTAGCGAGTGACAACTACGGCTTCTTGCAAGCGGAAAAGAAGATCTTGCTGCTGTAGTCGAGTAGCCCACCGCCCGTGTAGCTGTACTTCTGTTTGACCTGGGCGATGGCGTCGTCGGCGCTTGCGGCGCTTTGGAGGATTGGCACAACGGTGGCCAGGTACTGGAGGTTTTCGTCGATGATTGCGGGGGTCGCAAGGGGAGCACCGTGGCCGGGAAACACCTGTTCGACACCGCCGAGGCTGCTTAGGCCCTTCAGGTTCTGCGCCCATGCTTCGCTCTTGCACTCGGCCAGCCACAGGTAGGCTCGGTTGTAGAGCAGGTCGCCTGCGACGAGTAGTTTCTGTCGACTTCCATAGAGGGCGGCCGCAGATGCACTTTCCCCGTCACTGAGCTTCACGATACGCAGCTCCTCGCCTTCTAGCTCAAGCTTGTCTTGGCTCACGGCGGTGATGGTCGCGAGCTTTTCGGCGATGTTGGCAGCACCGAAATTGGCCTTGGCGCTGGTGAGGGCAGCGGGGCCTTTGGCCTGGAAGTCGGCCACGACCTCAGCGGTGGCCAAAATGGGGACGCCGGGAAACGCAGAGGCAATCACGTCGAGTCCCAGGTAGTGGTCGGGGTGTGCGTGGGTCAAAAAGATCGAGCGCAGATTCTTCCCCGACTCTTTGACCATCGCCACGACTTTCTCGGCATCGCCACGGGTGAACTGGCCGTCGACCAAGATCGCGTCCTGGCTACCGCTCACGAGGTAGGAGTTGACTGCGAAGGTGGGATCGCTGGTGTAGCTCTTGACGGTGAGGGTGACGGGTGCGCCGCAGCCCAAGGTAGTGACACCAGCCAGCGTGATGAACGAAGAGACAAGGATCCGACGTAGCGACATGGGAAGCTCCTGTGAGGTGACTGACGCTAGGAATACGTCGGCTTCCGATTGGCTGCTTTATGAAAAAGGCCACAGATTTGTCCAATTCGGACAAAACGACCTCCGGCTGCCCCACGGTCTCGGGGAGGCTAGCGAATCGCCGCAGGGGCTCGTCCCGAAAAGGGCACCAAGCCGAGCAGGTGAAGGAGTTGGAGCGTCATCGCCGCCGTCGCTCCCCAGATGGGGTGGGTCGGGTGGGAAAACTCATGCATTGTGTAGAGGTGGCCTTTCCACTCGGCTTGGCCCGCCGCCCGATACAGGCCCGGTAGGTCGTAGAGCGGCACCGTGAAGGTGGCGGCGACCTCGCCTTGATTGGGGGACAGATGGATCGGACCGTGGAGTAGACCGACGACGGGCGTGATGTTAAAGCCCATCGGGGTCGGCATGTCGTCGAGCTGGCCGAGTAGTTCGACGTGATCTGCGACAATTCCTAGCTCTTCGTGACTTTCGCGCAGCGCGGTGTGATCGAGCGAGTGATCCGACGGCTCGCGCTTGCCGCCGGGAAACGCGACTTGTCCAGCGTGGGTCGGCAGCGACGCGGTGCGAACGATAAACAGCAGATCGGGGTTATGGCCTGGTTCGGGCACGATGAGCGGCAGCAGCACCGCCGACTCGCGAAAGCCAGCCAATTCCCAGCGCTGTCGGGGTCGCGAGCGCAGCTTTTTGGCGAGCGAAGCTGCGTCAAATGGTGAGTGGGGCTCGGTCATGGCTGGGCTGCAGGGGCTGAGCCGACGCAGGGATCGGGATCGTTCGGGAGGCCTGCGGGCTGCTCTAAAAAGAATAACTCGGCAGGCAGGGTGGGGTTTACTTCGCTCTCTTTCCAGCGCAGTTTGACCTGACTTTTGCCGACGAGATCTTCGATCTGGGACTGCTTGGGCAGGCGAATCGGCGGGCTGGGGGCGACTTCGTAAAATCCTTGATGACGGATGCGTAGAAACGGCGTGCCATCGGAACCAATGAGCTCGCTCTGCACCACATCGAACGAATCGGGCAGCGCTGGCCCTGGCTTTTGAGCTTGCAGATAGAGCACTTGGCGTCGCCCCGCTTCGTCGCGCAGCTTGAGCACTTCGCGGCCACCGTCGCTGGAATCCCAGTCGCTTTCAATGGCAACGGAGTCTCCGGTCAGCAGCGGTACTCCACCACTGAGCACATCGGCGAGCACGGTCGGCGGCAGCGTCACTCGCAACAGTCGAGCCATCGCGCACGGTGTGACCACGCTGCTCAGATAGCGATTGTTCTGCGTATCAAGGAGCTGATAGCGCTGTCCATTGGTGGCGAGCGTGAGCAGCGGCCCGGCGAGGGTGCTTTCTGCCGTCAGCCGCAGGCTCGACGGACGCTGCACGGCTACCGAAATGTTGAGCTTTACTCGTCCCCCTGCATCATCGGGAACGTCGGCTTTGCCATAGAGCTTCGCCGACTGCACGCGCTGCTGCTTGATCCGAACCTGGTTGAGCAGCTCGCTCGATGCAAGGGCGGGGTAGGGCCGCAGCACCACCGGCTTTGGACAGCCAGCCAGCGGCAACAGCAGAACCAACGCAGACAAGCGAGCGCGCATAGGACCCAACCTTAGCAGCTTGGCTTGGTTGCGCCGCAAAGAAGGAGTACCTTGGCTCGTTATGACGACTCATCGCATCTTCAACTTCTCCGCCGGTCCCGCCGTTCTTCCCGAAGAAGTCCTCATGGAAGCCCGCGACAACCTGCTTTCGCTTGGTCAGAGCGGCATTGGCATTCTCGAGTGCAGTCATCGCTCCAAAGAGTTCGAGGCGATCATTGCCGAGGCTGAGTCGAACCTGCGCGGGCTGCTCGGTATCCCCGCGGGTTATCGTGTGCTGTTTCTGTCGGGTGGGGCGACGATGCAGTTTTCGATGGTTCCGATGAACCTACTGACCCCAGGTACGATTGGCGAGTACGTGCTGACCGGCGAGTGGTCGAAAAAAGCGCTCATCGAGGCCCAGCGTGTTGGTGAAACCCACGTTGCTGCGACCACCGAGCCGGAGCAGTTCCGACGCATTCCTCGCAATGACGAGCTGCACTATTCCGAGCGGGCTGCCTACGTTCATACCACCAGCAACAACACCATTTGGGGAACCGAGTGGCAGTACGAGCCCGAGGCCCAGGGTCATCCCATCGTCTGTGATATGTCGAGCGACTTTTTGTCTCGTCCCGTGGACGTCGCTCGCTATGGATTGATTTATGCCGGGGCTCAGAAGAACGCTGGGCCAGCCGGAGTCACCATTGTGATTTTGCGCGACGATGTGCTTCGGCTCGATAAGACGGCCCAAGCCAAGCTGCCGATCATGATGAACTACCGTACCTACGTCGAGCACAAGTCGCTGTACAACACGCCACCGGTGTTTCCGATTTACCTTGTGCATCTGGTGTTGCGCTGGCTGTTGCGCTTCGGGGGACTCGCCAAGATGGCCGAGCACAATCGGAGCAAGGCCCAGCTTATCTACGACGTCATCGACGGAGTATCGGGTTTCTATCGTGGACATGCGGAGCGCGACAGCCGTTCGCTGATGAACATCACGTTCCGCTTGCCGACGGAAGCGCTTGAAGAACAGTTTGCCAAGGAAGCCAAGGCGGCGGGGATGGACGGGCTCAAAGGCCATCGCTCCGTTGGTGGCATCCGAGCTTCGGTCTACAATGCATTTCCCATCGCCGGAGCCCAAGCGCTCGCCCACTTCATGCGTGACTTTGCCGCCCGAAACGGATAGTTCCCCCGACCCAAGCTCAATCGGTGCGAGTGCGGGAACAGACTTGCACTTCCGCCTGTTTAGTGACTTGATTTGCCCGCTAAAGCCTAAGCTCTGCCATGTCTCAAGACGCTCACTCCCCAGCTCCCGCTTCGTCGCTGACCCCATCCGGTGGGTCAGTTTATCTTTCCCACATCCGCAACTTTTCGATCATCGCCCACATCGATCACGGCAAGTCGACGCTCGCAGATAGGCTGCTGGAAGCGTGTGGCGCGCTGAGTGACCGTGAACGGCAAGACCAGTTCCTCGACAAGATGGAACTGGAGCGCGAACGCGGCATCACCATCAAGGCGCAGACGGTCCGGCTTCGTTTCCGAGCCAAAGATGGCAAGGAGTATCAGCTCAACCTGATCGACACGCCGGGCCACGTCGACTTTCACTACGAGGTGAGTCGCAGCCTGGCCGCTTGTGAAGGTGCGCTGCTTGTCGTCGACGCCTCTCAGGGAGTGCAAGCCCAGACGCTCGCGAACGTGTATGTCGCACTCGAGAGCAACCTTGAGATCGTGCCGGTCCTCAACAAAATCGACCTGCCATCGGCGGAGCCGGAGCGGATTCGCAAGCAGATCGAAGACGTGATTGGCATTGACGCCTCGATGGCAATTCCGGCCAGCGCCAAGGATGGTCGAGGCATTCCGGAGATCCTGGAAGCGGTGGTGCAACTGATTCCGCCGCCACAGGGGGATCCGACCGCGCCGCTGCAGGCGCTGATGTACGACTCTTGGTACGACAACTATCGCGGCGTCGTGACCCAGGTTCGAGTCAAGAACGGTAGCATCAAGATCGGCGACAAGATTCGGCTCATGGCGACGGGGAAGAACTTCGAGGTACTCGGCCTCGGGGTGTTTAGTCCGTTTCCCATCGAGATCAAAGAGCTGCGTTGTGGCGAGGTCGGCTTCATCATCGCCAACATCAAGACCGTCGCGGATACCCAGATTGGCGACACCATTACGCACGCCGATCGGCCCTGTGCCGAGCCGCTGGCGGGATTTAAGGTCGTCAAGCCGATGGTCTTCGCCGGAATCTTTCCGACGGACAATGCGCGCTATACCGACCTTCGCGATGCGCTAGAAAAGCTCCATCTGAACGATGCGAGCTTTACCTATGACCCGGAGACGTCGCTGGCGCTGGGCTTTGGCTTTCGGTGTGGCTTCCTCGGGCTTTTGCACATGGAGATCGTTCAAGAGCGACTGGAGCGGGAGTATGATCTCGACCTGATCACGACCGCACCGACCGTGGAATATCGCGCCAAGACCTCTTCTGGGGAGACGGTGATCGTCGACAACCCGGCGGCGCTTCCGGATGAAGGCAAGCTCGAGTACATCGAGGAGCCGATCATCATGGCCAGCATCTATACGCCATCGGAGTACCTCGGTTCGTTGATTACGCTGTGCCAGGATCGGCGCGGCATCCAAGTGGGTATGACCTACAACGGCGAAGATCGGGTGGTACTCAAGTACGAGCTGCCGCTCGCCGAGGTGGTGTTTGGCTTTTACGACAAGCTCAAGTCGGTGTCGCGAGGCTACGCATCGCTCGACTATGAGCTGTTGGAGTATCGGCGCGCTGACCTGATCCGGCTCGATCTGCTGGTGAACGGCGATCGGGTTGATGCGCTGTCGATCATCTCGCACCGTGAGCGCTCGTATTTCCGAGGCCGTGATGTGTGCGTGAAGATGAAAGATCTGATTCCGCCTCAGCAGTTCGAAGTCGCGATTCAGGCCGCCATTGGCAACCGTGTCATTGCGCGTACCACCGTCAAGGCACTGCGGAAGAACGTGACCGCCAAGTGCTATGGTGGTGACATCAGCCGAAAGCGAAAGCTGCTGGAACGCCAGAAAGAGGGCAAAAAGCGGATGAAGCAGATCGGCTCGGTCGAGATTCCACAGGAGGCGTTCTTGGCGGTGCTCAAGGTGGACGAATAATGAGCGAGGAAGAGAAAGACAAGGCTGCGCCTGTGGCCTTGCCGTCCGGGCGTCGGCCTCCGGTGTGGCTCCGTCTTGCGCTCGATCACCTGTGGGTGCTGGGGCTGCCGCTGCTGCTGGGTCTGTTTCTGCTGGTTGTTCACTTCACGAACCACATCGACCTGACCGAGGTTCCGCCACATCCCCGCATCGTGCAGCTTGTGATTGCACTGGTGGCGCTGGCCGCAATCTTGGGCGGTCCGTATCTGGCCTTTCGCAAAGTCATCGATGAAACGCGTGAGGATCTGCTGCTGCATCGTGATGCGCAGCTCTCTGTGAAAGATGCGCGGCGACGATTTGATAAGTATGGTCGACTGCTCAAAAAGGAAGCCCGCGAGACGGTGGCCGAGGCAATTTCTGCCGTCGACAAAGCGCTTGCTGCGGAAGACAACGACGAGCTGATTCGGACGCTGCACGGGCTGGATCAAGCGGTTACCAAACACCTGTCTTTTGCGCGTAAGAGTCCGCTTCAGGAGTATGGAGAATCAATCGGTGGAGCGGTCCTGATCGCGCTGATTTTGCGGGCGTTTACCGTCGAGGCGTTCAAAATTCCGTCCGGCTCGATGATTCCGACTCTGCAAGTCGGAGATCATATTTTCGTGAACAAACTTCTGTTCGGTCTACGGATTCCGTTTACAAACATCAAGTTTGGTCATCATCTGCGCGAACCTCGTCGTGGAGAGGTGATCGTGTTTGTGTATCCGCACGACATGCAGAAGGACTTCATCAAGCGGATCGCAGGCATTCCGGGCGATACCGTTGAGGTCTGTGATGAACGGGTCTCCGTCAACGGCAAGCAACTCCCTCGTGAACCGGTCGCTGGCATGTGTGACTACGATGACTTTGATGAGGAGCGTCCGGGGGCGCGCTGGACCCATCAAGTCTGCCGTGGCTTTCGGGAACAGAACGGAACCCAGACCTATCGCGTGGTGCAGGATGTTCAGCCGAGCGTTCATCCGTGCCAGAGCTGGGTCGTGCCTCCCGAGCATGTCTTCGTGATGGGCGACAACCGCGACCACAGCCATGACGGTCGCTTTTGGTGCGAGCAGCGTGGACTTGAGCCCTGTGCTCCCACAGACAAAGCGTCGTTTGTGCCGTTCGAGATGATCAAGGGCAAGGCGTGGTTCATCTGGTGGTCTGCTGGCAAGGGTTCCTCGGTCCGCCTGGGGCGCCTGTTTACTTCGATTCACTAGGATTTGGATTGCAGCCAACATGACAACTCCGCATCCCTCACCGAGGACTTTTTCGACGACCCAGCTCGTACTCCTGGCCGTCGTTGCGGCCGGTTTCTTGGTCGCGCCACAGCTTATCGTGAAGGCTCCGAACGAACCGACGATGGGCATGGTGCAGCGCATTTTCTACTTCCACGTTCCTTGTGCGTGGCAGACGATGATTGGCGCATTCCTGGCCGGGGGAGCGAGCGCGATGTATTTGTTTCGCGGCTCCCAGCGGGCGCGTCAAGTGGCGGTCGCTGCTGCAGAGCTGGCGGTGTTGTTCGGGCTGTGTGTGCTGCTTACGGGGCCGCTTTGGGCGCGCAAGGCCTGGGGCGTATGGTGGCAGTGGGATGTGCGGCTGACGACGACGGCGCTGCTGTGGATCATTTTTGTGGCAGCGCTGTTTGCAGAGCGGTACGGCGGGCCGGGTGGACCTCGGCTGTCGGCGGGTCTGATGGTGTTTGGTGCTGCGGATGTGCCGATGATCTACATCTCGGTTTCGCTATGGCGGACGATTCATCCGAAGACCTCTGTGGTACCGACGCTTGATCCGGCGATGCGGATTGCGCTGTGGACCTCGGTGTTGACGTTTACACTGCTGTTTGTGGTGCTGATGTCGCTGCGGATGCGATTGCTTCGCCAGCGGAATCAGCTCGCAGAGCTGAAGATGCGGGCCGAGGATGCGGGGCTGTTCGATGACTAATTCGCAACTGATTGGAAAGCGAACCATGCAAAATCTCCGAAGCAAGAGTCGATGGAGTCGTGGGCTGCTGCTTCTGGCGCTGGTAAGTGCTCCGGCGTTTGCGGATGAGGGGCCATCCCCGAGTGCGCTTCAGAAGCGGATCGAAACGCCTCCTCCAGCGGCTGCATCTGCTCCTGCTGCGACTCCTGCTCCTGCTGCGACTCCTGCTCCCGGGCAGCCGGACAAGGATGGCTTTGTGCAGGAAAGCCGGCCGATGATGGGTCCGACTGTGGATGAGTCGATTCCGGCGGGTCCGCTGCTCGCCACGGCGTATGGCTTCGTGTGGTTGGCGGTGCTGGGTTATGTGGTGATGATCGGTCGCGGTCTGCGTCGCGTCGATTCCGAGTTACAGGAACTGGATCAGAAGCTCGGTAAGCTGACGAGCAAGAGCTAGCGAATGCCTACGGCGGCCCACATCATCTACATTCCGGCGATGCTCTGTCTGGGCTTTGTGCTGGGGTTCATTTTTGGTGGGCGCGCCACTCAGGCGGCGATTGCCGAAGAGGAATCCCGTGCCCAAATCAAAGCCGCCCGGAAGGCGCAGCGGGCTGCGGAACAGGCCGCCGACTCAACGCGTTCCGACTCCGCCCACTCCTAGTCCGCGACTTTCCTACTTGCGAAGGAGTGCTTGCTGCGCCGCGTCGACCGTGGCGCGAGCTGGGCAGCCGACGAGATGATCGTTGACGAGTCCCATTGCTTGCATGAATGCGTACGCAGTGGTGGGTCCGACGAACTTGAAGCCGCGCTTCTTGAGATCTTTGGACAAGCGGATCGATGACTCGCTACTTCCTAGTGCGCGCAAGGATGCGTAGTCCATCGTGCGTGGGCGCTCCGTAGGTGGCGGGATGAATCGCCATACGTAGTCGGCCAGGGAGCCCTCTTTTTCGATGAGTTCGCGGGCCGCCCGGGCGTTGTTGATCGCGGCTTCGATCTTGCCGCGATGACGGACGATTCCGGAGTCTGTCAGGAGTCGCTCGACATCCGCAGGACCGAACGCGGCTACGTGCTCGATCGAAAAGCCTGAAAACGCAGTGCGAAAGGACTCTCGCTTGCGAAGGATGGTTAGCCAACTCAGACCCGATTGAAATCCTTCCAGACAGAGCTTTTCGAACAGCCGGGTATCACTGCGCACCGGGATGCCCCATTCCTCATCGTGATAGCGGCGATACTGCAAATCATCCGTGGCCCAAAAGCAGCGGACCACTCCGTCGTCGTGTTTGCGAAGTCCTTCAGCCAGATTCATCTCGGCAGTCTACTGCGAAGTGCCGGGTTCCGTTCCGCCAAGTTTGGGCCCAAGTCTGGCCCAAGTTTGGATGATCCGCGGCATTCCGGTCAGCGTCGTTTCATCGTGCGCAAGCTGATGAAGTTGGCCAATGATGGTGGCGAGCTCTTCCTTGGTGCACAGTCCGTCCGCGAGCACCGCCTCGCTGATATTTTCCATCGTGATCGCGGGAATCAGCTTCACCTCTCCTGTGACTCCGAGGGGTTGCTCCGCGCTCACTTCAATCTGGCAGAGCCCGGCTTCCTGGAGCATTCCTGGGATCTTGGGCCCGATGTATGGGTCTCCACCGCGTCGTTGCATCGATTCGATGTGAAGTTTGTGATAGCTGCGGAATGCGGGATGTTCGGGGTGACAGAGGTGTCCTGAAAAGTCGATGTCTTCGACGACAAGCACGCCTCCTGGTCGCAGTCTCTTCACCAGTCGTGACAGTGCCGTTTGCGGGTTGGGCAGATGGGTGAGCAGAAAGCGAACGTAGATGAAATCGAACGCAGGCGGTACGGCTGCGACCGCTTCATTGGGAGTGCCGTAGACATCCGCGCAGCGAAACACAATGTCTGGGAATCCTTGGGCTTTGGACTCTTGCTCGGCCAGTGACAGCTTGATGGCATCGATGTCTTCACCGACGACTAGACTGGTTGGTCCGGCTCGTCTTGCCAATTCCACGGTGACATCGCCGCCTCCGCAGCCCATGTCTAAGTAGGACATCCCGGGACGCACACCTACGCGATCAAGTAGGCCACAAGTTGCGCTGTGCATCACCCGCGAAAGGAGCCGTAGTCGCTCGCGTCCAGCGCTGCCTCCACGGATGATGTAGTAACCCGCTGTGATGGTTGGGCCTTCCGTATTTGGCATGGAGGAACTCACCGATCAGAGCACGCATTTTGTCGTCAGAAAATGACTTTTTCTGGATGCGCAAAAAGGCCCTAGAAAGACAAGTAAGAACCAATGTATGATGCTTATCCCATGATTAGCAACTCTGTGGTTAGCGACAACGTAAGTATCTCCTATCGTGTGATTGGGGCGGGTCCCCGCGATGTATTCCTCATCCACGGCTGGATGATGTCAGGGGCCGTCTACGACGACTTGATTGCGGCGCTTGATACAGAGGGACTGCGCTTGATCGTCCTCGATCTGCGCGGCAGCGGTCGCTCTGGTCGACCCAATGATGGCTACTCGATTGCGCAGTATGCTGCGGATGTAATGGCGGTTGCCGATGCGCTGGGTAGTCGATCATTTGTGGTGGTGGGTCACAGCATGGGCGGGCAGATTGCACAGTGGATCTCAGCGACGGAAAATGACCGAGTAGCAGGTCAAGTTCTACTCTGTCCAGTCCCTGCCTCCGGAATTCCCCTTCCTGCGGATGCGCGGGCTCTGTTCCGCAACTCGGCCCAGAACCGCAGCATGCAGCAGACCATTTTGGGACTCGCGTGTAAGCAGCTTGGCGATGCCGAGCGGGAGCGGCTCCTAGATGACGCCGGAGGAGTTGCACCACAGTGTATCGAGCAAGCGTTTGATACCTGGACCACGGGCGGATTTTCGGATCGGCTATCGGAGATCATCGCGCCAACGCTAGTGGTCGGCACCGATGACCCCTTCCTGCCGCCCACTTTCTTGCGACAAGCGGTGGTGAATCTGATTCGAGGAGCGCGGCTGGCGGTCCTACCGGGTCCAGGACACTACGTACAAGTAGAGCGCCCACGAGAGACAGCGGCTGTGCTGGAAGCGTTTCTGGCAGCACTCAGTCATTCCTAATGTTGAGGTCAGACTCTTCACATGCTTGACAGATCATTCGAGCCGATGCGCGAATCTGTGGAGCAAGTTCTCGCGACCATGCTCGGTGAGCGTCGGGCTGAAGTGGTGGAGCGTGCAACCGACTGGGTGATAGCGCAGGCTCGGGATCTGCAAGGGAGACGACCACGAGACGAGACGAAGCGACTTGTGGAAGGAGTGGTGCGCTGGAACGAGGCGCTGATTTTGCGGAAGGACTCTGTACCACTCGCAGAGTTCATTGGTTTTGTGACGGCCTATCGGGCATCCAGCGAGTTTCAAATCTCGACGCTACTGCGTGGCTTTTGTTCGTTTCGGGCGGCCATGGCAGATCTACTTGCACCACCGCGTGTTGAAGCGACAACAGCGTATTCGTGTCTTCGCATCGTCGATGATGCATATCTCACCGCCATCTTTCAGATGGGAGATGAATACGTCAGTAAACTGAATCGGACGATTCTCGATCGGCGCACCCAACTGGAAGCGGATCTGGCACGGGTGGCTGCGCAGCATGACCGGGAGTTTCAGGAAGCGATGGCGGTCATCCAGAAGCAGCGTGAGCTTCTGCACGAAGTCTCTTTGCCCGTGATCAGTGTCTTCCAAGGGGTGTTGGTGGTGCCTCTGATTGGGGAACTGTCTGCGGATCGTGCCGATGAGCTCATTCATCGACTGTTGGTGGCGATCGTCGACAATCGTGCCAAGGTCGCGGTCCTGGACTTAACCGGGCTCCCAAGGGTCGATCGAGCTGCGGCGAGGGCTCTCCTAAAAGCTGCGGGGGCGATTGCGCTGATTGGCGCGACGGTGATGCTGGCCGGTCTGTCTCCATCCACCGCAACCGAGCTGATTCATCAGAGCGAGGGGGCTGCGCTTCCGTCGAGCTATGCGACGTTGGCAGATGCCTTGCAGTTCGCGCTGCGAGAGCAAGTCAGATCGAATGCAGCGCGGTTTGGTTAATCTCGCACGATTCAGTTAGCGACGGGCATGGGCGTCCGTTAGATCCCGAATGAACACCGCTGGGGGGCGACCACCGGCTGTGGAAAACAGGAGTCGTGGACCGTTTGGTTCCGCCACCGCATATAGACAGACTGGAGTAGGCTCGCGCTTGGGAGCCAAAGCGAGCAGCGTCGCGACACCGGCTTCGAGACTGCGTGGATCTGCCGCGACACAAACAAAGCCGCGCCGCAGCTCTTCGGTGATTTCCTCTTTGGGAAAAACTCGTTCTAGGAGTGCTCGGGAGCCGCCACAGTCCGGGGTGGAGACCACGATGAGGAGTCTCTGTCCGTTTTCTTGGGCCAGCCCAATGGCATCCGCAAGAGAGCGATGCCATTCGACCGCAGCGCGATCATCAAAGTAGGGATGACGAGGTGGATTGTTCATGGTCTTGCCGACGGTATGAGGTGAACTACGGGATAAGGAGGAGCTTTCCCTTGGCCTTGCGGTCGTGCAGGTAATGATGTGCCGCAGCCGCTTCAGCGAAAGGAAAGGATCGGTCGACATAGGGACGGAGTTCGCCACGTTCGTACATTCCCAATAGCGCGGCAAACTGTGGACGGAGCAGATCGAGACGCGAAAAGAGCTGTCCCATGTTGACTCCCTGCACCGAACGGTTGTCATTCATCAGCGTGAGTGGACTGTAACGCTTGGTCCGTAGCAGCATGTGAAGGGCGCTTGGGATGCTACGACTCTTGCCGCTGCTCATCGATGAGACGCCAAAACACACCAGGCGACCGGTTTCGCGCAAAAGATTGTAGGAGTCGGTAAAGGACTTGCCTCCCACCGCATCGAGTACGAGATCAACACCGCTGTCTTTGCCCACGATGGCGCGGACCTGGGTGGTGATGTCTTGGGAAGAGTCGAGCGGATGTTGACAGCCGCGCTCGCGAAGGAATCCGTGTTTGCCTGGGGATGCGGTGCCGAAGATCTCACAGCCGTGTGCCCTCGCCAGATCAATCGCGGCCAGGCCCACTCCCCCTGCTGCGGAGTGAATGAGGACTCTCATATCGCGCCGAAGCGTTCCAATAAACAGCATCATGTGATGTGCCGTCAGATACACCACGGGCAGAGCCGCTCCTTCCTCGAACGTCATTCGGTCCGGCATCCGGAAGATCTGCGCGGCACTGATTACGATCGTATCGCTGTAGCCGCCAAAGTGCGGCATTGCGATGACGCGATCCCCAACGGAAAAATCGCTAACACCGGAGCCAATTTGGTCGATCACCCCGGAGACCTCATAACCGACTACGCACGGGATGGGCGGCGCGTCGGGATACATTCCGGTGCGCGCCATGAGATCCGCGAAGTTGATGCCGGCAGCACGTACTCTGATGCGTACTTGCCCAGATTCAGCGACGGGATCTGCCGCTTCTTTGACTTGAAGAACCTCGGGTGCTCCGGCCTTGGTGATCCAGATTTGTCGCATGGCTGCGGATGATACGCGAATCGGTTCGGAAGTGGGGGGTCCGAACACAGACACTCTGCACGGCTAGATGGGTGAGCGAGCGTGTCCGTTACCGCAGTCTGGGAAGGAGGGCGTCTTCCAGCGCTGGGAGGTGTGCGGAGATCGTAAGTGGTGGGTTGCGCAGCGCCTCGCTTTGAGCGCTCGACTTCGGTCCGTCTTTCGTCGCCAAATGAAAGGCACGCTTGAGCGTTCCGAACTTTAGTCCATGCGCGGTGCTGACCACGACCACTCGTTCGTGTTTGCCAATTTGGCCCTGTTCGATGTGCTTGCGGAGAGCAGCCAGCGCGACGCCGGTATGGGGATCGGTCTGAAGTCCGTGGCGGTCCCCCGCAGTCCACGCGGCGGTGATCTCATCTTCGCTGACTGCTGCTACGACCCCATTTACGCGCCTTAGCTCGGCGATGGCTTTGTGGACATTCACCGGGTTGCCAATCGCTATCGCGCTCGCCTGCGTCGGTCCGGCCACAGTTCGGTGAAACTCCCATCCCGATCGAAAAGCCCGATACAGAGGGGAGGCTTGCTCTGCCTGTGCCACAAGGAGTCGCGGCTGACGGTCGGTAAGGCCCAGTTTTTTGAGCAGCGCAAAGCCCCGTGCAATGGCCGTTACATGACCGAGATTTCCCCCCGGAACCACCACCCAATCGGGCGGCTGCCAGCCGAGCTGCTGCGTGATTTCGACCGAGAGAGTCTTTTGTCCCTCAATCCGCAGAGGGTTCATCGAGTTGGCCAGATAGACTCCGTGCCGACTGCAAAACTGTGCGACAAGCTCCATACAGCCATCGAAGTCGCTATCAATCGCTACGGTCTGGGAGTAGCTACACAGCGGCTGGGTGAGCTGCTCGTCCGATAGCTTGCCAGCCGGTAGGAACACGATCGAGCGCAGTCCCGCCCGAGCGCAGTACGCCGCCAGCGCCGCCGAGGTGTCTCCCGTCGAGGCACACGCCACTGCGGGAATCGCCGCCCCGAGTCTTCGCAGCCGTTGAACTTGCGAGATGAGGCCCGTCATCCCGAGATCTTTGAATGAGCCCGTTGGATTGTGTCCGCACTGCTTCACCCACAGATCGGCGACCCCCAGCTCACCACCCAGCGTTGGACACGGAACCAGTGGTGTGAAGCCCTCTCCCAAGGAGACGATGTCCTCATCGGTCAGGTCGGGATTGACCCACTCTCGCTTGCTCCACACGCCACTTGGCATGGGCCAGCTTGGCGATAGTCGGCGGGCGTCAAACAGGGCTCGCCACTGGGCACCACTGCGCTCGGCCAGCGCCGTTTCATCATGGATGACATCGAGTAGACCCTGACACTGGGGGCAGCGGGTGTCGATGAGCGACAGCGGCAGCTCTCCTGGACAGCCTGCGAAACAGCGAAAAAAGACACGAAGCGCGCTCATGGGCTGGTCCTCGCTACCGTCTGTTAGCGCGGGGCATCGAAGTTTTTCACGAACTGCGCATAGAAGCGAACCATCCGCAGGTAATCAGCTATGCGGATGCGCTCGTTTGTGCCGTGCAGGCGAGGCAGATCTTCCGGTTCGAGCACAAACGGCACAAATCGGTAGACGCTATCGGAGACGGGCACAAAGTGTCTGCCATCGGAAGCACCGATCATCAAGCCGGGCGCGACAATCGCATCGGGGAACACCGAGGCAATGGTCTGGGTCATGAGGGAAAACGACGGAGATCGGACATCCGAGACGGGTGAGGGCTCGATGAGTGAGTCCGGTTGGGCCTTCACATGGATGCTGTCATCACCGACAACCTGGCGAACGTGTTCGACAACCTGGTTCGTGCTGTCACCGGGACGGATTCGGAAGTTGATGGTTGCCCGCGCCGTTTGCGGCAGCACATTCGACTTCGGACTCCCAGACAACATCGTCGGAGCCTGGGTTGTCCGGAGCAGCGCTCGCGTCGAGTTTCCTTGGTCTAGTTGCCAGCGCAAGATTGGCCCGAACAGCCAGCGGTTGGTCATCACTGGCTTGAGCGGCCAGCTCATTTCGGGCGCGACGTAATCGAACATATCGCTCGTCGGTGGTCGCAGTTCCGCAGCCATCGGGTGCTCTTCCAGGCGGGTGAGCGCCCGGCTGAGCTTCCCAATCAGGGTTCGCCTTGGTGGCATCGATGAATGGCCACCTTCGCCGACCGCTTCGACCTCGACGTTGGCCACTCCTTTTTCGGACACTCCCACCAGAGCAACCGGGCGCCTTATCCCCGGCATGAGTCCCTTTACGACTGACAGACCCTCGTCGAGAACCAGTTCGAGCTGGATGCCTCGCGACTTGAGCAGTTCGGCAATCTTGAGCGCCCCCCCCACTGCCACCGATTCCTCGTCGTGACCAAATGCCAGATAGATCGTGCGACGAGGCTTGTAACCTTGCGTGAGCAGCCATTCCACCGACTCGAAAATGGCCATCATCGAGCACTTGTCATCAAGCGTGCCGCGACCCCAGACGAAACCGTCGGCAACTTCACCGGAAAAGGGCGGTTTTTGCCAGCGACTCTCGGTGCCGCTTTCGACGGGAACCACGTCTTGATGAGCGAGTAGCAGAATCGGTTGCGCCCGCGGATCTTGCCCTTCCCACTTGTAGAGCATGCTCAGGTCGCTGACGGTTTCTCGGACCAATGAGGAGTGAACTCGCGGGAAGCTGGTCCTCAGAAACTCGTGCATCCGCACAAACTCGCCGCTGACCGGAGGCTGGCCATCGCGTGACACGGTCTGGAATCGCACCGCCTGACCGAGTCGACCCGCCTGCTCACCGCCGGCATCCATAAACTCCGGAACCGTCGGAGGAATAAACCTGGGCTGCTTTGAATCGATCAGCATCGTGCGAACACAGACGATTCCGACGAGAATGCCTATTCCTAGCCCTGAAAGCGTTGCGGTCCGACGGAAAATGGTTCTAATTCCCATGATGGTAGTCTCAGCGTACACCAGCGTGCCCAGCTCCCACGAGAGAAAGGTAGGTTGCGGCGGCATTGGTTCTGTTAGAGTCCGTTTCATGACGAAGGCCGTCTGTCGTCGATTTCTGAGCGGTGCTCGGTTGGGCCTTGCCGCGTTCAGCCTGTGCCACGTTGCGCTCGGGTTGCTAGGTTGCAGTCAGCAGCAGCCCAATCCGGGTTCAGTGCGTTTTTTGGTTCGGACTACGCCCGCTCCCGATGATGTGGTGCTGTCTCCACTGCGGGATGCACGGGTGACTGCGCTGGAACTGCGTGATGCCCGCACCGATGATTTGTTGGCCCGTAGTCGCTTCGATCCACCGGCAGACAATGGGATGGGGGCGACGATGTTGCCGTCGCTTGACCTTGGCCTGATCCATGTCTCTCCGTCACGGGATCTGCGGATGTTGGCGTTAGGGGCGGCGGGACAGCAGCTTCTTGGGGTGGCACTGGCCCGCGATGTGGCGTGGCAGTTTGGCGAAACCAAAGACGTCTATCTGGAGCTACGACGACCGCTGTTTTTCTTTGGAGGGAGTCCAAAGCTGGTCGCTCCGGTGGCTCCCACAGACCCAATTTTTGCGCCGTCGAGACGGCTGTACGAGCCACTGCGGGATGAAACCAAGCTGCGGGTTGTGGATCCGAACTCGGTGCAGCCGCTGCTCTCGATTTATGATCGCTGGCTCGATCCGTTTCAGCTCAGTCCCGGTGTGACGAGTGCACCGCCGGTGAGCGCGGCTGCTGGAACCTACGATGGCCAGTCGCTGCTGATCGGCAACTTGGCGGGCAAGCTGCATGTGGTCGATACCCTCCGTCTGGAAGATCAGGTCAGCTTCGATCTGCCGGATTACATGACCAATCCAGTTCAGGGCATCGTTGTGGATCCACTCGATCGCACGGCGATCATTTTGCAGTATCCGCGCTCGGCACCTGCGGTTGGTCGAGCGGGCTTGATCGGCTTTGTCCGCAACCTGCCTGGACTGCGCAGCCGAGTCAGCAAAGACGGCGAGCTGCTGATTGCGAGCATTGACTCCACCGCACAGGCACCGATCGGCCAGCCCCTCGCGGCCTCTTATACACCCGACGGAATGGTCGAAGTCGTGTTCGGCAAGCCGCCCCTGCAACCGGGGGAGCCTGACTGCTCGGTACTCGGGGTCGGTGAACCGTCGGTGCTTCGTCGCTACAATCCCAAGACCGGAGAGCAGATCAGCCAGCGCACCCTGCCGTATACGACCAGCATTGCCTATACACTCGTCGGTGAGCAGGTGCTGGTGCAGCCCTGTGCCGCAGTGTCAGGCGCGACTCGCTTCGGCCGGGTGGTGGTGGCGAGGCAGAGCGGCGAAAAGATCCTGTCCGCGCCAGGCGTCCTCGCTGTGAGTGCGATTCGTTCGTCGATCATCGGTGTCGGACGAGACGATAGCGCCGATGTCCCAACGCTGGCAGCGCAGGCCAAGATTTTCATTTTGGAAAGCGGAGCCGAAAAGTGGTCCTCGTCCGGCTTTGATTTGCCGTCCTGGCTGGTGCCCTATCGCATTACCCTGTCGACCGACGGGAAGCCTTATGTCAGCTCGATTGATATCTCGTTTGCTCCGACGGATGTTAGCGGGTACAGCCTTGCGGTGACACCCGATCGAGCGCGGGCTCTGTCGCTGTTACGTGTGCAGCACAAGGTGCGGGGCCTGTTTCTGACCTACCTGGGCTCGACCAATCAGTATCGCTGCTACATCGACTGGTCGGGGTACTCCTATCACGTCGCACTCGTTAACTTGCAGTCGGGCGCTCGCGAGCAGGACTACATCGTGGGCTTCCAAAACCAGGACTGTGCATCGCGGGTCTATGACAACGCCAACAACCTGATCGGCACCTGTCTGCCCGCCTGCGATCCTGCCGACCCCAAGCCCTATTTGCGTGGCTTCCAAGAGGGCTACGTGCCCAATGCGGCCAGCGTACTGTTCGGACGGTAGCGAGGAGAATACCCATGAGGAATCGACTCGTCGCCATACTGTCTGTGACCGCTTGCTTCGTTGTTTCGAGCTCCTCGCTGGAGGCTCGGACGCGATCGCCGAAACCGACCGTCCAGGCTGCCACAGCCCCCGTGCCACCTGAAACGGGCGCGGTCAAGGTCAGCCTGCCGGTCGATAAGCCCGCCGCCGATGGCGTGGTGGTTATCGAGTATCGCAACGATGTCAAAGCACTCGCCGATCTGCCCGAAAGACTGGTCCAAGCGCTGACGCAGAATACGTCGCTACGGGTCGTCAACTTGACCGAGGCGCGGCGGCGGCTCGGACCTGGAATGGATGCCGAGGTGGCTCGCTGCGATGGCGAGACTCGTTGTCTGTCGGGAGTTGGGCAGCGGCTCGGCGTGCGCGAGGTGCTGCTGCTCGCGGTCAGTCAGCTCGGCGACGTGGTGCTCGCAGTACAGCGGATTTCCGTCACGGAACAGAAAGTTACAGGTCGATATGCCGATTCGATCGTCGGTGGTCAAGCAATCGATGAGGCGCGCATCCTAAGCTGGCTGCAGCAGCTCTATCCACCAGATACATTCAAGCGCTACGGGCAGATTCAAATCTCGGCCAACATCGATGGGGCCCAGGTGTACGTGAACTCGAAGGCCAGTGGCTCCACCCCGCTTGGTGACGCACTGCATGTGCTGGCACCGGGCAACTACCGAATTCTTGTCGAAAAAGCCAAGTATCTGCCGTTTCAGGCCGCAATCACGGTGATGCCGGATACCACCGTCGAGGTTTCTGCGACCCTGATGAAAGAGCAAAAACAGACGCCGTGGTACAAGCGCTGGTACGTCTGGACTGGTATTGTCGCGGGCGTTGGTGCCGTCGCAGCCACTGCCGTCGCAGTCAAGCTAGGTACCGAAGTGCCGCCGCCTGACACCAGCCAACTGCCGGGCACCATCGTCTTTAAGTAATCGCCACCCGCTCTGGTTAGACCGTCAGGCCAAGGCTGATGCACGCTTGGCGGAGTGTGGTGCGGAGCTGTTCGAGCTGCTCCAGGGCGACGTCGTCTCCAGCGGCGCGTAGGGCGGCGCGGATGTCGGCAAGACCATCGCTGACCGAGATAAGCCCGTCGAGAGCCACCTTTGGTAGACGGGCACTTCCGCTCGACTGCGCCACCAGTTCTCGCAGGCTGTCCCGCTCTTTTTCGACGTCACGGAGTTGCCGTAGGGCCGACTCTAGCTCGCTGCGCTGCTCGGAGACTCGCTGGGTGTCGGCGACTTGGCCGACAGGCTTTCGTCGCAGTTCCGACTCCAACTGATCGATGCGACGCTTGGCTCGTTCCAGCTCTTCGGCGATCCGAGGATCGGTTGGTGAGGGCGCAGCGGGGGCGACCAGGACCGGATGACTGGCTTTGCGCACCGCTTCGTCGCGTTCCTCGATGAGCCGACGGACTTTCTCTTCCAGCTCCGTGACCAGCGCTTCGCCAGATGCTGTCGAAGGTGGTGGCATCGGCTCTGCCGCCTTGCCACCGCGTACCCGTCGCAGATCGGCCTCAAGCTGCTCGACACGCCGACGCAGCCGAATCAGCTCCATCTCTTGATCGTCGGTCTTGCTGGGGTCGGGGACTTTGCTTTCTAGCTCGCCGACCCGGACTCGCAGACGATCGCGCTCGGCCTCGGCGGCTCGCAGCGCTTCGACGGAAGCACCGCCAGCGCTGCCGGCACCGGCACCCTTGCGCTTCAGCTCCGACTCCAGTTGCTCAACCCGGCGGCGTAGTCGTTCGCTGTCGGCTTCACTCGTCGCGGGTGAGGCGGGCCGTGCTTGCTGCTCTTCGAGTTTACGCTTCAGTTCCGATAGCTCGAACTCGAGGTCGGTCCGTTTGCGTCGCTCAGACTCAATCTCGCTGCGCAGGCTGACCAGCTCGGCACTTGGCATCGCAGAGGCCGAAACCACCGGCGCTGGCGCGGCTGCTGGCACCACCATCGGCGCAGCCGGAGTAGGCACAGCAATGGGCGGCGGTATCGGTGGCGCAATCGGTGGTGGCGCAGGCGGGGAGGGTGCGGGTGGCGTAGCGACGGGTGGACTTGCCGCTGAACCGTCGACATCGAAGCGCACCTCCAGATATCCGCAGCGAAAGTTTGTGCCCGGACGAAGCTGATAGCGAGGCACCCGTTCGTTGTTGACAAATACGCCGTTGGCGCTGCCGCAGTCCTCAATCCAGTACGCGGAGCCATCGAAGATGACCCGCGCATGCCGACGGGACACTTGCGCATCCTGCGTCTGGATTTGGCAGTCGGTCGCCCGCCCGATCAGCACCGGCGTGCTTTGCAGTTCGATCGTACCTGTCGTCCCTGAAACGTCCCGATAGAAGAGCCTGGCCATCGCCAATCATTCCCCAGCGATTCAGGCTACCATGGCTTACCAAAACGAGGAACCGTGGCTTCTGTCTCTTCTCCGACGAATCAGCGCATCCGTCCTGCAGACTTTGAGGTTGTGCCAGCGACGCACCCACCACTTCGCCAAGGAGATCCGGTAGCACTGCAAATGTCAGACGGTGCGGTCCTGCGCGGAGAGTGGCTGTGCCGGACCGAGCGGCCTTGTGCGGTGGTGGCGCTGTCGCATGCGATGATGGTGGATCGGCGGACGCTCGATGCGAAAGCGGGGGAAGGTCTTCTGTCCTCGCTGCTCGACCGCGGGCTCAAGGTGCTGTGGTTCGATCAGCGTGGTCATGGTCAAAGCGGGCCCACCGCAACGGAAGGGGCCTCGTGGGATTACGATTCACTCGTCTACGATGCCGGCTGCGTGGCAGCCTACTTGGCCCAGGTTGCGCCCTCGCTGCCCCGGATCGCTGTTGGACACAGTCTATTTGGCCACGTCTCGCTGGCTTGGCAGTCGCTGTGTGCGGAGAACGCCGACTTAACTGGGTATGACGGGCTGGTCGGGCTCGCGAGCAACGTCTGGCTGCGCCATTTGGAGCCATCGCTCTTTCGTTGGTGGCTCAAACGGTTGTCGTTTGAGACGCTGCTTCTCGTTTCGCGGCCCACGGGTTATTTTCCGGCGGTGAGGCTGCGCGTTGGCAACGTTAACGAGCCGCTTCCGTACTTGGCTCAGATGGGGAGCTGGGTGTCGGGTGGCGACTGGACCGATCGGAACGGAAATTCCTATCGTGGTGGGTTGCCGAAGGTGAGGGTGCCCATTTTGAGCGTCGCGGGACATGGTGACCGCTTGATGGCAACCCCGGGCTGTCAGCTCCGCTTTGTGATGGAGACTGCAGGACCGATTACCCACTGGCAGCTTGGACGGCGCTTTGGCGATGCGATAGATCCAGATCACATGCAGGTGGTGATGAGCAGCAAGCTCAAGGAACGCTGGAACGACGTGGCGGCGTGGATTGCTACGCCGGGTCGCTTTCGAACGTCGGGAGGGCAAGGCTGATGAGACGAATCGTGGGCGGACTTGGGCTGCTCGCTTGCTCGACGGTCTGCGCGGTGGCCAATGAAAAGCCGGAGAGTGTATCGGCAGGCGTATCGGCGGACTTTGCGGCGGGCAAACTGGTGGCGGTGGCAAGCTGCTCCGCGGACCTGTATCCCCCTTCTGCGGAGGTGGCGCGGCTCAAGGCTGAGCGAGTGGCGCGCAGTCGGGCGGAGGACAAGCTACGCAAGGCCCTGACGGTGGTGGTGCGAGATCACAAGTCCAAGCTGGTGCGCTTCGGTGGTGCCGAGCGGGTCGCCAAGCTGGATCCCCAAACGGCGGTGATCGAACGAATCGACTATGGTGCGACCGGCGGAGTGGTGTTGTGGCTTGCCTTGCCGCTTGCTGGCAGCAAGGAACGTGTTAAAGAAAGCGGCGCTGCTGAGCCTGCGGTCCCCGACGCCGGGACGGGCTCGGGCGAGGACCGATAGACATGTCGTTCGTTGTTTTGACTCGCAAATACACAAAACGATTTCTTTGTCAAGGGATATTGGCGGCGGTCCTGTTTGGATTTGTGCAGCCTGCCAGTGCCCAAGAGATGCAGATCGAGTCGGCGGTGCAGGTGGCGGTGCAAGAAGACGTCGCCAAGACGCGCAGCCAAGCGCTCAGCGAAGCCATGGCACGGGCGCTGGAGTTGGCGGTCGAGCAGGCTGCGCCGGACGTCCGAGGTCGGCTCTACCTGGTCAGCGCTCGGGCTCGGGAGTTCGTGTCGTCGTACCGTGTGGTGGAGGAGACGGAGCAAGACGGTCGGCTGTCTCTCAAGATTGCGGCGCAGGTCGATGTCGCGCATCTGCTGCGGGAACTGCAAGCGGTGCTACCGAAGTCGAAGCGTGGCGATGCTAGGCCCAAGATTTTGGTGTGTGCTCGATGGGCCGGGGCAGAGACCTCGGCGGCGACGCTGGCTGCCGAGGCGAGAGATCTGCTGGTGCAGCGTGACCAGCCGGTCGAGCTGGGTTCGGCGGAGCGCTGTCAGCCGAGTGCCCTGTCATCGTGGCCCGGACCGCGTCTGATCTTTGATGGCACGGTGACGGCCAATGCAGCGGAGGTTCGTGGCACCAGCCCACGGCTATGGTCGTCGCTGGTTCATGGGGGGTGGCAGTATTTCGCCGATGCCAATGCCCAGCCTCAGACGGAGACGGGTGATGGGATCGGGTTTGCTGAGCGGACGGAAGCTGCGCTGGCTCAGGCGACGGCACAACTCGGTCGTCCGCTGCTGTCTCGATTGGCGGAACGAAGCGGTCTGCTGGGTCGGGTGGGCGGGGGAGTGCTGCTGATTGCGACCGGTCTGCGGTCGCCGCAGGTGATGAACAAGTTGTGGAAAGCGCTGCTCGCTTTACCGGGGGTGAGTCGCGTCGAGCCGCGTCGATTCCTGGTGCTCGATGGTGTGGACGAGCAGGTGCACTTCCAGCTAACGACGACGACGAACTCGGAGACGCTGGGGACGGCGCTGTATCGGACCCCGATTGCCGGGCTGCGGGTTCAGGTGGTGCCTCTGGGTCCGTCGACGGTGCGACTTGACTGTGTGCCCGCGCAGGAGTTGCCCTCAGCCACGCCGGACGCTCAGCAACTGCCGACGGAGGCAGCTACACCATGAGTAACAATGGGGTTGTATTCGGGGCTCTGCTTTTCGGCGCTGTTGCGGGTTGCCATCGTCAAGCCAGTCCGGCACCGACGGCAACGCTGGTGCTGAGCGTCACTCCTACAGTCGCCACAGTGCTGCTCGATGACCAGCCGCTGTTGGTTCGCTCTGCGAGCGGTGGCCCGGTCCGTGTTCGGGTTCCCGTGGGTCCGCACCGGATCGAGGTACGCGCACTCCGACACCTTGCTGCGTATCGAGACGTCGTGGCCACGCAGGGGGAAGAAGCGAAGGTGAGCATCACGCTGCGTCGAGATCCCGAGGCGGAGCCCGATGCTGACAGCGATGCTTCGGTCGGCCAGCCCTTTGCACCCACGCCTCGTCCCCCAGAACTGCCCGCCCGCCTGTAACCACAATGTCTAAGTATTTGTAGGTTTTACAGAATACAAAAATTTTATGCATTAATCGGCTCAGGTTCGCGATACTGGTAGCTGGACGCCACGGCTCTTGCCGACGGTGACCGCGCCATGAGACGGGTTCGAATCGGGGGACGAGCTTCGCAGTGGGGACGAGCGCTCTTGGTATGCGCGCTCTACGCGATTGGTCTGGGCGCGGCCATTCTGGCCCTTTCGCAGAATCGAAGAAACGCTGTCCCGTCGGTACACGCGCTGGATCGGGCCCGCGAGCGGGGCATGATCGATGACCTGGTGCCCAGGCTGGACCCGAAGGATGCGTTTGCCAATGCCGCCATCTTGAACGCGATCCTGGAAGAGGTTCCTCATCCCAGTCTGCAATCGGATGCAGCTTGTCAGGCACGGGCGCGCATCATCGCGGTGCAGCTGAGTGGCACACTGTCGCGGGTACGCTTCTCGGGTCGCCAGGTCTGTCAGCTCAAGCGGCTCAAGGAAGTGTCGACGCGGCAAGAGGGGCTCGGTCGGGATGAGGTGGCGGAGGTCGCGGCGTTTCTGCTCGGGAAACGGCTTGGGAACGATGTCGATGTGACGCGGGTGCTGGTCCCGCCGTTTCGGTTTTCTGGGGATACGCTCGATTTTCTTGCTGCGGATCTTGGCCCACTTGCGCCGGGCGAGCAGCTCATCGGTAGCTATCACACCCATCCCGGTGATGAACTGACCCAAGGTGTGCTGTCGGAAACCGACCTCGCATACATGGTCAGTGGTCAGGTCGAGCTCGACGGGCATGGACGCTCGCTCAACGAGTCGGGGCCGCGTACGGACTGGCTGCTGGACATCGTTGATCCCAAGCGCGGCGATTGGAATGCCTTTGCCCATGACCGCAAGCGACTGGTGGAATTGCTCGGACGCTGCGAGCACAGCGCCTCCTGTCCGCTCAACGAACTGCGACTCGGCGGCAGCGAGTTCAACCTGTATGTCCGCTTCTACGAAGAACTATCAGACGAAGACCAATAGATATTAGTCTTTTTTAGTGACTCTTATCAGCCAGATCAGGAACAGCGCTGCCGCAAGCAGACCCACGGCACCAAGCACCGTGCTGGTTTGATCCACCAGACGTCGAATTGCAGGCCAAGACAGCCCCAAGGTTGCACCCGCAGCAACCAGCAAGGAGTACCAAATGGCCGATGCCAAGCAGGTGGGTACGATGGCCTTCCACGGTGGCAGTCCGGCAATGCCAGCAAATGGGGTGACTGCTGCCCGGACGCCCGGAAAGAAGCGACTGACAAAGATACCGAGCATGCCGTGCTTGGCATACGCCGCTTGCAGCGCCGCGATGGCTGCTGGTGGCAGGAGCCGACTTGGCCAGCCTGTTGCAAAGAACGCCGCCCCCTTTCTACGACCCAGTTCATACATCGCGGCCGCGCTGACCATGTTGGCCAGCCAGCAGGCGATTCCCAGAGGGATGAGGGACAGCTTGCCACGCTGAGCCAGGAAGGCTCCCAGTGCCACCGCAACATCGGCAGGAACCGGCGGGAAGATGTTTTCTAGCGCCGACAGAATGAGCAGCACCAGATACAGCGGAACAGTGGGTAGCTGGGTCAGCCAATCCAAGAATTGATCGAGCACGGCCGTATCCTAGACTGTCCACGATCATTTGGGGATGTCGTTAGGTGGCTGCCCAGACGTCTTCGCAGTAGCGACCTTGGCTGCGCCAGGCCTTCAGTTGCTCTTCCGCTTGGGGCACAGACAGCCCACCTTCGTGGACCAGGATACCGAGCAGCGTCTTTTGCACCGCCGGGGCCATGTTCTTCGCGTCACCGCAGACATAGACGTGCGCACCATCTCGGAGCAGTGGCCACAGCGTGTTCGCGTTTTGCTTGAGGAGATCCTGAACGTAGGTTTTCGGTTGATCCGGCTGTCGTGAAAAGGCGACATACAGACCATCCAGACTGCCGTCTCCCGCGTGTGCTTCCAGCTCTTCACGATAGATGTAGTCCTGATCAGGGCGACGGCAGCCGAAGAACAGCAGGGTCTTTCCGACCCGCACTCCCTCTTTGCGCAGCGCGGCCCTTTCCTCGATGAATCCACGCAGCGGTGCCAGTCCGGTCCCCGGTCCGATCAGAATCACATCGGCGGCTGGATCGGCCGGGAGCCGGAACGTACTGCCGGTGTCTTTGATCAAGACTCGAACAGATTGGCCGGTCTGAACCCGGGCCAGATAATGACTGCAGAGACCCGCTCTTTGCACTCCCTTGGGTCCACAAAAGTCGTGAACGCCAACGGTGATCGAGCAGCCTCGCGGTAGCATTTTCGGAGATGAGGAAATGGAGTAGTAGCGCGGTCGGAGTGCCGGACGTAGCGTCAGTACGGTCGCCAGATCACAAGGAATCGAGGCATAGCGCAGCAGGATATCAAGCAGCGTCAGTCTCTCTGCCAATACCTCGCTTGGGAATGCCTGATCTCCGGCGAGTCTGAGCAGCTCGCTTTGTTCGGGAGGACATGGACAACGAGCGGCCAGAGCACGAAGTTCCCGTCGAGTGATGGCACCACTGAGATCGACGTGTTGTCCTAGCAGTTCGCTGACAGGGATCGGAATTCCACAGGGAATCTGGCCGCTGATCGCTCCCATTTCACGTACGACCACAGCATCATTTTGGCGGACTCCGCAGCGAGTGGCATAGGCTTCGATTAGCTCCGGTGGGTTCTCTGGTAGGACGCCCAAATGGTCGCCAGCAGAATAGGTAACACCGTCGGGTAGAGCGATCTCTAGGTGGCGAGTGGACCGCTCTGCGCCTTCCGCTTGCAGCTCCCGACTTTTCGTTACGGTACACAACCTGGCTTCTGCGTGAAGGGGGGCTCGGTTGGGCAGCACAGCACCCGCATGAGAGCCCGCATAGTTTACTACTTCGACTGAATACGCGAGCTGCGTTTCACTGCCCGAGGTGTTGGCCGAAAGTGGCACCCCAGCGGGAGATCGATTGCCGAGCATCGACCAGACACTCGCAAAGAATGCTTCGGCCGTTGCATCGAAGTCTCCGTCGGCGTCACAACCGTGAAACGGAACCAGCGCTTTGCCTCCCAGCTCTTGCATGCGCGCAAAGAGAAACTGCGGGATTTTTTGGAAGGTCGCTCGCCACTGCTTGTTGCCGCAGCCCAGCACCGCAAACTCTACTCCGTTGAGCGCGTCGCTAGCCAAGTCACTGCGCAGCCACTGACAGAACTTGACCGCGTTATCCGGTGGCTGACCGTTGTAGGTCGCACAAAACACAAACACCGGAGTCCGAGTCGGCAGTGCTCCCGCGAAGGAATCGAGTTCTGCCACAGTCGCTGAAATCTGATGTGCGGAGGCTTGCTGTAGCAGCTTCTGCGCCAGTTCTTGCGCGGTGCCCATGTTCGATCCGTATAGGATCAGAATACCTTGGGAGTCCTTGCGTGGCGCATTCTGCTGGGCGGTCGGGGTGTGGTCTTGCGTCGTTTGCACCGGGAACTTGCCGCGTTCTTCTGGCCGCTTTTCCACGACCATGTTGAGATCTCGCGGCTTCATGGTCAGTGTTTGAACGTGCTTGAGCTGGTAGTTGGGATCGGCCAGACGGAGTCGGAACTGCTGATACATTCGGGCCAGCACCAACTTGGCTTCGACCAGGGCAAACTGGAAGCCGATGCAGCTTCGCACGCCGATTCCAAACGGATGATAGGCATGCGGATGGCGCTTGGCCACTGCGTCGGGAAGAAAGTGATCCGGATTGAACTCGTTGGGAGTCTGACCGAAGTGCCGAGGGTCGCGATGCAGACCTCCCAGGAAGGTCAGAAATACGCCGCCCTTTTTGACCGGATACTTGCCGCCGATTACGGTGTCGCGCTGCACGAACTTGGCAAAGCCAGGCGCAGTCGGATTCAGGCGCAGCGCTTCTTTGAGGATTCGTCCGGTGAGCTCCAGTCCGTCTAGATCCGTGAAGGTGGGATGATGGCTGTAGTCTCTCCCCAGCACGCGATCCACCTCTTCGATGAGCCGCGCCTCGATATGAGGATTTTTTGATATGTAATATAGAGCGTAGGAGAGCATGCCGCTCGTGGTTTCATGTCCAGCAATCAGAAAGGTGATGAGCTGGGCACGAATGTTATCGTCGGGAAGGCGCTTGCCAGTCTGTCGATCACGGGCAGTGAGCATGATCTGCAAGATGTCACTGGGGACTGCTTGGCCACGCTCGAGAGCCGATTTGCGATCGGCAATGATCTGATCCACGGTATCGGTCAGAACCTTCGCAGCGAGCTCCCTTCGGTGACGCTGGAGCGGATGAAACTTGTCGGGTAGCAGGTTTTTGGCCTGCTCCATCGCGATTTCCAATACGTCCACCATCGCTTGCACAAACGGTGGCTGCTCTTTGGCATCGATGCAGTGGAAACGGGTATGAAAACCCGCGTAACCGATGGCCTCGAAGGTCATCCTGGTCATCAGCTCCGTCACGCAGAACGGCTCTCCGGGGGTCCGATTGGCCAGGTTGTGCATGAGCTCATCGGAGACTTCAACAATCCGTCCAAAGTACTGCTTGATGGCAGACAGTCCGAAGGCCGGAAGCAGGATGCGGTGCGCGACTTGCCAGATTTCCTCCTCATCTCCCGAGGTAAACAGACCGCTGGCACCGACACCGGCTCGCAAGCGCCCAAGGGGAGTCGCTGGTGGCGGCGTGGTCTTGCGAAAATCATCGGGCCGATTGACGAGTTCTTCCACCAAATCAGCATCGGAGTTTACGTAAAGCTGACCACCATTCGGGAGCTGTAGTCGCACCAGAAGTCCATACTCTGCAGCGACTTTGGCCAGCGCATCCTCAAGGTTTTCGCCTGCGAGCAGCTTGTTCGCATTCCCAATCAGCGGCCATGGACGCGGTCCCGGAACCTCGGGTAGGGGGGCCTGCGCCAGCGGTGCAGATAGCAGTTCCACCGATAGGGTAAGGCCGCTCGGCAAACGATCGCTTACTGCCACAATATCGCCGTCACTATCGCGGAAGCGGAGCTGCGTTTCCTCGGCCAGTCCCAGAGCGCCCCGGATCGCCCGTCCGATTGCGACGTCGCTGGTGCCCTCATAGAAGCTGACGTTGGTACTCTGTCCTTGATAGGTGACTTGGATGGTCGTCTTGCCGGAGGTCATAACTACATAGCATCGCCTGGGCTCATGGATAGATCAAGCGATTGTGTCGCACGGAACAGATGACGGCCAGGTGGAAGCATCGTATGGTGACATAATGCGTACGCTGCTGTATCTGGGGTCTGTTGTGGTGCTGGGCTTGCTCGGTTGCCGAGTCCCAGCCTCTACCAAGCCAGACTCCCAGGGCGGCGCGGCACCCAAAGTCGTTGATAGCAACATCCTGCGCGCAGACTACGCGGGCTCTGCAGCGTGTCAGAGCTGTCATCCCCAGGTCTATGCACAGTGGGAGCGGTCACCGATGCACCGGATGACTCGGCGCATCACCAATGCGGAGATTCACGCACCGTTTCAAGGGGGAGTGTTTCACTTCAAGAACGACACCGTTCGTCTGTCGCAAGAGGGTGAGTCGCGATTCCTTCGCATCGAATCACCGGCCTTTGGCGATCATCTGTTTCGCATCACCAAGGTGATTGGCGGACATCATCGCGAGGATTTTGCGGGGGTCGAGGTCGGTGGCAGCCCCGAGCAGCGCGTGCTCCCCATCTCGTACATGCTGTCATCGGGAACGCTTCGTTACAAAGGCTATTCGGTGATGTCACCGGAGCGGCCGGGGCTCAAGCCTGGGGCGGTGTGGCAAAAAACCTGCATCCTGTGTCACAACACTGCACCGTACTTTCTGTCGCTCTTTGGCGCTCTGTCTGGCCCCAAGACGCCTCCCTATCAAGGAGAAGTGGTCGATCCACTCCTGCCTCCAGAGCGGCGACAGACACTGGTCATTACCGACGATAGCAAGCTGAGAAGTGCGCTGCAGCAGGAGCTTTCCCACCTGCGTGGGAATCCGGTTGAGCTTCCGGCCGAGCGCTCTTTGTCCGAGCTGTTGCAAGGTGCGGTGCGGACGACTCGCGGTGCGCTGGCAGAGTCTCATCTGATCGAGGTCGGCATCGGCTGCGAGTCCTGTCATGGCGGTAGCCGCGCTCACGTCCAGCACGCTGCTACGCTCCCGAGCTATTCCCCCCACAGTGCATTTTTGACGACGCAGCCAACGCTAAACCGGGCACAAGAAATCAATCGTACCTGTGCGCGATGCCATCAGGTGTTGTTTAGTCGTTATCCCTTTACATGGGAAGGCGGATTACGCGGCCACAATCCGGGCGGCAGCAACATCAACTCTGGGGAAGCCCGCGACATGATGCTTGGTGGATGCGCCTCCCAGATGAGCTGTGTTGCGTGTCACGATCCCCATGCTCCGGACAATAGTCGCCGGATTCTCGAGCTAGAGGGAGTCGCAGGTGATGCCGTCTGTCTTGGCTGTCACAAAAAATACTCCACGGCAGAGGCGCAGCGCGCTCACTCTCATCATGATCCGCAAGGTAAAGGGGGGCGATGCATGGCCTGTCACATGCCGCTCAAGAACATGTCCCTTGAGGGAAAGCGTACTCGCTATCATCGAGTGGGATCGCCGACCGACTCCGTACGGGTGTTAGGGGATCGACCTTTGGAGTGTGCGCTCTGTCATCCCGATCGGTCCGTGGAAGCAATGGTGACCGATATGGAGCGACTATTCGGCAAGCGCTACGATCGTGGGGCTCTGCTTACGCTGTACGGAGATTTGTCCCAGAATGTTCTGCTTGCGACACTCCGGTTGGGAAAGGCCCATGAACAAGCACCGGCAATTGCCGTGCTCGGTGAAAGTCGACGGCTGGAAGCGGTCCCACTCCTGGTTCCGCTGCTGGCTCATCCACTACCAATCTTGCGATTTTTCGTTCGTGATGCACTAGCGGCGATTGCCGGAAAGCCCGCTTCGTTTGATCTGCATCAAGACAATGCAAAGATCATCGAAGAGGCCACATTGTGGCTACAGAAATCAGGCGTTCAAATTGGTTCTTCAGCGACGGTCGCTCCTACGGAAGGCACGACTCCAACAAGAGTCACTGGGAATCACGATGAGGAGTGAGCCGGCCTAAGCGGCGTTCCGTTCAGACTGCAGAGATCGGGACTGCAGACCTATGGGGGTTCGCCTCATCGCGGCCATTGGGCTTCATGGCCAGCGCCGTAAAGAATGTGGCGCAAGGATGTTGTTCGCCGCAGGTGGGTTGCTATAGTCCGCGCATGCGGCTTACTAACCTGATTCCATCGGTTCTGCTGTTCTCGTCGCTGGCACTGCTTGCCTGTAACGCCGATCGGGACGTCCCGGATGAATCGGCGATGACTCCGGTGATGCCGGGTCCGAAGCCAGGACCGGGACCGAATCCCAATCAAACGGTCGGACATCTGACCGGTAAGGTGGTGGCTCCGGAAGGAACGATTCCGATCTCGGGCGCACTGGTCTATGTCTCGGCCTATCCGCCGGCTGCGATTCCTGATGGCGTCTACTGTGACAAGTGCGTTCACTTGCCCGATGGGACTCCGCATGTCAGCACCAATCCCGATGGTACGTTCGAGCTAGACGCGAACACCGGTACCTATTACTTGGTGGTGCAAAAGGGGGCTTTCCGTCGCGTGCGTCAGCTCAGCATCGTCGAGGGCAAGCAGCAAGTGCCGATCGACAAGACCACCCTGCCGCCGATTACCGACAAAGCAAACGGCGATGATGTGCCAAAGATTGCGGTGATGCTCGGTGCGTGGGATCCCATCGAACTGGTGTTGGCGCGGATGGGACTCAAAGCGACCATTACCAAGGATCTCCTCGGGAAGGCGCAAGTCCTCGGTAAGGATGCACCTTCGTTTGCGATTTACGGAGTCCACGGTCTGTTCGAGATGTCTCCGTATCCGAGCCCGGTGACGCTGATTACCGACCCCAAAGAGATCAGCAAATATCACATCGTGTTTTTGCCGTGCTCCGGTGGCACCAATGGCGGCGACATGGGCGGGCCGAAGTGTACCGGCGTCTACAACTACGATGCCCGGGTCAAGAGCAACCTGTCGGAGTTCGTGGCCAAGGGGGGACGGCTCTATGTATCGGACTGGTCCTATGAGTACGTCCGCCAGGTGTTTCCGGGGTACGTGACCTGGCGCGGAGAAAACTCAACCATCGGCAGCGCGTGTATGGGGGGCGGCGGCGATCAGTCGGTGTCGCGTCAAGATTCGGGTCTGAATGCCTGGCTCAGCGCCCAAGGACAGAGTCTCACTTCGGTCAAAGACGCCTGGACCGCGATCAGCTCGGTACAGGACAAGCAGGGCATTGACGCCGATGGCAAGCCCGCCAAAATCACCCCCAAGGTGTGGGTCGAAGCAAATGCTCCGGTCACCACGAGCATTCAGCACGGCTGCGGTCGCGTAATGTATACGACCTATCACACTCAGCCCACCAACCAGACCAACGGCGCGCTCGAGCCGCAGGCGTTGGCGCTACTGTATTTGATCCTCGAAGTTGGCGTCTGCATCGATCCAATCGTCATCGGCTAACGCCGACACCGGGCGATCGCAGATGCGGTTGTACCGCCTCGCCGCTGGTGCCAACGGATGCGCTTCATACCGGCACCATTGTGAAGATGTTTGGGGGGTGGGCTTCGATACGCCTCCTATAAGAAGCGTATCAAAAGATTCTTATTGGGTGAGAGTCGCAGAACGGCTTACGGAGCGACGTCGGGGAGAGACTTCTTGGCGGGGGCGCTCGGGCTGTCTGCACCACCATCGTCGAATTCGACGAACAAGCCATACAGCGCGCCGATGATTGGGGCCAGCACGGTGGCCGATTGGAGCGACAGTTTGCTGGCGAGTCCATCGACGCTGATGCTCATCCCCGGCATGAAGCGGTGACCGACCGCGTAGAGTCCGACACCGATCGCAGCACCGAACACCATCTTGAGGATCGGCGTCCACAGGGTGGCGGCTCGCCAAGGCGCTTGTCCGCAGATGAGACCAACGACAGCGCCGAGCAGAGCGCAGAACAGAAAGGCGAGGATGCCTTGCGGATTGCCCAGCTTGAGCAGTGCGAAGCCGATCCCGCCGCCGATTAGGAATCCTTTGACGAGGCCCAGTAGTGCGCGACCCATGTGCCGCTCCTCTCTCGAAAACGCGAGTATGTACTTAGTATAGCGAAACCCGGCCAGCGGCAACCCATTGGATCGCGGCGAGGGCAAACTACAGCGTCGAGCCGGGATCTACGTCGGCATGAACTCGCATACCACTGGGAACCTTGTGGGACAGTGCAAGCCGCAGCAGTCGATGCAGGCCGCGCACCGTCTTGGCCCGTATCATGAGCTGCCAGCGACAGCGACCTTTGAGGCGTGACAGCGGTGCTTCGGCCGGTCCCAGCATGGGCATACCATCGCCGGTGATCGCCAGCTCGGCCTTGAGAAGCGCGGCCAGCTCCATAGAGAGCTGTTCGACCTTGTAGGGATCTTCACCATCGATTCGCAACAGACCGAGCCGCACGCAGGGCGGATAGTCGAGCGCTTGCCGTGCTTCTAGCTCGGCTTCGGCAAAGGACTGATAGTCATGCTGCGCCGCACAGTGGACGGCCGGATGCTCGGGATTGTAAGTCTGAATGAGCACCCGCCCAGGTCGCTTCGCTCGACCCGCTCGACCCGCCACTTGTGACAGAAGCTGAAAGGTTCGTTCAGCAGCACGAAAGTCGGGCAGGCCCATCCCGGTGTCCGCCAGCACCACACCCACTAGTGTCACACCTGGAAAGTCATGCCCCTTGGCCAGCATCTGGGTGCCGATGAGCATGTCGATTTCGTGTCGATGCATCGCCGATAGCACCCGCGTCAGACTCGAGGAGGTATCGCGATCGAGTCGCTCAATCCGCGCCTCGGGAAATCGCAGTGTTAGGTGTTCGAGCAACTTCTCGGTTCCCAATCCGAGCGGCAGGATCGACTTTTGCTGACACAGCGGACAGCAGGTAGGGACCGGTTCTCGGTGATCGCAGTAGTGACAGAGCAAGCTGTGTCGGCTTTTGTGCAGCGTCAGCGTGACCGAGCAGTTTGGGCACTCAATGCGATGGCCGCAGCTTTGGCACAAAAGGAACGCCGCATAGCCGCGACGATTGAGCAGCAAGATGGCCTGCTCGCCCGCATCCAGCGTGGTTCGTAGCGCTTCAAGAAGTGGCGCAGTCAGCAGCGCTGATTCGACCGCTTTGACGTGCTGCTTGAGATCGATGATTTCAACTTGAGGAAGCTCAATGCCGGTTGCTCGACGCGTCAACGTCAGCCGGGTGAGTTTGCCACGTCTCGACAGCTCTAGCGCTTCCAGCGACGGCGTCGCCGAACCGAGCACGGCCACCGCGCCCGCCTGCTGGGCTCGCCACAGCGCCACGTCCCGACCATGGTAATGAACGCCTTCGTGTTGCTTGAACGAGGTGTCATGCTCTTCGTCGACGATGATGACGCCCAAGTTCGGCAGCGGGGCAAACACCGCCGACCGGGGTCCAAGCGCGATCGATACCTCGCCGCGCAGGATCTTGCGCCACGCACTCGCTCGTTCACTCGGGGACAGCGCTGAGTGCAGCACTGCGACGCTACCGGGAAAGCGCGACGAAAATCGCGCCGATAGCTGCGGCGTCAGCGCAATCTCTGGCACCAGCACCAGCGCCGTCTGACCATGCTGTCGAGCCTCGGCAATCAATCGTAGGTAAATCTCGGTCTTGCCCGATCCGGTGACGCCGTGGAGCAGGAATCCTTGATAACCAGCCCGACGAGGCTTTGCATTCCCAGCCTCGGACAGTGCCGCCAGCAGCGTGGTGAGCGCCACCTCTTGTTCGTCAGTCAGAATCAGGTCATTCGGCGCGCTGGGCATGCTGTGCTCGGCGGACTTCGGCTTGGCTTCGCGCTCTTTGCTGCCTACTCGAACATCGCAGTGAATCTCGACCAGATGGACCTTGTGCAGCTCGTGGAGCCGCGATCGCCACTCGGGCTTGGGTCGGCTTGCCAGGCTATCGGCAGCGATTACTCGCTCCACCGACACAAAGTGCAGCGGACTTCGCCGGGTACCGAGCACGCGCAGCAGGTCAATCGTCGCTGGTTCGGTATCGGCAACTTCCGGCGGTAGCAGCAGTGAGTCGAGCTTCTTCGCCAGTTGCAGGCCAGCTTCGGTGAGTCGCACTCGCTCGACCAGTTGGGCTTGCTCGCTCGGGGGCAGCAGCAGTCGCAGCGCTTCACCGAGCGGGGTCAGATAGTAGTCGGCGATGAACCGGGCCATCCCCAGCAAATCGATGGGTAGCTTCGGTCCACTTAGCATCATCGACACGTTGCGCAGCGCCTGCGGTTTGAATCCGCTGGTCGCTAACACCTGCGACGCTGCTTCTCCGACCATCGCGTCGAGGACGATGCCTTCGACCTGCGGCTGTCCGCCGAGTGGCACCAGTACCCGATCCCCAGCAACAGGCATCCTCGCCAGCTCATTGGGAACTCGATATAGATACGGTCCCGGCGCTGGTGACATCACAGCGACCGAGACGAGCCGAGTGTCGGGCTCAGCAGCTAGGGACAGCGCCTCGTGGGCCTGCTCACTCATACGTAGTCGAGCACCATCGTTTCGTAATGACGGAATACTCGCCAGCCGACGAGAATCGCCAGCAGCGTCGGTACCACGATCCCAGCCCAGCCGAGCAGCGTCGGAGCTTCACCGTGCATGATCGCCAGCCGCAGCGCGGTCATGATTCCGGCGAGTGGGTTGCACTGGAGGATGGTGCGGAACGGGAACGGAATGACGTCGATGGGATAAAACACCGGCGTCGCCCAGTACAGAAGGAGCAGGCTGGTGCTAACCAGGTACGCAACGTCGCGATAGACCACGTTCAGTACCGAGGTCGCCAGCGAAATTCCAGAGATGAGTGCCACCGTCAGCAGCAGCAGCACCGGTACCAGCAACAGCGCCGGTGAGAGCCGAAACGCTCCCGGGAAAATCGGGATAAACGCGATTAGCACCACGCATTCCAGCAGAAAGTTGATGCCGAAGCTGAGCACGCTCGCGATCGGCAGCAGTGGGCGAGCAAACACGGTCCGCTTGATGATGTCGGCATTGCTCACGAAGATGCCGGTGGCGCTGTTGAGGCTCGTCGAAAACCACTGCCACAGGAGCAGACCGATGAGCAGGAAGATCGGGAAGAACTTTTCGGCCGAGCGAAACAACTGCGTAAAGATCACGCTGATGATCCCCATCATCACCAGCGGGTTGAGCAGCGACCACACGATGCCGAGTGCTTGCGCTCGATAGCGAGCGCGAAACTCGGTGCGCACCAGCACCCACAGCACTTGGAGGAGGCTCTGCTTGCTGACCAGCGCTGCAGGTTCGTCAGGCGCTTCGCTGTGGTGGGAATGACCAGACCCGGCCGTCGTCCGAAAGACGGGCTCGCCCTCGAGTGGACCGTGGAACACGCCACGACTGGTGCGGTGGGTAAAGTCCTCGGGGAGCGGACGAAGTCGCCGCTGGGCGAGGGGAATGACCGGAGGGACGTCGTTCACTGCCGAATCCTTTTGCTAAGCCGAAGTTCTATCCTGAGCGCCGAACTTGTCAGTCTACGGTTTGGTCGCCCTTGAGCTTTTGTAAGCGAAGAGGCGGCAGTTTACGACGGCTTGCGCTCAGGATAAAGTACCGACCTATGCGAGCACTGCATACCTTCCTTCCCATTGCCTCGGCAGTCCTTCTGGCTGGTTGTCCGTCGGAAAAGCCGAAGAGCGCGACCTCGACCACAGCTCAGAAGGCGGAGCCTGCCACTCCTGCTGCGAAAGGACCGAATCCGATGAACCAATCCACGGGGCCCGAGCCTGGAGATTTGCCCGCTCCAGCCGATGTTGCGGCGGCACCAGCCGATGCCGAGAAAACCGCGAGCGGTCTTGCCAGCAAAGTCGTCAAAAAGGGTACCGGCACCGAGCATCCCGAGGCCCAGGACACGGTGAAGGTCCACTACACCGGCTGGATGACCAACGGCAAAATGTTCGACTCGTCAGTGAAGCGCGGCCAGCCGACCGAGTTTCCGCTCAAGGGTGTCATTCCTGGGTGGACCGAGGGTGTGCAGCTGATGGTTATCGGTGAGACGCGCCGCTTTTGGATTCCCGGCAAGCTGGCTTATGGCGATGCACCGACTCCGGGTCGTCCGTATGGCACGCTGGTGTTCGACGTCGAGCTGCTCGAGGTCAAGAAAGGCCCGAAGCCGATTCCGGCACCTGCCGATGTGAAGGCTCCGCCAGCCGACGCACTGAAGACGGCGAGCGGCCTGGCCAGCAAAGTGCTTCAAAAGGGCAAGGGCACCGAGAAGCCGACTGCCGAGGACAGTGTCGAAGTTCACTACACCGGCTGGATGACCACGGGCGAGATGTTCGATTCGTCGGTGATGCGTGGCCAGACCGCGACCTTCCCGCTCGGACGCGTCATCAAGGGCTGGACGGAAGGCGTTCAGCTGATGACCGTTGGTGAAAAGCGACGGTTTTGGATTCCGGCGGAGCTGGCGTACGGCGATACCCCGCGTCGGCCTGGTGGTCCCCACGGCATGCTCGTGTTCGATATCGAGCTGCTCAAGATCAACCAAGCCCCCAAGGCCCCGGCTGATGTCGCTGCGGCCCCGAAGGACGCCAAGAAGACGGCCAGCGGTCTCGCCTACAAGGTCATCACCAAAGGAACCGGGACCAAGCATCCCGCCGCCTCCAGCACCGTCGAGGTTCACTACAGCGGCTGGACTACTGACGGCAAGATGTTTGACTCCTCGGTCGCCCGTGGCGAGCCGACTTCGTTCCCGCTAAACGGTGTCATTCCCGGTTGGACCGAGGGTGTGCAGCTGATGGTGGAGGGTGAAAAGGCGCGCTTCTGGATTCCCGGCAAGCTGGCCTATGGGGACACGCCGACCCGTCCGGGCGCTCCTGCGGGCACGCTCGTGTTCGACATCGAGCTACGCAAGATTCTCGACGCTCCTGCCCACTAGCCCCTGCTTGTGTCCCGCTACTGGCAGACGAGCGCGACCTTGCGTGAGCCGTTTAGCCCGGTCACGGTGGCGCTGCTTGTCCCGTCAAAGCTAATCGTTACGGCCAGGTTGCCCGGCGTCATGACGTGAGTCAGGGTTCCGCTCGGGCAGCTATCCATCCCGTTGGCACGGCAGATCTTGTAGTCCTTCGAGGTGGTCGCAATGGCCTTGGTGCCCACCGTGGTGGTTCCCGTGCCATTCACGGTCCGGCACTTGGTTGCGGCGTCCACCATCGCGGTCCACGAGTTCGCGTGGGTCACGGTCTCGCCGTTGGCATTGGTGCGCGTCCAAGCCGACGTTCCCTTGACGGTGCGGGTGGTGCTGGCATCGACGGTGATGTTGCGGTCCATCGCAAACGTCGCGGCGGTGCCGTTGGTGGTCATGTTGGTGCTGGCGGCTTTGACGTTGAGGCTGCCATCGGCGTTCTTGGCGAACGTGACGGTCATGGTGCCGCTCCACTTGACCAGACCGAATGGGCCGGTGCAGTTGTTGAGGGTCACGGTGACAATTGGCTGCGTCGGATCTTTGGCGCGGGTGGCGCAACCCGCCGGCCACCACTGTGCAGCAGCAACAGCACTGGCAGCGGTAGCGGGATCTGCCGAGCTGACCGGGGAGGTCAGCATGAATTCGACGGCACTCGACTGAGACATTGCGGCGTTGGCATCGTTGCCATCGTCATCGGTACCGGCGGCACCTCCACAGGCAGCGGCGCTGAGGCCCAAACAGAGCGACAGAACGGTCAGAGAACGGCGAAACAGAGAGCTCGACATGGGGGATTCTCCTTCGATTTGGTTGTCCCCGGCGGACCATCGTTCGGTGGAGCAGTGCGGAACTTGCATCACACCGAGTCACGTCGTGGGATGGTCAAGAGACGAACTGGAGACCCAATTGGTTCCCACCGACCGCAACAATCGTTCATGTCATGGTGCGGTCTTGGCCGATCTCAAGCGGGTGGGCGCAAGTGCAGGTGACAAGTGCCGCCATCGCACTCGCCACGGGCCACGGCTCGTCCCCAGATGGCGTAGCGATAGCGTGCGACGATTCGATACCCCAGGTCCGCCAGCTGTCGCAGTCCGGGCAGGTAGTACAGCTTGCACAGCCAACCGATCACGGGCCGATGGCGCAGCGCGACCACCACCGCATCGAGGCCTTCATGGCGGCTGCCTCGATTGGTGATGAGCTGCATCGCCGCCATGGCCTCGTCATAAGGGATGGTCAGCTCGGCGAGTAGGCCATCCTGCTGGAGCGGTCGCGAAGTGAGCTGCGGACCCGCCCAGCGCAGCAGCCGGTCCGATTGGGCTCGACAGAACCGACACTCGCCATCGAAAAGCAGCAGATCGCGACCGTGAAGCTCGGGACAGCTCGGGGGAGGGTAGGGGCATAGTCGCGAGGATGCAGGCATCGTCCACTCCTAGACTGACCGCTTCGGTGGCGAGGCGCAAGCGTCCCGACGAAGCGCCGGCATCAGCGTGATGGCACCGGCTGCGCGGTGTTCAGCGATTCAAACGGGATGTCACTCAGCGGATAGCGCTGCCAGTCTCCCGCATCAAAGTGCCACCACTCGGTGGACAGACCGACAAATCCTGCGCCAGCCATCGCCTGCTCAAGCCGGGCGCGGTTGCGCTTGGCGGGCTCGGGCAACTCCGAGTAGCTGCGATGTGCTTTCTCAGTGAAGTCATCAAACGCCGTCGGCATCGGCAGCTCTTGCCCCGATTGGTCGACAATTGTCAGGTCTACCGCCGCACCTCGGTTGTGGCGAGAGCCTTTGGTCGGGTTTGCCACATAGCGCTCGTCCTTCACCAACTCCCACAGCAGAAACTGCACCCGCTGCGGGCGATAACAGTCGAAGACCTTGAGCGATAGACCATCCGCCGCCAATGCCAACGCCACCTTTTTGAGCGACTGTGCCACCGGCATCCGCAAGTAACAGCCTGCCTCTTTGGGATACAGAACCTTGCCCGTGAAGTTCTGAGCCGTTGCGTAGCGCAGATCCACCTGAATCTGTGGTGCCACGGTTCGCACCTCGACCAGCGACAGCTCCGCTCGACGTGAATCGGCCAGCGCTCCAGTACAGCCGAGCAGCCACAGTCCACCCACTACCAGACATCCTGTTTTCATCGGGCTGCGACTATAGCTCGCGCTCTGCTACGCCTTGGCCACTGATGAGGCTGCGTAGGGTGTTCATGTCCACGGTGCTGGCGAGAAGTACGATCTGCGTACCAGGCACCAGCACCACGTCGGCGGTCGGGTTGTAGATGAACTGGTCGGAGTCGGGCGGCTTTACGGCGACGACCAGCGCATTGCTCTTGCCGCGCAGGCTGGCTTCCGACAGCTTCTTGCCGGCCACCGGAGAGTTCTTGGCGACGCTCAGCTGTTCGAAGCGATGGGTCGATCGACCGTCGCGCATCATGTTGTCAAGGAACGTCACCACCGTCGGACGTACCAGTTCACTGACCAGTCTCAATCCACCGATGTAGGTTGGGTTTACGGTCCCATCAGCCCCAGCGATGGCCAGTTTGCGACGGCTGTTGTCTTCTAAGACCTTGCTGATGATGCGCAGGTTGCGGTTCATTTGCCGCGCCGTCAGCGTCACAAAGACGTTGTCCTTGTCCTCGGTCAGGCAAGCGATGAGTCCGGCGGCCCGGTCGATGCCCGCTTGAAGCAAGATCTCATCGGACTCCGCCGATCCGACGATGTACGGGAACTCGCCGAGCTCTTCGCACAGGTGGCGGAGCTTGGTTTCGTTGTGATCGATGGCTACGATCTGGCGTCCGGTCGACATAAGCTCGGTGACGCAGTGCAGGCCGGTCGAGCCGACGCCGCAGATGATGATGTGGTCGTGTAGCGCGGCGATCTTTTTGTGCATGCGTCGCCTCCGAAAGATGTCGGTAAACAGGCCCTCAACGACGAGAGCGGTCACGTTCGAGACCAAGAATGCGGGCACTGCGATCCCAACCAGGGCCAAGAACATCGTGAACACCTCGGCGAGGTGTAGGTTGCGCAGCTCCAGCCAGTCGCCATAGCCGATCGTCGTCAGCGTGATGACCACCATGAACAGGCAGTTCATCGGCGTCCAGTCCGCCCGTCCGTAGTGCCGCCCGAGCAGCCAGTAGACGAGCGTCGCCATCACCGTCAGTGCCAGCAGCAGCAGCCCGCCCCACTTCATAAACCGAAATGGGTCGTAGCGCGGCTCCTCGAAGTGAGGCACTGGGCTATCGGCAGAACTCACGGTAGGTGCTCATGGTACCAAAGAAAATCGCTTCTCTCGAACATGCTTGCGGCGGGTCTAGGAGCTTGCGAGGGTTCCCAACGGCTGTGCACGGAGGCACTCGCTCAGTGCGGCGGTGCAAAGCACTGGTTAGGGAGCTGAGGAGGCCAAAATGGAGGCCGAGGCGGGTGGAGCAGAAGGGAAAAAGACTACTGTTTCCGTCCCAGGGCTTCTAGCTGGGCCAGGGCGAAGTCGCGGTCGGCTTCGGCACCGGCGCGATCGGACTTGTCGCCCTTCATGCGCTCGCTGGCATCGGCAAGGAGCTTGTCTGCCGCGTCACCCGAGAGCCGCGCTGACGGCAGCGCCCGCTGGACCAGTGCGACCACCTTGTTCTGGCCATCGACCTCGGCAAAGCCGGGACCCACTGCCATCACGCCGCGCTCCTGGCCCTTGCGGTAGCGGAGCACGCCCGCCTTCACCGCCGACAGCATTGGAACGTGGCCCGGCAGGACGCCGAACTCGCCGAGCAGGCCTGGCAGCGAAACCTCGTCCACTTCTTCTGCAAGGGTCTTGCCCTCGGGGGTCACTACGTGCAGCGCGAGCATGGCTTACTTGGCCTCGGAGAGCAGCTTCTTGTTCTTTTCGACCGCTTCCTCGATAGAGCCGACCATGTAGAAGGCCTGCTCCGAGAGGTGGTCGTACTCACCATCGACGATGCCACGGAAGCTGCGGATCGTGTCCGCCAGCGGAACCAGCTTGCCGGGGATGTTGGTGAACTGCTCGGCAACGTGGAACGGCTGCGACAGGAACTTCTGGATCTTGCGGGCCCGGGCGACGGTCTGCTTGTCCTCTTCCGACAGCTCGTCCATACCGAGAATCGCGATGATGTCCTGGAGTTCCTTATATCGCTGAAGCACTCGCTGCACGTCGCGGGCGCAGCGGTAGTGCTCCTCACCCACGATGTGCGGCTGGAGCAGCGTCGAGGTCGAGTCGAGCGGATCGACGGCCGGATAGATGCCCAGCTCGGAAATCGCACGCGAAAGAACCGTGGTTGCGTCAAGGTGAGCAAAGGCCGTCGCCGGGGCCGGGTCGGTGAGGTCGTCGGCAGGAACGTAGATGGCCTGCACCGATGTAATCGAGCCCTTGTCCGTCGAAGTGATTCGCTCTTGCAGTGCGCCCATCTCGGTCGACAGCGTCGGCTGATAACCGACGGCGCTCGGGATACGACCAAGGAGTGCCGACACTTCCGAGCCCGCTTGCGTGAACCGGAAGATGTTGTCGACGAAGAACAGCACGTCGCGGCCTTCGACATCGCGGAAGTACTCGGCGATGGTCAGTCCGGTGAGACCGACGCGGGCTCGGGCGCCTGGCGGCTCGTTCATCTGACCGTAGATCAAGGAGACCTTGCTCTTCGGCAGGTCGTTTTCGACGATGATGCCGCCTTCGATGAACTCGTGATACAGGTCGTTGCCTTCGCGGGTCCGCTCACCGACGCCAGCGAACACCGAGAAGCCGCCCTTGGCCTTGGCGACGTTGTGGATGAGCTCCATCAGAAGAACGGTCTTGCCTACGCCTGCGCCACCGAACAGTCCGATTTTGCCACCACGACGATACGGGGCGAGCAGGTCGATGACCTTGATGCCAGTCTCGAGGACTTCGACCTTGGTGCTCTGCTCGGTGAACTTCGGTGGGGCCTGGTGAATCGCACGCGACATCTTGGCGTTGACTGGGCCGCGCTCATCGACGGGGGCTCCGACCACGTTCAAGATGCGTCCGAGAACTTCCGGTCCGACCGGAACCGAGATCGGCGCGCCGGTGTTCTTGACTGGCTGGCCCCGGGTCAGACCATCGGTCGAGTCCATGGCAATGCAGCGTACGGTGTGCTCACCAAGGTGGCCTGCGACCTCGATTGTCAGGTTGTCCGCCTCTGCGCCCAGCGAGCGATTGCTGACGAGCAGGGCGGTGTTGATTTCGGGAGGAACTCCAGGAAACTCGACGTCCACGACGGGACCGATGACCTGGGTGATGCGTCCAGTGCTTTGAGCTTGGGTCGTATTCATCGCAAACTATCCCTTTAGCGCCTCGGCTCCACCGACGATTTCCATCAGCTCCTTGGTGATGGCGGCCTGGCGGGCGCGGTTATATTGCAGGGTCAGCCGAGCAATCATTTCCTTGGCGTTGCGTGAGGCGTTATCCATCGCGCTCATGCGGGCACCCATCTCAGAGGCAATCGCCTCCAAGAAGATGCGGATTAGCTCGGTCTCCAGATACAGCGGCAGTAGGTGCGCGAGCACAGCCTCTCGGCCCGGCTCGTACAGGAAGTCGACGAGCTGCTTCGGCTCATCGTCCGTTTCCTCGGCGTTCTTCCGCGAGGGCTCACGGACCTTGATCGGCAGCAATCGCTCGAGGCGAACGACCTGGTTGGCGGCCGACTTGAACTCGTTGTAGAGCACGTAGATGGCATCCACGTCATTGGCCAGCAGCGCTTCGGTGAGCTGAGGTGCCAGTTCTCGGGCGCGGTTTGCCGCCGACTTCGGATCCACACCGAGCATCTCGGTGACGACCTTGAACGGGCGACGCCGAAAGTAGTCTCGGCCTTTCTTGCCGATGACCACTAGGTCCAGACTGTGCCCGTCTTGAAGTTTGATCTCGGTGGCAAAGCGCTCGGTGCGACGGAAGATGCTGCTGTTGTATGCACCGGCAAGGCCACGGTCCGCCGAGACCACCACCAGACGGACGCGCTTGTCCGTCCCACCAACGAGGATCTTGTGAAGCAGGGCGAGCGATGGCCCCCCGTCTCCAATCGGCTCGCCTTGTGCTTCGGTGTCGCCCGACTTTGGCTCCGCCAGCAGCCGCGCCGCCAAATCCTCCGAGATCTCCCCCAGGTGGCTCGCATAGGGCCGAATCGCCTTCACCGCATCCTGGGCACGACGCAGCTTCGCCGTGGCCACCATCTTCATCGCCTTGGTGATCTTCTGGGTGTTCTTCACCGAGGCGATGCGCTTGCGGATTGATTTCAGCGAAGGCATGGACTAGCTCGCCTTCTTTTGGGCCTGGGGCTTGTCCGAGAAGCGCTCAGCGAACTCCGTGATGAGCTTGTCCATCTGCGCCGAGAGATCCTTGAAGGCCTTCTTGTCGCGGCACTTCTTGTCGAGGTCGTCCCACAGGCCCGGCTTGCTGTCGATGAACGCATACAGCTCGCGCTCGTAACGGAGCACTTCGCTGATCGGCACCTTGTCGAGATAGCCCTTGGTTCCGGCGTAGATCGATAGCACCTGGCGGGCAATCGGCAGCGGCTGATACTGACCCTGCTTCAGCAGCTCGACCATGCGGGCACCACGGTTTAGTGCGTCCTGGCTGGCCTTATCGAGGTCCGAGCCGAACTGCGCAAACGCCGCCAGCTCGCGGTACTGCGCCATCTGGAGTCGCAGCGTGCCGGCAATCGCTTTCATTGCTGGAACCTGGGCGGCACCACCGACGCGGCTGACCGAAATGCCGACGTTTACGGCGGGACGGATACCGGAGAAGAACAAGTCGCTCTCTAGGTAGATCTGACCGTCCGTGATCGAGATGACGTTGGTCGGAATATAGGCCGACACGTCACCGGCCTGCGTCTCGATGATCGGCAGAGCCGTCAGCGAACCGGCACCCTTGTCGTCCGACAACTTGGCGGCGCGCTCGAGGAGACGGCTGTGAATGAAGAACACGTCGCCCGGGTACGCTTCACGGCCCGGCGGACGGCGGAGGAGCAGCGAGAGCTGACGATAGGCAACCGCTTGTTTCGACAGATCGTCATAGACGATGAGCGCGTGCATGCCGTTGTCGCGGAAGTACTCGCCGATGGTGACGCCGGTATAAGGGGCCAAGAACTGGAGCGGGGCAGGCTCGCTGGCACCTGAGACGACCACGCAGGTGTATTCCATCGCGCCGGTCTGGGTCAGCTTGTCCACTACGCTGGCCACGGTCGACTGCTTCTGACCGATGGCGACGTAGATGCAGAACATGTTCTGCCCTTTTTGGTTGATGATCGCGTCGACGGCCACGGCGGTTTTGCCGGTTTGCCGGTCGCCGATGATAAGCTCGCGCTGACCACGGCCAACCGGAATCATGGCGTCGATGGCCTTGATGCCGGTCTGCATCGGCTCGTGGACCGACTTGCGGTAGACGATACCCGGAGCCTTCACTTCAACCTTACGGGACTCCGTCGATTGCAGCGGTCCTTTGCCATCGATGGGCTGACCGAGGGCATTGACCACCCGACCAAGCAGTCCCTTGCCGACCGGCACCGAGGCAATCTCGCCAGTACGCTTGACGATGTCGCCTTCGCGAATCAGCTCGTAGTTACCGAGCAGGGCGACACCGACGTTGTCCTCTTCGAGGTTGAGGACGATGCCCTTGATGCCGTGCGGGAAGTCGAGCGTCTCGCCGGCCATTGCGCCTGACAGTCCGTAGACACGAGCGATGCCGTCACCGGCCATCAGCACAGTGCCGGTCTCTTGGACCGACACCTTTTGGTCGTAGTCTTCGATCTGCTTGCGGATGATCTGGGAAATCTCTTCGGCCCTGAGTTCCATATCTGCTCCTGCCTCCCTGGCCACATGAGCGAGGGGGGCCAATATCGGTAAAGCCGCTCGGGTGAGCGGCGCAAAAGACTATCCTTGCCAGCGCGCCTTCAGGCTCTGTAGCTCACCGCGTAAGCTGCCGTCGTAAATGACGTCTCCGACTTGGGTCACCACGCCGCCGAGGAGCGACTCATCGACGCTCTTTTCGCACAGGACGGTTTTGCCGGTTGCTTTGCTGAGCGCCGAGCGAATCCGCGTCTCTGCAGCCGCATCCAGCGGCTTAGCCGAGGTCAGGCGAACCCGCACTCGTCCGGCAACTTCATCGACCATCTGACGCAGGCTGCGAGCGATACCGGGCAGGTTTGGAAGCCGTCCGCGTGACAGCAGCAACAGCGCCAGGTTCTGGGTCGTCTTCGACAGTGCCAGCCGCTGACAGACCTGCTCTAACACGGACTGCCTTTGAGATTGCGAAAACGCAGGGTTTAGCAGCACGGTTCTCAAATCGAGGCTGGAATCGATGGACTGGGCGAGCCGCTCGACCTCGGCGGTGAGCGACTCCAGGTTGTCCTGGGCCTGTCCAATACCCAGGATGGCGCGTGCGTAGCGACGTGATGCGGAGCCGCTGATCATGAGCGACCTCCCGTGACAGGTTGGGTGGTGGCGGACTCTACTTGGCTCACGAAGCGCTCGACCAAGTTGCGCTGGTCGAACTCATTGATCCGGCTGACGATGAGCTTCTCGGCCAGGTCCACCGCGAGCAGCGCCGTCTTGCGCTCCAAGTCGCGCTTGGCACCATCGATGGTTTGCTGGACCTGGGCTTCGGCATCCTTGAGCAGCTTGTCCGCTTCGGCTTCCGCCCGGGCGATGATGCGCTGACGTTCAACCTGCGCCTGCTCCTTCATCGACACCAGCAGCGCGTCGATCTCGACTTGGGCTGCTTGGCCTTTCTTTTCGAACTCCTCAAGTTGCGCCTGGGCCTGCTTTTCTAGTTCGCGGGCCCGGTCGAGCGTCTTACGGACCTCGAGATGCCGGTTGGCCAGAAACTCCTTGAAGCTCTTGCCCGCCAGCTTGTTCAGGATGAACAGGAACACCGCGAAGTTGATGAGCGCAAAGCCAAATGGCGGGTGGTGATGCGTTTTGCCGGGGCCGTAGTCCCAGCTCCACCAGTTCTCGATGACTGGACCCGCTTCGTGGGGACCGCCATGTTCACCGTGGGGGGCCGACGCATGCTCACCGTGGGCCGCCACCGGAGCATCATGCGCTGGCGCGGTGGCATGCTCGGGGGCTGGGTGTGCTGGTTCGGCGTGCGCTGGCTCGCCATGGGCGGGCTCAGGGGTTGGCTGGGCTGCATGCTCACTCGGTTGTGCCGTGGGGGCCACTGCTTCCGCAGGCACCGGCTGGACACTCGGCTGAGCTTCAGGCTGAGCCGTGGCCGCCGGGTGAGCAGCGGCCGTCGGTTGGGCTGCGGCAGGGCCGGCTTGGCGCAGCGGCGGATACTGCCCGCTCGGATTGTGAATCGGCTGCGGCGTCGCAATGCCTTCGGGCTTATGCACCGCTGGGGGTTCCGGCTGCTGAGCCATCGCCAGGGATGCACCCGACAGCAGTACCAGGCCAAGCGAGAGTCGGGCTAGAGTCGTTCGTCTCGTCGTCATCGCCTAGACCTCTCGTCCTAGCAGCTTGTTCGCCAGAACCTTCGACAACGTCTCGGCACGCTGGCTTAACTCGACCTGCGCCTGCGCGACCTGGGTCGACACTTGCTCACGGGTTGCCCGAATGCGGCCCTGTGCCCGGTCCCGTGCGCCCGCAAGCAGCTCCTCTTCGCGCAGCCGACCTTCGTGGGAGAGCTTCAGTCGTTCGTCTTCGGCGCTCTGGCGAGCCTTGTCCATCTTTTCTTTGAACTGCTTTTCGATGGACGCGGCCTTCTTCTGCATTTCATCTGCGGTCGCCTCCGCCGAGCTAATGCGATGGGCTCGGTCATCGCGCATCTGAACGTACGGCTTAAAGAGGAACTGGCGAAGGACGATGAACATCGCGATGAAAATCGCGAACTGAACCAGCACCGTGCCGTCGATATCGATGACGGGCGGCGCTTTTTCTTCGGCTCCCTCGCTTATCGCGAGCATAAGTGCCTGCAAGATCATGGATGCTCCGGGGGGGTTGCGGTGCGAGCACTTACCACTTGAAAGAAGGCAGTGTCAAGTGTGCGCCAATCCGTCTCTCGGTCGATCTGCGTCGCCCATTTGGTTGTGCTTACGTCAAGCCTTGTTCGCGGCGGGCGCGCAGGCAGTCTCCGTCACCCGGCTGCACCGTGCGGCAGGCGCGGGGGCGGTGGTGATAGATGCCGCAAGTTACCTTGCGACCGATAGCCCCCAGGAGTGCCAGACAGCGTCCATCCTGGGTCATTCGTAGGTGAAGCGCGCCGGACGGTCCCGGAACTACGAATTTACGGACCAGATCGCTACGCGAAAGAAGTGGAGCGCCGGGTTCAACGGGTACGTAGTCGGTGCGACTTTCCAGCAGATTTTCGGAGGCATTGCAGCAGCACGCCCCGCAGGTTTGGCAGTCCAGAGGCACGGGCGCGAATAGTGCCGCAAGCGGGCCGAATCTGCACGACCGACCGCAGCCGAAAAGCAGCCAGTCAGCGGTTGCCCCGAGCGTTGTATGATGGCTTATGCGCAACCATCTTCATGATTCGTCCCCTGTCTCGGTGGTAAAGGCCTGGGTCTGTCTGTTTGGTGCGACCTGTGGACTCGTCTTCGCGATGAGCACGTCGTCCTGTGCCGCGTTGGGAATTGGTCCAAGCGGCCCGCCCCAGCAAAAAGGCGAGCCCACCCTGTCGAAGTGCATGACGGGCTCGACCATTGAAAAATATGGTAGCTGCGGCGAGTACTGCGCCAGTCAGAACCGTGGCTGCCAAAACTACGGCTGCGCGGTTCCCGGTGACACCAAGCGCTTTGGTGGAGCCGCCTTCGATAACACCGTTTGTGCCGGCAACATGCAGAAGGGCTTTCAGTGCTCCGAACCGCTCCTTGGTATGGGGGCGGTCGCCTGCTGCTGCACCGGCCTGTAGGCGAAGGCTTACCTCACCACCCACGTCAAGCTCATCGAGCCTAATACGACGGCGAGTCCGGCGGCGATGAGCGCGGCGCTGAACCACATGACCAGCAGGGCGGCGATGTCTCGGGCTTGGCTCTTTTTCCGGAGCAAGCGGCGGCGGTGGGCGCGGGCGAAGAAGTGGAAGCCGACCCACCACACCACAAACCCAAGGATGAGATCGAGCCACGAGGCGAGCATCGGCTTAGCTGTCGCCTCCGCTGTGCTTGAGGAGCGCCGAGCACAGGTAACCCATCACAATCACCAGCAGTAGCGCTGGACCCCGCAGCCAGTTGAGCGGTAACTCGGCGAAGACCCGCAGGACTCGGTCGAGAGATTCCAGGGCCAGGATGCCCGGTACTACCGAGCCTGGGGGACAGCTTCGCAAGACGCCATTTTGTTGGCAGGCAACCACCACCACCGGCTGGCTGCTCGTGATGCGCGCTTCTTTGTAGTACAGCGTGCCGCGATGGTAGAGCCCATCCTTGCAGCGCTCGCTCATCGACGGCGGCACCGTCGTGACATTGCTCACCCGCCCGAGGTCGATGGCCACGCGCTGCATGGGCAACGACTCGAGCCAGCCATCCTTCTTTACGAGCGCGATGTGCTCGTCATGATGGAACAACTCAAAGGGCAGCGTGCTTTCGCCTTGTCGGAACACCAGTTGCTCATCTTCGCCGATGTTGCAGATGACCCTGACCGTGGTGCTGCGGCCCGAGCGGTAGTGATCCTCGACCCAGGCGTAGTAAAGGACGCTGGGGTTGCCGGCCGGGGTCTGGCGCAGGGGGGCGGACGTCTCGATGGTGCCGCGGAGAATGGCCGGGCCTTCGAAGCGGTCGCCGATTCGGTGCTCCGGGAGATGACGAAGCCTCCACAGCGCGACGACGCTTGGGTAGAGCTTCTTGAACACCCCGTGGTCAAACAGGATCAGTGCACCGATCGAGCACAGCAGCATCAAGATGATCAGCAACGAGCGGTTCTGCTCTTTCTGTTCTTCGGTGAGGGGAGCCATCGGAGCGTGCGCAAATTGATTCTTGAACGAGAGAGTGGTTTCACGCTAGCTTCGCCGGGTTCTCGTCGGAGTTGGTAGGAAGGTCGCCGGCTCGCCGTAAGGTGAGCGGGAGGAAAGTCCGGGCTTTTCAGGGCAGGATGCTGGTTAACGGCCAGTCAAGGTGACTTGCAGGACAGTGCCACAGAAAACAAACCGCCAGCTTCGGCTGGTAAGGGTGAAAAGGTGCGGTAAGAGCGCACCGGACTGCTGGTGACAGCGGTCGCATGGAAAACCCCATCCAAAGCAAGACCGCATAGAGGGTGAAGTGATTCCGAGGCGGCCCGTCTCGCTCCGCAAGGAGACTCTCAGGTAGGTCGCTCGAGCCCACTCGCAAGGGTGGGCCTAGATGAATGGCCTTCGCAGCCCGCAAGGGATGAACAGAACCCGGCTTACGATCAGCTCCGACGAGAACACTTGAGCCTATGGCAGTTCCTCTTGGTGGGGACTTGGCCGGCCCGTTGCCACAACCTATGCTTAGGTCGCACGATAACCGATTCACTCGGTGGGGAGTCGTTCGGTCATGGCAACACTCGACAAGAAGCAACCGATTGCTTCGCCTTGGCTTCCGCCTTCTTTGTTAGCGGAGTCGCATCCGGCGGTGACCGAAACCCCGGTCGCAGCGCCTATACAAGCCCCGGCCGCGGCTCCAGCCTCTCGGCCTGTGGCCCCTGCCGCTGGACCGTTTTCGTACATCGTGGATGGGCCGCGCCCCGGGCCGGTGACCTGTCAGCCTGGCGGCAACCAGTATCCGTATCCGATCGGCCCGATGCCGCCGATCCAGCCGCAAGCGCCCGATCTACCGGGGACGGTCGTGAATCTACCCACCACCAGTGTGGGCGGGCCGTGGAACCAGCTCCTTACCAATCCGAAGAAGTACGACGCCACGATCCCGGACGGCAGCGGCGGCAAGATCGAGCTCAACGGCAAGACGGGCGATGGCTATAGCGGCGGTTACACCTACACTCCCTATGCGCCGGACGGTCAGCCTCAGAACAGCACTGGCATGGGCGCGTCGTACAAGGACGGCAAGCTGACGGTGAATTCGACGGAGTCAACGACCGTCCAGCAAGGCGACAGCTCGGTGAAGAACCAGAGCACGATTGGGATGTCGAGTGACGGCAAGATCACGACCGGCTCCTCGACCACCAATACAGCGACAGCAGATGGTTCTTCGAGCACCTACAGCCAGAACTTCAGTGTCTCGCCGAACGGCACGGCTAGCGCCAACGGTGGCTACGCCTACGGCGATGGTCAGGGCAATACCTACTCGGCCTCGGGGGGCCTGGCGATCGGTCCCAATGGTCCCTCCGCTACCGGCACCCTCGGTTACGAGGGCAAGGACGGCAGCGCCAGTTTGACCGGCACCGTGACCACGGACCAGGCCAAGCTCGGCGCCTCGGTGAAGTACGGCGACATCAAGGCCGGTGCCAGCTACGAGAGCATCTATGGTCGCACCACCGATAGCGTCGTTGCCAAAGACGATGGTGGCGATGCCTATCGAATGCTAGACGGTGGCTATCTGGGGACCACTCGCCAGGACCAGACCAGCTTGAGCGGCAGCCTTGGGGTCGGCAATGTCGGAGCCAGCGCTGGGGTGTTTGGCGGCTCGACGCTGACGTTGCTCACCCAGCTTCCGCCGAACTTTGACAGCTTGCCCCAGCCCGAGCAGGACGCCATCAAGCAGCAGCGGCAGCAGCAGCTCGCCAGCGTGGGGGGCTTTTCCGATATCAAGCTCGGCGAGATGGAAAACGGAACCGGCGTGCAGTTTACGACCTACAACGGCTGGAACGCGAGTGCCGGGCTGAGCTACGGCGGGCTCGGGGTAAGCGGTGGCGCGAACCAGTCCTCGGCCAGCCAAGTGACCATCGTGCGGGACGCCAGCGGCATGCTTCAGGTCAGCATGTTGCGTCAGGACGCCCTCGGTACCGAGGCCGGGGCCAGTGTGCTGGCGCTCGGCCTAAACACCAAGAACGGGCAGTCGAACACCCATCAGTTCCAGTTCCAGGCCGACCCCAATAACCCCGAAGCCATGAAGGCGATGGATCAGTTCATCAAGACCGGACTTCTGCCAGGAGCCGATGCGCTGCAGGGCAAAGACCAGCAGCAAGCTGCGACCAACTTCCACGATGCCGTGACGGAGGTTGACCAGATCAACCACGACATCGCGGACCTAAAGAAGATCCCCCAGAGCAAACTGACGGAGCAAGACCGGCAGCGGCTCGGCGAGCTACAAGCGCAGCTTCCGAATGCTCAGCGTGAGATCGAGATCAACCGCAACTACTTAAACGACCAGTGGCAACAGCAGACCGCAGTCGGAAGCCATCCGGTCGATGGCGTGCAGATGACCATGCAGACCGACACACGCCAGCAGAGCCAGTCGATGGGCGTGAGCGCGCCGGTGCTGGGTAACCACACGGTGTTTAGCAGCGAGCAGACCTGGGTGCATCAGCAGGCGCTCAACGCGCAGTCTGGGGTCGACGATCTCTTTGGCTACAACCAAAAGGACTACGTCTGGGGTCGGCTGGCCGATGAACACACCGCGACCACCAACAGCAACCAAAACGGCACGGTGTTTGCAATGTACTCGGACAACACCATTTGGAACAACCGGGATGAGGTGCTCAGCATCCAAAACCGGGATCTTCCGGACTATGTGCTGGATGCTTGGGGCGGCAACATTCGGGGTCGGACGACGGTTGCACTCAACCAGCAGCAACTCGATGGCATGACCGGCTCGATGAACGACATGCACAACCCGCAGTCGGCGGCGCTGTGGCAAGACTTCGGGACGCGGGCTGGGCAGTTCTTGGGGGGCCAAGAGTACTGGCTCAACCAAGGCAACCTGATGGGGGCGCAGCAGTACTCGTATCAAGGTCGGCAGAGCCAGTTCCGGGATGGGCTGCTCGATCCCAATTCCCCAAGCGGGCAGCTCTTTGCACAGATTCCGGGGGCCTCGGACAATCCCGACGCTGCGATGCAGCAGATGGCGTCCTCGTTTGCGACCGTAAAGTCGCCAGAGGACTTCAAGAAGCTGTCGCCCGTGGAGCAGCAGCTCTTCATCCAGGTGCTCGGTAAGACCAGCGGGGCCGAAGGGGACTTGACCGGAACGCGCAACTCCTTCGACACGCTGGCCGTGATTGCGCTCGTGGAAGACCCGGCGCTGCGGGCGCAGCAAATGCGTGACCTGTATACCGAGGCCAACGACCAGGCTCAAATGAGCGGACAGGACGCAGTGTGGCAGTTTTCGACGTTTACCCAGCGCTTCAAGGACGATCCGGCGCTGTTCAACCTGGCGCAGCAGAGCATCCACTTTGACTGGACACAGGAAGATGTCGACCAGCTCGCGACCGGGTCGACGGAGGAGCAGTTGACTCAGCAGATGCACGATGCCTATAACCACACCACCTACTGGCTGCTGCAGGGGGATGTCCATGACCCCGACGAACAGAAGTCCCTGCAAGTGCTGCAGGCGGCCAATGAGCAAGGCGGGCCTGCCCAGATGGACCGAGTCCTGCGTCAATCTGGAACCAATCCCACCGAGATCTTGCAGTCGCTCAGTGGTGATCCGGTTCGTCAGCACCTGTTCTACGACCTGCTGATGCAAACAAGCTACGCCGCCGACCTCACCAATGTTCCGCTGAGCTTTGATCCGAACCAAACGACGCAGTGACGGTGCGCTCGGTACCGAAGTGCTTGTTTGGGGGCGGAGGTTTTGCTTTGATGGCGGAATGCTGACGACGTTTTTCCGAGAAGAACACGAGTTTTTCCGTAAGTCGGTTTCGCAGTACCTGGAAAAGGAGGTCGTGCCCTACGTCGATGAGTGGGAGCGCGACGAGCTGTTCCCTCGCGAGGTCTTCAAGCGCTGCGGCGAGCTAGGGTTCCTCGGCGCGCACTATCCCGAAGACGTCGGTGGAGCCGGTGGTGACTGGTGGTACGGTGCCACCTGGGGGGAATCGCTGGTCAGGAGTCGCTGCGCTGGCCTGGCCATGGCGCTGATGGTTCAGACCGATATGGCGACGCCGATCATCGCTGAGATTGGCACCCGCGAGCAGAAGGACGAGTTCCTGGCTCCCGCACTCCGTGGCGAAAAGATCGCGGCACTGGGTGTATCGGAGCCCAACTGCGGCTCAGACGTCGCCTCGATTCGTACCACGGCCCGGCGAGTCGGTGATGAGTACGTCATCAACGGTGCCAAGTGCTGGATCACCAACGGTACCCGCGCCGACTTCATCACCTTGGCTGTCCGCACCGGTGCCGAAAACTCCGGCTTCGGCGGCGTATCGCTCGTGACGTTCCCAACCGATGTGAAGGGCTTCAAGGTCACCCGCAAGATCAAGAAGATGGGCAACCATGCCTCCGACACCGCCGAGCTGTCGTTCGAGGACTGCCGCATCCCGGTGCGCTATCTCCTGGGCGAGGAGAACCACGGCTTCTACTACATCATGATGAACTTCCAGGGCGAGCGGCTGATTGCCGCCGTCAGCGCAGTCGCCGGAGCGCAGCAGTGTCTCGATGAGACAATCCAGTACACCCAGGACCGCACCGCCTTTGGTCGGCCCATCCTCAAGTTCCAGGTCTGGCGGCACACTTTTGCCGAGCTGGCGACGCAGATCGAGGCCGCACGCTGGCTCAGCTATCGCGCCGTTGACCTCTTTAACCGCAAGCAAGAAGCCGTCAAAGAGATCACCATGGCCAAGCTATTCGCCGGGGAGCTGGCCATCAAGGTCGCGGACCGGTGCGTCCAGGCTCACGGCGGCTATGGATATGCTGAGGAGTTCCCAATTGCGCGCTACTACCGAGACGTTCGGCTGATCACCATTGGTGGTGGCACCAGCGAGGTGATGAAAGAAATCATCTCCAAGCGTCTTGGTTGGGGCTAGTCCGAAAAGGGAAAGGGCCGATCAGCCCTTTTCAATGTGAAGGAAGCAGGGAGAGGGATCGGCCGCTACGAGCGGTTCGAGATGATGGCTACGTGGATGCGAGCTTCCTCGGCGAGAGCCTGACCCTGCTTGTCTCGGGTCCGGTCCTTCTCGATCTGCTCGGCCATCGCCTTGAGCACATCCTGATCCGCCTTGGTCGCGGTGCGCGTCAGCGCGAACAGCACCGCCGAGCGAACCGCCGTGTCCTTGTGGCCGACGTACTTCTTTAGCACCGGCACCGCGTCGTGTCCCAGTCGAGCCAGCGAGAACGCTGCACGCTCTGCCTTCGGGCTGTTTTCGACTTTGGCGTCCGCGTCAGCAGGCATTCCCAGGTACTTGTCGTAGCAGTTGATGTCCTTCTTGCACTCGGCGGCCACTTTGGTGCGAGCGATCGCCGTCTCGAAGTACTTCTTGATGTCGACGATGTCCGCCGGGATGGTCTTGTAGATGGGCTCCAGTACCGCCGACTCGTCCTTATCGGTGAGCCGCGAAAACTGGGTGACCGCATAGGCCACGAGCGTCGCTTTGGTGGCGTCGAGCTCCGGCATCTCGTCCTTGCTCTTGGCCGGAGTGAGGAACTGCGTCTTGGCGAGCTGGAGCAGCGTTGGCATCGCGCTCGGATCGCCCATCATGTTGAGTCCCTCAGCCGCTGCGGCGCGGTGTTTCGAGTCCCGCTTGCCATCGCTCAGCACACCCATAATCGCCTTCGTGGCCGACGGATCGCCGATCTGACCGAGCGACTGCAGCACCGCCTGGTGTCCCGACACGCCTGGCATGCCGTCTGGACCGGTACCAAGCCCGTCATCCTTTTTGGCCAGCTCCGCGAGCAGGGCTGGAACTGCCTTCTTGCTGCGAATGTCACCGAGGAGAATGGCGGTCTTTTGGACCACGATGCCCGGAACGAACTTGTACTTCTTGGCATCGGCCTCGACGTTGGCGTTCTTGCGCTGCATGGTCTCGATGAGCGAGTCCACGGCCGGTTCGCCGATGCGCACCAGACCCAGGCGGCACTCCTGGAACATGTCGTTGCCACGGCCGGTCATCCACAGACCACGAATCAGCGACTTGATCGACTTCGGATCCGCGAAGTCGGCCAGCACCTTCGCGGTGACCTTGTTGATGAGGAAGTCTTGATCGTCGGCGCTGGTCTCGAGGATCTCGTTGAGCGTCTCGATGGCCGACGGATCTTTGATGGCCGCCATGGCCTTGATCGCCTCGATGCGGACCACGTTGGCTCGCGAGCGAATCGACAGCTTCTTGCCAGCGGCCTTCCGCAGAGCCGGTACCGCCTTCTTGGCAGCTTCTCGTCCCTTGTCGTCACGCTCCGCTAGGTCTTGCAGACCGTTGGCCGCGATGACTGCGGTGTCGTACGTCTCTTCGGTGTAGTCGAGCTGCTCAGAGAACAGATCGACGGCCTTATCGGAGTGGATCTTGGCGATGGTGCGAAGGATCTCGTTATCTGGCGACTTCTTGAACTTCGCGGCCAGTGCATCGTAGGCCGGTTCAGCCTTCTCTTTGAGACGGGTCAACTGACGCAGCGCCTCTTTTTGCTCTCGGGGGTTATCGAGCTTGCCGATCCAGACCTTTGGATCGTCGGGATCCTCGGGACAGCCGGTCAGGGTGAAGGTGCTCAAGGTCAGGGCAACGCCGAGGGCAACTGGGTGTGCCCACAGGGTGCGGCTCCGTCTCAACATGGCGAACTCCTCGCGCGACGTGCTCAGAACACAAAGCAATAAGGCGCATCCGCAGCGCGCCGTCGCGGCGTACCACACGCCGCCCAAACAGAATGCATCTTGGGCGGACCAAAAGGCAAGAACTCGTCGACTGCCTTGTACGCAGACCGATTTGTCTCAGGGGATGAAGGAGAGTCGTGGAGGAGAGAATAGGGCAGGAAGAGAGGAGCGAGAAGCTCGGCTCCGGATCGAATCAGATCTAGTGCGCTGCCGGTGCTGCGCCAGCCTTCGCCCGCTGCTGTACGGCGAAGTTGACGTTGTTGTATCCAGCGACGGTGCAGGTGTACATGATCTTCTTTAGGACCTTGAAGTCGATGTTCTTGTCACCCTGTACGATGACAAGACCCTTCCAGTCATTCGGATCTGGATGAAGAAGCTTGAAGTTGTTCTTCAGCACCACCAGATCGTCGTGAAGCTGGGGCACTTTCCAGTCCATCGTCGTCTCTTTGGCTAGGTCGCTGGCGTCTGCCTTGGGCTCGCCGTTGAGAGTGACCGAGTCACGAGAGATCGAGATGATCGGGGCCTGCTCCAGATCCTTATAGTTCATGGCCTCCGGGAGCGTGACGTTCTTCGATACAGTGAGAAGCTCACCGGATGCGGAGAACGTCTGGAGCAAGAACACGACCAGAATGGTGAGCATATCCACCATCGAAGTCAGGTTCAGCTCTGCGTAGGACGACTTTCGTCCCGTGCCGTGCTTCGTAATGAACTTCAGCGGGATGAACTTGCGGAGCCGTGGGCCCGCCTGTTTGATGAGGCCACCCTTATCAAATGCACTGCTCATGGTTAGCCTCCCGCTCCCTTATCCGTCAGCGTAACGGTGGGGAACTTCGCCGATATGGCGATATCCATCGCTTTGATGATCTTGTGATAGACCACCACATCGTCGCTCTTGATCGTCAGATCTTCCTTGTCGGCGTGATCCTTCTTGGCCTGCGCCAAGATATCCGCCAGCTTCACGTAGTCGAAGTCATCGGCTTTCGCTTCGATCGGGATGCTCTCTCCCGTCGACTTCGAGAATGTGAAGGTGTTGTCCTTGTTAATAAACAAGGTCAACGTGACCTGATTCGGCTGTGGATCATCGTTCGGAGCACCCTGTGACTTGCTCTTCTGCGTCACGTCCATGCGGGCCAACTGGGTCCACACTGCGGTGATGAGAAGGAACGATATACAGCACGACAAAAGGTCGATGAACGGGACCAGGTTGATCGAGGCATCAAGCGGTTTTTTACCGCCTTTGCCAGAAGGCGTAGGTGCTGCGCCGCCCATCTAATTACTCCTTGCTTGGGCCTATTAGGGCAGATGTTGTCATCTGCCCCAACCCGTCACCGTCGAAACTAGCTCTGGCCGCCCTGCTTCATAGCATTGCGGTGACCAACCACCAGGTTCACGACCTGCACAGAAACCTCGTTGATATCGTCGAGGGTGTGCTGGGTCCAACCGTTGAGGACGGCGAACCACAGAAGGGCAGGAACTGCGCAAACCAGACCGAAGGCGGTGCAGTTCATGGCTTCCGAAATACCCTTGGCGAGCAGGGTTGCCTTCATCGAGGGATCGACACCGGCGACGCCTGCGAACGAGTGAATCAGACCGAGAATCGTGCCCAGCAGACCGACGAGGGTTGCAACGTTGCCGAGCATGGCCAGGTAGCCAGTGCGGGCTTCGAGCTTCGGAATCTCGTGGAGAGCCTGCTCGTCCATCGCCGCCTGAACTTCGTTGTCGGGGCGGTTGAACTTGGTGAGGCCAGCCTGGATGATGCGAGTAACCGGGGTCGGGTTGCCGCTGCAAACCTTGACGGCGCCCTGGATGTTGCCGGCCATGATCTGGCTCTTGAGGAGCGACAGCAGCTTCTTCTTATCGATGCCAGCCTTCTTCAGGTAGATAACGCGCTCGATCGAGATGCCCCAAGCGATGATCATGAGCAGAAGGATGGGCCACATCGGCCAGCCACCCTCGTGGAACGCGTCGGCCAAGGTCTTCATCAACGACATTTCCGGTACCTCCAGTGAACGGGTTGTTGTGTAGCGCCCATGGTACAAGCACGTGCAGTGCCAACGGCGAGAAAAAGAGAGAGTGCCCCGGAAGTGTCTGAAAGTTCTGCCAAATCGCTAGGTGTAGGGAAGATGGCTGCCGGGGCAATGCGCAACACAACTGTGGAGAAATGCAACAGTTCCTCCGCAGTGGCTGACTAGAAGATCTTGGGAGGACGGCTGCCCTTGGGAGCGGTGGGCAGATCGCGAAGGTTCTCCGGTAATTCGTATGGTCTGCCCTCGGGGCTCAGACCCACGCTCGGCGGCGGTGGAAACCCGGCGATAAGCGGGCCACCGCGATCAAGGGGCTTGAGGCCGGCGGTCCTCTCTGGCACCTCGCTGAGTGGGGCGTCGCGGTTCGCGTGGTACATGTAACGGGCCCACATCGGCACGCTGATCGTGAAGCTGGCGTCGGCATAGCCAAGCTGTCGCTCATACGTGTCGTCTCCCACCCACACCGAGGTAAGCCAGCGCGAGGTGAAGCCCACGAACCATACGTCCGAAGTCCGGCTCGAGGTTCCCGTCTTGCCTGCAGCAATCAGCGCGGTGTCGCGAATCGGCTTGCTGTGACCTTGTGCAACAACCCGACGAAGCAGCGTGCCGGTGAGATAGGCGGTGCGCGGAGCAATGACGGGCCGTTTCTGTCTGCCCGCCTGCGCCATGAGCCGCTCCAACCGAGAGCGACCGTCGAGCATCGGATCATCCCACGCACTGTTGTCGATCAGCACTTCGCCACTGCGTGAAAGCACCCGCTTGACCGTCACCAGATCGACGGGGCGGCCACCACGGCCGAACAGCGAAAAACTCTTCGACAGCTCATCGACCCGCACACACGAGGCACCGAGTGCCAGTGCATCGTCGGCATGGATTGGTGTGGTCATTCCCAGCCGTCGAGCCCAAGACGCAACGTCCTTTTTGCCCATCGTCTTGAACACCTCAAGCGCGGGCGGGTTTTTGGACCAGATGAGCGCCCGCTCCAGGTTGACCTGCTGCCCATAGCTGCCGTCGATGTTGGTGGGGAGCCACTGCTCACCGGTGACTGGGTCGATCTCAACTTTGACCTTGTCGTTCCACATCGTGTCGTAGCCGTAGCCACGGTCGAGCGCCAGCGAGTAGTAGATCGGCTTGTAGGCGCTACCCGGCTGACGACAGGCCTGGGTCACCCGGTTGAACTCGGAGCGATCGTAGTCACTGCCACCCACCATCGCCATCACGTATCCGTTGTGAAGGTCGAAGCTGAACAGGGCACCTTGAGGGCGCGGGCTCTGTTCCAGCGCCACCTCGCGAGGGCCGGTGAGGGGGGCTTTGCGGTGCTGCTCAGGGAGCCAGACGGCCTCGCCGACCTCCTGGCGCTTGCCAGGTTGCACGGCTGGGGCACCTGCTCGGCGAGGATCCCCATCGGGAGGAATGAACACGCCGGTTCCGGGCACGTAACTGGGTCGCCCGAAGGCTGTGACAGGCCGCGCTTCGCCTCCGTCCACCCCCACGGCTGCACCAGCGGGCTTGCTCTGTGCGACCGTGGGCTTGGTCTGCGCGATGGCCGGCTTACTCTGCGGGACACCCGGCTGCCCAGGGCGATTGACCGACCCAGGCCGACTTCCCGCTGCAACGGCCCGATTGGGTCGTCCCAACGGACCCCGTTGTGGCACACCAGCTTTGCCACGGGTAGTGGCGATCGCGCCTCGGTTTGGTCCCACCGGACGAGCCCCCGTCACTCCCGCCTTAGGCTGCGGGCGCACCGCTTGCGGGGTAGCCGGCGGTTTCAAAGTAGGGGCCGCTACAAGTGGTTTGGGCTGAGGCTTGGCGACCTGCGGCGGCTTTGACTCGCTGGCACCCTCTTTGTAGGGGGTGATGGGCGCATATACAAAGTCGGTAAACTTGGCCAGGTTCGAGCGAAACGCCAGCTTGACCCAAATTACATCGCCGGGCTTCAGCGCCTCGAACGCCGACAGAATCAAGCGATCATTGGTGGGATCACGCGGGTTATAGCGAGCCGCCCATAGCATGTTGTTGAGCGGCAGCTCGACCGTATGCGGACCGATCTGCACCGTTGCACCACTAGGCCGTACCGACGTCACGAGTCCCAGGTACAGCGTCTCTTCTTTCAGTGGCTCGGCATAGCGCTTCTGCGCTCGCAGCAGGAAGACCCGTTGCGCATCAGGATCGAGATTGGCCTCTGGTCCTCGATAGCCTTGGCGTTTGTCGAGCCTTCTCACGGCGAAGTCGACGTTGTCGGTGCCCAACACATCCAGGAACGGCTGCACGGTGGTTTCCACGCGCAGACCGTCTTCCATTACCCGTCGTTCCCCGAGTACAGCCACCAGATCTTTGCGGACTTGATTGACGAAGTATGGTGATACATCCCGTGAGCCATCCCGGCGCTGCTGGAGCACGATCGGCTTGCCGTAGAGCTTGGCCGCCACCGCAGCATCGAGCTTGCCCACCTCAACCATGTTGTGAAGGACAATGTCCCGACGCTGTTGAGCGGACTGTGGGTGATCGATCGGCGAGTAACGCGTCGGTGCCTTGAGCAAGCCGGCGAGCAAAGCCTGGTCTTCGACGCTCAGCTCCCAGACGTTCTTGTCAAAGTAGCGTCGCGATGCCGCCTGCACTCCGAAGCTGCCGTGCCCCAAAAACGTGTGGTTGAGATACGTCTGCAGGATTTCGGTCTTCGAATAACGCGACTCGAGCCGCCGTGCCAGGATCGCCTCGCGAACCTTCCTCGACACGGTGCGGTCTGCACCCAAGAAGGCTTTGGCCACCTGCTGCGTGATCGTCGAGCCGCCTTGCCGCATCCGTCCCGAGCGGAAGTTGACGCGCATCGCTCGGATCAGGCCCCGGAGGTCCAGCCCCCGGTGTTCAGGGAAGCGCCGGTCCTCGGTGGCGATCACGGCATCGATGAGCGGCTGCGGAATCTTGCTAAGCGGCAAGACCTCACGTCGCTCGCTGGCCAGTGTGGCGAGCAGGCTGCCATCGCCTGAATAGATCTCGGTGACTCCCGGTGCTAGCTGCGCATAGCGCGACAGATCCGGCGTCTCCGGTAGGCTCCGCGCAAAGTACACGTAGACCGCAACCAGCACATGGAGCATCACCAGAACCAGCCCAAGGGCCGCGAACAGGTAGTACTTGATGAGCCAGTAAAAGAACCCACCGTCGGCGGGGTTAACGATCTGGATGCGCAGTCGGGACATTCTTTCCGCGAGCCACCAGCAGCCAGGGCGCCCGCCCACTCATTAGGCACCCTACCACATTCTTGAGTGTTCTTTGGCCCTTGGCGAAGCTCTCCTCTTCACCTACAGGCCTGCTTCATAGCAGGGGGTCGAGCGCTGTCGTCGCTAGATCGGTCCCCCGTCGGTACGCATACCATCAGTGGTCCCAAGGTCGGGCATCGTCAAGTCGGGCATCGCCAAATCCGCCGGGGGGCGGAGGTCTTCTGGCATCGCCATATCGAACGGCGGACCAATCGACAGGCTGACGGCGACCTTTTCAGTGTAGTTGATTGCCACCGAGCGCTGCACTTGGCCGAGTGTGTCGCCGTGATCATCAAGGGCAGTGATCTCGAAGGACACCATGCCTCGATGTTGACGATCGAATTCATCAAAGCGAATTGCGAAGCGCAGCGGATACGTAAGCTGCTGCTGGGGCACCTTACGCGGCGTCTGGGGTGTGATGCTGCCGTAGCCGTCCAGGACTCGGACCAATAGTTGGTAGGTACTCGCTGGGCCGCTGTCGACGGTGACACCAATGCAAGCCCGGTCATAGCCGGCACATGGATCGGGTGTATCCGTGCAGCCCGGCAGGCCCGCCGCAGTCACGAACATCCACAGCAGAAAGAGTGGGCGCTTCATCTCGACACGTCGATTGGAGCCAGGTCGCTACCTGGGGCGATATGGTTAAACCTTCCGGCTGAAGCGGCTCCCACCACTCCGGCGAGCACCACTGCACCGCCACCAACAGCCGTCCAAAACCACCAGCGCTTGTAGAAAGGCGTCGACTCACTGCTGGTGGTGGGGGTCGCCGAATAACTAAGCAGGCCGGTGTCCCCGGCCGTGGCAGGCAGGAGCGCACCATCGAGCTTGCGCAGCTCGCCGGGACGCAGGTCGATCGACACCGCGAAGTCGCGAAGTCCTGAAGAAGCCACTCGGACCTCATGCGAGCCGGGCGCAGTGAACAGAAAACCCGGCGGTGGGGTGGTGCCACCGGGCAGCTTGCTGCGTAGCGTTCCATCCAGGAACAGGTTTGGCTCGACGGCATCCGGTGGCATCGTCACCGAGACAGCCAGGCGGCCCAGGGTGCGTTCGTACTCGCTGAGTCGCTTCTTGGCATCTTCCAGCCGTTCGGTGAGCACCACCGATCGGTTGGCTCCGCGTAGAAATCGTTCAAGCGCCTGCGCGGCCTGCTGCGGTTGACCCAGATCGCCATACACCACACCGAGGTTGTAGTCGATCGATGGCTCGTTCCACAGCGCTCTGGCCTGCTCCAATCTGGCAGCAGCGCCTCGGTTGTCGCCGCGTTCGACCATCTGACCCGCCTCGCGAATCAGTTGACGAACTTGCTGCTTAACCGCATCCGTTGGCTGGGCACCAGCTTGCGGATCGGCAGCTCGCGCTAGACTGTGTGGGCCACCAAACGGAGCGATCAGCACCAGCGACAGCCCGGTCAGGAAAACGATTCGTCGAAAACCGACTTGCGGAAGCGACATGAGGGCGGGCACGTTAACACGGAAGGCAATGCTGAGGTCAAACCCGACCGGGTCTTGTTCGATCGAGTTAGTTCGGGTTGCAATCTTGGCGCAGCGGATACATCAAAAGAAACGCAGACACACGCATGCTGTATAAAGACGGGCCTGTAATTGCAGCAGCCGCCGGAATGGCCCAGGCTAAAATCCTCTCTGGAGGCTAGGCGCGATGGACTATCGCACGTTCGAGCAGAAGCTGCTGGACACGATCTTTACGACCGATGTCCCGCTGAACCCCGCCACGATCGCCTTCTTGTACAAATTGACGGTGCAGCAGGCGTCCGATCTACTTCAGCAGGCGGCGGTAAATGGTCTGCTAAACATCGAGAGCGACGAGGAGGGCAACCTCCTATACACCTATCCCAACCGCGTGCGGCTGCCTCGCGATGGCAAGCTCGACCCTCGTCGAGATCCAGCAGCGCAAAGCAAGGCGGCTCAAGTTGCCTTGGTGCCAACATCGGCCTCGGCGATGGTGCCGTCACCCCCGCCCAGTCCGCCGGCACTGCCCGATAGCATCGATCTGATGGAGGCGTCAGCACCGCGTGACGACGGAAAGGCCAGCTCGGCCACGACTGCTCCCCCGGTGGTACCGTCCGTACCGACCGCTGCGCAGCGGGAAGCCCAGGGCGGCAGCATGCGGTGTCCCTTCTGTAGTGAGGTCATTCTCGTCGGTGCAAAGAAGTGCAAGCACTGTCACGAGTTCCTCGACTTTGCGATGCGCGACATTCAGGCGCTGCGCCAGCCGGGAGTCGTACACGCACCGCCGCCGCCTCAGCCTCAGACCTCGCTGGCCCCGCTGCCGCAGCCCCAGCCGGTGCAGATTCAGCAGTGGACCAATACCAATGCGACCCAGGCCGCGCTGCTCAGCTTCTTTGTGCCTGGTCTAGGGCAGATGTGCAGCGGGCGGGTTCCAGCGGGGCTGCTGTGGATGATGTTCACCTGCCTCGGCTACGTCTGCTTTATCGTCCCGGGCATCGTGCTGCATATCCTGTGCGTCATCAACGCAGCCCGTCCCCAGCAGCCCGCTACTCAATGATCTCGGTCACTCGGACCCCTAGCTCACCCTCGACATCCACCAGTTCACCACGAGCCATCACCCGGCCACCGGCGGTGAGATCGACTGGTCCTGCCAGCGGTCGTCCCACGGGCACTACTGCGCCCGGTCGTAGCTCCAGGATTTCTCGAGCGGTCAGCGTCACTCGCCCAATCTCGCACGTGATTTGAACCGGCAACTCCCGCAGCAGGTGTTCGCTGGGGGCACTTGGCAGTGTCGTCGGCTCGGAGTTGGTGATCGGGAGTTCCGCTGAGGGGTTGTCAGGCTTTGCGTCTGCCATGGACTCTGCTCGCAAGTGAAAAGGGCCGAGAATCGTCACCCCAGCACCATCCAGATAGGCCGGGAAGACTCCGCCGCGTAGGCGCAGTGCAACCGGTCCACCGGTCACAGGGCGAGGGCCGAAGTGGTCGAGGATCACAATGTCATCAGGACGAAGCGCCACGACCTCTGCCGTCGACAAAAAACCGTAGCCTGCTTCGATGGTGAGCGGGACTGGGAGCTCGCGAAGGCGATCGCGTCTCTGCCAGCGTGCCTGCTCGGCTTCCGCCGAAAGCGTTGGCATCGCCCACAGCCTGATATCAGGACGACACAGCAGCTTCACCCAGCCCTGGCCTCGTGGTGTTGCGACGGACGCATCGAGTGCCACCACTTGTGGGCTGCTGCCGCCATCAAGCAGGGTGATCGCATCTTCGCTGGTGCTCACCGACACCCGAACCTCTGCCGCCAGCAGCGCGCTGCGCAGCAGTCGGGCCAATTCCTCTGGACTTGTCAGACCCAGGCTCGCACACAGGCGCTCTTCTACCACCAGCAGTGCCTCGCGACCCGGCAACCCATAGCCGAGCCGAAGCAGATAGCCACCGGAGAGCTGCGAGGCCAGGCGGTCGCTGGGGAGAAGGTGTGGTTCAACCGTGCGAACCCGCAGCGGACCTCCCAATCGCTCGGTCAGGTCGTGTAACCCGCCCACTGGGGATCTGGCGGTATCGAGCACTGCCAAGATGTGCTGCCACAGAATGCGGCCCAGCTCGACTTGGACCCGCAGAAGACGTGGTAGCTCAGCGAGTGGAAACGGACGGACGCGACGGGGACGGGATGGCTGGCTCACCAAAGCCTCTTTAGCATCGCATCGAACACAGGCGCAGTCCACGGTACCAGCCAGTGCAGGATCAACGCCCCGACCACACCCGCTCCTACGTCGTCGATCATCACCCCAAAGCCGCCTTTGACGTGACGATCGAGCAGGCGCAGTGGTCCCGGCTTGAGCCCGTCGAGCACCCGGAACAAAAAGAAGCCCCAAAAGAAGCTGAGAAAGTGCCACGGGGCGAGCCAAACCGTCACCAGATAGCCCACCACTTCATCAATGATGATGGAACGGTGGTCGTGCTTGCCGGTCTGCTCGGAGTAATGCTCGGCGGCCCAGGTTCCAATGGCGAATAGGAACAGCGTGCCAAGCAGGTGCGGGATCGGCCCAAGCCGGTGGAGCAAAAGGGCGAGTGGAATCGTGACCATCGTCCCGTAATGACCGGGCCATGGCGCAACCTCGCCCAGGCCAAAGACGGTGGCAATCCAGGTCACAAGCCGCTCTGGCTTCGGTCGGTCGGCAACGGGCTTCACGAGGCAGATCGGTACGGCTTGCCTCCGAGGCGGTCAACGAAATTCACCAAAATAATTTGCGGCCCCCTCCACCATGTCCTACATCATCTGACATAAGCGCCTTGCAACCACAGGGCCGGGAGTTTGACCATGAGCCAGGATCGTCGTCAGCAGCTTCGCTTGCCGGTTGAAATCTGCGTACAGCAGTACCTGCCCGATGGGGTATTTCTGGGACTGACCCGCGACCTGTCCGAGACCGGGCTCTATCTGACCGCGCCCCGGCTTCCCGATGACATGACCCTGCTCGGCTCACCGCTGCATCTACAGTTTGCGCTGCCTGGTACGGGTGACAAGATCTGGGCGCGTGGCCAGGTTTGCTATGAATCCTTGGATGGCAACCTCAAGGGGCTGGGGATTCGCCTGCAAGATATGGCCGAGCGTGACAAGCAGAGCCTTCATCGGTACGTCGACTCGGTACGGCGGGCCCGACTGAACAATCTGCTGTGGCAGATGAACCAGGCACCGACTCGCCTACCAGGAATGATCGGCGCATAGCCGAGCGGGTAGGGGCGGTGATCGCCGCGCTGTGTCGACTTCCCTGGTGAACGGTGGCCCAGACAAATGGAGTTTGTGAAAGACACCCTGGCAAGGGAGTGGGTGGACAAATGGAGTTTGTTCTAGGTGCCCTGGCAAGGGTGGGATGGACAAATTGAGTTTGTGAAAGACGCCCTGGCAAGGGGGGGGTGAACAAATTGAGTTTGTCCAAGACGCCTAGGCAAGGGGGGGGTGGACAAATTGAGTTTGTCCAAAACGCCTAGGGAAGGGTGAGGTGGACAAATGGAGTTTGTCCAAAACGCTTAGGGAAAGGTGAGGTGGACAAATTGAGTTTGTCCAAAACGCCTAGGGAAGGATGAGCC
>JBGAUT010000020.1:0-102432 GCA_044228505.1 Polyangia bacterium | reverse complement strand
GTTCGCGGCCCGTGAGTGCTGTCACATCGACACCATCGATGCGCACCAGCCCTGAGGTTGGCTCGACGAGCCGCAGCACAGTTCGACCAAGAGTTGACTTACCGCATCCCGACTCACCGACGAGCCCTAAGTTCTGACCGGCCGGAATCGTCAGCGAAATATCTTCGACGGCACGAACCACATCGGACTTATGGAATAGCCGTCGCCCGAGTGGGTAATGCTTACACAGGTTCTCGATTTCGAGGAGGTTGCTCATCGACTGCCCTCGCTGCGGACATCGTCGAGCGGATAGTGACAGCGCACCAGATGCGCGAGCGGCACATCTACAGCGTCACCATTTAGCGAGCGAAGCAATGGGGCTTCGTCGCGACACTGTTGAGTGACTTTGGGACAGCGCTCCGCAAATCGACAGCCTCTCGGCATTTCGTCGAGACGCGGCACTCGACCGGGAATCTCTTGAAGCCGAGCTCGTCCCCCATGCAGTCTCGGCACCGCCTGCAACAGTCCAGCGGTATAGGGGTGCCGCGGGGTCCGAAACAGAGCGTGGCTACCAGCCTGCTCGACGATCTGCCCCGCATACATCACCGCCACGACCGAGCACACCTCCGAAACCACGCCCAGGTCATGGCTGATGAGCAGCAGTGCCATCCCCAGCTCGGCCTGCAGCCGCGCCAGCAAATCAAGGATCTGGGCCTGTGTCGTCACATCGAGCGCGGTCGTGGGCTCATCGGCAATCAGCAAGTCCGGCTGACAGGCCAGCGCCATTGCGATCATCACCCGCTGTCTCTGTCCACCCGAAAGCTGATGCGGATAATCCCGCGCCCGTCGCGACGCATCAGGAATTCCTACGGTGTCGAGCAGATCGGCGGCCCCCAGCATGCTTTGTTTTCGCGAGAGCTGACGATGCGCCCGCAGCGCCTCAGCCACCTGATCCCCGACGGGATACACTGGATTTAGCGCGGTCATCGGCTCTTGAAAAACCATCGCGATCCGGTTTCCTCGCAGCTTCTGCAGCTCCCGTCCACCCAATGAGGTCAGATCGACTGCCTGCTGATTGAGCGCATGCGGTTCACCGTCGGAGATCGAGCCGGTCACCCCGTAGTACAAGATCTGTCCCTCATCGATCCGCGCTGGAGGCTCTGGTAATAGTCGAAGAATCGACAGCGCCGTCACCGACTTTCCCGAGCCCGATTCACCGACGATACCGACTGAGGTTCGCTGCGGTACCCGCAGGTTCACGCCATCGACTGCTCGCAGGTACCGCTCAGCCTTGGCCGGTCCTGAGCGAAAGCTGATCGACAGGTCACGGATATGCAGCAGAGGACTTGTCGCCATGAGCGCCCGAGCATGGGGGCAGCGACGGGCATTGGTCAACTTTTCGCGGCGACTTGGTCAGCCAGTCTGCACCGTGGCCAAAATCCGACGCATCGGGAACGCCGGTAATCCTGCGGAAAATACCTGGAACGGCACGACCTTTTCGACGACAAATCCGCACTGCGTGAGCTGCGTGAGGGGTCGCCGGTTCATGTGGCAGCCCTGCCGATTGAGATACAACCACACCGGATCGAGTACATCCATCAGCGGGCCTGCAACCGCGCCATCACTGCGTACGTGTTCGATAAGCGCCAGCTTGCCTCCTGGCTTGAGCACACGCCGCGCTTCACCGAGCACCTTGTCGATGTTCTGGACGCTGCAGAGCAATAAGCTCACCACAACCGCATCTTGCGTGTGCTCTGCCACGGGAATCGCTTCGGCGCTGGCGTGACGAACCTCGATCCTCGCCGCAGCACTGCGCGCTCGCTCGTGTGCTCGTGCCAAGAACTCTTGATCCAAATCGATCGCGAGCAGCTTCACCGATTCCGAATAGAACGGGAACATCAAGCCCGTTCCGCAGCCAAGCTCGACGACATTGCCCGAGATCTCCGCAACCAACCTGCGCCGCTCATCGGCAAAGCCCGCTGAATCGGAGCGCAGCATCAGCGTGTCGTATAGCTCGGCTTGAGACAAACGACGCCTCAGCAGCAGCGTTGCCGGAGAATGTCTGACCAAGTGTAGGATTTCGCGAAGCACACGGATACGATTGAACGTGTGTGCTCCGAAAGCAAGCCAGGTTAGCTTGCCGACTGAAGCGGAGGATCTACGCGCAGAGACGAACGTTGGCGGCCTGGAGACCTTTCTCTCCCTGAAGGATGTCGAACTCGACCTCCTGACCTTCCGCTAGCGAGCGATAGCCCTCGGCCATGATTGCCGAGTGATGAACAAATACGTCTTTTACGTCGTGTCCGTTGGGATCTGCTACCGAGATAAAGCCGTATCCCTTGGAGTCGTTAAACCACTTCACATTGCCCTTGGCCATTTGCTACTCCTGCGACGCTTCGGTCGTGCATTCCTCTACAGACTGAGACGGCAATTTGCCCAAATTACTCAGGCTCCCGAATGCGTCAATTTGATCTTCGACGGCGCTTGCCGAACGCCAGACCGTCGGCTTGAAGTCGTTTGCTTCTCATTCCCACCCGACAATCCGCGACGGAATTTGCCGCGAGCCAACCTCAAAGTCAAGAAATTCTCTAATTCCTACAAATTCGCTGCCGCGTCGCTAGTCGTTTTGGAACTGGACTTGACGCCTCCGCGACTCCTACACTACGGTTTCCCACTGTGTCTGCGTGGCTTCCGACGGTGAAGTCGGTGCCCACCAACTCTCGGAGGTCGTTTCGATGCGTTCACTGTTTCTACTCGTCGCCTTCTGTTTGTCGGCCACAGGCTGCATGCACATTGCGGCAGTCCCATCGGTGCAAGGCAAAGCCTTCGTGATTAAGTCGTCGCCATTTGGCGGCTCGTTCTGGAACTGCGACTCCACCTCAGGCGAACCGACCTGTTACAAGGTCCAAGAGATTCCCGCCACCCCGGCCAAGTAAGGAGCAACCGAACATGCGCAAACTCTGTCTTTTCGCTACCGTCGGTCTCTTTACCGCTCTGTCCGGCTGCGCCAACATCGGCTCAGCGATGGGCGGCAACACTGGCCAGACCGGCGAGGCTTGGTACGTCAAAACCACCGGCATGGGTGGCCTGATTTTTTCTAGCAAGGTCTTCTACTGTCCGCAGCCAAACACCGCGGGTCCTGCGCAGTGCAAAGAAGCCAAGATGGTCGAGGGCAAGTAGCCGATTCGACCCCTCGCCGATCACTCTATCGACGGCGACCTCTGACGACCCATCGCGATACTTTCCAACGTGAAGCAGTCTTCCTTCGTCTCTGCTGTTCGCTCCCAAATCGCCGCTCGGCGAGAGGCTGAGCGGTGTCTTATTCCTGTGCAGCGCGGCCACGTTCTGCGCCTGCCTCTGATCTATCCGAGCCCGTATCGGGTGGGGATGTCGTCGCTCGGCTATCAAGTCGTGTATCGGTTGCTCAACGATCCGAACCGGCCTTCTGTTTCCGCCGAGCGGGCGTTTCTTCCCGATGACGTCGATGGCTGGAAACGCGCCCGCCAGCCGCTGCTCACCTATGAGTCACAGGCTCGCGTCGAAGAAGCACCGGTCATCCTGTTCTCCGTGGCCTACGAGCTGGAGCTAATCGGTCTGTTTCAGTGTCTCGAATTGGCAGGAATTCCAGTCCTGCGCAACGAACGTACAACCAGTCATCCGCTGGTACTCTGCGGGGGCCCGCTGACGTTCTCGAACCCCACGCCGCTGCATGCGTTTGCGGACGTAGTAGTGATGGGGGAGTCCGAGGATGTCCTTCCGAGGGTGATCGATCTTCTCCTCGAAGCCGGCGTCGGTACAGTCATCCCATCGGAAAGTGAGCGTCACGCACTCCTTGGCAAACTCAGCCAACTTCCGGGGGTGTGGGTGCCGCAGGAACATGGCGAGCGCCTACCCAAGGTGGCCGCGGCTGACGATGCCAAGCTGCCTGCGACCTCTGCCATCTTGACGCCGCACACCGAGCTCCGATCGATGTTTTTGATCGAGCCAGAGCGGGGCTGCTCTCGAGGCTGCACCTATTGCGTCATGAGACGGTCGACGAACGGCGGAATGCGTCTCGTCTCTCCAGAGCGTGTCAAAGAGCTGCTTCCCGATGGCATCGAACGTGTCGGCTTAGTCGGGGCCGCCGTGACGGATCATCCCAAACTGCCCGCGATCTTGGACCACATCGTCAACGAACGCGGTCTTCAGGTCGGCATCAGCTCGCTGCGTGCAGATCGACTTACCGATGAGTTGGTCGGACTTCTCGCCAAAGGTGGTTATCGCACACTCACGGTTGCCAGCGATGGTGCCAGCGAGAGAATGCGCGACAAAATCGAACGACGCACCAAGGCTCGCCACATCATGCGCTCCGCCGAGTTGGCCAAGAAGCATGGAATGAAGACGCTCAAGGTCTACATGATGGTTGGCCTGCCCGATGAAACCGACGATGACATCGACGAGCTGGTCGGTTTCGCCAAAGAGATCTCGAAAGTGCTCCGATTGGCTTATGGCGTCGCGCCGTTTGTCGCCAAGCGCAATACCCCACTCGATGGGGCCCCCTTTGCCGGAATCGCCGAAGTCGAGCAGCGCTTGTCCCGGCTCAAACTGGGTCTACGAGGCTGTGCCGAGGTTCGTCCGACGTCTGCCCGCTGGGCTTGGGTCGAATACCTACTCGCGCAGGGTGGGGCCGATGCCGGACTTCGTGCCTACGCCGCCCACCTCGCGGGGGGATCGTTTGCCGCCTGGCGTCGCGCCTTCGACGGCTTCACCACCTATCACGAGCCGCTCACGCCCGCTGGGCAGCCACTCCCAGGAACCGATCATGTGCGACTACCGCTGATTCAGCACGTCGATTCTCGTTAGTCTTCTCGCCAACTCAAAACCTCTCATCGCATCGCTTTCTTTGCCCAGCTGCGTCGTACTCGGCGATCCGTACGAACTCGCCAGCGGCAAACCGATATAGCGCGGCACCACGCACACCGGCCCGCGTGACATCGATGACCAACTGATCGAGCAGAACGTACGAATTATCGAAACTGAGCGCAGCGTCTCGATCCTCATTCGAAAAATCCGCACCGACCTCCACATGCGAGTGGAAGACGATCTGCGTCGGCCGGTCGGTTGTCCGCGACGCCAATAGCCAGCACACATCGACATACCGCAGCCGAAACGCGGTTCGACCATCCCGAGCAAACTCCACTGGATCGAGCCCATGCAGCCGGTCCTGATCGTTGTCACAAACCCGCACCGCATCGATGACTCCGCGACCCTTGGGTCCGCTGAGCAGCCCACATGCCTCACGGGGATAGGCGCGCTCGGCGGCAGCAAAACAGACACGCAGGATCGGTGGCGGCACTTCCGGTGGCACACGGCTCACGATGACTCGCCGCGCTTGCCAGATGTGAGCTCAGCGACTTGACCGGACAAGAGTCGATATGCCGAGTGAATCGCCGCAAAGCGATCCGCCAGCGCCCGCTGTTCCGCGATCGAGGCTTGCGGAAACTGATCAGGATGAAGGTTGCGAGCGAGGCGTCGGTAGGCACTCTTGACCTCACTTCGGGTAGCCGTGCTCGGCAGATCGAGCAGCGAATAGGCTGCGGCCAGCCGACCACTCGACATCCCAATCACCAGCACCCCGAGCGCATCCAAAAACAGCAGCAGCCGAATGAGTCGCGACATCGGCAGCTCACCGCTGGCCAGCAGCGCATCGAGCGTGTGCGCTTCTTCGAGCCGAGAGAGAACCACTCGCTCGTCTGGCTGCAGCGCCGAAACATGTGGTGGAAAACTGACCGTGACCAGCTGCTGACCGATCCGTTCGCGCAGCCGTTCAGAGGAAAGCGTTTGCGCTTCGATGTGCTGCCGAATGCTGGCATCCGGTCGAAAAGGTTCGACCAAAAAACGACCCGACAGCGCCTGACCCAGATGAAACTGAGGGGTTCCGCGAGCTCTCAACAAGTAGCGGACCTGTGCCTCTTGGCCCGCCGGTGCATGCGGTCCAACATCAAGCGCCAGCACAAATCCGACGGAAAGCTGAAGTCGGAGCACGCCTTTTGCCGTCTCGACTTCCAACAAGCCGCGATGGCCCCGGGCTGTGTGCTCATAGACCAGTCGGGCAATCTCGAGCGGGCCTGGCAGGCGTTGTACAGTCACGATCGTGGCGGAGTGTAGCAAAGGATCTTGCGCCGCACAGAAAGAGAAGATAAGTAAATCAATCTTGTTTGGCAGGGCGCAAAGCTCAGCTCTCCGATTGTCTAAGGAATACTTCACCATGGCCAAAGCCGGTTTACACCCCAACTACCAACTCGCCACCATCACCTGCGCTTGTGGCGCGGTCCACGAGAGCGCCTCGACGCGTGGTTCGTTCTCCGTCGAAATTTGCTCGGCTTGCCACCCCTTTTACACCGGCAAGCAGAAGCTGCTCGACGCCGCTGGTCGTATCGACCGCTTCAACAAGCGCTATCAGCTAAAGCCCGGCGCGACCGCCGAATCGCTGAAGACCCCCGAGAAGAAGGCCGAAGCCCCCAAGGCCGAAAAGAAGGCCGAGGCTCCCAAGGCCGAGAAGAAGGCTGAGGCTCCCAAGGCCGAAAAGAAGGCCGAGGCTCCCAAGGCCGAAAAGAAGGCCGAAGCTCCCAAGGCTGACAAAAAGCCGAAGGCCTAGTTTCACGCCCTCCCTCTTCATTCACCTAGCCCATGTCGATGTTCGACAAGCTGGCTGAGGTCGAGAATCGCTACCAGGACCTCGAAGTCCAGCTAGCCGATCCCGACGTTCTGGCCAAACAAAGTTCCTTCCTCAAGCTCGCCAAAGAGCGCGCTGAGATCGAAGAGCTTGTGCTCGCTTATCGCCAGCACAAGAAGGTACTCGAAGATCTCGAACAGAACGCGCCGCTCTTGCGCGAGGCGGATGCCGACCTACGCACGATGGCGCGAGAGGAAGAACAGAGGCTGCTGGCGCTACGTGAAGAGATCGAGAACAACCTGAAGCTGCTGCTGCTGCCGAAGGACAAAAACGACGACAAGAACATCGTCCTCGAAATTCGGGCGGGCACCGGTGGCGAAGAAGCGGCCCTGTTTGCGGGTGATCTGTTCCGCATGTATGGACGCTACGCCGAACGCAAACACTGGCGACTCGAGATCCTCAGCATCTCTGAAGCGGCGGCGGGTGGTCTCAAAGAAGTGATCGCGATGATCAGCGCATCCTCGAACGGAAAGGTCTACTCCGACCTGAAGTACGAGTCCGGCGTGCATCGCGTGCAGCGAGTCCCCGAGACAGAAGCGCAGGGACGCATCCACACCTCGGCAGCAACAGTGGCAGTGCTACCCGAAGCCGAAGACGTGGATGTGCGAATCGAGGACAAAGACCTCCGCATCGAAGTGATGCGCTCTGGTGGTCCTGGCGGTCAGTCGGTCAATACCACCGACTCCGCCGTCCAGATCATGCACATCCCCAGCGGCATCATCGTTCGCTGCCAGCAAGAGAAGTCGCAGCATAAGAACCGGGCCACCGCGATGCGCATCCTGCGGACCAAGCTGCTCGATATCGAGCGCGAAAAGCAGGAATCCGCCGAGCGTGAGGCCCGTCGACTCCAGGTCAAGAGCGGCGATCGGTCGGAAAAGATCCGGACGTACAACTTCCCGCAAGATCGAGTGACCGATCATCGCATTGGACTCACTCGCCACAACTTGCAGAAGTTCATGGACGGCGACATCCAAGATGTCATCGATGCGCTCCGCGCCCATCACCAAGCCGAAGCGCTCAAGGGCGAGACGTAGCCCTTCCCACGCCAATTCCGCGACCGCACGGACCTACCCGACCCAAAAGCCTTCGTGTTGCGAAAATGACCGCTAGCGAGTCGTGCCCCAGGGGGGACGACCGAGCAGGGCCTGATAGACCATCGACGCGGTAGCGATTCGAACGATCATCCCGCCGAAGGTAATCGGTTCTCCGATCTTGATGGGAATCGGTTGCGACGCAGTGACCCGCAGCCCATCGATCGTGGTGCCGTTATGCGAGTTGGCGTCAATCACCACCCAGGTCCCGTTTGGCTCTTTGCGGATGTGCGCGTGCAGCTTGGACACCGATGGGTTTCGCAGCACCACATCGCAGTTGCGAGCACGACCGAGCGAGATCCGATCGGAGTACGGATTGTTGGGTGCCTTGATGAGCGGCACCACTCGAACCTGGCTCGTGGGTCGGCCACGCGCCGCATCCTTCGAGATGACCTGGGTTGCGAATGACGAAACACCAACCGTATCCACCGTCTCGTAGAAGACAAGGAAGAGATGCGGAAAGCGGCTCGCAAACTCCTCTGCCCCTAGCTTGTTCGCAAGCTCCGTGAGCTCCGTTGTGTCGAGAGCGTTACTCATCGGGTCAGCCTAAACTTCCAGGAGTAGAAAACCAGTTTACGCGATCGCCGCCAATAGGGAAGCGGCCTGAGCATTTTGCGTGGCGTCAGGCGAAACTCCGACGAGTCAGTCTAGAAATCGGCCGGTAGACGGACTCGACCAAGCTGCTGTTCTGCCGCATCGATCGCCTCCAGAAGCTGCTGCACAGCACGTCGCTCTTGGACGTTTTTCGTCGGTTCGGCAGCGGATGACAGTCGGGCCGCAATTCGCTCGACGCTTTGACGAACAAAAGCGAGCCCGATGGGTGAGCCCTTCTCTGCATTGAGCGCGAGCGATTCGGACAGTAGCGCGATCGCCCCACCGAGCTGTCCCGCGGAAGCCAATACGTCCGCCATCGCCGCCGTGGTTCGCGCCAACCCGAGGACATCGTGCAGCTCGCGCTCGATCTGTGCCGCCGCTGACAGATGTTCAATTGCCACCTCGTGCCGTGCCGCCCGCGTCTCGAGCCGCCCGAGCGTCTCTAGTACATAGGCCAACTCGCGACGCATGCCGAAACGCTTGTAGGTCGTCGCCGCATCCTGCGCATGCGATCGTCCCAGCTCCACTGCGTCCAGCTCCCGCCCTGGTCGTGATGCCACATGCAGCGGCAGCCGCGCCAGCAAATGGTCCGTCTCTGCCAATTCGAGAGAGGCTCGCTCATCATCGATCGCGAAGCGACCACTCGCAAAGAAGCGTCGTGATTCCTCGAGCAGATGCGCCGCCCGAACGGGATCACCAACTCGCACATAGACCGCTGCTTGATCGTTAAGCAGTCGCGCCGCAACGGCCGTGTCTCCCGTGGCGAGCAAGGCTCGTGTCGAGTCCGTTAGTACCGTGAGCGCTCCCTCCAGCGAGGGTAAATCGCCAATTTCACACAGCACCGCCGCAAGCTGAGATGCGACCTGAGCGCGCAGCTCCGCAGGATCCGACGCCTGCAACAACGCCCGCGCCTGCTCGAACGCCTGGAGTGCCCCCGCCAGGGTGAAGCGCGCATCCGGTCCCTTCCCAAGCCACCGAATACGACCCAGCGCGCACAACACCCGAATCCGCAGGATGCGACGGGCAGCGGTGTCTGGCAGCTCCGACAGCAGATTCATCGCACGGTCAACCAAACCCATCGCTTCCCGCAAGGCCCCCACCCTAAGCGATTGTTCGACGGCAAGCAGGTATCGTTCAATGCCGCGGTCCACCTCACCGGCTTCGATGAAATGACGCGCAGCCCGTGCTGAATGACCGGCCCGAGGCGGCGCTGCAACCTCCACGGGAGTACGAGGGGTTGACTCCGTGGGCACTGCCGGGATCACTTCTGAACGATCTGGAGCGGACGGTCCGCCACCGGCGACATCACCGTACGGCCAATGCAGTGTTGGCGTCAGGTCTTGTTTGGTCAGCGGAAGCTCTGCCGGAACAGCCCCAGGTGATGCAGCAGGGTCCGGTGTTTGATCGGTGGCTGGCGTCTGATCCGAACTGGGGGCAATGACCTCTGACATCACGATCGCTGGGGACACAGGCCCACTAGCCCGAGCCTCGCGCACCTCGGCAGCCCCTGAGCCCGGAGCCATCGGTGCGGATACCGACTCAGACATGGATGGCACGTTGAAGGAGTCTTCCAAGTCCCCCCGATTGGACGCCGCACTAGGCTTGGCTAGGGTCTCGGCGGTGCGGACAGACGAAGTGTTGCGCTCTGACAGTAGCGCCGCAAGCCGACGATGATAGGCACGCCCTACCGATGGCAAAGTCTTGGCTAGCAGTGCCCGGGCCAACTCCGGCTGCACCTCGAAGTGCCCTTCGCCATCGTCTTCGATTGCGATCCCCGCATCGGCCGCTTCTTGCAAACAGGCCAACACCTTCGCTTCCGGCAGTAACAGTAGTTCCGATAGAACTTGCAGCTCGCAGCCCGCCCCAGCAATGGCCAGGCCGCGCAAAACCAGCAGAACTTGCGACGGTAACGCGGGAACCGGCGGTTCGCGTTCAGCCGGTGACGTCTGTTCATTCGCCAGTTGAATCACCGCTGCTTCGCCACCACTTCGGCGAAGTGAAGCAAGCAACTCCTGCGCTGGACCGGACTTCGGTTCGGTCGAAAACACCAGCAGCAGCGGCACAGCCAATCGCCGAGCAGCGAGCAGCGTCAGCAGGTGAAGTGTGTCAGCATCTGCGCGCTCGACCCGGGTAAACGCGACGACCCAGCGCCGATTCATCTGAGCTGAGGACTGCCCCAGCAGATCCAGCGTCTGCACAAACCGAGACAGCAGCGGCTCGGTTTGATCTCCAATTAGGCGACGACGAAGCCCGCTGAGCACCCGATCCGCAGCGACATCGAGGCCGGGCAACAACCCAAGCCCGGCTCCGCCTCCGATACGCAGCTCGCCACGCAGTTCCCCAACCAGCGCTCCGAGCCGACGCTGTGCCTCGCTCATCGCACCCAGCGGCTGTGGATGGACCCCACAATCCTGAACAACCAAACGAACCGTTGCATCGACACCACTCGCACACAGCGGTGCAGCCTCTCCGATCACCGCCGTATGTAGACCCGCTTCAAGCCGCCGCCAGATCCTCGTCACGGCCTGCTCACCCTCTGCCTGCTCAACTCGCGCCTGACCATCCGACCGCTCAGTGCTCATCGCCTACAGCCTCCAGGGGGGCAATATTAAGGGAAGATGGCGGCTATTCGAAGAACCCTACCAACGCCGAAATCGCCCGTTGACAAAGCCCGGTGTAGACCTATAGAGTACGCTACCTTATGACATTTAGCTGGCCCCAGATTGTCTCGACGGACAGGTTAGGGCGCAAGTGCTCACAGAAGCCAGGCCAGCACGATTTTTCCGACGGGTAAGAAGGGGTTCCTACAGATGCTGAACGAAAGTCAGCGGTCGCAGCTTGAGAAAGTACTCCTCGGCGAGCGTGACCGTCTCGTGCAGGCGGCGAAAGATGGGCTCAAGTTCAGCATGGAGCGCGAGCGCAGCATCGGCCGTGACTCCATCGATGAATCAATGGAAGAAGAGCTGTTCTCGACGGAACTTCGGCTGCGAGACCGCGAAAAGTTCCTGCTCCACAAAATCAATAGTGCGATCGAGCGTCTTGAAAACAAGACCATCGATGAGTGCGAGGACTGTGGCGAGACCATTTCCTTCCGTCGGTTGATGGCTCGTCCCGTAACGACGCTGTGCATCGACTGCAAAGAAGAAAAAGAAAAAGAAGAGCTCACCAAGAGTCAGACCGTTGGCCGCGGTGGTGGCACGGAAGAGTCTATGGGCGACCACATGGACGATGAGTGATAGGATTTTACAAGTTCGCACGCAGCGCAGCTTTTCGAACCACGTCCCCGGCGACTTCTCCGTCGTCGCAACCTAGGTCAGCAGATGGATTCCCAGCGCTATAAAGTCACAGACCGACTCGACGCCGGTGGCATGGCGGAGGTCTTTCGCGGCATCGCCGAGTCTTCGGTCGGTGGTCTCAAGCGTGCGGTCGCCATCAAGCGCATCCTCCCGAACCTCACCAAAAACAAGCGCTTCGTTCAGATGTTTCTCGACGAAGCCCGCCTTGCACTGCACCTTCAGCACACCAACGTCGTGCTGGTCTATGACGTCGGCTCCTCGGGAAGTGGCGAAGACACCTCGTACTTCCTGGTGATGGAGTACATCGACGGCTGCAACTTGAAGGTGTTGCTTCAGACGATCCAGGGGATGGGGCAGCGGCTGCCGGTCAGCCAGACTCTCTACATCATCATGGAGGTCTGCAAGGCGCTGGCGTACGCCCACGATCTCAACGATCCGGAAACGGGCAAGCCGCTCGGCATTGTCCACCGCGATATTTCGCCTCCCAACATCCTCTTTTCCAAGCGCGGTGAGGTGAAGCTGGCGGACTTCGGTCTGGCCAAAGCCGCCTCGCAGGTCGAGAACACCGACCCCGGCGTGGTCAAAGGCAAGTTTAGCTATCTATCACCCGAGGCTGCTCGTGGAGAAGAAGTAGATCGTCGCGCCGATATCTTCGCTGTCGGCATCCTGCTCTATGAGCTGCTGGTCGGGAAGCGTCTGTTCGATGGAGAAACCGACTACGCGACGGTCAAGTTGGTCCGTGAAGCGGTGATCCCCTCGGTGGTTGCGCAAAACCCCGATTGTTCGCCGGAGCTAGAGTCGATCGTCCGCAAGGCTCTCGCTCGCGACCGGAATCAGCGCTACCAGCGCGTGGAAGAGCTGCTCGAAGCGATTGCGCATTACTTGTTTTCGCGTGGCATGAAGGTCACGAGCCGCGACATTGAGCAGCTCATTGCCAAAGTCTTGGCCGAGCGCCAAAAGTCCAAGCCGCAGGCGCAAAGCACGCTCATCGACAACCTGATCCAGGACGAAATTCTGCGCTTCACTTCGCTCGATGAAGTAGGCGAGGAGCAGTCCAAGTCCAATGAAGGTCAGGCCCCGCTCAACCCAGACCAGTTCATCGATCCACGGGGATGGATGAACGAGAGTCAGTCGAGCATTCCCGCACAACCACCCGCAACACCGACCTCGGGACCGGGTCTTGGCAAGAGTGTCTCGCCTCTCGAAGCGGTACTGGCAGATAAGCCCGCTACAGCGCCGCCAGTCGTGGCGCACGTACCGAGCAATCACGCTGAAGCATCGGGATTTCGCACGCCATTGCGAAAGCAAAACGGTCCGCCGCTCGTCCCGATTATTATGGGAATTGTCACGGTACTGCTCCTGATCTTGGGCTACCTGCTGTTTGGTCGCTGACCAGCGGCAGCCGCCCACTGCCCTGCTGCATGGAGACGGCTGATGAGCCCGGCGTTCTTACCGCATCGCGGACCCAATCCCAACGTGTTGGCCCTGGTACTGGCTGGTGGTGAAGGCCGCCGTTTGTGGCCCCTCACCGCCGATCGAGCCAAGCCCTCGGTACCCATCGGTGGCCGCTATCGCTTGATCGACTTTGTGCTGTCGAACCTGGTGAACTCCGGGTTTCTCAAGATCAAAGTCCTCACGCAGTACATGAGCGACTCACTGAACAGTCACATCGCCCGCGGCTGGAGACTGCCAGCGATGCTCGATCAGTACGTTGAGCCAGTGCCCGCGCAACAGCGTCGTGGCCGCGAGTGGTTCAAGGGCTCTGCCGACGCCATCTTCCAGTCTCTCAACGTCATCACCGACGAAGATCCCGACTACGTCATCGTCTTCGGCGGTGATCATGTCTACAAGATGGATGTGCAACAGATGCTCGATTTCCACCTGGAAACGGGAGCTGACTGCACCGTCGCCTGCATCCCTGTCCCCGTCTCCCAAGCCTCGGCGTTCGGCGTCATCGAGGTCGATGCCAACTGGCGAATTCTGTCGTTTACCGAAAAACCCGAAAATCCCTGTGAGATCCCCGGTCGACCCGGTTGGGCGCTCGCCTCGATGGGCAACTACATCTTCAATACCCGCGCCTTGATCCAACAGATTGTGCTCGACGCTGAGGCAACCGGGAGCAGCCAGCACGACTTTGGCCGAAACATCCTGCCCGACATGGTCGGCAAGCGGGCGCTGTACGCGTACGACTTCATGCGCAACGACATTCCCGGCATGGATGAACGCGAGCGAGGTTACTGGCGCGACGTCGGTACCATCCAGCAGTACTTCTTGGCGAACCTCGACTTTGTGCAGGTGGTGCCGGTCTTTAACCTCTACAACTCGCGCTGGCCGCTGCACACCTGGGTGCGCTCGCTGCCTCCCGCCAAGTTTGTATTCAACGAAGACGGGCCCGGTGGTTCGCGCCGTGTGGGTTTCGCCACGAACTCACTCGTCAGCGAGGGTTGCATCATCTCGGGCGGTCACGTTGACCAGAGCGTGCTCGGGCCACGCGTCCGCATCAACAGCTTTTCCCACCTCGAACAGTGCATCCTCCATGAGTCGGTCGACATCGGCCGCCACTGCCACATTCGCCGCGCCATCATCGACAAGCACGTCCGGGTTCCGGCGGGCACCGAGATCGGCTTCGACCCCGAGGCGGATCGTCGCCGTTTCCAGGTCATCGACGACATCGTAGTCATCCCGAAGAACTACGACTTCGGTTAGTGGAAGAGTAGCGACTCAGGGACGGTTTGGCTTGGCAGCTAGCCGGACTGTAACGTGGTCTGGGTGAGCGTGATTGTCGAGGAGAACCAGTTGGGCGGTGTCGCCTTTTTGACGCAATGTCTGCCACACTGCATCGAAGCGGTGGAGCCGTAGGAGTAGCTCTTCGTCGGTGCCCTGACCAAGTCGAATCGTCGAGCCATCACCCGTGGAAAAGGTGATGCCAATAATTTGGTCGACGTGGACCTCTCGTACCGTCGGACGTCCTTCCAGTTGCTGGTACAGCGCCAGCGCATGGAGGCCCCGCCGCAACTCGCTTTGGGCCCATTCCCGGTCGAGCAGATACGCGGCTCGACCCACCCCGGTCAGAATCGGTAGCCCACGCTGGTAGTCGCTCGCTTTCGCCCGTCGAAACACTTCACCCTCTGCGGTGATCATGTACAGCGAATCGAGCGCGACCAGCGCTGCCGGCTCAAACTCCTCGACGACGATTCGTAGCGCAGAGGGGAGGCGCTTCTCGACGTGGATGTGACGCAGCCACGGCTCGCGACGCAGCCGCTCGGCGACCTCGCTGGTATCGAGCGAGATCAGGTTGCGACCAAGCTGAACCCCAGCCAGCGTGTGTAGTCGCTCCGTCGTCACATGGCGCGTGGATGAGATCTCGACGGTCGACACCGCAAACCGTGGGCTGTGCAGCAAATAGTGACGACCCAAAATCACGGCACCGACGAGCAGCGCCGTAAGTCCAAGATAGGTCACGATGGCCAGCAACACCGCCGACGCTGACCTAGAAGTGGCACTTTCTTTGGCTTCCACTGACTCGCGAGCAACCCGACCGCGACGACGATTCTTCGGTCGCCAGAAAAGCAGCGCACGCAACCACACCCCGCGACGAACGTGGAGAGCCCTACGCCCAGATTTGCGACGAGGAAGCAGCGACATGAACAACCGAGTCTAGGAGGGAGACGACAGCTTGTCCAAAAAGCCGATCCTGCGCAGCAACCAAAACCAAACTGGGCTACCGGCGAATGGCTTGACCTGCGAACTGCGAATCTACGCAGCGCCAGCAGCCATGAGTAGGGGTGCGGGCCCGAGGGCACGAATCCGGGAAACAACCGCTGCCACCGTCGACAAAGTCTCGTCGATTGCGGCGTCGCTGGTACCGATACCGAGCGAAAAACGAATCGCCTCGCGGGCCACTGCTTTGGACTGTCCGAGCGCACGCAGCACCGGCGACGCTTCACTCGATCCTGAACTACAGGCAGCGCCGGTGGATACGGCTATCCCGTCGAGGTCCAGGCTCATGAGTAGCAGCTCTCCATCGACATCGGCAAACCGGAGGTTGCAGACGGTAGGGCTGCGATTGTCGACATCTCCATTTACCGAGACACCCCCGAGCGCGATCAATCCAGCCTGCAGTCGATCTCGACGAGCAGAGATCTCGGCCGCTCTGGGTAACACGTCACGGTTGGCCAGATCGGCAGCGATCCCAAAGCCAATGATGCCCAGGAGATTTTCGGTACCGGCCCGTCGGCCACGCTCTTGCTCTCCGCCCACCAGCAGAGATGGCGCATCAATGGACAGACCACAACCACCAGCGACGACATTTGGCCCCGCGATGTACAGTGCGCCGATGCCTTTGGGTCCATACATTTTATGTGCCGACACACTCAGCGTATCGACCCCGAGTGAGCGCACTGAAACCGGCAGCTTGGCCATGGCCTGGACCGCATCGCAATGAACCAGCACACCGTGCTCGTGGGCAAGCTGTACCAGTTCCACCATCGGATAGAGGTTGCCAAGCTCGTGGTTGCACAACGAAAGCGCCAGCAGGGCAGCCGGATCGGTGGCGAGGATGCGACGCAGCTCGGTCGGATCAATTCGCCCACGATCATCGACCGTCAACAGCGTGACCCGGAAGCCGTGGTCTCGCAGACGCAGAATCGGCTTTTGTAGCGATGGGTGTTCGAGCGGACTCGAGATGACATGAAGAGGCCGACCACGCTTTTGCGCTACCTCTGCCAGCGCAAAAATGGCGGTGTTATTGGACTCAGTCCCACCTGAGGTAAAGACCAGCTCGGCGGGGTCGGCCGACAATAGCTGCGCGACTTGGCGACGAGCCGTCTCCACGGCTTGGCGTGCCTTCCGACCTTCGTTGTGCAGTGACGACGGGTTGCCAGAAAGCCTCAGTGCCTCGGTCATCGCCGCAGCAACGAGGGGATGCAGCGGCGTGGTCGCGCTGTGATCGAGATAGATGCGAGACATGCGATTTACAGGTTGAGATTGAGCGTTTCAAGATAGCTCGGATAGCTCTTGGGAAAGACGCTGGTGTCGAGGGTCCAGCGATCGTGACCAGTCATCTCGTAGCGAATCGGGTAGGGCCTGACGCGGGCCGCCTTGCCGTGACCATCGACGTCGACCTCGCACAGCATGGCGCGATTTTGGTAGATCACGCGACCCTGATAGGCCGCGCCTGCCGCCATCACCAGCGTCTGACGATACGGGCTTGAGACCCACTGCGCTTCGTTTTCATGAAGGTGTCCGCGTAACACGAAGTGGCAGTGCTCTTGCAAAAGCTGCTCGATGTTGCGCCGCTCGACCTCGGACAGATCTTGCACCGGGTGGTGCATCAGCGCGATCCGCAGTCGGGCCTTTTGGACGTGCGCAAGCTGAGCACGCAAAAGTGGCTCTCCGATGAACAGCTTGCCGCTGTCGTCGTCGGCCTGGGCAAACCATGCGGTATTGAGCGGAATCAAGCCCACTTCCAGGTTGCGGATCCGCAGGATCTCGGCCCCAGCGGTCGCCAGGTGTGAGGTCGTCTGACGGGGCGGCTCTTTGCCAAAGTGCCCGGCTTTGTAAAACCGGTTGTAGAACTGCACAAAGGCATCGAACTTTTTGAGATGCCAGCGCTCGGCCTGCGGCTGAAAAAAGAACATCGCCTCATCGTGACTGGTCAGCGTGCGCTGAAGTCCGACCCCGCGAGAGCGTGACACGTCGTGATTGCCCGGCACCATGATCACGTTCTGTGTCGGGACACCGCTGTGCTCACACAGCCGCAGCAGGTATTCCTCGGCGAGCCGATATTCGTTTTCACTACCGCTCTGCGCAATGTCGCCGGTGACAAAGATGCAGTCGAGCCCACGTCCGGCACGCCGCATATCGCCCAGCGTGTTGAGCAAGGACTCCAGCACGATGCCCGCGCCCTGCGCCTGGTGTTTGTCCGAAAAGTGAAAATCCGAGACGTGTAGCCAGCGAATCGTCATCGGACCGGGATGCGCGCCGACCGTCGCAGCGTCCAGCCGGGGATGATGGTCCGCCGAGTTCGCATTACCGGATTGATTCGCTCCCGAGGAGGGACGACTGCTCCCACTGAGCGTCTCGAACCGTCGCCGCAGACACAGCTCGATGGCTCGACTGCGCGGCACCGCCAGCTTGCGTTCCCAGCTCACCAGACCGTCGAGGTAAGCCCGCCCATGCTCTTCCCAAGTGAAGGGCACCGGCTGCCCCAGCAGCGACCACAACCCTTCGTAGCCGCCCGGCAGCAGCGGACTCGATCCGAACGCGTTCAGCGCCGAGGCCGATAGCGGCGCAATCGCGGGTGAGCTCTGGCCCGGCATCATCAAATCCGGCAGCTCGAGCCGTCCCGCAAACGCCTCGGTGAGCAGCTTTTGACTCGCCTCCAGATCGCGCTCGGCGGCTCGCAGCAGCTGCGCCAAGTCCCACAGCTTCCGCCGGAGCGCCTCCAAGTCGGGAAGCTGCGCCAGCATCTCGAAAAAGCGATCGCACAGATCCGGCCAGCCACCCGTCAGCTCGTGCAGCGTCCACAAAAGCTCGGAAAGGAGTTGGGGATCACTGCGCACCAACCGCAGGGACGGCAGCGCATCCAAAAATTCGGCAACCTGCGGCGTAAATACGACGTTGACCGGCAGCGCCATCAGCTCTGACGCTTGCCGCAGCCATGGACTCGAGCGCTTGTCGGTCAAACTGTCGGTCGACAGGAGCACAAAACACAGGCGCGGCGTTCGTCGCAGCGAAAACGGCGACACCGGCAAAAGTGCTTCGGTCGCGTCGGTGAACAGCTGATACAGGTTGCCAATATAAAGCGGCTGAAGGACGTGTAGCTTGTTCTGGGCCAGAAATTCCTCGAGCGCCGTCAGCACCTTTTCGTGGGGCAGCGCCGCGATGGTGTTGAGCTGGCGACGACGGCTCGCAGGCAGGGTTCGCCCGGTGTGTTCGACAATGGCGCGAATGAGCTGCGGCACCGAGGCATGTAGCGACGCCCGGACCGGTGCTGCGAGTCGAAAGGTGATGTCCTCCTCGCCGTTTTCAACCTCTGCGGCAGGATTCCAGTCCCAGGTCGAGTGCAGCCCGAGCACGACCCCGAGCGATTCCTCGAGAGCTTGGGAAAAGTACAGAACGTGCCCCGAAACCTCTCGCCCATCGAGGCTGACTGCTGGATACCACAGGCAGTGCGCACGCAGCCGCTCCACGGGGACGGTCCGTCCAGAAGCAATGTGGACCGCCATGCGCGGGAAGACGTACTGACCTAGACCCAAGCTGACCTCCTTACCGTGAAGCGAAGCATACGCTGACTTTCGGACACTGACGACCGCTGGTGACGAACACGGCCCGATTCGGGTGCCAAGCGGCCGGCCAACCTATGGTATGGACGTCTGCGAATGGGAGGATTTGGCATGGCGGCTGGATCGGGCAAAAAGACGGGCGCAGGTGGGACGAAAACGAAGACGGTGACAAATGGCGCTGCGGGGACGACACCGGTAGCCGAAAAACTGGCGGCAATGGTTCAAAAGGGTGCCTGTTTTTCAGTCTGGACCGCAGATTACGACGCCAATGATCTATATCCACTGCAAATCGAAGAGCTGGGGGACGATGGCGCGATGGTGTTGTCGTATCCCGATCCTCCAGCCCGGTCCGAGCTACGGTGTTCCGCTGACGCGATCGAACGAGGCACCGGAGTGGTGTTCTTGTCGCAGTTCAGTGCACTGGCGGGCAAAGCGCAGACCAAAAACCGAGCTCTTTCCACCAAGACCCACAGCCCGCCGTTTCTGCTCAGTCGTGACTTTGTGCGTCGGCTCAAAGCCGGAGAGTCGGTCCCACTTGAGGTGTACTCAGGATCATTTCGCCTGAAGCTGTTCGGCGAGGCACAGACCACGGTGCGCATCAATGAACAGCCGGTCAAGGTCCGCGTACTCCATGCGCAAGACGACGGCGAGTCCGACTGGTCGCCGGTGGATCTGTTGGTGCTCGATCATCCCAAGTGGCCGCTGCTGATGAAACTAGACTTCGGTGGCGAATGCGAGCTGTCCCTATTCGAGATTAAGCCCGTAAGCTGACCCACGCGTATCGGCTATGCTGTTTTGATGCAAAAAAGCCTTAAGACAGCTCAGGCGTGGGACCGACCGGAGACCTATTTTTCGGGCCACCTGCGGAACGATAAAAAAGCGTCGCAGGGAAGGAGGGCCCCGCGCCGTGCAGCCACCAGCGTATTTCCTTGGTTGTCAGTGCTCCTGCTCATCGGGAGTCCGGCCTGCAACAAAGAATCGACCAATGACCCTCCGCTCGATGGCGGCATCGATCCAGCCGGGGATTCCGGGGTTCCCGATGATCTGGCTTTGGGACCGCAGCCGATCTGTAGCAAAGACGGCTACTGCTGGCGCAATCCGCTTCCCCAAGGCAATGGCATTAACGGTCTGTACGTTGGTAGCGGAGGAGAGATCGTCACCGTCGGAGATCGTGGAACCATCCTTCGCTATAGCGGAGGCAATTGGACAAAGGAATCAAGCGGCACCCAAAACCTGCTAAACGCAGTCTGGGGACCAAGTGCCAAGGATCTATGGACGGTGGGGGGGAACGGAATGGTGCTGCACTACAACGGCAGCGCGTGGACTCCCCAAGCAAGTGGAACCAGCTTCCTACTTAACGGCATTCACGGTGTCGATGCCAACAACCTCTGGGCCGTTGGGGCCGGTGGTCTGGTGATCAAGTGGAATGGGATGACATGGAGTCCGCAAAGCAGCGGGACCACCACCACCCTATCAGCCGTATGGGCCAGCGATGTTGGAACGGTGTGGGCGGTTGGTTCCGCAGGTGTCGTGGTGCGCTACAGCGGAGGCGCATGGGCACCGCAAGTGAGTGGCACCACCAGGACTCTGCTCGGCGTCACGGGAGCCGATTCCAGCAACGTCTGGGCCGTCGGTGACATCGGTACTATCATCCGCTGGAACGGCTCTTCCTGGTCGGTTCAAAACAGCGGGACCACCAATCGTTTCTATAGTGCGTACGCTGCCTCTGCGACCAACGTCTGGGCCGGAGGAATCGTCGGCACCATTGTCCGCTACGATGGCACCAACTGGACTCCGCAGGTAAGCGGCACCACCGATGTGATTCACGCGCTCCATGGTTTCGGAGCTGCTGATGTCGTGGGTGGAACGGACTCTGCTTGGGTCGTGCGTGGCAACGGTACAACCTGGAATCCGCTGACCAAAGGAAACACCACCAGCGTGTATTCCGTGTGGGGATCGGATTCCCAAAACATCTGGGCTGTGGGCGATCAAGGAACGGTTCTTCGTTACTCCTCCGGCACCTTGTCTACCCAACCAACCGGCACCACCCGCTCACTCCAAGGAGTATGGGCAAGCAGCGCGCAGAATGCTTGGGCCGTCGGTGTGGCCGGCACTGTGGTTCACTTTGACGGAACCAACTGGACTCCCGTGACCAGCGGAACCGCAGCCAATTTGTACGGTGTGCACGGGCTTGATGCAGCGAGTACGTGGTGCGTGGGAGACTCCGGAACCATTCTGAAGCTCGGTTCTGGAACGACCTGGATGACCCAAGCGAGTGGCATCACAAGCGAGCTGGATGCCATCTACGCAGCCGATCCCACCCACGTCTGGGCCGTTGGTACGGGCGGTGTCATTTTGTTTTACAACGGCACCAGCTGGTCGCCGCAAGCGAGCGGAACCACCGTCAAGCTGCGCGGCGTTCACGGCACTGGACCGAGCAACGTCTGGGCTGTTGGTGACGCCGGAACCATACTCCGCTTCGATGGCAGCAAGTGGAGTCCGCAGACTTCAGGAACCACCTTCGCACTCGGCAAAGTATTCGCGGTCAGTCCAACCAACATCTACGTAGTCGGTCAAGCCGGCGTCGCGATTCACAGCAGCAACGGTACAAGCTGGAGCGCAGAAGACAGCGGTAGCTCAAACTTTCTGTTCGGAGTCTGGGGCACCGCAGCCAACCTATTTGCGGTGGGTGGAACCGGAACCATCTTGGAAAAGAAGCTCTGATTCAAAGCGGGCCGCTGGTGCTACTCACTCAAGCGAAAGCGGTTGCCCGAAAACGTCACACCGCTGCGCTGGCACACATAGACGACGTACTGCCGACTCGGCACGTCTAGGCGACGATAGGCCTGCTCGATCTCGGGCAAATCCTGCAGATTGCAGGCGGCGGCTCCGATGATCCGATTCGCACGCACGGGGCTGTCGCCCATCCCGGTCTTGGCGATGGCGATGGCACCGCGATAGTCACCGGTGACATACGCGGTTTGCGCCTTGCTCAGCGTATCGAGCGCTTCTTCCGGTCCCACGTTCGAGATCTGCTGCCGGGTCTCGGTGTGAATGACTCCGCCATGCTGACGAATGACGGTGCTTTGAAACACCACCCGCGTCGTCATCTGCGGTCGACTCTCCACCACCCGAATCGGCGCTCGGGTCTCGACCTGGCGATGACAGCTTCGACTGCCGAACCCACCCATCAAAAGCCCGCCCAAAAACAGACCAAAAGTGACGCCTGCGCACGCGGCCAAAATCGGCTTGTTCATACATTCAGCCTACCGCACAACCGGCGGGTCAAAAAAGCGGCCGAACGTAGTCGTCTGAAAATGTTTGAGATTTCACGGCAGCCGATCACAGGGGCTCACTTCGGTGCGGTAAAACCAAGCGGACATGACGGTTCGGAACGCAATCAATGACTGGCTGTGGATCGCTCGCTACCACATCGTGCTCGTGGCGGTAACAGCGACGGTGGTATTTGGCTGGCTGATGTCCGGACGCTATCTCGGCCCACTCGCGGCGGTAGTTGGGATCGACTGGTTTTTGATCAATCTGCTCAATCGCATCACCGATCTCGCAGAGGACACCCACAACCAAGTTCCCGGCACCGCCCGCGTTGCTGCCCAAAAGAGATGGCTGACCGCGCTCTCACTCGTGCTGCTCGTCGCCTCATTTGTGAGCACACATGTTGTTTGGCCGCAGCTTACGCCGTGGCGAGTGGCGGTCCAGCTCATCGGGCTTGCCTACAACTACCGGGTGGTACCCACACCGAGCGGGCTGTCGCGGCTCAAGGAAATGTACTTCTTCAAGAACTTCGGCTCGTCGGTATTGTTCGTTCTGACCTGCTTTGGGTATCCGATCGTCACTGCGGGTCATCCGCTGATGACGATGCCCGCCATTTCCACTCTGGCGCTGTTCTTTGTGCTGTTCGAAACGACCTACGAAATCCTGTATGACTTTCGCGATCTCGAGGGCGACCGGCTGCTCCGAGTGCCCACGTATCCAGTGGTACACGGAGAAAAAACAGCCGAGCGGATCATGATCGGACTCCTTGCCGGATCGGCGCTCACGCTGATTGTGGGCGTTGCACTGGGAATCTTGGGAGTCCGCGAGCTACTGATGATTGTGGCACCGCTTGGCCAGTTCCTGTTCTACCGGTCACGACTCCGCCGAGGCCTGACGAGCAATGACTGTCTGTGGTTGACCCACCTCGGAAGCGCCCAGCTTGTGTTGTTCCTGGTTGGCACCGCCTTATGGCGCAGCGCTGGACTCCCAGAGAACATCTTTTTGCGCTAGGAATCCTACGAGCTCAGCCGAAAATCGGTCGCCATCAGATAGGGCAGCGCCACCGCAGCGGTGTGTAACCACAGATTTCGGTCCGTCGGCGCGGTGGTCACAAGGAGCAGCACAAACAGCGACGCCGCGATCATCCGAGGCAGCGCGACTGCAAACGGAATCGATCCTCCGCGACGGCGTGCCCGCAGGACCAGCGCGAACGCCAAAAGCCCAAGGGCCACCATCGACTCGATCGAGCTTTTGCCAAGCTCGCCGCGCAGCGTGTGCCGAAACAGCGCCCACCATGAGGTCACGATCAGTGCATGGGTCGTAAGGGGCGCGACCAGCAGGAGCACAAGGTGCCTGGCCTTCAGCTTCAGTCCCAGCACATAGTCCGCCGCCGCCGCAAAAAAACCCCAGCCGAGAATACCAATCACGGGCACTCCCAGATGTCCCGGCTCGGCCCACGACCACAGCCCAGCACGCACCGCGACCACTTCCACCAGCGACGCATCGAAGGCCACAATCGCACCGACCAGCGTGGCGCGCTGCACCGGATCGCGCACGCTCGGCCACATGGTCTGACCTACGCTCCGTGCCGACATCACCACCAGCGGCCAAATCAGCGGAACCAGCAGCGGCACATCGATCACCCGCAAGGTCCACAGCGAGCTGTAGCGATAGAAGTGATACAGGCTGATGCAGCTCTGTTCGCCCAGATAGCCCGCTACAGCCAAGGTAAAATAGTCACGGAGCAGCGTACCCCATGCAGTACGCCGCGCCATGGCCGACAGTGCGAGCACGATGATGACGGCACACGCCGCCTGAAAGACTGGGAGTGACACGAGCGAAGCGCGCTATTCCTCGAGGATGACGAGGATCTGGCCTTCCTGGGCGGGAGTGCCTTCTTTGGCGGGAATCTCGACCACACGGCCCGAGATTTCGGACTCCACCGGCATCTCCATTTTCATGGATTCCATGATGACCAGGGTGTCGCCTTCACTCACCTCGGCTCCGATTACGGTCGTGATCTTCCACACATTGCCGGTGATGTGGGCCTTGACGTTGTGACGTTTGCGCATGGGGACTTTCGCCTCGCTCCCTTCGATTACTTACCGACCATCGTATCAACGACACTGCCTAGCTTGGCAGGTACTGCTTTGAACTTTAGCGCCGCAGAGATACCGTCGACGAAGCGATAGTTACCCTTTTGGTCCTTGGCGAAGACGCAGCGCTTCTTAGGATCGTCGTTCGGATAGGTGGCGTCGCCGTTCTTGATCACGGTACCGTCGCCATCTTTGCAAACATCGACGAGCGCCGGTGTCTTTTCGGGATCGGCCGCCCAGAACGTCTCAATGCCATCCCCATCGACATCCATGTCGGGCAGGTAGTGTCCGGAGGCATCCTTCTTGAGCCTGAGCACCTCGGCGAGCGCCCCGTTGGCAAACACTGCGTCGAACAGGGACTGCGGCGGTTTGAGGAAGCCACTCACTTCGATCTTGTCGAGTCGAGCCAGGCTGATCGCTTCAAGCACTCCACCGAGCACGGCGTTGTCGAGATAGGTCAGGTTGCCGACATTGCGGAACGTCCCCTCGACACGAGCCCCCGATAGCTCAAGCTGAAGCTGCTGATCTTTGATCGGCACCGACACCCGAAACACCGACGGCCCCGCTGCCAGCTTGTTGGCCTTCACGGTGCCGTTCTTGAACGAAAGGATCGGCTGGCTCTGGGCATCGAGCGACAGCTTCTGCACATCGATCGTTACATTGGCATCGGCGAACGGATCACACTGTGGTGCATTGTCGGGAATGCCATCGCAGTTGTAATCCATGCCGTCGCAGCGCTCAGTGGCCGCGGCAATGCTCATCGACATTTTGGCGGGATGGCGAAGCTTCGCGAGTGGCACCATTCCACCGTCGGCCGGAATCATCGGCGAGGTCGCCCGATCATCGCAGTCACCTTCGGCCACCGTCACTCCATCACCATCAAGGTCCATCTTCGCCGAGGCATCATCCGCAGGCTTCTTCTGCGTCGGGTTATCTGCCAGTCCGTCGCAGTCATCGTCCATGCGGTTGCCTGCCACTTCTGGCTTACCGGCGGCGACGTTCTTGTCGTAGTCGTTGCAGTCGCCCTTGGCCACACCGTTAGATTCCGTCTCCCAGGTGTTGTCCTTGCCGTCGGTGTCGCGATCCTTCAGGAACTGTCCAAGGTACATCGCGAACTTCGTGCACTGCGAGTCACCCGAGGTCGGGCCAAAGACCTCCATCGGAATCACGACGTCATGCTTTTCCTTGAACGTGCCTTCCAGTTCAGGATTTGCCAGCGACGAAATCGCACCGAGCTTGTTGTCGGGTTTGCCATCTCCATCGAGGTCAATTCCCTGGCCTCCGGCAGCAATTTCCAGGTTGCTGACCACCATGCTCCGCTGGCCTTTTTTGAAGTCGACCTTGTCGCCGGAGCACTCGGGCTTGGCTTCAAAGGGGTTCACCTTGGGGGTGTTATCGACGGGCATTTGGTCCATATTGCCGTCGCCACCGCAGCTTAATGCCAGACCGGTTAGGCACAAAAAGGGAAGAAATCGCCGAGTACCGGAAAGCCGAGTTCGCATGTTCGCCTCCACGTTGCCAGGGATGAGAAGGCGCGCATCGTTACAACCCGGCCCGTCGCCCGTCAAGGACTTGGTGCGTCGTCAGAGGATCTCACGGAATTGGTAGGCAAACGGCGCAGCGGAAGGAGCAGCAGCAGGAACACCGCCGACAGCGCGGTCCCGAGAAGAAACGTGTTGCGATAGCCGATCCTGGTCGCGAGGTAGCCAGCGACAAGACCAGTCGGCATCTTACCCAACACTTCGACGCTGGCGAGCACCGTGTAATGGCTGGCCCCGATGCTGCTGTCGACGCGTAGCATCATGAACGCAAACATCGCCGTCGTCAGCGCTCCACCCGCAAAGTGCTCGAAGATCGACACCACGATGATGTCTATCGGGAGCGGTGGAGACAGAAACGTCAGGTAGCACTCCCCACCCATCGCGGCGACGCGCACCACGCTGGTCAACGCCACGGCCCACAACATCGGAATGCGGCTGGCCAAAAGACCGCCGCTGAGCGAGCCCAGCGTCGAGGCCACCATGCCCCAGACCCCAATCCACGCTCCAATTTGCGCCGGCTTATAGCCACTATCGATCAGAAACGATGTGTACAGCGCGTCGACCAGCGTCTCGCCAATCTTATAGGTACCGACAAAGGCCAGCAGCCATAGCCCCGCACGCGTCCGCAACTGCCTGAGAAGCGTCACAACTACGTCGGACAGGTGCTGCCGAACCTCGGTGATGCGAACTGCATGGATCGGCTCACGTAGCGGCAAGAGCGATAGCAACACGACAAAGATCAGCCCAGCGATCGCAAACAACATCCCGCGCCAGCCGATGCTCGCCGATGCTCGCAACAGCAGTCCGCCTCCAACCAGCATGCCGATCTTGTATCCAACGACCTGCGCAACATTGGCCGGACCCAGCTCCTGGCCTTTGAACAAATCGACCGCCATTCCGTCGACAGCAATATCTTGCGTCGCGGTCAAAAAGTTCATCACCAGGATCAAGCCGATCAGCGTCGGCAGGCTGACCTCTGGCGGAAAAAACGCCGCGGTAACAAACGTCACGCACAAAAGAAGCTGGAGCGGCACAATCCACGATTTGCGACGCCCGAACGAAGCCGAGCCGTAGCGATCGACGAGCGGTGCCCACAGCGCCTTGAGCAGCCATGGCAGCGACAGCCCTCGGGCCAGCGTGATGTGCGTGAGCGACATTCCCGCTTGCCGCAAAAACGCCGAAAGCTCCTTCTGAAAACCAAACGGTAGGCCCTGCGCAAAATAGAGCAGAAACAGGACCACTAGGTTGCTGCGACGCGCCGGAGGAGAGCCGCTCACTCCTCCATCCTATCAAGCCTACGGGTGTTTTTTGGGAAGCTTCAATCGCTCGGTCGCCTCGATCAGTCGATGCGTGATCCCAAGCTCGGTGGCGGAGTGTCCGGCATCCTCGACGATGTGAAACTCGGCCTGCGGCAGTGCCCGATGCAGCGCCCACGCCGACTCAATCGGACAGATCAAGTCGTAACGCCCTTGGATGATCACGGTCGGGACATCCTGTAGCCGATGCGCGTCGGTGATGAGCTGTCCGTCATGTGAAAAGAAGCCGCGATGTACGCAGTAGTGCGTCTCAATCCGCGACAGCGCGTAGGCAAAGCGCCCCTCTGCAAAACGAGCGACCACCGCCTGATCGGGTATGAGCCGGCTACAACACGCCTCCCACCGCGCAAATGCGACTGCCGCCATCTGCTGAAGCTTGGGATCGGGACCATGTAGCCGCCGGTGATATGCCGCTAGCAGATCGCCCTGCTCTTCCTTTGGAATGAAGTCCCGGAACGACTCCCATGCGTCGGGAAAAATGACATTGGCACCGCGCCGAAAGAACCAGTCGATCTCGCTGTGGGTCAGCAGGTAAATCCCACGCACGATCAGCCCGGTCACGTGCTCTGGATGTTTTTCCGCGTAAGCGAGCGCAAGAGTACTCCCCCACGAACCACCGAATACCAGCCAGCGATCAATGTGAAGATGCTTACGAAGCTTCTCTATGTCATCGACCAGATCCCAGGTGGTATTTTCCTCGATGCTGGCGTGAGGACGACTGCGCCCGGCACCGCGCTGATCGAACAGCACGATCCGATAGTGTTTGGCATCGAAGAATCGTCGCTGATTGGGCTCGGTACCGCTGCCGGGACCGCCGTGAATGAAGAGCACCGGCTGACCCTGAGGATTGCCGCTCTCCTCGTAATACAGTTCGTGGATCGGTGAGACGCGAAGCATCCCAGTTAGGTACGGCTCGCAGACCGGAAAGAGGGTGTGTAGCAGAGGGTGGGACATAGGCGAAGGTTCCAGGCGGGGTGTCATGGCTCCAAAGCGTCGCAAGTGCAGCTTGGGAAGTCAATTTCTCGTTATATAGAATGCAAATTATTAGCGCGATGCAGTCTGAGCGAGCGCTTTTGCAAACGCTGGCGTGGCACCAAACGTCTCAATCACCTCCAAGATCTGTAACAGGATTTCCTGACGCGCTTCGAGGAACTGATCCTGCTCGGTGACCTGAAACCACGCGGTGATCTCGACGGTGATCGCCGAATCGGTGAGACCCGTGAAGTGGACCCGCACGATCTCTGGCCAGACCTTGGGATGACTGCGCACACACTTGACGAGCGCTTCTCTCAGGGATCGCAGTCCAGCGGGCTTTAGCGCATAGACCACGCCGAGTGACAGAAAGAACCGGGTGCGATCGCGAGCAGCGATCGTTTCGATCTGCATGTCGGCAACCTTGCCGTTGGGGATGGTGACAATGCTGCGATCGGCGGTACGGATGCGGGTCGAGCGCATACCGATCTGCTCGATGATTCCGACGGCGTCTCCGATCCGGACCTGGTCACCAACTCGAATCGATTGATCGACGCTGAGCGTGACGCTGCCAAAGAAGTGCTCAAGCGTATTTTTGGCAGCCAACGCGACCGCCAAGCCGCCAAGCCCCAGACTGGCCATGACGCTGGTCAGCGACAAACCCATCTCCGACAGCGCAATCGCCGCCGCAATGGCAATCAGTGCAATCCCAATAAGCTGCCGAACCAGCGGCAGCACCCCACGCAGACCGGGCCGCGACTCCAGCCATTCCACCAGGCGAGCTCGCGTTGTCAGCACGTCTGCAACTCGCCAAACGATCCAGCACAGCGATACTTCGATCGCGATGTGCGCCACCGCCCGCACCGGCTGCGCCACCACCGGAGTCAGGTACAAAATGGGCAGCAGCAGCCTGCCAAACAGCGCTCCGAACAGCAGCCACAGCGGTCCGCGCTGCCTTTCGATCATCGCCACCCATAGCTCGTGCTTGTGCAGGAGCTTGCGCAGCACGGGACGCAGCACCACCGACAGCGCAACGCCGCCCACGGCACTTAGCAACAGAAGCACCGGAAGCGCCAGCCACTGCCAATACAAAAGACCGAGCGGCCCACGACCAAGCAGCGACTCGGGCATTGTCTCCAGCACCCAGTGGTCTTCCAGCCGCTCGTACCACGCTTCGATTCGCTGCACCGTTCCAGGCGAAAACACCCAGCGGCGCGATCCCGGAGTCCCAGTTCGCTGGAGCCGCAGCGTCTCGGAACCTAGCGGCATGTCGATGCGACCGATTACGTCCTGGTTTTTCAGTCCATCCGTAACGTTGCCGCCTGGCAAATCCGAGACTTTGGCCAGTTCCTCCGGCCCAAGCTCGACGCGCCGCTCGATTACCGCCGCCAGCTTGCGCGCTTTGTCAGCACCATCGCTGACGTTGGTCGAGCTGATCTGGATTGCCTCAGCCGCCTTGAAGTAGTCGCCGCTCGCCGCCTGCGCCATGAAGCGCTCGATGGCGCGACGCGGGGTGTCTTGATCGCTTTCGGCCTCTTTCTCATCCTCGTTATCGGAGTTCGCCGCAGCGTAGGCAGCCGTGGCCTGCGGTTGGGCTTTCTGAGCAACTGCCAAGGAAGCCACCATGAGAAGCGCCACCGCAGCCGCCCCTCCCAATAAGCTTCGCCCCGCACCCTGAGTAAGCAAGCGGACACAACTTTGCATCATGAAAGCATCATGGAGTTGCCACCAAAGCTCAATCCCATGCCGACCCTCGACGAGTCATGCAGCGCCCATGACGACGAGCCATCAAATTGACGATGATAGGCACTCATGGCGACATGCGACGAGCTGTGGGTCATCACGTCCTACTTCAACCCGGCGGGCTATCAATCACGGCGTGACAACTATCAGCAGTTCCGAGCTGCCCTCGGCGACAAGCCCTGTCTAACCATCGAGTGCGCGCTGACCGATCAGCCATTCGAGCTGCAACCGTCTCACGACGTTGTACAGGTCCGAGCCCACGACGCCATGTGGCACAAAGAAAGGCTGCTGAACTTGGCCATCGCCAAGCTGCCACCATCCTGCTGCTACGTCGCTTGGATCGATGCCGATGTCCTCTTTGAGCGGCTCGATTGGGACGAATCGGCCAAAGCTCTCCTTGATCGACATGTGGCGGTCCAGCTCTTCGAAGAGGTTCTGCTGCTCCCTGCGTCGACCCGTCCAATACAGACGATCGATCGCACCTGCGGCATCGCAGCAACCATCGCCGCGGATCCGTCCGCCCTTTTCGCAGGACGCTTCGACACCCATGGACACACCGGCTATGCCTGGGCCGCTCGTCGCGAGCTGCTCGGTGCGGTGCAGTTGTACGACGCTTGTATTGTCGGCAGCGCAGATCACGTCATGGCCCACGCGATGCTCTTCGAACCAAACTCGCCCTGTGTGACCCGACTGCTTGGAAGCAACACGCCACATCTGCGTCACTTTCACGCCTGGGCTTGCCGCCTTCAATCCATCTCGCAGCAGCTCGGTTTGTCCGGTCTTGGCTTTGTGCCCGGCACGATCCGCCACTTGTGGCACGGATCCCCCATCGAAAGACGCTACTTCGAGCGCAACCAGCGGCTACGACTGCTGGGCTTTGACCCTGCACGGGATCTGCTGGCGGAACCGAACGAGCCGTGGAAGCTTCGCGATCCCGATGGCCCGATCGCCAGATTTTTGGTCGACTACTTCGCCCAGCGCAACGAGGACAACACCGATTAGCTACGGTGTTCCCAGGGCTTCATCGACGATTGACTGCTGGGTTGGCGATGCAGACGGTGCGGGCGGCGGCGGTGGCACGCTCTGGCCGCTCAGTTCTCGTAGTCGATTTTGCGCTTGGGTCCGTCGTGCCTCGTCCGTTTCCTTCTCAGCACAGCTACGCAGCGCCGCAGCTTCCGCCAAGGTATTGCGCAAGGCCCGCTGCACGGCCGCCATGGTGCATGCCGTGCTGCCGCGATCAGGGTCTTGGTAGCGTAGCCTTGTCACCATCTCCAGCGCTCGATCGGGCTGGCCACTGCGTACCTGCGCTTCCGCGGCTGCTAGTCCCAGATCGATGTCATACGAAGCACTGAGGAATGCCCGCTGGTACAGCTCGGCTGCCCGACGAACTTCGCCTTGGTCAAGCAGCCGCTCCGCCTCAGCCCGCAGACCGCGTGCCCGCACTGCTTCGGGGCTGGTTTCGCGAAATGTTTTGGTCAGCCCGCGATCTTCAATCAACGTCTGGCCTCCGTCGGAAAATCGAAACACCGTCGGTGCCAGCAATCCCTGGATCACAACCTCTTTGCTGCCGTCTTTGTCCACGTCGATAAAATCAACTCGGTTCATGCCCTGGCGGGCCCCTCCTGGAGCACTGGACGATGGCTCGCTCCGGTGCGCACAAAATGTAAGGAGTGTCCGAAATCGTTGACCATCGAAGCGCCGGAGCCGTGCATGGCTGTGGCTCCGACCGTTGCTCTCGACAAGATCATGCCCATCACGGAGCAACGGCGGTTTGCCATTTTCCGTAAGCAGGACACTGGCATAGGTCGGCTCGGCTCGTGCTGGAACTACGCGATAATCCGACAGGACGTAGCCCCCGTCACTGCCTCGATAGATCGCTGCAAAGACCTCTTTGGAGTTAACGCTGAGTCTCCCACCGACGACCAGATCGCGTTGACCGTCTCCATCGAGATCATCCGTGTCTTCACCGCTGTTATTCAGGATGCGGTCTGCACCAATGGGTCCACACGGTAGCGTCGTAAGCTTGCAGGGCATCGCTGATTCCATCGCAGAGGCGGCAGCCTCGATGCCGCACCATTTGGAATCAGGAACGATTGCACCACCCATCGATGAACCAGCATTCGGCCCCGTAGAAGTCGGCGCAGATGGGGTCGCCGCGACGGGATTGGTTGGTGCCGTCGAATCAGCTGCCGGCGAGCCCAGCCAGGTCGCCTTCTGCTGAGCATTGCGAAGCGGCGGATACGAAGCGGTGCGTGAGCGCTCGTTCGCTCTCGCAGATGAGGCAGCCCCCATCATTGTCATCCACCCGGCCCCCACTGCCGCCCAGAACCCTGTCCCCAACAACATACGACCAACGAGACGGATTGGCATACTTCTCACTATATATTAGTCTCCATTTGCCGTTTTCAACGCACGTCTGCGGACATAACTCCGCTCTTGCCACGAGTGCGTGTCATCGGAGAGCCCTGCGCATGGGTCAATAACTCATCCGCATGAGCGCGACTCTTTTCGGTCAGCCGTGCACCGCCGATCATTCGTGCAATTTCATCGCGCCGCTCGATCTTGCCCAACGCTCGTACCGTCGTTACGGTACGTCCCTCGCTGAGCAGCTTTTCGACACGCAGATGATGGTGTCCATAGGCAGCAATCTGCGCCAAGTGAGTGATGCAGAGCACCTGCTTCCCTTCGGCAAGGCTCCGAATTTTGCGCCCCACCCGATCTCCGGTGGCACCGCCTACTCCCGAATCAACCTCGTCGAAGACGCACGTTTCGACCTGATCGGCCCGGCCGAGCACCCCGCGCAGCGCCAACATCACCCGCGACAGCTCGCCACCCGAGGCAATTCGCTGCAGAGGCCGGGGTGTTTCTCCTCGGTTGGCCGAAAAAAGAAGCTCGCACCGATCAAAACCTTCGCGACCGAGTCGTCGAAGCTCACCACCAGGCACCATCACAACCAGCGAGGGGTCATCTCCGCGACTCGCGAGGCGAGGCAATAGCTGAGGAAGCAGCTTGGCCCCGTCCATCGCCAAGTCCACCAGTTCGCTTTCCACCTTCGCAGAAAGAGTCAACGCAGCGTTTTGGCGGGCCGCACTCAAGCGCTCTGCCGCCTGCACCGCTTGTTTTTGCGCTTGCTCCACCGCCCGTCCGGCATGAAGTCGCCGTTCCTCGTGACCCACGAGCTTCGACAGCTCGTTTTGCATCTCGTCCCGCTTGGCAATCAGCGACGACATGTCTGGTCCATGTTTGCGGAGGAGCCGCGACAAAATATGCAGTCGATCCTCGACCGTGGCCAACCGCTCGGGATCCGCGGCCAACGCATCTACGTATCGACGGAGATCGTGGGCGGCATCGCTGAGCAGCACCTGCGCTTCGCTAAGCCGGGCCGTTAGCTCCGCCAACTCACCGTCGAGCCCAGACACTTCGCGCAGGTCACGCAGCACCGATGACAAACCATCGAGGACGCTGCCTTCACCGCTGTAAAGCCGCGCCTCGCCTCGTCGTCCCGCCTGCGCCAACTTTTCAACCGATCGCAGCCGCTTTTGTTCGTTCCGCAGCGTCTCGTCTTCACCCGGCTTTGGATCGACTTGTTCCAGTTCGCTGAGCTGAAAGCGCAGAAACTCCTCTCGATCGCTCCGACTGCGCTCATCGAGAGACGCTTCTTGAAGTTCTCGACTCGCCAGGTGCAGGGCCTCGAACGACTGCGCCATCTCTTCTCGCAATGTCGCCGCTACCCCAAAGCGATCAAGCAGCCCCAGGTGACTCCCCACATCAAGGAGACTCTGATGTTCGTGCTGCCCACTCACATCGATCAAACCACCACAAATCTCGGCCAGCGCAGTTGCGGTTGAGAGCTGCCCTTGGATATGAATCCGATTGCGCCCTCCTCGGCCGATCACTCGCCGCACCACCAAGCCATCTTCAGCTAGGCCTTTTGTTTCGATGCCGAGTCGCTGGAGCTTCTCGCTGAGCACTGCGCAAGCTGCGCTTCCCGGTTCGGGAACAAACTGCGCTTCAATGCGCGCTTCATCGGCACCGCTGCGAATGACCTCTGCGCTGGCTCGACCGCCCCGCAAAAGCGCCACTGCGTCCAAGATGAGTGACTTCCCAGCACCAGTCTCGCCACTCAGCACGGTGAGGCCCGGTCCGAGGGTGAGCTCAACTTCTTCGATGATCGCAAAATTGCTGATCCGCAAGTACGACAGCATGGGCAGGCATCTTAGCAAGCGTCTCTGACGACGACATGATGCTCACCAGCCCGAATTGCTCGAGCCCCTCCCTGCGGAGGAAGGAACTTGGCTACGATAGGTAAAGCTCTCCCATTTCTAAGGAACGCCATCCATGCACACTCTCGATGCGGAAACGTTTGCCCGTTATGTTCGCCAGCAGTGGGCACCCTCTGGCTTTCAAGTCAGTGAAATCACCGAGGCACCGTACAAGGAACTTGTTGCCGTCCGTGACGGTTGGTCTTTCGGAGTCAGCGTAGCCACCAATGACAACCTGGAGCGCAAAGCTCGCGTCGGGATTTGGTTCAGACCTGCTCCTCGCGGCAGCATCAACGATCTGACTGCGTTACGTACCCATTATCAGCAAAAGCTCGCCCAGCAGCGTCGTGGCTCACGAATTCAAAGCTGCGGACTACCGATGGGAACCGTCTTTTTGTTCTTCGAGACCACCTCTCAGCTCGGCGAGTCGTCCGTCCCCGATTGGGTCAAGATGTGCGAAGAGCTGACCGCTCTAACCTTTGACTCCGAGTCTCTAGACGGCCTACTCGGCGATTCGGAATAGGGAGTTTTCATGCTTAGCCTACAAACGACAGCTCTGCGCATCAGCCTTGGTCTCACGTTCTCGACCATCGCCATTGCCGGTTGCACGCCAACCCCACCCGAAATCACAGCGGTGGACAGCGGCGTCAACGTGATACCGGACATGGTCATCCCACTTACGAATGCAGAGGTCCGGTTTGGCAACTTCGTCACTGGAGCTGCCCCAGTAGATCTGTGCATCAAAGGCTCGGGCGATCCTGACTTTCGTGGACCCTTGCTCCGCACGATGGCACAGCGTCCTGGCGGAGTCGCCTACCTAAACATGGGTCAGTACCTGACCCTGACGGCTGGTAACTACACTGTGCGCGCCGTACCCGGTACCCGATCAGACTGTACGGTCGCATACGGCGGACTCCCGGACTTGGGGCTGCCACCGATCGGAGCGGGTAGAACCTATACGCTCGTGCCGTTTGGCGACCAGAGCCGCCCCGGTACCGTCAAGATCAACCTGTTCGAGGATGATCTGACCTCGCAGGGCGGCCAGGTGCGGATGCGCTTCATCAACGCTTCGCCTGACGTACCCACCGCCGATTTCGGCTTCGGTATCGGTGCCAGTTACCAAGCGCTGCTCACCGATGCGGTCAGCGGAAACCTCGGTCGTGGCGGCGGCTTGACCTACGTTTCGACCGGACCTCAGACCGGCAGCTCAGCCTCCGTGCGCCCGTCAGGAATGATGACCGATCTACTTACTGTGAAGTCGACGATTACAATCCCCTCGGGAGCTGTGATGACGGCGCTAATTGCCGGTCTTCCCAGCAGAATCAGCACCGATCCGCTCTCCCTCAAGCTCATCTTCTGCGATGACAGTAAGCCACCCCAAAGTGGTTTGTCGGTCTGCACTCAGCTCAACTAGCCGTTCCGTTCCGTCGCTGTGACGATGGCGTGGCAATTCATCAACTAGACGCTATCGGTCTGTCGTCCTGAAGCCCACGCCACCGCTGTGGGGCTAGTGCTCGGCAGCCGCCAGCGTGGTGGGACCGCTCAGCGCGATCAGCGGACGCAGGCGATTCCAACTCTTCTTGCCAAGTCCCTTGATCCGCTGAAGATCCTCGATCCGTTTGAATGGATGTGTCTTGCGAAAGTTGATGATCGCTTGGGCTCGGCTCGGACCGATGCCGGGAAGGCGCTCGAGTTGATCGGCGCTTGCCTCGTTGATGTTGACCACGCCGCTATTCACTTTGGGTGCAACAACCGCCGTAGTCGGGGTTGTCGAGGAGGGACGAACGGCGCTCTCAGCACGGGTGGCAGTCACCGTGCCCAGGGTCAGAGCAGCCAGGGTCAGAGCCAACAGGGTCTTGTTCAACTTCATGTCGTGTTTCTCCTTCATGGTTCGGTCTGTTCATTCGGTTTGGCAAAAGGCGAATCAGCCAACGCTGCGGTCCGATTCGCCGGGAACATCACGTGGCTGACGATCCGGCCCGGTCTCCGAGCAGCTGATCGCCGCTCCCGTCACGCGGGCCGCTCGCAAATGGCTCTCGCACCTGCAGCTGGCCCGAGAGCGGCAGCGCATCTAGCCGAATCGTCAGCGAGCCATCGCGGTTGGGAAACGCTGTTCCAATGCGTAGCCAGAGTCGACGACCTTTGCCGCGCTCCGCGACGCAATAGACGGCCTTCCAAGGAGCCCGTTCCATCGATGAGGTAGATGAGGTAGATGAGGTTGAGGTCGTTGTGTCCGATGGGGAAAGTCCATGATTCGCTGACCCTTCGGTACCGGCGGAAACGTGTGGGGAGGTATGCACCTTGGTCCTCTCTTCGCTTGGTAGTGTCTGGTTGAAACAACGCGACAGCAGAGCGACCTCAATGCACCACCCGTGCCAGCCCAAAAGGCTCGCCTTGCCGACGGTGAATACAGCCCGTGACCGATCGACATCGTCCGAGATACGGCCGTCGTCCGAGATACGGACACAGCCCCCGACAATGGGAAGCGTGGCACCGTAAGCAATTGGCGGTATAGTCCCGAGGTGCCGTCGGTATTTTTGCAGTCCTGGGGTCCGCTGCTGGTGGTGCTGCACTCGCTCAGCGCGATCGTGCTCTGCGGTGCCAGCGTCCACCAAGCGCTGCTGGCAGTGCTGCTTGTGCAACAACGGCCCGTCCGCTCGAGATCTCTACGGCTCTACGGATGGACGACGCTGTTGGCTTACTTGTCGACGCTGACGGCTGGAGCACTGCTCTATCCACGTTATCGGGTCGTGATCCGAGCCCTATTTCTTGATCGACACGCCCCATGGGCCGCCAACCTGTTCGACTTCAAAGAAAACCTGGCGACGATCGGACTGCCGCTGGCCATCGGGGCACTGCTGATTGCGCAGCCGCTCTCCACAATTGCCTTGTCGACGACGAAGGCCGATGGAGACGCCCTTAATAGAACGTCAAACGAAGCAGCTTCCGAGTCCTCACTTCGCGTCGTGATCTGGATGTATGGCGTGATGACCGTCGGTACCGCCTTGGTTTGTCTAACCAACGTCGTGGCTGGGCTGCTCTGTACGGCGGTGCGAGGCGCATGATGGTGGATCTTCGTCGCGCAGCGCTCTACGCAAGCATCCTGTCTACCACCACTTCATTGGTGTTTTTTCTGACAGGCGTGGTGTCGCTACCAGTGCCGCTCTATTTGCCACTCGATCGTCGCTGGAGCATTGGAACGGCGGCTGGCGAGCCATCGCTATCGATGGACTACTTTGGTCGTTCGCTCATCGCCCTCGGCGTCGCTGGCATCGTAACCGGCGCGGTGGCACTGACAGCGAGAAGCTGGCATCGTCCCGGCCGAGCGACCATATCGGGACCAACGACGAAAACTCTGCGCCTTGGACTCGCCTACGCAGTCACCGCGTTTGTGCTGTGCGCGTCACTGTTTGCGTACAAGTTATATGGTCGTGAAGCGGTACTCACGGAGCTACCAAGCGATCCGCTGCACTGAACCGATATCTGCCCCGCACGACGCTGATTTCGCAAGCGGTGGCACCGCACTCGCTGGCCCAACGCGATCTGCGTCACTGGGTTAGCAGCCGATCGGCCCGTCGGAAAAACAATTTATTTGGTCGCCCTTTCCCTCGGAAAGAAGGGTTTGCGGTAAAGCCAATGGTTAGGCTATATTGACCTTGGTGGTTACCGGGCTTTCACGAGAGGCAGAGCGGGGGATCTGTCGCAAGGGTTCAGGTCGCCGTTTCTCCCTAGCAGCGCTCACACTGATCGTGACCGCCGGGCTTTCTGCGCTGGGGATTGCCTCTGCCGCGCCACGAAAGCCGAGCTATCCCTCGAAGCTGGCGATGTTTTCGCGGGTGCTATCGTACGTCGAAAGCCAGTATGTCGAGGACGTCGATCAAGACGAACTCGTCTACGGAGCGATCAAGGGAATGCTCGACTCGCTCGACCCGCACACCACCTTCCTGCGGCCCGAGCAGTATCGGGACATGAAGAACGACACCAGTGGCCAGTTCGCGGGGATCGGCATTGAAGTCGATCAGCGCGATGGAGTCTTGACGGTGGTGTCTGTGCTAGAGGGAACTCCGGCTGCGCGAGCGGGCCTGTCCGCTGGGGACCAAGTCCTTCGGATCGATGATCAGGCAACTCGCGGGATGATGGACTATATCCAAAAGATGCGCGGCAAGCGGGGCATGCAAGTCTCGCTGACCGTGCTGCGCAATGGCTGGAAAGAACCCCGCAGCTTCGTGATGGTGCGGGACATCATCAAGATTCGCAGCGTCGAAAGCTACCTGCTAGAGCCCGGCTATGGGGTGCTGCGAGTCAAGCAGTTTACCGACAACATCGATCGCGAAGTCGAAGCGCAGCTTGTGGCGATGGAGCGCGAAAACGGCGGCAAGCTGAGCGGCTTGGTCCTCGATCTTCGCAACAATCCCGGCGGACTGCTCGATCAAGCCGTGCGGCTCGCCGACATCTTCATTGAAAGTGGGCTGATCGTTCGGACCGAAGGCCGAGGTGGTCGCATCCTTGACGAGGAGCGAGCCCGACCAGAGGGCACACGACTCGGCTTCCCGATCATCTGCCTGGTCAACGGTGGCTCGGCATCAGCGGCGGAGATCGTCGCTGGAGCGCTTCAAGATCACGGCCGTGCCCTGGTGATGGGCACGCAGACCTTTGGCAAAGGGTCGGTCCAAACGATCGTCGAACTCGAGGACGGCAGCGCGCTGAAACTAACGATTGCGCGCTACTACACACCGTCGGGACGCTCGATTCAAGAAAAGGGCATTGCCCCAGATGTAGTGGTCGATCAGGTGCGGCTCGCAGACGGTAAGCTAGTGGTTCGAGATGAGCCGTCGCAGAAGGAACGTGACCTGCAAGGGCACCTGAAAAATCGACAAAAGACGACGGCTGAATCCGGCCCTCCGCCGGGCTATGCCGTCATCGCGCAGCGCACGCCACAAGGTGAGGACTTTCAGCTTCGAACCGCTTACGATTATTTGAAAGCGTGGCACCTGTTTGCGACCCGTCTTTTGCATCGTAGTCCGCGCCCGGAAGGGATGCATCCAGGGCCGAAAGGCTCGGCAGTGACGGAGCAGCAACAGCGACCGATTGGCGACCGTGCTCTGCGAAACGACACCAAGGTGGAGTAGCTTTCGTGCAGGCTCAGACGATGCGAAATACGGTGGTGAGCCCCAAGCGGAACCGAGACCCGCTTGCCTCCCTTTGGGGGGACGGCTCGGCCATCGAGATTTCGCTGAGCGTGACGCGACGGCGGTTTCGGGCTCAAGTAGGCCATGTAAGTGTGACGAAGGACTGTGGCTTCGACACCACCATCGTCAGTCGAGATGGAATGGCGTGCTTGACCCAAAAAATGTTGGATCCTAAAATCGCAAAAGCCCTAAAAGGCTAAATATGCGTCGAAACGCGGGTCATGTATAAGCTCATTATCGAGGACGACGAGGGCAAGACGACGGAAGTCCCCATCATCCGCGACGAGATCACCGTCGGACGGAAGGAAGGGAATACGATTCGTCTGACGGAGCGCAACGTCTCACGGCGTCATGCGCGAATCACCCGCCAGGGTAATGGGCTCTTCATCGAAGACCTACTGAGCTATAACGGCATCAAGGTCAACGGCGACCGCATCCAAGGGAAGGTTGCCGTCGGTGATGGAGACCGCGTTCAGATTGGCGACTATCAGGTCTCGGTGAAACTCGACAAGGGTGCCGCCAAGGTCCAGATGGCCGGTCAGGGTCAGCAGACCACGCCGATGAATCGGGCCGAACCGACGCTGATGAGCAGCGCGGTGCAGTCGCCCCAAGCGACGCTGGCGCAGCCAGTGCAGGCTCCGGTCGTCAAAGTTCCCGAAAAACCCGCTCGTCTGATTGTCGTTTCGACGAACTTCGCCCGCCAAGAGTTCCTGCTCGAAAAGGCGACGGTGGTGATTGGCCGCACCGACGATAACGATGTGGTCCTGAACCACCGATCGATCTCGCGACACCACTCGAAAATCGTCCGCGAAGCCGACAAGTTCCAGATCATGGACATGCAGAGCGCCAACGGCGTGCGTGTCAATGGCGAGGAATACGGCAAGGTCGAGCTGCGCAAGGGCGACAAGATCGACCTAGGCCACGTCCGCCTCGTGTTCGTGCCGCCGGGACAAGACATCCCGAAGGAACAGATCGACGCCATGATCGTCGATCGCGACCAACGCGGCACGCCGGTGGTTCCGATCATTCTTACGTTGGTGCTACTCGCTGCCGTTGGTGGCGGGGCGTACTGGTTCCTGACTCAGCCACCGAAGGTTGATGTCGATTCCGAAGCAGCCAAGACGCTGATCGATGTCGAAAGCGATCTTCAGAACAAGCGTTGGCAGGACGTACTCGACAAGACCGGTCGGATCGTCAGCAACACCGCGATTCCAATCCGCACCCGTGACGCCGCCCAGGCCAAGCGCTCGATCGCGGAAAAAGAATCGAAGAACAAGCAGATCTACGATCGCTTCGCGGGCGCAGCGGGCAGTGGCAACTACGATGCTGCTCTGAAGACCTATCGCGAGATCCCTGAGGAATCGGTCTATCAGAAGAGCGCCAAGGAAGACTACGACAAGATCCTGCCGCTGTTCGTTGAGAGCCATCTGAAGGCGGCCTCGGATGCTCGGGCAGCAGGCAATTGCACCGAGTCTCGCGCCCAAGTTCAGATGGTGCTCGATGTCGATCCGAAGCAGGTCCGTGCGCTGGCCGCCAGGGATCAGTCGTGCAGTGGCGCGAGTGGTACTTCGTCGCCGAGCAGCGAGCCGGGCAAAGAGCATCATCGCAAGGACAAGCCCGAAAAGGCGGACAAGCCCGAAAAGGCGGACAAGCCCGAAAAGGCGGACAAGCCCGAAAAGGCAGACAAGCCCGAAAAGGCGGACAAGCCCGAAAAGACGGACAAGGTCGAAGCGCCGCCATCCGGTGCCGATCCCGAGCAGGTTCTGACCGAGGCACAGTCCGAGTTTGTAAACGGCGACTACGCCAAGGCGATCAGCCTCGCTCGCTCGGTGGCCAAGGTCAGCGCCAACCGCGCTTGGCGAATCATCGGTGCCGCAGCGTGCCGAAACAAAGACCTGAAGCTGGTTGGTGACGCCTATCGCAAGCTCGACAATGCTGCGCGGCAGTACCTCATCTATGTCTGCCAGCGCGAAGGCATCGTCCAAAACGGCAACCAGTTCAAGCTGTCCGAGTAGTCCGCATCTCGCCCTCCCCGTCCCCAATCAGTACATCCGTAGGCGACCCGTTCGCGGCCGCCGTGGTCGTCCTGCCTTCACTGTCGCTCCATGGATGTAAGTGAGTTTGTCGCTCGCCCGTGACGACATCGGTCTGACAGGCTAGGATGCTAGTCATGCTGCGACGCTGTGCGGTCTGGCTGTTGTCTGTGCTTCTGGTCTTCTGGTTCGCTTTCGATCGAGCGGCTGCTCGTCCCGGTGGCGGGCAGAGCTATCGTTCTTCCTCGCGAAGCTCATCAAGTGGCTCGCGAAGCTACTCCGGTTCTAGCTCCAGCTCGAGCCGGTCGTACTCTTCACCAAGCTCGTCCTCGAGTAGTTCCCGAAGCTACCCTTCGTCCTCTTCCACACGCTCCTATGGTTCGTCATCGGGAAGCTCGACAACGGTGGTCTACACGGGGAGCGGCTCGTCCTCGGGCAGTGGCTGGATCATCCCCATCGTCATCATCTTGGTCATCCTGCTGCTCATCTGGCTGGCCAGTCGCAAAAAGAAGCCTGAACGGGCCAAGATCTCCGTCGACGATTCGCTCGCCAAAGCTGGACTCGCTGAGCTACGCAAGCATGACCCCGAGTTCGAGCCGATGACGTTCCTATCCCGCACCAAGACCGTCGTCGCCAAGGTCAATGAGGCCTGGCTGTCAGGCAACATGGGTCCGGCGCGCCGGGTCATTTCCGATGGTGTCTACGTCCGCTTTTCGACCCAACTAGAGCTTCTGCGAGCCCAAGGTCTGCGCAACATGATGGCGGACTGGCGTGTGGTGTCCGCGGACCTGCTCGCGGCAGTAGCCGATCAGCAGTGGGATACGGTTCACGTCAAGATCGTGGGGGAAGCCCGTGATCGCGATGTCGCTGTGACACTGTCGCCAAGTGAAGCACTCGCGCAAACCAAGAAAGCCGAGCTTAGCCAGTATCACGAGGTTTGGTCGTTCGTCAGGCGGCGCGGCAAGCACAGCAAGAAGGGCATTCCCGCGCTGGAAGGCAAGTGTCCAAGCTGCGGTGCCGATCTACCTCTCGGGGAGGTGGTCAAGTGCGAGTACTGTAAGGCGCTCGTAAACTCGGGGGAACACGACTGGGTGTTGGCAGAAATCACTCAGCCGGAAGAGTGGCGTGCCGATCCGGCCGTTGGTGAAATCTCGGGACTGAGCGAGCTGCGGGAACGCGATGCCTCGGTCAGTCGTCAAGAAATCGAAGATCGCGCATCGGTCATCTTCTGGAAATGGATCGAAGCCAAGGCCACAAAGAAGCACGACAAGCTAAACCGCTTCTGTGTCAGCCCGCCGAGTAGTCCCAGCGAGGTCTCCGAGCTAGAGCTTGGACCGGCACAGCTTTCCCAGGTGGCCGTTGGCAGCGCCGAGCTGGAATCGGTGCTCACCGGCGGCGAACAAGACTACGCCTACGTCGAGATCATGTGGAGTGCGTCGGTGGACGGAAAAGAGCCGCAGACTTTCACCCATGTGTTTGCGCTCGGTCGGTCTGCGAACGCCAAGAGCCGCAATGGGCTGTCCTCGCTCGACTGCGTGGAGTGCGGCGGTCCGCTGGCGGGATCGGATGCGGTGACGTGTCAGTACTGCGGTACCCAGCTATCGGGCGGCAAGCGAGAGTGGGCACTTTTCGCGGTGGAGGGTGGAGTTGCTGACGACGGCGACGAAGATGCTGACGAATAAGATGAATTGATTGACAGATTCAAAGCCCGCTCGATACGCTTCTAATGTGTTAGCCTCGTCGCGGAAGCTGTCCTTTTTGTTCGCACTACTGCCGACTTTGGCGGGCAGCTGCGATACCTTCACCGGCTCGGTCATCGCGATGTCGATTGCCTGGCCGCTGCCCCCGCTGCCGTGCGTTGCAACCGGCGTTCCGACAGGCTGCACCCCGCCGCCTGTCGTTCCGACGCTACCGTTCCCGGCGCACCACGTTGAGATGTACGCTTATTATGCGGGCAACCCCACCCCCGAGCGCATCGTCGCCAACGTCGGGGCAGAGACGGACCCAACCAAGTTTACTGGCTTCCAAGTCTTACCGGTCGTTGACCCGAGCGAGCCCTGTGCGATTCGCGGCCTGGATCGCGACGATGGCGGCTGCGGCAACAAGGGCCAACTTTCATCGAGCATCTGTGGCGCGCAGCTCTACACCCAAAAGGCGCAGCGCAGCGCGAACGACGAACAAAGCTCGGACACGACGCTCATCGCCCGCGATCAGCTGCTGCTCCAAGCGGGCAAGGTGGTGTCGAAGCTGACGCCGTTCCCGGCGACGAGTGCGGACCCGATGCTGGTCACCAAGGGGCGCGCCGCGACGACAATGCTGGTGTTGGTACAGCACAATCCCGACAACGCGAACGAACCAAGACGAAGCGGTCAGCTCCAGGCCATCAACCCGACGTCTGCCGAGGATGATACCGAATCCGGCAAGCGACTCGATCGCTGCAAGGCCTACCGAGATACCGACGGCGGCAGTGGTCATCCCTTCTTCTACGTCGGCAATCCCAAGCAATACACCAAGCCGCTGTCGGGCGTGCTGTTCGGAACGCTCCTTTATCAGACCGGCGCAGGCACTGCGGCACCGGATCTACCCTCACAGAACTACTCGGGCATCACCTTTGCGGTGCCGTCCAACATGAAGGATCTAGTCGAGATCCAGATTCGCATCGAGCCCGACGATCCCAAAGCGGCGGGAGGCATCTTCTATCCGGTGATTCAGGGTCGACGACTGCCGGATTCTTCGGCAGGTCGCGGTGCCATCAAGTTTGTGATGCTCGCCAACACCAATGGGCTCGGGCTTCCGGCAAGCTTCACCGCGATCGTCGGTTCTGCTTCGGTCATTACCCAGCTCGATGAGAGGTTGCAATGAGGCACCACGCGCTCGCGCTCGCCTGTGCGCTCGGTGCCACAGCCAGCGGTTTGTCTATGGCTCAGGCGGATCGCAGCTTCGACGCGGTGATGACGCCACCTTCGATGGATGCCTACGGACTCCAGGTCGTCGATCGCGCCCAAACCCCGCAGCAGTTCGAGTTTGGTATGACAGCCAACGTCGGCTGGGCAGGTAAGCCGCTCAAGCTGACGCTCAACGATGTCAACCTGGGACGCCAAGAAGCCCCGTTTTCGATCATTGAAAACCAGGTCACGCTCGATCTCGGCTTCTACCTGGGCTTGTGGGACTTTCTGTCGCTGTCGGCGATGGTTCCGGTTGGGGTCAACTACTACGATCAAAACGCTGTCGGAGAACCTACCGTAGCGGTGCTACCGACCACGCCAACTGGTATGGGCACGACCATGCCGACCGGCATCTATGCAGGCCAGCCCCGGCAGAACGTTTCGATCAGCAACGTCGGGGTGCGCGATCCCCGCTTTGCAGTCAAGGCCCGCTTCTACGGTGGAAAGTACTTCGAAATTGGCACGCTCCTCGAAGTCACGGCACCGCTTGGCGACTCCAACTCGTTTTTCGGCGAAAAGAACTTCACCTTCCGGCCCAAGCTGCTGTTCGGGGTGCTCTTGTCGCGGCTGCACATCCTCGGCAGCTTCGGAGCGGTGGTTCGTCAGGGCAGTGAGCTGTACGAGCCGAATCCAACCACGGCACAGGCCAGTAGCCCTCCACTTCGATTTGCGGTCGGCCCTGAGCTGACCTGGGGCGGAGCCATCACCGTTCGTCTGCATCGCGTGATCGGGCTGGGAATCGAGAGCGTTGGCACGATTCCGGTCACCGGCGAGTCGGTTTCTTCGACAGCCACTGCGCTCGGCTCGATCTATCTGCTTCCCACCGACAAGCTGCGGTTTTCGGTGACGGGTGGCGGTGGACTGCTCGCTGACAACCCACGCAATGCCGTAGGACGAGTGATGTTCGGAATGGCGTACTCGCTTTCGCCCCGGACGGGAGGACTGCTGTGAAAAAGTCACTCCTCGTCAGCGTTTTTTGCTTGGGTCTGCCATCGTGGGTGCTCGCCCAGGACGTGCCGTTGCCGGCCCGCCGCAATACCTCGGCGCTGGATCCGACGTACGACGTGCTGCTGCCCGATCCCGAGCCTGCGGCCGAAAGCACCGCCAAGGCCGAAGGCGACAAAAGCCCGGCCACTGACATCGACATTGCCGACCGCGTGCTCTCGGCCGCCAAGCAGGTCACCACGGTTCAGGAAGCACCGTCGATCGTTACGGTTGTCCGGGCCGATGAGATCCAAGCGCGTGGCTATCGCAACATCACGCAGGTTCTCGATAACATCCCCGGCTGGCTGCAGACTTCGAACGGCGGCAGCTTGCTGTCGATGCCCATGGTGCGCGGAACCGCCCAAGCGGCGCTGCTCCTTCGCGATGGCGTCTCGATGTTCGAGCCGGTGACGAACGTCGGCACCTACAACCGCTCACTGCCGCTAGAGACGATCAAGAGCATCGAAGTGGTGACCGGACCGGGCGGTGTGCTGTGGGGAGCGAACTCGTTTCTCGGCATCGTCAACCTGATCAGCAAGGACGCCGACGACATCAACGGCATGGAGGCGAGCGCGGGCTACGGTGATGGTCCCGGCTCTCCGCAGGACTTCCGCGCCTATGTGCTGTTTGGCAAGAGCTTCCGCTTCAAGCGCGGCCCCAAGCTCAGCATCGTTCAGCACCTCAGCTACGAGACCTACATCGGTCCCCGATTTAACCAGCTTGCGACGCTGTCCCGCAACTCGGCCCCATCGCCCGTCGGTCCGCATGTCTATTCGGTCTTTGCCGACACCAATCCAGAGCGCTCGTTCATCGTCAATGTCGACGGCAAGATCTCGTATGGCCCGGTGACGCTGGCCTACTCGATGCCGTTTGCGCTGATGAACACCTCGCTGTCGTTTGCCAACAGCCCGACAAGTGGCCGCTGGGATAGTGCCACCGGAGGCCCCGCTGGCGAACCGACTCGCAACCATCTTCAGTCGTTCGATCGCTACGTCACGCTCCAATACAAAGGCCGCTTCCTAAAAGACCGGCTGGGACTCGACATCAAGAGCTACGCGGTCGAGTTTGTGCGCGATCTCGACGCCGTGCTGTTGCCCGGCTCGTCCAGAAATCCGAGCGGCACGACCTTTAACACCGACATTCGTTCCTATCGCGTCGGTCTAACCGTCGATGGTGATGCCACCCTGCCCTTGCGCAACCGGCTTCTGTGGGGCGGCGACTTGTTCTATGAGTGGGTGCCCGAGCCGACCGTTCACTTTCCGCTGTCGGAACCGAAAGACCTCCCGATTAGCTGTCCGCTCGAAAAGCCGGGCATGACCTCGCCGGTGTTTAAGCCGCAGTGTCCGGTGCCGTTCCTGTTTGCGACGAACCGACTGGTGACCGCACTGTATATCTCGGACACCTTCCGCCCGGTGCAAAGCCTGACGCTCGACGCCGGAGTTCGTCTCCAGGGAGGCTTCGGTCAGGCGCAGTACATCAAGGGCAACATCGGGGGCAATGGCGTCATCCTCGGGAGCGCGTCGCTGGTCTGGAACTTCTACCGCGACATGCACCTCAAGGCGAACTACGCCTCGGGTTTCCGTCCACCGGTGTTTAACAACACCGACTCGAACGGTACCGCCGTGCAGTTTGGTGGCAGCCATCAGCTCTCGAACGAAACCAGCCAGGCCTTCCAGGGCGAGTGGAACGCCAAGCTGCTACGCAACATCGGTCCGATCCGCGCACTCCAGCTCCGTGTCGACTATGCCTATACCGACCTGCGCGGCCTGATCGTCATCTCGAACGGTAGCTACACCAACCGCCGGACCGACGTAAACGGCGTGGCCACCGGAGACGGCTCCGACTCGCATCGCGCCATCCACTCGGTCGAGTCCGCAGCGCGTCTGTATATTGGCGACCACACCCTGTCGGCCAACTACACGTTCCTACACGTCAGCACCAACGACCGAGGCGTCCTGCGCAGCATGCCGCAGCACAGCTTCAACTTGGGCTGGGTGCTATCGGTGATCCCAGGTTGGCTGGAACAAAACGGTACGCTGCAAGTGGTCGGCTCTTACGACGATCCCAACCGCGTCCGCACCCTGTCGTTGGCCGATGGCAGCACCATCGCCAACTTCTCGGACCTGACGTTCGACAAGCTGCCGCCGCAAGCGATCCTGAACCTGGGACTGCGCGCCCACTTCTTCAAGAACCGACTGTGGGCGAGCCTGAACTTCTACAACGTCCTCAATCAGCGCTACTTCTACCCCGATCCGTTCTACGACCTCGCGCCCACGCTCGAGGTCACGCCGACCCCAGCCCCGGCGTGGTCGACGTTCTTCCAGATCGGCGGCAAGCCCTTCTAACCGCCGCGACTTCTCTTCCAAGTCAAATCGGTCACTCGCCTCCTGTTTTGACTTCTCTTCCAAGTCGAATCGCTCACTGGGCACCCGCTTTCACTTGCCGGTGAAGTCGCTTCGAGCGCTGGTGCTCAAAAAAAGTCCGGTGCTATGTTGCCGACCATGATCACGAATCGATTGGGCCATTCCGGTTTCGCTCCTCGATCTGCGTGCTGGGCCGCTACGCGCTTGCTGCCTCTACTGGTGATGGGCGGTGGTTCGCTCGCAGCCGCCCAGCCGGTCCAGCCCGCGACGCAACAAGCTGCGCCGCCACTGCCCACCGCAGCCCCCGCCGACCCGACGCAGATGCAGCCGGGCCAGATGCAGCCAGGTCAGTTGCAGCCATACGGTGCGCCGCCTGTGCAAGTGGTCGGAGCCGACTTGCAGTTCCAGATGCAGCAGCTCATGTCCGCGCTCACCGATCACAGCCGGACGCTGGAGATTTCGACCATTCGCCGTCGCAACCAGGGCCTGCTCGCCGGTGGGTCGGTGCTGTTCGCGCTGGGCTATACCGGTGCCATCATCGGGGGATCGATTCTGCTCGAGGAGAATCAGACCGATTCGTTTGCCCGCGATAGCGCGACCGGCCGAAATGCCGGTGGAGTGCTGCTGATTCCGGTCCTCGGTCCGTTTATCAGCAGCCTGATCATGCGCGAGCCGATCTGGTCGCTCAACTGGTCCCTGATCGATGGCATGGGTCAGCTTGGTGGCGTTGTGATGATGACCGCCGCGATCTTGAGCAACCGCAAGCTTCCGTCCCCACTGGTTGGGCTACGGCTCTCGCCGATTCGCACCAGCACGACCCAAGGACTCGCGCTTACTGGAGCTTTTTAGTCCGCTCCTCGGCGTAGAGCCGCATCACCAGCCGACCCGCCGCCGTCGCCCGTTGGCGCGCAACCTCCAGACGGAGCGGCTCGGGCAACGTCTCGACGGGCGGCATCGAAATCTTGGCGTAACCGGGTGGAAACAAGATGGGTGCCGACAGCGTGGCCAAGCTGATGTCGGCCACCGAGAGCGCATCGCCGCACAGGTACTTGCGACCATCGGCCAGTCGGTCGCTGAGCTTGGCCATTTGCTCGCGCAGGAGCTGTAGCGACTGCTCGGCCCCGGTGGCATCGATGCGCATCCCTTTTTTCATCATCCGTCGAATCAGCGGAAACAGCGGCCTCGCCACAGCCGCTTCCCAGGCTGGGGTGTGCTCGGTCAAAATCGCCGCCGTCTTCGGATCGGGCAGGATGTGAAAATAGGCAAAGCGCCGCGTGCTCGGACCCAGCTTGCGGTCGAGCTCGTCCTCCAGCTCGGCAGCCTCGGGTGGAGCGTAGAGCCAGCTCGCGCCAAAGTGGTCAGCCAGGTAGCGCAGGCAGTCGGTCGAGTCCGACAGCACCCGTCGCGGCGAGACATTCTCATCGACCAAGATCGGCACCGTACGCGACTTCCCGCCAGTCAGCGGCATCGTGAAAAACGCGTGGAGCAGCGGCGCGTGGCCTTCCTCGACATACGGAACACCTTGGCGATCGAGCACCCAGCGCACCTTCTCGCAGTAGTGGCTAATCGGCAGGGTGACTAGGCGCAGCGGCTTCATCGACAAGGCTCCTTGTAGAACGACGGTCTGTGCCCATTGTAGCGAGGTGGTCGCAAGCTACCAGCGGTTGCGAATGACGCCTTGCTGCGGACCGGTCGCTTCGATGACGGTGCCTTTGCGATCCTGCGCGCTACCGGGTCCAGCCGGAGAAGTCGGTCCAGCGGTGTTGGTGACCGTAGTGGGCCAGTTACGACGCTGATTGGGCGTGCTGGTCGCTTTGTCGGACATCCGCTCGGCCGTGCTCTTGTCATCGACCGGTGGGGCGGGCGGTCCTCCGTCTCGCAGCGCGATTTCACGACGTAGCTGGGCTGCCGATGGAGCAAGTGGAATGCCTTTGCGGGGAGTCGCCGCAGCCGCCGGTGGTGGAGCGACCTTGCCGGCCGGAGCCACGGGGGCTTCCTTGGCAACGCCCGCGTCCCCGTGAGGACGATAGTCGGCGGGCAGCATGGGCTTGACCGCGTCAGAACCAACCTTGCTCGGGCTCGCCGTCCGAGCTTGGCTGGGCAGCTTGGCTGGAACGGAACGTGGTTTTTCATCGAGTCGGTCGGGAATCTCGGCGGCGCTTGGAGGTCTGCGCGCCTGACCCGGACTCGGAGGCGCTTCAGCTTCTCCGTCCGCCCACGCCGGACCTTGGCAAACCATGACGCAACCGAGTGCAACCACCGCAGAGAGTTTCCAGCTCATGTCGGCCTCCTTCTGCGGCCAGCATACGCCCGAACCCAGCCACGCAACATCGAACCGCGCCCACGCGGGCTTTACAACGCGGATGTCGTCGGCAGCAGACCATGCTTGCCTGCGACCAATGGACGTGGCCCCTGCGGCCTGCGACCCGCCGCAAACCAAAGACACAGCGCGCACAGCTCCAAATAACCGTGGAACAAGGCCAAGCGGAAGTAGGCAATGCGCGATGCCCACACGTCGGCAAAGCCCCATATCAGCAGGCCCAGCATGATCAGGAGCGCTGGAACCAGCAGCCACAACGAGAGATCGGCCCGGAGCGCTCGCAAGCTATCGCGAAAACTACGGGGCGTTGGCCGGTGGCGGTCTTCCTCGGGTACAAGCTGAAGCCACACCGAGTAGTGGACCATCTGCGCGTAGCAGTAGAGCAGCAGCAGCCGGGTTCCCCACGTCTGCGAAAAACCGGGGGCCAGTGTGTCTCGCATAAAGTCGAGCGCCGAATCGGCAGACTGTGGAGCAAGCGTCAGCGCAAACGCTGGGGGTAGCAGCGCACCAAGCCCAATCAGCACCCCACACGCCACGTAGAGCAAAAGAGGGATCAGGTGCAGCCGCTCTTGTCGTGGACGCCATAACAACCACAGCACGACACCAATCGGATTGTGCAAGTGCGCCAGGAGCAGCTCGTGAACGTAGAAGCTGTGCCAAATCAGTCCGGTGGCGGCAATCGCGCTCACCAAAAGGACTCCGATCAGCTTGCGTACGGTGTCGCCCTCACCGAGCAGCAGCGCCCCCAGCATGGCGCACAGACCGGCGGGCATTCCGCCACCAAGTCCACACACAAGGAGCGGCAGCCCCACTCCGATGACCAATCGCCGCGAGCGCTGATGACCTTTTCGCGCCACCAGATAACGCACATCGGCCAAAAGATGCGGCACACCCAGCACAAGCGGCCCCACGGCCAGAATCCACAGCGGCAAAGTCAGCGAACCCACCAGCGCCAGCAGCACCGCCGCACTGCCTCGCAGCGCCACCCGTAGCTCGGGCCTGCGCACAAGCTGAATCCCAAAGCCGCCTAGTACCCGCAGCAGCCAGCGGCGCAGCCCATCGAGCGCGCTGACCGGTGCAAGCAAGGTACCTGTGTCCAGCATCGAGTTGAGGATAACAAGAGTTGCTGTTTGGGGTCTGTGACCTTGCGATACAGTGAGCGGATGAAGACCGTCGATTCCGACCTGTCCGAAAAAACAGTGTTTCCGCCGTCGGGAACCTTTGTGGAGCAGGCCCATCTCGATCAGGAAGGCTTGCGGTCGCTGCGTGAAGACGCCAGCGCGGACCCCGATGGCTTTTGGCTCAAACAGGCCCAGCAACTGGTCTGGCGAACGCCGCCGACCCAGTCTCTGGACCAAAGTCAGCACCCGTTCGTTCGCTGGTTTGCTGACGGTCAGCTCAACATCACCGAGAGCTGTCTCGATCGCCACCTGACCACGCACCGGCGCAACAAAGCGGCGCTGATTTGGGAGGGCGAGCCCGGTGACCAGCGCGTCATCACCTATTTCGAGCTCCACCGTGAGGTCTGTCGCGCTGCGGCTGCCCTGCTTCGGCTCGGCATCAAGACCGGCGACCGCGTCATCATCTACATGCCGATGGTGCCCGAGCTGGTGTTCGCGGTGCTCGCCTGTGCCCGCATCGGTGCCACCCACTCGGTCATCTTTGGCGGCTTTTCGGCAGAGGCGATCCGCGATCGCATCAACGACGCCGGTGCCATCGCGGTACTGACGGCGGACGGCGGCTATCGTCGCGGCAAGGTCGTCCCGCTCAAGCACAACGTCGACGAAGCGCTGAAACACTGCCCCGGGATTCGTCACGTCGTGGTGGTCAGCCGAACCGGCCAAGACATCACCATGCATCCGGGCCGTGACCACTTTTGGAACGACCTTGTCAAAGCCGAGTCCGGCCACTGCGAGCCCGCGATCGTTGCTGCCGAGCACCCGCTGTTCATCCTGTACACCTCGGGAACCACCGGCAAGCCCAAGGGCGTGGTGCACTCGACCGGTGGCTACGCCACCCAAGTCGCGTTCTCCACCAAGTACGTCTTTGACCTGCGCGACGATGATACCTACTTCTGCACCGCCGATGTCGGTTGGGTCACCGGCCACTCCTATATCGTCTACGGCCCGCTCATTCACGGGGCCAGCGTCGTCATGTATGAGGGCGCGCCCGACGCTCCGCACAAAGGCCGATTCTGGGAGATCATCGACAAGTGGGGCGTGACCATCTTCTACACCGCGCCGACCGCGATCCGCGCCTTCATGCGCTGGGGTGACCAGTTCCCCCGAGCCTATCGGCTCAGCACCCTACGACTGCTGGGTACCGTTGGCGAGCCAATCAATCCGGCCGCCTGGATCTGGTATCACGAGCACATTGGCCGAGGCCGCTGCCCAATCGTCGACACTTGGTGGCAAACCGAAACCGGCGGCATGATGGTCGCTCCACTGCCCGGTGCCACCGTCGCCAAGCCCGGTTCTTGTACCCAGCCGCTGCCCGGAATCGCGGTCGAGGTGGTTCACAAAGACGGCACCCGCTGCGGCCCAAACGAAGGCGGTTATTTGGTGGTCACCAGGCCTTGGCCGGGACAGCTCCGCACGGTATGGGGCGATCCGGAGCGCTATCGCAAGACCTACTTTGGCGATATCAAAGTCGGCGGCCGCCCGGTCTACTTCACCGGTGACGGTGCTCGCTTCGACGAAGACGGTTATCTGTGGGTCATGGGTCGCGTCGATGACGTTTTGAACGTCGCTGGCCACCGCATCGGCACCGCCGAGGTCGAGAGCGCACTCGTCAGCCATCCCCACGTCGCCGAAGCTGCGGTTGTGGGCCGTCCCGATGAACTCAAAGGCCAGGCGATTGTCGCGTTCGTGACACTGCGCAGCGGTCACAGCCAGACCCCGGAGACCGCCGCCCTGCTCAAAGACCAAGTTGTCCGCGAAATCGGAGCGATTGCCCGCCCCGATGACATCCGCTTCACCGACGCGCTACCGAAAACCCGCTCTGGCAAGATTATGCGTCGCCTGCTCCGTGAAATTGCCACCACCGGCAAGGCGGTCGGGGATGTGACGACTCTCGAAGACATTGCGGTCCTACAGCGGCTCTCTGCCTCTGATAGCGACGAAGAGTAACTGTCGAACCATGCTAGCCCTCCGCGACTGCACGGACCTGCCCGAGGCGGGTCCGAAAGCCCAGCGCTTGGCGCGTGCGCTGCGGGCCGGAATTGCCGTGCCCGATGGGGTGGTTCTGCTCCCAAGCGAACCGCTGCCAAACCCCGAGGAGCTGACGACCGTGCTGCTTGGCCTGGGCGTGACGGCGAGTGATCCCAGCGCCCGACTGGTGGTTCGTTCTTCGGCGCTCACCGAGGACTTGGCCGGTCACAGCGCCGCCGGCCTGTTCGTCAGCGTCGTTGGGGCTGCCCCAAGTGAAGTCCTCGCGGAGATCGAAACGGTTCGGAGCAGCGGTGACAGCGATTTGGTCCGGATGGCGCTCGGTGGTTCGGCCAAGGTTGCGGTGTTGATTCAGCGTCAAGTGCCGGCGGCTCGACTTGGCGTGCTCTACCGCAGCCAACATGGAGATCTGCGCTGCGAGGAACGTGAAGTGGCAGCCCCCGAGTGGGCCGATGTCACGGTGTCCCGTCATGCCCCAGAGGAAGTCGGCCCGCTGACAATCGGTGCCACGCAGCTTGCTGGTTTGGTTTCCGCAGAGCTTGGCACCCCAGCCGCCGTCGCGATCTATGCCGAATACGCGGTGTCGGATGGCGGCGAAGTCACGTTCCTTCAGGTCCGCCCGGCCCCGCTCCGGTCCGAGTATGAGGGCTTTGCGCTGAGCAATGACCACGAGCTGACCTATGTCCTAGACCAAGAGCACAATCCCGATCCGTTGTCGGCGGCACAGCAAGGACTGGTTGCGGTTGTCGCGGACCTGGTGCCATGGCTGCGTCAACGTCCGGTGTGTGGCTATCTGTTTTGGGCAACCACCAACGAACATCGCCCACCGCCGACCGTGACGCAGACCCGCGAGGTCTTCACCACCACCATCTTGCCGACCTGCGAAGCGATGCTGAGTCCGCCCGAGCGCCGGATTGTCGGCAAAGATGGTGCCCTGCGCGATGAGCTGCTGCTGGATCCCGGACTCTGCGAGCTGACGCTGGCCGATGCGCTGGCCGTGTATCGCAGCATCTACAGCCAGTACGTGGGGCTGCTCGGGCCGGCCATCAAGCGCGCTCGCACGCAGCTCGATCAGCTCCTGCTGAGCAACCTCGGAGAGCCGCTTGGCCAGCACGGTGCCCTGCTTTCGGGAATTGGCGGGGCCCAGACCGAGCGAGTGACCCAGCTATGGCGGCTTGGTCGCGAAGGCTGCCCACCAGAGGGGCTGCGTCAGTATTTGTCCCGTTTTGGTGCATTTTCGAGCTGCTGGGACGTGGTGTTTCCCTGCGATGACGAACAGCCGCAGGCAATCATCGACTATGCCCGGCACCTAGCCGGTCAGCCCGCCTCACCGACGGTTCAGCACGCCTTGGCGCTGGCGCAGTATCACGATGCGCTGCAAAAGCTGCTCGACCGCCTGCCACGGATGGCCAGAGGCGCTCTCAAATCGCTGCTACCGGTAGTACGAGACGCGATGCTGGTGGCCGAAGATGACGACCTGCTGTTTTTTCGGGCGCAGCGGCTCGTGCGATGGGCTCTGCTCGCCCAGGGGGCCAAGCTGCACAAAGCCGGTCGGCTGAGCGACCCGGCGCTGGTCTTTGACCTACCGTGGCGGACACTCACCTCTGCGATGAGCCCACTGCACCATCCGTCGACCACCGATCTATCGGCGCTGGCACTTTCGGAGCAGAAAATTCGTCAGCACGCCAAACAGCTGGTGCCGCCCGAACGAATCACCGCCGGTCGTCCCGAGTGGGCAGTGCCGGACGGTCGCACGCTGGCAGGGTCGGGCATTGCCGCCGGAGTGAGCGTGGTGTCGGGTCGTGCGCTGGTGGTTCCGCGACTGGACAATCCTGCCGAGTCGCTGGCGCAAGTCCTGGGTCAGCTCCAAGAGGACACCATCCTGGTGCTGCCCACGCTGCTGCCGTCTTGGGCACCGGCGGTGTGGGGTGCGCTGGCAGTCGTCACCGATTCGGGTGGAGCACTCAGCCATGGGGCCATCCTCGCCCGCGAGCGCGGCATTCCGGCGGTTCTGGGAACCCGCTTGGCGACCCAGACCATCACCACCGGTCAAACCCTGCTGCTCGACGGAGCACGCGGCCTGGTGGTTCTCTCTCCCACTCCAAAAGCGACCGGTGAGGCGACCCATTGATCGCGGCCTCGCAATTTCCGGTTCGCGATCCAGCAGTTGGACAATAATGCGCGGAAAGCATCCCATCGCATGAAGCCAGCTCCCGCTCTGTCGACCGAGGAAACGTCTAACGCCACGCCGCCTCTGCCACCGAGAAGCCCGCTTTCCGCAGCTTTCGACGAACTTATCCAGCCTTTTCGCGACCTGTCACGGGTCAACAAAGCGCTGTCGCTCGGCACCTTCGTTCCGTACTTCATTGACGGACTTGCGTACCTTGGGATGCTCACGCTGCTGGCGACCTATCTGGCGCAGAACGTGGCGCTCGGCGATGTCTGGGCGGGACTTCTGACCGGCTTTCTGACCGGCGGCATCACCTTCGCGATGTTTCTGCTCGGGGCGACCAGTGACCGCTGGGGGGTACGACGGTCACTGATCGTGGCCATGACGGTATTGCTGCTCGGTCGCTCGCTGATGGCGGTGTCCGATTCGCTCGGACTGACCGTTGGGCTGTGGAATGGGCTGATGCTGGTGAATGTGGTCGCGATGGTGATCATCATCGTCGGCTACGGAGCCTATCAGCCCGCCACCTACGCCGCCGTCAAAGAGCTATCCGATGCCAAGACTGCGTCGATGAGCTACGCCATGCTCTACGCGCTGCAAAACCTGGGTGCCTTTGTCTCGGGTCTGCTCTCGCCACGGATCCGGATGGCCACCAAAGGAGTACTGCCGCCGAACGGTATCAGCGGCGTGTTCTGGTTCTACGCTGCCCTGACGGCGATTGGCCTCGTACTGATGATTCGCTATCTGCCACGCAAGTCGCAGCCGGCGGAATCCGAGCTGGTTGCCCGCGCCCTCAGCGAAGCCAAGCAGGTCGTTGCCGAATCGGAAAGCCGCCGTAAGCGCATCGCTCACTGGCTGCGCGAACACCCGCTCGCCGACCCCAAGTTCAGCTTCTTTATCTTTGTGCTGGTTCCGGTCCAGACGTTGTTTGCGCATCAGTGGCTGACCTTGCCGCAGTACATCGAGCGCGCTTTCCGTCCCTGGCCATGGGTCAGCGAAAACTACGAGACGTTTTCCAACCTAAGCCCGCTGCTGGTGTTTGTGCTGACCCCACTGCTCGCGGCCGCCACTGCACGACGAAACGTCTATTCGACGATGATCGTTGGCACGGCGGTGATGGGACTGCCGACGGTGCTGCTCGCCTTTGGACCGAGCCCAGTGGCGCTGTGTGCGTTTATGCTGCTGTCCTCGGTGGGAGAGTCGCTGTGGCAGCCGCGCTTTTTGCAATATGCCGCCGAGATTGCCCCGCCCGGAAAGACCGGCCTGTACATGGGCGTCGCGCAGCTCCCGTGGTTTTTAACCAAGCTGCTCACCAGCCTCTACTCGGGATGGTTTTTGGCTCACTACTGCCCGCAGCAAGGCGCGCTCGATACGGGCCGGATGTGGTTTTACTACTGGCTGATCGTGTGCATCTCGCCGATTGGACTCCTCCTCGGTCGGCGCTGGGTCGAGCAGTCGCTCGCGGGCCGGGTCGTCGACTCCTCCCCGAGCGAGCCCGCTACGTAATCGGCAGGTAGATCGAAAACTTGGTACCGACGCCGGGCTGTGACTCGACCAGAATCCGGCCATGATGGCGACGGATGATGCCGTGGGCGATGGCCAGGCCCAGCCCGGTCCCATGCGCGACATCTTTGGTGGAAAAGAATGGCTCGAACAGACGGCGGCGAACCTCGGGACTCATGCCGATGCCGTTGTCACGAATTTCCAGCAGGAGCTCTTGCTCGCTCACTGCGCTGCGGAGCTGGAGCATGCCGACCACCCCGCTTCGCTGAGTCTGCTCGTGAATCGCAAACACCGCGTTGGCGAGCAGGTTGGTGAGCACCTGCTGAAGCTGTCCGGCGTGTCCCCGCACCATTGGTAGTGGCACAAGCTGCCGGTCGACCACGATCTCGGCTTTGCCGGGATCTTGGATGAGTGACCAGGCCTCTTCGAGACAGCGCAACAGGTCGACCGCGTCACTACCGTGCTCATCCGGTGCCGAATAGCGATGGAGACTGCCCACGATTTCTCGGGTCCGCTCGGCCCCCCGTTCCATCACCTTGAGCATCGCCGCACTCTCGCTGAGCTGCTGACGACACAGCTCCGGCGATAGCGGCTGCCCACTCGCCAGCGCCTGAGCCAGCTCGCAAAGCAGCTCAGCGAGCGGCTCGCCGGTATTGAGCACCGCGTTGACGGGGTTGTTGATCTCGTGGGTGACGTTGGCGATAAGCCGTCCCACCGAAGCCAGTCGCTCTGCTTTGACAAGCTGCTCCTGGGTCTTTTCCAGTTCCAGCAGCGCCTGTGAAAGCTGGTCACTTTGCTGCCGTAGCTCAGCGGTGCGCTGCTCAACTTCGCTCTGGAGCAGCGCCTGCGCTTCAGCGGCGGCATACAGTCGGGCGTGAAGCTCCTGCTCCAGCGACTGGAGCGCCCGACCGAGGACACTGTGTTCGGCCTCACTGAGCCACGACGAAAGCTGCTGCGCCGGGTCTCCTCCAGGCAGCGGCGTCGCGACCCAGGTCCGCCCGAGCAGCTTGCGATGGAGCAGCGACATCCCGAGCGCCGTCACCACCAGCACCAAGCAGCCCAGCGACCCAAGCAGAAGCTGCGTCGGCAGATCCGCTGGTGCCCACACAAAGCCCAGCCCGAAGAGCACCGTGCTCAGCAGCAGCAGCACCTGGACCGACAGCGGTGGGGGACGCAGTGCCTCTAGCGCAGTCAGCGACAAATGCTGGCTCGCGGGGGGGAACAGCGGGCGCAGGCTCCGCCGGGCCACCAGTCCCAGCCACAGCACCGCCGCACTCTCCCCAAGCAGCACCACGCCAAACAGCACCGAACCTTGCTCGGTCGAAAGCAGCTCCTGGTGGACCAGCCAAAACACCACCACCGACAGCCCAACGTACGTAAGCAGCGCGTGCGCGGTCGACAGTCGCGAGGGAAGTAGCAGCAAGCGATGGACGACCCGCAGCCAGACCACCTCGCGTTCGGCAAAAGAAGACAGGCTGGATCCTGTGCCGCTGCGCAGCTCAGTCAGCGGACGCTCGATGCTGTGCAAAAGCGCCATCGCCGCCACCAGCCACAACCACTCACCGATCGCCAGCGCCAACGGAAAGGCCCGCCAAAACAGCCAGCCCTGCGCCGGCAGCCACAGAAGAAGGAGAAGGAGCAGCAGCACCATCAACTGCGCGGTTGTCAGGAGCCCAGCGAGCAGCACCGTGCCCGAGCGCCGCAGCAGCCGCTGCCGAAACCACGCCAGCGGTTCTGCGGAGAGCCGCCGCTGGCCACTGCCCATCATCGAGATGCCGGGTGCCGCCGGACGCTTCGCTTGCACCCGCGCCAGGTACACCACATGCACCGCCGCAAGCAGCGGCCCGACAGACAACCCCAGCGCTGGCAGCAGCAGCACGTGCTCTTCGCCAAGCAAGCGCAGCCCCAGTAGCAAAAACGACAGAACCACCGCCCAGCCCAGCCCAATCAGCGAGCGCAGCGCAAATGAGCGCAGCATGGATGGACCACTCGCCAAGCGCTCCTCTGGCTGGTCGTCCCGAGCGGCCCACTTGCTCCACCGCAGCCAGACCACCTCGCCGAGCAGCCACAGCCCCACCGCCAACACCACCGCCCGCGGCGGCATCGGCACAAGGTAGTGCGTCATACCGAGCAGCACCGCCAGTTCCAGCGCAGCCAGCAGCACACTCGCCCAAGCGAGCGACCGCCACGGAGCCAGCATCGCCCGAAGCAGCGCAGCAACGCCTCGGTGGGAATTTATAGGCGCTGCTCTTTTCGACTCCACAGGCGTGCGATGTTTCCGCGATGACGCCACAGGATCAAGAGCAGAAACAGTCCCGCCAGCGCATAGACCGGCGGGCTCGCCGAAAACACATACAGCCACAGCGGAAACGTCAGCACCGCGCCGAGTGATCCCACCGACGAGATTCTCGTCAGCCCAAACAGCACAAGCCAAGTCGCCGCCCCACACAGCGCTGGCCACGGTGCAATCGCCACAAAGCAGCCGAGCGCGGTCGCCACGCCCTTGCCACCGGCAAAGCGCGCAAACACCGGCAACAGGTGCCCGATAAACGCCGCTGCCGCCACGCCCACCATGATCCATTGCTTGTCCGGATGGTTTGCGAAGCAGCGCTCCGCCAGCAAGATCGGCCCCGTCGCTTTCAGCGCATCCAGCACCAGCACCAGCAGCCCGTAGCCCTTACCGAGCGCCCGCGCCGCGTTGGTGGCCCCGATGTTGCCAGAGCCGACCGACCGCAGATCCACCCGCCGAAAGTGCGCAATCACCAGTCCAAACGGGATCGAGCCGCACAAGTAGCCAACCAAAATCAGAAGCAGCACCGCCATCACCCACCCACACTACATCGTCTTGGGACTACAGCGGGCGGCTGAGGACGTGGCGGATGATCAGGCTGGCCAGCTTGGGAAGCGGGGCGACGTCATGAGCCGCGCCGGTCTGGATGGCTTCTTCGGGCATGCTCGGCATCACCGCGGACTGGGGCGACTCGACCAGGACACGGCCACCGGCCTTATGAACGGCTTGGACGCCCGCCACTCCATCACCGGACATGCCCGATAGGATGACACCGACCACCGCTTTGCCCATCGCATCGGCGGCGGCGCTGAACATCCGGTCGATCGATGGCACGTAGCCGCTCGTTTGCTCGATGATCTCACTGGCCGGACGGACGCGCACGACCGCCCCATCGCGATAGACACACAGCGAGTGGTTGGCCGCAGCGACCAACACTTCACCTGGTACCACCGGAAGCTCGGGATTGGCTTCGCGCACCGGCCAGCTCGTGGTGCGGCGCAAGCGGTCCACAAACGCTGCGGTGAACTTCTGCGGCATGTGCTGGGTAATCAGCACCGCGACCGGCAGCTTGGCATCGAGCGCCTGTAGCAGCGTGGCAATCGCTGGTGGTCCCCCGGTCGACGCGCCGATACAGAGCAGAAAGCGCGGGACCAGCGGCTGGCTCACCGTGGGTGCGAGCGGCAGGCTCATCCCGTTTAACAAATCTTCCGAGGAGCGAGTCCGTAGCCGAATGCCCTGCCCTTGCAGCCGCATGCGCTCTGCCACCGAGCGAATGCTCAGCCTGGTGACGGTCCGAAGCTTGCGCAACAGGTCTTCGCGCACCGGCAAAAGGTCCACCCGTGAAGCAATCCGCGATGGCTTGGCAACGAACTCGACCGCACCTAGCTCCAGCGCTCGAAACACGCTCTCGCGGGTGGCATGACTGGAGACAATCACCACGGGCCGGGGGTTTTTGGCCATCAGCAACCGTAGAAACGCAAAGCCGTCCAGCCGGGGCATCTCTAGGTCGAGCGTGATGACATCGGGTTGGGTCGCGTGGACCACCTTCAGACCCTCTTCACCGTCACCGGCTTGGCCAACGATTTGCAGATCCGCTTCGCCTTGCAAGAGCCCGGCAATCGCCTGCCGAATCACCGGCTGGTCATCGATGATCACGACCTTGAGCGTCTTGCCCATCGTCATGTCGGCTTTCGATACACCAGCTCGCGACCCAGGTGGGCGATGCCAAGCGGTGTGTTGCCATCTAGCAGTGACTCGGCATGACCCAGGAACAGGTAGCCACCAGGCGCAAGCTGGTCCGCCAGTCGGGAGATCAGTCGGTTTCGATCGGCGCGGTCAAAGTAGATGATCACGTTGCGGCAGAAGATGGCGTCAAACGGTCCGCCCAAGATGCTGAAGTCATCGTGGATGAGGTTCAGCCGCAGAAACGTACACATCCGCCGTACCGAATCGCTGATTTGCCAGCGCCCGGTAAGCGGACGGAAGTAGCGATTGTGTCGACCGGGATCGGTCTGGCGAAACGCCGAGGGTCCATAGATGCCTTGGACCGCGGCGTGCAGGGCTTGGCTAGACAGGTCGGAGCCGACGATCCGGACATTCCAGCTATCGAACAGACCGCTTTCGATGATCTCGACGGCAATGGAATACGGCTCTTCACCACTCGCGCAGCCCGCCGACCAAACGCTCAGCGAGCTGCCCCGAGGTCTCTTGTGGTGAAGCTGCGGCAGCAGGACTTCGCGAAAGGCGTCGAGCTGGTACGACTCGCGAAAAAAGTACGTCTCGCGAGTCGACAAGATCTCGAAGATCTCCTGAAACTCGCGGTCTCGATGAGTCGACGACTGCTTGGGGTCGGTCAGAAAAAGGTAGTAGTCCAGGAACGAAGCCAGCCCGTGGACGGACAGCCGATTCTGGAGCCGTCGCTCCAGCAGATACGCCGTCTCCGCCGTGTAGACGAGCCCAAAGCGCGTGGCCACGAGCTTGCTCAGCAGATCGAACGCCTGCGGGTCGAGCACAATCGCGCCGGAATTCGGCGAGGCCATCGTTAATCCTGAGCGACCTTGGGGAACAACTCAAGCGCCTGCACAGCAGCCTGCGCGGTCGTCGGGTTCTTGTCCTGGGTGCCGTAGCTTAGCAGCGAGTGGATGCGGCTCCGCAGACCGGCATCGCTGATCAAGGCCGCATGGCGGCGAAAGAAGTGGAACGCGCTGGCCCGGCTGCGCGGATCGAGCGTCGGCAGCATGTCGCACAGCACCGAGATGGCATCATGACCCATTTGCAGGATCGCTTGGCCGGTCGTCTCACCGACATTCTTGTCGGCATCACCGAGCGCCAGCACCAGTGGCCGCAGCATCTCGCGTCGTCCGGTCCAGCCCAGCAGAGCGGCCGTCGCCTGACGTACCGGCGGCGTCGCCTCTAGCAGCGCTCGCAGCGAGGAACGAATCGCCATCTCATCGAGTCGTCGCGCCGATTCGATCACCAGCGTCCGCCCGTTGTCATCAAGCTGCTGATACAGCCGATACAGGGCCACCAGCGCCGCTTCCCGCGCCCCACGCGCTTTGTCGAGCAAGCCCGCGATCAGCACCGGCACCGCCGCCGGATCTTTGCTGTAGCCAAGCGCCGTCATCGTGGCCGGACGCAAAGCCACCGCCTCAAGCAGGGGCATCACCTCGGCAACCGGCAGAACCATGTGCTGACGGTTTAGTCCATCGAGCGCCGCCAGGGCCACCAGCATATCGGGACTACGCAGTGCAGCCCTCAGCGCTGGAACCACTTCCTCGCTGGAAAACGACGCAAGCTGTTCCATCGCAGCGGCACGGACGTTGGCATCGTCATCGAGCAGTGCCTCACCGAGCGATGGAATCACCCGCGTGTCGCCATACGTGCCCAGCACATCGACCAGCACCTTCCGATGCTCTGGTTTTTGAGCCAGCGCGGCCAAGAGTGGCCCGATGCAAATCGGACCCAGCTTCATCACGCCTTCGATGACCGCATTGCGGCGACCGATGTTGTCGGGTTCGCTCATCGCATCGACGAGTACGCCCGCCAGCAGCTCCGTGTCGGTCCAGCTCAGCGCCGCCGCCACAGCCTCTTTGCGCACTTGCCAGCTATCGTCGCCCATGACCTCGATAAGCAGCGCGAGCACGGCCTTGCGTTCCGTGAGGTCCTCTGGCTGTCGAGACAGCTTCTGAACTGCCGCAAGTCGCGCTTCTTCCTCACCCTCGCGGAAGAGGAGGGCAAGCTGTACCAGGTCATACGCGGAATGGTGTACGGTCATGCTTACGCTCCCTTGGCGGCCTGGTTAAGCCCCGCCAAGCTGATTCGTTCTGTACTGCTCAAGATGGCGTCGAGATCCAGCACCATCAGGATGCGTCCCCGGTGGTGACAGACTCCCGCAAAGTATCGGGCATTGTCGTTCTGCGTCAGTAGCGGTGGTGGCCGAATCGCCTCACGCGATACTCGCAGCACGTCGGATACGCGATCGACGATCATGCCGACCAAACGACCCTCGATAGGCACGATCAAATACTTGCGTGCCCGCCGGACCGCATAGTCCTCAAGCTGCTCGGCGCTAAGGGGTGGCAGCTCGAAACGCTTGCGCATGTCGACGATGGGTAGGATTGTCCCACGCAGCTCGACGACCCCTTCGATGAAGGCCGCCGCTCGGGGCACGCGGGTGATCTGCAGCGGATTGATGATCTCTTTGATCCGCATGATGTCGAGCGCGTACTCTTCGTCGCCAATGCGAAATCCGCAGAGCTGCACGATCTCGTCCCGAGGCTTGTCGCGCTCGGCCATCTTGCCGTTCTGACCAAAGCCACCGCGCAGCGGTCGTCCCCGGCTCATAACATCCTCCCGGCGCGCATGACCTCAAACGACAGCACCTTCACCAAGTCGAGCAAGATGATGATGCGCTGGACTTCGGTGGTGATCATGCCTGGCCCCACCCGAGCTTCCCGGCGCTGCGACTGCTCGATTTCGCTGCGAACGCGACCAATGCCCTCGACAAACTCTGACTCTTTGCCTGACAGAACCGTGGGTGGCTCGATGTCGACTTCTTGGATGCGAACCACTTCGCTCACGCGGTCGACGACCAGGCCGAACCGCTCGCGCTCTTCTTCGGACACGATTTCGTTGCCGGTGGCGGGCCGACTCACGATGAGGATGCGCGACTTTTGCGACAAGCCCGCCGTTCGCATGCGCAGTCGCTGTCTCAGATCCAGGACCGGCATGACCAGACCTCGGACCGCGATGATGCCAGCGACAAACGACGGCACACGCGGTACTTCGGTGACGACGCGGTGCTTGATGATCTCGCGGATGTGCTCGATGCCGATGCCGTACTCTTCATCGGCGATGTGGAACGTCAGGACATCACGGGAAAGGCGCAGCTCTCCGGTCTGATGCCGACCGCCAGTCGACTCGAAGGTGCTTGCAGGGCTGCTCTGTTGCGCCATTACGCCACCTCCGAGATACGGGGCATGGCTTCTTCAGCCACTGCCCGCACGTCGAGCACCAGCGCGGTCTGCTGTCCGCCCAGCTCCGTCGCACCCGCGATGCCCGGAATCCCCTGGAGCGTCTTGCCGAGTGACTTGATCACGATGTCTTGCTGCCCCACCAGATCATCGACGAGCAGGCCCAGCCGGTTTTGCGCCAGCGCCACCACGACCACGTAGCCACTCTTGGGCTCGGGCATGTCCGCCGGTCTTTGCAGCGAAAAGATGTCTTCCAGTCGCACCAGCGGCAGCGTCTGGTCGCGCAAGGTGATGACCTCGCGGCGCTCGATGGTGCGGATCTGCTTGTAATCGAGCATCAAGCTCTCCATCACCGAGTTGAGCGGAATCGCGTACGAGCGACCCGCTGCGCGGATGACCAGAGCCTGAATGATCGCGAGCGTGATCGGCAGCGTGATCGTGAGCCGCGTGCCATGGCCCGGCTCGGAGTCGACCTCGATGATGCCAGCCATGCGCGAGATGTTGGTCTTGACCACGTCCATGCCGACGCCGCGCCCCGACGTCTCGTCAGCAACCGCTCGCGTCGACAAGCCCGGCAGAAACATCAGCTCGTACATCTCGGCCCGAGGCATATCGCGAGCCTGGTCTTCGCTGATCTGTCCACGAGCCACTGCCCGCTGCACCAGCGCTTGGGTATCGATGCCGTTGCCGTCGTCTTCGATCTCCAGCACGACGTGGTTGCCGCGCTGCTCGGCGTTGATCGCCACGGTTCCCGCCGCAGGCTTGCCACGCGCCAGCCGCAGCTCTTGGTCCTCGATGCCGTGATCGATTGCGTTTCGGATGAGGTGCATCAGCGGATCGGACAGTTCCTCGATGATCAGCTTGTCGAGCTTGGTATCACCGCCTGACACCACAAAGTGGACGTCCTTGCCGATTGCTTCTCGGGACATTCGCCGAACGACCCGGGACAGCTTGTCAAAGACCTGCTGCAGCGGAACCATTCGCACCGCCAGGATGCCTGCCTGAAGCTCGTCGAGCTTTCGGGTCAGGGCGCGCAGCTCGTCTTGCAGCGCCCGCGCCAGCTCGGCTCGGACCCGATCCCGACGCAGCTCGTCGTGAACTACCTGCATGCCCGACCGGGCCAGCGCCAGCTCACCCACAATGTTCATCAGCACGTCGAGCTTGCGAATGTCGACGCGCACAGTCTGGGACACGCTCTTTAGGGTGTGTCCGGGCTCTTGCCGACCGCTGCCATCACCGTCACCGTCGTTGTCACTCTGCGGCGGTTCTTTCGACGCAGCCGGAGGTGTCACCGGAGCTGCCTGCGAAGCCGAGCCATTTCCGTTGCGCGCCGACACCTGCGAGCGGATCTGCGAGGGCTGCGGTTGACCAGTCCCGGACTGCTCTGGATGGATGGACACTGAGCTAGTCGGCGGCGCACTCCGCTTGGAGACTTGGACCACCCGCGCCGGGGCATTGCCCACCGCGCCGACGATGGCCGACGAGTTATGCGACGAACCGAGCAGCACCTCCAGATCGATTCGTTCTGGGTCGGTACCGGACGAGCCTGGGACGATGGCAATCACCTCGCCGACCGGCTTGAGCGACGCCTTGATGTGCTCCAGCTCGACATCAATCGTCATCAGCGGGAACGAACCCAAGACGCGGTACAGGTTCTTGCCGGTCCGGATGTTCTCCTTGAGACGGTGCTCTTCGTATTCGGTCAGGGCCGCAACCAGCGCGGGGTCGAGCTCAAAGTCGCCCGAGGTCGGCTCGCTCGCCGCCTTGGAAGCCCCTTTCGCCGTCGGATTGGCCGCCCGATTCACGCGAGTGACAAAGTCGTCGACCAGCGCACTCGGCACCGACGCAGCTTGCAGCCCATGGTCGGCCACTTCCGCGCAGATGAGCTGATAGTGCTCAATCGCCTCGAACAGCAGATCCAGCACATGCGGGGTTAGCAGCACCTTGCCAAGCCGCAACGCGTCGAGCAGGTTCTCGGCGTGGTGCGACATGTGCATCATCCGCTCGACGCCCGACAGACCGGCCAGTCCCTTGAGCGAGTGAACCGCTCGGAAGGCGCTGTTGATCAAGTCGGGATCGACGCGGATGCCTTCGGTGGACGGATCTCGACCTAAGCACGCATCAGCGATCGCCAGAAGATCTCGATTGAGCTGCTCGATGATCTCCTGCGATTCAGACAGGAACTCGTCCCGTACTTTGTCGCTGCCCTGCTCGGCCATCGCTTTCTCTTCACCACCTTGACCACCCACCGACAACATGTGCGGGGGTGACTCGAGCTAGGACTTTTTGACCTGCGACACCATCTGCGGCGCGATGTTTGCCCCCGGTGCCGTCACCTGTTTCGCCAGCTCAATCAGCGTCTCGGGAGGAAACGGCTTGACCAGATACGCCGAGGCACCAAGCTGCATGCCCCGATCACGGTCTTTGTCCCGTCCGTCAGTACTGATGATGATGATCGGCGTGTTCTGGTGAGCGGTGCTCTTTCGTGCGAAGCGCACCAGCTCAAGCCCGTTGATATCGGGCATGTTGACGTCGGTAACCACCAAGTGAAACGAAGCGCTCGGTAAAATCTTGAGCGCTTCGAAGCCACTCTTGGCGGTCGTGACTTCGTAGCCTGCATGCTCCAGGGTTGCAGTGACAAAGTTGCGGATGGTGGCGGAGTCGTCGACGACCAGCGCTCGCAGAGAAGAGACCGTCATGGAGCGTAACTATATCACTGGTCAGACATTTTTTGGTTTCCAACTAACAAATACTCGGCAGTTCAACGAAAGCTGCGCGGGTGATGCGGGACGCCAAGGTGAGCTAGCGAACAAGCCGAGGCTGGTAGGTGTAGCCAATGGTGGCCATGACCCCGAGGTAGTCGTCGGTAGCCGTGGTAACCGGCTGGCCGCTCGATTGAAGGATGTTGCCACCGCCGTCAAAGCGCAGCCGGTTCTGTTCAAAGAACAGCCGAGCGCCCAGGGTGAGTCCGCGATAGACGTTGACCTGCGACGAGCCCTCCAGACGCCACTGCCAGCCGTCGCCCGGACCGTACGACAAAAAGCCGTTTCGATCGCGAGCCTCCGCCATGCTGCCGCCCTCGCTGCCGGGGCGGGTCATAAGGCCCAAGCTCAAGTGCTTGGCCAGCGTCGCACCGGCTGTGACGGACACCCGCTGGGTAAAGAACAGTCGCACCGCCAGCGCGCCGCCGACATAGCGATAGTTCGAGGGTGGCACGCGCAGGTAGTCGATGTTCTGCTTGGCCGAGGTCTGAAACGAGTGCTCGCCATACAGCGCTTCGATCGCAATGTCGGGACGCAGCACTTGGTTCCACGGATTCCAGTGGCCGCGCAGGGCGATGTCGTAGCGTAGCTCGCTCGCGGCGTAGCTGCCCGATTGGGGCTGTCCAGGCTGCAGCACGTGGGCAATGTCTGGCCAAAACGGCAGCAACACCTGCGCCCGCAAGCCGATTCCCGACAGCAGCGGTCCACTCGCTGGCAGCAGCGCCAGGGGATACAACTCGCCAAGGATCACCATGCCATGCGCGCCCGAGCGACCGAAGCGCAGCTCGGAGCCTTCGTTTTGCAGAAGCCGCGTGTTGTACAGGTAGCCCAGCTCCAGTTGCAGCGCCGCTTGCCACGGCGGTCGCCGCTGGAGAAGGTCTTGCGCCTCCGCGCTGAGCGGCACCAAAGAGGTCTTCGGCTTGCGCGGATCGAACTGCACCTGCTCACTGTCTTCGAGCTGCTCCACCTGGCCACGGCGCTGCGGCAGCGTACTTGCGACCACCTTCGTCGGCACCACCGCGCTTGGGCTGGCCGCTGGCTGCGGCGGCACCACCTGTGGAGTCGGCACCACCGCCGGCTGATTCGGTGCCACCGCCGGCTGATTCGGTGCCACCGCCCGTAGCAGCGACTGCTCGATGAGGAGCTGAATGGCCGACCCCTTGTCGGCAAAGGTCGCCGGTTGGAGCAGCGGCCGGTCGATATCAAACGAAAGCTGGCCAAGCAGCGCGCCATCGGCCGCATAGACGCTCACGTTCAATCGGTACGGCTTGGGATGATCCGGTCCTTTTGTAGCTTCCAGGTAACCGGCCACGACCAGTCGCGCCCCAAGCAGCTTGGCCATGCCGAGCAGGTCGCCCGTTTTGCCCTGGTTTTTGAGCCGCGCCATTCCCGTCCACAGGTCCGGCGCGAGCAGCCGATACGGCCGTCCAGCGCTCCGTTCGGTGAGCGCCTCATAGACCACGCTGGCGGTGAAGCCCGGCTCGATCGGCTTCTTCGGCGGATGAGCCAGCTCTCGACCATCAAACGGTGCGGTCGCCACAATCATCGGTTGCTGAGCCAGCACCTGCTGCGGGACCAAAAGCAGCAAGGCGACAAGCAGCCCCCGCACGCCGATCCCTAGTAGTTTGCTACGGTTGTCCTCAGGCATAGCAGTAGCTCGGACATAGATTCCGAGTGCAATCTATGTTGCCACAGCTCCCGCTAGAATTTGCAGCTTTGCGATCGGCTACTGATTAAAGCGATAGCCGACGCCCCGGACCGTCTCTAAGTGAACCGGCGTGTCCGGGTTTTCTTCGATCTTGCTCCGCAGCCGAACGATGAAGTTATCGATGGTTCGGAGCGTAAAGTGCTCTCCGCCCCACAGGCGCTGCATGATCTGGTCGCGGGTCAGCACTTGGCCGGGATGCGACATGAACAGCCGCAACAGATCGAACTCTTTGGCGGTCGTTTCGATGTCCTGACCATCCACAAGGAGCCGCCGCCCTGGCACATCCAGGTAAATCCGTGACGTCGCTTTGTTCCCCGGACTGCTCGGACTGCTCGACAGGCTCTTATGCAGCCGCCCACGCCGCAGGAGGGCCCGTACTCGCGCCAAAAGCTCGGCCAGCCCAAACGGCTTGGTCATGTAGTCATCGGCCCCAAGCGACAGCGCCATCACCTTATCGGCTTCCTGATCCTTGGCCGACAGCACCAAAATCGGCAGCTCGGCCCTCCGCTGGCGCAGCTCGCGGATCAGATCCAGCCCCGACAGTCGCGGCAGCATCAGGTCCACCACGATCAGGTCCAGGTGCTCGCTCTCCGACAGTCGCCGCCCGATCTCGCCGTCCTCTGCACACAGCAGCTCATAGCCCTCGAGCTGCAAGTTGAGCTGGAGCGCTTTGCGAATCGACACATCGTCTTCGACCAGCAGGATCGTCTCGCTCATCGGTCCCCTTCGAGTCCACCACTACGGCAGCGCGGGCAAAAGTACCGTGAAGGTTGCGCCGTGTCCCGGCTCGCTCTCCACCGTGACCGAGCCCTCATGCGCCGCGACAATGTGCTGCACCATCGACAGGCCCAGACCGGTGCCCGGCGGTTGAAGCGGCATCTCGGGTCGCGTTAAGCGATAGAACTTCTCGAACACTCGTCGCTGCTCGTTTTTGGGAATGCCCGGTCCGTTGTCCGAAACACTGATCGCCACCTGGGGCCCGCGCCGCTGACAGCGCACCGTGATCAGCTTACTAGGCCCGGTGTAATGAAACGCGTTCTGCAGCAGGTTCAGCAGCGCTTCACTCATCGCCGCGATATCGACCCGCACCTTGGGCAGATCGTCGGCAAGCTGCCGATCGAGCCGAATTTGCGCCGCGTCGTAGGTCAACACCTGCGGCTCGAACGCCCGCAGCGCTGCGTCGATGACATCGGCCGGTGACTCATCGGTCAAGCGGTAGCTGCGCCGCCCGGCTTCCATGCGCGCCCAGCCGAGCAGTCGCTCGACCATCTCCGACAGCCGCTTGGTTTCGGTCGCCACGATGTCGAGCACCTGCTGGATCTTTTCAGGATCTTGCAGCCGCTTGGCCTGCAGCGTCTCGACAAACAACCGAATCGAGGTGAGCGGTGTCCGCAGGTCATGCGACACCTTGTTGACGAACTCGGTCTGTAGCTGCGCGACGCTCGACTCTCGCCGCACGTAGACAATCGTCAGGGCCACCCCGCCAAGCAACGTCACCGTCAAGCTCAGCGTCATGATCCCGAAGACCACGTCCTTGGTCGCGTGCCCGAACACCAAGATCAGCACGCCAATCGTGATGAGCAGCGCGCTCGGTCCGTACGCAAAGATCGCCACCAGCGTCATCAATCGTCGCAGCTTTCGACGCTGCAAGTCCGCAAGCTGAGCCGCCATATCTTATAACCAAAAACGGACCTGGGCCCTCGGGCCCACCGTCAGATACAAGGGAATGTTGGCGAGGTCGGTCACGACCCCGTGATAGCGAAACGCCACGCCGAACGAAAAGCGTCGGTTTAGCAGGTAGTCGGCCCCGAGTCCGACCGAGATCCCCGCTTGCAGGCCGCCGCTCGTCTCCTTGCCGAGCCGAGTCTGTAGCGATAGCACGCCGACGGCTGCTTCGAAGAACGGCTGGATGCGAACGATGTCGAGCGCGTAGGACACCCCGACACTGGCCTGCCACGCGAAAAGCGAGCCCTCTGCCAGCTTCTGCTCGGCGTTGGCGGCCAGCGGGTGATACGAGGCACCGCCAAACGCGATGATGGAAACCGCGTCGGACAGCCCGATCTGGATGTGCCCGTTGCCGCCCCCGCCGTAGCCGGTGCGGTCGGCCAGATAACCCACGCCAAACAGCGGCTGCACCCCGATGCTGAGTTCACGCCGCTCTGCGTGGGCGAGCTGGGTGGAAAGCAGCAGCAGACCGGCTGGTAGCAAGCGTCGCATGGCTTGTCTCGCTCGTATCACGACCCGACCCCGAGGAGCAACCGCACTTGCACTTTTTGCGAGCCTGTCCTTTTATGCGGGCGCTTTGTCCACCACCGAGACTTCGTCGACCTCCCCTGCCACAGCCGCTCTGTCCACGCCCAGCATGCCAAGCCCGCCCGAGCAGACCGGTTTGCGCGCCCAGGTTCATCTGCATGACTTGGCCGCAGGCGGTGAAGCGGTCGGTCGGCTCGCCGATGGCCGCATCGTGTTCGTGCCGGGTGGCGCTCCCGAAGAAGAAGTCGAGGTTTCTTTGGATGAGCTGCGCAAAGGCTATGTCCGAGGCACGCTTCGCCGAGTCCTGTCCCCCTCGCCACATCGGGTCGCTCCGGTTTGCTCGCTGGCGGCACCGGGTCGCTGCGGCGGCTGTCCGATCATGCACGTCAGCCGTCCTACCCAGCTCTCTGCCAAACAAAACTGGGTGACCCGCGCCGTCCGCCATAGCGGTGCGGTGGTCCTGCCGATCCTGGCCCCTACCCCCGAACAGCACTACCGCATCCGCACCAAGCTCGGCGTGATGCACGGCAGCGATGGGGCCAAGCTGTCGTTTGCCATCTCGCGCACCAGCGGGCGGCAGCCGATTGCCGCCTGTCCAGTGCTCCGCGAGGAGCTTTCAGCGGTGCTGTTTGCCAAAGCAACCCATCTCACCACGCTGATCGGTGCTGGCGGCTCGGTGTCTGCACTGGTCGGTGAGCAGCAGGGTCAGCAGAGGGTGCAGCTCGCGGTCGAGCTGGGTCGCAGCGCCCGCCGCCCGCAAGTGATCGCCGAGCTACAGCGACTGATCGATGAGGGAACCTTGTGCGGCGCGATCTTGGGTTCGGAAGTGCTTGGCGCAGCGTCCGTCGACATCGGCGGAGAACTCGGACCGCTGGCGGCCAGTGCCGATGGCTTCGCCCAAGCCAGCGAACCGGGCCACAGCCTGCTCCCCATGCTGGTGCAAGCGGCCGTCGCAGCGGGCCACACTGCGCCCCCATCGGTATTGGAGCTCTACGCGGGCAGCGGCAACCTCACCCGCGCCCTGCTGACACTTGGTGGCACCGTTTTGGCCGTCGAAGGGGAGCCTCGCGCTGCCGCTCGGCTACGCGACTTGGCCCACAGCCCACGGGCGGAGCAGCGACTGACCGTTCAGCCCGTCTCTGTCGAACGAGCCCTGCCCGAGATCCTTCGTGACGGCCCCCGCTGCGACACCATCGTCCTTGACCCACCGCGAGGCGGTGCCCGACCGATTGTGCCCATGCTCGGCGCGCTCTCGGCCCGCCGCATCGTCTACGTCTCGTGCGATGCCATGACCCTAGGACGCGACCTCGGGGAACTACAGCACTTTGGCTTCACCCCCCGCACCGTGCAGCCGATCGACCTGATGCCACACACCGCCGAAGTCGAGTGCGTGGCCGTCCTAGACCGCTAACGGGACAGCGCCCGGCTTCGCGCAGCGACTACTGCGCTTGGTCGAGGAAGCTCAGCAGGACCTGGTCGAACTTGGTGCGGCTGCGTTCGATCGGCGCGTACTTGCCGATGCCTGGCAGGAACGTGAACCACTTGCCGGGACTGGCGAGCTGCTGAAAGAACTGGATTCGGTCTTGGGTGCTCTCTGCTGAGCCGTCCCGCTCGCCTTGCAGCACCAGCGTGGGTACTTTTAGCTTCGCTGGGTCCACCGGGCTCGGTCGGGTCAGGTCAATCAGCGCACCGTTTGGGGCCGAAGCAGACTCGGTCCGGCAGACCTGCGCCCGCCGCCTCACAAACTCGGGGTCCAGGTCGCCGTCTTCTGGCTTCAGCAGAGACGCCTGCTGCCCAAGCGTCCGCAGCGGGCCAGGTGGTACGCTCGCGCCCTTGTCAATCATCCGATAGCGCATCCCGAGCAGTGCCAGTCGCCCGACTTTGTGCGGTTTCTGGGTGGCGAACAGCGCGGCCGGTTGCGCGCCCCACTGGTAGCCGAACAGGTGAACCCGCTCGACCCAGCGCAGCGCCCGAATGAACTCGACCGCCGCCTCGACGTCCTTGGCTGCGCTCTGCGCATCGGTCCAGTCGCCATCGCTCCGCTCGGACCGTCCGTAGCCGTGTAGGTCGACGGCGAAGACATCGTAGCCCGCGTCCGCCAGCATCTCCATCATCGAGTACCCGTGGTCCGGGTCCGGGTCAAACGTACAGCGGCTGGCCCAGGTTGCCCCGTGGACCAGCAGGATCACCTTGCCGTTTGCCTTCCACGAGTCTTCGTTACCCACTCGCCACTTTTCGTACAGCTTGAGCTTGAGCCCTTCGCGCTCGGCCATCAGCTCTCGGGTCTTGATCTCTCGCGGCCCGCTATCGCCTTTGCTACGCTTGACTTCGCTTCCGGTATTGTTGGCACGAGCCTCGCTAGGTGTAGTGACAGGCGCGGAGAGTCCCACCGCAACTGCTAGGGCAGTGGAACAAAACGTGTTTCGCTTCGACATGGGGCCTTTCGCATATCACCACTTAGGCCACCCTCGCAACAAAACGAGTGCGTAGGTCGCAGTGCTCTGAGTTAGGATTGCGGGCCCGATGACCAAAGAACACACAAGCTCCGGGAAGGCGCGACGGGTCAGGCTTTCGCTGGCCAGACTTTTTCTCGGTCGGTGGGCGCTGACGCTCACACTCTGTGGCGGAATGAGCCTGGCGGCAAAGCCGGTCCTGGCCCAAGACTACGCTGCAGCCGGTCAGCACTTCGACGCCGCACAAGAAGCCTTCGCCGCGGGCAAGTTCGAGCTGGCGGCCCGTGAGTATCAAGCCGCGTTCGACATCACCAAAGAGTCCACGCTGCTCCAAAGCATCGGTGAGTCGTGGCAGCGCGCTGGCAATCAGGGGAAGGCGCTCGCCGCCTACAAAGCGTACCTACAAGCCAGCCCACAAGCACCCGACCGGGTCGCCATCGAAGAGCGCATCAAAGCCATCGAAGCCGCACAAGCAGAAGCGGCCAAGCCCGCGCAACCGACGCAAGCACCGGGACAACCACCGGCTGTGGCGGGACAACCACCGGCTGTGGCGGGACAACCACCGGCTGTAGCGGGACAACCACCGGCTGTAGCGGGACAACCACCGGCTGTGGCGGGACAACCATCGGCTGTGGCGGGACAACCACCGGCTGTGGCGGGACAACCATCGGCTGTGGCGGGACCACCATCGGTTGCGCAAGGACAACCACCGGCTGTGCCTGCACCACCACCGGCTGTGGAAACCGCACCGCCGATTACTCCGCTCGAACCACCGCCAAGCAAGCTTCGTATAGCGGGCTGGATTTCGGTCGCTTCGGCTGTGGCGCTGGTGACTGGCGGGGCAGTGATTGGGCTGGGGGCCCAAAGTCGCGCTGATGAGATTCGCCGCCGCACCACGCTGGTCTCTGGGGACCAACCACTCGTCTACACCGACAGCGAACGCGAGGCGTATACGACGCTCCAGAGCGAGGGCAGAAGCTACAACACCGCCGCGATCGCGCTGTTTGCGGTGGGTGGGGTGGCCGCCGCCACTGCGATCACGCTGTTTATCGTCGACTTTGTACGCAAGCCCAAGGCCGAGCCGCACAAACAGGTGCTGATGCTGCCGACGCTTGGACCGGGCACGGTCGGTCTGTCGCTCGTGGGGGGTCTGTGATGACTTCGCGTGTCTCCGTTTGGTTTCGTCGACTCGGCTACGTCACCCTGGCACTTGCGCTGGCAGGCGGCGCACTCAACCTGTCGCACTGCTTTGCCCCCGAGCTGCCCGCGTGTGCCTACCGCTGTAACGCCAGTGAGCCTCGCTGTCCGGATGAGTACGAGTGCCGCGTCGATGGCTACTGTCATCTCAAGGGAAACGACGAAGCCTGTCCGTACTCTCAGGATCTGGTGCCGCCGCCCGTCCGTGACTTGAGCGGCCTTGCCCCTGATTTGACGGTGACGGGAGATCTGTCCAAAAGCGATGCAATGCCCAATCCCGGTTAGCGGGAGCTGCCTGTGAGTCCTTCGCCTCGCAAGCGTTCGACAAGTCCCCGCAAGCCGCTGCCTACGGTGACCTGGCGTCAAGGGGTTCACTTGGTGGGCTCGGCGCTGTGGTGTGATGCCCTGCGGGCGCACGGGCTGTGTTTTGTGTCCTCGGTGCGCGCCATTCCCAGGGCGCGCAAGCGGGCCGGCACGCTGCTGACGACGCAAACGACGCTGTCGCTGCTGAGCGCGCTGCATCGGGCCCCCGAGGGTGCCCAGCTGCTGTCACCGCTGCGACGGCCGTTCTTCTGGGGCAGCCTGCGCCTGGAGCTGTTCGCCAACAGTGACCTGCCGGGCTCGGCGTCGCTGTGGGTCAAGCTACCGAGCGAAGAGCGGGTGATCGTCGCCGGTCAGCCCAGCGAGCAGTCGTCCGAGCTGCTGGAGCCGCTCCAGCTTCGCCAGGCCGAGACGCTGGTGATTGCTGCGCCCTGGGCTCCCCTGCACCTGGAGCTGCCCACCCTCGATGAGATGGCGCACTCGGTCCGCTCGGAGCGGGCGCTGGCCCAGACGATGGGGGTGCCGCTGCTTGTGCGCTGCTCGTCCATCGTCAAGCTGGCCGAGCTGGTCGGCACGCTCGATCTCGGGCCGCTCAAGCTGCACGTCGATCTGCACCGGGCGTGGCAGTGGTGCCAGTCGCTGCCGCGCTTTCCCAAGCTGCCATCGGTGTCGGCACGGACGGTCGCGCCGGGGGAAGTGCTGTGGTGGCCACACGCGGCACCGCCGCCGAAGCTGGCGGTGGCCCCGCAAGAGCTGCACCTTGCCGATGGCCTGAGCCGGGCCGGGCTGGTTCGCTACGCCCGGGCATCGGGGGTGCGCCAGGTCTATCTGACCGCCGGTTTCAGTAGCGAGGTGGCCGCCGCGCTCAGCGCTCACAAGATCTCGGCCGCGCCCCTGGGTCCGCCGCAGCAGCTCGCGCTGTTTGGCGAGCTGGCCGCGCCGTAGACTTGGGCCGGCTGCGAAGCTGTGCCAACATGCGGGCCCATGAGAGCCAGGATTGTCGTTCGCATGTCCAAGCCCCACTACGGCGGAAACCTCGTCGATGGGGCCCAGATGTTGTCCCTGTTTGGCGATGTCGCGACCGAGCTGTGCATTCGCGCCGATGGGGATGAGGGTCTGTTTCGCGCCTACGACTCGGTCGAGTTCCTCGCGCCGGTCTATTCGGGGGACTTCATCGAGGCGGTCGGCGAGGTCGTGTCGTGGGGCAAGACCTCGCTGAAGATGAGCTTCCGCGCCTACAAGTACATCTCGCCGCTGACCACGCCGGGACAACAGCCGAGCGCCGCGCAGCTACACGGCTCGCCGGTGCTGGTCTGCAAGGCGAGCGGAACCTGTGTCGTGCCACAAAACTGCCGTCGTCAACCGCTGCCAGGCGAGCGCATCGGCCGGCCGGGACCGGCGATCCTGACCGCCGCGATTGTTGGGGCCGAAACCACACGATCGCAGACTCCGTACCTACCGATTACCGCTGACGAGATTGGCGAGGAAGCGGCGCGCTGCGTCCAGGCGGGCGCGACGGTGATTCACCTGCACGTACGCGACGACGCGGGCAACCCGAGCCAAGACCGCGAGCGCTTTCGGGCCGCCATCGCCGCGATTCGCAGCCGCTGTCAGGTCATCGTGCAGACCTCGACGGGCGGAGCGGTGGGAATGTCCGTGGACGAGCGCTGTGGTCCGCTTTCCGTAGGCGGCAGCGAGCGGCCGGAGATGGCCACCCTCAACATCGGCACCATCAACTTCGGCGACGACATCTTTGTGAACCGGCGGCTCGACACGTTCGGGATTGCCGAGCGCATTGCCCAAGCGGGAATCATCCCCGAGATCGAAATCTACGACCTCGGCCACCTCGACATCCTGCGGGAGCTGGTCGACAAAGGCGCGGTGAAGCGGCCCCTGCACGTGCAGTTTGTCCTTGGGGTACGGGGGGCGCTCCAGGCAAGCGAGCGCAACCTAGAGCTGCTCGTGTCACGTCTGAACGATGACTTTCCGGGCTCGTCGTGGGGCGTGGCGGGCGTCGGGCGTCACGAGCTGCCGATGGCCGAGGTCGCGGCTCGGCTGGGTGGCAACGTGCGCGTCGGGCTGGAAGACAACATCTTCCTGGAAAAGGGTGTGCTCGCCAAAGGCTCGGCGGAGCTGTGCGAAAAAGCGGTCGCGATCTGCCAGGCGGTCGGTCGCAAGGTCGCCACGCTCGACGAAGCTCGCGCCATCCTGCTGGCCCAGCCTGCGCCATGAACCGGCCCTTGTGCGGCATCTTCATCGGCGGTGCCGCCAAACGGATGGGGGGCTATCCCAAAGGACTGCTGCCGATCGCGGGCGCTGCGCCGGGTACTGTCGAGCCGATTGTGCTGGGTCTGCGGCGACTCGCGGAGTCTGTCGACTTGGAGACGGTGCTGGTCGGCAAGCACGCGGCCTACCAGCACCTTGGCATCCCGCAGCTACGCGATGAGCCGGAGGGGATCGGTCCGATGGGCGGTCTGCGAGCGCTGCTGCTGGCCGCCAAAGGCCGTGAGGTGATCGCCCTCGCCTGCGACATGCCGCTGGTGTCCAAGCAGATCTTGGAACGACTGCTCGCGGTTGATCTCACAGCAGCGGACGTCGCGGCTGTCCAGAGCGAACCGGGGGCACCGCTGGAGTCGTTTCTGGCCCGCTACCTTCCCACCGTGCGTGCGCACTTGGAACAAGCGATTGCCAGCGGGGAACACTCGCTACAGCGGGTGCTGCGCGGGCTACGGGTGGCAACGCTGCTGCTTTCGGAAGACGAACGGCGGGTCGCCAAGGACTGGGACCGCTGGGAGGAAGTGCCGGACTCGGTGAAGTCGCTACTTGACTTGGACGAGGCCCGCCGGCCGTCGCGGTCCTGACAGCACGATCTTCATCACACCCTCGGCGACGCGCTGCCCGGTCTCCATGAAGATCTTGGCGTGCTCGCTGTCCGGGGCACCAATCACAATCGGACGTCCGACGTCGCCGCCGTAACGAACCTTGCGATCGAGTGGCACCTCGCCCAAAAACGGCACGCTGAGCGACTCGGCCAGCTTGGCCCCGCCGCCCCGCGAAAAGATGTCGTCGTTGTGGCCGCAGGTCGGGCAGATGTAATAGGCCATGTTCTCGATGACGCCGAGGATCGGTACCTCAAGCTTCTTGAACATGCTGACGGCTTTTTCGACATCGATGAGGGCGACCTCTTGCGGGGTCGACACGATCACCACGCCGGTCAGTGGCAGAAGCTGGGTCAGCGAAAGCTGGGCATCACCCGTGCCCGGTGGCAGGTCTACGATCAGATAATCCAGCTCGCCCCACTCGACGTCTTCGACAAACTGCTGGAGCAGCTTGTGGACCATCGGCCCTCGCCACACCACCGCCCCGTCGCGCTCGGTGAAGAAGCCCACCGAGATGACGCTCATTCCGTAGTAGACCGCCGGCCCGATCTTGTTGCCGGTCCGGGTGGACGCCGGTACTTCGGTCTCGCCGAGCATGGTCGGCAGAGACGGTCCGTAGACATCGGCATCAAGCAGCCCAACCCGCGCCCCCTGCATCCGCAGCGCCGCCGCCAGGTTCGTGGCCACCGTCGATTTACCGACGCCACCCTTGCCCGCTGCCACCGCAATCACGTTCTTCACGGAAGGAAGTCGCGTCGCCGCGCCTCGAGAGCCCGAGGGCACATTGACCCCAATCAGACAGCGCGCATCGCTGATGCCCGGTGCTTTGCAGGCCGCCTCGCGGACGTTCTTTTCAAGCGTCTGGCGGTCTCGATAGACCGGCGTCGGTAAGTCTACTTGGATGTAGGCGAAGTCCTTGTCGACCTCAATCTTTTTGACCATGCCAAGGGACACGATGTCGCGACCCAAAACAGGCTCTTTGACCGCCTTTAAGGCGCTCTTCACTCCATCAACGGTGGCTTGCGTCATGTCTTATCCAAGGAATTACGTTTGATGACCGAGCTTGGCTCTCTTCACTGCCAAGTACTCGCTGTTCCACTCGTGGCTCGATACCCAGTGCGGCACTCGCTCGCTCACCTCGACGCCCGCCGCTTGCAGCTCGCGGAGCTTGTCGGGATTGTTGGTGTACAGAGCCACCGATCGGACCTGTTGGTCTTTGAGAATTTGCGCCGCGATCTCGTAGCTACGAAGGTCGGGCAAAAAGCCTAGAGCAGTATTGGCTTCGACGGTGTCCTTGCCGTCATTTTGCAGCGCATAGGCCCGGATCTTGTTGCCAAGACCGATGCCCCGACCCTCTTGCCGCAAATACACGACCACGCCCCGACCGGCGCGGACCATGCTCTCTAACGCCGAGTCGAGCTGCGCCCGACAGTCGCACTTGAGCGAGCCGAGCGACTCGCCCGTCCAGCACTCCGAGTGAACCCGACACGGTACGTTTTCGCCCCCGGCCACCTCCCCGATCACAATCGCTAGGTGCTCGTCTTGCATCGGAACAATCAGCGGTGGCGACGATGAATCGACCGGCATGCTCCGATACACCACGAGCCGAAGCTCGCCATGGACCGTGGGAATTTGTGACTCCGCGTAGCGATACAGCGCACCTTGCGGAGGACTGACGTAGGAATGGGCGGCGGGACTTGCGGAAGGGCTCTCAGACATGGAGAAACATACGATGATGCTGGCAGCCGCTACACGTCGAGATTGCGGACATGCAGAGCGTGCTGTTCGATAAACTCGCGACGCGGCTCGACGGCTTCTCCCATCAGCATGCTAAATAGCCGCTCTGCTTCGATGAGATCGTCGACATGGACCTCAAGCAGCGTCCGCTTGGTCGGGTCCATCGTGGTTTCCCAGAGCTGCTCGGCGGTCATCTCACCAAGACCCTTGTAGCGCTGGATCTGGAGACCCTTGCGGCCAATCGTGTCAAACAGCGCCGCAAGCTCTGCCAAGCGATGGACCTTGTGACGGCTATTGCCATCCACCAGCACGAACGGACCGTCGCCAAACTGCTTGAGCCGCTCGCTGATTCGCTGTAGCTCGCCGTATTCGGAGGAAGACAGCATCGCTTGATCGATGACCGTCTCGCGCCGCGCTCCACCGTACCGAGCCGGGATCACCGCCCGCAGCGCCCCACTCACACCATCTGGAGAGACCTGCGCTTGCAGCTCACTGATCTCGCCAAAGTGCTTGCGAAGATACACTTCAACCCGGGAGATGGCAGAGAGCAGCGCCTCTTGTTCCGAAAGCGCCGCCGTCGAGATTTCAGAAACCTTGACGAGAGCCTCAACGATTCGGCTGTCCCACTTTTTGTCGCAGGCCGACAGCGCTCGGGCGTATCGGCCAACGAAGCGCCACAGCTCGCGCAGCTTATCGCCGGTGACTCGCAGCTTGCCGTCTTCCGACTCAAACACCAGGTCATCTGCCGTCGACCGTAGCAAATACTCTTCGAGAGCGTGCTCGTTCTTCAGGTACTCCTCGCGGCTGCCTTTCTTCACTTTGTAAAGCGGCGGCTGGGCGATGTAGATGAAGTGCTTGCGATCGAGCGAACCGTCGAGAAGCTCTTTGTACTGACGGTAGAAGAACGTGAGCAGCAGCGTTCGGATGTGGCTACCGTCCACGTCGGCGTCGGTCATGATGACGATGCGGTGGTAGCGCAGCTTCGCGACGTCTTTGCTTTCCCCCACGCCACAGCCGAGCGCGGTGATGAGCGTCACGATCTCCTGCGACGACAGCATCTTGTCGAGCCGGGCCTTTTCGACGTTTAGGATCTTGCCCTTGAGCGGCAAGATGGCCTGGGTGCGACGATCACGACCTTGTTTGGCCGATCCACCTGCCGAATCACCCTCGACGATGAACAGCTCACACAGGGACGGATCGCGCTCCTGACAGTCAGCGAGCTTGCCGGGCAAAGACAGCGACTCAAGCGCGCCCTTGCGCTGCACCATCTCGCGGGCTTTGCGAGCGGCCTCGCGGGCCCGAGCGGCCAGCATGCTCTTGCCGATGATCGCCCGAGCCTCACGCGGATGCTCTTCCAGCCACTCGGCCAGCCGGTCGCCGATCACCGAGTTCACGATTCCCGTGACTTCCGACGACACCAAGCGATCCTTGGTCTGGTTCGAGAACTTCGGATCGGGATGTTTGATCGAAACGACTGCGACGAGACCTTCCGCCAAGTCACCGCCCGCAAGGCCCTGCTTCATATCCTTCAGCAGGTTGTTTGCCGTCGCGTAGCTGTTGATGGTGCGGGTCAGCGCTTGTCGAAACCCGGTCAGGTGCGATCCACCGTCGCGATTGCGAATGTTGTTCGTGAAACAGATGACGCTTTCCGAAAAGCTGTCGTTCCACTGAATGGCAGCCTCGGCGATCACCTCGGTTTCGTCGATCTCGGGGTGGGGGCTGGCACCTGACAGGAAAATCGGCTCGGGAATCACCAGATCTTTGGCGACATTCAGATCCTTGACGAATCCGGCGATGCCGCTCTCGGAGAACATATCGGACTTTTTGTCCGTTCGTTCATCGGTCAGAACGATTCGCAGCCGAGGATTTAGAAACGACAGCTCGCGCAGCCGTTGATGCAGCGTCTCGTACGAGTACTCAACGTGGGTGAAGATCTCGACGTCGGCCTTGAACGTCACCTGCGTGCCATTCTTCGTCGAGACTCCGCCTTCCTCAAGCGGTGTCACCGGCGCGCCACGATGGTATTCCTGGCGATAGATTTTGCCGTTGCGGTGAATCTCCAGCTTGAGCCACTCGGACAGCGCGTTGACGGCCGAAACACCGACGCCATGCAGACCACCCGATACTTTGTAGCTCTTCTTGTCGAATTTTCCGCCGGCGTGAAGCACCGTCATGATGACTTCCGGTGTTGGCCTATTTTCCGTCGGATGCATATCCGTCGGCATGCCACGTCCGTCATCGATGACTGTCACCGAGTTATCGGTGTGAATGATCACATCGATGTTCTTGCAGTGACCAGCCAGGGCTTCGTCGACGGAGTTGTCGACGACTTCGTAGACCATGTGGTGAAGACCGGTTCCATCGTCGGTATCACCGATGTACATGCCCGGTCGTTTCCGCACCGCGTCCAGTCCTTTAAGAACCTGGATGTTCTCGCCGGTGTAGGTATCTTTCGCGGGGGCAGCGGTGCCGCTGTCGCTTTCCGCCGGATTTCCGGCCTTTTCACTCGTCGCAGACAACGAAAGCTCCTCGATTTGCCTAGCAGCCGGACTCTACCTGGCCGCCAAAAGAGGTCGCAACGTAGCACATGTTTCCCCATACGGTGCCCTTTTTCACGACGGCTCAATCTCTGAACCCACCATGTGCGAAGAACCGGCCAGGATGCCTCCTTGAGCCATCCTCATGTCGAGCCGGTCTTGGTCGAGCTTGACGTACTCCGGGCTCGTCGTGGTGATGAACACTTGGCTCGGCATCGCCCGTAAAAAATCAAACAAGTACCCGTTTCTCTGGGCATCCAGCTCGCTCGACACATCATCGAGCAGCAGCACCGGGGGATCGCCGTGCAAGAAGAACAGGTGCTGAATCTCGGTAATTTTGAGTGCCAGCACGAGTGCTCTCATCTGTCCTTGACTGGCATGCAGGGCGGCCTCTCGTCCGTCGAGATTTATCTGCATATCATCGCCGTGAGGTCCGCTGTGGGTAAAGCCCCTCATTCGGTCTCTCCGACGGTCACGCTCGAACTGCTCTTGCAACAAGCCCACCAGCTCGCTGGCACTGGCGGCTTCGACTTCGCGACTGCTGACCTTGGCCTGATACTCGAGGCTGGCGCACAGTCCGCTACGACTGATTCGGTCAAATGTGGCCTCGACTTGGGGAGCTATCGTTCGTAGGTAGTGTCGACGACGATCGATGATCCGTGCCCCGGCTTGAGCAAGCTGCTGGCTGTACACCTCGAGCATCGTTTCGGAGTCGCCGCTCTCTCCGTCCACTGCCACTTCTCCGTCACCAAGTGGCGCAGTGATTCGGGATGGTCGACGCATTCCGGCCGAAACCAACATGTTGCGCAGCACCGCGTTGCGGCTCTTCAGCAGCAGCTCATAGGTCCTTACCTCGTCGAGATAGCCCGGACAGGTGTTCCAAATCGCCCGATCCAAAAATCGTCGCCTCTCCTCAGGAGATCCCTTGGGAAGCAGCAAGTCTTCAGGTGCAAACAGCACAACGTGGACACCCTGAAAGTAGTCGCTGTTACGAGCTGACTTTCCGTCACAGAGAGTCACTTTTCGGCTGGGCTTGGTCAGGATTTGAATGGCCAGTCGTCGCTCTACATCGGCGTGACAGATGCTCGCGACGACCTCGGCCTTGTCGGTCCCGAATCGAACCAAGTCATCGAGACGGCTGCGTCGAAATGACCGCTGGGTAGCGAGCAGGAAGATCGACTCGAGCAGGTTGGTCTTACCCTGCCCGTTGTCGCCAAAAATGACGTTGAACCGTGGGTGAGGACGATAATCGACGTCGCGCAGGTTGCGGAAGTCGCGGGTATGTAGGCTACGGACCAGCAAGCGCTCACAGGCGCATGGGCATGATCACGCCGAGGTACTGATTGCCAACGCCCTGCTTTTCGTCGAGAGGTCGCAGCACTCCCGGATCGAGGTCACCGTTGAGCTCAAGCTGGACCTCTGGGGTATCCATCTCCGACAACAGCTCAATCATGTACTTGGCGTTAAAGCCAATGTTGCACTCGGGGCCTTCGTAGTTTACGTCGAGCTCTTCGCGGCCTTGACCCAGGTCGGGATTGTCCGATTCGATGCGCATCACGCTGCTCACGATGCCCATCCTCACTCCCCAGGTCTTCTCGGATGCAACCAGCACGATACGCTTGAGCGCGTCGAACAGCTCCGCACGCTTAACTACCACCCGTCGCTGATGATCTCGCGGAATCACCTGCTCGTACGGAGGAAAGCTCGCCTCAGTGAGGCGCACCGACAGCACAGTCGCACCGGTACGAACAAAGAAGTACTGGTTGTGGCTGGCAATCTCGACGTTGCCGCCGCTGCCTTCGAGAGCCCGTCGAATCTCCATCAGACCTCGCCGAGGAATGACGACTCCCGGCATGAGCTTCGGAGCACCCGGCAGAGGTCGCTCGCATTTCGACAGCCGGTGACCATCCGTCGACACCATGCGAGCAAAGGCACGATCTCCCTCTCCGTCGCACTCAAGCAGCACTCCGTTGAGATGGCTCCTGGTCTCGTCGGCGGAAATCGAAAAGAAGGTCTTGGCAATCAGGTCGCGTAGCACCGCTCCGTCGACACGATGAAACTTGATATCGCGGTGAGGAGGCAGCTTCGGAAAGTCGCGATCGGGCAGACCAACGACCTTGTAGTTCGCCTTGCCACTCGACAGCTCGGCGTAGTTGTTATCCGCACGGCGCAGGCTCAGCTTGTCGCTCGGCAGCGACTTGACGATGTCGTGCAGGTGTTTGGCTGAAGCGGTCAGTCCACCCTCGCTCTGCACTTCGCAGGGCAGCTCGGTGGTGACGGTGAGGTTCAGGTCGGTGGCAGCCACCAAGATTCGGTCATGGCCATCCGAGCGAAGTAGCACGTTGGCGAGGATGGGCATGGTCGACTTCCTGTCCGCAATGCCCTGCGCGTAGTACAGCGCTTGGAGGAACGCTGCTTTCTCGATTCTGAACTCCATCTGTTTCTCCAACCTGTTGGGTAAATGAGACCTGGGGCACAGGGTTCTACCTGATCTGGATCACTAGATATAGATCCAATTCGTAACCGTATTCGGGCCTGTGAATTTCTGGAAAACTACCCTAAGTCCTTGGAAATCAAGCACATCGCCTGTGGATGGATGTGTGGGACACTGTGGATAAAGTACCGAGTCTTCCACAGCAGGTGGTTTCTCCCACTTCATCCACTGCCCAAATCAGAGGGTTACCCACAATGTTATCCACAGCCCCACGCCCAGGCCGCTTTCATACCGCAGGTGCCAAGGTTTCGGCAAGGGTGGCAGTTTGCACTGTAAGAGAGCGCTGGAAGTCGGCACAGTGATCGACACCAGAGGATTAGCCGACGGAGATGATGGGAAGGATGTTCAAGATAGGCCGCAGAACGTTCGGGTTGGGTTTGGTGTTGGCGATGGCTTCGACGCTAAGTTGCTCGAAGCTGTTTTTGGAACCCCCGCTAGAGCCGGGCGTCTACGGAAGCAGCGAGAAGGAGCTGCTTCGGCTGTGGACAGACGTGCTTACGGCGGCGAAGAGAGATGATAGACAGCGACTTGTCGAGATGATGGCATCGATGAAGATGTCGCCTGAGGAGCTGGGGATGCTGATTGGGCCGGATAAGGCTCGACGGTTTTGGCCCCGCTATGAGCTGCTCGCCAAGCCGCTCCTTGGTCCGGCGGCAGCGGAGCTGGTGGCCAGCATCTATGAACACCACTACGACGACGTCGAGGTGACCCGAGTCGATAACTTGCCCGCCGAGAAGCAAAGCGACACAGAGAAGGTGGTCCACCGGGCGCTGGTGCAGCCGACCCCGGTTTATCGAGTACGCATCGTTCGCAAAGGACATCCCTATGCCATCCGGTACGACTTTTTCGTGTACCAGCATGGCTTTTGGAAGACCGGTCGAGAGCTCGGCAAGTTCCTCGAACCGCCACCGCCCATCAACGTGCCGCAGCCTCCGGTGAAGGTCGTTTCGCCACAAGCGGTGGTTGATGGGGGGACTGCGATTGTTCACTAACGCAAGGCCGATAGGTTGACGTCGACCGATCGCGTGCGTATGCTGCCTTTGCCCTTGGTTGCTCCCCAGTTCGGGGGCGTAACGGTTTCGACGGGGGTGATCTGAGTAGACGGTTGCGTGTCGAGGATTCGTTACCTCGTAAATCCAGCGGAAAAATCAGAAACGCGAACGATAACGCGTACGCTCTCGCTGCTTAATAACCAGACAGAGAGCCGCTCCCCTCGGGTAGTTCTCGCGACTTGAGACGGGGTGTCAAAATAAACGAGATAGCTCCCTCGGCTTTCACCGCGAGGCTGGCGAAACCAAAGGTGAAATAGCCCAAGGGATTCTATGTCGGTGGAGAGTTCCAGCGGGTGAATCAAACACCGACTACACACGTAGTGGCCCCTGCCAAGCACTTTCGGACCCGGGTTCGACTCCCGGCGCCTCCAATAAGCCTCACCGATGCCAACTAGCTGGTGTCGGTGGGGCTTTTTTTATGGCTTAGCGGATGGCTGGCTGGAAGGCGTTGCGACCTGTCGAGGTTTGCGACTGGGCCAGAACATGATGAGCGCTCCGCCAACCGTGAGCCCAATGCCAGCGCCTACTAGGCCACCGCCAATCGCAGTGGTGTTGTAGAGAAGTTCACAGACGGTGCCGCTCGCCGGGGCAGGATTGTCGCCGCAGGTTCCATTTTGAGACAGAGCAGAAACGCCGAGCCCGGTCAGCGTGAGTCCCGTCACGATCCCAACCCCCCCAAAGATCCATCGCAGGTTGCGAGAGCGGGACGACTCGCCGGGAATCGTGGTGAGTAGCGGTGGAGGAGGGGGAAGAGGCAGTGCTCGCCGGATGAGTTCAGCGGTGAGTTGAACGGTCGCTCCTGGGGAGACCGAGATTGTGGTTTGGTACGGCTCATGGTCGGGTTGGTCGATGGTGACGACATGACTTCCCGATAGAGTCACTCGCGACAGCGGTGTCGCTCCGAGCACTCGGCCATCGACCGATACGGTAGCTGACGAGGGATTGGATTCGATTTGGAGCGTACCGCGAGGACGGCTGAGTGCGGTCTGAAACAGCCGCCGGGTGAGAGACAGCGTTGCACTGCCTAAGACATCTGCAGCAATGTTTTCTTCTTGGTGAGCGGCGATGAGTCCACTTGCCAAATCAAGCAGGTCCGCGGTCACGGAAATGGCGTTCGACGCACCGTGGGGACGCAGAGAAAACGTGAGCTGGTAGCGAGTATCGGACTTCTTAAAGATACGATCGAGGCAAGGCTGATTTTGCAGACATGAAGGCGGCTCACCAGCGACGAGTTCAGCGATCTTTTCCGGCGGTAAAACGACCGTGTGTTCGTTGAGTGCTGCAACGGCAATCGCTTCCTCGGCCTGCTTCTTTCTGTGATCGGCCAGCCCGGTGGAGGTGATCGAAAGGATCGCCAGCGAGTTGATCGTGAGCACGGCGATGAGCGAACCGGAGCTGCCAGCAGTCAGGTGCAGCTCCGCAGTGCGGCCCTCGGGAATCGTCAAAGGATCGCTCTCTGAAGTAATGCCACGGGATTCGAGCCGATACCGATGTGGACCGGGTGACAGCAGCAAGGGTCGATTGAGAGGAAGCACTCCGACAAGACGACCGTCGACGAGAAGAAAAGCCCCACCCGAGCCAGCGACCGTCACTTCACTAACTGAAGGTGGGACGGCCAGAACCTGCTTGCGCAAAGAATCGGCGATTTTCTCATCGCTGGTGGTGGCCCCACTATCCAAATAGCGACGATATAGATCGGCGGCAACTAGGGATTGGCCCTGCGCCTCGGCCACTTTGCCAAGCTGATACAGCAGATCCGGGGTCGGTTTGATGCGGAACGCTTGCTCGAGCAGAGGCTGGGCGCGACCTGGATCGTTGGCCAGCAGGGCGGCTGTGCCATCGGCCAGAAGCTTTGCAAACTTATCGGCCAGCGGGCTCTTTGCTGGTTGCGGTACGGGACGATAGGGCAATTGTTGCGGCACGGCCGCGCATGGCCACGCTGAGATCGTCACCGATAGCAGCCCAGCCAGCCTACTTACGCCGAGCCGCTGCGACCTGATCCTTAGGGGCATTGCCTCACGGGAGTGGTGAGCCCAGCGTAAATCGACATCACTTTGGACTTACCGCCACCGAGGCTGATGAGGTGTTCGCCCGGCGGTAGGAAGTACTCTTCGGTGAGCTTACATTTGCCCTCTTTGAGCGTAAAAATCTGGATACGGCCCATTCTGGGAGCAAGCTTGGCGACGGCGGATCGTACTGCAGCAGCGGTCTCGGGGCGCTGGTGGGAAACCGGCAACGTCAGGTATTTGCCATACTCGTTCATCGCCTCGCGCCACTGACCTCGGGCGTCGTACAGCCGAGCCTGCAAATAGACCAGTTCGGACATAAGCTGGGGACGAGCCCCCATTCGCAGCCCCACCCGACGAGCTCTCTCGATCAGCGTCTGGGCTCTGGACAGATCCTTGCTGCGAAGTGCATCGCTTGCGTCGTGAACAAGCTGCTCTGTCAGGGTGCCGAGCAGCTTCACGGTGACGGTGGAACCAGCGTTGACTTGGACGTCTTGGCCACCCCCGACCGAGGTAATGCGGTGTTTTCCGACGGGCAAAGAGATCGGCTTATCGGATACCAACTGAGGGGCACCTTTGTCGATTTGCACCCTCAGACCGTCCTCTCCTACGAACTGCACCAGCCCCGAACCACTAGACGGCGGATTCGGATCTTTGCTCGGGGGAGGATCGACCGGGACGGGATCTTTGCTGGGCGTCGTGGCCTTATCTGGGGTCTTCTCCGGTGCTTTTTCTGGCTTCTCAACGGGAGCCTTTTCGGTCAGCACCTGGGGGTTTTGTTTCGCCAAGTCGCCCAGCAGTTGGCTCGCTCGCGACCGAACCAGCACATCCGAGTCATTGCGAAGCGCCCGCAGCATTGGCAAAAACGAGGCGTCCTTGGTTCTTAGATAGAGGCTGTGGGCGACCTCTGCTGCCCGGCGGCGCACCACAGCAGATGGGTCAGTGGCCAGGGTGGGCAGTAGCTTTTTGGCCGCCCGTGCTGGCAGCTCTGAAATCGTACCGAGCATCGCGTGTCGCTCCGCAACGCTGGTGCCCACCATGACGCTCTGCGGGGGTGGCTCGACGTCTTCTCCGAGCTTGCTAAGCAGTCCGTACGCAACCACAGAGTCGAGATCCGATGAAACCGCCACCTCGCGTAGAACGGGAATCGCTCGCTTGTTTCCCTTTTGGGCCAGCTTGCGGGCGGCGGCGAAGCGAACCTTGCTATCACTGTCTTCGAGCGCCTTGGTGAGCAGCTCATCGTCTGAGTCGCTGTTTTCGATGGCCTGGCGACGGACGGCAGAGTCGCTTGATTGGGCCCCGCTTCGCATGGCGGTGGCTTGGCTGGTGTCGCCCATTCCGAGCAGTGCTCCCCGCGCTGCCATTCGTTCCCGTTCGTCGGTCGATTGGAGAAGTTTGCTCACTTTTTCTGCTGCGAGCTTCGGGGCCTCCGAATCGCCACGTCGAATCAGAGCAGATGACACCTTGCCCATCGCTTGGGCAGCCGCCAACCGAACGTCCTTATCGGCATCGGTTAACCCAGTCGCCAGCGCAGTGAGTGCATCCTTGCCACCACGATCGGCCAGCGCCACCACCGCACTTTTACGCACATTGGCGGACCGATCCGAGAGCGCTTTGCGAAGGGCATCCATGCTGCCGCCGCTCGACTCGCTCCCCAGAAGAAGTACGGCCAGCTCGCGGGTCGACTCACTGTTACTGCCGAGCGCTGCTTTGGCCCAGCCGAGCGATAGCTCCTCCGGTGGAGTCTGTGTTCCCGTCGCCAGTAATAGGATTGCGCCAGCGGTTGTGTAGCGCAGTCGCTTGCTAATGTTCCGTTCCCCGAGCACCAGGGCCAGCCGACTCGCGTTTTCGGACTTACCCAAGTCAGCGAGTCCCTCGACAGCTACTTCGCGGGTGGTGTCCGGCTGCTTGTCATCGCTAGAGTTTTTTTCCAGCAGCACTTGCCCGGTTGTGTCACCAAGCTGGGCCAAGAAGCGAACTGCTCGCAGTTGATCCGGTCCATCCGCCTGGGCGTTGCGGTCGAGCCACTCTCGCGCATTCCCGTCACCGAGTCGCGCCAGCTGATACGCCAGCCGCGCTTTGTCGGCACTCTGCGCTTTGCCGTCGAAAATTTGCCGTAGCTTGGCCAGGGCCTGCGTGTCGCCACCACGAGCCAACGAAAGCAGCAGCGGCATCATGGCGAGCTGCGGCTCCCCCGTCGTCGCCTTTTGCAACAGCGCCATCGCGCTTGAGTCACCTTGTTCTGCCAGACGCAGCGCCGATTCGACCTTGGTCAGCTCATCGCTGCTCGCAAGCAGTGAGCGCAGCGTCTCGGGACCACGTGGATTCGATAGCTTGCTGAGCGCCGCCGCAATCTCGACCGTGGTTCGCGGGGTGGTGCTTTTTTCCAGCGTCGACAGTAGATCCGGCTCAAGCGCCACCGCTCCGAGCTCACCAATCGTCTTGGCAGCGGAGGCTTGCACCGTTGGTTGTCCATCGCTGAGCAGCGGCTGCGCCAGCGTACCAAAGCCCGAATCGCGACTCAGCTCGATCGCTCGCAGTGCCAAGCTACGCTCGGCCGGATCCCCTGCCACCAGACCGGCTCGGATGACTTTGAGCGCCTGTTCTCGTGCCTCAGGCAGCGTCGGAACATGGACCACTTTCCAGATCACCAAACCCGCCACCGCCAACACCACCACGCACGCTGCGCCCCCAACCGCCGTGAGGACTGGACTGACCCGACGTCGACTCGCTTTGACGATCGCCGACAGCTCGCCGGCGACCTCGGACATCGTCGGGCGCTGTCCTGGCTCAAGCGCCATCATCCGCTGGATGAGTTGGGACAGCTTGATTGGTACAGCCTTGCTCAGCTCGTGCAGCGGCGTCGCCTGTTTGGCAATGAGCGCCAGCGAGTTGGTTTCATATGGCAACTTGCCGCACAGCAGTTCGTAGAGCACTAGCCCGAACGAAAAGACATCGGCGCGACCATCGACGTCTTCGGCCCCACCGTGTTGCTCGGGGGCCATGTAGAGCGGCGTCCCAAGGTACGAGCCAGCCCCGGTGCGAGCGCCCCGCTTGCCGGACTCCCGAGGAGTCGCCGAGGCCTGGCTGCTGCGCCGAGCGACCTTGGCGATTCCGAAGTCGAGGATCTTGACGCGATCCTCCGTCGGTCGCACTGGATCCGGAACCAGCATCAGGTTTTCCGGCTTCAAGTCGCGGTGGATGACGTTCTTTTCGTGGGCTGCAGCGAGCGCTCGGGCGGCTTGTTCTCCGAGTCGAGCGGCCTCAATCGCGGTCGGCTTCACCCCCGGCTGCACGTAGCGATCGAAGAGAGACTTGCCCTCTAAGAACTCCATCACGATGTACAGCGAGCCGTCCATCTCCTGCCCGAACTCGAAGATCTCGACGAGACCCGGGTGACGGATGATGTTGACGGCACGCGCTTCATTGAGGAAGCGCTTGGCGTACTCGTCGTTTTTCGCGAACTCGGCGTGCATCACCTTGACGGCGGCTCGTCTACCGATTGTGTGATGCTCGGCTTCGTAGACGATGCCCATTCCGCCCTCGCCAAGCTTGCGCAAGAGCCGGAAGTTGCCAAACACGCTGCCAATACGCGGATCGTCGCTGGACATACGGGTGGTGCCGGCGTCACGAAACAAAACGCCTAACTTAGCTTAGTCTATCTTCTTCCCAACATGCAGCCTCTGTCTTTCATGTCTGATGTGGGTGGGTCTGGTGCCGCCCGCCCCATTGTGCTTGGTCATCGGGGGGCGTCGCACGACCACCCGGAAAACACGCTTCTCGCGTTCCGGGCAGCGATCGAGCAAGGTGCCGACGGCGTCGAGCTGGATGTGATGCTCTGTGGATCCGGCGAAGTGGTCGTGGTCCACGATGACACGCTGGCTCGAGTAACCCGCGAGGCACCCGGTTCGCACCAGCGGGTGCGTGAAACTCCACTTGGAGAGCTGCGCCGCTTTGATGTAGGCAAAGGCGAGCGTGTGCCTACGCTCGAGCAGGTCTTTGCTGAACTGGGGCCAAGCGCGCTGGTCAACGTCGAGCTCAAGTCGCAGTCGTTGAGCCATTCCTACGAGTATTTGCGGCTTCCGTTTGACGATGGGCTCGCACGGGCGGTTGCACAGGTGCTGCTACGCGCTGGACGGCTCAATGACAGCGGCAAGACGCTGGTGTCCTCGTTTGATCCGTTTCAACTGCTGCGCTTTCAGTCCGAAGCCAAGGGCTGCGTGCCGCTCGGCTACTTGTTTGAGGCAGGGCAGGGCGAGCTGATGCGCAACCTGTATCGACTCCCCCTGTGGTCGCTCGCGGCGGTTCATCCCGAAGCCAAGCTCGTCGATGGGCCCTCGATGCGTAGCTGGCGGCAGCGAGGGTTGCGGGTCAACACCTGGACCGTCGATAGTCCAAGCGAAGTGGCGACGGTAAACTGCCATGGTGTAAATGCCATCATCACCAATCGTCCGGCTCAGGTGCTGGAGCGGCTGGCTAAGTGGTGACGGTTTTGCACAGGCTGGGAGCCTGATGATGACAGACGAAAGTGTGGCATTGCGCCTGAGTCGGCTACCCCAAGTCCAAGCGGTCCTGTCGCAACCGGAGATCGTAACGCTCCTTGCGGAGCTGCCGCGCTGGTCGGTGGTGCAAGCGGTGCGTGATGAGCTTTCTGTGACGCGGCGAAAGCTTCTGGATGGCACGCTGCTATTTACCGATCCCAAGCTGGTGCTGTCGACGGCCGAGATCGCAAGTCGGGCGCGTGAGCTGCTGGCTTCGTCCCTGCGGAAGGTGGTGAATGCGACCGGCGTGGTGCTGCACACGAACCTGGGAAGAGCACCGCTGGCAGAGCGAGCGCTGCGACGCATGGAGGAGCTGGCGAGCGGCTACTGCAACCTGGAATATCAGCTCGATAGCGGCACGCGTGGTAGTCGTCAGCAGCCTCTGTCGAGGCTACTGCACAAACTGACCGGAGCTGAGGCGCACCTGGTGGTGAACAACAATGCGGCGGCGGTGCTGCTGGTGCTCGGCGGACTGTGCGCCGGTCGTGAAGTGGTGGTTTCTCGTGGCGAGCTGGTCGAAATCGGTGGCTCGTTCCGGGTGCCTGATGTGATGGAGGCATCGGGGGCGAGGCTGCGTGAGGTCGGAACCACCAATCGTACCCATCTGCGTGACTACCTGGCGGCAACGGGCGAGGCGACGGCTGCGTATCTGAAGGTGCATCGCAGCAACTTCGCTCAGGTTGGCTTTGTGGCGGAAGTCGGGCTGGCCGAGCTGGCCCATACTGCCCACGAGCGCGGACTGCTCTGTCTGTATGACCTGGGATCGGGCGCGCTCTTGCGGATGAAGCGAGAGGGAGTGGTCGGCGAGGAGTCTGCGACAGCCGAGGAGGACAGCAGCTCTCCGTCAGAGATGTCAGAACCGACGGTGGCCGAGGTCATCGCCCAAGGCTGCGATGTGGTGATGTTATCGGGCGATAAGCTGCTCGGCGGACCGCAGGCGGGGATTCTGTGTGGCAGTGCGACCGTGATGGCCAAGCTGGCAAAACATCCGCTGTTGCGGGCGCTGCGGCCCGATAAGCTGACGCTGGCGGCACTGGAAGCGACGCTGGAGCTGTACCGAGACGGACTGACCGACCAGATTCCGACCTGGCGAATGCTCCAGATGTCCGAAGCCGAGCTGCGCACTCGGGCCGAGCGACTGCAAACCGCGCTCGAACAGCATGGGGTATCAGCGAGTCTGGTGCGCGTCCGGTCCGCAGTGGGCGGAGGGGCGCAGCCGCTTCGGAAGCCGTGGAGTTGGGCGGTCTCCCCGACGGTTCCAGCGATGGAAGTGCTTCATGTACAAGCGGCGCTCAGGCGTCATGAACCGCCGGTGGTAGCCCGCGTCTCGGGAGGGCGACTGCTCTGCGATGTCCGGACCATCAGCGAGGCCGAGCTGCCAATCTGTGTGTCTGCGCTGGCCCAAGCCGTCGGCCCCGCTCGATCGGTTTAGTAGGTTCCAGCGAGCAGTCGCACCAGGCGTGCGGTATCGAGGATGGCGCGACCAGCTCGGGCGGGGTTGACAAAGAGCAGAGTCAGCCCGCGGATGCGCAGCGGGCGGCGTAACAGCGACAGCATCAGGTCCAGACCCGCCGGCGAAACAAAGATCGGTAGGCCCAGCAGCGTCGGCACCATTTGAAGACGGGGCAATAGCTCGCTCTCGGCCTCAAAGGTTAGGTCCGGCTCGATCAGGGTGTTCAAGATCAGACAGCCATTGTCCCCAAATACCAGCGTGACTTCTTCGCGTGAGTCGCTGGCAATCATACCGAGCCGACAGCTCAGTCCTGGCAGCCTATCTCCGTGTCGCCGCGCCGTATCGGATAGCACCCCCTGCAGCAGCAGCGCCAGTGGACCCGCGTTCAAGCTATCGGAAAGCGTGACGGATTCCATTTGTCTCAGGCTACACTCCGCGCCATGCAATTTCCATCCTCGTCTCGAAGGTTGTTTTCCCGTCGGTCAGCCAGGTGGACGGTGCTGTGTACCGGAATCATGCTCTGGGGCTGTGATGAGCCGCAGGCGACCGACTCGCTTCCCGTCGAGCCGGAGCTTTCATCCTGCAGCGCCGCCCTTCCCGAGCCGCGAACCTTGAGTGCGCCGAACCCCGAGGTCCAGGGGGCCCGCGTCTGCCTCAGCGTTCACCCGAGCGAAGCGGCGGCGAATCCGATGCCAATGGTTGGCGTACGCAAGGGAACCGATCTGTCGCTGGATGGCTATACCCGACTCGGTTCGGCGGTGGTGCTACAGCTTGGTCAGCCCGTTGGACAGCGCGGCCTCGACATCGTGCTGCCGGTACCGCTTGCCTCGATTTCCAAGTTTCTGTCGCTGCGCCATCGACTGGTGGTGTTGTCGCGCTTCGGACAGGCACCCACGCACGTCACGCCGGTCGAGAACATTACGGTGTCGACCGCGCAGGGCGGTCAGGTTCGATTTCATCTGCCTGGGCACGACGTGGCGCAGCTTGGGCCGGACAAGACGCTGGCAGACGTAGCGACGTTCCAAGTGGCGATGCCGGTGGACCTTGGTGTGACGGTGAAGCGCAAGTTCACCTACCGAGCGGTCGCCGGTGTGTCGATGGGCGGCATTGGCGCGTCGATGTACTTCTTCCGTCATCCCGAGCGCTTTGATGCGGTGGGCGTGCTTGGGGCCGATCCCGGACCGGATCTCACCTACAGCATGGGCTTCACTCGCGACATGTTCTTTGGCGGCTTCTGCACCGCTGCCGATGAAAAAGCGGGCAAAGGCAAGATTGGGCAGACCTGTCCGCAGGCGCGGCCACCGCTTCGGGGCCAGAACGAAAACGTCGGCTCCTTTGAGGCGATGCCGGTTCAGCTTGGCGAGGGAATTGGTCTGACGCTTCGCCGCAAGCTCTACCTTCGCGCCAACCGGGATCTGGTCCGGGCGATTGGCAACTGGGCGATGTATAACCCCCAAGATCCGTTTTTGCCGCCGGGAGTGCCCTCCTCTACGGTGATGCAGACTCCGGATCAGGCCTGCAAAAATCCGGTCGTCCTCAAAGGCAAAAACAGCGACCCCACCGGCAAGTCCTTCTACGACGGACGCTTCAATCCCGAGGGCAAGTGGGACGTCATCACGTTCTGCGATGGTGGCGAGGCCGATGGCAAGCAAGGCGTGTTCGATGGCAGCAAGCCGCAGACCGATCCGGTGCAGATCGCGCTCGCGGTCGATGTCAACGGCAACGGCAAGCGTGACGCCGGAGAGCCGGTGGTGATCCAGGCGAGTGAGCCCTTCCAAGACGTCGGACTCGACGGCCTGCCCGATGCCAAAGAGCCAGGCTACGACCCGGTTCGCAACCCCGATCCTTCCGGCGACAACTATCACTACCTAAAGAATCCCGGTGGCAGTGAGGGCAACTTCCGCTTCGACCAAGGCGAGCCGTTCGAAGACAGTGGGCTCGATGGGGTCAAAGGCAAGGGCTGTGAGATCGACGGCGGAACACCGGGCTGCTTCGATCACGGCGAGGGCAACGGGCGCTTCGACTACAACCCCGGCCTCGTGAAGTGGATGGATCACGATCCCCACTCCCTGGCCGAAAAGATGTCGCTCTTGGATCTCTCCAAGAAGGACATTTACTACGACGCGGGCATCCGTGACTTTTTCAACGCCCACATCTCAACCGGCTATTTGTTTGGGCTTTTGGCCTCACGGGGGCTGTCGACCCAGCTCTTTGGTGGGTTTCCGGCGCTCACCGGTCAAGCTCCGACCGAAGAGAACTCGTTTTCGGCCGGGGATGTCGATATGTCCAAGCTCGGGCGGCGGCTGTTTGTTCGCTACGGCAACCCCGAAATCTCCGAGGCTCGGGCGGCAGAGACGGGCGATGGTCGGCATGCGGGAGCGGTGTCACAGGTGGTTCATCGCGCCATCGTGCTGTTCAAGTTCCTGCTGACCCGCTGGCCCGATGCCGATACCGCGATTCAGCCGTCCGACGATCCGCGCCTGGTGCCCAAGGGCCTGTCACTCAAGCTCAAGACAGGCCGGCAGACGCCATTTAGCATGATCCTGCCGCCGGGCTACTTCGAGCCGCAAAACCAAGGGCTGCGCTATCCGGTAATTTACTTCGGCCACGGCTACGGGATGGACCCAACCGACCTTGGCAAGAGCATCGGCAGCCTGATCCACAGCTTTATGTCCGATCCGGATGACAAGCAGCGGCTCCCGAAAGCGATCCTGGTGTTCATCGATGCGGTCTGTCGTCCCGGCGGAGAAGTGCCGACGCAGCCGCTGCCAGGGGAGGGCGATCTGTGCGAAGAGGGCACGTTCTACACCGACCACCCGCAGGGCTCGTACCAAGGGGAGTCGATGCTGGAACAGCTAGACGAGTATCTGCGAACCAATTATCGCGTTCGCGAACCGTCAGAGCAGACGGTTCCGCTGGGGTAGTGACAGCCGCGCAATATGAATCCCAAAGGGTGCTTCATATCGAGGTACCCGAGTACACCGCGAAGGAGTCCCGAGATGATGGTAAGAAATAAGAGTGCTCTTCTGGCCTGCACCGCGTTTGCGATGACGCTGCTGGGTTCGACGGTCGCGTTTGCGGATGGCGATGGTGAAGAAGGCGTCGAGACCGGCGACGAGTTTGCTCCCGATTGGGCGGATCCCAACTACGCGGCCAAGCTGTCGCAGGCTCAGGCGGACTCCCTGATTCGGGCCGCTGGGATTGGCGTTGCCTCGAGCGGAGGTTGCACCAACCGCAACAACTCGACCTGCACTTCGTTCGATCAGATCAACGACACCACCGTAAACGGCATCGTCACCCTCAAGCGGGCGAGCGGCTGCGCAATGACCATCACCGGCGGCACCGAAACCGGCCACGCTTCGGGTACCTACAGCCACTGGAACGGCTTCAAGGTCGACATCTCGTTTTCGACCTGCATCGGCAACTACATCGTCAATAACTTCACCTACCAGGGCAAGCGTGGCGATGGCGCACCGCTGTACAAGTCGGCGGCGGGCAATCTCTACGCCAAAGAGTCGAATCACTGGGACATCACTTACTTCTAACGAGTGCTGTCTGACTGTGACACGCTCCTGCCTCGATGGCGTCCGCGCTTTTACCTAACACCTCCGTCCGGTCGCCTACCTTAGCCTCACATGTCGAATCACCGCATTGTCCCGGAGTCCGAGGACTCCTTCCTTCGTATTGATCTGGTCACGGTCAGCGCTGGGCTCGTTGGCAAAGGTCTGTTTGCCCGCACCGCCATTCCCCGTGGAACCTTGATTGGCTGCCTGACCCCGGGGACTCCGGTGGCGCTGCCCATCGACTCGTCCGGCGTCGTCGACTATGGCCGCTGGGAGTCCGCCCAGACCATCGATCTCATCATCGAGCCAGACCGCTTGATCTGCCTGGTCAAAGACTTCGGCGCAGCCGGTCCTCGCGGTGCGGATCTCATCAACCATAGCTGCACGCCCAACTGCGAGATCGAAGCGCGCCTGGTGGTGCGAGCGGGCCGCGACATCGCCGCCGGTGAGGAGCTGCTCGTCGATTACTTGGCGAGCAAGATCACGCTGCACAAAGAGGGCATCCGCTGCCTCTGCCGTCCCGACTGCCCGACGATCATCTAGGTGATTATTCTTTTTTGCGGCGATGGTGGCGGCGCTTGGGCTTTTTCGAGGCTTCTTCGTCAGAAGGCTCTTCATCGACGCTGGGTTTGCTGGTGTCGTCGGCTGGGGCGGCGGCCTTGGCTGCCGGTGGTGGGGTAGGTGCGGCGTCTTTGATTTCGACGGCTTTGGGTGCCGGTTTGGCTGCGTCGACAGGTGGGGCGACGGTGGCTGGTGTTGCTGTGGCCGCTGGAAGCGGGATCGGTGCCGTATTTGGGGGGGGATTCATGCCTCGGCTGAGCAGCCACACCACCGACGCGCCGATGCACAGACAGCCGATGCTCACTCCGGCCAGCACCGCCAAGCTCGGTCCACTGCTCTCTCCCGAATCGGCTTTGGCGACCCCTTCCGCGAAGCGCTGCTCAATGGTTTTACCCGCCAGTCGTTCCTTCGCCCGCGCTTGATACTCGAGAATCGGAAACAGCTCGACCTCGGCCGCGCCGGTTCGCTCGCCATCGGGAGCGTACTCAAACGGATCATCGACATCCTTCACCAGTCGCCACAGGTAGCTGTAAATCAGCGACACGAAGCCGATGATGATGTACTTGCCGAGCACCCCGAACTCGGCCTTGTACGACGCGATGATGAGCAGCGTCAGCACCGACACCACCAAGATATCGAGCAGCGCGTAGCCCGATGCCAAAAACCCGGTCCGCGAGATCACCCCAATCCGAGTCATCGTCCGTCTCAGATTGTGGATCTCCGTCATCATCCGCACCGCAGGCAGTCCGGCGTTGAGCTTGTCGAACTCCTTGACCAGCCCATTGAGCTTTTCAATCGCCACAAACCCTTGTTCGGGAGTCCGTTTGCGCAGAAGCCAGCCGATCACTTCATCGGTCACTTCCGCGACCAGCTCCTTCATTTGGCGTTCGTTCACCGCAGGGCGATTGGCACAAACCCAGGTCACCGTCTCTTCGATGGTTTCCAGACAGGTCGCCAGCTCGGCCGGAATCTTTTCGCTTTCTTTGTAGTCTTGCAGCGTTCCCGACAGCATCAGACCGATCAGGAACACTCCGCCAGTCAGCACCGGAGACAGGGCCGAAAAGTCCATGACCCCGCTGTAGTTGTTCATATAGTTCTTGAAGAAGTGTTCAAGAATATAACGAATCAGTATTGCTACCAGTGGCACTGGCAGCGTTGTAATCATTAACTTCCACTTAAGCATGCTCATCGAACAGTTGCCCTCGACATGCTGTGTGGGAGCCTGCAAGGCCGCCGCACATTACTTTGACTTCGACTTTTTGCTCTTTGGTTTCTGCGGATTGGCCCAGTTGCCGCCCCACTTTTCATAGAGCGAGTCCGCAAAGCTCTGCCACTCCGCATGCGTGCGTGGCCCAGGGAAGGGTAGGGGGGGAATCGGTGCGTCGCCGGTCTTGATGACCTCGATGCGGTTGTCGTTGGTCACTTGACCGATTTGCAGGAGCTTCCAGACGTGTTGGTTTGACGGGTCGACCCGTAGCCGGACGTTGCCCAGCTCGAACTCTTGACCTTTGAGCGCCAGCCTCACCCGGTTCACTTCCTCGCTGCCCGCCCGCTTCACTGCCGCCGCCCACAGCAGAACCCCGTAATACGCCGACTCCATCATCTCGCTGACCGGACGATGCTCGCCGTACTTGCGCTTAAACCGAGTCGCAAACGGCTCTTCTTTCGAGTTCGGCAGAGTCGGGAATCGCGTTCGCGCTACGTAGTGACCGGCCAGCACCGGCTCGGAAAGCTGCGCCAGCTCATTTTCGCCGAGCGTAAACGACAGCACCGGCAGAATCCGCGCCGTGATGTCTTCCTCGATGAGCGCCCGAAAGAACGACAGCACCGAGTCACCCACCAGGGTGTTGATGATCATGTCCGGGTGGGCTTTTTCGATCTTTTTGACCACCGGTGCAAAGTTCGACTCACCCACCACTGCGTAGTGCGTGCCGACCACCTCGCCGCCGAGCGCTTTGATCTGGTCCTCGATGATGGCGTTTGTGGCATGCGCCCGCAGGCCATCGGTGCCGATCAAAAAGTACTTCTTGGCGTTGAGCGTCTCCGAGCTCCACTGGAGCGCTGGCACCGCGAGCTGGTTGGGCGTCGCCCCCGTATAAATCAGGTTCTGCGACTCCTCGATGCCCTCGTACTGCGCTGGATAGAACAGGAGCTGGTCGGCCTTTTCAAAGTAGGGACGGATGACCTTGCGACCTGCCGAGCCAAAGCCGCCAAACACCACCGCGACCTTGTCGGTCTGGAGCAGCTTTTCCGCGCCCCGTGTAAACGCCGAGTCCGCCGAGATCTCGGACTTGCCATCGACCACCACCGGCACCACCTGTCGCCCGAGCACGCCGCCGCTGGCGTTTAGCTCGTCGATGGCCAGCAGCGACGCATCCGCCAGCGGGTGTTCGCTGACCGCCAGTGCGCCCGACAGCGAGTGCAGCACGCCGACCTTGATCGGTGGTCCGCTGTGAACGACCGGATTTTGGGTTCCGTGCGGATCGGCGGGGCCAGGGTTTTTGCCCTTGCCGTCCGAGCTGGACTTGCCGCGCAGCCCAAAGAACCAGCCTCCAACGCCGAGCGCTGCGAGCGCGCTCACCCCCAGAAAGGCCCGTCGTCCGCCGCTCGCCGGTGGGGGCGTCTGAGGTGCCTGGTTTTTTTCCCCTGAAGTCGAGCCAGTCCCAGGCGAAAGCGCGGGAATGGCAGCGGAGGAAGGCCGCCTTAGCTCCGAACCGCTGGCACTGCGCGAGCCGCTCTGGCTTGCCTGCGCCACCAGTGACGGGGCCGAGTCCTGCATCGAAAACACCGACTGATTGCGCTGCGGAATGCCCGCCAGGATCGCTTCGAGATCCGCCGCCATCTCGGCTGCGGTCGCATAGCGATCATGCGGCTTCTTGGCCATCGCCCGGTTGACGATGTGTACGCACGCCTCTGGGATCTCGGGATTGACTTCCCGAGGGTCTGGCGTCGGTGCGGTCAAATGACTGAGCAGAATTTGCGGCACCCCCGTCCCAGTAAACGGCGGCCTTCCGGCAAGCAGCGCGTAATACGTGGCCCCGAGCGAGTACAGATCGGTCCGCCCATCCATCGCCTGGTTGCTGGCTTGCTCCGGGCTCATGTACAGCGGACTGCCGCACAGCATCCCGCTCTGCGTCAGGTGCAGATCATCCTCGACCAGCTTCACCAGCCCAAAGTCGACCAGCTTGACCACCCCCGTCGAAGAAAACAGGATGTTGTCAGGCTTAATATCTGTCTAGCCTAATCCTACACGCTCGACGAGAAATTGTAGTTTACGGCTAGGTAAAGGGCAGGTAGAACTTTACAGAGGTCGGAAAATATAAGTGTTTCTCATTACATTCCGACCATGCCGCTACAGTGTCGAACTTGACAGGTCATGGAAGTTGATCGGGGGGTAAGCACACAGCCCTGAGCACATCCGATCCCGCTGTCGGTGCGCCACCGCAGGCGCTCAACAATCGACGATCGAGTGCTCGAAAAGCCTTGACAATGGCGATCCGGGATAGGGCTTCCCTTTTGGTGCCACTTGTGCGGGTGGTCCAGCACGAAGCCAGCAGCGGCCACCATCCCCCCCGGCTAGGAATGTTGCTCGCCTTAACAACTCGGCGCTAGCACGTCCCAAGAAATCTGCAAGGGGATCGATTAGTACAACGGGGACGGAAACGTACCCATCTGGGCTCGTCGCTGGTGAATTGGCTACATCGTTGTAGAATGTAGCCCCTAACGGAGTGCGCTCTGGATTATCGACCGCGATCAGCAGATGGCCAAGGCTGCGAGTTATTGCAACTCGTTTGCTTGGTTGATGTCTGTTCGCTGCCCGTCCCCTACGAGTCCGAAAAATATCGATTGAAATCTTGACATTCATCCCAGACCAAGAAGAACCTCTGCCTGAAGCTGAGCAGAATAGTAGAAAGGACTTGAAGTTACCAACCGCACCGTCTGAACGAATGGACAACCGCTTCAAAAACCAAGGAGGGTATCATGTCTCGTACGGCTTCTTTGTTAGTTGCAGTAGTGAGTCTTGGACTTGTTGGATGTGGGGAAGGCCAATCCGATATCGCCAGTAACCAAGCAGCCATATCTGCTCGGCTGGGTGATGGTTGGTTCCAAATTCAGGAGGGCGTGTTCAGACGTCCGGAGGCAAGCGGGACTAGCATTTATGCTACTGGGGTTTCTGGTGCTCGATGGTTGCGGGATCAGCTTTCACGCAAATCATCGATGAACCTTGGCGGGTCTCAAGTGGAGCAGCTTCGGATCGTCGATGCGTTCCTTGATTCTGTTGCCAAGCAAGGCACCACCGAAGCGTCTGTTGGCCCAGCGATCGTGCCAGACGTCCAGGGATATTGCGATCCAGTTGGTCGTTCTCAAACTGTGGTCGCGCAGGCCAGTTGGTCGAGTCCATATGACTTGACTGCGTCAGCTACCGCTTTTGGCTCACTTGCAGCTCCCCCAGGTGTCCGTTTCGCCAATGGTCTCAGCGGATTTATTCAGGCTATCGACACGAAGCCCGTTCCTGCGGGTGGCGCTGTCGACGGTCAAGGTACAGTGACGGTGGGGGGCTCAGGGCGGCTAGACAATGGCAGCTATGATAGTGTCTTTGCGTACAAGAGCACGACCTTCCGTTGTACCGCTCCGGCCAGGATCGAGCCGCCCGACCCTTGCGCACGTTCCACTAACTCATCCTTGCGTCCGCCGGGCTGTGTCTTGAACCCGTAATGTGACCATTATTCTAGCTTCTTACACCGAGATTCTAGTCAGTGCAGCCTGGCTGTGATTCTTAAACCCAGTGGTTAGGTTCTTTTTGAATCGCCGCT
>JBGAUT010000001.1:0-377135 GCA_044228505.1 Polyangia bacterium | reverse complement strand
GAAGCGACCATCGAGATGAATCGCCACACGGTCGTACAACCCGATGTTGCGGGCTGGCGTCGTGAACGTATGCCCCAGATGCCGACTGGGTACCCGATCAAGCTTCGCCCAGACTGGGTCTGCGAGATCATGAGTGACGGCGATGCTCGACGTAGAGATGGCCTTCAAAAGCGCCGCATCTATGCCGATCACGATGTCCCGTTCTATTGGCTGATCGACACCGAACGCACGACTCTGACCGTATTGACCCTCACTGACCGCGGGTATGTCGAGCTGCTCACCGCTGCTCGCACCGACCGCGTCCGCGCCGCACCGTTCGACCTCATCGAGCTGCAAGTCGGCGTCCTGTTCGGCGATGATGAGGACTAGCCCGCTCCCCGCTTCTTTGGCGTTCTTCATGCCGCCAAGAAAGCTCAAGTCAGGTGGCGTCCGCTAGGTGAATAGCGATGGTGTTGCGCTTCAGGTCAACTTGGACTTTTTTCCTGTCCCGAGATTGTAATGGCTGGGCTCGGTTAGGCAGCCAGTTGGCTGCGGTTTTCGGTTCTTCTGGTCTGTCGGGCTCTGTCTTCCTGTTTTGTTTGCGCACTCAAACGGACTCTTCCTTGCAGCCCTAGCGTCTTTTTTTCAGCTCCAGATTCTCCGCCGTGATCTCGGCCACCACGCGGCGCATCCGCTCCAGTTCGGCCACAAGTCGTGCCGTCTGAGCGTCGGGCTGACTCTTATACAAATTATTATTGTTGATTCTTGGATAGATAGGCATGGCTGAGGTTTGAGCCATCCAGCGCTGCCCCGCGCAGATCGCACTCTGACACTATCGCAGCAGAAAGATCCGCCTGGCGCACGCTTGCGCCGCGAAGGTCGCAGCCAATTATCGTCACCCTTGTCAAGTTTGCCCCGTCCAAACAAGCGCCGCGCAAGTCAGAGCGATACAACTCCGCCTTCACAAGGTCGGCCCCCCGCAGGTCGCAACCTTCTGCTTTGGTATGTGAGAACGTCACCCCACACAGCCGTGCACCGGCAAAATGACAGCGTAGCAGCGTCGAGTGATCGAAGTGCTCTTGCCGAACAAATCCGCTGCCGCCGTGGAGCGTTTTGCCAGCGACTGAATCGCTCCGGGATCCTGCGTGACCACCGACGAAGGTGGTGAATTCCAAAACCTACGCCTAGCTACGGTGAATGTGTCTTAACCGGATAGGCAGGCAATACGTCACCTTTTCAGCCAGGGCCAATACTTCGGCATTTTTCCTTCCAAAGCCAAATCGGCAACGGATTTATAACCCTGATAAGGAAGAGAAACAGCTTCTGCCGGAACATTCTTAATGCCAAGTGTTCTAGCAGCAAAGAACCTATGGTGCCCATCTACGATATATTTCTCACCTTGGTATTCAACATATTTTACACTATCCTGTATTCCATTTTCCTTAATATCATCAAGCAGCGCTTGCATGTCTTTCTTAGATTTCGTCGGAAAATGCGTGGGCCTCAAGTCAGACACAGCTAAATGCCCGGCTGGCACACACATGTTGTGCGCCCACGCTTCCAGCCGACCGGCGAAGTAGGTGTGGAAGCCTTCGACCTCTAGGTTGTAGACGGTGTCTCGCTCGGAAAGAGACTCACTGCCGACCACTATCAGACGTGCACCAGCCGAGTTGACCAGCTCGTCACCAGACAGAAGCTCGCGTGCGGCAACAAAGCCCCTGCCCTTGGCGTACATCGGGTGCGAGTCAGTGAGTCGTAGGGTCTCTGTCTGGCCCGACTCTGTCTGAATCGTTAGGGCCATCAGCGGTCGCTCGGGCGTCACGAAGACTGATACAATTGAACGTAGCGCGGTCTCGCCTGTCTGTTCGTCTTTCGACAGGACCAGGTCTCCTGGCCGTAGCTCAGAGATGGGCTGTGGACCACTGGCGGTCATCACAGGAGTGTCTGACGAAAAACACAGGCAACTTGGGCCCTCACAGACCTTTCGTGGTCCAGTAGACGAAATACGGCTCGCATCGGCCGCTTCATCCAGCTTGTTGCCAACTCTGCCAGCGTCATCGAGCTTGCTACCCGTCTTGGCAACGTCATCCAGTGCATTCCCAATCCGGGCGACATCGTCGGCCTTGCTACTGACCTTGCCAATGGTCCCGATCTTGTTGAGTCCTTTCGGACCCACGACAGTGGATGCAACCTCAAAGGCTCCTCTGCCAATCGCTTCTCCGTAATCCCCACGGTTCCACGATTCAACGATTGGCTCTGTGATGGCGTCCCAGACCTTACCCGGATCTTCGGCTATTGCCGAAATGACCTGGCCCCACTTGTCCCGCTCTGCCTGCGCAGCGGCAGGATCAATGAGCTCACCAACAGTCATCTTACCGACGCTCCAGACAAGCTCAGCGGTACCTTTGACCATTTCCACAGCGCCCGTCCCGACGCCATTCACGAAGCCCCCGACTTGACGTCCCGCTTCCTTTACTGCTCCCCAACCATCGGAGAGAGCCCCCCCAAGGCCATCAAGGAAGCCGCCACCTTTCGACCCAGAGGATCCGTCGCCCAAAGTGGTACCACCTGATGGACTGCCACTGTCATTCCAAGAAATGGCAGGTGCAGCGGATGACTCTGTAAGCATCGCGACCGATCGATCGGATGCGACCCGAGAACCGTTGAGGATGATCCTGCCAACCATCAAGATCATGGCTAACGCAACCAATGCCAGCAGCGCCTTTTCTGCTGCTGCTAGACCTTGCTGATCGCGCCACGCTGCACGGAGCCCCCTGGAACAGCGAACATAAGCAGCTTGTTGATCGTGTTTGGCTGATTCGGAGGGACCGCACATTTCATTGGCTCCAGGCAGAAGAGATGCACACACCACCCAACGCGCAGCAAGGTGTACTTGTCACAACCGCTGCACTCGCCATGCCAGTGCCTATGCACCGAGTTGGAGCCGAAGCTGAGTGAGGCCTTGCCATGAATGCTATTGAGATCGCTAATCACCACCCCTATCGCACACCTGTGTGCATCCCATTGCGCACATCTGTGCGGAGATCCATCCAGAGCAGTCCACTCTGTGCAAAGCCGACTCAGCCTGCTTCCACGTGTACCAGCGAGCTACGGACGGAGCTTTCACCTCACGGAATGCTATTTGCTGCGTTGTGCAGTCAGACCAGCAAGGAGGTCACTTATGCAAGCGGTAGGATTGTTAGTAGGCATTTTGTTAGTCGTTGTGTTTCCTGCCCTGTGTATCGGGCGCATTGCAGATCAGCTAGGCCGAAATGGTGTTCGGTTTGCACTGCTCTCGATCCTTCCTTGCGGAGTGCTGCTAGCGCTGGGTCTGCTCGCGCTGCGACCCGGCTCAGATCAAGCGGCACCCGACGAAGCGTCGGAATAGATGGGAGGGGTAGAAATCCACCTTGCTATTTGGACGAGACGGTTTCTACTTTTCAGCAAGGATCCGCACGGGCTTCCAGTTCAGGCGGTTTAGCAATCGATACAGCTGGAATCTGTTGAGCCCCAAGCTCGCAGCAGCGGCGGTATGATCACCGTTGCACTCTTGATAGCTCTTGCTGATCAAATCATGCAGCAGACACCGCTCGGCATCCTTTAGCTTCTCTATTCGACCACGTAGTTCCCGCACCAAACGTGGACGATCAAGTATCGGGGGGGTTGGTGTAGCGACCCCCTGATCCGACCCCACTTGTGCAACCATAGGCAGGGGTTGAATCACCCTTCCGAGTTCGGGAGTCTTGGCCGAAGCACACAACTGCGAGGAGTCAAACGGCATGGTCCTTATCCACGCCGAACACGGCAAGATCACGGAACCACGGCTACGAGCCATCGCCTGTCCTAGCAGGAGTCCAATTTCTGAAACATGCGTCTGGTATTCATAATGAACCAGATACTCCACGAGCAAAGGATGTAGCGCCGGTTGATCACCAGAGAAGAACCGTGCTGCTTCAGAGTCCCCAGCCTTGCGGCATTCCCGAAGCAAGTGGTTTACCAACAAAGGAATGTCCTCTCGTCGCTCTTGAAGCCTTGGGACCTCGATGGTGCGCTGAAATCGACGGCGCAGTTCAATGCGTAATTTTTCAGGCCGGTTGGTTGCGCCTAGGAGCCGGAAGTCAGAGAAACGGGGTGGGCGATCCTCTTCCCCCAAACGCTGGTATTCGCGACGCTCTTCTGTGACCCGCAGAAACATCGGCTGAACTTCCAGCGGCATGTCTCCGATCTCGTCCAGAAAGAGAGTGGAGCCATCCGCTGCACCAACCAGTCCTTTGCTTTCCGGCATCTTACTTTCGGGAAATCCCTTGCGGTTCCCAAAGAGCTGCACGGGGGCCAGACCTGGTGCAATGGCTGCAATGTTCGTGGAAACCATTGCGCGATTTCGTCGCTCAGACAGTTGATGAATGGCTTGCGCGGTAAGCTCCTTGCCGGTTCCACTCTCTCCCAAGATAAGGATGTTGGCGCGACCAGCAGCCAGCAGTGCAGCACGCTCACGGAGAAGCCAGACCGTAGGACTTTCCCCAACAATTCCAAACACATCTGCCTCCCCGAATCCGCGAATCGCGTCTTGAGGGAAGTCTCGGCAGGCGGACCAACTACGCGGTCTGTGCGTGCAGTACAAAAGAAGCTGGTCACGCAAGTGAATGGTCATGCCACTAGAAGCGGCACCGCTGCGAATGGAGACACCATTGATGAGAAGCTCGCATCGACCGATGTTGGTCAGTCGGAGCAGATGTTCATCAACATCGATCAATAGTTGGCGCCGTGAAAGACCTTCTCCAAGCAGATACGGCGAAGCCTGCGCCTGGGCAACCCCCACCGACGCACAGCCATCCGGGCGCTGCCGAAAGAACATAACAGCGCGGGCGTCTAGTGTTCCTGGTTCCGCACGTGGCTCTTGATCAGACTCTTCCGTAGGACAGCGACCGAGTACCCATCGCTGTGAGTTCCGCCCAAGCAATGCAACTTCCCCCACACGATGAGGTTCTTTTGCGGACCAGAGGATGATCAGCGCCCATTCTTGATCAACCTCTGAAAGTAGTTCTTCGAAAGGGAACTCTTGGGTGATCGCCGTGCGCAGAACCTCACTAGCCACCGTTGAATGATTGGACCGCACGCGGACACCCTCTTTTTGTTCTAGTGGTTCAGTTCAACAAGCCGTCGCATTGCACGACCTACACCGGGAGGTATCGAACCCACAAATGCATCACGAATGATGGAGTCCGAATCCAGCAAGAGCAGGACGGGCCGTTTGTCTTGCTGCCACAGCGGCATGAGGTTGCCCTGATCGCAGCGACCTCGCTCGATCCTCTTTTCCAAGACAGCATCTGCTGACACCTGGTTCCGTTCCATTCCATCCTGGGAGCAATCAAGGAAGACATAACGGATCTCAGAATGACCGGCCCATCCCTCAATGATCCTGGGGAGCCGTGTCCGAAGATCCGTTTGACACTCTTGGCAATCGGCACTGCCAAGGTAGACGAGTTGAAGCTTGGGCGCTTGCTTCCGTTCCCGCTGGCTAGCAGTCCCGACCGTAGTAAGCAGCGCATTGACATCAATCCGTCGATTCAGCAAGCGCTCCAAACCCAAGGGGTATGCACCCAGTTCGTCTCTGCTCACGAACAATGGTTGACGCATTCCAATCGCACGTGTCAGACGAGTTTGGGCACTCTCGTAAAGTGTCCGTCGCTCCTTGAGACTTCCCACAAATGCCTGCCGAACCACCTGTTGATCGTCAAGAAGAAGTGTAACAGGGACTGTCTCGATTCCAAGCTGAGCCGTGCTGCGCATGCGCTTGTCCGTGCTGATGTAAAGAGGTACTTGCGGAAGGATGGCAGCGTGCTTCCGGAGAAAGTCTCTGATTCGCGGCGGATCTGGGGTTTCCAACACCAAGACATAGTCAATGTCAGGCAATCCGTCGCGGAACAGACTCTTGAGCTGCGGAAGCTCGTCCAGACAAGGTGGACAATCGAGAGAAAAGAGATGTACGACGGTGATCGACTTGTGCAAACGCAGAGTATCCTCTTGAAGAGAATCGTTTTGCCATAACTTCAAGGATCCCACATCCAGCCGCAGGTGAAGCAGCCGTTGCTCCGAATCCGCAGGTGTCGCCGATGCCTTGGTGCAGGTGCTGAGAGCCAGCATCATCAGAAACAGACGGAACATATAGCCGACGCGAGCTCGTACCGTGTTCATTCCTGTCATGAGTGGTCTCCGACACAGTCAAGAAGGAACACCCAGACTCCTTTGGAAGAATCGAGGGGCTCTCCAGTGATGGGCATGTCTGCCCTCAGCATGATGTTCCTGTCCAGCAGATCGAGGTTGGTCAGATACTCGGTCTTTCCCGATGCTTGACGCTGCTGCTGTTGCTGCTTCAAGGTCGGCTCAACCAGTGGAAAGTCGTAGCTCATCTTGATGACGTGAGACGCCGCAAGCCGCTGCTGCTTCGGCTCATAGCGAAGTTGCAAGATCGCTTGATGTACCTTGCTGGCGCGATCCAGAGCCGCAAAGTCGCGATTGGTCTCTTTTACCGAGCTATGAGCAACAATCCAGACCTTGCTAAATTCGAGCCATGGTGGCTTCAGTAGCTCACGCAGTCGTGCGTAGCGTTCCTCAACCATCGATTCCTTGGGAGCCAGTCCTTGGTAGCCATCCCGTAGGTAGACCACGACGTGAGGCACGTCACGCATCAGCCACATAAAGCGCTGATGCGGCTCTACCTGACGCGTCAGCGTTCGCAGATCGTCAGCAGGACATTCGCGCACTCCACACTCATGCTCGACAAGACGGATCAGGGAGCGGACCTCTGGCGAACATATGGCTTTGCTGGCAATGAGCGCAAGCTGAGCACGGAACTGCTGCATCTGCTGAGACTCTGGTGAAGTCCGCCCGATTCCTGGGGGTGGATCGGGACGCGGATCCCCTTCAGGACAACCTCCCAATGGGAGAAGAATGATCAGTCCGATCAGGCACCACTTGTTCATCCATTGAGTTGTCACTGACATGCTCACCGCTCCCTCATCACCCGTGCTCGCTTTGGAAGAACCTTCCCTTTTGGCATCCGTTCATTTAGGCACCGACTCAGACTACTGTTCTCAGTCGGGCGCTCCCTCCAATCCGCGTGCAGTTCCCGCATGGATACAATCTCGATTTGACCCCGCACCGCTGCGCACTGGGCCAGACAGACCGCGATCACTTGTCTAAATACATCGAGCACCGGTTTGGCTGCGTCTTCCTGCTTGCTGTCTTGAAAGTCAAACTTCACAACACAGCCCTGCTTTCGAGCGTGCTTGATGCCGGTCTTTATTGGGGGGGGCCTGACCACCGGATCAATGGGCACTGTCTCATCAGGGATCGCAGCGTCTCTGGTTGCTGCATCGACAATCGCCAGCTCCGCTGTCGGTTGAGCGAGGTCAGACCGTTCGTTGCGGAGCAAGTCCGGCAGCTCGTGTACGGAGCGTGGAACCTGTGGCTGAGGCGAGAAGAACAAGCTCTTGAGTTCTGGCTCATAGGCCGTGGCGCAAAGAACGAGTGATATGAAAGCCAGTCCGATCCACAAGGCGAGTTGCATGGACAAGCGACTGTTTGGCACACCGGTCGGATTCAATTCAGCATGCGGCTTGGGCTCTGCCTCGATTCGATTGAGCGCCGCAACAAACTCTCCAACACTCAAAAAGCGATCGCTCGGTGTTTTGCTCAGCGCACGTCCCAGAATCTCACGCAAGACTGGCGTAAAGCACGGGGGAAGATCCTCGTACGACAGCGGGTCGGCATTTAGAACCATCCCAAATGCAACGGATGGATCGTCACCGTTGGGCAAAAATGCACGGTAGCCAGCGAGCATCTCAAAGAATATCGCTGCCAAGCTAAACTGATCAGCGCGGGCATCGAAGCTCTCGGCATCTACGCTATCTGCTGTGTCTCCGGATGCTGGCTTGCGTTTGCGCAAGATGCACTCCGGTGCCATGTACGGAGGATTCCCAATCCGCAGCGCAGGGTCGGTGAGCGGAACCCCCTGCACCTTGGCGCTCTTGGAAATTCCGAAGTCTAGCAGTTTGACGAAGACCTCCGCCTCTGGTGCTTGGTCTCCTTGACGGACGAGAAAGATGTTCGCTGGAGAGAGGTCGCGGTGGACCATGCCTAGTCCATGCAGCACAGCCAACGCACGCGCAACCTGACTTAGAATCAAGCGAGCAACTTGAAACGGAAGCGTCTTACAACGACGAAGAACAGTCGCTAAGTCTTCGCCATCCAAATACTCCATCAGCAGATAAGGAGTTCCGTCTTCAGCAAGGTCATAGCGATGGATTGTCACAACATGAAGACTGCGAACACGAGCTTGAATCTCCGCTTCCAAGCGAAAACGCTCTTTGGCAATAGCGAGCGCAACCTCATTAGAAAACGCAGAGCGACGAATCAACTTAAGCGCATGTAGCGTCGGTACGTCACCAAGCTCTGTGACAAGGTACACAAGCGCCATACCGCCCTCACCGAGTAAGGCATCCACTCGGTAGCGTGAATGAAACACCGCCCCAATTTCCAGTTGATCGCTCTGCATGGCCTTAAGCCAAGATGTAGCGCAGCACTCGGTTAAGCTGTCAACCAGATAATAGCGAACACATTAACGAAATATTTTGAAATAGTTGCGTGCGCTACGTCAGTGTTGGTGTGTTCGCTATAGTGGCTCCAATGGCGCACACTTGTCCGGACTAGGAATTGAGTCGATTAACATTATATCCGATATGCTAAGTGAAGGCCAATTTTCCTTTTTGTCACGTGCAACCAGCACGATAGACGAGGCAATATCTCCGAGAGTAGCGCTCTGACGTTCTGTTAGCACAATGCACTCTGACTTCTCATTTCTCTCCAAAGCGGCAGAACGGCTGCCAACAAATTTCCCATTCATGTCAGTAACAAAGATACGCACCGCTACTCCGGAGAGGTCCACAGGGCTGCTGCTTTCCCAACTGGCTTTAGCCTTATAGGTGATATAGTGTTTTCTACCCTTGCAAGACTGCTGGATGTCAACATCAAACGGAATAAGATACTGACAGCTTCCAAAGCTGTCAGTGACCGAATCACTACTCCGCTTGACAGCTAATACACCCATGGAAGACGTTACAGAACAGATTTTTCCGTTTCCCTGATTATTTGTCAGCTTCTTCGCTTGAAGTGATATAGTAGGGCTGCAGCCTCTTTCGAGATCATGGGATATATACATATCGAGATCTTCAAGGCCCTGATACTGGCATCCTATCAGTGACACTACAATACTGAGCAGAAGTGATTTGTACACAGCTATCTCCTGACTCCGGCATAGCGGGCAAGCAGGCTCACGGTGGCACTGGTGATGGCAAGGCCCCAGGTGGTGCTGAGTGTGACACGATCACAAAACACTTCGCCCACGGTTCCGGTCCGACTCCCGACGTACTTCACAGGACAAAAGCGCTCGCCATACAGTGCACCAGCGGAAAGGAAGCCTGCGATTCCTGTGAAAGCGATGGACATTCCGCCGAATACCCATGCGGCGCGAAGGCGACCCAATGACACGGCAGCAGTCGGACTCACTTCGAGAGGAAGCGCAGTCATTACCTTGAGCGGTGCAGTTTTGTCCGAAACAGATCCAGTTGGCGTAGGCATTGGAACTGTCGGAGCACGCTGCGCAGGGGCCTCCTTGCTAGGCGGTTCGATTGATGATCTTGTTGCTTCCTCCGGTGGCGCGGGGTTGCTGATGGGCTTCAGTACCAGCGACGACGATTGCTCGCCACCAGGAAGAACCTCCGCTTTCGCGCTCTGCTCGATTGCTGGACTGCTGACGCGCCGCAAAAAACCTTCACTGATCTCAGTGGCCGCCCGCTCTAGGCGGGCACGAGGTTCACAGGCATCACAATGAATCTCACGTTCTTCAACCTGCGCTGTCGCTGCGTCGAACAAGCGTATGGTGAGCAGATAGCTCTGTGTCTCCCGCTCAAGCAGCTGGACACCCATTTGGATAAGTCGCTTTGAACGAAGCTCGTTCGCTACCTTTTGAAGACATGCGCGATCGCCGCAACTCCAAGGTACCGATGATCTGAGCTTGGCCGGTCGGGCCGCGTCTCCGTTTTGACGAATCAAGCGAGCAAAGTCACCGGTGGCGCGCTGGTCCAACTTACCCTCTGAGTAGACCCCCACCACAGCGAGTTCCTCATCTGGTTCAGATGCGGCACCGATAGAAGCAACCGCGATCAACAAAGCAGATACTGCGCCGAGTGCACGGGTTCCCAGGGGGGCCGTCTTTGATGCACTACATATGGACATGGTTTCCCCACCAAAGGAATGCTGTCACGATCGCGCCCGCAAAGATAAAAGGCCCATGCGGAGATCGATCGGGTGTTCCCATCGGGTGAAAGTGCTTTGTCTTTACGCCTGGAACCATCCAGGAATAGAGCCAAATTCCAAGCTGTCGAATGTTCTGAAGCGCCGTTCCGATCAAGAACCATCGAATGATCATCCAGCCGGTCTGGAGCAAGAAGCTAAAGAAGGCGACGTAGAGCGCTGGCATAACGCCCAGAAACGCAGCACACGCCATCAGGAGCTTGATGTCTCCCGCGCCAATGCCCCCAATCCAACGGTAGAATAGGAATCCTCCGATAAAGAACAGCACGTAGCCTAGCGCCGCAGAGGTAGCGCTCCAGAAACCATGTGCTGCCAGATGAACCAGCACACCAGCGACCGCAGCCGGGAATGTGAGCGCGTTGGGAATCCGATGACTCCGAATATCTGTGATCGACGCCCAGAGAAGAATCCCCATCAACGGGAGCCACACATAGTGACCACCTGACTCTTGTAGCAAGTTCGTCGAAAGTGCGCTCATCAACCGTGCCTCTCTTAGCGTGGCAGAGAGCCCGGGCTCTCATAATACTTGAGAGCTTTTTCGATGTACTGCTGCATCTGAGGACCAGACTGCTCAACAAGCGTAGGCGTAATGTAGATGACTCCGTAGACAGCCTCGGCATCCTTCTGTTCCGAACCGAACAGATAACCCAAGATCGGAATCCGGTTCAGCCAAGGGATGCCCGTCGTGTTGCGACCCATGCTCCGAGACTGGACTCCTGACAGCATGACCGACTGCCCGATCGGTACATGCACCGTTGTTTGCACCGTGTCGATCAATCGACCTGGAATACCATCTTGCTGTCCGGCGGAGTCTCGCTGGCTGAGATCGGCCAAGATGTCGAGAGATACCGCATCATTGCTCGCAGTAAGTCGAGGCGTGACGGAGAGAGAGGAACCGAAAAAGACTTCCTGCAGCGCACCCGCTCCAAGCGCACTGCTTAGACGAACCCGTATTTCACTACCGTCTTTGTACGTCGCACGCGAGCCGTTTTCAGTGATGAGCGTATCGGTTCGTAGCACCTTCACAAAACCGTTGGCTTCATTCAGATCGAGATTCGGCAGCAAATCGCTGATCAGAGAGTACTGCGTGACGGGGGTCATCGCTGCGCCTGGACTATTCAGGAAGAAGTTGGCGATGTTTCCTCCATTTATCGTCGGTGGATAGCTCAATCCCATCTTGCGGAGAAGGCGTCTGCGCACCTGAACGTAGTGCAGATCCAATCGCACCATGACATTGCGACGGACACCGCTTGGCCCAATTGTGACAAGGACATTTACCATGCCAGCATACCGACGAGACAGTTCCTGAATCTGCGTCAGTTCCTGTTGGGTTTTCACAGAGCCTTCAATCACAACTTGACTGCCAGCAACGCGAAGCTGGACTTCCGGATAATTTCGCAAGATGACATCTAACTCTTGCTTGAGCGTGTTGGGATCTCGCTGCGCAACGGTAACATCTAGCGTCTTACTGCCATCGGAGGAACGGAGCAGGATCTTACTGTTTCCTGCACGAAGTCCTCGTATCGTCACTCCATGTCCATCTCGTGAGGCTCCACCAGTAAGAACCTGCGGATTTTCGATCGAGATCTCCTTCACTCCCATGAAGTTCATCTCTTCCCCCACGATGAGGTTCACAGACTCCACAGCGAACGCGGGGATCGCCAAGCACAAAAGCAGACCCAGAACGCTCCAGGCCCAGGCTGGTGAACAGGCTTTCAAGCGCGAAGACATGCGTTCATTCCCTTCTAGCGAGGATTCAGGCTACGCCCTACTTGCCTTGACGTTGCTTGAGCTGTTCAAGTAGCTGCAGCGGGAGGTCGCTCTTACTGTTTGGCGGCGGTGAAGTCACGCTGCCACCTGGCCGCATATCGACGTAACCACTCAGCAGGTTCGGAAACGACACTTGCTTAAGTTCCTTCTGCTCGGTGTCTTCCCGATTCCGCAGGGTCATTGTCGCTCCGCCATGTGCTTGTGCAAACGCAAGCTGTTCGGCCTGTTCAGGAGTGAGCGCCAGGACTGCAACATCTCCGGTCTGTTCGAGGATGACCACCCGCTGAAACAGCGTCACCGCTACGCTGCCCTGGGGAACAGTAAAATGGAAAATGATGTCCACCGTGTCTCCCGACCGAATGAGCTGCGCCTTGCGCATGCTCTCTCCGATGGGCATGGCCATGGCGCGCATCCCTTTGCTTAGGGATGCTCCGGCACTGCGCTCGCCCTCCGGCGCATCAAAGTCGCTCCACAGCAACGGCTGGTTGGCGGCAATCTGTCGATAGACCCTGCGTCCAAGCACCTTCCCCCGATCTCTCTCGTGTACAGAATTATCATGAACGTAAGCGGTTGGAACGGTCTGCATGGTTACGCCCTGGCCATCAATGCGCTCGCCAGGACGCACAGCTTTTGTCGAGATCAAGACGGAAATACGCTCTCCCCCGGAGCTTTCGAGCAGCGTCTTGTCGATGTAGTAGTAGAGCAGCACGATGGCGAAGCCGCCGCTGATCACAGCGATCAGAAATCGACGCATCGGCGACGCAAACATCACTTGTACATTGTTAGGACTCATGCACTTTGCACCAAGCAGACCTGTGAAGATGGAATGTCTGACAGAGCCCCCCCAACGAGGCTACTACTTTAACTACTCTTTTTTTGTCCAATCCAGATTATCTGCCTTCCCTGTACCCTCCAGCATTTGTTGACCCTTATCTGCGGCCTTCCCTGCCCCAGTCTTGATCTTCTGTGCGACAAACAGCAGGAGGCCCAGACCAACCAGACAGAGCAGCGCAGTCTCGGCACCGCTGAGACCTTCTTCATCCTGAACAAACTTGCGGAAAGATGTCATGTGAACTTCTCCTACCTGAAGGATTCCCGTGACACGCAGACCGTCTGCGCATCTACGATTTGGCAACTGAGCAAGCTCTGGGCCAACCCATCCCGTACTCTCTGCTGCGCTTGGTTTGAAAGGAATGATGCTGACGTCCTCGACGGACGTGCGGATGGAATCGGGGTATCCAAACAGGCAGACGCAGCACCGGGATGAACAACTGAGCGCTCATCCGTGCGGTCTGAAATCACGACGATCTGTTCGAGCCCTAGCAGACGGAAGTGTAGCGATGGACGCAGAGCGGTAGATCAAGAGGATGGGTGAGTGGGAAGGAGGAGGCAGACGGACTTAGCTGATCTTACTGGGTTCGCCATAGATAGGTCACTTGACTGCCCGAAGATCTCCGTGCGCGGGCTTTGACAAGCACAGACTGCTTACCAGACAGAAGCTGCGTCAGCGGGTTGTCCCTGTCCGCTGTAGCGGTTCGGAGATCGGGATCTTCTTGAAATCCCGCACTCCGAAGTGCGTCCCGCGCAGCACGTAGAGACGATTCGGGAGACCCCGGTAGCTGATAGGTGATCAGTCCATAACCCGCAGCGGGCTCGAACAAGCTAAGGCCGCGCACAGAACCAATCGGGCGAGGAACGCCGGGAACGTCTCGACCCGGTGCATCGAGATCATCGGAAGGACTCAGCGCTTCCACTCGCAGCGGCTCATCGGTCCAGGCAAACAGGTAGTCCGCACCGTGTGCGCGTCGGACTGCCGTCACCATGCGGAGCGGACCCGCGCTCGTAAACAACTCTTCCTGAGCAGCCACGGCTTTCAGCGCAGATTGGCTGAGGGGATCGACCAACAGCAGGAATCCAGACTCTTCCGAAATCTGATGGAAGCCGAGAGTCCGAAGCCCCAGCGTCGGCGCTTTGGCCTGATCTTCCAGCTTGAGGCGATAGAACTCCAGCGTCTCACGAACCGACCGCTCACTGTGCCCCGTCACAACATGGAATACCTGACCGTTCAGTAGCAATCGCCGTTCTTTGTCCTGTCCGGTAGAACCAGGCGGCTTTGGTACTTGACCTAAGAGCCCACGCAACTTCTCGGCTAGCTCTGTGACAGACGCATGCACCCAGTTGGGAATCAGTAAGCAGCCCATCAGGGCCCCGATCTTGACGGCCAGCGCCGCCGATGACGCTCGGCGCGTCCTTTCTACTCGAGCGAACTGTTGCATATCGGAGGCCTCTCAGTGCTGCTGGAATCGCAAGGGTCGACCGGGGTGGGTGCGCCTTCGGTGGGGTCACTGACACCACTGAGCACACCAAAGAGCTTGGCCGCCTGAAAGAGTCCAAGCGCGCCAAGAAAGACCTTGTAGCGATCTCTACGATCATCGCCTTGATTGGGCTCGTTGCACACAAACGTTGCGCCAGTCGTCACTTTGTCAATGCCATCGGGAACCGATGCATCCGCGATCCGGCGGTAGTAGTAGTTCCGAACATCCGTGGGACCGCTTTTGCTGATCTTTCCTACCGGTACCATCGGTTCACCAACAATTGGCACGAAGGTCGGTAGCATGGGAATCAGAGCCTGAGCGGCCTTTTTGTGCTTCAGCGCGAGCATCGCAGGGGCCGTCATCCTAACGTCCACATTGCCTGGGCATGGCTCCGTAGCGCTCTGCTGCGCAGACAGAGACATCTGCCACTGACCTTCCGTGCGTGCGGACGCAGTGGAGGACAGCTTGGAGGCAAACGCCATTGCGAGCACACACATCGGAACAGTCAACACCAGAAGTTCTCCGGTAGCCATTCCCGATTCCCGGCCTGCGCTTCGCGAAGTGCGATGAGTTGTTCCATGAGTCGGTTTCGGCATGGCACTCCTCTTGTCGAGTGGGTTCTGCATCAGAACTTCCAGTAGGTGGACGCCCTGCTTGCTAGTTGGGAAGCAAACTGAGCTTGTATCTTTACGATCTGATCGGGGGTCACTTCTACCGACGCAATGCTCGCGCTAACACCACACTGGCTAATCGCCTTCACTCTGTCTCGGTTGCCAAAGTCGCATGGGATCAGTCTCGCCCGCCAGTCCATATGCCACAGGCTCTCTTTGTTCTCGCTAGGCTCCTTAGAGTAGTGGTCCTGGGAATAGTGCTCCGCACAGGCAAATCGCACCAAGCTATGAAGCTCGCTCTTCGAGCGCTCTTTTTCGTCCTTGCCGCGATTCTTCAGCATCATCCGGTCCATTATCGGAAGGATGTTCTGGTCGGAAGGGTTTTCGGACAGAGTCATGCCATATGAAATGCTGTGTTCTTTCCAATCATCGGCCAGCTTCGGAACCTTGATCTCTTTGCTGCACGGAATCCCTAACCAAAGGGAGCGAAAGGTCAGAATCCAGCCAGCCATGTCGTAGGCATAAGCCTTCGGGTCTTTGAGCAGCGTCACTGCCATGTAGATCTCTTCCATGTAGCGTTGATCATGACAGGCGTCGCGCTGACTATTACCGTCGCTGGTCGATTCCTCACTGCTCACAAGATCGATGCCCAAGTCGCTGCAGGGACTGTCTTTGCTACCAGGAAATGGAAATGCGACCGCCCCGCTGACACTTCCAGATCCAGCGCCACTGAATCCTTCTGAAACTCCGGCGCGGTGCGCAGCCACTTCCGCCCAGACTGGTCCTACCGTGCGCAGTGCATCTGCCATCGAATCCAGACCATCGAGCCAGTCATCCACCGTGCGTTTTACTTTGGGTTGGTTCTTGTTGGTATCAGCGATGTGCTTGGCGTACTTGGTGGCACAGTAGACCCAGAGCTTGGGACCACTCGCGGCGCAAGCGATTGCGCCCGCAATCTGTGCCACTTGAATGTTATCGACCACATGTGCCAAAGGCAGGAGCATGGTATCGGCTAACAGAACATAAGCTTCCAAGTTCAGCACCTTGGCTTTCACCGTCGCAGCAGCCATCGCAGTCGAGTCTGCAGCAACTCGCACTCTGGTCGTGTCTGCTGTTCTGCCTCCCAGCAGCGCAACGTACAGGAACACTCCTGCGATCAGGGAGAATGCAAGTAGCGTTAGGATTGATACCGAGCCAGACTCTTTTCTGCTCTGCTCGCGTGACATCATGTTCTCCACATCAAGCGGCGCAACGTGATCCTTGGGTTGCGTCCAGCACGTTACGGTTGTTGCGTAGGTCAGACAGCAATGAACGTGCCGAGCCATGACGAACACAACCGCAGCATAGATCTCACGGTAGTCCGCACAACTGTGCGTGATTCCGCTCAGATGAACGGCTCAGAGCGATTCCGCAAGGAACGGCTGTGCCTGCACGGTTTTTGCTGTTCACTGGGCGAACAATCAAGGACCACACACATGCAGACGTTCAACTGGTTCTTTGGCTTAGACGATGAATCGGAAAACAAGGTGCCAACTGATGGCGGTGCAGTCGCCCCTCCTGCGCCGACAGGAGCACCGGAAAGGAATCCACAACAAGCGACCACAACAGCATCCTCTGCACACAAGGAAGAGACTCCGGCTGTTGCATCACTAACTCCGATTGTCTCCCAGCCAGCGGCATCCGCACCGAGTGCTGCGCATCATGCTCAGACCGGCGTGTTTGTGGTTCCCGGCGTTGGAAGTGGAGTCAAAGAACCAAGCCCGGCCCAGTCCCCCCCGCTGAGTCCCTCATCGCAGGCTACCCCCATCAAGAAGGTCGCCCCAGCAACGCAAGTGGCCTACGTCCCTTCGGGCACTCCCGTGCTACCGATCGCAAGCAAGGCAGCCCTTGCTGATGCACAGGCGCAACTGAAGGGTGCGATTCCAGTTAGCTTACAGACAAAACCAGCGAGTCCAAGCACGCCCAAATCCAAGTCAGCCCCAGCGAGCGTAGACTCTCGCCGTAAGAAGCTACAAACAGGTCTGCTTGCAAGCAGCGCAGTGGCAGTGCTCGGCGCAGTAATCTGGTCCTTCCTTCCTGCTACCGCATCGCCTCCTTCGCTTGTCAGCAAACCAGTCTCTCCACCCACGCCTCCACAGCACACCTCAACAACTGCGTCCGAGCATGCAGAGCGGGAAAGCGCAGCGTCTCGATGCATCAAAGACTCTACAGAGTTCATGAGCTCTGCGGTCCGGGATCAGCTTTTACTCGAGGCGGTCACAGCCTTTGAGAAAGGCCGCCTTGAGCAAGCGCAGTCCCTGTTTGAGAAATACTCGTCCATTTCCTGCGATCACGCGACCCTTGAAGCTACCGCTGTGCTGCAACGGCAGCTTGGCGCACGGAACCCAGAGCGATAGGAGCCCGGACCAATGCGTATCGTCAGACAAGCGCTTCTACCGGTGTGCATGTTGGCCGCTCTTGGCGGTTGTGAGCGGAATAACCAGATTAGTCAATACCGGGTACGGGTTCACTGTGCCTTGACCGATGGAACAGCAGTATCGGGGGTCGCCATTGCGCGAGCCGGAGATCCTGTACGCGAAAGTGACGCACACGGTGATGTACTACTCCACCTAGAAGGACGAGAAGGACAAGAGATCCAGTTTGAGATTGCGAAACTGCCAGCCGCACTCATGCTGGCCGAAGGTTCACCCACGCGCAAGCTGGTGCTCAAAAAGCTCGGCGACAAGCGGGCTGTGGTTGAAATCCTTCATGAAGTCCATCTTCGTCCCAAAAAGGAGTCCTATGTAGTGCTGGTGAGTGCAGCCCAAGCCCCAATGCTCGCAGTTGCTGCAAATGGGTCAGAGGTTGCACGGCTGAACACACGAAGCGCCGCCGCCTTTCGCTTGGCAGGCAAGCCTGGTGATGAACTCAAAGTGACCATCCTAGCCAGCAAGGACGCCAAAACTCAGGGAAGTGATCCAACCCAAAGCTTCACTCTGCCTGAAAAGGGCGGAATTTTGTCGTTTCACTCAAACCTGTTTGTCAAACCAGTCTCTCGAAAACTACCTGTCGTCAAGCCGACCGTTAACGTCGTACCTTGGGGGGGCGGAAAAAGACAATAGGTCGGGGTGATCCCAGGGCGAGCGGGCTACCGTGCAGACAGTCGCTCTTGCAACTGTCTCCCGGTTCGCTCCCAATCGGTACACGATCTCAATGGATCTTCGGCACACAGTGTGAGAAGCGTCTGCACCGCACTAAACTGTCGCATCGCATCTCCTTCTGCTCTGGCTCGTTCCATTTTGAACAACAGGTCATCAAGAGCTGTCTGCAAGATCCGTCGGGAACTCTGCTCATGCTCCTGCAACTTGGGCAGCCTATCTGTATGTCCCTGAAGCGCCAGTACCGAGCGCCGATAGGACTTGGCAATCTTATACAAGGTTGGCAAGTCACGTGCTCCGCTTACCCGGAGCTTTTCCGCCACCTGATAGCTTTCCTTCGCCACATTTAGACACGCATCAGGGCTTTGACAGCTCGGCGGCTTCACCAGATCCATGACGTCTTCGGGGGGCTTGACCTTCGCTGTATCGAACAAATCTCCTCCTGAGGATCCATCCGACAGAAACTCCAGTCCGATAATAACGGACACAACCATCAGTGCGACTGCGAGTGATACCTTCTTGAGCGAGTTGCGCTCGATATTTTGCTTGCCTTGATCGATTGCTTCATCGGCCGGCACCACCGTGCTCCAGCGAGGTGCGATTCGGTTGACCTCCAGAGCCAGTTTCACGTCCACGTGCCCTGCTGGATCGGGAGGCAGTCCGGTTGGAGGGGCGACCGGTAGTTCATCGGTAGCTTCCAGCTCAAATCGATACGGACCGATGTCGAAATACTCCCCTGGATACCAGTCCGCAGAAACAACTGTCTGTCCGTTCTTGATGAGTCGGTTAGGGCTCTGTGGATTCATTGCGACATCCACATGATCCTCTTGTGCATGCAACACAAACTGCTGCCGAGAGATATTTGGATCTGCGATCAGGATGTTCGACTCGACCGCTCGTCCAACGTGACTGATGTCGCCTGGCACAAGTTCAAAGCGACGGTTGCTGTTCGGTCCAATGATGCGAAGAGAGAACTTGGTACTCATTGCTAATCACTTCACGGTCTGAAGCATCGCACTGGCTGATGCAACCATCTTGGTTGTCCCATCACCTAGATGAAGCAGCGGAGACATCGGAACAGGAATGTCATGCGTGTACGTTACTTCAACAGTCACGACGGCATTGTGTCCGAGACAGTTCCCTGAGCGCACCTCGCTGCTTCCATTCAAGATTCGGATTGAGGTATGCGACTTGGCTTGGGCAACCAACTGCTCAAGGAGCCCGAATGTCCCACGCTTGGTAACAACGGAGGCCAAGCAAGCAGCAGTGGCTGTTTCGACAGCGGTACGCTCTTCGTCACTTAGGCAGGCACCACTGTCCTCTCTTAGTGGAAGTTGAGTGGCTGCGGCTCTGGCACCACAGTACGCGGCATACTCAACCGCAAGCCGAGCGCCCTTTCTCAGCCCTAGATCCAGCGAAAAGAAGATAAGCATCAGGGCTAGTAAGAATCCGATCAGATAGCTAACGGGCGACAGTTCCCCATGCTCATCGGTCCAGAATGTCTGCATATGCTGAGCTGTCTTACGGACCAAGCGCTCGATCATGAGAGTCCTCCGTGGTGCTGTCAGACCACACAAACAAGAACTGGGCCAATGTTCCACGCGCTCCGCCACTACTTGCTGCGGGCGAAAATCGAGCAAGCCAATGCAACAAGTGTGCGCACAGTTGTGCGGGATCAGTGGTCTATCAGCGCTCTCCTTCACGCTCTAGCCCGGCGTGCCGAAGAGTTTCGCCGTTGCGGCACGCGAGTTGCACTTCGAACGAAATCATGCAGCACTTGCATCGATTCCCCTCTGCAGTGTTTCAGCTCCATCAGTTTTTGCAGGACGAACGAGGCGCGGTGTATCCAACGGCCAGCTTCCTGATGTCCACTTTGGTGCTGGCCATTCCGTTCGGCTTCCTGTTGTGGTCGATTTACGATTCCCTGGTCGAAAGTGGGCGGACTGCAAACTTCATCCTGGGAACTTTTTAGGGACTCCCGGCCATGGAACATCATCCTTACTCGCTCGCTCGCGGCATCGCTGCACAGACTGATCGTCCCTCGCATCTGCCAAGCCGAAGGAATTATCGTTCCTTCCTCCGCTCATCTTCCGGAATGGCTGCAGCAGAAGTCGCGCTACTGGCGCTGATCTTCGTGGCGATGGCCCTGTGGGTGGGAAACAAGCTAGTCCCCGCGATGCGAACAGCCGCAAAGTGTCTCAACACCGAGCTATCGGGGGGGGCCGCTTGTTCTGGACTCTCCCCTTCACCATCTAAAAGGAACTAGCAGAGCTATGGCCGCGCCAGCCTTGGTGGATGAAGAAGCAGAGCTTGAGCAGCAGCTACGACGTCTGCTCGATACCCGAGTGCAAGCACTGCGTGAGTCCATGCATCGGCGATTCCTGGAACTTGTAGACCTTCCTTCTCTTCGTCCCGAAGAGGTTGAGTCCGCAGAATTTCAGCGCTATGCAGACTCACTGGTTGATACCATTTTGGACGAATTCCAAGACCAGATCCCTCCGGTCACTTCTCGCCTGGAAGTGAAGGAACAGTTTCTTGCTGAAGCACTGCGTCTTGGCGCGCTGGAACCACTGATCGCGGATGAGACAATCTCGGAGATCATGGTCATCGATCGACAGACTGTTTACATTGAGCAGCGTGGACGACTCCGTCGGGCTCCTGTGTGTTTTGGCTCTGATGGCGCACTTCGTTCGATCATCGAACGCATCATCATGCCGCTCGGTCGGCGTGTCGATGAAAGCCAGCCACTGGTAGACGCTCGGTTAAAGGATGGATCCCGCGTAAACATCATCATTCCACCGCTGGCGCTCCGTGGACCAGCGGTCACAATCCGTAAGTTCAGCAAACGGCCGCTCTCTCTCGTTGCGCTCCAGAAACAAGCCACGCCGTCTTTGGATGAACGGATGTTGCGATTTCTGATTCGCTGTGTTCAGTCCCGAAAGAATATTGTGGTGTCCGGTGGTACTGGTTCCGGAAAAACAACGCTCCTGAACGCGCTATCCCAGTTTATTGATCCGACAGAGCGCATCATCACCATTGAGGATGCAGCGGAACTACAACTCGTTCAGCCGCATGTTGTCAGGCTGGAGACCCGTCCGGCAAACTTTGAAGGCAACGGAGCCTTCACCATCCGAGATCTGGTGAAGAACGCGCTGCGGATGCGTCCAGATCGGATCATTGTTGGTGAGTGTCGCGGTGGCGAAGCGCTCGATATGCTTCAGGCAATGAACACTGGTCATGACGGCTCGCTCACGACTCTTCATGCCAACAATCCAGAGGAAGCAGTTGCTCGACTAGAGACACTCTGTCTGATGGCCGATGTTGAACTGCCAGCCAAAGCGATTCGCGCCCAGATTGCGAATGCGGTTCACGTTGTCGTTCAGCAGAGCCGCTTTGCTGATGGTACGCGACGGATCACGGCCATCTCAGAACTGATCGGTCTAGATGATGGTGGTGAAGTTGCTCTCCACCCGCTGTTTGTCTTCGAGCGCCAGGCTGCCTTGGTAGGGGCGGGTCATCATGAGCGTGTGTCTGGACGCTTTCGTGCTACCGGCTACGTCCCAACCTTCATCAATGAGTTCTATTCGCTCGGGCTCATCTCTCCTGGGGAAGCCTTCTGATGCTGATGCTCTCTGTCCTGGGCTATGTACTAGCCGCGGTGTCAGTAGTAGCCGTCCTGATGGCTGTCGATGTCTGGATTCGCGTTGAAAACGCCTTACCACAGCAGGCGTGGCGTTCCTATGCGCTTTGGTACCAAGAGCACGCCAACTATCTGAATGAACGAATGCCCGCTCGCGACTTTGCGATGCGCCATGGGGCGGCAGGGCTTCTCGGACTGATGTTAGGGGCACTGACTCAGCAGCCGCTGCTCCTCCTAGGAGGTCTTGCTGCAGGCCTCCTGTACCCGATGATTCACATCAAGCAGCGGGTGCAGAAGCGACGAGAGGAACTACAACTGCAGATCGATCCATCTCTGCAACTCATTGCCAACGCCCTTCAGGTGACACCCTCCTTAGAGGAAGCGCTGATTCTGGTTTCCCAGCACATGAAGCCTCCCATGTCGGAAGAAGTAAACCGCGTCATCGCTGGCTATCGATTGGGGCAGAGCTTAGACGACGCGCTACAAAGCATGGCAGAGAGATGCAACGACGCCTTCATCACTTCGATGGTCATCGCCTTGGTTGTCGGACGAAAGACTGGCGGAAACATCGCTGTTACGTTGCGTCGGATTGCGATTTCCACACGCGAAGCGGTCCGCGTTGAGCTGGAGCTTGCGACCAAGACCAAGGGACAACGAAATCAGTTCTTCTTTGTGGCACTGCTGTACCCGCTGGGGCTCGTAGGACTGAAGACATCTTTGCCGGTCGCGTGGGACTCTTTGATGAACAGCTACTTTGGAAAGGTAGCGCTCTTTGCTTCGATGGCAGTCGTTGTGGCCGCCACCGCGTGGGCTCTCAAAATCCTAAGCCCGAAGAACCTGTAGCGGAGGAGATTCTGGTCGAATGGACTTCTATCTTGGCCTTGGCATGAAGTACATCGGTCTGTCAGTGGCTGGCATTGCGGTTGCCATGCTTTTAGACGCAGTCCTAGCCGTGCGCTATCCAGACTATGCAGTGACCGGACGCCGTGCGGGGAATCGGCTTCGGGCAAGCAAAACTTCGATTCTGTTTACACTGCTGTGGCCTTTTCTGCGATTTTTCACGGCATACGCTGCTGTTCCACAAGGACAGTGGATGGCAAAACGTCGGGCGGAGCTAGAGTTATGGCTCAGACAAGCGGACGACCCAGCGGGCCTGGTTCCTAGTGAGGTTCTAGGAATCTCTCTGATGCTCGGTGTTGTGCTGGCTGTTGTCTCAGCCTGGCAGTTTGCCTGGCCAGCTGCGCTGCCTGCGTTCCTTCTGGGGCTGTACGTCCCTTATGACAGCATTCGCGGCACCGCAGCACAGCGAATCATTTCTGTCGGACGCTCTGTTCCTACGATGGCGGATCTGATTGTACTCAGCATGGAATCGGGCATGGACTTTATCGGCTCCGTCCGTCTCTTGGTGGCAAAGACCTCAGTCGCTGATGGCAAGATGCCCATTCGAGATGAGCTGCTCATGTTCTTGCATCAACTCAACTTGGGCCGCACCCGCAAGGTTGCACTCAAGCTGTTTGCGGAGAGAGTTCCCGCAGACTCTGTTCGATCGTTTACCACCGCTGTAATCCAAGCAGAAGAGAAGGGAATGCCGCTGCGCGACATTTTGCGGATTCAGGCTGATATTCTTCGTCACCGACGAGTTCAGGAGTCTGAAGCGTACATTGCCAATGCCAACCTCCAGATGCTGGGGCCAGTGATGCTTGTCATCGCAGCGCTGATGATTGTCATTGTCGTGCCAGTCCTAAACTCGATGGGCGATGCAATGACTGGAGGGACTCCTTGATTGCTCAAAAAACAAGTGGCATGACCTGTTCAGCATTCCTCTATGGGGTCGTCGCTCTTTCTTGTGTGCTGCTCGGTTGTCATACACAGCCCGTGGTCTCGACCGATCCTCTCGCGAGCGCCCGACAGCGTCTTGCTGTCACCCCGCGTGATCCGACTGTCTATCTGGACCTGGTTCGTCTATCTCTCGACCGACAAGACTATCTGCGCGCCATGCAGTACCTGTCCCTTGCGGAGCATAGTGCGCTTGCGGACTCGCAGGGAGAGCAGCTGTTCCAGCTCGGGCTCACGATTGCTATTCGCTCACAGAATTACAGCGATGCCATCAGACGTTGTCAAAATGGCCTAGAGCAAAAAGAGAGCCTGGAGCTTCGACGACTGCTGGCCTTGCTTCTCGAAGCGCATGGTGATCAGGGGGAAGCTGAGCACCAACACCTGGCTCTGCTGGCGTTGTATCCATCAATATCTGAGCAGTTCGTGGAGGTTGCGCGGTTCTATGAACGATCTTCACTTCCCGAGCGTACCGCTAAGGCATGCGCCATGTATCAACGCTACCTAACCATCGCGCCAGCGGGTGCTGCAGCCCAGCAAGCACGTGCAGCACTGCTCCTTTCTCAGCAAGCGCGTTCTAGTCAATAGGAAACGTCATGTCTGGTTCTCTGTCTCACATTCCGGATAGTGTCTTTCATGAAACCCTGAACAGCTTCCTACATCCGGTGCAGCATCTGCTGGATGATGCGTCTGTGTCAGAAATCCTAATCAACAATCATCAAGAAGTTTACTGTGAACAAGGCGGACAGCTTCATCTCACCGACGTCAAGTTTTCCTCAGTAACGGATCTAGAAGGACTGTGTCAGAACCTGGCCCAGTTTGTCGGCAAAAGCATTAGTAATGAGCATCCCTTCTTGGAAGGTAGACTTCCCGACGGCTCACGCGTTTCGATCGTGATCCCCCCGGCTTCTCGTCGAGGAATCACCGTTAGTATTCGCCGCTTCGCTCGCCATCGCCTCAGCCCCGAAGAGCTGGTCACAAAAGGAAGCTCTACCCAGGAGGTGTTTGATTTTGTCCGCGGCTGTCTATTGGCCAAGCGCAACATTGTTGTCGCGGGAGGAACTGGCTCAGGGAAGACTACGCTACTAAACGTACTCTCTTCGTTCTTTCCAGACAATGAGAGAATTATCGTGATGGAAGATGTTTGCGAGCTGCAAGTTCAGAAGCAGCACGTGGTCTACTTGGAGACCCGCCCCAAAGACGGCAGAGGACGAGGGGAAGTCTCGATGCGCGATCTGTTACGGGCCGTGCTTCGCCTTCGTCCAGATCGAATCATTGTAGGAGAAATTCGCGGAGGAGAAGCAATGGAGCTTGTGCAAGCACTGTCGACCGGACACGGCGGCTCCATGACAACACTTCATGCCAACTATGCAATCGATGCCATGCATCGGTTAGAAACCATGTGCATGATGAGCGACATCAATCTCCCCGTGGGACCACTTCGTGCACAGATCATCTCTGCCATCGATGTAGTGGTTCAGCAGAATCGGCTGCGTGATGGCAGCCGTCGCATCGTAGGTGTATTTGAAGCGGAAGGTCTTGGCTCTCACGGAGAGTATGTGATGCGTCCTCTCTTTGAGTTCAAACAGACCGGGGAGGAAAACGGGACCGGAAGGATCTTGGGTTCCCTGGTACCAACCGGAAAGGCTCCAACCTTCCTGGAAGATCTCATCCTTCGCGGCGTGAAGGTACCTTCTGTGATGACCACAAAGCAGAGCTGAACGGTGGATGAGAATCCCTCACTTGCTCGGGCCGAACTTGTTAGCCCGCACAGATGAGCGCACGTCCATCCCGCTCTCCTGTGCGTACGGACTGAGGTTCTCCCCTGAAGGTCACCCAGCACAAGCTATGGCACGGTCAGTGCACTTGCACCAACCAACATCACCTCTCGCCCTGAACCACATGCCAAGGAGCGTACCGATGCCCAAACCGACTCAATCTTCGCTCCATTTGTCTACGTGGGCTGAATCAGAGCAAGGCTTTACTGCTGCAGAGAAGGCGCTGCTTGCGATGCTTGCTCTTGGCCTGATCCTGATGGTGTCAAAGATCATCCTTCAGGGTAGTGATCGGGCCGCGAGCTTGGCTCAAACGATGCTATCGCAGCAAAACACCAGCGAAGGTGGATTGGCACAAAAAGATATCAACTCTCTAGGGTCTGGCGGCAGGGCCGGGGAGCATGATGACGAGGGAGGGAACACCGACCCCATGGGTCCGGGCTACTATGCGGCCGGAGAGAAGACCAGAGAAATCGGGTTCTTTCTACGCCATCCCATCAAGGCTCTCCAGATTGGCGAGGTCAAAAGTGGGTCTACCAACATCTCGACGAATGCTGTCCGTTTTGCTACAAATGACCTGGGATTGAAAGAAACGGACTCTCATGAGGGGTCAGAGGTCAATGCATTTCGACACACCCTTTGGCAAGCCGAAATTACTGAGCGATTTGGCTCTCAGATCGCGCATGAAGTGGGTAATGCACATGAGGACGATCCATTTGCAATTTCCGGAAAAAGGCATAACGATACAGTGTTCGATAGTGAGTCACAGGCGGACCAAGCCGTGGATTTGCACAACAACGAAATAGGACGAAGGATCGGGGAGAGCAAGCCTGGTGCCAAAATGAACGAACTTGCCCACAGCGTCCTAGAAGAATTTCATAATCAAGGACTTTGGGTGTCAGAGCAGGGACCGGATGGTAAGTGGCACATCACGCAGCGTAAGTTACCTGATGAGGCCTATCAGACGGCCAAGAACCGACTGGCTGCGCTGAACGAGAATGGATTTGATGATAAACAGGAAGCAGACCGTGACAAAAAGGGTCGTAACTGATGACAAAACATAAAGTCTTGGCGGACGAACTAGGTCGAGGGCTCTCGCTTCTTGCCATTGTGATTGCCTTCGTAACGGGATGCCCGGCTTCTCGCACATCACCTATGAAGACTGCGATCCCTCTGCTCGAAAGATGCAAAGCAACGGGGACTACCTGTCGTGTCAGACTTTCCGAGGTGACTCGATTTGAATGGGATCGCGTCGCGTTCGTCCGCATGCAAACCCCACCAACTCAGGCCGCTTCGGCACTGGGTCTGAAAGAACTGGCGATACCGGAATTCGAGGATTGGATAGTCTTTCTGAAAGGAGATCGCATCGCTAGTGTAGATATACGGCGATACGACCCTGAGCGACCATTCGACCAGACGGTGTTTCTTGATTTCAGCGGAACTAAGGAAATGTGGAAGATATTCACGCGGGATCAGGATCTGTTCGAGGTAGTGATCCACGCCTCCAGTGGGCGTAATAATATTATACTGAAACCTGTCCAAACATCTGTCTCTGTTCCAACCCATCAAGGATGAAGGAACTCAGGGGTGAAGTGCTCGGTCCTATTCAACATCTCGAAAGCTATCAGATGATAGCTCCATCCGCTATCGTTGGCCGCCCCGTCGTCTCCGCTACCCGCCAACTCCGCTGATTGCTCACTCCCGATGTGTGGCACCACGCACGTCAGCCCACCTCGCGACAAGAATCATCCACCGCACCGATTCGCAACCGACAGCCGAATTCACATTCAGAGAGCGTGCCGCAAGGCTGCTCCCTGCTGCCACCGCTGATTTTCAGCGTGCCACAGCGCGATTGATTCCTGTCCGGAGCCGTGAACCAGTTCGCGAACGGCTCTCCAAGACGCTCAGTAGATCTCGTACATAAAATGTAATTACAGGGTGTAGCACTGCCAAGTCCTCACTGCGGGTCTGCCAGTAGCCTGTCCGACCGACGGGAGATGTAAGGAAGCTGATTCTCTCAGCACTGCTTGTTGTACGCACAGAGAGGATCGATTGGTCCCTAGTTTCATCTCCAAGATCCACGGAATCCGGTATTCTTGAACCGGTGCGCAAGACGATTTCGTTCACGCTTGCGAATTGGAACACAACTCCCGTTCGGGGTACTGCTCAGACGGTGGGAAGTGCTTGTACGCAGCGTGGGGAACGTTTGATGCGATCGGTAGGAACATCGCTCGAAGTGCTCCTGCTGGCAGTGCTGTTGTTGGGGTGGTCGCTTGGTTGTGGTGGTGACGATCGTGGGCAGCCGCTAACGCCGACGGAAGCCTGGCAGCTTGCGCTATCCCAATCGCAAAAGCCTGAGCTGTCTGCGGGCTACGAAGACTGGCTGCGCATCGATCCCAGCAGTCCACAAGGGCTACAGGCTCGGACTCGACTAGAGTCGGCAGATTCGCAGTATCATCAGGCACTGCGACTACTCCAAAGCGGACAGCCCGGTGCCCGTGAGGCGCTCCTCCGTGGCAAAGCGATAGCGCCGATGGACCCACGACTGTTTTTGCCGCTGGCTCGCGCGCTTCGCACCCAAGAGAACGACTATCTGGCCGTCCAGTTTTATCGCAGCTTCCTTCGTCATCGACCTACGGACACAGAGTCAGCACTCGCACGGCGGGAACTCGCACAGATTGAAACAGAGATGTCGTCCTTGGCTGCCGACCCGGAGGATTCTACGAGCAGTGCCATCGATCGAAATCAGCGTGCCTTGATTCATCGAATTTGGGGTTGGAATGGGCAACCGCTGATCTGGATAGGAGTCGGTTTGGGAGTCCTGATGGGAGTTGGATTTGGGGTCCGAAGGCGACTGAGCAGACGAGCCGAGCAGCAGGCTGGAACACTGCAAGAGCTGGCAGAACAGAATCCAGAGCTGCAACCGGCCATCAGTTATTTGATAGGAACGCTTCGTCATGAGCTACTAAAACATCGGATAGGAGCGGCCTCGCAACTTCTGACCACCCTGGCCGTGCAGGAGCAGCAGCCAACCGAAGCGCAGAGGCAGTTCCTACATCAACGACTGTACGGTGGCGTTCCCCTGCTGGTGGTCTGGAATGAACACCTGTCAAGCTTTCAGAGGGTGCTGCGACCTCGACGTCCACTTGTGAGCACCGATCCGGACTTTGTCAGCGCCCAACGTGCCATCCTGCGATTGGTCCGCTCGGAACGACCCCTGCTCCTGGGGCAACGAGGCGTGCTCTCCCAACTCGCCCAATCGGAGACCGAGGTTCTGGCCTTCGACCAACGATTGGCAGACCTAGTTCAGAAGATGCAAAGAACCGTGGTGGGTGCGGATTTACTGCGCGAAGCCACCACCGCAGTTCGCAATGAACACCTTGCGGCGAATGTCTGCCTCGATGAAGTACTCATCACTCCTCCTTCGGAGTTGATCGCGGTAGCGATCTATCGAGTCGACTTGTTGTTGGTGCTAAAGAATCTGATCCGCAATGCGATCTTGGCAGTCGGAAAGAGCGCTCCTCCGCATCGAATAGCGATCGATGTGATCACTGAACTTTTGCCAACGGGAGAGGAGCTCGTGAAGGTTCGAGTTCATGATACCTGTCCGCAGTCTCTCCCAACAGAGCGCATGGTTGATTCATCCAGTGGGGCGGCGTTTCAGCGAGGGCTCGACCTAGTACGAATGACCCTTCGCCTGTACGGCGGCTCTCTAACAACTGAGGACGGACTCCCAGGCTTTTGCAAGTGTGTGGTTGCGCAGATGTTTCGAGTTCTCGACCCAGAAGTCGCTGCGTCCGAACAGACGGAGTCAACTGAAAGAGTGAACCACGATGCGTAGTCTGTTGGTCATCGAGGATGGGAACGAGTACGTCGAATTCGCTCGTGCTCTGCTCAGCAATGATTTTCAGGTCTGGCAGGCCCAGAGTGTCATGCAGGCTCTACAGATCCTGACGGACCAGCGGATCGATGCCTTCCTCATTGACCTTCGATTTGATCGCACGCTTCCGGAATCCTTGATCGGAAACGTCAGTGATACGGCGACGCGATTATATGCCGGAGACACCCAACGCGCAGTCCGATACATACAAGATCAGCAGGGAATTCTCATTCTGGCCGAACTGCGACGCCACGCATACCACCAGCCCGCTGTCTTTGTTCACGACTTTCCGGAGCGACGAATCCAGAACCTTCGCAAGCTCTATGGGGATGTCTCTGCGGTGCCTTCATTTGACGTGGCAACGCTCCTATCGGCTCTTGCGAAGAGAGTATCCTGATGCGCCGAGACGATAACAGACAGCAAGCTCTGCTAATGATGGTCCATGACGTTGGCAAGTACATCGTGCGAACGGCCCGCAATCTTGAGAATCCCCCCGCCGGTCCTCTGCCTGAGCCCCTGCTGCGGATGCTCATAGCGGATTTGTATTATGGCAAGCAAGGGGTTCGACCCTCGCAACGCTTTACAGAGCTCTGTTCCCAACTCAAGGTGCAGACTCCGAAGCTGGTTCAAGTCGGCGCTTGGCTAGCTGAGATCGATGCGCTGGAGTCTGCCGTATGCACGCAGCAGCCTGAGGCAATCCGACAGGTACTGGCACTCGCCCTAGAAATCGATACTGTGCTGCGTGCACTCCTTGCAGAAGCGCGCCAACCACCGGCTAGAAGAGGAAGATAGAGGACGCCATGAGTACCCGTCCCAAACTCCTTATCATCGATGACAATGAGCGTTATGTGGAGTTGGTGCATCACTTTCTTCGGGATTACTCCTACGCCACGCGTTGCAACCTTCCCGGTCCGTGTTGGGAGTGTCCGATGCGGACCGGATGCACGTTGACGCACGCGCATGATGCAAGTGAGGCGACCGAGGCGCTAGACAAACACCCAGATGTCGAGGTGGTGCTGCTCGACCTAGAGTTTGTTCTTCCACCCGAACGACTGCTTCCCATTCCGAGCCTACTGAACCGACGAGGTGCCGCTCGTCTATCCAATCCGGATGTCAATTCTTCGCTTGCAGCAGACGACTCTGTGAGCGACCGGCAGCGGCTGCAGGGTTTGGCGATTTTGGCGCATCTGCGTCGTCTTCGGAGCGATGTACAGGTGGTCTTGATGACCTCCCATGATGAGTTGGCCGTTCGCGGAACCTCTCAGCTGCTTGCCTCCGATGAGTTTCTCACTGTTGCAGGAGCCGATGCCTTCGATGCGCGAGCGCTCGGTCTACTGATCGAAAGGTTGCTGCTTCTCCGTCGGGAAATTCCAGCCTCTTCAGGGTATCTGTTTGGTTCTTCTGCGGCAATGTCAAGACTGCGAAGAGAGGCTCTGGTACTTGGCCGTACTGCACTCCCCATGCTGGTGCAGGGTGAAACCGGAACAGGAAAGAGCGCTCTTTGTGAACAGGTAATCCATCCCGCAGCAGAACGAAGGGGACCGTTTGTTTCGGTGGATCTGTCCGCCATTCCAGAGACGCTGGTTGCCGCAGAGCTGTTCGGCGTTGCCAAAGGTGCCTTCAGCGGTGCCACAGATCGGGAAGGACGCTTCGAGCGCGCCAATCATGGAACCCTGCTGCTTGATGAAGTGGGAAACCTTCCGCTCGATGTGCAACGAATGCTGCTGTTGGTCCTGCAAGAATCTCGGGTTACACGGCTCGGAGAGAACACGCCGCGACCTATACAAGTCAAAGTAGTGGCAGCCACGCATGTGGACTTGCGCAAGGCGGTACAGCAAGGGCGGTTTCGGGCCGACCTGTATGCACGACTCAACCCAGCAGCGCGCCTTGTGTTGCCGCCGCTTCGCGAGCGCCGTGAAGATCTCGAGCCGCTGCTGTTCGGACTGCTGCGAAAAACGTTCTCTTCCGGTCCGAATCGGCAACTCCTCGTGCAGTACTGTGATGCCGCTGGGCTGACCGAGCCGCCACAGGTGAGTCTGTATTGGGGCCGCCGACCACCCGCGAAGATCAGCGGCGTGCGATTCCTGCTGTCCTCTGTGGCTAAGGATGCGATCTTCAATCACCCCTTTCCCGGCAACATTCGCGAGTTGGAGCTCCTGATTGCAAACGCAGCTCTGCTGTCACTCGCCGATGCAATGCATGCCGCCAAGACAGAGCGTGCGGTACCCGCTGTCGCGCATACGATACCGATTCCCAACCAACTCATCCAACGGCTGCTCGACGGGGGATGGCCTGAGCAAGAGTCCGAGCCAGCTGCAGCTTCCGAGCCCGCTGAGAATGGACAGAGGCGCTCTGTGATGGTCCATCCGGGTCGAACCTTGCACGAGGTGGCCCAGGAGCTCGAGCGTCAGATTTACGAACAGCTGTACTCTGACAGTGGAGACTTCTCACGGATGGCTGAGCGACTGCTACTGGGTAGCAACGCTGCCAATTCTCGACGGGTTCGGTTGCGCTACAACCAGCTTGGCTTGCGGATTCGAGACCGTTCAGGTCACAAATCGTAGATTCGATGGCTACTATTCATAGATTTGAGCGGGTACTCTGAGCGATTCCATTGACCGTCCGGCAGGCGATTCCTCTGTTATTTCGAAGGGCTGAGCGGTGGCGAAGTGGCTTGGCCTGTCTCCTGCAATCAGGTTCCAGCAGGAGGAATCACATGAACGCCAAGACCGAAACCAGCCTGATGCTTGCACTGACCGACCTGCGACAGATTGAAGAAGACCGGTTGGCCGAAGAGACAGCCCAGCGCGCTGCGGAGATCCATCGGGAAGCTTTGGTAAGACAGCAGAAGGAAGAGCAGCAACACCGGGCGGCACAGCAGCGGATCGCAGAGGAAGCACAACTACAGCGACTTGCGGAAGCAGAAGCCAGACTGCGGTCAAGCGAGCTGAGACATTCCGAGGAGCTCGCCCAGCGGTCGCAGAAGCTGGAGCATGAGTTGCGGGTCACCAGCAACGAAAGGAGCCTGCTACTGGCCCAGCTCGGCTCCATCGAAGATGAGGTATCTGTCGTCAGTCAACGTTGGCGTTGGCGGCTGGTGACTGCAGTAGGGTCGAGCCTGGTGATGGCGCTGCTTGGAGTCGTTCTGATGGGTCCGCGACTTCGGCGGATACCACCACCGCCAGTGGTTTCAACTCCTCGGGCTGAGCCATCTCCAGCAGAGCTACAGCGTCGAATCGAAACAGAGGTTCAGCGCAGGGTGAAGACGATGGAACAACAACTGGTGACGTTGCGCCAGGCAACAGAGTCACTCTCTCCAGCAGGAACAACTAGGCCACCTATCCGGCACCCGAACTCTAGCTCCGCGCAGCCACTCGTGCAGACCAATCTGTCCGATACCGCTGCAGGTTGTCAGGACGATCCACTGTGTGGGATTGGAGGAAAAAGGGAGTCGCCTTCAGCACGCCTACCTCACCAGCGCAAAGTGCTCGCGCAGTGGTAACTGACGACCTTTCCGATCGGGGCCGGAGCATTCCCTCTGCGCCAAATACCCGCTACCACAGAGCCCGAAAAGCAGCGATACTCTACGCAGTAACAGTCGTAGGAATCGGTCAGGAGTGGGTCACAGTTGCGAACCGCGGGGTCTGTCTGATCGCGCTTCGTGATCTGCACGGAACAGTCATCCTCATCGGCCAGGAAGATCACAGCAAGCTGAGAGTTAGCACGGAGAATGCACTGAAGCGCCTTCAATGGACCCAGATCCGTACTGGCACCAGTCACAGGGTCTTTCGATAACGCCTGCGGCACATTTTATCTGATGATAGCTTTCGACCTCGCGAATCGTGACATCCATCGGCGCTCGACCACGGAAATCCCGACAGCACGACTTGGTCGCGGCGATGTTCAAGTAAGAGATTGACAGACATACCGAAGACGTTGCGGCTAATGATTCTAGGTTCTACTTACTTCCCGCCGAGCTATCCATTCGTGACGGACACTTAGCGGTTCTTCTTGTGATCTATCTCTTGAGTAGGTCTTGGACTTGTGTCGGGTAGGACTTGAGGCACGGGCTTTTAATACTTAGGTTGATTTTGGATTGCTTGGTGCTGAGACCAAACTCAGAGCTTGGTGATCTTGCTACTCTGTTCGCAAGGGGGAAGAGTCCATGGGCAGTGGAATCGCAGCGCTCCGCTGGAGCTTGGTTTCAGGGCTACTGTCAGCGCTCGGATGTTCAGACCCTACGGTAGGAAGTCTTTGTTCGGCCCCAAACGGAGCGACTGCAGCGGAAACCATCGCACTGTTTCAAGACTGCCTGGGAGTTGCCAGTACGGACTGGAGCGTAACTCGGCACACAACAACCCTTGATGTTTTGTTTGTGATCGACAATAGCCCTGGGATGGCGGCCAAGCAGCGCTTGTTTGCAGAGAAGATCTCCGCTTTTGTTTCCGCCATTGAGGGGCCGTTTGTTGACCTACATCTAGGAGTGATTAGTACCGACTTGGGTGCGCAGCAGACTCCTTACACTCCTTTTCAGCCAGGCTCACGGAATGTCACTGGCTGTGCCAGCTACCGAGGCGATGACGGAGACCTCCAAGGAAAGTCCTGTGGCGAGCGTGATCAGAGTGCTTGGTCCGCCGATGCCCAGGCAGCGTGCCGCGACCTCTGTCCGACCGCACTGACCCCCACTGATGGTGCGCGCTATCTTTGGAAGAACAAGCAGTCGAGCAACATCCCCGGCGGAGACCTAGCAGGAGCATTCCGCTGCCTTACGCTGATCGGTGATTCAGGCTGCGAGCTAGAGTCTCCGCTGGAAGCAGCCAAGCGTGCGCTCGACAATCACAGCCTAGCCAACAGTGGATTCCTACGGCAGGGTTCGCAGCTAGCGGTAGTGTTCGTCACGGATGAGGACGACTGCTCGGTGGCAATGAACGCGCGAGGACAAAACAATCCGCAGTCGCTGGATTGCTCTGGGATAAGCGGAGTTCCTAACTACAACTGCTGGAACAATGACTTTCGCTGCTTCGGACACAACCTGCGCTGCAACGAACCGCTGACCTCAAGCGGAGTGAAGAGTGACTGTCAAGAGTCCGGAAATGGCTACCTAGAGTCAGTAGACAAGTATATTCGCTTCTTTGGGAACATCCGTCCATCGACCAAGCTGCATCTGTCAGGGGTCTGGTCACCATCCATGCTCGACAATCCGCAGAGCGATCCCAGCAAGCCGGGTGGAGTGAGCATCACTTACGACGAAGCACTGTGTATTCCTGGCGCAGGAATGAGCTGTCCGAGCAATACCTTAAACCGCAAAAGAGGAGTCCACACAGCATGCCAAGACAGCACCAATCCACGCATGTACGGCCTTCCTCAGCTTCGTCTGTCCAAGTTCCTTCGCGCATTTGATCCAGACTTCCGCGAGGAAGTAAGCATCTGCGAGCCCACAAAGTGGCAAGATGCACTGGGGTGGATTTCGCACGGATTCCCAAACTACGTCGACCGCGGTCCAAGTTGCTTGTCTGCCAAGCCTCGCAGCGACTCCCTGGGTACTCCTCTTTGTGTCGCAGGGTTTGTCGATCGCTCCACGCCTTATGCGCTGCCGCAAACCCTCTTGCCAAGATGCAGCCCGGCCTGTTGTAACGCATGGTCTATTGCTGGAACGACTGCTGCACCGTCTAGCCGCAGTGATCCACTAGACCCGGTGATTTCAACAGCGTGCACGAGCGATCCGGACTGCTTTTGTGCGGTGCCATATGAGCAGTGCTTCGACGATCTTGGGAATCCCACCGGACTGTTCGGAGTGTGGGTCAAGGAGCCTCCGCATGAGACTCCCAACAATCAGCTTGCATCGATCCGCTGCGTGACGGAACTGCGATAGCAGAGATGCTCCACAAGGACCATCCCTCTGCTATCTTTTCTGGAGCGATAGAGCATAGCTGACCGTACAACTGTTTCCTGCAGGTGGTTTGCAAACCGAGCTGCTCCTATCCTGCTTGAAGGTTGAACGAACCTGCGTGACAGACATTGTGAACCGGATTCGAACATCAACCTTGATCGAGATGGTCGTCTGTTGCAGAACGTCACAGCCGGAGTCGTTCAGGATGTTCGTAGTCGCTCATCGCGCTGGCCGCAGTAAGACCCAACCGGACGCTGGCCGCAGTAACACCCAACCGGCAGTTTTCCTGGACACTCAGCACGCTGACGGGTCAGTAGATTCCATCCTCCCCTATGACCCTGGCTCCAACCGCTGGCGGAACGCTGATACGATCGGCACCGCCAAGGCCAATGGCCCCGCACCAGTCCAAGGCTCCGAAGTCGCGCTGGTGGCAGAGTGAGTCTTGCTCTCTGGTTACATCGTAATTCGCTCGGCAGCCGCAGTAACCACACAGCCACTCTCAGTTGCCAGCACAGCAAGACCGTCGTCAAACACGCGCTGCACAAGACCACCCACCTTGGGCAGCCAGCGTACTGAGAAAAAAGAACGTCGCCAGGGTCACCCGTTGCGGACCTATGACGAGGATCTAGGAGAGCTGGCACGCAACATTGAAGGTTTATCCCATCCCAGTTCTGGGTGAGGTCCAAACCCAAGGTAGAAATGTTCCGGAACTTCATCTTGAAGCTCCGCAATGGTCATATCAAACCCTTTGGCTCTGGCAATGTCAACAAGACCTTGCCAATTGTTCTTTTGACTCGTCTCGAAAAACCGGCCCAGCTCCCTTTGCAAGGACAAATTACTGCCGACCAATTGAACAAATTTCTTGGCACAGGTGACGCTCATGAGTGCAGCCTCCATTCTATTGAATGCATGTTTTGCCAACTTCCCTATCTGTAAACGCTTGTTGCGGTCAGTCCTCGATTGAATCATAATCTGATCAAGTAGTGCTACCAACCGCTAAACAAGCTCTCAAAGGCATTACCAACGCTTTTACCTGTATCAACAAACACATCACCGACGCTTTCAGCCGTATTTGCAAGCGTCTTTGTGAAGAAAGTCTCAAACTCACCGCCAAGGCTCCGAAAAAAACCTCCAATCTCTTCCGCAGCATACCCAATATTCTTTAACGCAATATTTAGGCCTTCGGCAGTGTAGTTATACGCGTCTTTTAGGAAGCCGCCTACTTCGTTCAGACCATAACCTGCCCCTTTCAGCGCACCTCCTAACACCTCACCGGGTATCCCAGGGATGTTGTCTTGAAGGAACTGCCCAGCCTGATTGCAGCCGTATCCTGCCACTTTTAAGGCAGCTGCGATGACATCGGCACCGCACCCAAGATGAGCCAGTGGTTCCGAAAAGATGGGTTTCGGGATGTCTTGGATGCCCGCTAAAAGATCTTGACAAGACCTGTTGGTGCTAAGTCTGATAGCAATTTCAACCAGAGGCACCTCTTCAACATAGTCGCAAATAATCAGCTGAGGATGCGGCCGCGAAGCATCGCTTTCCAACCATTGCACGTAATTTCTCAAGATGGATCTGGGGTTCATCGCCCAACTCCGTGAGACGCGGATTCATTTGTTAGGGAAAACGGACTCATCAAGATTTGAAAGCGGACGCATGAAGAGAAGGGGGTTGCGTCGACGGAGAAGCTCGGTAGCGTGTGGGGATGCGCGATACGGAGTTGTACTTTCACTTGCTGGGTTTGGTGAAGCCGTGGAGTGTGGAGAGCATCGAGCTTTCCGTCGAGAAACTGCGGGTCGATGTGAAGGTGGAGCATCCGACGGGGTGCGTGTGGCAGTGTCCGCAGTGTGCTCATCAGGGAGCTGTGTACGATCACAGCGACGAGCGGACGTGGAGACATCTGGATAGCTGTCAGTTCCTGACGTATCTGCATGCGCGGATTCCTCGCATCAAGTGTCCGACGCACGGAGTCCAGCAGGTCGCGGTGCCGTGGGCTGAGCCGCGGAGTCGGTTCACTCTGCTGTTTGAGCGATTGTGCGTCGAGATTTTGCGACACAGTACGGTGGTTGGGACTGCGAAGATTCTGCGACTGAGCTGGAAGGAGGCGATGCTCCTTTTGGAGCGTGCCGTCGACAGAGGCCTTGCGCGGAGGGAACCCCGACTCCCAAAGGAGTTAGGAATCGACGACAAACATGTGGGGAAGAGCCATCCGTATTTGACGGTGCTGTATGACCTCGAACAGGGGACTGTGGTGGACGCGCTGGAGACGAGAAAGGACGCGCCGCTGCGGAGCTACTTTCTGCAATTCCCAGCCGAGCAGATCGCGCAGGTGCAAGCGGTGGCGGTGGACATGTGGGAACCGTACACGAGGGTGGTGTGCTCGACGATACCGAACGGATTTTACAAGCTGGTGTACGACCGATTCCACATCATGCAGCACGCCAATGGCGCAGTGGACCAAGTGCGAGCGGAAGAGAACCGCGAGCTGAGGGCGAAGGGAGACCAGCGGCTCAGCTCGACGCAGACGCTGTTTCGCTACGCACAGGAGAACCTACCTGCGCGCTATCAGGAGCGATTTGAGGCGCTCAAGCAAGCAGAGCTCAAGACCGGCAAGGCCTATGCGCTTAAGGAGAGCCTGCGTGCGCTGTGGGCCTGTCCCGACGAAGAGACTGGCAAACAGCACCTGTCTATGTGGCTACAGTGGGCCCATCGCAGCGGTTTGGCTCCGATTAGGAATCTGGCACGGCTCGTCGCTGCGCACGCACAGGGAATCCTCAACTACTTTGGTCACCGCATCACCAGCGCCACCTGCGAAGGACTCAACAACGCCATCGCCACCCTCAGCAAGCGCGCCTACGGCTACCGCAACCTCCGGAATCTCCGTACCGCCCTGCTATTCCACCTCGGCGGCCTCAACCTCTACCCAGTCCTGCCCGCTACCCACGCGATTGGGCGATGAACCGCTTTTAGAGCCAGCGCAAATTGCACAAATTCCAGTGTATCTTTATCGATATCGTCTGCATTCAGGCAATCGCAGCCAGCTAGAGAGTGTAACAACGCGAACCGACGCTGCAAAGGCGATTGAAGCGTCACTTTTACGCAAAGAAAGGATGAAATCCTGTGTCCGTTATAGTCATAGAACAGAGCATAGCGGAGGCGGGTACGCTTATTATTCTCATAACCTTCTATGAGCTTGCGCTCTATGCTCACTCCTGTTCCCGAAAAACCGATCTGCGGAACCGTTTTCGGGAATCACAGTGAAGCGGGATGCTCAAGGGCGGATCGCGTTCGCAGCGGTCAACAGAGGGCCCCATTCACGACGACGCCACTGATTGATGGTGAGCGCCTTTTCTAACGGCTCCCGAGCGGAACCAGCGATGACTTGTCGCGTGGTCGAGTTTGGTTCCTGTTCGGCCTGAAGGGTGAGTAGCGCGCCACGATTTGCGTACGCCAGCGCCAGCGTTGGATGAATCGCCAACGCGGCGGCGCATTCCTTGAGCCCGCGATCGATCCACTGATGTGTTTCCACAGCCTGGGCAGCCGGGAGCCGTGGTCGTCGGACCCGGCCCGTCGCTGCATAGCGTAGAGATTCACAGAGTCGGCCATGTGCATCGGCGTCCTGCGGACCGAGTTCTACGGCCTTCTGTGCTGCTGTCACTGCCCGCAGCCAATGCTCCTCTGCTTGTGCAACAAGTCCCGCCGATCGGCCCGCCAGCAGATGCAGTGCTGCCTCTGCAGTAAACAGCGTCACGAGCTTGGGTGCCTTCTTGCGACTCTGCGCGATGGCCTGCAGGCCCTCTTCAATCGCAGGTTTTGGATCTCGTCCAGCCTGTAGCTCGTTCGATGCACGGAGAACACACAGGAACGGATAGAACACATCATCCACCGATGCCGCTGCTTCCGCCGCTTGAAGAGTTGCCAATTTCTGAGAGAGCTGCGTCATAAGCGATGCTGGCACTTCGGCAGACCATGAAATCAGCTCTGCCTTATACATCAACACAGTAAATCCGAGCGCATAAACAAAATATTCACTTTTATTAATTGATGATGCGTTTTTCTCTGCGCTGATTGCAAGCTCAAATTCCTTATCAATTGACTGTCCGTGATGGTATTGAAACAAGACTTTGTCAGAATATAAACTAAGCAATCCCATGGGGGCAGGGAAATAGTTGGACTCGATCTGACCGGCCTTGGTAAAGCACGCCTCAGCCTCAGAAAATAGCTTCTCGTCGAATTCTCCGTGAAGAATCTTCTCTTCTAGTTGGGACTGAAGCTGATTCCCCAAATCATGCCAAGCCCAGATGCTGTTTGGAAAAATTTCTATCGTTCGGCGGAGCGCGGTAATGCTCTGGTTTTTCAGTGCGATTTGATCTTTTTCTAACGTTCCAGGAAGGTCAGCCAAGGTGGATAAGACCAGAGAATAGAAATAATTTGGTTGCCAGTCTTTCGGGTTTAGCTCAAGTGCCATTTGAGCTGATTTCAGAGATGTTTCTAGTGCCTCCTTGGCATCCTCGCCGCGAGCCAGTTTTGTATTTCCAAATCTCCAATTCGTCCAGGCCTTTAACACAGCACCAGTGGCCTGTTGCGGATTGGTGATCATGATCTGGTTCGCCGCTCCACTGGCTGCTTTCCACGCATCCAGCACAGGAGCACCCGTTTTTGCGTCAGCATCCATCACGCGAATCCAATCGTTGGCCTCGGCCTCATAGACAGAGCCATCGCTGCGGCTGATGGCGGCAGCAGATTGATGACGTGCGCTGGCTCGCACCAGCAGTTCACGCGCTTCTCGGTACTTCCCTTCGGCAAGAAGCAGACGGCCTTGGGCCTGGTACACGTCGCCTTCCAGAACCCATGGGTCCGCGAGCCAGGGCGTCTCTGCTTGGGCGCGCTTTGCGAGCGTCACCGCCGATTCATACTGCTTTTGGTAGTACGCCAAGAGCCCTTGCACATAGGACGGATTCTCTACGCCTTGGGGAGTATCCCGAAGATAGTACAGAGCAGGATTCAGAAACTCTGCCGTCAACTCCCGGTCGCGCTGAGCGATCCACTTCTTGTTGCCAAACCGCTTGGCCTGCTCTAGCTCTTGTCGGTAGCGTTCCCCGAGCGCGAGTCCGAGTGCGGTTCGGAGTTCGGGACTCTGGTAGCCTGCTTGTAAGGCGGCCTGAAGCTCTCTTTGAGCATCGGAGTATTCGCGTAGCACCAGATGTCCGCGCCCCAGTCCGTAATGCAGCGCCGCAGCAGAGTCCCCGTTAGCCGTCCGTAGTCGCGCAGACAACCCGTCCATTTTCGCCCGTACCACTGCCTGTTCTCGACGGATGTCGTGAATCGGCAAAGCGTATCCGAGCCGCATAAACAGCTCCATGTCTCGAATGTCTTGCCCAAGCTGCTGCGCAAGCTGCGCCCGCCGTCGAGCACGAAGCTCTGTCCGGATTCCCAAGCCCCCCAACGTGAGCGTGACCACCGCTGCAATCACGCCCAGAACGACCAGACCTCGGTGCCGACGTACATACCGCCGCAACCGATAGCCCAGACTGCTCCGTTTTCCATGAATCGGCTCACCGTCGATATAACATTGCAAGTCATCCGCCAGCGCTCGCATCGAGTCGTAGCGTTGCCCTGGCTCCTTGGCCAAGCACTTCAGCACAATCGTTTCAAGATCTACGGGAACAGAAGGAGCAATCGATCGTACCGACTTCGGATCGTCGTGAAGGACTGCCAGAATCAGATCGACCGCTTCTGGTCCAGAAAACGGAGGTCGACCGGTGAGCAACTCATAGAGCGTCGCCCCAAGGCTGTACACGTCCGCACGACGATCCAGATGCCGACCGTTTCCACGTGCTTGTTCGGGAGGCATATAAGCAGGAGTGCCGATCACTGCGCCCGTTTGCGTCAGATCCCGGCTCTCGCTCTCATCCCGCGCCAATCCGAAGTCCATCACCACCGCCCGCCAGCCCCCATCCTTCCGCTTTTCGACCATGATGTTGGCCGACTTAATATCCCTGTGGATGATACCGATGCGATGGGCTTCATGCAGCGCCAATGCGGCGTCACGGATCAGCTGTACCTTGTCGTGCAGACTCAGCCTGTGGCGAGCCTCTGAGAGCGACTGTCCCTCGACGAACTCCATCGCTATGTACGGCTTACCGTCGACTTGGCCGACCTCATAGACTCGACAAATGTTGGGATGATCGAGACGCGCCTGGGCGTGGGCCTCTTGCACGAACCGCTGCACCAGGGATGGACTGTCTCCGCGAATGAACTTCAGCGCAACGATTCGGCCAAGTTGCCTGTCCCGTGCTTTGTAGACCGCTCCCATTCCGCCGCGCCCAAGGAGGGACTGGAACTCGTACTTTTCCCAATCCACCACAGGGAACACAAGTGTCCTGGTTTGGCTCGCTGCTTTCGCGCTGATCTCCGCACCTGCATCGGTTGCGGCCAGCGCCCCGTCCTGGGTGTCCCCAAAAGGCAGGTCACCGGGATGCCCATCGGTATTCGGCTCAGCTGATGAGTCCGATCCATCCTCTGTGCCAACTGCCAGCCCTAGAGCCTTGCCGCGAGATGGAATGACCATGTGTGATTGTACGCCAATTGGGCGAAGATCGGCCAATCAGATCTCCTATCGACTCAGCGGTCGCGTCTGCATCCCTAGACGAGAGGAGCAGCGGAACAACGGAATATCGAACCTCGACCCGGAATGTTCTGTTTTCTCTGCCGTCTTTCTGCGGGGTTCGCGCTATCTTGGGCACCTTCATGCTGGACCCAGGCTCGCTCGTCGGTTCATACCGCGTCATGCGCCTCCTCACCGCAGGAGGGATGGGAGCTGTCCACCAAGGACTCAACGAGGCCCCTGTCGTAACGAGGGTATCAGCGCAATCGAGTGACCGAGATCACGGAGGAAGAGACAGCTCATGCGAAGCAAGCGTTCTAGAACAACCAATAGCGAGGAAGCTTTGGCGGGAGTCAGTCACCAACCGGGGTCGGCCACGATTCACTCGGAGGAGACCCAGACTCTTGAGCACGTCCAGGCCGAGCATGCGCGCGCGCGGGCTCTGCAGCAAGCGCTGGCCGATGCAACCCCAAGAGTTGCCTTTCATGATCGACCCACGATGCTGCTTCCGACCATCTCTGTACGTGATGGACTGGCGGTGACTGCCGATGAGATCTCCGCAGAGCTGATCATTGAACCGCAGGATGGGCTCGCCGATGAAGTCGCCAGACTCCACAAAGAGCGAGATGAACTACGGGGGCGGGTGGCAAGTCTGGAGCAGGAGCTTGCCACCCAGCGCGAGCAGTTCGTCGACAAGCAGCGTGAGATGGAGCTACTTCTCCCGTGGTTACCGACCGAGGATTCGGTTCAGGGCTCGACCGTTTCATGCAGCGAAGTACTGAAGCGAATCGAGCCACTCCGTGATCTCATCAAGCGGGCGAATAGCCCCTCCGGGCGAATGAGCGACCACGACAAAGTGCGTTGGCTCCTGGCTGATGCGGAGTCCGCAATCACAGCGCTACGCAAGCTGTGCGGTGAAGACTGAGTGGCCACCTGAACCCATCGGGAGTCCATCGCTGTGCAGTCTGACCCGACTCAACAAAACCTGATCCACCGAAACGCCAAAGACGCTCGCGCACGGAAGACGAGCGAATCATCCAAGCCCCCCAAGCTCACCAACTAGCACTCCTCCGGATGGCAGAAACGGCAACGGAACGATGTAGGAATGAAGCCATTGCTGTCGACCATCAAGCGACATAGCGTTTTCCCACGTACTTCCCGCCTATGATGCAAAACAGCAGCTTTCGACGAGAACTGAAGAACGGATCATCAGCCGTCCAACATCATGGTAGAGCGGTCTCCTTCTGGGAGTCTGCGTCCGGTGATCATGGACTTTGGGTTGGCGCGGGAAAGTGGCGATTCCCATGGACTGACAGAGTCCGGCGCGGTGATGGGTACACCGGCCTATATGTCGCCAGAACAGGCACGAGGTGAGGCACGACGACTGGATCGGCGCAGCGATGTCTACTCGCTGGGTGCGACGATGTATGACGTCTTGTGTGGTAGGCCTCCGTTTGAAGACCAGACGGTTCTGAACATCCTGCTCAAGGTGATGAACGAGCCGCCATCTCCGCTGCGGAGTCTGAACCCTGAGATTCCCGAAGCGATCGAGCTGGTGGTCAGCAAGTGTCTCAACAAAGAGCCCGAGCAAAGATACCAGTCCGCCAAGGCCCTAGCCGATGATCTCGGGCGGTATTTGTCTGCGCAACAAGTGGAAGCGAGGCGGCTTAGCTATTCCTATCGCTTCCGCTACTGGGCCCGTCACAATAAGACGCTCGCGACGCTGGGTGCGATTCTGCTCGTGACTGTGCTCACCGCGACCGGGTTTGGGATTCGGGCGCGATTCATCGCGATTCAGAAGGAACGTCGCGCCAAAGAGCAAGCAGAGCTGGCGCGCTGGATCGGTCAGTCTGTCAAAGATCTGGAGTGGGTGGCGCGCACCGCGTATCTGCTGCCGCTACATGACACCAGCTACGAAAAGCAGCTCGTCCGCGACCGCATGGCCGAGATCGAAACCGAGCTGAAACGGCATCCTGATATTGGTCCAAGGCTTGGTGCCTATGCGCGGGGTCGCGGACTGCTGGCGCTGCATGAGTGGAAGCCCGCGTATGAGGAACTGCAACAAGCAGAGCGGCTGGGTCACAAAGACCTGGAGCTTGACTACGCGCTCGGCAGAGCCCTCGGTGCGCTGTATTCCCAAGCGCTCGATGACGCCAGAAAGAGTGGCGACAAGAGCTTCTTCGAGAAACGCAAAGCAGAGCTCGATCAGGAGCTGCTCCGCCCGGCCCTGTCTTACTTGGAAAGGAGTCGCGGACTCCGCAGTGTTTCGTCTACCTATGTCGAGGGACTGGTCGCGTACTACCAAGAGCAGTACGACCAAGCGTTACAGAGCGCGGACAAAGCCTACAAACAAGCCCCCTGGATGTACGAAGCCGTCGAGCTGGGCGGAGATGTCTTCCTATCCAGAGCCCGCGCCGAGCGAGATCGCGGCGAACACGACCCCGCCGAACAGAGCTTTGCAGAGTCCGTCAAACGATACAAACAAGCCGCAGAGATCGGACGCAGCGATCACAACGTCCACGAAGCACTGGCCGAAGCGTACATCCGGTGGGAAGAGATGGACTACTTCCGAGGACGAAACCCAGAAGCCCACCTACAAGAGGCACTAGCCGCCTCAGACAGAGCCCTTATCGCAGCGCCAAAGGAGTCGCACGGGCATACGAAGAAGGCGTTTGCGTATTTCTTCTTCAGCGATTATGCAAAACGGCATCTTTCGAATGAACTGACGGAACTAGCCCGCAAGCGCCATCTCGCGGAAGGCATTGCTGCGATAAATCATCACCCTGATGATTCCTATGCACATGAAAGCACCGGAATTGCTAATTTCAGACTAGCAGAAGACAAACTAAACAACAACAAATTTGCTCGTGAACTACTGACATCGGCGTATTTCAATTTCACAAATGCTACAAATATCAACCCACGATTTCCTTGGGCTTACAACGATCACGCCATTGCACTACTAGCCGAATCAAAGTTGCAGCAACAAAACAATAGTGACCCACTCGACACCATCACGAAAGCAGTGAAGCTAGCGGAGCAAGCACTGGAGATTGACCCTGGATACATCTACGCACTGAATACAATCGCCGCAGCGAGCTTGCGTGCCACCACCTGGCTGATCGAGCATGGACAGAACCCAGCGCATTGGATAGCGACAGGTCTACGATCGGCTCAGCGGTCACTGCAGATCAATAGGAATTATTCTTTTGCCTACGGCAACATCGGAACCATTCTGATGAACCAGGCTTTTTATGAATTATTGACTAACACTGATTTAACAAACACCAGAAAAGCCGCCGTCTCAGCCTGTGAAGCCATGATGAAAATCAGCGGCCCATCCACGGAGATGCAGAGTTATATTGCGATTGTCTATCACTATGAAGCCCTGCAGCTCCTAAGTCGCGGTCAAGATCCAACGGCAGCCATTGCGGCTGGTCTGACCGCCATTGCCGGTTGTGTAGGTCCGCCAGAACCCGATCCTTACTGCATTGATGTCCAAGCACGACTACTTGCTGCACAGTCACAGTGGCACCAGTCACAAGCCAAGCCATTCCTGCCGGAGCTGGAACGCGCCCATCGGCTCGCTCAGCAAGCGGTGGCGCAGATGCCTCCCGATGAGTTTGACTCGATGCTGTCCTCGGCGGCGATCTCGCTGCAACTGGGCACAGCGCTGACCCAGCGGGGAACCCGACCCCAAGTCCAGATCGAGCATGGGCTGTCGATGGTCGCAAAGGCGCTCGCCAGCAAACCAAACTTGCCTCGCGGGCTCGCACTGCGGGGTGCGCTCCTGTCCATCCAAGCGCGCAACGAACGGAATCCGAAGAACCGACGTGGGATCTTGCAGAGTGCGCAGGACGCATTGAGGGAAGGAATCAAGGGGAACCCCCTACTTACGGAGCGGTATCAGGGAGTCCTTCGGGAGACATCGCGACTTCTCGAATCGCAGTGAGGAAGTCGGATCTAGCGGGCTAGTTCGCGATGCACTCACCGCTGACGTTGGTCGCGGTGCAGGGTCGGGCGCTGAGGAACATCTTGGTGTGGGTGCTGGTGCACGCAGGCTTGGGACACAGCGCGAGCTGGATCTGAATCTTGGCGATGTGGACCGGATCGCTGCTGCGGTACTTGCTTAGGTTGAAGCACGACGCACCATTTTCGTTCCAGAACGCTTCCATGGTGGCGTAGGTCTGGTTGGTGTCGGGATGAACACCGACGCGGTCTTTGACGTGAATGGTCGTCGTCATGGCGTCGTCTCCGGTGGTCCCGGCATCTCCATTGCCGCAGATGTCACCGTGCTTCATGCGGGTGCAGGCCTGGTGAACCGTGACCATCGACCGGGACTGGGTGGTGCCTTCCTCCACACGAGTTCCCCACGGACCGTAGCCCCAGTTGACACAGCCACCGATCACGTCATGGGTGCAGCCCAGGGTGATGGCGTTGGCATCATTGACGCGAGCCCCGTTGGCACCCCAGCGGGCCCCGCCAATCGGAATCACGTACTCGGCCTGGTTGCTGGTGGCACCATCGGCATCGGTGACCGTGTGTGGGCAAAAGGTGACGCCCGCAGCATCCGCGTCGGTGCCTTCCGCCCGCCACTCCGTGGTGTAGCGGGTAAAGGAACCGTCCGCGCTGGTGCTCGATGGAGTGACCCGCAGCGTTCCGTTCAGATTGCCTTCCACCGTGAACTCCAGGCTGCTGGCCCGGTTTTGCACCAGCGTCTCGCGGTCCCCGGCAAGCAGGAATACACCCTGAGACGTCGCCAGATCCTGCGGTTCCACAGGCTGTCCTCCGTAGGTGATTCGCGTCACGGGTGCATAGGTCTGGTTGTTGAGCGTGCTCAGATACCACTGACCTTCCAAGTTGTAGATCCCCGAGATCTCTTCTGGTCCAATGACCCCGCCGAGCAGCCGGTTGTAGTTGGGATTGGTAAACCCCTCGCCCCGCGCTGCCTGCTGCACCGAATCACGCTCGCTCTGGGCGGGCTCTGCACCGCAACCGCTCACCACCACACTGGCTAGACACAGGGCCGAAAACATTTTGTGAAACGACATCGTCATCTCCTGGTTGAATTTCTATTCGGACTGCTATCTCAAGACTCGTGCCAATAGGATTTACAGTTTCGTCGGAAAGGGATGACGAAAGGGGGTCTTGGGAGTGCCAACTCCTAAGCTTAGGAATCGAATGGGAATTGCGGAGGAACAGGTGGCAGGGGTCTTCCCAATCGCATGCGCGGCAGATGACACAGCGGTGGCGCACCGTCCTGACACAGCCCTGTCACATGTGTCAGCCCGTGCCAGCGTCCTGTGTCAGCCGTCCTCGTCCTCATCCAGGGTCTGGTCCCGACCCAGTGTACTGACCTGTACGCCGTACTTCTGGAGCAGTCGCTTGAGTTGGGTCCGATGTAGGCCGAGCAGCCTTGCTGTGGCACTGATGTTGCCATCGCTCCTGCGCAGCGCGTCCTCAAGCTGAGTGCGGTCTGGCTGATCGCGGCGCGAGATCGGTGGATGAAACAGCACCGCACAGGGGGGTGGGGTGTCCTCGTTGCGTTCAATCGGCTGTCCTGCGTGTGCGCTCAGGTGCTGGGGTTCTAGGCGACCCACTCCCCGACCGAGCGCCTCATGCGCCGCCGCACGGACTTCGGCGAGCAGCTCACGCACATTGCCGGGCCATACCCGCAAAAGACACTGCTCCACCAGCAAGGAATGCACCGAGAGCCGTTCCGGAATGGATCGCAGCGCAAGCTGAATCAGCCATGGAATCTCTTCCAGTCGTTGCCGCAGAAGTGGAACCGTGACGCTCGGACTGCTGATGCGAAAATAGAGATCCTCGCGAAAGCGCGAGCTGCTCACTTCTTGCCGCAGATTGCGATGGGAGGCCGTACAGAGCTGGATGTTCACCAGGCGCGGACGAAGCGCACCCATTGCCAGCACTTCCCGGGTTTCGATTACCCGCAAGAGCTTGGCTTGTACCGCCAGATCTAACTCGGCCACTTCATCCAGAAACAGCGTCCCGCCATCCGCCGATTGAATCAGTCCTTCGCTATCGGCCACTGCTCCGGAAAAGGCCCCGCGCCGTGCTCCGAACAGGAGTCGCTCGGCCACACCGGGGGCAATGGTTGCGCAGTTGATCGGCACAAACGGTCCGCTCGGCTTGGCGGCAGCCCCATGAAAGGCCCGCGCCACTCCTTCCTTGCCACTGCCACTATCACCGGTGATGTGAAGCGTTCGTCCATACTGCGCCGCCCGCGCCGCTTGTGACAGCACGTCCGCGAGCAGTGGTCCCACGACCCGTTCGTCGCTGACGCGGACTCCGCTTTTTTGATAGGGACGCAGATCGCCGCAGAACAGAAACAGACTATCGCCGGTACGGAGCACCCGTGCGGTCGCACTGTGGAGACTCCCTTGGACACGGACTCCATCGACATAGGTTCCGTTTTGGCTGCCGTGTTCGATCACCCGGAAGCGCTCGCCATCAAAAGAAATGCTGGCGTGCCTACGCGACATCCGAGGGTCGGCAGGGTAGACCGTTTTTCCGTCGCCTCGGCCCAAGTCGATGACCCCATTTGCGATCGGAATCGGGGTGCAGCGTGGCTCTCCCATCGCAAAGATCAGCAGCAGCCCCGGCGTCGGCAGACCACTTCCTTCCACACTACCCTTGCCGCTCATCGAGTCGCGCAGCGTGACCGGTTGCTCAGCCATGGTGCACCCCCCATCGCGGCAGAATGCTAGCCACCCCAATAAGAGTCATAATGTATTCCTCTTTATATCCCAAGTAGCCGTGGCTGGCTGGGTAGCGTGCACAGGGCCGCTTGCTCTTACCTGTCAGCGTACCGCGCAGAGCAGAGGATCTACAACTCCGCCGCAGTCTCGCGCTGGCTGGCCAAGGCACTACCCCACTCAGCGATCGCCTCGTACACCGCCCGAAATCGCTTACCCGCTGGGGTCAGCTCGTACTCGACCCGAACGGGGGGGCCGGGGTGGACAATCCGCCGCACCACGCCTTGCACTTCCAGGTCTTTGAGCCGGGTGGACAGAATCCGATCGCCGATGGTGGGAATGCGTGCGCCCAGCTCCGAAAAGCGCAGCGCACCATCCTCCAAGGTCGCGACAATCAGGCCAGTCCAGGGCTTGGCCAAGACCTCCATCGCTTCTTGAAATCGTGGGCACAAGCCCTCGCAGGTCCGCTTCATGACAGCACGCTCTCTCGCTTTCAGTATGCTTAGTTGCTGCAAAAAAGAAAGTGACTTGACGAAGGGAAGTCTCCGCCTTAGCCTGTTGTTCGTGTTTAGGGAAGCTGCTTCCTAATTTGCAGCAGATATCGTTCCATCAGGAACCCACTGGAAACGACAGGAGCATTCGATATGAGCAATCAAAACAAGCGCGTCATCTTGATCACTGGGGCAAACAAAGGAATTGGGCTGGAGACGGCACGGCAGCTCGGCAAGGACGGGCACACCGTGGTGGTTGGTGCCCGTGATGAACAGAAGGCTGCCGCTGCGGTGGCCGACCTCGCCAAAGACGGCGTCGCCGCGCAGTCCGTGATCCTCGATGTCAACAGCAGCCAGTCGATCGCGCAGGTCGCGACGCAGCTTGAAGCACGGTTTGGCAAGCTCGACACGCTCATCAACAACGCCGGCGTGGTGTTCGAGGGCTGGGGGAGCAAGGCCAGCGAAACGACGCTCGACGCGTGGCGCAAGACGTTTGAGACCAATGTCTTCGCGCTGGTGGCGGTCACCCAGGCGCTGCTGCCGCTCCTTCGCAAGAGTGACGCCGGACGCATCGTCAACCTGAGCAGCATCCTCGGATCGCTGACGCTTCAGGCCGATCCCAACTCGCCGATCTACAACTTCAAGGCGGCCGCCTATGACAGCTCGAAGGCGGCCGTGAATCAGTACTCGATTCACCTTGCGCATGAACTCAAGGACACGCCGATCAAGGTGAACTCCGCGCATCCGGGCTGGGTGAAGACCGACATGGGCGGACAGGACGCCCCGATGAATGTGGTCGATGGCGCCAAGACCAGCGTGTGGCTGGCGACGCTGCCTGCGGACGGACCGACTGGCGGATTCTTCCACATGCAGGCAACCCTGCCCTGGTAACGACCCCTCGCCGTGGCTTGTCTTGGGACGGTCATCTGGGGTAGAAATGAGCACTCACGTTCTCGTTTCCCTCAGGTGACAGGTTACCCATGGCCAGCCCCAATCAGCCCGACGCCAAGTCCAATCAAAAGACTCCCGTTCAGAAGACTCCCGCCGCCAAGAGCGAAAGCAGCATCACCCCGCGCAGCGTAAGCTACAGCGACTGGTATCTCGACGTCATTCGCACGGCCGAGCTGGCCGAGCACAGCGCAGTCCGGGGCTGCATGGTGATTCGTCCCCACGGCTACGCAATCTGGGAAAAGATGCAGCGCGAGCTCGACGACCGGTTCAAAGCGACCGGCCACGTCAACGCCTACTTCCCCCTGTTCATTCCGCTGTCGTTTTTGACTCGCGAAGAACAGCACGCCGCCGGATTTGCCAAAGAGTGCGCGGTCGTGACCCATCACCGGCTCAAGACGATTGATGGGGTGGTGCAGGTCGATCCCGATTCGAAGCTGGAAGAACCGCTGGTGGTTCGTCCAACGAGCGAAACGATCATCTGGAATCAGTACAAGAACTGGATTCAGAGCTATCGCGATCTGCCGCTGCTCATCAACCAGTGGGCCAACGTCGTGCGCTGGGAGCTGCGAACGCGGCTGTTTCTGCGCACCGCAGAGTTTCTGTGGCAAGAGGGACATACCGCGCACGCAACGGAAGCTGAGGCGCTGGAAGAGACGGCCAAGATGCTCGATGTCTACGCCGACTTCGCACAGAACGTGATGGCGGTTCCGGTCGTGAAAGGTCGCAAGACGCCTGGTGAGCGGTTCGCTGGTGCGCTCGATACAATGTGCATTGAAGCGATGATGCAGGACGGAAAAGCGCTGCAAGCGGGCACCTCGCACTACCTGGGACAGAACTTCTCGAAGAGCGCGGATGTGAAGTTCCTAAACCGCGAAGGGAAGCTCGAGTACGTCTATGCGACAAGCTGGGGAGTGAGTACGCGGCTCGTCGGTGCGCTGATCATGACGCACTCCGATGATGGCGGTCTGATTCTGCCACCGAAGCTTGCGCCGATTCATGTGGTGATCGTTCCCATCTATCGCAAAGACGATGAAAAAGAGCGCGTGTTCGCGGAAGCAGACAAGGTCAAGGCTGAGCTGAGTGCCAAGGGTCTGACCGTCAAGTTCGACGATCGCGACAACCTGCAGCCGGGTGCCAAGTTCTACGAGTGGGAGAGCAAGGGAGTCCCAATTCGCATCGAGATTGGACCCAAGGACTTGGAAAAAGGAGTCCTGTGTCTGGTCCGTCGCTTCGTCCTTGAGCAAGCGGGAGAGTCGGTCGAGGATCAGCGCAAGCGTCGCAAGAGCTTTGTCCCGCGTGCAGAGGCGATTGACGGCATTCCGGCAATCCTCGCAGAGATGCAAAAAGAGCTGTTCGTGCGCGCCCAGGGATTCCGTTCTGCGAGAACCCGTGTCATCGACAACCTCACCGACTTCGAGCAGTTTTTCAAACAAGACGGTGGTGGCTTCGCGTGGGTTCACTGGGCAGGCACCGGCGACGATGAAGACGAGATGTCGAAGCGCTTCGAGACCACCATCCGCTGCATTCCTCTTCTCGATCAGATTCCCAGCGAAGCCCAAGGCCCCGGCACCTGCATCTTCACCGGCAAGCCCTCCGCCCAGCGCGTGATCATGGCGAAGGCGTACTAGCGACTCCTTCTCGCTTCTTCACTCTCCTTCCCATCCTCACTCCTTCCCATCCCGCAGATACGCAAGGGCTTCCTGTTCGCTGCTGGTGATGAGGCGGTCGATTCCGTCTCCTTTGGCGTGGCGCTTGATCTGGAGCGCACCGATGGCCAGCTTCACCAGCACGGCATTGCGTAGGAATCCGGCGTGAATCCTAGGAATCATCGCCGAAATGATCTGTTCAAACGCCGGATCGTTGCGTGCGGGTCCGGCGCGAAGGTCCGCAAGATAACAGCGCCCTTTCCTTCCCACCCGATCACAGGCATCGATCACCGACTGCCAACCAGCGCGTACTGCTTCGAGCGACGGAAACGGCTCGCTCGTCCGCCACATCCGCACAAGCTGCGCCGATTCATCTAGGTGCATCACAAAGTAGGGAGTGCGCAGGATCTCACGCGGCGCCACTCGCAGAGTATACCCGAGCGGTACGCACTCGCAGCTTGGTTGCCTCTACCCCAGCGAGCGGTGCAGGATCTCCATCACCAAGTTGCAGGTCGCATGAAACAGCGTGCCGGCCAGCACCGATCCGCTCAGGATCCGCAACACCCCGAAGAGTAGCCCCGGAAAGAACACCAGCAGCGACGCCGGATGGAACGTCACCAGATAGTGTCCGAGCGCAAACAGCGCCGCCTGCGCAAGCCACGCTCGCCGTGTCGTCATCACCTCACCGAGCCGCTGCTGAATGTAACCCCGAAAGAAAAACTCCTCGGGCAACGCGACCACGAGCACCTGCGACAGGATGAGCAGCGGGAGCTGCGGCGGGAGCCTGAGCGTCTTGGCAATCGGGGTTGGACAGACCACGATCTTCATCAAGAACTGCGGACACAGCCGGTTCACAAACAGATCGTAGAAAAAGCCAAATGGGGGCAGCACCAGCACGGTCGCCGCCACCCACAAAAGCAGTCCAGCCCCGATCGGCCGGAAACGCAGTCCATAGTCTTCTAGCTCATGCCCGCGTCGCCAGAGCAGAAGCGCTGGCAGATACAGAAACGCGACCGCCGCCACCACCGCAATGTTGCTGTCCACAAACGGAATGCCGCGCAGCCGATACAGCACCGACACCAGCAAGGTTGCGCCCGCAAACACGAGCCCCACCTCTTTTGCGACCACACGACGTGAGGCCGCAAGCGGAACTGGCGATGAAGATGGAGGGGAAGAGTCGGCCACGGGCAAACGAGCAATCAGCGCCTACTGCGCCTGGTTCGGACGGCCATCGAGCACGAGCTGCCGCATGGTTCCGACCACCTGTGGCTCGGCCAGCGGTCCGATGCTGTTCGTCTCTTCGTAGTGGTCCCCAGCCGCTTCTTCCAGATAGGGCTTCTTGTCATCGAGCACCCAGTTGTAGCGCGGCACGATGTAGCCGATGAAGTCGTGGGTCATGCCCCAGGTCATCCTCAGCTTGGGGTCGCCATCCATCACATCGATGAGATACGGCGGCTTCGGGGCACGGCTGACATCGGGCGCATTCGGCTTGGTGGTGTTGATGAACGGATACTTGCCCGCGTACTCCCCGTTATAGCCACCGATAAACAGCTCAGGCAGTAGCTCGCCGGGGTTGGTGATGATCGAGGCGGGACCGAGTCGCAGGTAGCTCACCTGAGTCTCGACCGAGGGCAGGTTTTCCTCGTCAATCGCCCGCGTGGTGTCGTAGCAGCAGACCGTCCGCTGATAAATCTTGAGCTGGAGCGCCAGGTGATAGGCCCGGTTGGCAACCTGCGCCGGAAAGGTCGTCGTGCGATAGCTCAGCTTGGCCGCTTTGCCCTCGACCGTCACCGCCTTCGGGTCGGCCATCGAGGTCTTGGCAAACGCCGCCACGCCCTTGCCGATCCACTCGATCTTCGGGAAGCTGTGGTTCTTGTACTCGACGCCCTTGTCATCGATGGCCACGACCTTACCGGGCCCAATCTGACCACCGAGCGCGCCGGTCACATAGACCACCGGACCCGAGCCTGCCGCTTCGAGCTCCGTCCGCAGATAATGCACAAAGTCCGACGTAATCAGATGATTGTCCGAGCCCGCGCCTTCCGGGTGGTGAGCCCAGTTGACCACCGTGGCAATCGGCTTCGGTGGCGTCGTCCCCAGCTCCATGAACTGCATGGTGTGAAGCCGAGGATTGATCACCACCGGATCGCGGGAATCTCCCACATAGCGATGCATATCGCCGCCGGCGTCCTGCACCAGCACCGAGTTCATCGTCACTCGGGCTGGCTTCACCTTGCTCACGGCCTCGGTCACAGCCTCGGCAATCAGCTTGCGAACGCGCTGCTGATAGTAGCGATTGATGCCGCTCGTAAAGAGATCCGGGCCCCAGCCACCCACTAGATCTGCGGTTTGATGCAGGTGCGTGCCGTGGATCATCAGCAGGTCGATGCCGAGCTTGGGATCGAGCAGCTTCTCGACCTCGGCGGTCTCGTCTTTGAACAGACCCAGCGAATCCACTGCGACCATCACCACCAGCGTCTGATCTTGCTTCCACGCCAGCGCCCGTGCCCACACTGGATCGTGAACGCCCAGCGCGAGCCGACCGTTGCCGTACCCCGCCATCCAATAGGCGTCGAACTTGCCGTTGCCGTTCTGGTCGACATACGGCTCGCCTTCGTCCCACAGGTTGTTCTTGTTCGTGTCGGTAAACGTCTCGATCTCGGGAGTGATTTCGCGCACGCCATACCCGGCATACAGGACGCCATCACCGCTGTCGGCACAGCTCGAATCGCCGGGACAGCGCCCAGCCACCTTGAGCGGAATCTCGTCCGGGTCGAGCGTGGTGCTATGGGCCATGTCCGGCACCATGAGATCACTCGACGGGCAGCCCAACAGCAGCAAGGACAAGCCCCACAGCGGCAGCTTTGCAGTGCGCAACATCGCCAGCTCCTTTGACAGAGTTCCAGGTGGACCAGGCCCGAAGGGTTAGCCTTGGGTCAAAGCGAAAAACACGCCGACATTCGACAGCAGATAGACCTCGCGAGCCGAGGCTGTGGGCCGGGCCGAGGCACCTTGTCCGGGGTTAAAGGCCTGGATCAGCTCGCCACTTTGCCCATCGACGATGAGCAGACCACTCGATACCGCGTTGAATAGCACATAGCGACCCCAGATGAGCGGGGCCGAGATCTCGCCTTGCTTGCTCGGGCTCTGCTGCCACAGCAGCCGTCCCTTGCGATCGAGAGCAACCAGACCTTGCGTCGAGGAAGCCGCATAGATCCGCTCGCCAGCCGGGTCCGCAGCCAGTGGGCCCGCCGCGTCTAGGTCATAGCGCCAGCGCGTCGAGCCGTCTTTGACGTCGAGGGCATACACCCCGCTCGCGAAGCACGACACGTACAAGGTATCGCCGACGAGTACGGGGGTGCTGTCGACATCAGTGAAGCGGGTGGCGTTGCCGGAGAGCTGACGGGTCCAGCGAACCTCGCCATTGTCGGCCTGCAGACAGCCAAGATAGCCATCGGGGAAGCCAACGTAGACGTGTCCGCCCGTGACCAGCGCGCCGGAGCCACCACGAATGGCAAAGCCGTCGGGTGTCTCGCGCTCGTACTGCCAGACCCACTTGCCGGTGCCGAGCTTGTGCGCATAGATGCGGCCCGACGTGGTGGTGGTGTAGACCAGGCCGCCAGCAACTGTGGGCTGGGTGCGAATCGGGCCGGAAAGCTGCGAGGTCCAGCGGACTTCACCGGTCTTCGGGGACAGGGCCGACAGCGTGCCATCGTCATCGCCGACCAGAAGCAGCGGCTCGCTCGACACCTCACCGGCGGGAACATAGAGCGGCTCGGAAGCGAGTCCCCCGGTAAGCTGATGCTGCCACAACACCTCGCCGTCTCGATGGCGCAGGGCATAGAGCACCTTCGCCGACGAGCCGACAAACACGGTCTGGCCATCCGGGGACACTGCGGCGGTGGCGAACTCTTGCGGGTTATAGGCGAAAAAGGCCGTCTTCAGGACTAACGGACGACTCCAGCGAACACGCAGCACGGCTTGCGGGGCGACGAAGGTATCCTGCGCCATCGCCACGCCGCCGATCTCAGACGGACGCGGCGACAGACCCAGGCCAGAGCAGCCCACGGCCAGCACACCGAGCAGCGCCGTCTTCCAATATCTTCGCGAAGCGGGGCCCCCCTTCCCTGCGAGACTTTTTTGTCGTTCCGCAAGCGGCCCGAAAAAAAGCTCTTCGGTCGGCCCCACTCCTTGGGGCTCAGTTGGCGCGGTCTTGAGGGGGGCGCTTCGTCGCTTCATCTACTGCTCCAGCTGCGCGAGACGGTTTTGGATGTCGTCGCGCAGCGAGCTTTTCGGGTCACCTTTGGCCAGTAGTTCTTTGTAGATCTCGACGGCCTTTTGCTTGTTGCCTTGCTTGGCATAGACGCGGGCCTGGTTCCACTGCGAGCGCTCTTTGAACAGGTCGCCTGCGGCTTGGGCGGCGAAGGCGGCTTGCGCAGCGGCCAGATCGCCACGGGCTTCGGCACACAGACCAATGCCTTCTTGGGCCATCAGCACAAGCGCCTGTTCACGGGGCTTGGCATCGACGAAGCGGCGATACAGCGCCTCGGCCTCGGGATAGCGGCCCTGGTCATAGGCCACCGAGGCCTTCACCAGCGCCGCTCGTAGCGCCGCCGGGGTGCTCGCGTAGTCTTTGTCGAGATCACCGAGTACTTTGAGCGCGCTGTCCTGGCGCTCTTTGACGGTCTTAAAGCGCGGCACTTCGTCGCTCTGCTCGACGTCTTTGTCCGTCTCAGTCAGCAGCGGTGCCTCGGCAATCCGAATCGCCCGCCCCAGTGCCTCCGTCGAGCGCTCCTTGCGACCGTCGAGGTATTGGCTGATCCCCCAGCCCGCGACAATCAGAACGAGTACGCCGACGACCAGCGCCAGTCCTCGCGAAAAATACAGGGTGATGCTTTCCCACTGCTTCTGCCAAAAGCCCACAAGCCCATCCGGGGCCGTCGAGCGGTGCTGTTTCGACACGCTAAACTCTCCTTACAAGAGGACCGGACGCTAACAAACGCCGCTAGTTCTCGTCAAGAAACGTGGACTTGGGCTGTCGGGTAGGGGCACTGGACCTCTCCGTGTCTCCGGCTTTGGGTCTGACCCAGCACCAAGGACTCCGTCATGTCCCCCTCGTTGGGTCTGACCCAGCGCAGCGGACTCCGCCATGTCCCCCTCGTTGGGTGTGACCCAGCGCAGCGGACTTCTCACAGTCCCTTTCTTTGGGTAAAACCCAGTACGCCGGAGTTCACCGAGTCTGCCGCGCTGGGTCCGAGGCAAGTCGGGGGACTCGGGCTCCTTCGCCGAGCCGACTCGCTAGGCACCGCTTGGGGGTGTCGGACTCGCTGGGGTCTTTGGGCTGCTCGAACGGGCTCGCTGTCGCGTCTGAAGTGCGGGCACCTGGGTATCAAATGCGTCACCCCATAGGTAATAGGCGGCTTTGCGTAGGTCGCGGAATCGCTGCCACAAGAGGGTCGCCAGTCGGTCGCGAGCCGTGACTTGCGCCGCGTCCGAGCGCTCCGCCTCTTTCTTGCGAGCACCACCGGGCTTGAGCCGTCCGACCAGCAGCGTCCCTAGCTCACTCACCCGCTGGAGCTGCTCGCCTCGGACCAGCTTCTGCGCCTTCATCGCCTCTTCTGACTTGCCAAACAGCGCCGCGAGCTCAATGCAGTCTCGCGCCAGATCAATCGGCCCAGACCCCGAGCGAATCTTGTCGATCGCCTGCGCCTTGAAGATCCCCGACAGCACCAGTGCTTCGGCAGTGCTCAGCAGCAGCGCCCGCAACTGGCTCGCCTCGGTCAAAAGGGTGCGCGTCTCGCCGAGGGAGCGCGTCTTGCCCTCAACCTGCGTCGCCGCAAACACCACCGCCTGCGCCAGCTCCCCCAGGTCAAACAGCGCGGTGTGGTCGAGCAGCGGCAGCGCCCGCTTCAGCGCATCGCGATAGGGCCCAAGCGCCGCCAGACCCGTCTGCACATTGTGATACGCCAGCACCGGGTCCAGGCGATACGGTAGCACCTCCCCCGCCGCCAGCTTCTCGGCGAGCGGCAGGTAGCGCAGATAGGCCGCCTCCGAGCCCACCGCCGTCACCTTCGGCACCGGCACCGGGGCCGTCACTGGTGCCGCCTTCGCAGGCATCTTCTTCGCCGGGGCCTTCTTCGCCGGAGCCGCTTTGGTCGCGGTCTTCGACTTCGGCTTGGTCAATCGGGACTTCGGAGCAGGCCCCTTAGGGCCACGTTTGCGGGTCGCTTCTGACATCAGCACACCTCTGCTAAAAAAGTCCCGAAACGCTAGCACGCCCGATCGGACCCCGCGAGCCGAGACCGGTCGGACCCCGTCGGTGCTTGGCAAGGAAGAGGGCTACGGAATCCCAATCAGCTTGTGGGTTTGGAGGGACAGACGCCAGCGGGGGTGGGTTTGGCAGTAGCTGACGGCGGCGGCGGTGTTGGGGACTCGCTCGGGGCCGTCCATGGGCTGGAGGAAGAAGGCGGAAAAGGGGAGATCGGCGAAGCGCTCGGGCTCGGCTCCGGGCTGGGGGAAGACCAGCTTCAGCTCGTCGCCAGCGTGGAGGACGAGCTGGGTGCCTGCTTTGGGGGATAGGCACACCCAGTCGATGCGGTCTTCGCTGGGGCCAGAGGGAAGCGGCTGGGTGCCGTTGGTTTCGACGGCGATGTAAAAGCCTCGGGCATGCAGGCTTCGGCACAGCGCGGAGTCGACCTGAAGCAGCGGCTCGCCGCCGGTAAGGACGACAAAGCGACGCTCGGGGTGACTCAGGGTGCCGTGATTCCAGCAGGCCAAGATGGCGTCCGCGAGGGCTTCGGCACTTGGGAACTTGCCGCCACCGGGACCGTCCGTGCCAATGAAGTCAGTGTCGCAGAAACGGCACTCGGCACGGGCGCGATCGGACTCCCGACCGGTCCACAGGTTGCAACCGGCAAACCGGCAGAACACCGCCGCTCGTCCGCTGTGCGAGCCTTCGCCTTGCAGCGTGTAGAACAGCTCTTTGACCGCGTAGCCCATCGCGCAATCGCTCTTACGACTCGGTCTTGCCCCAGCGTCCGCGCAGCCGGGCCCACAGACCCTTTGGCCCCGAGGGATTGGTCGGCTGGGTGACTTCGGGCGTACTGCCCGGTGCCGGAATGGCCAACGGCTCTCCGCTGACTTTCGAGGGATCGGTGGCGGCAACCAAATTCGCGAGGCGCTCGTCTGAAGGCCGCTGACCGGTCATTTGCACTGCGGCGACGTTGCCATCGACCACGGTTGCGGTCATCACCATCGAGGCATCGCGGTCTTCGCCAGTCGGCAGCTCGGCCCGTAGACACTCGGAGATTTCGGCCACCTCGGTGTCAAAATCGGAGCGAAACAGCGACCGTACGTGCTCGACCATCTCGCGTGGATCGAAGCGATAGGGCGCGAGGAACTTGTGAAGATCCTGGGCCAGCTCCGCCGCCGAAGCGTACCGATCCGCGACATCGCGGGCCAGTGCCTTCATCACGATGCGGTCGAGCGCTTCGGGCACTCGCCGATTGAACTTGGATGGGGGCAGCACCTCGGCGTTGCGGACCCGCTCCATGAGCTGAAACTCGGTGTCGCCTCGGAACAGCTTTTCGGTGGTGAGCATCTCGTGAAGAATGATGCCCGTCGAAAACACATCGGTCCGCGCATCGACCGGCATGCCACGAATCTGCTCCGGCGACATATAGCTGAACTTGCCTTTGAGTACGCCGATCTCCGAGGTGAACTTCACCATCGCCTGGGCGATGCCAAAGTCGAGGAGCTTGACCTGACCATCCCAGGCAATCCGCACGTTCGAGGGTGAGACATCGCGGTTCACGATCGCCAAGGGCTTGCCATCCGCGTCATTGAGCGTATGGGCGTGATGCAGTCCCTCGCTCATCTTGGCGGCGATATAGCAGGCATGAGGGAGCGGAATCCGGGCGTTCGTCTCTTGGCAGCGGCGCAGGATCTGGGTGAGGTCTTTGCCGCCGATGTACTCCATGGCAATGAAGTAGCGGCCTTCGGTGCGCCCTATCTCGAAGGTGCGCACAATGTTGTCATGGCTGAGCAGCACCGCCAGCTTGCCTTCACGCACGAACATCTCGACGAATCGCGTTTCCTTGGCAAGCTGCGCACGCATGCACTTGACGGCATAGAGCCGTCCGCCGCTCTGACGGGAACGCGCCCGATACACCTCGGCCATACCGCCCCGAGCAATCATGCCCATCAGCAAGTACTTACCGAATGGCTGCGGGTTTTCTGGAGACCCAGGATCGAGTTTGTCGGCTGCGGAATCCATTTCGCCCAATTTATACTTTCAGACCTTATCAGTCCGTCGCCATCCTGTCTACGCGGCCCCAAATCCCCCCGTTTCACCAGGTGGGTCGTTGTGGGCAAACAGAACTTGCTAAGCAGCGTCTCGACAGACCGTAGCTAAGCACTTTACCATGTGGTCTTGGGCTTTTGTGCAGGGACTCATGAACGCCTGCAGCAAAGACCGCTGTTTGCAACCAACTGGGTAATGAACGGGCGATCGCCATGGGTCATGGACACCTTGGAACCGGGACGGGAACGAGGCCACGCTCCGAACGAGCGGTGGCGGTCGTTGTAGAGCGAAACCGCAGCACCGGCAAGAGGCTGGCAAGGCTGCTGGTCAGCGCGGGCTACACGGTCAAGACCTACGAAGACGAAACCACCTCCATTGCACCGATCCTCCACAGCGATCCACAGATCGGATTGTGGCTGGTGGTTGGTGAAGCGGCGGCGGCGGCGGCGATTGCCGAAGGGCTCAAAACCCCACCCGCGGGCAAACGCTGCGTCGGTGTGGTGTACGGCGCGGGTGATGACATCGATATCGCAGCGATGTTTGAACATCCTGGGATCGCTGCCGTGCTCGGACTGCGCGGCGGCTCCGGACGGCCGGACCTCGAAGGGGAACTGCTGAGCATCGCCGCATTCCTACGCGGTCAGCCGCTGCTCCCGGTGCAGGGCTTTCTGCTGTGGGGAGCTCAAGCGTTTTCGGCCAGTATCACCAACATTGGTGGCCGCGATGCTGCGGAGGCTCGGCTGGTCAAGCTCTGCAACGAACACCTTAATATTTCGCGCCGGGTCGCCGATAGTCTGGCCGAGGTCGTCCACGAGCTCATCACCAACGCGATGTACGACGCGCCGGTCGATGCCCAAGGACGAACCCGCTACGCCCATGACCGCACCGCCGCCATCGAGCTACCCGCCGAAGACAAGGTGCTCTTCCGCTACGGCACCGATGGCATCCGGTTGGCCGTCGAGGTCGTCGATCGCTTCGGACGCCTCAAGCGCTCGGACTTGGTCCGATCGCTACGGCGCGCCGCAAGCGGTCAGGTCAATCGTGGCCAGGGTGGTGCCGGTATCGGACTGTCCCTGGTTTGTCGGACGTGTCCGCTGGTTCAGGTCGATGTAGAGCCCGGTTGTCGTACTAGACTGACCGCGGTCATCGATCTAGAGCCGGGCCGAGCGACTGAAGGTGTCAAACCCGGCCGAAGTATCATTTTCCCAGACTTGACCGCTCATGCGGTTAGGCACGATTCTTAAGGTAGGCTGCCGTCGTGAATTACGAAGAACGTTCAGGCATGTTGGGGGCTGTCCAGCCTCCGCCCAAGCTCCTCATCGAGCGTCTGTCGGACGGCGACGTAACCTGCCTGCGCCTAATGGGGACAATCGACGAACAGTTCGATGCCCCCGGCCTAGCGCAGACCATCGCATGTCGCTACCTCATCCTCGACTTGGGTGGAGTGGACCGGATTTCCTCGTTTGGTATCCGTCAGTGGATCGACTTCGTCCAGCACATCGCTCCGCGACTCGCTGGCGTCTACTACGTCGAGTGCTCGCCCAAGGTCGTCGACCAGTTCAACATGGTCGCGAACTTCGGCGGAGCCGGATACATCGTCTCGTTCTACGCGCCGTATCGCTGCGAGTCGTGCGACCAGGAAAAGCGACATCTGTTCCGCACCGATGAAGAGACTCCGGTGTGGCGCGCTGGACAAGCTCCGGCGACGACCTGCGAGACCTGCGGCAACAAAGAGGACTTCGACGAAAACCCGGCGATGTATTTCAACTACGTCGCGCAGCAGCCGATCCAGGCGATTCCGCCGGCGGTGATGCAGTTTCTGCGGGTTCACCTAAACTACGGTCAGGGTGGTCAGCGCAAGCTCCGCATCGAGAAGCGAATCGAAGGTCGCTGCACCTATATCAAGCTGTCCGGCGATCTCGACAGTGACTTAAAGCCCGAAAAGCTCGCCGATGGACTCGAGGGCGAGGTGGTCGTCGATCTCGGCGGCATCTTGTCGATCGATCCGGTTGGTACGGCACACTGGCGCAAGCTGATGCGAACGCTCGATGCCAAGACCGGCACCGACGAGTCGATCGAGAGAATCAGCTTCATTGCGGTCCCAGCCGTGTTTCTGGAGCGACTTGGGAAACCGGAAGACCTCACCCGCAAAGGTCAGGTGCTGTCGCTGGTCATCCCGTACAACTGCTCGCGCTGCCGAGCCACGACGCCCAAGCTGGTCGACTTCACCATGCATGGGGACGAGCTGCGCGCCGGTCGAGTGCCGCGCATCAAGTGTGCGCTCTGCGGAGGCCCGGTCACCTGTGTCGTCTCAGAGACTTGGTTTAACCGGCTCCAGACGCTGCCGCAGCCCCAGGTCACTCCGGATCTAAAAGCAACGATTGCCCACTTGACCGCTGCACCTGCGCCGCAAACCCCACGATCGACGATGGCAGGTCCGGCGATGCCTGTGCAAAGCGGCCCGCCAGCCCCATCCGGAGGTCCGGCGTGGTCGCAGCAGCCCATGTCGGGACCGCCCGCTCAGCCGCAGGGCCAGGGATGGACACCGCAACCGACGCCCTCGCCGATGGCAACGGTCAATCCTCGTTCGACCATGGGCTCGTCGATGGGTCAGTCGAGCGCTGCCTTTGCGCGACCCGATCCTCGTACGATCAGTCAAGCCACGAGCGCCACTCCATCCGCCTCGCAGGCACCGCCGCCACCGCAAGGTGTGTTTGGCAAGCTCCAGAACATTCCGGGTCTTCTGCCCGGCTTACTGGTCGTGATGCTCTCGCTGTCGGGCGCGATTGTGTATCGCATCTTGGCCACTCCAACCGGACGGGCGGGTGACTGGAAGGTGGTCGAGTCATCCACACCCAAAGCTCCGCCATGGCACGACAGCAAGTACGTGGGCGATGGCACCAAGCTGGTGGGCCATTCAGCTCTCGTCGCCGATCGGACCGATGCGCTAGAGCGTGCGGATGTGGCCGCTCAGGCAGAGCTGGTCAGCAAGCTCGCAGAGGAGCTGGAGACCAAAGATCCCGACTGGCGAAAAGTGATTCAGCCACTGTTTGCCCCGACGCTGCAGGAGCTCAAAGACGAGCTCGACAAGGCCCATAAGAACGTCAAGCCAACCGATGATCCAGCAGCGGTGGAGGCACAGCTTCAGCCCGCCCGCGATCATCAGGCCGAACAGCACAAGCGGATTGCTGCATCCTTCAAACAGAGCCTCGGTGACACGGCACTCCCGCAGCTTAGCCAATACTGGGAAAAGCGAGCCCGCACCAGCAAGGGCAGCCGCGAGGTAGTGTTCCAAGCCTCGACTCTGATCGACCTTGATAAGCCAGCGTTCGACAAGCTGGTGAATCAGTTCCGTCAGACGGAAGCCGCTGCCAAGATCAAAGTTGTGCCGTACTTCCCGCTGCTGGCGATGCGGTTTGAGTCGACGGTGCGTGGTCCGGTGGTGATCGAGGTCGATGACAGCAGCCCACTCGCCCCAGTCGGAATCAAGACCGGCGACATCGTGCTGTCAGTCCTCGGGCACGAAGTGCGCACCCCGAGCGACTTTTCCAAGCAGATCGATCAGGCCATCAAAGACCTACCGAGCCACGATCTCGTCCTCAAGGTTCAGCGGGGCAAGGAACTGGTCGATATCAAGCTCTCGCAGGCCAAGGCCACCCCCAAAAAGGGCGGCCCCGTCTTCATCAAAAAGGGCGGCAAGTAACCGCTCGGTTCAGCGGTGCTGCCACTCAGCTCGATCAATCGCGAGCGGTAAGGTGCGCGAGAACCTTGGTCCACACCGCCGGGGTGACGCCGACTTCAAGGTGACCGAGGGCAACACTCTCTTGGTGGGCATCTTTGCCGCGCTTGCTGGCACTCCACTTGGTGGTGAGCGTGTCCATGGCAGCGATGCTCTTCTTAAAGAGCACACCATCGCCATTGACCGGACAAGTTGGGCAGCTCATGCCGTCTGTCTCATAGACCGAACCCGCAGCCCCGGCCGCCTCACCGTATAGAACCAACAGCGAATCGAGCTTCGAATCGAGCCCGCTGGCCTTCAGCCGATCGACGAAGTGACCGCCCATTTCGACGGCGCTCGCGACCCCAAGACCCGACATCAGCTGATACTTGCTATATAGCCCCGACGAGCTGTCGCTGTTTCGTGAGTTGTAGTAGGTGTGCCACGCGATACATGGCGATGCAGACGGCGCGAACGCGGTCTTGCGGCAAGCCTGCCGATTGGAATCGTCCAGATACCCACCGCCGAGGAAGCTCAGCTTCGGACGAAGCCACGGATAGTAGCGATTTTCATCGGCATCAAGGTCTTTCCAGTCGCTCGAGTCGCGACGCGGGACCGGATAGTCCGCCCGCAGATCCGCCGCCGCCTGCAGTTGACCGAGGTAGGCGCTCACCCACTGACCAGTGTCGCTGACGCTTCCGAACAGGCTGATGTTGTACTCGTCGAACGAGAAGCCAGAACCCGGCGCGCCATCGGTCACATTGAGGCTGCGCAGCGTTCCACGCGAGACCGGTTTGCCATCGCTGTCGAGTCCAGACAGGTTGGAGACATAGATGCGGTTGAAGAAGTCCGGCCAAGTGCCGCCACGGCTCTCACAGACACTTTTGGCATACGGGTTGTCATACCAAGGGACGTCGGTGCCCCAGTTCACGCACTGCAGCGCAGAAAACCACGTCCACGGCATGGGACCTCGCCCGACCGGAGCATTCCAAGAGGTACTGGCGATGGTCAGGGTATGAATCGGATGCCGGAAGTTCAGATCGATCCCAAGGTGAGGCCCGGACAGCGCGACATAGACTCGGACGTCGCCACGGAAAGCCGGAACGGCGTCGCTTTGTGCGGATGCTACGCGATCAAAAAAGCGACTTCCCATCGTCGGCCAGGCCGCAGCATTTCCGAGATAAGCATCCACCGCGAGCACGCCTTTGCTCCAAGCCAGGACGTCGACTTTGGGCGAAGTGCCATCAGCGCGTTTGTGGATCTGCCGAACCCGTGAGACGGCATTGGCAACACCGATCGCTTGACTGTAGTTGTCGCCATGAAAGTTGCCGAAGGTCACCGCATAGACGCAGCGGCCGGCCGCCTCCATCGCCTGAACCATACCGGTCTTCTGTGTCGTCCCCGGATACGGATTGCCCGCACCGTCGTTGCCTCCCGGGAACAGCCAGACGTTGGCATCCTGCATGGCTCCGTGCACCAGCAGAAGCGGCGTCTTATCGACGTCACAGGTCTTGGCGTAGGTCTTTGGGCCCTTGTGCAACAGCACAAAGCGGGCTTCGGGACGCATCGGACCTGGCTCAGCACAAGCCACCCCTCGTGCCGTCGCACACGAGTTTTTGTAATACAGGTTGAATCCGTCGACAATCTGCTGATTCAGCGAGCCAAAGTACTTGCCCAGTGGGTAGTCACTGGTTTGAAACGTATCTTGGAACCGCAGCTTTTCGGTACGACGGTTATAGCCCTCGGTTCGCACCCGCTGATCGCCTTCGAGCAGCTCGATTTCACCCCACGACCAGCTTGGTGGACGCAAGCTCCCGACGATATGAAAGCTGTCGCTCGGGCGATCATTTTTATCAAACAGCGCCAGCACATCAGTGCTCAGCGGCGAAAGGAGCTGGGCTGGGGGCACTGTGTCTGGGCCTGCCGTTTGGCAGCCAGCGAACAGGGCGAACGGGAACCAAACGCCTCGTGGTAATCGACGACGGGACATGACTACCCTCCAAGAAAAGAAGCGGTCGAGGTGGATTAGGACGGCGGCAGCGCTGGTACCGCAGGAGGCGGAGGTAGCGCTGGCACCGCAGGAGCAAGACCCTCCGTCCCTGGTGGCAGCGGCGGGGGCAAAGTGGACGTTGGGACCGTCGGTGCGATTGGAGACGAGGGCGGAATGATCAGCGGCACCCGATTGGGATCGCCCGGTCCATCCAGATTGGCGGGAGCCTCTGCCGGAGGAGGAGAGGCGACTGGGCTCACCACTGTCGGTGGCTTGCCAGTTCCGAACTGATAAGCGAGACCCGCATCGAGCAAATAGCTCCCCTTGAACGGCTCGCCCTGCCCGGCCAGTCCGTAGCCACCACCGCGCACAAATAGGCTAATCGGTGCCTTCATCCGAGGCTGAAAGTCGAACCCCAAGCCACCCATGCCAATTGGCATAAAGTAGTTGCCCACCGTCGGAGCCATCTCGATCGTTCCACCATCGGCAGTAACCACCGACGTTGCTGGTCGATTGATCGCGTTATAGCCAATCCCCACGTGCAGATCGAAGAACAGACCCGTTGGCAGTGCCAGCCGGTAGCCGCCTTCGAGAAAAATGAACAGTCCGTAACCAGGGGCAGCCGAATAGCCACCGATGCTCGCTCCCATCAGTAGCTGATTGACGCCCCTCGCCCATGGAGTTCCCTCATAAGCCAGTCGTGCACCGGGCTGAACCGCGCTTTCGCCAAAGTAGGAGAGCGATACCCGTCGCGGCTTCTCATCCCCCACCGTTTGAGCCCGTGCAAGACCGCTGCAACCGAGTACAAAACCAAGCGCCGCAACACAGACGGCTGGGTTGCGAGCCTCGCACAACAACGATCGGCCTTGGCGAAGTGACATGGCGTTTTGTTGCGGACCGTATTCCCGATCGGCCGCCCGCGCAAGACCTGTCACAGGATGGGTCCATGTAGGGACGATGTGCCACGGAACCCTACAAAAAACCGTTGCACCTACCTGTGGTCAGCGAAGTAATAATGTCGGTTATTCGGTGTGTTCTGGCTGAAGGCGTCGCCAGTTTGGCAGTTTTTGACGCAGCCAGGGCCGACCGCAACCGGAAACGAGCGAAAGGAAGGGTGCTGTAAATGTCCTCTCACTGGCCGAATCGTACGCGCTGGACCCTGCTGCCACTGGGTCTGGCGGCGCTGTCTCTGAGCCCCTCGTGCGATCCACAGGGAAGCTCCGACGCGCAACAGAAAGCCATCATCGTCACCCGGTCCGGTACCGGCCTGGGAACGGTTTCAACGCAAGGCAATGAGATCTACTGCGGCACCGACTGCTCCCGACTCTATGCACCGGGCACCTCGGTCACTCTGTCCGCAACGGCAGACGGCGCGTCCACTTTCGTAGGCTGGAGCGGTGCCTGCACCGGCAGCAGCACCACCTGCGAGATCAAGCTATCCAACGATCCGAACGACGCGAAAACCGTTACTGTCGACGCGAAGTTCGATAGCCAGTACATCCCACCGACGGTCACTCTGACGGTTGCAAAGACCGGCATGGGTACGGGCAAGGTGACTTCGGCGGACAACGCGGTCGACTGCGGCACCAAATGCCAGGCCCAGGTTCAGATACCGGGAACTGTGACCCTGACCGCCACCGCCGACATTGGCTCGGGCTTTGCGGGCTGGACGGGCGCTTGCGAGGATCAAGGGACCGCGCCGGTCTGCGACGTGCTGGTCAATTTGGCCACCACTGTCCAGGCGAAGTTCGATAAGCGCGTCTGTACCCCTGACAACATCTGTTTCGAAAACCCACTCCCGGCGGGCTTTAACCTCTCGGCGATTTGGGGCAAGTCGAAGACCGATGTTTGGGCGGTTGGTGAGGGCGGCAGTATTCTTCACTACGACGGCACTGCCTGGTCACCGAGCGCGAGCGGTATCACCCAGAAACTCAACGCCGTTTTCGGCATCGCAGCGAACGACGTATGGGCAGTCGGCAACGGCGGCACGGTGATCCGCTGGGATGGCACCAAGTGGTCGTCGGTCAACTCCGGCAACACCAACCACCTCCGCGGTGTGTGGGGCATCGACAACGCCAACATCTACGTCGTCGGAGCAGCCGGAACCCTGCTCAAGTGGAACGGCACGGCGTTTTCTACAATTGTGGTGCCTGCGGCGGTGGCTGGACGCGATCTCAACGCGATCCACGGCCTGGCTGGCAATAACATCCGGGTCACCGGTGAGTTGGGCACGCTCATCCGCTGGAACGGCACCGCGTGGACCGTCGAAAACAGCGGGTCTCCACGCAACCTGTACGCGGTCTATAACTACGATGCCAACAACGCCTGGGTAGCGGGATTCCAAACGAGCAGCACCTGGAACGGCACCGCATGGACGGTGCGAACCCTCGCGAACCCGCTCACCTTCAACGCGGTCTGGGCATCAGGAGTTGAGGACGTCTGGATTGCGGGACCAGTCGGTGTGTTCCTTCGTTACCACAGAGACGTCAAGAACAACCTAGTTTGGGAAGGGGCACCATCCCCGGTCTCAACGAGCATTAGCGGGCTATGGGGCACTGCAGCCAATGACATTTGGGCCGTTGGTGACTCAGGCACCTTGATCCACTACGACGGCACCAAATGGTCACCAGACGCTAAGGGTCTCCAGTCGGGCTGGAACGGCGCATGGGGTACCAGCGGCTCGAACCTTTGGGCTGTGGGCGGCGGCGGCAGTATCGCGCACTGGGATGGCGGTGGCTTCTCCCTGGTCGACAGTGGCACCACCTCTGCGCTCTACGGCGTCAGCGGCACCTCGGGTACTAGCGCTTGGGCCGTCGGTGAAAACGGGACGATTCTTCGCTGGAACGGCAGCAAGTGGTCGCCTTCTGCGAGCGGAACTCCGGTCAATCTATACGCCACGGCAGCGGTCGCAGCCCAGGACGCGTGGGCAGTCGGTGCCGGCGGCAAGGCACTGCGCTGGAACGGCACGGCGTGGAAGAGTGTCGACACTGGAACGAGCGCTGGCCTGAACGTGCTTTGGGCAGCCTCGGCGACCGATGTTTGGGCGGCGGGCGATAACGGCACCGTCCTGCGTTGGGACGGCACGAAGTGGAACCAGCAGCCGGGCCCAAGCACGATGACCGTGCTCGGTATGTGGGCGGGATCGACGAGCAACGTCTGGGCAGTGGGTGCCGGCGGAGTCTACAAGTATGACGGAACCGCTTGGACCAAACAGACGGTGCCAAGCATGGGCCCGTTTGTCGGCGTCTGGGGATTCTCGAATGGAACCATCTATGTCGTCGGTAACGCCGGACAGGTGCTCCGCTATGACGGCACCACGTGGAAAGCGCTCCAAAGCGGCACGTCGAGTAACTTGACCCGTGCATACGGAGCGAGCACTGCCAGCGTGTTCTTGCTGGGCGACGGTGGAACGCTGCTACGAACCGGGCAGTAAGGTCGGATAACGAACTTTTACTTGGAGAGGCTGCTTTGGATCTCTAGAGCCGCCTCGACAGCAAGGAGCAAACGATGCGAAAAAATTGGTTCGGATCGCGAATCTTCTTGGGTGCCGCGATAAGCCTGGTTGGGGCTTGCGGTATCCCGGGTGCGCCCGAGGCCACCGTGCTTCCCCAAGGCCCCGAAGTGGGTCCAGCGCTGCGAGTCACCACCCAGGTGATGCATCGCGACAGCGCAAACGGTCAGCCAACGATGACCCGATTGCAAGCGCAGACCTGGGCCCCATCGGGCAATGATGCCAAGGCAGTCGCCTGGTCCACGCTGCGTGGTCTGAAGCCGAGCTACAAGCTCTCTGACGAAGCGATTGCTGGTGCCAAGCTGCAAGACTTGCATGACGCCGGCAATGGCCCGCTCATCGCCCACTTCGATCAAGAGATCGATGGCATTCCGGTGTTCCGTCGCAGCCTGAAGATCGCGATGGACCGGGACATGAACCCGCAGTTTGTGTCGGGAAACTTCGCCCCCAGCACTGCGAAGGTGGCCGAACAGTGGGCTCTCGATGAGACGGTCGCAGTATCGGCGGCGTTCCGGGCCATGAACGGCTCGAAGAGCGCGGTTTCTCGGGTCAGCTTCACCGGCAAACGCTCCGGCGGTTACATGGCCCTTGAAATGGAGAGCACCCCCGATATCGAGGGACTCGTCCAGACCGGCCCGGCCCGAGTGCGCAAGACCTGGTATCCGACCGAAGATGGCCTGGTTCCCGCCTATTACACGGAGCTAGACGTCGGCTATCGCGATAGCAAAGACTCGAAGATGATGGCTTTCGTCGTCTCTGCCATCGACGGCAATGTGTTCTTCCAGCACAGCCTGACGGCATCGGACGCATTTGCCTATCGCGTGTGGGCTGACACCAACGGACGGAAGACTCCGTGGGACAGCCCCATGGGCAACGATTTTACGCCCCATCCGACGGGTGTGCGCAGCGCAGCGGCCCCCATGCCTGCGTTTAAAGCGGCCAACCTGGTGACGCTCGAGAGCGCACCGTTTTCCCGCAACGACCCGTGGTTGCCAGCCGATGCCACCGAGCTATCGGGAAACAACGTCTTCGCCTACGCCGACTTGGCCTCCCCCGACGGCTGGAGCGCTGGCGATGCCAAGGTGACGCTCACCGGGCCGAAGACCTTCGATCGCATCTACGATCCGACGACCGATCCACTGGCGTCGGCGAGTAACTCGCAGGCGATCACGACCAACTTGTTCTACCTGCTCAACTGGATGCACGACTACTTCTACGATGCAGGCTGGACGGAATCAGCCTTCAACCCGCAGAAGACGAACCGTGGTCGTGGTGGTATCGAAGGCGATCCGATCCGTGGCGAGGCCCAAGACTCGGGCGGTCGCAACAACGCGAACGCCAGCACCCCAGCTGACGGTGGAATGCCACGTATCCAAATGTACGTGTGGGATGCGATTGGTGCGACAGGCAAGGTCAACGCTCCGGCTGATATCGGTGGTGAATACGAAGTCTCGGGTGCTCCGTATGGGCCGTCGAACTTCTCTGTCACTGGCGAGGCAGTCATTGCGGACGATGGCGTCGGCAACATAAGCGATGGTTGCGAAGCTCCGTTCAAAAATGCTGCCGCGATGGCTGGCAAAATCGCCCTCATCTGGTTTGGTGAAGGCAACTGCGCATCACGCGTGAAGGTGAAAAACGCGCAGCTATCGGGTGCCAAAGGCGTCATCGTCGTCAGCGTTGACTCGACCATCGGACTGCCTGCCATGGGCGGCTCGGATGCGACGATCACGATTGGCGTCGTCGGCATGACCTACGATGACGGCATCAAGCTGTGGAACAAGGCCAAGGCTGGTACGCCGGTCAACGTCACGATCTCGGGCAGCCGCTCGACCCACGACGGCTCGCTCGACACCGGTGTGGTGTCTCACGAGTGGGGCCACATCATGTCAAACCGCCTGGTCGGCAACGGCGTCGGACTGTCGAACAACCAGGGCGGCAGCATGGGCGAGGGCTGGAGCGATTTCATCGTGCTCCTCACCATCGTTCGTCCTGAAGACATCAACGTGCCCGCCAACGCCAAGTGGAACGGCGTCTACCCGGACATGTCCTACTCGATATGGGCTCCCGGCAATAAGGCGTTCTACGATGGTCTTCGTCGGTACCCGTACTCGGCGGACCTGACCAAGAACCCGATGACCTTCAAGCACATCGAAGATGGAGTACCACTGCCGACGAGCCCAGCACCTTCATTTGGTGGCGATGGGGCAAGCAACTCCGAAGTCCACAACGCCGGCGAAGTGTGGGCCACCGCGATGTGGGAGTGCTACGCGGCACTGCTGCGTGACTCACGGCTTTCATTCGAGCAGGCCAACGAGCGGATGCGCCGTTATCTGGTGGCATCGCTCAAGCTGACCCCGAATGCCCCGACCTTCCTGGAGGCCCGCGATGCAGTGCTGGCCGCAGCCTGGGTGAGCGATCGTGCTGACTACGACCTTCTCGTCGCAGCTTTCGCCAAACGTGGCATGGGTGCTGGTGCGGTAGGCCCAGAAAAGTCCTCGACTGACCACGCAGGCGTGGTGGAAAGCTTTGTCACTGGGGCTGATGTGACGATCGATCGCATCGTGCTCGACCAGTCGAAGACAGACTGCGACCAAGACGGCGTTCTTGACAACGGAGAGGAAGGTCGACTGCTGGTCACCGTCCGCAACACCGGCAACAAGGATCTGACCGCTGGCACGCTGAAGGTGACCTCGAAGAAGACCGAGGTGACCGTCACGTCGAGCCCCGTGACGATTCCGACGCTGGCACCGTTCCAGTCGACCGTCGTCAGCGTGGGCGTTGGCATGCAAGGTGCGACCACCGTCTCGACCTTCGATCTCGACCTTGAGATAAACGGAACCGGTCTGTACAAACCGGGTGCCATCAAGCAGACCTACACCGCGCAGGGCAACTACGACGTCCTGGCCAACCAAACGGCGAACGACAAGTTCGACAGCAAAAATACCGGCTGGTCGGTTTCCGATGATCCCGAGCTGTTCGTCGAGCCGTGGCAGCACGTCTTTACGGCCGGCAACGGTCTGTGGCATGGCCCAGACAGCGCAGAACCCGCAGATCACCTGTTCATTTCGCCGGATCTGAAGGTCGGAGCCAATGGCATGGCGGTGAGCGTTCGTCACCGCTACTCGTTCGAAACCGATGGCATTGGCTACTACGATGGCGGCGTCATTGAGCTATCGGACGATGGTGGCACGCTATGGGTCGACGTCACGACGGTTCCAGGTGTGGTCATCTCGAACGGCTATACCCAGTCGCTCGCAGCGGCTCCATCGAAGAATCCGCTGGCTGGACGACGTGCTTTCGGAGGCCCGAGCCCCGGCTACCCGACCGATTGGCTCACCACCAAGATCGAGATCGGCAAGCTCCTCGCTGGGAAAAACGTGAAGCTCCGATTCCGCAGCGGTAGCGATGACACCGTCGGTGCTCCTGGCTGGGATCTCGATGAGATCGCCATCACCGGCCTCGACAACAAGCCGTTCGGTCAGCAGGTTGTGCACCGTGGCGTGTGTGTGATGAAGCCACCATCGATGTTCCAGATCTCGGCCATGGATCAGACCACCATCCCGGTCGGCTTCCAGGTCCAGCTACTGGCGACAGCAACGGGTGCCAGTGGTGCAGTGAAGTGGCACTGGGAGCAGACTGCGGGCACGCCCGTCATGCTGTCTGCGATGGATATCGCCAACCCGACGTTCATCGCCCCGAACGTCACCGCTCCGACGGTCCTGACCTTCAAAGTGATGGCGCAAAACGGCGATGTAACCCGTGAAGCCATCGTCAATGTCCAGGTCGTCAAGGCGCAGGGTTCGGTCAACGACGGTGGCACCGGATGTAACTTTGGTGGCGGCACCTCCTCTGGGATGGTATCGAGCCTGGTCGTCGGCGCACTCGTGCTACTCGCTCGTCGTCGTCGCCGCGCCTAAATCAGCCGCGCCCTCCCCTCTCCCTCCTGTCCGTTTCCCCTTACATTCCAGATAGATGCACTACCCCAAGCGGGTAGCGCATCCATTTCGGCATAGCGGACTGCTGTATCTCAATCCGCTTCTGTACGACGCCAAGAGCCCTATTTCGAACTTGCCCCACACAGTCTGCTGCTCCTCCGTAGGCACAAGTTGGAGATAGGCGGATTTCTCCTACATAAACAGGCCGCACATTGCTTGACATCTAGCCAAGCGACGCTGTTTATTAATAAAAGCGACAAGTGTCTTTCCTGCTGGCTGGGGGTGCGCACAGCGATGGCTGCGCCGCAGGCTTGCCGGGGACGTGCATTGCTCGCCCAACGTCCTAACGAGCTTCCGAGGGGGGAATCTATGGCCGACTACGCAATTGAGGTGGTGTTCAGCTTTGACACCACCGGCAGCATGTATCCGTGTCTTACCCAGGTACGTCGTAAGATCAAAGAGACGGTCACTCGTCTGATGAAAGAGGTGCCGAATATGCGGATCGGCATCATCGCGCACGGCGACTACTGCGACAAAGGCTCTACCTACGTCACCAAAGCGTTCGATCTATCCGACAATACGAACGCGATTTGCTCGTTTGTGCAGAACGTCGAAGCGACCGGTGGCGGCGATCTCCCCGAGTGTTACGAGCTGGTGCTCCACGAGGCGCAGAGCCTGTCGTGGCTGCCGCACACCCGCAAGTGCTTGGTGCTCATCGGCGACGATGTGCCGCACGGCCCCGCCGACAACCCCAAGAAGATCAACTGGCGCACCGAGATCGACAAGCTCGCCGGGATGAAGATTCCCGTCTACGGCATCCAGTGCCTCGGGCGCAAGCACGCCACCAAGTTCTACGAGGAGCTGGCCCACAAGTCGGGCGGATTCCACGTCACGCTCGACCAGTTCTCGTACATCACCGACCTGGTGATGGCGGTCTGTTACCAGCAGTCGAGCCCCGAGCAGCTCAAGGGCTACGAGCAGGAAGTCATCAAGGAAGGCCGCATGAATCGCGGCCTGAACAAGATGTTCGACCAGATGATGAAGCGCAAACCGGCGGCGACCTTCACGCCCGCCGACCTGCGTGCCGTCCCTCCCGGTCGCTTCCAGATCCTCGACGTCGACCGCGACTGCTCGATCCGTGATTTTGTGACGGAAAACGGCCTGACCTTCAAGAAGGGCCGGGGCTTTTACGAGTTCACCAAGACCGAGACGATCCAGGGCTACAAAGAGGTCATCCTCGCCGACCGCAAGAGCGGAGACATGTTCGCGGGTGCCGCCGCCCGTGAGATGCTCGGACTCCCCGCCGAGGGAGAAGGCACCGCCCGCATCAAGCCGACTGCTCTCGACAAATACATGATCTTTGTGCAGAGCACGTCGGTAAACCGCAAGCTCATCGGTAAGACCAAGTTCCTGTACGAAGTGGACGACTGGAGCGAATAAACGCCACGCTGCGGGCCTGCGCCTCGCGGTAAAATGGATTTGTGATCGTCTGCCCACCCGGTTTTTATCAGTCACAGCAACAGGGGGCCTGGTTTCTCCAGCCTCCTGACGCGCTCAAGCTGCTACCGATTCGTTACCGCGCCAAGCAACAGCCGCTACGCAGCCTGCGGGACATCGTCAACGAGCTCATCGCCGAGCACGACGAATGGACGCCACTTCACGCCTCACTGCCGGAGACGTTTACGACCGCCGAAGGCGAGTTTGGCGCGCTCAGCTCGCTACTGGTCCGTCGAGGACCACAACTTGGGTACCTCCATATCGCCGCCGTATTTGGAGACGATTCCGTTGACATCATCGACGCGCCGGTGTTCGACCTGGATGCCGTCGAAAGTACGGCACTACTCGTCAAGCAGCTCGCCTACACGCTAACGCTCGGACTCGGCTACCGCAAACGGCGCTACCTATACACTCCCCCGCTCGGATGGACCCGCATCGCTGCGGGCCTTGTCACACGGTTCTATCCGCCGGATTTTCCGTCACACCGGGCCATGTTGGTGGTCCATCCTGCCGTGCCACGCACGATCTCTCCGCAAGCGCTGTGTACCTCGCTCATCGAGCGCTATCGGAAAAAGGGTCTGCTCTTCGAAACAGATGGTGGCGCGACACCGATTACCTCGACGCATGGGCTGCACGGCCTCGCATTCTGTTTGGTTGGTCCCGCGCACAAGCACGCTGCCCAGGCCCAACCGGCCCCAAGCACGCCGCTGCTGCTCCAAGACCTGCTGGTCTTTGCCGATGCTCACTACCTGTACGCAATGGTCTTCGAGAGCACAACCGTCACACGCCGAGAAGAGCTAGCAACGCTGCTTTCTTCCGTGGCTACCTCCGTCAGACCTCTACCTTCCCCACCGAGTCTGCCGAAGCCCAGTCCGACTGCCACCCTATCCACATCGATCTATCTCTGAAAGAAGCGCTGCTACGAAAATGTTGCGGTGAAAAGGTTGCGACAGGGGTGGTTGCGCGATACATTGGTCAACTGTTCGCGTTGTGCAGCTTGCTTCCCCATCTCGGTCCAGGGGCCGCTCGTTCTGAACGGCAGCACTGTCAGACCCATCACGTAGGATGTTCTTCGTATCGGGGGCGCTCAGCGCGAAACAAGGAGTCGTTTCATGAGCCAGAAGCAAAAATCCCAGGCATCGCCTCTTCCGTCGGAGACGCAGAGCGGTGAGCAGCCAGCCCGCAAGGCAAGTCAGGCTGCCATACTCGGCATTCTCACCGGCGAACGAGCCCGCAAGCAAGCGAGTGACAGTGCCGGGTCAGATGACAAGCGCTGCGATGCCGAATGGGCGCTTGGAGTGGAGTGGACGCTGCGCATGATGTCGTAAGCGCGGTGTCCTCTCGGTAGTTATCGACGTTGTGTGGGCAGTCGGAGGGGCAAAGGGGCGGGGGCCCGGCTGAAAAGCTGGGCCAAGTGGCAGAGCGCTTATTCGCGAGCAGCGGCTGGTTGTCCGCGTCGCTGATAAGTCGGCGTATCGAAGTCTTCGTCTTCAAAATTGAGACGGGTTCCGAGCGCCGAGCGAGCCGGACGTTGCTGTGCGGTTGGCATCGTCGTCGTGACCGGGGTCGCTACGCGGTCACGGCGCGCAGCACCAGATGCGGCAACCTCGACGCGAGGCGGAGGCAAAGCCACTTCCTGCTTCGATACAAACGAAATCGGCACTTGGTGCTGAGTCGTGGTTGGACGGCGATCATAAATGGTCGGCTCGACGTCCGCGTAGTGCGCGTCGAAGCCGGTCGCAATGACCGTAATTCGTAGCTCATCGCCAATCGATGGATCGATCACCGAGCCAAAGATGATGTTGGCGTCTTCATGAGCCGCTTCCTGAATCAGTGTCGAGGCTTCATTCACCTCGAACAGAGTCAAATCGGGACCACCGGTGATGTTGATGAGAATGCCGGTCGCACCCGTAATCGACACGTCCTCGAGCAGCGGTGAACTAATCGCTTGCTGAGCGGCCTCGATGGCCCGGCGCTCTCCGCCAGCTCGACCCGTGCCCATGAGCGCACGGCCCATGTTCGACATGATGGTCTTGACGTCGGCAAAATCGACGTTGATAAGGCCCGGAATGGTGATGAGGTCCGAGATGCCCTGCACCGCATTGAGCAGCACATCATCCGCTTTGCGGAAGGCGTCGAGCATGGTCGTTTTCTGACCTGCAATCGACAGGAGCCGCTCGTTCGGAATCGTGATCAGCGTGTCTACCGCCGCAGCCAAAGCAGCGATGCCTTCTTCCGCGTGACGGCGACGCTTCTTGCCTTCAAAACCAAACGGCTTGGTGACCACACCGACCGTGAGTGCGCCGAGTTCACGGGCCACTTCGGCAATAATCGGTGCCGCGCCAGTGCCGGTGCCTCCGCCCATTCCGGCGGTGACAAAGACCATGTCAGCACCACGAAGCACTTCAGCAATGCGCTCGCGGTCCTCACAAGCCGACTGCCGACCGATCTCGGGGTTTGCGCCAGCACCAAGTCCGCGGGTCACTTTGGAACCGAGCGGAATCTTGATTGGAGCCTGATTGCTTTCGAGCGCCTGAAGGTCGGTGTTGGCGGCAATAAAGTCCACCCCCTCCAGCCGACTTACGATCATGGTACTTACGGCGTTGCCGCCGCCGCCGCCCACACCAATCACTTTGATCTTGGCGTGGTTGTGGTTGTCGTCGAATTCCAGTAGGGCCATACGGTGTTCCTCCCCGTGGAATCGATTGTTTAAGCCCTGGATCTATGGGTCAATTTTTTCCCAAAATTTTCCTGAAATTTTTTCCTACAATTCCTACTACTTGGGCATCTCTCCGTCGGAAACCGGGTCCGTGAACTCCTCTGGATCTGGAACCGATGCCAAGGCTTCGTGTTCCCTTCGCCTGCGCACAAACAGCACGACCGCCACCACGACAATCAGCAAAACCAGCCCATCCAGCATGGCCAATCCCGGTAGCGGACTTTCCCATTTGTCCATGTTGGTGGTACGGCCAAAATAGGGCGGACCATTGCCGTACGCCTCGGAAAGAGACTGAATGTTGATCACGGCAGCCAGCCCAAACAGTCCGAGCGCAATCAGAAGACCGGTCCCACGAAACAGCGTCATACGGATCCTTTCTCGACGCTACGAAGAGTGAGCCAAAGTGTTGCGAGATGCTCGCCCGAGGATCTAGCAAGTGAAACCAAGCGACGCAAGAAACCTGTAGCGGGAACTCGCGGACGAATGAGCGAATTCTGTGGCTACAATGCGCGCCATGAAGCAGCTTCCACGATCACTCGTGACGGCCTGGCGAGAATCACCAGTGCTGGTGGTCGGGCTGATCTTGGTGATGGTGGCGTCGCTGTTGCCAATTTGGATCGGACGCTATCTGCCGCTGCTCGATTATCCAGGGCATCTGGCCAACCTATTTGTATGGCGACACCTGCGCGACCCGGCGTACGGCTTCGATCGTTTTTACGAACCGAACCTACAGCCGCTGCCGTATTGGGTTCAGTACGGTATCGAGTACGTCCTAGCCATTCCTTTTGGAGAGGAGGCCTCCCAAAAGCTGTTCCTTTCGCTGGCGATTGGCGGCCTTCCCGCAACAGTGGCGCTGTATGCTAAGCAGCTCGGTCGAGATCCTTGGCTGGGCGTTCTGGCCTTTCCGCTCGCTTGGAACATGAACGTCTCGCACGGATTCCTAGCGTATGTGGGAGGTCTGCCGCTTCTGTTCCTTTCGCTGTGGGCGCTTGATCGATTTGCGGAAGAACCGTCGTGGCGACGCGGATTCCTCACCCTTGGCTTGGGCATCTCATTGTACTTTTCTCACATTCTCATTTGGGGGACGTTTCTGTGTGTGGGCGCTGTCACCGCGCTCCTTTCGCTCCGGCCCCTATCGCTCAAGCGGTTCCTGAGCCTGCCACTGCCACTTCTGCCGGTGTTCCTCATCGGAGTCTGGGCGCAGACTTACGGCAATGCCGACAAGACCAACCTTCCGGTGAGCGGCAAAGGGCTGCGGGCCTATGAAGGGGTCTACAATGACTTCTTCGCCAACGTCGGCATGATTCCGGGCTGGACGATGAACACCATTCCCGAGCTTCGAGATGAACAGCTTTACTCCGGCGTGCTGCTTGGGTGCTGGTTACTTCTCGTCGGCACCGGCTGGCATCGCGGATCAAACCCAGAGCAGCCGCTCGGTTTTGCCCGGCTCAAAGACATCCTGTGGGGAAAAGCAGAGGCGGCACTGCTGGTCATTTCGGCCCTCTATTTTACGCTGCCACGCAGTCTGATCCGTCCGTTCTATTGGTTCGCGATCAACCGACGGCTCGCGGTGTTGGTAACTCTGTTTGCGCTGCTCCTCATCCGAGGCCCTTTGCTTCGCTCGACGCTACGCCGCTCTGTCGTGCTTCTCGCGATGGCACTCTCGGTGCTGTATTCGCTCGATATCAGCGCACATTTCTGGCGATTCAATCAGCGCAACCGGGTCTTTGAAGACCTGCTCGCACAAGTTCCCAAACGAGCCCAGGTTCTACCGCTGATGTTCGCTCCGGGCGATCCCGATTCCTTGATGAACTGCTTTAACCAGTGGGGCAGCTACGTCCACATGCGCCAAGGTGGCTTCATGCTGCCGTACTTTCCCGTCGAGTTTCCACTCAAGTATCGCAAGATCAAGCGCCCGCAGAGTCCGGCTTGGGATGCCCCCCAACAGTTCCGATTTGACACGCACGCAGCCGGCTGGGACTACTTCCTGATCCACGGTCCTGCGCGGATTGCGGAGTTCTCTGGAGCTGATCCACGGGTTCGCTTGGTTGATCATCGCGGGAACTGGGCTCTGTTTGAAAAAGTAAAGGAACAATCCAAATGACCTACCGACTGCTGGGATCTCTGACCTCGCCGTTTGTGCGACGAATCCGCTTGTACATGGCGAGCATTCCGCACGAGTTTGAGATCGTCAACTGGGCCGAAAGTGATCAGGATGCGCGACTTACCTTGGTGAGTCCGCTAAAACGGATACCAGTGCTTCTCATTGACGAGAAGCCTCTGTGGGAGTCACGGATCATCTTCCAGTACTTGCAAAAAAAGCACGACCAGACCCCGCTGTCGCTGGAAGAAGAAAACATCGTGAGCGCGATCGACACGCTGCAGGATCAACTGATCCAGCCGTTTTTGATGCAGCGCTTTGGCCACCCAGTCGACAGAGAGAATGGCTATTTTCAGCGAGTTGCCGAGCGCCAGCGACTGATTCTGTCTTATCTGGACCAGCAGATCGCAGCGGGTCTGCTGGCACGATGGGACTATCCCGCGATGTCTCTGTATTCGATGCTCGACTGGGCGATGTTTCGCAAGCTCTTGCCGGCTCCTTCGCTGGATTCTGCTCTGGATCGCTTTGTCAAAGGATGCACGCAACAACGACTGGTGGCCGAGACCGATCCTCGCTTGGCGTAAACCGCGTCGTATCGATTCACCGATCAGCAGGTCTTCGCTACTGCTTCGCCGCTCGTTTGTCACGACCCAGTGCGTAGGCGATTCCTGACTGAAGCGTACTGCGCGTCACCAGTCCGCGCAGATCCAGTCCGAGACTCACCAGCGTCTGCGCAACCTCCGCTCGGATTCCTGTCAGAATCACCTCCGCCCCGAGCAGCTTCACGGCCTGCGCAGAACGAACCAGCGCACTCGCAACGTGTGTATCCACCACACTCACCCCGGTGATGTCGACGATCGCGATCCGAGCACTGCGTGTCGCCACACCGGTCAGGAGCGTATCCATGATCATGCTCGAGCGGTCCGCATCAATCGCACCGATGAGTGGCATCACCATCACTTCATCACTGATGGGAATCAGCGGAGTGGAAAGTTGTGACAACGTCGTCGCTTGAGCCGCAAGCATCGATTCATGGGTACGACTTCGGAGTGCTTCGTTCTCTGCCTGTATTCGCGCCGTCACGTCTCGAAAACTCCACACTCGCCCAACGCTCTCACCATCGAGCATCTGCGGTCGTGAGTAGCGCTCAAAAGTGCGACCGTCCTGAAACTCCAGCGTATCGTAGCTCTCCTCAAGGGGTCGTGCGTACAGGGCTTTCACCTTGGCAAGGAACGATTCTGGCTCCTTGAGCTGATTGAGTACATGACCGAGCAGTCTCGTATCATCGCGAGAATCCAGCACAGCGGCCGGAATTCGCCACAGCTCCACAAAGCGACGGTTGCAGTCAGATACCTTCCCCGAGCGATCGACGATGAGAATGCCATCGGTGGTGGCTTCGAGTGCGGCCTGAAGAAGAGACATCGAAAACACCAGCTTCTGGTGTGCTGTCTCTCTTTGCTGTAGCAGCCCCTCTAACTCCGCAATGCGATCGAGTAGTCTCTGCTGATCGTCTACCATCGGTGACTCCCCCCAGTTTCAACCTATCACAGTATTCGTGTAGGAATCCGAAGACGGAGTACTGAGAGTCACCCCTTTGCGCGCACTCTGTGAGAAAGGGTGTCAACATCAACAACCGAAGATCACAGCATTCCCAGCCCCGGAACGAAGCGCCCAGTCTTCGCTGCATAGTGTAGGTAGGAGTCTTTGTGAACGCTTCGTAGATAGGGCTCTTCGACGAGTCGAACCTGGATCTCCAGACCGATCAACAGTGCCAAAACCGACAGCAGTGACACCAGATTGGGAACCAATACGGACAGCCCGATGGCCAGCACCATCATGCACGAGAAGATCGGATTGCGCACGAGCGCGAACGGGCCGCTTTTCACCAGGTGGGTTTTTGCGTTGGGATCGACCCCGATTCGCCAGGAAGCCCCCATGGTCACTTGAGCCCACAGTGTTCCCAGCAAGCCGATGCCGTAGGCGAGCAGCGCCAGGATGACAAAGGGTTGCGAGGACAGAAAATGACAGCGATCCAGAAGCCCCCACAGATCAAGCAAGCACGCCAGCGGACAGCCGAGCGTCGCAATGACAAACAGGGCACCGCCCCACCACTGTAGCGACAAAGGACGACCATGAAAGCCGACAAAGCCGGTCTTTCCGGTCGTCACATACTGCATGACAGAACGCAAGACAAACGCCAGCAGCAGAAACAGAATCCAGCCACACAGAGCAACGATGGTCATGTTCGGTACGGTAAGCGAGCGGCTGTCTGGTTGTCGATTCCTAACGTAGCGAAAGCGGATGCGTGGCCAGATACTCCAGCAGGAAACTGCGAAAGGCGGTCACTTTGCGCGGCACAGTATGGCCTTTGGGATAGACAAAGTAGAGCGTTCCAGTACGCACGGTGTGACGCGGCAACAAGTGGACAAGCACACCACTTGCCACATCATCTCGCGTCAAAAAACTGGGCAACAGTCCAATTCCCAGTCCGGCCCGCACCGCATGCTGAACGAACAACAGATCGTCACCGGTCACGCCGCTGCGTTGAGCCGGCTTGGGAAACGGAGACGGCGGTAGCGAACTCCGAAAATACACCCAATCATGGCTCGCGGTATCTTCGGGCGTTCGCACGCTACCCCGTCGCGCCAGGTAGGAAGGGGCCGCATAGAGCGCCATCTCTAGTTCACTCAGTCGGCGAGCGGCCAGGGAGCTATCGGCCAGTGGCTTGACGCTCACCCGCAAGGCGAGATCAAATCCCTCTGCAACCAAATCGACCCGTCGTGGAGTCAAACGAGCGTCGATGGTCACCGCGGGATGGCGCAGGCGGAACGCAGCAATCGCTTCCGGTAGAAACGTCACGCCGATATCAGTGGGAGCGGTCATCAGAATCTCTCCGGATGGCTCCTCCTCGCGCTCGGGCAGACTCCCAATCGATTTGCGTAGCTCCAGTAACTGGGGAAGCACGCGCTCGTACAATGCCGCTCCAGCAGTGCTCAGCGAGACCTTCCGGGTGGTGCGGTTGAAGAGCTGCACGCCGAGATCCAACTCAAGCTGAGCAATGCTGCGACTCACCGAAGAACGCGGCAGACCAAGCTTGAGCCCGGCGGTGGTAAAGGAAGCGGTCTTGGCGACTTCCACAAACAGCGACAGAAGGTTCAGATCCATTGTTGCGAATTCTACAACAGTTTGACTCAAAAGTGACCACTAGTGCGAATTCGAAACCAATCTCAGAATGGACTCAACACTCAAGGAGCACTCTGTCATGAAGTTTTCACACGTTCTTGCAATCGCCGCGCTTGCCCTTCCGGGTCTGGCCTCTGCTGCCAACTATGAGATCGATCCGGTTCACTCCTCTGCGCAGTTTGCGGTAAAGCACATGATGATCTCGACCGTGCGCGGCGAGTTCACCAAGCTGTCGGGAACCGCCGTCATCGATGACAAGAACCTGGCCAAGTCCAGTGTTGAAGCGTCGATCGATGCCGGATCCATCAGTACACGCATGGACAAGCGCGATGAGCATTTGCGCAGCCCAGATTTCCTAGACACCGCCAAGTTCGCGGCCATCACCTTCAAGTCGACCGAGGTCAAGAAGGCGGGCGAAGGCAAATACAAGGTGACCGGGAACCTTACGCTACACGGAGTGAGCAAGCCGGTGGTACTGGACGTGGAAGCGCCAGCGACCGAGCTGAAAGACCCCTATGGGAACGTCAAACGTGGTGCGGTAGCGACGACCACCATCAATCGCAAGGACTTCGGCCTGAACTGGAACAAGGCGCTCGAAGCAGGCGGCGTCCTCATCGGAGAGAGTGTCCAGATTACGATCGACTTGCAGCTCGTTCGCAAGGATGCCGCCAAGTAGACCGTCGTAAGTCCGTTTCTGAAAAGACATTCCTGATTGACTCCTCATCTCAGGAGTTGCATGTTCCCTTTCCGCAAATCGTTGCCAAAAGGAACTTGTAATGCGCATCCTGAGTCTGTCCGCATCTTTCTGTTTGCTCCTCCTCCTCACGAGCTGCACTGATAAACAGCCCGACGGTCCGCCACCCGATTCGACCAGCGATGATGCGGGAATCATCTCCCCTTCGGATGACGCCGGAATGGTCGTCAAGACCTGTGCTTCGTGCGGTGCCAACCAGGTCTGTGTCGATGGAGCCTGTGTTGGGATTCCCTCCTCCTGTCCTTGCCCCAAAGAGACCTACTGCGACCTTGCCACCACCTCATGCAAGGTCGGCTGTACTTCGGATGGTGAGTGCAGCACGGGCCGCATCTGCGATACAAACAAACGAACCTGCTTTGTCGGCTGCCGTTCTGATTCTGCCTGTGGCGGAGGTCAGATCTGCGACAACCTAAGCTGTCGCACCGGCTGCCGCAGCGACGCAACCTGTGGCAGTGGCAACATCTGCAACATGGCGAACAACACCTGCGTTGCGGGCTGTCGCAAAGACCTCGACTGTGGTGGTGGCGGCAAGATCTGCGACACCGTCACCAGCACCTGTCAGAGCGGCTGCCGCAAGGACTCCGAGTGTACGACTGCGGGCCAAATCTGCGATACCACGGTCAATATGTGCCGCACTGGCTGCCGAACCACCGCGACCTGCGCCAAGGAACAGGTCTGTGACAGCGCAACCAAAAAGTGTGTGGCCGGCTGTGATGGTGATGCGCGCTGCAACACAGGTCGGATCTGCGAAAGTTCGATGTGCACCGACGGCTGCCGCAGCGATGCAACCTGCCCTCTGAATACCTACTGCGATGAAGCCGGAACCAAGAAGTGTATGCCCGGCTGTGATCGCGATCCGAGCCGCTGCGCAGTTGGTGAAGCCTGCGTCGGCTATGTCGATGGCTCCTCCAAGTGTCAATCGAACTGCTATGGCTGGACGTGCAACGGCATGGGTTGGGAGTGTTTCAAGCAAGGCTCCGATAGCGCGGGCGCTCGCTGCCGGCAGACCTGCTTCTCCGACACTGACTGCACCACCTCTGGTCACCGCTGCACCTGGTTTACAAAGAGCACCTCTTCGCCTAGCTCGTATCGAACGCAGTACTGCGCACAGCCCTGCACTGTCGCTGGTTGCGCCACCTGCATCGACCCCTACGCGATGTATGGAACAACCACCTGCAGCGCCACCACCAAAGCCTGTCAGTTTCCCGCTGGCGGCGTGGGCTACCAGACGAGCCCGAGCTACGGTCTGTAGCAAGGGAATCTAGATCAACTGCCGCAACGCGACAGTCCGCAGACCTGAACCAGCCAGCCGAGCAGCGCTCCCCCAATCACCAGCCACGTCGCGTTAGTCCGCCACCACAGCAGCAGCAGCGCCGACATCCCAAACAGTAACAGCGCCGGCACATCACAGAGCGCGGCGCGACCTAGCTGAAGCGTCACCACCACCATCAGCGCCCAAGACGCAACATTTACACCCTGTAGCAGGGCCGCCACAAACGGGATTGCCCGCAGCCGAGGAACCAGCGGACCACTGAGCGCGACCAGAACAAAGGCCGGAAGGAAGATCCCGAGCGTCGCCAGCAGGGCTCCTTTTGGGCCCGCAAGCAGATAGCCGATAAAGGTCGCGGTGGTAAAGACGGGCCCCGGTGTCACTTGCCCCACCGCGATCGCGTCCATCAGTTGCGACTCTGTGAGCCAGCCCAGTCGATGCACCAAATCCGCACGCAGAAAGGCCAGCAGGACATAGCCACTTCCGTACAGCACCGATCCGGTCTTTAGGAAGACCCAAAACAGCGATGGCACAGAGACTGCGGAATGGGATGCAATCGACCCAATAGGAAGGAGCGACAGCGTCGGAAAGAGCGCGCCAGCCGCAGGATGGGAACCGCGACCACGGAATCTGGATAGGAACACCGCCACAAGTCCTGTGCCCAGCAAGATCAGTAGTTCATGGACACCCAGCAGTGCGACCACCACCGCGAACAGTGCCAGCAGCCGCAGCAGCATCGTCGGAGCTGCATTGGGAGCCAGCGACAAAATCGCCTGCAACACCACCGACAGCATCACCGGCTTCACACCATAGAGCAACCACGACACGCTGGGAATCGCGCCAAAGCGCACATAGACCATGGCGAGCGCCCCGGTGATCAGCATCGCCGGCACGATGAACGACAGTCCCGCCACCAGGAGTCCGCCGATTCCGCGCCGCTGCCAGCCAATGTGCAGAGCCATCTCCGTGGAGTTTGGACCCGGAATCAGATTGGTCGCACTGAGCAGATCGAGAAACTGTTGTTCACTCAGCCACTGGCGGCGCTGCACGACTTCGGTATGCATCAGCGCGATATGCACCGCCGGTCCACCAAACGACGTCGCACCAAGCCGAAGAAACAGACGAGCCAGCTCCCAAAGCGAACTCCCTTGCGGGGCCGAACCAGTCTGCTCCATGACTCCAAACCTCACCAAACCAAGCACGACATCGCGACAGGGTACCTTGGGGCGTTTGTATCACACTCCGATGGTCGCGCTGGCCAGGACCGGGACAGATGACGCTTCTCTTTGTGAGACGGAGTCGAGTATAAGGTGGCGATGAACGAGGCAGGCGGCTCCGCCATCGAGAATCACCGCCACTACCGCTACTACGACTTACTGATGGGTGGCTTCATCACCGTCCTTTTGTGCTCGAACCTAATTGGTCCAGCCAAAAGCTGTATGCTATTTGGTATCAAATTTGGGGCCGGTAATATCTTCTTTCCCATTAGCTATATTTTTGGCGATGTACTCGCAGAAGTATATGGATATGCCCGCTGTCGAAAGGTGATTTGGGCCGGATTTTTTGCGCTGATTTTTGCAACCATCATGGCGCAGGTGATCATTCATCTGCCGGTCAATGTCGATGAACCGCTCAACCGAAGCTATCAGCCTGCCATCGAGCTGATGTTCGGTGGCACCTGGCGGATCGTCGCTGGTTCGATCGTGGCGTTCTGGGCGGGCGACTTCGCGAACTCGTACATTTTGACCAAAATGAAGGTATTTACCGAGGGTCGCCATCTGTGGAGCCGCACCATTGGGTCAACCATCGTTGGCCAGGCACTCGACAGCTTGATCTTTTATCCGCTGGCGTTCTACGGAATCTGGCAGACCAGCGAGCTTGTCAAAATCCTCGTATTCAACTGGATGTTTAAGATCGCAGTCGAGGTCTTGTTTACACCGCTGACCTACGCGGTGGTAGGCTTTTTGAAGCGCTCTGAAAACGAAGATTTTTATGACCGAAATACTAACTTTTCGCCGTTTTCGCTGCGCGATTGACACTGTAATGTAGATAAATCTCGTCATCGATTATGTTCGATGATAGAAGCTTCAGCCGTCTCATCTCAGACTGCGAAAATCCCAGCCCCCCCATCAGGCTCGGGGTCGTCTTGCCGCCAATGAGCAGCGGGCACAGCGTCACATACAGCTCGTCGAGCGCATCAGCGGCCAGAAACTGAAACAGCAGCTCTCCGCCTGCTTCAACCAGCACCCGTTCGATGCCGCGCTTGTGCAAGCAATCGAGCATCCACGACACCGGCGGCTCGGCGAGCGGTCCATCATATGCCTCGACTTCGACGGGGAAATTCGCGGGCAGCGCTTGCTGATGCGTCAGGACCAGTGGCCGAATCCGTGGCTCGTCGACAAACTCGGGCAGTAGCGGCAGGTTCAGTGTTCGGGTGGCGATCACGTTCCACCACCTCTTCGAAGGAACGGGATCGATCGGAATCAACGGATGAGGTCCATTGCGAAAGGTGCCTCCACCGACGACAATTGCGTCCGCCTCGGCGCGCAATTTGCTCATCAAGCGATGGTCGTAGGCCGAGCCAAGCTGGATGTAGCCGCCCTCGGTGGTGTTGATTCGACCATCGACAGAAATCGCCGTATTGCTGACCACTTTCACGGTGCGCCTCCCGTGGCGTCGCGAAACAGGAGCTCAAACAGCGAGCGACGACTCCGCTGCCGGTTCCCAAAGCCAAGTCGCTGCTCGTAGGACGCCAGCGTGGCGAGTGCGGACTCGACACCATCTGCCGACAGCGCCTCGAGCTCGACGCAGGTCACGGTCTTATCAGCGGTGCGGGCCTCGTAGTAGACGATTTCACAGTCGGCAAAGTCGAACACCTGCAACTGTTTGTTCAGCCCGCCCTGCCAGGTCATCCCAAGTGGCTCCAAAAATGCCCGCACGCTCTCCTCTTGATTTCCTATTCGTAAATCCAAAGCCAACTTAACCTCTCGTCTGATTTCGATATCACCATCACCAAATGTTTTATATGTTAAGTCTTGATTATTTTCATCGTAACGATGGCGATAAATGAGTTTAGGTGTTGCTTCTGTCAAATAGTACCGTTCAACCACTTGTGCTGAATGGATTCGTGAAGGATGTAGCGCTGTGACGCTCTGAAAAAAAGCATCACGATCAAAGTCTGGTTCCAACACGAATTTATGTTCGATTTCGAGATGCGTTTCCATCTTCGGCATCATTATACCTTCCGACCTAGAATCAGCAGATCTCGCATCACCCCATCCATATTGGCAACCTCGGGAAGATGTCCCCATTTTACAAAGCCAAGCCGATGAAATAAGTTAAGGCTCGGTTCATTATGGCCAAAAATAAATCCTAACAGCGTATGAAGATGAAATGATGGAGCCATTTCCAGGGCCTGCGCGAGCACCTTCTTGCCGATGCCGCGACCTTGGGCGCTTGGCTCCAAATACAAAGACACTTCAGCCACGCCATCGTAGGCCGGCCGACCGTAGAAGCTCTGAAAGCTGAGCCAACCTTGGTAGCGACCTAGCAGCAGCACCAGCCACAGAGGTCGCCGTGTGGGGTCATGTGCATCGAACCACGGCCGCCGACTGTCGACTGTTACGGGTTGCAAATCGGCAGTGACCAAGCGCGAAGGCACCGTGGCGTTATAGGTCGCGACGATGCGCTCCAAGTCTTCGAGTCCGGCAATTCGCAGAGAGAGTTCCGTGTGTGCGATTGGCATGGATGTTACGGAAAACGCTCCGCAGAGATCTTGAGCAGGATCTTGGCAGGCGTTCGACGAGGTCCTTCGTTAACCAGTGCGACCACTCGCTCTGGGGCGATGCCGTGCTGAACCAGATAATCCCGAACCGAGATCGCTTGCTGCTCCAATAGCACGCTGTCCACCGACTGCAGATCAGCTACATGCTCGATTCGAAGCACCGCCACCTCGGGGTGATGAATCAACAGATCGACCACTTCATCGAGCACTCGCTCGCTGTCGACCGTCAAGCTCGCCCCAGCAGGAACGAACGTCAGCGGCTGCGAGAGAACCACCTCGCTGCTGCCTAGCTGTACTTTGGGCTGCAAGCCGCGCCGCACCAGCAACAGTGGCACTCGCTGCTCACCACCATCGCTGACAACCACCGTTTGCTCCCGTGACAGATAGCCTGCCGCGTCGACGCGCAAAAGCCACGCGCCCGCGGCCACTCGCGCAAACAGCCCGCCTTCCTCGGTCACCAGGTTCACGACTTGACCATCACGAACCAGCGTCGCCCGCGCCATCACCTTGCTGCCATCCTCGCTGCGCAGCGTCAACCACAGTCGACCGGCTTGGGCCTTCATAAGCTTGGGCAGTCGAATCTCCACCGCCGCTCGCTCGCCTGTCGACAGCACCACTGGTAGCCGCGTGGTCTGATGATCGCCTCGGCTCGCCTCAACGTGAATCGCTCCGCACGACAAATCTCCGCTCGAAAAGTAGCCTTTGTCATCGGTCAGTAGCGCGTTGTGCCGAAGCCCGACAAAGCGCACCACCGCGTCCGCCAACAGCTGCCCACCCAGCGCATCCCGAATCGTTCCGCTCACCCGGCACATCGGAGTCTCTTTGCTGACAACCGCCAGCGGCCCTTTGGGCGCTTCCTCTTTCGACGAGGTCTGGCCGCCGCCACCGAGCAAATCGATCTCCCAGGTCAACGCGCCATAACCCGTCACCCGAGGCAGCTTCGCCCCCATCGCATAGCCGGCGCTCTGGAGCCCCACCCGCACGCCAAAATCGAGACTCAGCGGTAACCCAAACCAGATCCGTCCCCCAAGCGTCAGCCACTGCTGAAAACGACCTTGAAGCGGGGCCATTGGTGACTGCATACCGAGCAGAGCAAGCAGAACCGGATCGGGATCGCCCACGATCGCTTCGACTCGATAGATCACCGTTGGCACGATCCACAACGCACGCCACAGGTGCAGCGGCAGCTGCGCCCCGACCGCCAGCCGGAGCCTCGGCAAACCCACCAAGTAGGCCGCCGTACTCTGGAGCCGCGCCCGAAGACAGTCTGCGACGGTACCGCCCATACAGTCCTGCGCATCCAGCGAGCGCAGGCTGCGATCATGGACATACCCAAGCTGGGCCGACAGCGTCAGTGGAAACTGCGGAAGTACTCGCCCAAGCTTCACGTCGAGCAGCGCATCGATCGCCGCGTCGATGTTGAGCGGTGCTGGCGAAAAGTCCTGCCCCTCGCCCGGCAAACGCAGGGTCGGCATCAGCGCCACATGCACCAACCGTCCCCATGCCGAGTGCAGCTTGAGCTGGATCTTGAGCTGCGAGATGGTCAAAATCGACGCGGACGGCCCGCTCCCTTCCAGGACGCTGCTCGACATCGGCTCGACCCGACCGAGCTGGGAAGCAAGCTGAAGCGCCACCTCGACGTGCTGTCCAAGCGTCGCGGCCACCGACACGCCCCCACCGAGCGAGCGAAACCGATCACCAGCCAGCAGATAGCCTTGCTCGACAAAACCCGCCAGATACGAACCCGCTCGCAGCCGAAAGGCGCAGCCCGGATTGGCGCTCGGTAGATCGAACGAGCCGCTGCTCCCATCGGTGCTAAGCCCGCGAAAACAGCCACCCTCGTTGGTCTGGCTCACTTCCGCCCACGCGGCACCTCGACCCACGCCAAACAGCGTGAGCAGGAGCACAAGGCCAGACCACAGAAGGCGCATCAGGGTAAAAGCCTACATATCACGGAGTCGTAAACGATTCGCGAACGAGTAAGCGTGGCTAACGACCGAACAGGCCCGCGAGCAACGCCAGCAGACAGACCACGGCCAGAATCGCCGCCCACACCCACGGTGGTAGCTCACGTCCAGCCGGCGTGGTCGGCGTCGGCGGCGTCGTCGTCGCGATCACCGCAGCGGACTCCAGCGCTTTACCGGTTGGGGTGGGCTCCGTACGCACTGCGGGCGCGGGCTCGGTGGGCTCTTCGGGATTGACCGGTGGCTGACCAGAGGCCGGGGTCGGTTCATACGCCATCGCCACACCGGGTGCGGGCTCAAGGGGCGGACGCGACACCGGACGGGCAGGAAGACCGCTCAGTTGCACCGGCTGAAACGCCGCACCACTGGCACTCACCGATGGAGACCGTGAGTTTGAAATGCTGGTCGGCCCCGATGGTTGTGGCGGGATCACAATCGGCCCACTGTGGTGTAGAGGCCTCGGCATCGAACCACTGATCGACACCGTGACGCTGCCCGAACCACTGGCCTTCTCCGGATGAGACACCGAGGAAGGCCTCGCAGCGTCGCCAGGCAAGGGCAGGTGCTGAGCCCGCTCGGCCGACACCGCCAGCAGCGAAGCGTTGACGACGGCCGGAATCGTCGGCTCTTGCCCAAACGCAATGCCTTGGAACACACCGTCAGCGCGTCCAGCGACAACTGGCTCTGGTTCGTTCGACTGGACCGGTGGCAGCGCCCCTGGCTCCGAGGGTGGTGGAATCGAAGGGAGGTCGGTCACCGAAGTGCGATGCTGGGTCGAGCGAGCAAGCGTCTCAACCGGTGCCTTCGGCTCCATCCGCTCTCGCTCTTTCATCAGATCGTGAATCGAGACCTGATGAAGTTCAGCGGTCAACCCACTGCGCAGTGGTGCCACAGCCACCGGCAAAGGCAGCACCGGTTGCGAAGGCGCGGTTCGGCTGGGCGGCTGGATGATTTCGATCGGAACCGTAGGCTTGGTCGTCTCGTGACTGGGCTTTTGTGGCGACTGACCACGCCGCGCCACATCGGGGTCAACCCTCGTCACCGACTCAGGCTCCAGGGTGGGTGGTGCCAGCACGGTCGGAATGGTCGTCACCAGAGCCCGCAGCATCTCCTCGGCCCCCAGATAGACCGGCTGGTCGGTGCCGCCGAGCGCTCGCATCGCCACTTTTCCGACCGGAGACATCATGATCTTCGGCAGCGGTAGCGCCCGCAGCGCCTCGACAGAGTCCGGTGGCCGCCGACCCACCAGCAGCTCAAACAGCGTCACGCCGACCGCTCGCAGATCACTGGCAACCGCTTGCCGCAGCTCGGGCCCCATTGGAAACGTCAGCAAGCCGTGCAGCCGCGCTTCGACGACCCGAGAGATGCCCTCCGCAGGCTCGCCCTCACTTAGCAGATAGATATCGAGCGGGGTCAAGCTGGCGTGCGCGACTCCTATTCGATGTGCTGTCGACAAAACCGACAGCAGCGGCCGCACCACCTGCGCCGCCACCGGTGGGTCGAGCAGCCCGCGATCCGGCTTTTGCCACTCATCGAGCAAATCCTGAAGCAGGCGCAGCGTCCCCAGCTCATGAACCAGGTATCGTGCCCCGTCAGGCTCACTGCCCTCTTCGATCAGCGCCAACAGGCCCCGACTCTTATCGAGCATTCGCAGCGCCGACAATTCGCGGGTAATCCTATCTTTGGTCGCAACCTCACGAGCGCTGGTAGCTGGAAAAAACGAAATCGCCGCACGAACACCTGTCGATCGATGGAAGGCAGCAAACACGCCACCGCCCAAACGAGGTGCCAGCACGCCTTCAACCTTCCAGTGCTGGCCGACCGTCTCGGGACAAAGCGGCGCACCATCGTGATCACAGGTGCGGGCAGAAGCAGGGTATGTAGCGCTACATTCAAAGCAGCGCAGAGGGGTAGCTGTAATCATGGCAAAACCTTCGACGGCGGTTTGATTACTTTATCACGCCCCGCGCCGAGACGATTGAGCGAAGTTTTGCCGTACCAAATCCAAGATGACGACGGAGTAAAAAATTTCTCAGACGAGAGCATGACGTTAGGGAAACTTTTGCATAAATCCTACATTGACAGCGGGGGTGGCCATCTTAGGTTTGCCCATAACCCGCGTCGCATCAGGAATGACCTGACGAAGTTCGAGAAGATGCAAGCGTAGCCGCTAAGGCATCGTAAGATCGAACCAATGCTAGTTACTCATGCGAGCGCTGTTTGAGGCTGTCGTACAGTCAGACCACTCGTCGCGAGGCGCGGTCTGCACAAAGAGGAAACCATGTTTGATCCCAAAGCTAGCCACAGCGAACCGACGCCCGAGCTTCCGGTCCTGCCCCTACGCAACCTGACGCTGCTGCCCGGTCTAACCCTACCTGTCGAGGTGGGTCGGCGCAGCTCCTTGCGGATGCTTGAAAACGTCGTCAAGCAGCACCCTCCAACGCTGCTGGTAGCGGTTCAGCGCGACCCGCACACCGAAGACCCGCAGCCTGGCGACCTCCACCCGATTGCGGTGCAGGCCGAGGTGCTCAAGGTCATCCGGACCGGCTCCGACAAGATGACGGCCATCCTCAAAGGAGAACGTCGTCGTCGCTTTGAAGTGGTGGGCACCGAGCCGTTCCTGATCGCACGATCGCTGCCGGCCCCCGAGTTGGCCAGTGACTCCGTCGAGACGATTGCGCTGGCGCTCACCGTCAAGGAAGCGGGACAGCGTCTCGCCTCGCAAATTCAGGTGCCTGAGTCGGCGCGGGCAGTGCTTCAGCTTCTGGAGCAGACCCGTGACGCCAGCCTGATCAGTGATCTGGCGTCAGCACTGGTCGAACTCCCGCTCGCCGAGCGGCTGAGTTTGCTCAATCAGCTAGACGTGAAAGTGCGACTCCACCAAGTCCTCGCGGTCCTGCAGCGGCAGGCCGAAGTCATGAGCGCCAAAGAGCGCATCGACAAGCAGGTCCAGAACGAGTTCGCCCGTCGCCAGCGGGAAGCCGTGCTGCGTCAGCAGATGAAGGCGATTCAAGACGAACTCGGCGAAAGCGACACCGACAAGGACTTGCAGCAGTTTTCGGATCGAATTGCCCAAGCCGAGATGCCTGCCGAGGCGGAAAAGATCGCCAAGAAGCAGCTCGACCGCCTGCGCAACATCCCCGAAGGCTCGCCCGAGGCCTCGATCCAGCGCACCTACCTTGAATGGTTGTGCGATCTGCCGTGGTCGAAGCGCACCACCGACAAGCATGATCTGCCGGCGGCCCGCGCCGTCCTAGAAGCCGACCACTGGGGACTCGAAAAAGTCAAAAAGCGGATCGTCGAGTACCTCGCGGTGCGCAAGCTTGCCCCGACGAAGAAAGGTCCGATCCTATGCTTGGTCGGCCCCCCCGGCGTCGGTAAGACCTCGCTCGGTCGCTCGATTGCGGCGGCGCTTGGTCGCAACTTCCATCGCATCTCGCTCGGCGGTGTACGTGACGAGGCCGAGATTCGCGGTCACCGCCGGACCTATATCGGTGCCCTGCCCGGTCGCATCATCCAGTCGATGAAGCGTGTCGGCAGCAAGAACCCGGTGGTTCTCCTCGATGAGATCGACAAGCTGGGTCATGACTACCGAGGCGATCCGTCGAGCGCGCTTCTGGAAGTACTCGATCCCGAGCAGAACAACGCCTTCTCTGATCACTATCTAGAAGTGTCGTTCGACCTGTCGGAGGTCATTTTCATCTGCACGGCCAACACGCTGGAGACGATCCCGCTGGCGCTGCGTGACCGCATGGAGATCATCGAGATTCCCGGCTACACCATCGCCGAGAAACAGAAGATCGCCGAGCGACACCTTTTGCCCAAGCAGATCAGCGAGCACGGCCTGCGGACCGACCAGATCCAGCTTACGGACGCGGCAATTGCGGAGATCATCGAACGTCACACTCGTGAGGCAGGGGTACGTAACCTGGAGCGTGAGCTTGCGTCCGTGATCCGTGGCGTGGCGATGAAAATTGCCGAACAGCCAGCCGCTCCCGACGCTGAACCGAAGACCATTGTCGTCGATAAAGTGGATATCTCGGAGTACCTGGGACCGATCAAGTTCTTCCACGATATTGCCGAGCACACCAACTGCCCCGGCGTTGCCACTGGTCTTGCCGTAACTCCCGTTGGTGGCGACATCCTGTTTGTCGAAGCGACGGCCATGCCCGGCAAAGGCAAGCTCCAGCTCACCGGCAAGCTCGGCGACGTCATGAAGGAATCGGCACAGACGGCCCTGTCGTGGGTTCGAGCCCACTCGGCGGAGCTAAATATCGACCCCCGCTTCTTCGAGAACATGGACCTGCATCTGCACGTCCCGCAGGGTGCGATTGCCAAGGACGGTCCATCGGCCGGAACCGCGATTCTGTCCGCCATTGTCTCGCTGCTCACCGGGCGCAAAGTTCGATCCGATGTGGCGATGACTGGCGAAGTGACGCTCCGTGGCGCAGTGTTGCCAGTGGGTGGCATCAAGTCGAAGGTACTGGCCGCCCATCGCGCCGGGATTCGCACGGTGTTTTTGCCCGAGCGCAATGCCAAGGACATCCTCGAGGTGCCGCCAGACGTACGCAGCGAACTGAGCTTCGTCGTCGTCAACAACGTACGCACCGTACTCGACAGCGTGCTGGAAACCACGGCGAGCGGTTCGCCGCTCGCACCGCTGGCCACCGCCGAGGGTAGTGTCACTGCTGGACCGACCGTCTCCGCCATGGCATAGCGGAGGAAATGAAACACTGCCCGGCCCGCTTCTGGCTCACAGCCCTCGTCGTAGTTGCGACGAGCGGCTGCCCAGGCCAAAGCCAGACCATCTCTCCCTCGAATTCACCCCCACCTACCGACGCCGCAGCGAGTCCCGCTAGCTGTCTTCCCGAGCAACACCTCGACCTGGTCGACTACCTACGACACCAACCGTTTGCAGGTCGCGAAGGTGGTCCGTTCGTGACGGTGACACGCGGCTCGCCGCGATGGATGGCTGCCTACAACACGGCGCTCGCCTGGGCCTCTGGAGATTGTCCAAGCTTTGCGAACTTTGCCGATCAGATGGGCTACCGGGCGGAACAAATCACGGACACGGTGACCGCCACCCGCCACTGGGTGCTGACCGAGCGTGCGAGTCGCTGGAACGGCCTGTTTGTACTGCGCGCCCCGTCAGAAGTCAGCCAAGCCCGGCCGCTCACGATTACCGCGCCGCATCTTGGCTTCGACTTTGGCGACGACCGAGCCTTGGTGTTGTATCGCGAACTGGGTGCCCTTGGGCTGCTCCAGAACACCGCCCATCGCTGCAACCTCGACACCTGCTCGGGCTGTACGTCGTTTGCGGGCTATGCCTGCGGCGGCTGTTCGCGAGCTTCGGACTCGGCCCACTCCGTCGATCATTTGATGTTTGGGCTGTATTCCGGGCTGGAGGCGATGCAAAAAGTCGTCCGGTTCGAGTATCACGGCTCGTCGTCACAATCGGCTGTCGCTGGCTGTACTGGAACGATCAACCTGTCGCAGGGCTCGACGCAGCAGCTGGCCCCCGAGATCGACGATCCGCTACCTGCAAGCCGGATGTGGCGCTCGCTCGATCGCACGCTCGGGCCTAAATGCGTCTGTTATCACCAGCGCGAGAGCGGTTGCACCCTGGCTGGCACCGTGTCGGTGTTTGGTCGACTGACCAACGAAGAACCGATGCGCTTTTTCGATCCTTGTGCGACAGCGTCCTCACGCACCTCGGGACGATTCATCCACCTAGAGGGCAACCACGTCTCTGTCGAGACGATCATCGGCGCTCTATCGGAAGCGGTACCGATGCCCGTGCAGGGGGCCCGGCCCGCTCAGGCCGCGACGCCCACTTCTCGACAGTAGCGGAGCAAAAGTGGGTCGGCGGGTCCGTGGCTCGGCAGCGCCGGCCAGTGCCGTGCAGAGCGACGCCAGCCCGACAGATACGCAACAGCGACCCAGCCGAGCTTGGCCAGGGCCGACAGCCGAGCCCGCCGATGCAGTGAGTCATAACCTTGCGCCCGCAGCACTTGTCCGATCCGCTGATAGATCCGACTGGCCGAGCGAATCGCCCAGTGCATACCGTCGGGAAGCATCGCAATTCCGACCTCGGCGGCCAGGTAGTGCGCATCCGCCCGGGCCAGCAGCTCGGCGACGGCCTTCCGCAGCGCCGGACTGGCCGGCTGTCCCGACGACGCTTCCTGGATCACCGCCGCACTCGTCAGTCCGTAAGCCGCCAACAGCTCATCGGGAAGATAGACCCGCCCGCGCCGGGCATCTTCCCCGACGTCCCGCGCAATGTTGGTAAGCTGCATCGCCACACCAAGGTCGGCGGCGCGTAGCATCACCTCGGCATGGCGAGCGACCGGCAGCTTGTGGCCCATGACGCAGGTCATCATCAAACCGACGGTGGCAGCGACATTGAAGCAGTATCCGTAGAGATCTTCCCAGCTTGCGTAGCGCTGGCCGTGCGCATCTTGCTCCATGCCGTCGAGCAGTCGGGATGGCAGGGCCTCGGGCATGTGCGTCCGCGTCACCACCTGAGCAAACGAGCGATCGATGGCATGGGCTGGACCTTCGCCTGGCTCACCACGATAGACCGCTGCCAGTCGCTTGCGCAGACCCGCCACCGCCTGGAGCTGCGCGGCCTCCGTCGGAGCATCGGTAGGCACGGTGCCATCCCCGGGATTGTCGCCATCGACCGCATCATCGGCCTGACGACAAAATGCATACAGCGCCCACGCCTCGTAGCGCACCTGGCGAGGAAACAGCAGCGACGACAGATAGAAGCTCTTGCTGTGATGAGCGATGTGCCGCTGACAGAGCAGCAGATCCTCGGTGGCAAGCGGCACGGGAGACGTGGTCGCCAGCGCCGAGGAAGCGTTGGTCGAGTTTGCCATCACCGACCCGCATGTGAGCCCGCAATCGCGGCACCTTGGGGTGCCCCGGGCAGGCGGGGAATCAGTCGATCGACGACCTTCGCGGTCGACAACACGCCGGGCATTCCGGCCCCAGGATGCGTGCCACCTCCGACGATGTAGAGCCCTTCGACATCTTCGCTTTGGTTGTGCGGACGGAAATAGGCCGACTGGAGCAGCACCGGCTCCACGGAAAAACCCGAGCCATACATCGATGACAGCTCATCACGGAAGGTATTGGGGGTGATGAAGCGACTGGTCACGATCTCCGAGCGCAGCCCTGGCAGCATCGTCTGTTCCAGGTACGCAAAGATCTTATCGCGATAGCGCTCGCCTTCGCTCTGCCAGTCCACCGGACGTTCCGCGCCCAGGTGCGGGACCGGAGACAGCACGTAGAACGCATCGCCACCCGGCGGTGCCAACGACAAATCGGTCGCGGTCGGGCGATGAACGTACAGCGAAAAATCCTCGGCCAGCGTCTTGTTCGTAAAGATGTCGTCGAGCAGCTCGCGATAGCGAGGCCCAAGCGCGATGGTGTGATGCGCGCAGTCTTCATAGCGTTTCTTGGTTCCGAAGTACGCGACAAACAGACCCATCGAGTAGCGGGTGTTTTCGACCTTTTCGTTGGTCCACTTGCGACGCGCATCCTCGGGAAGCAGATAGCGGTAGGTAAAACCGACCTCGGCGTTCGAGATCACCAAGTCGGCCGGAATCTCCGCACCACCGCTCAGCCTGACCCCTTTGGCCTTGGGCGCAAGGCCGCCGCTTTCGACGAGGATCTGCTCGACCTTGGTGTTCAAACGAATGTCACCGCCGATTTCGACGAACAGATCGACCAGCGCTTTGATGATCGCGCCGGTGCCGCCCTGCGCAAACCACACGCCCCACTTGCGCTCCAAGTACAGAATCAGCGCATAAATCGACGTGGTCTGAAACGGATTGGCCCCCACCAGCAACGGATGGAATGACAAGAGCACCCGCAGGTCGGGATGTTTGATGTAGCTCTTCACCAGCGAAAACACCGACAGATGCGAGCGGAGCTTGAGCATCTGCGGCACGATCTTGAGCATGTCGGTCAGGTTGTGAAACGGCACGTCACCGAGCTGCTCGAACCCGACCTTACAGATTCGCTCGGACTCCGCCACAAAGCGAAGGTAGCCATCGACATCGCCGGGACTCCACTTGCGGATCTGCTCGACCATCTGCTCGGTGTTGCCGCTGTACTCAAAGTACCGCCCGTCATGGAAACGGACCCGATAGAACGGGCTGACCGGCAGCATGGTCAGGTAGTCGTCCATCTTGCGACCGCACAGCGCAAACAGCTCTTCGAACAGATAGGGAGCGGTCACCACGGTCGGTCCGGCATCAAACACATAGCCGTTGTCGCGGTAGACGTAGGCTCGGCCTCCCGGCTGGTCGCGCTGCTCGAGCAGCGTCACCTTGTAACCCCGCGCCTGAAGACGAATCGCTGCTGCCAGTCCTCCGAAACCTGAACCGATGACGGCCACCCGATTGCCGCCGTGTCCTGCCGTGTTCATGGGCGTGTTCATGGTCGATAAGGTGCCACAGCCCAGACGTCTGCTTCAGCAAAAACCGGGGAGACGGAGTCCGCAGGTCCGGCCCACAGCGGAGGTCACCCCGATCAGCGCAGATAGAACGTCAGTCCCGCGCCCACCGTGAAGATCGTCGCAAGATACGAGGACTGGTACGGAAACGGCGCGCCCATTTTCAGATACAGACCGACTGGCTGCGAAAAGCGGTAGGCAAAGTCCAGCTCGGCCCCCGTCACAAACAGACTCCGCTTGGCGGTCCCGCTGCCACTCACTCCTTCGTTTGCGTAGTTCACCGAATAGGAGGAGATCCACTCATGCAGACCCGCGTACAGGTGAAACCCAAGGGCTACCCTGCGACGAATTCCCAGGTGAAAGGTATGGCCAACCCGGGCAAGCAGGCTGATGCGATGGGTGGCCCCTTGGACCTGCGTGGTGTCGATCCACGGTGCCAAAAAGGTCGGCTCATTGCCGTATCCCAGCAGCAAGCCGGCATCGAACGTTCCGGTGGCCCAGCGGGTGTTCCAGATCGGCATGTAGCCGCTCATTCCGGCGTGGACTCCAAGGAAGCTCTGTCCACCGATTCCATAGGTCGCCGCCGTATCGAGTCGCACGTGAACCGGGTGTCCGGTCTCACCAGAGGCAGGAATCCCAAGTGGCGGCTCCACTCCTTGGGCAAACGCCGACTGCGCGCCGCAAAGACCCATCGTCAGGGTCAGTACGCTCGCCGCGAGCGCCGGTGACCGCCAGGCAGCCGACTTGTTCATGGTGTGCTGTGGCCTCATGGTTTGGCTCCAAAGATGAAGTCGAGGCCGTGCTCAAACGAGGGACGAACCGCCCCACCATGATCGGTCTCCAGGGTCTCTTCCTTGAATGTGAGCCCTTGATAGTTTCGCTGCCGAATCCGGTCCACAAGTGCCCGATAAGGAATCTCTTGAACCACTCCGTTATAGGCCGCTCGCGTCGTAAACAAGCGCATGGGGAGGGTCCGTGTCCGCTCCGCATGCCAGCGTTCGAGCGTAAAGAACTGTTCTTCGATTCCGTTGTCCGCAGCAATTGCCGCCGCAAACAGCGGGGGCTGTTCGGGAGTGTGTCGGAACGTGGAATACCAGACCACCGTCGCTCCCGCTGAGTGCCCGATGAGGACTCTTTGGCTTGGATCGACCCGCAGCTTCCCTTCGATGTGCGGCAGGATCTCATCGCGCAGCACGCGATAAAACAGGTCGACATTCTTGCCGTCAAAGCGTGGGGTCAGTGGCTTGGGGAGTGGATAGTCGCGTTCCCGCTTAAAAGGATCCGGATAGTCCGGACCGACAACAATCGCCTCCGGCCAGCGTCCATCCTGCGCATAGGTCGAGACCAGTCCAGCCGTGATCTCAAACTCATGCAAACCGACGAACGTCGGATCAAGCTGCACGATCAAAGGATAGCGGCGCGTCGGATCCGCGTCATAGGAAGGAGGGAGCCGAATCCGCAGCAGATAGTCATCCTCGACAAGCTGCGAATGAAATGGCTCTTCCGATAGGGTGCCGGTCATCGCGGGGATCTCGGGCGAGCACGCCGATGGCAGCAAGCCCCACATGAGCAGCCCACACACTGTCACAAGTCGCATGTACCCACTCCTTATCCGGTCACGGACCGGAGCAACTATGGAGTGAAACACCGCAGTCCGCGACTTGTGTTACCGGATTCGCGTGGTTTGCGCTGGCTACGGCTTAAACGGAATCTCGGAGACGTGGCCGGTGATTTTCGATGGCGCGGTCGAGGTACCGCCAAAGTACAAGCCGGAGGCCCACTTGAGCGCGGTTGCCGAGGTGCCCGCACAGCTCCGGGGCAAGGTCGTGGTCGCACTGATGGCACGGCCTCGCACGGTGCCCGTGACCGCAAACTGATAGCGGCTGCCATCCAGCCACACTCGGTACGACAGCGGCTCGTCGCTCGCCAGGTCCGCCGCATCGAGTGAAAACAGCGGCGCAGTCGGCCACAGGTGCTTGCCATCGTTGTTGGCGTAGGCGGTCACTTCCAGCACCGGCGGAGTCAGGTCGATTCGCCACCGCCAGCCAAACATCGCGCCGTTCTTCGACAGATCGAGCGTCCCGCAGTCCGAGATCCCCGGCAGCTTGTTCCAGTCCAGCTGATCGGATGGCTCGGTGGGTCGCGTGATCACGTAGCTCGCCGATGGATTGAAGCGAAACCGATAGTCCCGCCCCGCCACGGTCGTAAACAGCGAAAGGGGACTGCCCGGCGTGGCCCCGCTCACGCTCGCGCCATGGGCCCCGACATTCACCGTGTACTGAGCCCAGCTTTCCAAGAGCTGGGACTCCGCCACCGCCACCACGGCATCGTCTGGCATCATCGGCGAGCACGCCGCCAGCGGCAGCGCCCAAAGGCAGCTCAGCCAGGAAAATCGTCGCACCGCTTGGCTAGACCGGGTCCATATCGCTTGGTTCATGGACACGGACTGTACAAACAATTGCCCCCGCCTCCCCCCCGAAATTGCAAATTGGGAACTCCCGGACGCCACCAGGGAACTCCCCAGCGCCTTTCGGGAACCAGGGGGTTGGCAGGTAGCCGACTTACTGTCGCGAGATCTTGACGAGGGACTCGACCACGTTGGCGAGAGGCTGGCCGTAGACGCTGGAGGTGCGGGCGGCGGTCTGCCAGGTCGACGGAACGGCGGTCTTGCCATCCCATGCGGGCTGGGTGCCGGTCGGCTCGCTGGCGGACACGGCGCGGGTGCCCGGAGGCGACAGCCACAGGAAGTCGGGGTGCGCGTTCTGGTGCCACTCACCGCCGATGATCTTGCCGGTCGAGTCGAGCTCGAGCGTGTACAGGTAGCGAGCGCCCGAGATGGCATCGCGGGCCGCGCTGTCGGTGGTGGCGTGCGACGGATAGGTCTCGACCGTCCAGCGCGCATCCATCGACACACCGACAATGTGGGTGGTGCCCGGGGCGCGGTAGGCCTTGAACTTGTCGGTGGTGTAGTCGGCGACCGCGACCTTGGCGTAGCTCAGCGTCGAGTACGCCTTGTTGGTCTGCGGGTTAAAGTACGAATAGGAGTAGCCGTACATCGGCTGGTTCCAGACCTCGTAGTCGTAGGTGGCGTCGATGACCATCGAGCGCCGCGACTTGCCAATCTGGTTGACGACCGCGAGGTGCCAAGTACCGGCATTGGTGTCGCGGCAGGCGGTGTCCTTGATGCGACCGTTTGCGTCCTTGACCGGATCTTTGACGTTGCAGCGACCGCCGATGAACTTGGTCGCCGGGTCCGAGCTGGCCCACAAAAGGCTCGCCAGCGCCTTGATGTCCGACGGGTAGAACTTGATCTTGGTCTTGCCATCGGCGGCAAGCACTTCGACGACCTTGGTCGGACGCTGCACCATGAACGAAGCCGGTGCCCAGCCGTGGCAGATGCCCATCCAGGTCTCGACCTTGCCGGAGCTGGCGTAGTAGGCCTTGCCCTCATCGAGGTTGAACTTGGTCAGGGTCTTGCCCGCATCGCCCACCAGCAGGTCGTACTTCTCTGCGGGAGACAGGTCATCGGGGTTTACCGGCTGCTTGTTGCGGACGTAGTCGGTGAGAACCTTCCAGTCCTCGCTCTGCGGAAAGGCCGGGTCGCTATAGCGCTTGCCGAGCGAGCCCGCGTACAGTCCCCAGTAGTCGTCCGACCAAGCCGACTCAGCGAGCGTGCTGGAGCGAATGCTGTGCATATCTGCCAGGGTGGTGACCGTCAGCGAGTCCACCAAGTTCTTGGCGAGATCGTTCGAGCCCGGCGCATCAGCGGGGCCATCCTTGCGGCGCTCGTTCTTGGCAGTGATAAAGGAGCGGCTCTTCACGAGGTCCGCAGAGAATGCCGGGCTGGGTGCGCCAGCTTTTTCCGGCAGTGCGTTCATAAACGCGCTCGGATCGGCGTCAAAGCGAGCCAGCGCATCCTCGATCTGCCCCTTGAGAATCGGGTCCAGGTTGTCCGATGGCTCGGGCTCACCACATGCGGCAAAAAGAGCCAGCGCGCACAGTCCCATCGTCTTGCTAAGCGTCATATTCATAAGTTTTCCTCCTCGGTGTGTCTGCGTGAATGCCATCGAAAGCCCAGTCGCCACCGACGGGCTCGGCTGGCACAAGATGGCGCAGCATACCTGATAAGGAAGCAAAACTCACAAATTAGCTGAGCTCGCTACTGAGCGATTCCCACTCCACCAGCAGAGACTGAAGCTTGCGATCGGTGGCGTGCTCTTCGTCGACCATCTTGTGCAGCTTCTGCCAGTCGCCGCCATGCTCTGCGGACAGCGTGGCCCGCAGCTCTGCCAGCCGCGCTTCGTGCGTCGCGATTTCGCCTTCGACCTGAGCGAGCCGCTTGACCAATCGCTCCCGCTGCCGTTCGCGATCCTTTTTTGCTTCGTACTCCGCCAGCCGCTTCGATTTGTCGCTGGCATCATCGGCGACCGCACCCGCTGGCGTCCCGCCCGCTGGCTTGCTAGCCGAAGTCTTTGCGCCCGCTTTGGCCTGGGCTTTGGCGGCGGCAGCTTTGGCGGCGGCAGCTTCTTGTGCAGCTTCCTGCACGGCGCGCTTTTCATCAGCCAGTCGCCGCTTCCAGTCGCTGTAGTTGCCGATGTGAACATCAATCGACGCGGTCTTCGGGTCCAGATGGAACAGCTTGGTCGCCACCCGGTCGAGAAAGTAGCGGTCGTGACTGACCACGAGCAGCGTCCCATCAAACGCACACAGCGCCTCTTCCAGCGTCTCTCGCGCCGGAATATCGAGGTGGTTGGTGGGCTCGTCCATCACCAGCAGATTCACGGGCTTTAGCATCAGCTTCGCAAGCTGGAGCCGATTGCGCTCCCCGCCCGACAGACCGCGCACTTTCTTGAAGCCGTCTTCGCCGGTAAAACGAAACCGCCCGAGGTACGACCGGGTCTTGTCCTCGTTCCAGTCGCCGCGAATCGAGCGAATCTCATCAATCAGCGAGTGCTCATCATCGAGGTCCGACAGCTTCTGATCGAAGTAGCCAATCCGCACCTCGGGACCGACGAAGCACTGACCGGAGCGATGCGGGCCACGCCCAATCAGCGCCTTCATCAGCGTGGTCTTGCCCGCGCCATTGGGACCGATGATGCCAATCCGCTCGCCTCGGTAAATCGTGGTCGAAAAGTCCCGAAGAAGGGGTGGATCACTGCCAAAGCCAAGCTCCAGGTGCTCGGTCCGAATCGATTCCTTGGCCCCCCGATGCTCGCTCACCGCGAAGCGCAGTCCGATTTCGCCCGCTTCAGCCCATGCGTCGCGATGACGAGCCAGGCGCTCGACCTTATCGAGCATCTTGCGACGACTTTTGGCTTGGTTGGTCTTCTGTCCAGCGAGGTTTCTGCGAATGAAGTCCTCGGTCCGCGCAATCTCCCCCTGCTGACGCTCCCACGCTGCATTGAGCAGCTCGTGCCGTTCCTTGCGCGCCACCAGATACTTTTCGTAGCTGCCCGGATAGCGCACCACGTCGCCATCCTCGACATCGACGATCTCGTTACAGACCGCCTGCAGAAAGTATCGATCGTGGCTGACGATCACAAACGCCCGCGTCGCATCCCACTGCTGCAGGCGCGCTTCCAAGTGCTCGACCGCCTCGACATCCAGGTGGTTCGTGGGTTCATCAAGCAGCAGCAGATCCGGCTGAGCCAACAGGACCTTGGCCAGCTCGACGCGACCGCGCTCGCCACCCGACAGCGTCGAGACTGGACGATGTAGATCCGACTCCTCAAAGCCGAGCTCGTGCGACAGGGCTTTGGCCCGCACCTCCAGGTTGTAGCCATCGTGGTGCGCGTACTCGTGTTCAAGATCCCCGTAGCGCGTAAGCAGTGCCTTGCCGCGATCGCTGTCCGCCTCCGCATGGGAAAGCTCCGCGATCTGGTCGTGCAGTTGGTGCAGCTCCTCGCGCATCTTGAGCAGGTGCGCAAACGGCAGAAGCAGGGTATCCCACAGCGTCCCCGAGCCATGAAACTCCTGCGACTGATGCAGGTACGCGATCTCTTTTCCGCGTGCGCACACCACCTGACCCCGGTCAGGCACCAAGTCGCCCACCAGGAGTCTTAGCAGCGTGGACTTCCCTGCTCCATTTGGCCCGACTAGGCCGATCCGCTGGCCGGGATTGACCTGAAATGACAGGCTCTCGAAGATCTCTGTACCGGGATAGCCGAAGTGGACGTCGGCAAGCTGCGCGATCATGGGGAAGCGATTCTATAGCGCCAGATGATCCCGTTCGGGTCGCAAAAGCAGGAGGAATCCCTACCTCGCTGGAAGGTCCGGCACCCCTAGGTACTGCCTCGCCTCGTGTTCACTCGTAAAGACCTTCGCTTTGGAGCCGTGCTCGCGGAACATCCGCGCTACATGAAGTCGTCCAGTTGCCGTCGCTACCAGCGCCGCCAGCGGATCAAACTGGAGCACGGTTGGGAACCACACCTCGCGAATCGCCACCTCGATCGCACCGTCCAAGTTGCCCTTGGCTTGGCGCAGATCGACCAGCACCCGAAACCGCAGATACGGTGCCACTGCTTCGACCAAGTGCTGGTGAACACGCCGTGCTTCGATAGCATCCGCAAAACTGGCAGCGCTGCGAATGATGAGTAAGAAGTGCTCCTGACGATTCACGGAGACCTTGAAGAAGCTGTCTTCAAGGACGTGCAGCATGGGATTCTTAGGTGACGGAGTGCGAGAGATCATCGACTATGGCGCGCTAGTCAGCTTATCACGTCGACGAGGATCGGTCGCAGCACTTGCCAGAGAAACCCTACTTAAGAAACTCTGTGACGCATGCGCGGTTTTCTGTTTGGGTTCCTGCTGTGCGCGCTCCTCTGTGGGGGTGCGTATTATCAGTTCTTCCGTCCACAGCCGTTCGATCCCTGTCGCGTTTGTTCGACGGGAACGCGCTGTGTCGCCGAGCTTTGCATCGCCCAAGCGGTGCCTCCACAGCCGGTTTCCAAAAAGCGCACCTGGCGTCCCCGTACCACCGGGAGTGGTACCCCACAGGCTGCGACCAGCGGAGCCGCGACCCCCGGAACCCCAGGGAGTCCCGGGTCAGAGTCGGCCCCGGTTGAAGCCCCACCGCCACCGACGGTGGTCCTCAGACCCGAGGATCGCCGCCAGCAGTCCATGGGAGACAAGCTGAACACCACCGAAGTGATCAACATGGAAGAAGCGCACCTGTCCGACCGTGAGCTGTCTCAAGAGGACTTCGACTCGGTGTTCCGTCCCCGTCAGGGCGATATCTTGGGTTGCATCGATGACGCCCGGGGTGATGCGCAGCTCGAAGGGCAAGTGGCGGTAGCGTTTCGGGTCCAGCGCACCGGCAAGGTGAGCGGCGTCCGCGTCGAAGCACCGACCTACCTCATCGACCATGGACTCCTTGCCTGCATGCGCAAGGTGGTCCAAAGTATGTCTTTTCCCGTCTCCAGTAAGTCCCAGGTCGTTACCTACCCCTTCCAGCTCCGCTAACACATCTGATAAGGTCCGCCCTCGATCAATCGCATGCCGCTCGCGCTGTCTCTTTCGATGCCTGGTTCCCAGGAACTGCTCGGTTACGGCGTGGTGGCGCTGTCGGCGATCTTTTTTGTCGTCGACCCGATCGCAGTGCTGCCGGTGTTCATCACGATCACCGAAGGCGATTCCCCCGAAAAGCGCAAGCGGATGGCCATGCGTGCTTGTCTGGCCACTGCGGGAATCCTGCTGACCTTCCTGATCGCTGGGGGGCTCATCTTCAAGCTGTTCTCGCTGACGCTGGCAGCGTTCCGCATTGCGGGCGGAATCCTGCTTTCGCTCACCGGGTTTGACATGCTGCGCAGCGTCACTTCGACCACTCGCACGAGCGCCACCGAGGTCACCGAAGCCGTCAAAAAGCCCGACGTGGCGATTGTGCCGCTGGCGATGCCACTACTCGCAGGACCGGGCTCGATTGCAACGGTAATGGTGCTGGTCGCCCAGACCCGACACTTCTGGCAGGTCGTCATCCTGGGGGCCGCCATCGTCATTACCGCGGTGGCATCGTACCTTATGCTACGGGCCGCGTCGCTCGTTAATCGAATCCTTGGCGCATCGGGCCGCGCCATTTTAGAGCGCGTGATGGGTCTGCTTCTCGTTGCCATCGCAGTTCAGTTCATCATCGGTGGTGTCCGCGATGCGTTTCCGGAGCTGTTTCGCGCACATTAAATTTCTTGGAAGCGATTTCTGACCTCGGCTGTTATCCACACACACACCCAAGCACCCCACCTGGGTTCGTTTGGGGATGGCCAGGATGAAGGACTCTCCCGCAATGACCCCTCCCGCAGCGGCCCCGCCGCCGGTTATCGATATTCGCGAGGTCAGTAAGGTCTATCGAACCTCCGACGTCGAGGTTCACGCTTTGCGCACCGTCGATCTCACCATCAAGCGAGGCGAGCTGGTCGCCATCATGGGACAAAGTGGTTCCGGCAAATCAACGCTGATGAACATCATCGGAACCCTCGACCGGCCCAGCGCTGGCAGCTATCAGCTCGACGGCGTGCCGGTGGAAAACCTCGATGAGACCGAGCTTGCGCGACTTCGCAACCAGAAGATCGGCTTTGTCTTCCAATCCTTCAACCTGCTGCCTCGACATACCGCGCTTGCCAACGTCGAAGTCCCGCTGGTCTATGGTCGGGTGCCCAAGGCTGACCGCAAGCGCCGAGCGGAGGAATCACTGCGTCGGGTCGGACTGGCGGATCGCATGGATCACCATCCAAATCAGCTCTCCGGGGGCCAGCAGCAGCGCGTCGCGATTGCCCGCGCCATGGTCACGCAGCCGGTGCTACTGCTCGCCGACGAGCCCACGGGCGCGCTCGATACCGAAATGACCGACCAGATCATGAAGCTATTTTGTGACCTTCATCGAAGCGGCATGACTGTCGTGCTCGTCACACACGAACCACTGGTCGCTGCCTATGCTGAGCGAATCGTTCGATTCCGTGACGGACGGATCGTCTCCGATGAGCAAAATCGAGAGCGAGCCCATGCGCACTAGTCGTCCTCTTTCCAGCCTGACGCTGGTTGCCGCCGCATCTGTAGCCATTTTGTCGTCTGATGCACGAGCCCAGTCATCCAAACAAGTATCGTTGGGTAGCCTGTCTCTCTACGATGCGATCGAGCTGGGACTGGCTCGGGATCCCGGCGTCGTTTCGGCCAAGCAAACCCGGGATCGCAGCCAGCTTGCGGTCACCCGAGCCCAGCTTGACCGCTTTTCGCTCCGCGTCGATGCCTTCGTGAACGAACAGTATCGCGTCAGCAACCTGGGTGGTGTCGCCCCGACCCCTAGCTGTTCGACGTTGGCTCCGACGCGGGCACTCACCGGCAGTGGCAGTCTGTATGCTCCGCTCCAGCTACTCTCGCTCGGTGGTGGTGGAATCGGTTCACCGTCCGAAGCCGAGTGCGGCGCGGCAGGTGGTCAGTACTACGCAGGCGAGGTATTGCAGTCGGGTGCGCTCGGACAGTTTAACTTGGCCGCCAACTTAAGTGTCCCGATCTTTACCGGCTTCCGCGTCACAGCCACCGTCGAACGCTCGCAGCACCTTCGTGATTCCGCAGAAGCCTCGCTGCGCCAAAGTGAACGTCAAATCGCTCTCGACGTGCTGCGGGCCTACTGGTCGGCGCGACGGCTGGAGATGCAGCTCGATGTCTCGAAGCAGTCCTTGCAGCGGTTCGATGAAGCGGCAGCGGCGGTCGCGGCGCGAGTCAAAAACGGCCTGGCCCCGGTGATCGACCAAAACCGCATGGAGTCTCGTCGCCAAAGCGAGGTTGCACGGAGGGCGGACCTGCAAGGCGGACTCATGGAAGCCAAAGCGCAGCTGTCCGTTCTGCTGAACACGCCGCTTCATGACACGACGCTGACCGAGGGAGGAGAACTACCACCGCCTCCGCCCGATACCATGGACAGCGTCGAGCAGCTACTGCTTGACGCACGGTCCCAGCGACCGGAACTGCGGGCCGCCCACTCCCAGGTGTTGGCCCAGATTCAGGCCGTGCGAATCGCTCGCTCGACCTACTATCCTCAGCTCGCGGTGTCGGGTCTTCTGCAGTTCTCGAACAATCCGTATAACCCCCTGATCGGTGCCCGCGTCGCCAACAGCTCGGCAAACCCCTTTACCAACATCACTGGCTCGGTGTTCCTCGGTAGCACGCTGAGTTTGAATCTGTTTGACACCCTCAATACCTACACAGCGGTAAAGGATGCCAAACTGGAAGAACAACGGCTGGCTGCGGAAGAACGGCGGATTGGGCGAGCCATCGAAGCGGATGTACGGGTGCTTCATGCCCGGCTGATTCATCTGTACCGGATGCGAGATCCTCTCCAGAAGAGTCGCGAGATTGCCCGCGATAACCTCAGCATCCTGGAAAGGCGCTACCGGAGCGGGGATGTTGGGATCCTCGACCTGATCGACGCGGCAGTCGATCTGGTGACTCAGGAAGTCAACCTTGCCAACCAGGCTGCCACCATCGTGCAAACCTGGGGTGAACTTTACTTGGCGGCGGGTCGTTTGCCGCCTCCGTCACTGTTGTCGGCCCACGGCCTTCAGCCAGCCCGTTAGCGGGGAAATCAAAGACATGAGCGAGTTTACGCACAAGCGTTCCAAGTGGCCCACCGTCGTCGGTATCGTCGTCGGGCTGCTCCTGCTTTTGGGCGCTGGCGCAGCCTGGAAGAGTCGGACCGGGAAGCAGGCGGCGTTCGATCCATCGCTACTCACCAAAGTCTCACGCGGCGATCTAGAGGTCGCTGTCACCGAACTTGGCAAGATCGAACCTCGCGAGAAGGTTGCGGTGAAGTCGAAGGTGGCAGGCCAGGTCGAAAAAGTGCTGATCGAGGAAGGGATGACGGTGAAGGCCGGACAGCTCCTGCTGTTCCTCGATCCGACGGAATTTCAGCGCAGCGTGGTCCGTGGCCAACAAGAAGTCGATAAGGCCCAGGCTGGTCTCGACTTTGCGCGGGTGACGCTCGACCGACGCAAGCGAGCGTTCGCGGATCGTGCCGTGGCACAAGCGGACGTGGATCTGGCCGATAACGACTGGCGGACCCGACGGATCGCGGTGGCGCAGGCCAAAGAGGCGCTCAAGGTCGCCGAAGATCAGCTTCGCTACTCGCAGATTGTCTCGCCAATCGACGGTACGGTCATTCAGCGCACCATCCGCGCTGGTGAGACGGTCGTGCCAGGAACCATGGCCACCTTTGATGAAAAGGCGCTGCTGCTGGTGGCTGATATGTCGACGCTGATTGCCAAAGTCGAGCTAAACCAAATCGACGTCGCCAAGGTTCGGCTCGGCCAAGATGTGACGCTGACGCTCGATGCACTGCCGGGGAAGACCTACAGCGCGAAGGTATCGAAGATCGCGCCCGCCGCCATTACTCCCAAAGGCAAAGAGACGGACATCTTTCCGGTCGAGGCTACACTCGATCCAGGGGCGCTCACCGACATCAAGCCAGGCATGACCGCCGACGTGAAGTTCCACATTGATGTCCGCAAGGGCGTGCTCAAGCTGCCAATCGAAGCGGTGACCAAAGAAGAGGGCAAGTTCTACGTCAGCAAGCTCGTCGAGAAACATCCTGGCAAGGCCAAAACCGCTGAGAAGCTGGAGATCAAAGTCGGCGTCCGCAATGATCGCGAACAGGAGATTCTCTCTGGCGTCGCTGAGTCCGATGAGGTCGTGATCCGACCCCCTTCGGCAGAAAAAAACGAGTTCAAGTAAGGAGCCCGCCGGTGTGGCTGACCTACCTGCAGATTGCCTTGCGCGTGCTGCGGGCCAACCTGTTCCGCTCGACGCTGACGGTGGCCTCGATCGTCATCGGTGCGTTTTCGATCGTGCTGATGACGTCGCTGGCCGAGTCCGGCTTTGGCACGCTGTCGCGTAGCTTCGAGGAGCTGGGCGGAGCGCGACTCATTTCGATGTGGCCGTCGAAGCCAGAGCAGGCCGAAGGCAAAGAGGCGATGCACCTGGGCGGTATCGACCGGCATGACGCGGAGGCCGTCCGGAAGGTACCGCACCTGGTTGCACTGACGCAGTTTGTGTCCTCTTGGCGACAGGATCTCGTCTCCGACACCGGAACCCGGCTGCAAGGCGATCTAGTCGGGGGAGACGCCCAGTTTTTGACCTTCTTTCGCTATCAAATGGCTTCGGGTCGAGGACTGGATGAGACGGACATCGCGGGCCGAACGCGAAGCTGCATCATCGGTCACGACCTAGCGAACAAGCTGTGGGGCCAAGGTGTAGAGGTCTTGGGACGGAACGTCACCGTCGCAGGCACGCACTGCAAGGTCGTCGGAAGACTTAAGAAAGTGGATCGCTGGGGACTCGGTTTTGGCTGGAAATGGGATGAAGTGCTGCTCATGCCGATCGACACGCTGCTCGATCGCATGCCACAGGTCGGAAAACTCGGTCGGCGGATGTTTCTACTGACCGATAGTCCAACGCACAACGACATCGTCAAACGCATCGTCAACGCTGTGCTGATGGAAAGACACCACGGCATTGACGATTACCGGCTGTTTGATTTTGAAACCCGGCTCAAGGGCTTCTTTCAGGTATTCCTGATCATGAAAGTCATCGTCGGGCTACTCGCCAGCATCTCACTTGTCGTCGGTGGGGTTGGTATCATGAACATCATGCTGGTGTCCGTATCGGAACGAGTGCGCGAGATCGGAATTCGCAAGGCACTTGGGGCCACGCCAGCGGACATCGGGCGGCAGTTCATCGTCGAAGCGACACTCCTTTCGGGGGTCGGCGGCGCGATGGGGGTGGGAATGGGCGTGCTCGGGGCACTGGCCGGGGGAGCCATCATTTCGCACTTTAAGCCAACCTGGCTGACGCTGATCTCTCAGCCGGCCGTGCTGGTGGCCCTGTCTTCCTCGGCACTGATTGGGCTCGTGTTTGGGTATTGGCCCGCCCGCAATGCCAGTCGCCTCGATCCGGTGGTGGCGATTCGCAGCCAGTAGAAGGAGCCCACGATGTCGGTCTTTGCGTCCTTACTTGACCTGCTAGCTTCGGTGCTTCACTCGTTCCGGCAGCACAAAGCGCGGGCGCTGCTCACGCTGCTCGGAATGATCATTGGCGCGGGCTCGGTGGTCATGCTGTCGGGGCTGCTTGCCGGTGGTGAAGATGCCCTGTCTTCGACGCAGCAGTTTGTCGAAGAAAAAGACGTGATCGAGATCGAAAACTCGTCAGCCCCCGAAAACCAGCGCCGCCGCACCCAGCGGGCGCTCGACTACCTGGACCAAGGCGCACTCGATCGCAGCGTCGCGACAGGCGGCTCACCGGCAGAAGGCGAGCTGATGGACTGGCGACACAAGGCCCGGGTCGGTGAAACGCAGAAGAACGTGATGGTGCTGGGGGCCTCGGCACAAGCGCTCGACCTGTACCACGTCAAGCTCGAGCTGGGCCGCTTCATCGACGATCACGACCTGCGGCAGCGCGCCAGGGTATGCGTCATCGGCTATGAGGTCTGGAAGGATCTGCTCCACTCAACCCGTGAGCTAGCTGGCCGGTCGATCACCGTTGGTGATGTCCGTTGGCAAGTGGTCGGTGTGCTCGCACACAAGCCGCCGATGGTCGCGGGCCCCGGCACCTGGATGTGGGACCGCCGAGTGGTGGTACCCGCCACGACGTTTCAGGGCGTCATCCGGCACTCCCGCAAGGTCGACAGCATCTACATCCGGATCGTGCCGCAGCTAGGCGACATCATCCAAGCGGTGGCACGAGGACGGGCCTGGGCCAAGGCAACCCTGCTCGGTCGACACTATGACGTCGAAAACTTCAAGGTCGACTCCGACAAAGAGTCGCAACAGCAGGTCGAGGTGATTTTCCTGGTCATCAACGTGCTGATGCTGTGTACCGCAGCGCTGTCGCTTTTCGTCGGTGGCATCAACATCATGAACATCATGCTGGTGACGGTGACCGAGCGGACCCGTGAAATTGGCATCCGGCGCGCACTCGGAGCGACGCGGGGAGACATCCTGCGGCAGTTTTTGCTCGAAGCCGGAATCATCGCCGGCCTCGGCGGTCTGGTGGGGGTGCTGGGTGGGATGGCCCTGGTATTTGTGGCGGCCAAGGTGCTGGCCTACGTACTGGGTAGCTGGACGGCGCACTACAAGGTGTGGGCCATTACACTCGGACTGTCGTCGAGCACGTTGACTGGCGTCTTTTTTGGACTGTATCCGGCGTGGCGGGCCGCCCGGCTCAATCCGGTCGAGGCCCTCCGTTACGAGTGAGCGGCTGCGGCCCGAAATCGAGCGTACGCGCTGTCGACGATGGCGGAGATGGTCTGTTCGAACGAATAGCCGGCTCTCTCGGCGGCCACAAACAGACTGGCCCCGGCTTCGAGTGAAGGCAGCGGATTCACTTCCAGAAAATGGATGTTCCCGGCTTCATCGACGCGAAAGTCGGCTCGGGCCAAATCGACGATCCCGAATGCCTGCACGATCGACGCCGTCATCTCACGAATCCGCAGCAACTCCGAGTCGGAAAGCCGCGCTGGACAGCACAGTGACAGGCCGGTGTAGTCGATGTTTTTCAGACGGTAATCATAGAGATTGAAGCGCGAGGCGAACTGCGACTCCACACAGTACTCAACGGGCGTCAAGACTCCGTCCAAAGTGGTTTGACCAAGCGCAGCGACAAACGGCACCGTCACATCGCGCCCAGCCAAAAAGCGCTCCACGAGCACGCCTTGCGGAAACTGCGCCAACTGCCGGGCCAAAACGGCTCGTAGCGACATGACATCTTGGACCACATTATCGTCGCTGATCCCTTTCGATGAGCCCTCGTAGTTCGGCTTCACAATCGCCGGCAGAAGCGGCTCTAGCTCGGCATCGAGCAGCGATGGAAGAGTGGGACCAAAGAACAACCGCGAACGAGGGGTCGGAACCCCGACGGCGGCCGCCGCTTGCTTGGTCAGCCACTTGTCCTGCGTCACTGCCAGCACATAGGAATCCGACCCAACGAACGCCAGACCCATCATTTCCAGGATCGCCGGCATCTGGGCCGCTCGTGCCCGCCCAAGCCGACCCTCGGCGGTGTTGAACACCAGGTCCGGCTGAAGCGCGCTGAGCTTGGCCATCACCTCGGGCAGCGGTGCCGAGACATCGAGCAGCTCGACCGCGTGTCGGCCTGCTCCTCCGAGTGCTGTGGCCACCGATTCGACCGTTTCCGGTGTATCGAACTCGGCCTGGGTTTCATCCGTAAGATCGCGACGTAGGTTGTGCGTAAACAGGATCTGAATGGGCAACCCCCATCCGCATCGTACCCTGCAAAGCGCCACCGTGGCGAGTGTCGAAATAGAGAGCGAGGCCTAGTGACTCTGGGGGGTCCGCATCGTCACGAACTCTTCGGCGGTGCTCGGATGGATGCCAATCGTGCGATCGAAATCGACCTTGCGAGCCCCAGCGCGAATCGCGATCGCGACCCCCTGGATGATCTCGGCGGAGTCCGGCCCAAGCATGTGTGCGCCGATTACTTTGCCGGTGGCACGCTCGACGCACAGCTTCATCAGGGTGCGCTCGTTGCGTCCCGACAGCGTGTACTTCATCGGTCGAAAGTGCGCTTTGTAAACATCGATGGCGGTGTGCTTTTCGCGAGCCGCTTCCTCGGTCAACCCAACGGTGGCCAACGAGGGTTGGCTGAACACCGCCGTCGGAACATTGTCGTAGTCGGGCTTTTGCGGGTTTTCGTTAAAGACCGTCTCGACGAAGGCTTGGCCTTCGGCAATCGCCACGGGGGTTAGGTTCAGGCGATTGGTGACGTCACCAACGGCCCAGATGTTGGGCACTGTGGTCTGGGAATACTCATCCACGACAATCGCGCCGTCTTGATCTTGCTCCACCCCCACCGCTTCGAGTCCGAGCCCAGCGGTGTTGGGAGTCCGTCCCGCCGCATACATCACCAAATCGGTCGTGAGCTGATCCCCCGAAACCAGCGTCACCGTGAAATCGCCCCCGTCGTTCCGAGCAATCCGTGCCACGTCCGTGTCAAACCGCAGATCGATGCCCCGATGCCGCATCGCCTCGGCCAGCTCGATCCGCAGATCCCGATCGAAGCCACGTAGAAACAGCGAGCCGCGATAGAGCTGACTGACCTGGCAGCCCAGTCCGGCAAAGATGCCGGCAAACTCGACCGCAATGTAACCGCCACCGACGATCATCACCCGCTTGGGCAGGCGCGGCAGGTGAAAGGCTTCGTTCGAGGTGATGGCATGTTCGATGCCCGGCAAAGAGGGCAAGTGGGGTCGACTGCCCGTGGCAATCAGGAGCCTTTCGGCGGTGATACGGCGACCTCCGAGTTCGACCGTGTTGCGATCGATGAGCCGCGCTCGCCCATCCAGGATGGTGACGCCCGCACCTTCGAGCAGTCCGCGATACACTTTGTTTAGGCGTGCGATTTCGCGATCTTTGTTCGCGATGAGAGTGGCCCAGTCGAAGCCCGGTGATGAAGGGCTCCAGCCGAAGCCGACCGAGTCCTCGAACTCATCGCAAAAGTGAGACGCATAGACGAATAGCTTCTTGGGGACACAGCCGAGGTTGACGCAGGTGCCGCCAAGGCGACTCTCTTCCGCGACCGCTACGCGGGCACCGTAGCGCGCTGCGACGCGACTGGCTCGCACTCCACCCGAGCCAGCGCCCACCACAAATAGATCGTAGTCAAACCCATGCTTGTTCATGGCTCCGATCAAAGCACTGCAAGCGGGTGGGACGCTAGCTCTGCGAACGTAGGTTAGAGCAGGTTCGAGGCCAGCTCGGCGAGTGCCGAGCGCTCGCCTTTGAACAGAGACACCGTGCCGGCGATGGCTTGTCCCTTGAATCGCTCGACCACCGTGGTCATGCCGTTGTTCGTCGCATCGACATATGGATTGTCGATCTGATAGGGGTCGCCAGTCAGCACGATCTTGGTGTTTTCACCGACGCGAGTGATGATCGTTTTGACTTCGTGCGGAGTCAGGTTCTGCGCCTCGTCAATGATCATGAACTGGTTGGGAATCGAGCGACCCCGGATGTACGTGAGCGGCTCAATCGCCAAAAATCCCATGTCGACCAAGTCTTGGTGGGAGTGCGCGCCGCGCTTCTCTTTGCCACCGGTGCCTGAGAGTCCGAGCAAAAACTCCACGTTGTCGTAGATCGGCTGCATCCACGGATTGAGCTTTTCCTCGACGGTGCCAGGCAGATAACCGATGTCGCGACCCAGCGGAAAGATCGGCCTAGAGACGAGCAGCTTTTGACAGACTTTCTCTTCAGCGACCTTTTGAAGCCCCGCCGCAATCGCCAGCAGCGTCTTGCCAGTGCCCGCCTTTCCAACCAGCGTCACCAGCTTGATGTCGTCGTTTAGGAGCAGATCGAGCGCGAAGTGTTGCTCTTTGTTGCGCGGACGGATTCCCCAGCAGCCCTCACGCAGCTTGCGAATCGGCACGACGCTGCCCGCCGTCAAATCGAGACGACCAAGAGCGGTCTGCGGCCCGCCCTCCCGATTCTTCAGGAGTACGTATTCGTTGTTGTACAGGTTCGTTGGAAGGCTGTCGCACTGCCCACGCAGCACTTCCACCGGCAGCTTCCCATCTTGATAGAACGACGCGATCGCTTGGGCGCTGACTTGCAGTTCTACATAGCCAGGATAAAGCTCCTCGATCGTGATCTGCTCGACGTCGTAGTCCTCGGCAGTGAGTCCAAGCGCATCAGCCCGAATGCGGAGGTTCACGTCCTTGGTCACCAAAATGACCGCCGGTGCGCCCTCTTTGGCAAGCTGCAGCGCGACTCCCAAGATCATGTTGTCCGCGCTATGGGAGTTGCGCAGAACGGGCGGTGCCTCATGGGAACCGAGCACCACCCGCAGCTCTCCTCCCGACGGCAGAGTGACTCCGTTCGCGAGATGATGGCCTTGCTTACGCAGCTCGTCGAGACGCCTGCAGACCTCACGCGCTGAGCGCCCCCGATCCGACAGCTCCTTTTTGAACTGATCGATCTCTTCCAGCACGATGATCGGAACCACCACCACGTTGTCGGCAAATTGAAACATCGACAGCGGATCGTGAAGCAGGACGTTGGTATCAAGGACGAAGGTCTTGCGTGTAGACATGTTTTCTGCGTTTTGAGTGGGTGAATGCGACGGTTCCGATAGCCGAGCTAGAACAAAACCGCGCCTTGTGTAGTCTGCGTATCAGCCGGTCCCTTGGTGCCCTTGGATTCCTGTCCGTCTTTCGGCTCTTTGGGAACCGTGTACCGGAGCTTGCCATGATGCATTTCGACCCAAGGAGGCAGTGGCGGAATCACTTTGGGAGGAGTCCCCGGAGGAGGTGGTGGTGGCGGTGGAGATCCCGGCGCTGGCAGCTCGGAGATGTACTGCACCAGGAGCTGGCATTCCTTTTCTGACTGCGCCGCCGTTCGATCGAAGACCAGCTTACTGGCCAGCGCACCTTGCAGATCCTCATCGGTCATTCGTCCGCGTGAGTGCACGCGCCGCACGATCCGCTCGACATACTTTTCCCAGCCATCATCCGCCGCACCTTTGCAGTACTGAATGTAGCGCCGCTTGGGATTGGGCAGAATCGACGAGAAAAACGCTGCTTCACGAGGCGTCAGATCTTTGGCTTCCTTGCCGAAGTAGTGCCGCGCTGCGCGACCGATTCCGAAGATGTAAGGACCAAACTCGATCGCGTTAAAGTAGATCTCCAAGATCCGCCGCTTGATCGGACTTGCCTCGCGGATCGCCGCAAAGGACTGCTCTGCTGCCAATCGGGAAGGAGTCATCGCCAGCTCTTTTTCCTTCGCGGCCTGCGCAACGGCGGGAGCGACTGGATGATCTTTGGCAACCTTGGCGAGGTACTGCTGGACGGACCACCCCTTCGCCAAAGCCTTCACCATGTCCCCGTCTTCGGTCAGGTAGTTTTCGATGTACCAAGTCAGAAACATCTCTTGCAGCTTTCGCGACAACGTCTTTTCACGAGAGAGCATGACGTTTTTGACCATCTGCATCGTGATCGACGACGCGCCCAGCCGGAAGTAGCCGCGTTCCAGGTTCGATTGCAGCGCGGAACGGAACTCGGGAACGATAAAGCCGCGGTGCCGCAGAAACCCGTGATCCTCGGTCGTCATGATCGAGTTGATGAGATACGGCGACAGGCCTTCAAACGGCACGAAGTCGGGATTTTCGGGACCAATCACAAAGCTGAGTTCTTTGCCCGGCTCGATCTGGACGGTGTGGGTAAAGCTCGTTAGCAGCTTCTGCACATCCATATCGGCTGGCGCTTTGAGCACTCGACAGCCGCCGATTCCCACCTGCCCCGAGATCTGCACCGGATCGTCCTTGGGATCTTTGCCGTTAGCGGTCCCTTGGGGCGGTTGCGGCTGACCGGGACGACCTTTGACCACCGCCGGTTTCTTCGCCACCACCGGCTCGATGGGCAGCGGTGTCTCCTCATCGAGCGAGTCGGGATCTTTCGGTGGCGGCAGCTTCAGCAGTTTCGCGAAATCGACAAACAGCCGCACATCGGTCGAAAACGTCCCATCGAGCTGAAAGTCCCGAATGCGTGGCACCACCGGCTTCGGTAGCGCCTGGAGCAGCGACTGACACTGGATCGGCGGCACCGCAAAGTGGAGCGATACTGTCCGCCATTTTTCGCGCCAGCTTGGGCTGAGTGGCACCTGGGTACCGATCGAGACACCCGCTGGCTGATTGCCCAGCGCTGCCGCTTGCAGCACGCTCGGCCTACGCATCGTGGGCTGAGCCTCGGCCTCGCCATCGAGCTGCACTTCCACCCCAGCCCAGCGGACGTTCATCGATTCGAGCTTGACCTTGCGCGCCTTGATATCGACCTGACCCTTGGCGTTCACATCGAAGCTCAGGTCACGCACCGGTTCGGCCACCAGCCTCGGGGCAAACAGCGATAGGTGAGCCATCCGAAAGCCACCGGATGCCGCGAGCACGCTCTTTTCGTACCGAAGATCCATGCTGGCATCGACCTCGGTCTGCTCGGCATCGACGATCGGCGTGTCTTTCAAAATCGGCTCAAGCTGGGACAGCTTGAAGCGCTGCGCCCGCAGGTGTAACTCGCCCTGCACACCGCCCACCTTCCAGTCTGCTCCCTCGGGAAGCACCCAGCCATCGGCCTGCCACAACTGGTGCTCGACGCCGCCGTAACCACCCGACAGGGCAATGACTGCTTTGCGAGCGTCTTTGGAGTCCGCCTTGATGGTTCCGGCAATGCCCGACAGGCTCAGCCGCCGCCATGGTGCCACCGAGCCGTGATCGATGCGCACTTCGGGCAGACCGTCCGGAAGAAAGCGGGCCGGGCTCTGCCACACAAGCTGTACCTTTTCCGCTTTCGCCCCGGTTCCCGAGGTCGGGTCCACGGTCACATCGCTCAGACTCACCTGACAGTCGCCCTGCTTGGCCAGCTCTGCCGACAGCGACCGCACATGCAGCGTCCCGAGATCATCGCGAACGTCTAGCTCTCCGTCCGTGACCAGGATTTGCTCGGGCCCACGCAGCCGCCCTCCCGAACCGCCCTGCCCGGTCTTACCTTCACCGCGACGCAGGTGCTTCAGCAGTGAAGTGATGTTGTCATCCTCGCCGCCACGGACAATCTGGAGCAGCGGCCGTGCCGCCGTCAGACGACTGACCTCGACCCGTCCGAGCAGCAGCGACCAAGGCGAATACTCGACGCGGACCTCGCCCACCGTCACCGGGTCCGTACCGCGTGGGGCCTTCTCATCCCGCACCGAGACGTGAACCAAGCGAATCAGTTTGGGACGAACCACGATGTCGCGCACCGCAATCTGCGCTCCAAAGCGCGCCTCGACCTGGGGCAGCACCAGTTGACGAATCACATAGGCCGCAACCAGGGGCAGCGAAGCCACCCCTGCGACCATCACCACACACAGCCCAAGCGCCCACACCGAAGGCCGGAGCATCCGCCGAGGCGGCGTACCCGAGTCGACAGGGAGTGGTCCAGCATCTTTCGGCGTCACAGCTTTTCACTCTACCACGCGACCAGCGCCGCCAAGCAGGTCAAATTCCTACCCATTTCCACACTACGGGCGTGGTGGAAAATACGCGTTTGGGGCCCGCCCAAATCGCAGCGGATGAACACTCGCACCGACGAAAAAAGTCGTTTGTCGACCCGCAAAAACAGAGCCCTTGCGTCCGCGCACTTTGTGATACTAAAGGCACATTGCAGGCTTGTTCCCAACCGGGCGAAAGTGATCTCGCCCATCCGACCCAGAAGGAGGATTCCATGACCAAGCTCACGCTCTCTGTGCTCGCGCTGACCTCGTTGGCCCTTCCCGGCTTTGCTTTTGCAGATGTGCCGGACTCCTGCGGCACGGCAGTGGCCGAACTGACCAAGTCCTGGTCGAAGAGCGACTCATTCGGGGATGAGAACTTCGGCGCGGCCTATGCGGCGACCGCCAGTCTGCAAGGCAAGCGCGATGGTTTGTCCGTCGCGGGAAACCTCAACGCCGACGCCATGCTGTTTGGGAACACCCAGAACGTCGTCAAGGTGACCGGCAAGGCCGAAGCGGCGGTGGTCGCTCGTAGCTCCAGCGAAAACCTCGACGTGTTTGTGGTCGGAAAGAACATCTTCCACCACAGCCGCTCCTCGGGAACCGGCTCGGGCTCGGGCGTCACCCTCAACCTCAACAAGAGCTGGGATGTGACCTTCTTTAACGCCGACAAGCGCTTCTGGGTCGGTCCGATCCCTGTCAAGGTCAAGGCCACCGCTGCTGGCTCAGCCGGTATCGCCTTCAACAGCAACATTGGAATTTTCGCGGTCAACGCCACCCTCGCTCCATCGGCCAAGGCCTTTGCCACCGCGAGCGCTTCGGTCGATGCGTGGGTGGCCGAAGCAGGGGTTGATGGACGGCTTACCCTGGTCGATGCCTCGGTTCCCACGAGCGGCCAGCTCGATTTGACCACCGTCGGACTCTATTACAAGGCCGACAGTGACCTGGCGCTCAACTACCTCTCGGGACGGCTGAATGTCTTCGCCAAGGCACTCGGCAAGCGCCACGAAAAGAAGATCGCCGATTGGCCGGGCACCACCAAGAGCTACGCACTCGCTCACGAAGCGGGCTGCGTGAAGCTGTTCTAGCCTCCCCGCCCTCCCGGCCGGACCGGGAGGGCCCGTATCCACAAGAGGGTCGGCGCATGCGAACTCGTCCTTGGCAGCTCGTACTGCTTGCGGTGGTGATCGTGCTGGCGCTGTCCCTGTGGCAGCGGCGAGGTCAGCCCCCAGCCCCACCGACCAACACCGTCGATCGGACGCACTCCTCGCCGGATGCCCCGCCCCCCCGGTTCACCTGGCCACTCGGGACCACCCAGAGCTATACCCTGCAGACCCGTCGCGTCGTTCATATGCGCGGTCGGGGACAGCCGCCTTCCGATGAGAGCTTTGCGCTGACGCTGTCGGCCCATTACACAACCACCGTGCTTCGTGCCGATGGCATGTTGGTCACACTGCTCACACAACTCGACGGGATCAAGCTCGAGATGCCGGGTGAGCCCGCAGCCCAAGCCAAGCTGGTGAGGGATCTGGCTCGACCGTTTCTGCAAATCCAGGAGCCGGACGGAAAGCTGCGTTCACTGCGCATCCACCGTGAAGTCGACACCGTTGGACGCGGCTTTCTGAAAGCGCTGGCGGCAAGCCTACAGTTTGTACGTAGTCCCAAAGGGGACAGCACCTGGCAGAGCCAAGAAATGGACGCCACCGGTGAGTACACCGCCCAGTATCGAAAAGAGTCCGACGGCAAGCACTGCACAAAAAACCGAGTCCACTATCTTCAAATCCGCGCCGCGCAAGGCCTGGTGCCGGTTTCGCAGCTTGGCAAAGTAACCGGCTCGCTGGAGGTGACGCTCACGCTCTCCGATGGTGATGACGAGGCGGGTCGGCTACTCGCAGCCAGCGGGCGCGACCTGCTCGACATCGATCCGGGGCCGGACATGCCGCTCGTGTCCTCGGAAAGTACCTTCAGCCTGCAGCGAATCAAGACAACCACCGTCGAACCGGGACCAATGGCGCTGGCGCTGCTCGAAGCGGCGGATTACACGCTGTCGCCGCTGATGCAGATGGATACGACCGATAGCGACCGTCGCTCCGATGAGCAGCGAGTCCAGGGAGCAAGTTTCGACCAGCTTCTCGGGGCGCTGCGTGGCCTGCCGACGACCGACAATGGGAGCCAGCGCGCTGAGCTACAGACTCGCCTGTCTTCGCTATTCCGGATCCAGCCCGAAACCGCAAAACTGGCGTCGCAGACGATCAGAGCCGGAGTGCCCGAAGCAGTGGCCAAGACCGTCCTTGGAGCACTCTCGGGTGCGCAAAGCGAAGCCGGACAAGCGGCTCTGGTCGACCTACTGGGTGAGAAAAAGCTGTCGAGTGATCTCCGGCAAAATGCCGTCGCCGTGCTCGGTCTTTCAGATACGCCCAGTGAAGCCACCACCGAGGCGCTGCACAAGGCCCTCCGTGACACCGACCCGGAGGTTCGCAGCACCGCCGCACTGGCACTCGGCAACGCCGCCGGGGCCCAACGTGGAGCCAGCCAGGTTGGGGCAGCCGAAGCGAACGTCGATGAACTCATTACGCTCTATCAGGCCGCTCAAACCGAGGATGAACAGCTTCTGTACCTGCAAGCCATTGGCAACGCCGGCGATCCGCGTACGTTGCCGCTGCTTCAGACCGCGCTTCAGTCGCCCAGTGCCGCCATTCGAAGCGCCGCCACCCAAGCTCTGCGCTTTATCAGCGCGACCCCGGTGGATGCGCTGCTCGCCCAGCTACTCACGCAGGACAGCTCGTCAGAAGTCCGTCGCGCCGCGATTTTTGCCTGCTCGTTTCGGCAGATCGTCGCGGTTTTGCCATCGCTGCAAAAGGCCTTGGCGAGCGACAAAGAAGCCACCGTGCGTCAAGACGCGCTGCAGCTTCTGGCCCGTCATCGCGAGATCCCCACAGTGATGCAGCTCATCCGTACCGCCGCAGAGCGAGATCCCAGCCCCGAAGTCCGCCGCGCTGCTGCGGAGCTAGTACGTTAGGATCCAGCGCCTTCTCGGAGCTGCGACAGGATCTGTTCTGCTCTCTCTTTGCGAACATCCCCCAACTTGGCCAGCTCCGCCGCGACGAGATCAACCATCGCTCCGCTGGCACCTGCGGCCACCGCTACCGAACGCGCATGCAGCGACATATGACCTTGCTGAATTCCTTCGGCAGCCAGGGCGCGCAGCGCGGCCAGGTTCGATGCCAGACCCACCGAGGCCATCACCATCCCCAGCTCCGTCGCCGACTTGACCCCGAGGATCTGCAGCCCAAGTCGTGCCCCCGGATGAACCCGAAGCGTTCCGCCCACCGTACCAATCGCCATCGGTAGCTCGATCTGGCCATGAAGCAAGCCGTCGTCGCCCGCTCTCCAAATCGCCAAAGGCCGGTACACCCCCGAACGGGCCGCGAACGCGTGCGCCCCCGCTTCGACCCCACGCCAGTCATTCCCCGTCGCCAGCACCACCGGATCGATGCCGTTCATGATGCCCTTGTTATGCGTCGCCGCCCGATAGGGATCGAGTTCCGCGAATCGGCTGGCCAAGACAATGCCATCGCGAACGGCCATCCCGTCGAAGCGCTCACTGCGCAGCACCGAGAGCGGCACTCGGCAGCGCACACGAACACAGCGACGATCGGCCAGGTTCGTCAGGATGCGCAGACCAAAGCACCCGCCCGACAGCTCTGCCAAGCGCGCTGCGACGGCTTCAGCGACCGTGTTGACCAAGTTGGCCCCCATCGCATCGCAGCAATCGACGATCAAATGCACAACCAACATCCCTGGCTGCGTCTCCGTCGAGTTTTCCAGGGTCCGGACCTCGATATCGCGTGTCCCACCACCCCGCTTGAGGAGGTTCGGCTGCGCCTCGTTGCACGCCGCGATCAGCGACTCTTTTTCGGCCAGGATCGCCTGCGTTCCCAGCTCGGTATCCGGGATGTCGTATAGCTGCACCTGCGCGATCATCAGCGGCGGATCTGCCTCAGCCACAAACCCGCCCCCTTCACGAACCATCCGAGCCGCATTCGAGGCCGCCGCAATCACCGACGGTTCTTCGACACACATCGGTACCAGGTAGTCTCGTCCATTGACCTGGAAATTGAGCCCCAAGCCAAGCGGCAGCGAGTACGTCCCGACGACGTTTTCCACCATATGATTGGCTTGTTCGACGGTGAGACATCCAGAGCCAAGCAGATCGACTTCGCTTGGACTCAGCTTCATCGTCTCGGTCAGTGTTCTGAGTCGTTCGTCTACACCCAGCTTGTAAAAGCCGGGAATCCGCGACGAAATCACTCCCCCTGGAGACGAACCAGCCTCGGGATTTTGTCTGTCATCGTGCTTGCTTTGTGACATGATTTTTCGCTCAATCAACTTCAACATGAAGACCGACGGCACTCTCGGTGATGGGGAGCACTGCGACCTCCGAGGAAAACCGCTCCACGGCTGTCGGTGTCGGTAGGAAAACCACCGCCAGGTCACCACCACCCGCGCCCGAAGGTTTGGCCGCTCCACCGACTCGTCGGGCAATCTCGGCGATGCGTAGATGTTCATCGGTCAGCAGACGGTGACCGAGCGCCTCGCCAAGGCGCAGATAGCCACTGTTGGCTCGCTCGATCGCCGACAGCAGCGCCGCCACATCGCCACGCTGCCAAGCCATCAGAAACCCTCGCGCCGCGATCCCCAGCTCGGCGATCGCGGGCTGGGCAGCCTCGTACACCTGGCGATAGCGAGAGACCAGCATCGCCGTCGACACACTCGTCGAGGTCGCCACAAAGCGTAGCTGGGCCGGCAGAGGCCGAGCTTCCACCGCGGTGTCATACGGACCGAGCACCCGCAGCTTGCCGTGGACCGCTGCCCACAAGTCAGCTCCCGATCCCGCCGTGCCCTGGGCAGCGTCATGTGCTCGCTTGGCGGCGGCAAAGGCCCGTGCCCGAATCTTTTCGTCTGACAAATCAAGGCCCGCGGCGTGAAGCAGTGCCCCAACTGCCGCAACCGTGGCGGCCGCGCTCGAGCCCACCCCGAGTTTACGACCGCCCTGCACAAACGCCGAAGTGTCGACATGCGGCACCGACGGACCATGTATCGAGCGACCCAGTTCCAGAAGCTCGACGTGGGTTTCACGGATGGCGGCTTCGATGAACGGCGACGAGGGCGAGCCCCCACCGAGAACCGCCCGTGCATAGACGCTGACGGCGGCCACTACCGCTGGTTCTCCTTCCAAGACAGCGTACTCGCCAATCAGCATCGCCTTGCCGGGGGCCAGCACGGCGTGACTCATCGTGGGACTCCCACAGAAATCAGCCGAGCCCCCTCACCGGGATGAGCAATGATGGTCCGCTTGACAAAAGGAACCGATGACAGCGCGGCGGCAACCCGCTCCGCAAATACTGCCGTCGTCAGCGCCTTTGGATGCGGACCGGCATCGCAGGTGAAGTACGCCTCGATGCCTTCTCGGCGACCCCGAACGATCGCGTGATAGCCCTCGATGGTGCTGCCCCGCAAATAGACGACTCCGGGGTCGGCCGCCATCGCCGAGGCATGCATCCGCAGCGCGCTCCGCTCCGCAATCCGCCCAAGTAGCGCCAAATCCTTGCCCCGCACGGCAGCCGTCGCTTCGAGGAGATCCCGAGGTGCCGCCGCCACAAACGGTGCAAAGTACGGCGAGGTAGTGGCCGTCCAGGTCATGCCATCTGTCGAAGAGGTCTCCTTTGCTTCGTCAGAAACGACACCGATCACCAGCCGCAACTCAGACCACTCCTCTGGTGCCAGAAGCTGCGTGGCCTGCGCCGAGTCGACCTGCCCCGGTGTCCCAACCCCGAGCACAGCCAGCCCCCCAAACAACGAGCGCGCCGCCGATCCCGAGCCTTGCCGCGCCCAGCTTGACAGCAGGCTCCGGTCGAGAGGCCGTTCGAGCGCCCGCTCACCGAGGAGCGCGCCATAACCCGCCACCGTCAGCGCTGCAAAGGCCGATGCCGAAGAGGCCAAACCCGCTGCCGTCGGGAAATTATTGTGACTGCGCACCTGTGCGAAGGGACGCCCGGACAGACCCAACTGGCGCACCAGCCGATCCAAATGGCGACTCACTTTGCGCAGCGGCTCTCCACTCACCTCGTGGTCGTTCAGATGAAGCGAGTCCATCTGCAGCGACGGATCGAGCCGTACTTCGGTGTGAGTGGTCAGACCCGCCAGCGTCAGTGACAGACTCGGCACCGCCGGAAGGTTGAGAGCGGGATCACACTTGCCCCAGTATTTGCACAGGGCGATGTTGGTATTGGCTGAAGCGACGGCGTGCATGAGGGTCTTGGTTCTATCTGCGGTCGAAGCGGCGGATGGAGTGCGGGGGTCGCCGCCCACTTCGACCAAAAAAGAGGAATAGCCTGCGGCTTGCCACACGGCGAGCACGGTTTGTTCTCGGCCGGGGGCCAGTGCCACCACACAGCCGCCGCCACCACCGCCGGTCAGCTTCGCTCCGAGCGCTCCAGCATCGAGAGCCAGCTTGCAGACCTGTTCAATTTCGGGACAGGACACCTCGAGCAGCTTGAGCAGCGCCTGGTTTTCGTTCATCGCCTGCCCAAGCGCCACGAAGTCACGCCGCCGGAGAGCTTCGACCGCTTCACCAACCAAAACACCGATTCGGGCAAAACACGCCGCGGTCAGGTCGGGCTTTTCCTGGCACAGCTCGGCAACGCGGGCCACCCGGCCTTTGGTATCACGCGCTTTTCCAGTATGCCCAATGCACAGCTTTAGCGTCGGTGTGTCGGGAAGCGACGACAGGCCCTGGCCTCTCCGAAACAGTCCAAAGCCACCCTGCTGGGCCACCGTGTGATCGAGTCCAGACGGCGATCCATGAAACACCTTCTCGGCAGCGAACGCCGCCCCATCGACATCCGACTCGCTCAGACCAAGCTCGGCAGCGCGATCCATCGCCCGCACCAGCGCCACCGATAGAGCCGCTGACGAACCCAGCCCGGCTCCCGTCGGAATCGCAAACCTAGCCACGAAGTCATAGGGCAGATCCCGAGGTGTCAAGGGACGACCGATGGCCATCGATAGGCTCTCAACGATCGCCTTCATGGCGAGTGCCAGCGAGGAAGAGGTATCCGCATGGCTCGGTAGCAGCAGATCGCGGAGCGGAGGCGTCGCCACATCCCACTCGGGCACCAGCAGCCGGCCTTCCCCGGAAATGGCCTCGATTTCGACGCCACCTTGGAGAGCACCACACAGCGCTGGCACGCCATACACCACCGCGTGCTCACCGAGGAGGATGACCTTCCCACAAGCGCTGGTCTTCCACATGGTGCTACCGAGCCCCCTGCTGCCACGCTCGCAGCGTCGAGCCAATCACCTTTGGCGCATGGACCAAGTCCGCCGAGCTCTTGCATCCGGTGAGCAGCGTCACCGCCTTCACCGTCTCGATCACCCCGCGCAGGAACTCGACCGCCCCATCATAGCCGCCCGCCTTCCAGGCCTTCAGCACCGGGGCTGCCAAGCCTCCCGCTCGCGCCCCGAGCGCCAGGGCCGACGCGACATCAAGCCCCGTCCGCAGCCCCCCCGTCGCGATGATCTGGAGCCCGAGGTCCGACAGCAATGACACCGAAGCCGCCGTCGGAACACCCCAGTCCCACAGCGCCTCACCGACTGCCCGAGCGATGCCATCGGCGCGATGGGTTTCGACGCCCACCCACGAGGTGCCTCCCGCGCCGCTCACATCGACGGCGGTGATGCCAATGCGCTTGACCTGCAGGCCGACTTCTCGGGACAGCCCACAGCCGGTTTCTTTGACGACAATCGGAATGCCCAGCTCCTGGTGCAGGCGCTTGAGGGTATCGAGTCCGCCTCGGAAATCGCGATCGCCACCGGGCTGGACCAGCTCCATCGCGGTGGCCAAATGGACGCACAACGCATCGGCCCCGACCGTCTGACAGAGCACCCGCACCTCCTCGGTGCTCATCCGCTGCGCTTGGACGAGGCCCAGGTTCCCCAGCACAAGGGCCGTCGGCGCAAACTCCCGCACTTGAAAGGTCCGGGTCGTCTCAGGCCGCACCAGCATGGCTCGCTGCGAGCCCAGTCCAAACCCCAGGCCCAGGGTCTCGGCGGCGCGGGCCAGATCGCGGTTGATGTCCTGCGCTTCGTCGGTGCCGCCGGTCATCGCGCTGATCACAATCGGCGCTTTGAGCACCTTGCCGAGCAGCGGCGTCGACAGGTCCAGCTCATCGTAGTGACGCTCGGGAATCGCCTGATGAACAAGCTGCACTTGATCAAGCAGCGTCCCCTTGTTGCGAAACTCGACGTCGCCCGAGGCGCACAGAGCGATGTGTTCAGATTTGCGCTGGCTGATCAGCGGCTGCTGCGCCCGCTCGGGGTCGTTGGGACTTGGGGGCTGGCTCATCGGAGATACCTCGCTACAGACTCGGCAGGAAACTTTGGGGTTTCTGTGTGTGCCACAGATTGGCCCGGGCTGCAAAGGGCCGTGCGCATCCGCTGCAGCACATCCCCGTCGTGCGCTATCGCACCAGGGCCGGGCGCAGCCGATAGCGATCAGGATCGGGATCCGATTCGTCGCTGTACCGCTCAACGCGTGCGGTCGAAACCAGGGCTAGCAGGTGTGCTTCCAAAGACTCTCTGGCCAACGGATACAGCACCGCAGGGGTGTCATCGTAGGCCAAGGGCAACAGCGCGGTGAGCGTCTCTGCCCCGGTGGCCAAGGCTCGGAGCACTTTTTCCTCGCGCAGCAGCCGGTGTGACAGATAGCGAGCCACCAGTTGCTCGCCCTCTTCGACGGCAATTCCGTGCGCTGGCCAGATCCGCTGATGCCCGAGGGCCAGCAGCCGCCGCAGCGAAGCCAGATACAGCGCCATATCGCCCTCGTCTTGAGGCGAGACAATGATCGTTCCCTGCGACGCGACCATATCACCGGCGATCACCCCCCCGCCCGCTTGGTCGAGCAAGCAAACATGGCCCGGTGCATGACCGGGGGTATGCAACACCTGAAATCCAGAAGGACCAAACGGCAGCACGTCCCCTTCGCCAATCAGCTCGTCCACCCGCAGCTCGGGACGCTCCGCCAGCCGCCTCGCCGTCGCCTCGTGCGCCCACACTGGCACAGCAAACTCGCGTGCCAAGTCCATCGCGCCACTGACGTGATCGAAGTGGTGGTGGGTCAGCACAATCGCCCGCAGTGAATGGCCCGCCTGCAGCAGCGAGCGCAGCGTGTCCACAAGCTCAGTCTGCGCATCCGGCCACGGCGTCCCCGGATCGACCATGATCAGCTCACGATCGCCGAGCACATACGCATTGGTATGAGTCGCGGGCGGTAGGGTCGGGCTACGCAGTGGAACCCGGCGAATCCACGGCGCTTGAGGAACAACCTGCGGACGATCGGGCCGGGCGCTGACTGGCTCGTGCATAGGAAGACCCTTTACTGGACACAAATAAGTGTGGTTTCGCGACGTTACAACAAAGCATATGGAGCCGCGCCAGGCCAATCGTAAGATGGGTTGTCGGGGGTAGCAGTCGTTCGATGGTAAATGTCACGGCGCGAAAAATCCGTGAACAAGGTCGTGACGCCAGAGACAAGGCGAGCACCGGACCAGGCCGCGTCTATCACGGCTTGTTGGTAAGCTATCCCACCGTCGGAAGAGGCATGGTTATCTTCCGAGATCCCAACGGCCACCGCATGGTCACCACCCCGGTGCGCCGCATTCTCACCGATCCGGACAGCGACTCGGTGTACGTCGAAACGGAAAACAGCGTCTATCGCTTGACCTTTCACGCCGCCGCCCCGCTCGCTGCTGCTTGCTGACTGCACTGCGGTTAGTCGTGCTCCCAAGGCTGAAGTTCGTCGTCGGGCGCAGCCAGCTCTGCCGGAGGTTCCCGACGAGCCCGTGCAAAACGAGCCTGGTTGGCGCTCAGCGACTGACGAAGCTGCTCCGAGTCCTTGACCGACGGGGAGGCGAGGGCTTGCGCCGACAACCGCAGCGCTTCCTTCGGCTCGCCGCGTAGATGACAAACCTCGGCCAGGGTATCTAGGTAGTACGGACTCTTACTGTCGAGCGACAGCAGATAGCGCGCCGCACGATCCGCCTCTGTAAAGGCCTGGGCGCGCAAGAGCCGATAGATCATTTGGTTGATCCGCTCCGCCGATGTCGGCTGAAGCAAGCCGTCGAGATAGCGCCCAAGCACCACTTGGGTCGCCGAGTCGACAGCCCCCAGCCTGAGCAGCGCACGCACCACTTCATCGGACTGCGGACCACTCGGATACAGGGTCAGGTGTTCAATGAGTTGTTGGCGAGGCAGTAGCAGTCTCAGACGGAGTCGCCGCAGCTCCCAATCCGCCCGGGACGCCACCTCTGGCGAGGCCCCCTTGGCCAAACGCGCTTTGTCGAGCCACTCGGCGGCCTCGTTCAGCTCGCCCCGCTTGCGCAGCCGCAGTGCCCACAGCAGCATGGCCTCACCGTCGGTCGGATGATTGCGCACTCGCGCAAGAAGTCGCTCTCGCGGTTCGAAATCGATCGCCATCAACCGTAGCCAGCGAACAAACTCCGCCTCGGTCTGAGCGCCTTGCAGCACGCTCGCCACTTCTCCATCCGTACGGAGCGCAACAAATGTCGGGTAGCCCTCGACATGGAGCAGCCGTACCGCGTCACGCCCCACGTCGGTCTCGGCATCGAAACGCACAAACTGCACTTTGGCCAGAGCCACCCGCACCGACTCCTTGGGCAGCACGTCTCGCTCGAACTGTTTACAGGGACTACACCAATCGGCGGAAAATTCGACCACCAAAGTCTGCTGGGCATCGCTCGCTCGCTTCCGTGCGGCGGCGAGTGGTTCCCGACTCGGAGGCGGCGGAGTGGCGACAGAAGACGCGACCGGCGGTGGATTCGCTGGACCGGCAGCACCAGTCGTTGCTGCGCCTAGGACAACAACCAGAGCGCCCCAAACGGCGAGCAGGTTCTGTCGACGACTACCGATTTTCATAGCCAAAGAGTGTATCATCGCTGCCCCTCTCGCCCCATCGACAATGAGCAAGCGGATGCACAAACCCCAGACGTTCCCGCGACCCCAAGCCCGCTCGCAGCTCGTCGCATCCAGGGTGGTACAGACGGTTGCTGAGTCGATGAAAGACGCCGGCATTGTCGAGGGTGCGCGTCTTGTACTCGGCTGCTCAGGCGGGCCCGACTCGACGGCGCTGATGGTGGCGCTGTGTCTGCTACGGGAGCGGCTGGGATACGCGGTCCAGGTGGTCTGTGTCGATCACGGCCTTCGAAACGAGGCGACCGAGGAAGCCCATCTCGTCGAGCAAGTGGCGCTGCGGCTCGGGTTGTCGGCACGCCGAATGACCGTCCAAGTTCCCAAACAGTCCTCGCTGCAGGCGGCTGCACGTACGGCCCGCTATCGAGCACTGTCCGAAGCTGCCCGGGACTTCGGAAGCCAGACCGTGCTCGTTGCTCACACACTCAACGATCAAGCCGAGACGGTCCTACAACGACTGATCGGCGGGGCTGGACCCCGTGGTCTGTCGGGAATGCCCTCTCTGCGGGCACTCGAACACGCCACCCTCACGCCATCCGTGTTGCTGCTGAGGCCGCTGCTTGCCATCGAGCGCAGCCTGATCCTCGAGTTTCTTCGCGAAGCAGATGACTGGATCTCACCGCTGCCCCTGTTTGATCGAAGCAACCACGACCTGCGCTTTACCAGAGCAGTCATTCGCCACAACGTGCTGCCGCAGCTCCAAGCCATGCAGCCATCGGTGATTCCCCACCTGGGACGTCTTGCCGAACAGCTCGCCGAGGACGCAAGCTATCTGGAATCGTTGGCGACGGAGAAGCTGCCGCACGTGGTGGCTCGCCACGCGCCAAACGTCCCCGAGCAGCTCGCAGCGCTATCGGTCACTCGACTACGAGAACTGCCGAAGCCAATATCCACCCGGTTGCTGATCCAGGTGGCACCGACACCGCTCGCGAGCGTCCACCTAGCGGCTCTTCACGGACTGTGCGAGCACGTTTGCGGCACTCAGTCGCTGGACTTGCCCGATGGACTCATTGCGGAGCGGCGCTATGACACGCTGTATCTGCGGCGACGCTGCCCATCTCCGGGACGACCCGAGGTGGAACAAACAACGATTCCAGGATGCGGCAGCTACTCGCACGGCCGCCATCGAATCCGATTTCGCTACCTTGATGATGACGATGCTCCGATCCAGCAAAGTTCACCTTTCCAGCAAAGTTCACCTTCGGCGGTGTTCACCCTGCCCGCACCTGGCTTTCCGCTCTGGCTGCGTTCTCCTAGAGCAGGCGATCGCTTACGGCTGCTAGGTGGACACCGAAAAATCAGCGACATCTTGGTGGACGCGAAATTGCCGCGATCCGAGCGATCCTCGCTGCTGCTGCTGGGCTATGAACAAGAACCGCTGTGGCTTTTGGGTCTGCGGCTTGCCGTACAGGCTCCACCGCTGCAGGATCTATGCTACGTAAAAGTTGTCGCCGAGTGGGTCACTGCTCCGAGCGAAGAAAAAAACCAATCTCCGTCCCGTACGATCGCTCCGTAAGGCAAACCCGCCTTGCCGAAGTCTGAACGGTGCCATAAGCTACACGTTCGCTTGTTCTCGTCGGAGTACAGAAGCTACGATTCCCCCTGGCTAGCTGAAACAGCACGACTTAAGTAAGCTAGCGGCTCCCAAACGCCGAGGTTCCTATTGCGGCAGTCACACAAGACCCTTTTAGTCTGGCTCATGATGGGCTTGGCCTCCGTGGCCGCCTATCAGCTCCTCTCGTCGGCTCGTCTGAGTGAGGACAAAAAGCCGAGCTTCTCGGACTTCATGCAAGAGGTCGAGAAGAACCCAGCTCACATCAAAACCGTCAAAATCGACGGCCAAGAGTTTTTCATCACCTACAACGAAGCGCCGCCTAACGATCGAGCGCGTATCGTTGGCCCGTCGGAATTGGCTCATGCGCAGGTGCTCGGAGCACTTGATAAAGCCAAGATCCGCTACGAAATCGAGAAGCCCTACGAGAGCGGCGTACTGACGCTGATTCTCTCGACTGTGCTTCCGATGGTGTTGGTGGTGCTCTTGTTCTTCCTGATGATGCGACAGCTTCAGGCCGGTGGCGGCAAGGCAATGAGCTTCGGCAAAGCCAAGGCCCGTTTGCTGACGGAAAACCAGAACAAGGTGACGTTCGCGGATGTCGCAGGCGTCGAGGAAGCCAAAGACGAGGTCGAAGAGATCATCGCCTTCCTCAAAGATCCCAAAAAGTTCACACGCCTCGGTGGTCGAATACCGAAAGGCGTGCTGATGATGGGTCCGCCAGGCACCGGCAAGACACTGATCGCCCGCGCCATCGCCGGGGAAGCCGGGGTTCCGTTCTTCAGCATCTCTGGCAGTGACTTCGTCGAAATGTTCGTGGGTGTCGGTGCCAGCCGCGTTCGCGATCTGTTCGAGCAAGGCAAGCGTCACGCGCCCTGCATCATCTTCATCGATGAAATCGATGCTGTTGGTCGCCATCGAGGGGCAGGTCTCGGTGGTGGACATGATGAGCGAGAGCAGACGCTCAACCAACTCCTCGTCGAGATGGACGGCTTTGAATCAAACGACGGCGTCATCATGATTGCCGCCACGAACCGTCCCGACGTCCTGGATCCGGCGCTGCTGAGACCCGGTCGCTTTGACCGCCGCATCGTCGTCCCCCGCCCCGATGTCAAGGGTCGCGAAGGCATCCTAAAGGTTCACGCTCGCCGAGTGCCACTCGGACCGGACGTTGATATGGCGGTGGTTTCGCGTGGAACCCCCGGCTTTTCGGGGGCCGATCTGGAATCGCTGGTGAACGAAGCAGCGCTGATGGCAGCCCGCAAAGGCAAAGAGATGGTCGAGATGCGCGACTTTGAAGAGGCCAAGGACAAAGTCCTGATGGGCCCAGAGCGCAAGTCGATGGTCATTTCTGAAAAAGAGCGCCACATCACCGCGATTCACGAAGCCGGGCACACTCTGGTCGCGCACCTGCTGCCAGGCACTGACCCGGTGCACCGTGTGACGATCATTCCGCGTGGTCCCGCTCTCGGTGTCACCCAGCAGCTGCCAACGGAAGATCGACTCAATGCCACCAACGATTGGGCGGCCAGCAAGATTGCTGTTCTGATGGGTGGCCGTGTCGCTGAAGAGCTGGTCTTTTCCCACCTGACCACGGGAGCCGGAAGCGACCTCGAACACGCCACCGACTTGGCGCGCAAGATGGTGTGCAACTGGGGCATGAGTGAAAAACTCGGACCGCTCACCTTCGGACGCAAAGAGGAGCACGTATTCCTCGGACGCGAGATTGGCCAGGCGCAAAACTACTCCGAAGAGACGGCACGAGTCATCGACGACGAAGTAAAGCGCATCGTGATGGAGCAGTACAGCCGAGCCCGCGAGCTACTGACGACACACCTCGATCAGCTCAAGCGGCTGGCCGATGCACTGCTGACCCACGAAACGCTGAGTGGCGATGACGTTGATGTCGTGTTTAAGGGTGGAACCTTGCCCGAGCGGCCCTCTCGCTTGCTGAAGTCGACTCGACCCGACGTGGCATCGACGAAGGCTCCTACCGCACCGCTCTTGGGTCCGCCCGTCCTCACTCCGGAGAAAGCGTAGGTCCGCTTTCGGTCATGAGTCGACTTCGGGTCGGCCATGAATCGAGAAGACCTAGGTTACTGCCCAGGTCATGAACCATCTCCAAGACCCTGACCGAGCGATTCGCCGCGCTGGAGATGCCCCCAAAATCCCCGGCAACACGGTCACGTTGCTTCGTGATGGCCCGGCAGTATTTGCGGCATGGCTCGCCGATATCGCTCGCGCCAGACGCTTCATCCTGTTCGAAAACTACATCTTTCGCTCGGACCGCATTGGTAACCAGATCGCCGAAGCGCTGATGGAGCGCGCCCGCGCCGGCGTTGAGGTCTTCGTTCAATTCGACTGGTTGGGCAGCCTGGGCACCAGTCGGACGTTGTGGGTCAAGCTGCAGCGTGCAGGAGTCAGGGTTCGCGCATTTCGCTCGATACGCTTGTCCGAGCCGCTGCGGCTGCTCCAGCGCAACCACCGCAAGGTGATGTGCATCGATGGACAGATTGGTCACGTTGGTGGGCTGTGCGTGGGAGATCCATGGGCGGGTGACCCAGGGCGTGGCCTATCACCATGGCGCGACACCGCCATCCGCTTCGAAGGCCCAGCCGCGGCAGAGCTGTGTCTGGCATTCGCCGAAACCTGGCAAGAAACAGGCTCTGCGCTGCCCGAGCGGGTGCGCATGCCGTCTGACGCACTGACCAGTGGACCGATTCCGCCGAACTCAAGCGAGAAGCAAAGCGAGAAGCAAGAAGACACCCCGTGCGCCGATGCGCCATTGAGAGTGGTGTCGGGCCTACCTGGACGCTCACGCATCTACCGGCTGACCCAAGTGTTGTTCGCCAATGCGGCGTCGCGAATCTGGATCACCGATGCCTACTTTTTGACCCCACCAACGATGTATGAGGCGCTGACCGCAGCCGCTCGCGACGGCGTCGATGTACGAGTCCTGGTCCCGGGCCGCTCAGACCTCGCTTGGATTGCCTGGATGAGCCGGGCTGGATACATGGGCCTACTTGAAGCTGGCGTGCGGATTTTTGAGTGGCAAGGTCCCATGCTGCACGCCAAAACCACCGTCGTCGATGGTATGTGGTGTCGCGTCGGTTCCTCGAACCTGAACCTGGCGAGCCTGCTCACCAACTGGGAATTGGACGTCGTCGTCGAAGATGCAGGGTTCGGGCACGTCGCCGAGCAGATGTTTTTGCGCGATTTGTCGACCAGTCGAGAAGTTCATCTCAGCACGCGACGAGCTCGTCAGGTCGTCAGCGGAACCAGCGAAGCCGAGCCTGCTCGACCTGCGGCATTGGAACCAACCACCAAACCCTCATCGCCGCCACCACCGGTGCTCGTCGGAGGACGAGCCGGGGCTGCGGTAGTGCGAGCGAGTGCGGCCGTGCTTGGGGTTGCTCTCCGTCGCCGCTACGAACGCTCGGCGTGGAGTATCTCGATTGTGGCCGCACTGATGCTGTTGTCACTTGGTGGACTCGGTTTCTTTCAGCCGCACATCCTCGGCTTGGCCATCGCGGGTCTGTGTATCTGGTTTGGGCTGGGTTCGTTGATCGGGGGTATCTCCGACTGGCAACACAACGCACGCCGCAAGGTGCGCCGCCCACGACGGGAAACAAACCCTGGATGACAAGCGCTCTCGACCTTTGACTTTGGCCACAAATGCCCCCTACTATCGCGCTGATGAAAGAAATTGCGCGGGACGTGGCACGGACGGTCAGGCAGTGGGGCACTTCGCCGAGGCTGCTCGCGACCGGTATCGCGGTGGGAACCCTGCTTTCCGCTGGCGCTTGTAAGTCGATGCTTTCGGCTCTATCGGTCAGAGCTGCTTACGAGCCCAAGTCGCATAAGTCCGTGCAGATGCAAGGGACGCAGCGACTGTGGGCTGGCGACATGAACTTTCACAAATCGGTGGATCTGCTGGGTAAGTCGGGACTCGATTTCGTCTTCGTGACCCCGCAGATTCCGGCTCGCTTCTGGGAAAGTGCCGATCAGTTCGAGCGAGTGCGTCGAGAGTGGCAGTCGCTTCAGCAAACGATGTCGGCGATGACCGAGAAGATGCCGCTTATGATGGTCGGTGCCGAGTACGTCGACGAAAAGAACGGCTCAGCAACGATTATTGGCGTTGACATCCCCAAGGCGCTAAACGAAGTTTCTCGGGATGATCTTCGGACCAATCCAACGGCATTTATCAACTTGCTCTGGATGCGCGGCGCGCTGGTGTACCTAAACTCACCACTTGCCACGCCACTGAAGGCACCGGTTGATTCGCCCCAACACTTCAACAGTGTTGATCATAGCTGGAAGCCGATGACCAAGCCGTCGGCTGGTTATCCCAAAGACATCCTCGCTATCAACAACCTGTACGACGGTATGGAAGCGTACAGTGTGCCGGTGTCGGTGTGGCGAGACCAATACGTCCAAGGCGATCCCGTGGCTTCGTTATCAGCGGTGATGAGCCGTCTGGACCTAGAGATCATACGCAAGAAGCGACGGCTCATCCCGATTGGCGGTAGCGACAGCCGAGACGCAACAATTCGTCCCACCATCTATATTGCAGCCCCCGACCGCACGCCCGAGGCACTTCGGCAGGGTCTAACCAATGGTCGCGTATGCGTACGCTCACCGCTGCCGTGTGGACTACGAGTTTTTGCGGACGATCAGCCGGTGGCCGCTGGGGTTGGCGACCACATCGTTGCCCAACAGCACATCGACATCCGCTGGGAAGGCGGCGAAGGAGAGCTGTTCCGCAACGCCGAAAGCGTCGGTACGTTCGATGGACGTGCGCTCCAGCCGACGAGCCGTTCCGAGTGCCACATCTACCGATTGGTTGTCGATGGCGGGTTCTCAGCACCGTTTTACGTGAACTGTCCGCTACTGGCAGCCCCTCGTTCCTAAGTTGAGCGGCGCTCCTGCCGCTTGGTTCATCCACACCTGATTGGTTTCGCCTTCTAGGACTTCTGATGCAACGTCACCTGACCCCTGTTCGCATGGGCGCATTGCTTCCCTTGCTTGGCTGCTTGGCGAGCCCGGCATACGCCCTTCCCCAGGCCGATCCGTCGACCGTTCCCGCTTCCGGTGGTGCCGGCTCGGACTCAAGCAGCTCCACAAGCGCGCTGCCCGCTCCAAACGAAAGCCCTGGTGCTGAGTCGTCGGGAAGCGGTGCGGTCAAGCCCGCAGGTCTGGCCGTTTCCCTGGGGTTTGGCAGTCGCTTTGCGTTCATCGCACCGGATGACGGCGGCCCCAGTGGAGTTCCTGGTGGTCTGTTTGGTCAAATCATGGTCGGCTACCGTTTTAGCCGATTCCTCGTCGGTCTAGGCTTCTCGATCGGACACCTGGGTAACTCGGCGACCTACGTCGCGGGCGCGCACAAAAGCACCGTGACCCGCGCTGACACCAGCTTCCAGTTTGCGCCGACGATCCAGATCGATGCCCTGCGCTCTCGCGACGGCCGAGTTGAACTGTTCGGTGCATTTCAGATGGGCCTTGGCACCACCATCACCCGGCGCAGCAACGATCCAACGATCCCCGAAGCGTACCTTCCGACTCCCGATTCAAACAACTTCCAGCTCTCGTACCAGATTGGACCAGGACTACGTTGGTGGGCGCGACCGCAATTTGCGCTCTCGCTATCGGCGGGCTTCTCGGGCGATCATATCTTCGAGAAGGTGAATACTCCCTCGGGTCTACGATCCGAGCAGTATGACTTCGTTGGAATGTACGGAACCATCGGCGCGCTTGGCGTGTTCTAGCGCGACGGATCAAGCTCACGAGGAATAACCATGCGCAACCAGCTCTTGTCCGTCGGCCTTCTACTTTCTGCAGCCTGCGGCGTCAGCCCCACCGCAGCCCCGACCACGTACTACGGTTTCCTGATGGCCCAAAATCAGGTCGTGTGCGAGGCCCAGGCTCGCTGTTGTGGAGTCAAGTGCTCCACCTCTGTCGATAGCACCCTCGTTCGCAGCACGCTCGACACCCAGCGCTACATTGATGCTGGAAAGCTGACCATCGACACCCAAGCGGCACAAGCCTGCCTCGATGGACAGCGCTCTCGCTACGATGGCTGCGATGTTCTGCTGACCGCCCTGCCCGACCCGAGCAGCGTCTGTAGTCGCGTCGTTGTCGGGACCGTCGCGGTGGGCGCTGCCTGTGATCCTGCCGGAACCAATTTCTGTGTCGCCAACGCTTATTGTGACGGCCTAAACCGCGCCTGTACCAAGTACCTTGGCAACGGCGAAAACTGCACCACCGGACGATGCGGCAGCAACTTGTTTTGCGAAACGATGAGCAAAACTTGCAAACCGCTGCCCAAGAACGGCGAGTCATGCGCGGTCAGCGCGTCCTGTGACACGACCGGTGCCAAGCTGGTGTGCTTGCCCAACATGATGTGCGGCGCACCACTTGATGACGGCCAGATGTGTATGCAGGGCAGTCAGTGCAAGAGCGCCCTCTGTGCAACGACCTGCGCGCCAGCGACAACCCCACCACGAACGCTGCGCAACGATCTCTGCCGAGTGCTGCGCTAACCCCCCGGAGCGAGCGACCGTCCCTAATACTCGGGACGGTGCGCTGAGGAGTACTACTCCTTGCTCTTATCGCCACCTGTTGGCAGGCGACCGTTAATCACCGACCAGTTGAGGTGCTTGAGCACTCCGGCCAAGTAATCCGGCTTCTTGGTTCCGTAATCGAGGAAGTAAGCGTGCTCCCACGCATCGATTGCGGCCAGGATCCACTGGTTTGCCTGAAGTCCAATGTGATGCTCGCCCTGCACCTGACTGTTCCGAACCTTGCGGAAGTTGTAGTCATAGGTCACAAGACACCAGCCGTGACCAGAGCCTACGATGCCCTTCACATCAGCAATCCAGGCATCCCACGTCCCGAAACTCGACTCGATGGCCTTCTTGAACTCGTCCGATGGACTCTGCCCAGCCGCTCCGAGCCCCTGGAAATACAGTTCGTGAAGGATGGTACCGTTATAGGCCACCGGCTCACGACGACGAAGTTCGGAGTACTCGCTAAAGGAGTAGTTCGCAGTTGTCGGGTCAGCTTTCGCCAGCCGTTCCTCGATCTCATTTAGCTTCTTCACGTAGCCCTGGTAGAGCGTAAAGTGCGCCTTAAGCTGGCTTTCCGACAGGAAACCGGCGCACTCGGCAATGAGCTGATCATAGTTCTTGGGGGTATGGGCCATGTGGATCGTTCCTCCCTGCTTGCGATGATGAATCTTCGGCTTCGTTAGATGCCATAAGTTAGCAAGCTGCGGCCAAAAATTTTGGCAGCGACGGACTTGCGAGCTCTCTTCCGAACGTGCCAAGGTGCCCGGCGAATGGATCAGGCTCGCCACATTCGCATCACCGCCGACGACTTCGGCTGGACCCTTGCTCACAATCGCGCCGTCGAGAAAGCCGTTCAAGCGGGCACACTGACCCATGCTTCACTGATGTGCAACGGTGGTGCGGTCGCGGACGCAGTCGAGGTCGCCAACCGAAATCCACAGCTCGGGGTGGGCATACACCTAACACTTTGCGAAGGTGAGCCTCTGGCGGCAGAACCACCACTGCGAAAACTCGTCCGCCCACAGGGCGACTTTCACGACACTCTTCAGCCGCTCGTCACAAGTTATCTCCAGCGAACACTGCCACTATCGGCCATCGCCGACGAATGGCGTCGACAAATCGAGCGGGCGTTAGCGTTTGGGCTGAAGCCAAGCCACCTCGACGGACACAAGCACGTTCACTTGTTGCCGCCACTGCTCGATCTGACCTGCGCGCTGGGCCACGAGTACCGCATTCCATTCGTTCGCTCACCCTACGAAGCCCCTTCCCTGCAAGTCGTCAAACGGCTCCCTGGTTGGCTGGTACTTTCCTTCCTGGCCGTGCGAGCCAAGTCGGTGATTCGTCGTCATGGACTCGCTACGGCAGATCATTTCGTGGGTTTCTCGACGAGCGGTGGCATGACCGAGGCCAAGCTGCTTGCGGCAGTGTCCGCCGTTCAGCCTGGAACCACCGAAATCATGGTTCATCCAGCCGAGGAAACGGCGGAGCTTCAGCCGCTAGCGAATCGATATCCGTGGGCCAAGACCTACCGCTTTGCCACCGAGTTATCCGCGCTATGCAGTCCTCAGGTTGCGGCGGCGATACGAAGCCTGTCCCACTAAATTTTCACACTCGCTCAGCTCACGCAGAAGGAACCTCGCATGAAGACTGGACTGCTTGGACTCTCAACGATGGTCGTTGCCACGCTAAGCCTCGGCTGCGCGAACCAACCAGCGCTTCCCGAGATCGAGGCGGCCGATCACGGCCCGACTTGGTATCGAGACGTGAAGCCACTCGTCGCCCAGCACTGCGCGGGTTGCCACACAGCCCAAGGGATCGGTCCCTTCACGCTGTCGTCGTACGAAGAAGCCCGCAGCAAGGCCGCCGCACTGGCTGACTCTGTTCAAACCCGACGCATGCCCCCGTGGATGCCGAGCGCTGACTGCCAGCGGTTTTCCCCCGATCGTCGCCTGTCGCAGCACGAGATCGACCAGTTTGTAACGTGGGCGAGGAACGGCGCGCCGCTCGGCAACCAAGCGGATGACAAGGCGGTGCCGCGACAGACCGTCTCTCTTGAAAATCCTTCCGCGACACTCGACTGGGGCACTGCCTATACGCCAAACAGAGCCAAGAACGACGACTATCACTGCTTCCTCATCGACCCAAAGCTTCAGAAGGACCAAGACCTGATCGCCTATGAGTTTGCTCCCGATCAGCGTCACGAGGTCCATCACGCGCTCATCTTTTCGGCCCCGTTGAGCGATGCGCAAGCAAAGGACGATGCGACACCGGGGCTCGGTTGGCCGTGCAGTGGTAGCTCCGACGTCAAGTCCGCTGAACTGGTCGCGACTTGGGTTCCTGGCGAAACGTATACCGAGTTCCCAGCAGGCACGGGCATCCACCTCGGAGCGGGCCGCGCCCTGGTTGCCCAGCTCCACTACAACACCCGGCATGGCGTCGCACCGGATCTGAGCAAGCTCAAGCTGCGGTATTCCGAACGCCCGGTCCCGAACCGCGCCTCGATCCTGCCGGTTGCCAATACCAGCTTCGTCATCAAGCCCAAAGAACAAGGTGCCACCGCCGTGGCAAGCTCGGGGCCGCTACCGCTATCGCTCAAGGTCTGGGGCGTGTTTCCGCACATGCATGAGATGGGACGCACGGGCAAGGTGGTGGCTGGGAACAATTGCCTCATCGAAATCCCGCAGTGGCAATTTCACTGGCAGCAGATGTATTTCTTCAAAGACGATGGCCTGACGATTCCCAAAGGCACCGATGTGAAATACACGTGCACCTGGGACAATCCCTCCGACCGCACGGTCCGCTTCGGTGAAGGCACCGAAGACGAGATGTGCATCGCGTTTTTCTATACGACGCTTTACTAGAGGCAAACGTAACGATGACTGCGGAGCGTTCGATGCTCTCCTGGCAACAGGCGCGAGAACTGATCCTCAACCTGACCACTCCGCTTGGCAGCGAAGTGGTCGAGCTGTCCAAGTCGCTCGACCGAGTGCTGGTGTCCGATATCACCGCAACGCGAATGCTGCCACCGTGGGATAATTCGGCGATGGACGGCTACGCAGTCCGTGTGGCCGATTGCAACGAAGGTGAGCCACTCTCTGTCGGTGGAACCATCGCGGCCGGTCATCCCGCAGGACAACCGCTGCCACAGAGGACGGCGCTCCGCATTATGACGGGTGCCCCAATACCGGACGGGGCAGATGCCGTGATCATGCGTGAGGAGGCTACAGAACAAGACGGCCATGTCCGGTTTGTCAAACAGCCACGCCTTGGTCAACACATCCGACATGCGGGAGAGGATGTTCGAGTCGGAAAAACCGTACTCCCCGCCGGTTCGCACCTTGGCCCAGGAGAGCTGGGACTGCTGGCAGCATTGGGACGGCTGCTGGTTGGAGTGCATCGCCGACCGCAGGTGGCAATCGTCTCGACTGGAGACGAGCTGGTCACCGCTGACGAACAGCCACAGAGTGGACAGATCGTCAACAGCAACGCCCATTGCCTGTTGGCTCTCGTCGAGCGTAGCGGTGGAATGGGACGGATTTTGCCCATTGCCCGCGACAACAAAGATGACCTGCGGCGCTGCTTTGACGAAGCGTTCGCCGCCGATGTCGTGATTTCTTCCGGTGGGGTCTCCGTTGGTGACTTTGACTATGTGAAGGAGGTCTTCGCTCAGCTCGGGGCCAAAGAACGATTCTTCCGCGTCGCCATGAAACCGGGAAAACCGCTGGTCTTTTCCACGATCGAACATCGCGGTCGCCAGACGCTCATTTTTGGGCTCCCCGGAAATCCAGCATCATCGCTGGTGAGCTTCGAGCTCTTTGTCTATCCGGCGCTACGTCGGCTCCTTGGCCTTCCGATGGCAGAAGCTGCACATCCCATCGCACTGGTTCGTCTGTCCGAGCCCATTCGTCCCGACCGAGAGCGAACCCACTTCACCAGAGCGCTGGTCACTCGTTCAGAAACGAGTCCGTTCGAGCTATGGGCACGACCACTCACCCAGCAAGGCTCAGGCATGTTGCGCTCTCTGGTCGGAATGAACGCCCTCATCGAGGTACCTCCCGGTGAGGCAACCCTCCCGATTGGCAGCGAGCTTCCCGCCAGCCTTCTGGCCGCCATCTGAGGACACGCCATGCGAACGACGCCAAACCGCCTCCTCCTCACGTGCCTCACAATCACAGCCCTATTCGCGTGCCAGCACCCCGCTGCACAGACTGCTGCCAGCGCACCGGCAGCATCCCCTGTCACGTCAATCTCGGGCCCACAGAAGCATCTCGATTGCTGTCGGCAGTGCCTCCAAGCAAGTGCTCGCGATCCAGCCGGACTTGATATCTCGATGCGCGCCTGTACGCACTATCGCGGTTCCTGGCGTGGTGAACCCGGCCTGGATGCCGAATGCACATCCACCCTACAAGGCTCCAAATGGACGGTAAAAGGCTGTCGAGAGCTGGCTGAAAAGACACAGCCTTGACTCGTACCGAGCCAAGCTGCGAGAGATTAGGGAAACAGGGGAGAGAACGGAGCAGACGCTGGCGTGGGAAACCGACACCAGCGAGGGTAAGCAGTGACCGGATTCGGCTAGAAGTCGCTGCCGAAGTCGTCGCCCATTCCGCCCATTCCGCCCATTCCGCCCATTCCGCCCATTCCACCCATTCCGCCCATTCCGCCGCCACCACCGGCTGGTGCCTTCTCTTTCTTCTTGGGCTTCTCGGCGATCAGCGTCTCAGTGGTGAGCATCAAGCCGGCAACTGAGGCAGCGTTCTGGAGCGCGGTACGCACGACTTTGGTCGGATCGATAACGCCAGCTTCGACGAGATCTTCATACTTGTCGGTCGCGGCGTTGTAGCCAAACGAACCCTGGCCGTTCTTGACCTTGTCCACGACAACAGTGCCTTCTACACCGCCGTTCTGAGCAATCCAGCGAAGTGGCTCCTCGATCGCACGACGGATGATCGAAACACCGTACTGACGATCACCGCTCAGCTTGAGCGCGGCAAGCTTGGGTAGCGTCCGAATCAGCGCAACCCCACCGCCTGGAACGATGCCTTCTTCGACAGCGGCCCGAGTGGCATGAAGCGCATCCTCGACACGCGCCTTCTTCTCTTTCATCTCCGTCTCAGTGGCTGCGCCGACCTTGATCACCGCAACGCCACCGACGAGCTTCGCAAGCCGCTCTTGCAGCTTCTCACGATCGTAATCGCTGGTGGTATCGGCAGCCTGCGCCCGGATCTGCTTGACGCGGGCGTCAATGTCCACTTTCTTACCAGCGCCATCGACAATCGTGGTGTTGTCCTTGTCCACCTTGACGCGCTTGGCCCGGCCGAGATCCTTGAGGGTCAGGTTCTCGAGCTTGAGACCGAGATCCTCGGTAATCGCCTGGCCGCCGGTCAGAATCGCCAGATCCTTGAGCATTTCCTTGCGACGGTCACCAAAGCCAGGGGCCTTGATTGCACAGCAGTGCAGCGTGCCACGTAGCTTGTTTACCACCAGGGTGGCCAGCGCCTCGCCATCGACATCCTCGGCGATGATGAGCAGAGGACGGCCCGAGCGAGCGATCTGCTCAAGCGTCGGAACCAGATCCTTCATATTCGAGATTTTCTTCTCGGAAATCAGGATGTACGGATCTTCGAGAACGGCTTCCATCCGGTCGCTGTCCGTAACAAAGTACGGCGAGATATAGCCACGGTCGAACTGCATTCCCTCGACGACGGTGAGCGTCGTCTCCATGCTCTTGGCCTCTTCGACGGTGATCACGCCTTCCTTGCCGACCTTCTCCATCGCCTCGGCGATCAGGTTGCCGATGACTGAGTCACCGTTGGCACTGATCGTTCCGACCTGAGCGATCTCCTTGTGGCCCTTCGTCGGCTTCGACATGGCCCGCAGTTCACTGATGATGACCGACACCGCCTCATCAATGCCGCGCTTGATCTCCATCGGGTTGTGACCGGCCACAACCATCTTGGCACCCTCGGTGTAGATGGCTTGGCCGAGCACGGTGGCGGTGGTGGTACCGTCGCCGGCGATGTCAGAGGTCTTGCTAGCGACCTCCTTGACCATCTGCGCTCCCATATTCGCGAACTTATCCTCGAGTTCGACTTCCTTCGCGACAGTGACGCCGTCCTTGGTCACCGTCGGCGAACCCCAGGACTTCTCGATCACAACGTTGCGGCCACGCGGGCCGAGGGTCACTTTGACGACGTTGGCGAGAGCATTGAGTCCACGAGCGATCTCGTTGCGGGCGTGCTGGCTATACAGAATCTCTTTGGCTGCCATGGTTCAGTGTTCCTTACCGTGAGGGGAAACTGACAACTAACCGTCGATCACGGCGATGAGATCTTCCTCGCGCATGATGAGGTGTTCCTCACCGTCGAGCTTGATCTCGGTTCCGGCGTACTTACCAAACAGTACGGTATCGCCAGCCTTCACCTTCGGCGCAGCAACCGAGCCGTCGTCCAAAACGCGGCCTTTGCCCACCGCGACCACGATCGCCTGGGTCGCCTTTTCCTTAGCACTGTCGGGGATATAGAGACCGCCGGCAGTCCGCTCTTCTTCGTTCTTACGCTTTAGCAGCACTCGGTCGTGCAGGGGACGAATCTTCATCAGAATCCTCCTTCTTCGTTGTGGTCGTAACTTGGGTTGTGGTTGGGAAAAACGATTCGAGAGCGGAGTCCTAGGTCGAGGAGTCGCCCGAGCCTGAAGTCGAGCCGCCCGAAGAGGACGTCTCGCTCGACTTCTTGTCACTCTCGTTGATTTTTTCAGTGAGCTTGTCGATTCGCTGGTTTTCGGTGCGACCAGCGGAGCCCGAGCTTCCGTAGCCGTCCTTGTACCAGCCGCCGCCCTTCAAATGGAAGGCCGCTGCAGTAATGAGTCGCTGCAGTTTGGGCTGGTTACACGATGGACAGTCGGTGAGCGCTTTTTCAGTAATACGCTGCGAGGTTTCGAACGTGTGGCCGCAGCTCTGACACTCGTAGTCGTAAGTTGGCATGGTGGTACCCTTCCAAACGGCGCTGGTTACGCTAAGTACGGGCTACGGAATGTCAAGCACTCAAGCACGACGAGTGCTAAAAAAATTCCCGAAGTCCTTGATTTCCAGGGACTTCGATAACAGTTGGGCGCAGCAGAAGTCTCACTACTAGCGCAGCTCGTGCGCCCCCAGGTCGTAGCCATCCCCTTTGGGCCTGACACCACCAAAATGGTCACTGCGAACGCTGTCATCGACAATGCCTTTGTCGACAACGTACATGCGATTGTTCGGGGTGTTGATGAGCCGCAAGCTCTGATCGAGGTCGGGAATGGCGCGAATGAGCCCTTCGCTCGGTGGAGTGACGACGGTTCCATCGATCCCAACCACGATACGGATAAGTCGACAGTCCCCTGCAAACTGGGACCCGAGCGGCTGCCCGCTGGCGTCAACGCGGGCGCTCATCGCGTTTTGAATCACGATCGAGTTGGCCACGGTCCGGGTCGAGGTGCCGCCCGTCTCGCAACGAATAGCTCCGCCGTCAACGCCCTTTTCACCATTGTTCAAGATGGTGTTGTACGAAAAAAGGCCACTGACCGTCGCAGCGATGGAAACGCCATAGCCGCCGGGACTCTGACCATTGCCGTTTATCACGTTGTTAACGACTCGGTACTGACGAGTCAAGGCACCCACACGAAGCCCCAAGCTGCGGTTGCCAAGAAGGATCGATTGCTCGACGACCAGGCGGTTGCAGCCGAGCGAATCGATGCCCACACCGCCGTTCTGTACGACACTGCGCAAGACCCACAAGCTACCCTCTTTGCCACACATGACGCCGACGGAATCGCCTCGGACCAAGATATCGCTAAGGACAAGCGTCGTCTGACTGCCACTCACGCTCAGCGCCGCGATCTGCACCGGGCTGCTGACGTCGCGGCCCGACCCGACGATGGTGGTTCGCCGACCATCGCTGACAGAGAGGCCGCTGTACAGACCGCTGGTGCGGGGTCGGACCACGATGAAATCTGCTTTGCCAATGGCGTTGCTAATCTCGCAAAATGGTCGCTCGCTACTTCCCGTCGCAGGCGGTCCTCCTCGTGGACAGCGATCGGCATCGACGAAGACGACCTTGCTTGCGGGGACACACTGACCGACTTTGACCTCGGGCAAATCGACCACACCACCGCCCAGGTTACACACCTGCGAATCGACACACTCGCTGTGTCGTTGGCAGGCCCGACAAGAAAAACTGACTGCGTCACAAATCGGCTTACCCCCGTCAGTACAGTGCGAATCTAAGCGGCACTCTCCACAGTTGCCTTTGCGGGCCCCGCTGCGAATACAAGCAGCTACATCCTTCTGGTTCCTATTGTGACAGGCTTCATCGGCCGCCTCGGGTGAGGCCAGGACATCGCAGGCTACGCAGACTGCACCGTTACAAACGGGACGCTCGCTGACAGTACACTGCTCCGAGGTCAGGCATGGCGAACCAGCCTTGCGACGGCATTGCCTGGTTTCGGGATCGCAGTCACCACCGGGTCCACAGATTTCGGGACTCTGCACACAATCGACAAGCATCGCCGGGGCGCTACAGCCGAGCGTCCAAAGCAGCATCACAACCAGAGGCAGTATGGCAAGCCGCAGCAAGTGCATGATTTCGCACCACGGGAACGCACAGGCTGCGGAGCGTAGGCAACGGGACCAAGTAGTGTCAAGCGGCGAACCGACGGCAAAGCATGAAAGCGCAGTTGCTACGGAACAGGCCGGGGTGTCATCGGCACCCGAAACCGATAGAGCACCGGAATCGTCGGCAGTAAGTCCATTTCACCCTCGACATACCCGTCGGTCCAGTTGTTCACGATAAGAGGCAACCCGGACGGACCGAGCCGATCCGAAACAATGCCGGCGTGGTCAGCCCCCGCCTTGTTTGGGAACGTGTCGAGCAAAACCATGTCACCGGGAAGGTACGGCTCGTCTTTCTTTACCTCGACGAAGTGTTGACGAAAGTACGGCAGCATCATGCGGATGCGACGGTGATCGATGTTGGCATCGGGTGCCTTCTCGAGTGGGTAAAGCCGAGGCTTGCGGACAGCGTCCTCGTGGATTCCGCTCTGCAGATCCCAGCCGGCATTGCGAAGCGCCCGCACCAGCGTATCGGTACATACCCCCTCGCTACGCGGCACATCACCGTTTGGGTAACCGAGGGCCCGGTAGTTTGAGGCATACGCCGCTTTGTTTTCGCACAGTTTTTTGGCTCCAACGAGCACATCCAGCGTGTTGACGATGCCATCGCCATCTCGATCTTCGTGTCGAGGAGGCGGCCCCCACAGCACCGATACCGAGCCCGTCAGGCGTCCCCGAACCTCTTCAGCCGCACTTTTATCGAGTAATGAGAGCAGCGCTTCAGCGCTCGGTGTTTTTGTAAATCCAGCTACTTGCTCGGCACCGATGGCTATCGGATACGCCGAAAGCGCCACGCTGCCTTGGCTGAGCGTCATCAAACGGTGCTTTTCGTCGATGCGAACTGAAACTGGACCGTCACCAACTGGCCAACTCGGCGCACGGATCTGAACACGACTGCCAAGGTCGGGAAAGATCCCTTGGTCGATGGACCCAAGTAGCAGCAAGGCAGCCACGGTGCTGAGCATGAACAACTCCTGGGGTAGTCAACGCGGCAGTCCAACCAAACGATCCAAGAAATTCTCACGACCCCTGAAGGTGCGCTGGACCATCGCTTCGCTCATGCGGGAGGTTGTCCTACCTCATCGAACAATGCACTTTTTTTAAGCATCTTAACCCACATTGATCGGAGGCATTGCGCAGAGTTGAGCAGACGAGAACGAAGAGATCCTGAGTTTTAAGTAATAAAGAACACGTATTTTTGTAAAATCACTATTCGACCCATCTCAGAGTGTGCGCCAAGGGGAGGCAGCATCGTGGTGACTATTTGTCGTTCGCGCTGGTTCTGGGCTGCGGCTCTCGCCGTCTCGTGCTCCGCAGGCACGTCCGTCGCTCAGAACAGAGACAACTTCCGCAACCCGACCTTTGACATGCAGCTCTACCGTCCCGCGATTGACTCGCGTGGCTACGTAACGGTGAACTCGTCAAAACTACTCGGACATCTCGACTTTTCGCTTGGACTGCAAGGAACGTGGGCGTTCCAGCCGCTCAAGCTGCAGCTAGATGGAGGATCCGGCTACGGTGGCGATCCCGGCGCTGCTGTGGTCACCAACACTCGCACGTTTACAGTCGACCACTTGGTCACTCCGCAGCTTCAGTTCGCTATCGGCTTATTTAAGTGGGTCGAGCTAGGCATCGGGATTCCACTTGGGCTGACCATCGGCAAGCGTCAGCAATGCGACGCAAACGGTGAAAACTGCGGTGGTTTCAACCAGGCGGCGGCGAGCGATCAGCTTCGCTTTACCAAAGTCATGCTGTCGGACATCGGCCTGCACGCCAAGGTCCGCATCCTCGATCCGTCGAGTTTCCCGATCGGGATCGCAGCGCTCGTTTCGGCGTACTTCCCGATTTCGAAATGGGCCAATGACGACGGATATAAGACCTTCCTCGGGGAAGACAACGTCACGCTACGGCCTCAGCTCATCCTCGAGCGCGAGTGGGGAGACTCCAGACGGATCCGGACCGCCATCAACGTCGGTGCCGTGGTTCGCTTTGGCAGCACCACTTTCACGGATATCGGCAAGAGCATCGCGCTCGGTACGGGCCAGATCTGCTATCCCTCAGACGGCACGATGCTGACCGGAGACTGCACGCCCGGCGTGACCAGTGGTGGCACAGGTTTGAGCCGATCGGTCGGAACTCAGGTCACCTACGGATTCTCAGCGGCATTCGGCGTCGTACAGAACCGACTCGACATTCTGGTCGAGGCATTCGGCTATGCCGATGTGACTGGCAACGCCAAGGCACTTCCCGTCGAAGCACTCGGCGCGCTCAAGCTATATCTGGCCCGTAACTCGTTCTTTTTGGCCGGGGCCGGTGCCGGTGTCTACGGTAACGGTGGTGAACAGACGGGCAGCCCACGCGCCCGGGCCTTCCTTGGCTTTGTGTACGAGCCACGGATCGGCGATCGAGACGGCGATGGCATCCGCGACAACATCGATCAGTGCCCAGACGAACCCGAAGATCTCGACGGATTCCAAGACGAAGACGGCTGCCCAGAGCTGGACAACGACAACGATGGCATTCCCGACAGCAAAGACCGGTGCCCGAACGTACCTGGCACGTGGGACAACAAAGGCTGCCCAACCGACGCTGACAAAGATGGCGACGGCATTCCCGACAGCAAAGACAAGTGCCCCGACGATCCCGAGGACCGTGATGGCTGGGAAGACGACGACGGTTGCCCAGAACTTGACAACGACGGCGACGGCATCCCCGATCACCTAGACAAGTGCCCAAACGAGGCCGAGACCGTCAACGGCATCGATGACAAGGATGGATGCCCTGACGGAGAAGACACCGACAAGGACGGAATCCCCGACGCAGTCGACAAGTGCCCGTATGAGGCTGAAGACAAGGATGGCTTCGAAGACGCCGATGGCTGCCCGGAGACCGACAACGACAAAGACCGCATCCCTGACAAGGATGACAAGTGCCCGAATGAACCGGAGTCCTACAACGGCTTCGAGGACACCGACGGCTGCCCCGACAAGGGTCGCGTCATGATGGAAGGCGGCAAGATCAACATCCTTGATAAGGTCTACTTCGAGACGGGCAAGGCGGCAATCAAGCCGGTCAGCTTCCCGATCCTAGACGCAGTAGGAGCGACGCTCGTGGGCAACCCGGAGATCGAGTTGCTGGAGATCCAGGGTCATGCCGATGAACGCGGGGACGATAACGCCAACCTCCGACTGACGGCAGCGCGCACGCAGTCAGTGAAGGCGTATCTAGAGAAAAAGGGCGTGGCTGGCAACCGACTGGTCGCCAACGGCTATGGTGAGACCAAGCCGGTCTGCACCGAATCCAACGAGGAATGCTGGGAAAAGAACCGCCGCGTAGAATTTGTCATTCTGAAGCCTGCGGCACCAGGTTCTACCCCGCCCTCCCCGCCACCACAGCCCCAAATTAAGGCCGCGAAGGGCAAGAAGAAGTAGCCGCATTTTTCTCACCCAGGTTGTCGCGCCCGGCCTACACTTTGTCTGGCGCGGCCCTAGCCCTTGTCCGCCGAGACGGGGGGTTCTGGCAAGCAGTCCGCGTCAGCGACGAACATGCTGGGAAACCTGCTCAGGCCAGACATCGAAAAGATGATTCGGGATAAGGACTGGAAACACCTGCGCCAAGAATTTGCGCAGTTGGATCCGTCCGATCTCGCTGAAATCCTTGAGGAGTTTCCGCTCCAAGACGCCGCGTTGGTCTTTCGCATCCTGCCCCGTGACGCTGCAGCAGTGATCTTTGAGTATCTTCCGCTCGAGCTACAGACCAAGCTGGTCCAAAGCCTGGCCGATGAGCAGCTCGTGAACGTCGTCAACGCGATGGCACCTGACGATCGGACGCGACTGCTCGAAGAGCTACCGCCGGAAGTGACCAAGCGCGTCCTTGGCAGCCTGACGCCCAGTGAGCTCAAGATCGCTCGGCAGTTGCTCGGCTACCCCGAGGACTCCGCCGGGCGCTACATGACGCCCGAGTACGTCGCGGTCCGCCCCGACATGACCGCAGCCGAGGCGCTGGCGTACATCCGCAAACACGGCAAAGGGGCCGAGACGCTCAACGTCATCTATGTCATCGATGAAAAGGGGCGACTGCTGAGCGATCTGAAGCTGGCGGCGCTGGTGATGGCCAACCCTGCCTCTACCGTCGAAGGCCTCAGCGATGGACAGATGTTCAACATCCCGGCCACCGCCGATCGGGAAGAGTTTGTCGCGGCTTTCGAAAAGTACGACCGCGTCGCGCTCCCTGTCACCGACTCTAAGGGCGTCATGCTCGGCATCATCACGATCGACGACGTGCTGGATGTGGCCGAGGCTGAAGCGACGGAGGACATCCAGAAGCTCGGCGGTATGCAAGCGCTCGAAGCACCATATATGGACAGTCCGTTCCTGGACATGATCAAGAAGCGGGCGGGCTGGCTACTGGTGCTGTTCTTCGGCGAGATGTTTACGGCGACCGCGATGGCCTATTTCGAGGGGGAGATCAAGCGGGCGGTGGTGCTCGCTCTATTTATCCCGCTCATCATTTCCTCTGGTGGTAACTCGGGCTCACAGGCAACGTCGCTGATCATCCGATCACTCGCGGTACGTGAGCTAGAGTTGTCCGATTGGGCCCGCGTCATGCGTCGCGAGCTACTCTCGGGAGTCGTGCTCGGCTCGATCCTCGGAATCGTGGGATTTTTCCGAATCGTGCTGTGGCCGTCTCGGCTGGCGATCTATGGCCCGCACTTTATCGGGGTCGGCATCGTCGTCTCGATCAGTCTGGTGGGCGTGGTGCTGTTTGGAACGCTGGTCGGCTCGATGCTTCCGTTTTTGCTGAGACGACTGGGACTCGACCCGGCTGCGGCATCGGCACCCTTTGTTGCGACATTGGTCGACGTAAGTGGCCTGGTGATCTATTTCACCGCTGCATCGATCGTGCTGCGCGGCCTATTGCTCTGAGGGCCACCGTGGAGACACACCAAGATTCTTTCGAGCGACAGGGCAAACAGAGTACCTTGTCTCTATAAAGTTGCACTTCTAGGAGGCATGCGATGAGTTCCGGCAAGATGAACATCCTGGTCGCCGTCGATTTCAGCGATACCTCGGCAGTGGCCATGTACCACGCGCTGGCGCTGGCCGAGCGTACCAGCGCGGTGCTGCACCTGGCCCACGTGGTACCTGGTGACATCCAAATCCCGACCGATGTCGGTATGAACGTTCCGTATGAACTTCCCGAGGTCAAGGAAGCACGCACTCGACTGGAGCGGATGCGGGCGATGATCGGCGGCAAGGTCGACGTCGAGCTGCACCTGCGAGCAGGTCAGGCCGTCACGGCGATGCTAAAGCTCGTCAAGGAGCTAAAGCCGGACCTCGTGGTCGTTGGAAGCCACGGTCATGGGGCGGTGATGCGCCTGCTGATGGGTAGCTTCTCGATGCAAATGACGAAGCGTAGCCCGGTGCCTGTGCTGGTGGTTCCCGCTCCCGGTCGCGAAGTCGAAGCCGACAAGCCCGAACCGCAGATCGAGCCCGCTGCAGATGCGGGCCTACCCTCGGTCGGTCAGGCGGCTGGCAGTGCTGGCGAAGAATCACACGAGTACCACGGCTTGTCGGGCAACCTGTCGAGCGGCGTCGGCACCTCTCCTGGTGGCGTCGCTGGCCTCGACGTCAATGCCGAGCTGCGCGTACGCTACTAGCCTCACCTCTTCCGAAGCAGCTTCGCTAGGAAGATCTTCTCGCTGAAGCTTCCGTCTAGACCCATCCCGAGCAGTTCCGAGACCATCTGCCGACCCAAACGAAAGCGCTGGGGCGAACCTCCGATTTGATCGATCCGCACGGCGTATTCATAGCCAGCCGCTTGAACGGCCGCTTCCACCCGCTCATCACTGTCCCCATTGGGATAGGACAGACCTGGACACTGGCCCACCAGTTCGCTCAGCAGTCGTTTGCTCTCCCGCAATTCGTAAAGCAGGTCGCTGTCGCTTAGGCGGGTCAAGATTGGATGTCGACAGGTATGTGACGAAACCTCCGCCCCAAAGGTGAGCAGTTTCCGGACGGACTCCTCATCCAGGTAGCGAGGCACCTGGGGTCGGCTCAACACCGAATTCCCTACCTCATCCCACAGGGCGGCACAGACCTTCTCTCGCTCTCCGTCGGCAAGCCCTTTGAGCACCTGCATTACCGAAGGAACGAGCCGAAAGCCGGGCAGTCCGTGCGTCAACACACGCCGGAGCGACTCAAACTGACCCAGTACCGCAAGTGCACGACCCGCAGTGCTTGCCGACGCAAGTGAGTGTTGAACCAACTCGTACCAAGGCAGCTTGAGCTTCCCAGTGATGAGGTCGGTGATGCAATAGACCGTAAAGGGAACCCCAAGCGACTTCAGAATCGGCGCGGCCACGGTGAGCGTGTCCAGGTAACCATCGTCGAAGCTGATCGCAAAGCTCGGTCCCCGGGAAGGCTCGGTCCCCAGCAGCTCTTTGGCTTGGTCGACCTGCAACACGGGCCGGTAGCCGCGAGCCAGCAGCGCTTTTACCTGACGCTCGAACGTCGTGGCCCCGACCACCAGGTTCGGATCCACGCCACGCAGCTCGCGGACTACTTGATGATAGGCCAAAGAGAGCGTCCGGGGCCGGGCCACCACCGTCAACACCCGAGCCGCGGAGGCCTTCAACAGGCCGTGGCCAAGTGAGCGATGAGAACGCTCGCCGAGCAGCTCGATCAATAGTTCGACGATGTCTCGCAGCAGCTCCGGTGACGGCTCGGCGTCTCCTGAAGGAACCGGAAACGAGTGAAGCCGCTCAATCGGCCAAGGCTGCGCTCCCGAAGCAAGCGCGTGCACCGCCTGACGCTGGGCTTCGTTTCCAATGATCGCGTGCGAGGGCAGCGGGCGCTTCGTCGAGTCATCCTCGGGATGCCTATGAAGATGCAGATTGTGAACCACCCCGTGTGGCCAGTAACACGCCACCACCGGCTTCCCCGCAATCGTCGCCAGGCGGCGAACCTCCGTGAGCGATGCGGCACCGCTTACCAGATACAGATCTGCGGAAAATCCCCGAAGCTGCTGGCGAAGCCGGAACCGAGCCAAGCGGCCGAGTCCGTGGTGCAGCACCTGCACTGAAAGCCCGATCGCGGAGGCAGTCTCTGCCAGCATCGAGAGCGAACGGTGATCCGCCTGGGAGCGGCTACCCTCAATGATCATCGCCAAGCGAGGCTTTTTATCGATCGCATGTGCGGACATCGGATTTTTGTGCGCAACGGTTGCGTTCCTATTTCGCAAGCTCTGACCGAGCAGTGCAAGCAGCGAATGCAACGGCCTCGGTCGATAGCTATCGCCTGAACCGACACGGGAACACAGCGCTTCGACCAAACCTGGCACCGATGGGAGGAAGCAACTTCCTTGCCGAGTGCCCCGACTATTAATGTAATAGAAGTTACATTTGGGGGTTCTCAATGGCTGGCGAATCTGGTTTTGCGTCTGGTGACAGCTCTGGCGTAAGCCCGTTTGCAAGTGGAATGCTCCCCGGCTTCGGCTTTGGGGGCATGGGTGGCTTTGGCGGGGACATGGGTGGTTACGGGGGAGGCGTGGATGGAGCCACCGTCGACCATGGCAACCATCAAGGCAACAACGAAGCGATCGTTGGTCAGCAAGGGAACACCAACTCCACCCCGGAGGCCCAGGAGGCCACCAGCAAACCAACGCCAACCCTCGGCAGTCGCGAGCAAGTCCTCGCCAATCCCGAAAAATACGGTTGGAAGCCCGGGATGACGGCGTCTCCCGAGGAGTACGCTCAACAGTACTTCCACGAGGCCGCCGCCAAGCTGTCCTACAAAGACCCGAGCGTCAACGGTGATGACAAGGGCAAAGCCGGCGAAGGCGGCTACACCGCGGCAGATAGAAAATTCCTAGAGCAGTGGGGCTACAAGATCGGCCCCGAGGTTCGTGGAAGCGGTGCGCTGGGAAATACCGACTCCGGCATGTACGCCGTGCGATTCGAGCCGATCGATCCCAAGTCCGGAGCGGCACCAGTTGTCGCGTTCCGTGGCAGCGAGTTCAACGAAAAGATGGTCGACTGGCGGAGCGACCTCACCGACGGCACGATCGGTCAACGCCAATACGAAGGCTCCAAGAAGGCGATCGACGACCTGATGAAAGTCGCGCCGGGTCAGAAGCTGGAAGTCACCGGACACAGCTTGGGCGGAGCGCTGGCCCAGAAAGCCGCCGCAGAACACGCAGCGAGCATCGGTGCCGTCACGACCTTCCAGGCTCCCGGTGTCGACGCTGCCGACGCGGCCAAGTTCAACGCCAACAAGGCCGATGGCGTAAGGGTCAACCATCACTACGTCTCTAGTGACATCGTGCATCGCGCTGGCGAACAGAAGCTCGACGGCAACTTCTACGAGCACCATGTTCCAGGCGCGGGAGTCGGTGACATTGGCGCTTCGCACACTGCGAACCTGCTCCACAACACCGGCCAGGTCGATGACAAGGGAAAGAACAAGTACATCGACGCCGAAAACAATGAGTTTGGCCAGAAGCGGGACTCCGTCACGCATCACGACAAAGATGTCCAGGGCGACCGCCACTTCTTCGAGGGACTCCGTCAGCTTCTCGGCAATGGCCTAGGTGGCCCGATTGAAGGCGTCATCACGGGTATCACCAAGGCGGGCGGCGGCCTACTGAGCGGCGTCAAAGATGTCGGTGCCGGTATCAAGAACGGATTCATGAGCGCCATGCATGGCATTACCGGCGGGATGAGCACCGCCTGGGATGGTGCCAAAAAGGGCGGCTCGGAGATGGTCGGCGGCTTCAAGCAGATGATGTCCGGCAACCTCCTGAGCGGTCTCGGTGGCATGGGCCAAGGGCTCATGAGCGGTGCCGGTGGGCTGCTGCAAGGAGCCGGTCAGGCACTGGGTGGGGTCGCATCGGGAGCATGGGAAGGTGCCAAGGGTCTTGGCTCGGGTCTGTGGAACGCCGGCAAGGGTCTGCTAGGTGGTGCCGAAGATGTGCTAGGCGGAGTCGGCCGCGGCTTGCTCGGCATTCCCAAGGGTCTTGCTCACCTCGGAGTTGGCGGTGCGGAGTGGCTTGCGGACAAAGCCGGCGCTCTGGCCAATCACGATACGGGCAACGGAATTGGCAACGGACTGCTCCAAGCCGTGGGCGGCACCGGCAAAGCGCTAGGCGAGGCTGGTGCCGGACTCGGCAACGCAGCGATCGGCGCACTGTCTGGCATCGGAAGAGGCGCGGGAGCGGCCTGGGATGGCCTCAAGCAGGGCGGCGGCTCGATCCTCCAGGGAGCAGGACAGATCTTCAGTGGTTCTCCACTGGCTGGCCTAGGCACCATGGGCAAGGGGCTCGTAGGCGGTGCCGGTAGCATCCTCAAGGGAGGCGCTGACGCAGCCGGCTCCGTGATCAAGGGCATCGGCTCCGGTGCGATGGCTCTCGGCAAAGGCGCACTCGACACCGGCAAGTCGGTACTTACCGGGATCGGCACGGCAGGCAAGAGCATTGCATCCGGAATCGGTAGTGCGGCAAGCTCTGCATGGGATGGTGCCAAGAATGTCGGCGGTGCCATCGCTGGCGGTGCAAAGAAGCTCCTCTCCGGCTGGTAAGTCAGCCGTTCCATCTTTCTTCCAAAGCCTGTAACATAACAAGCCAAGCGGTCCGAACGATTGCTGAGGGGGCGCTCCTTAGGAGCCTCACTGTGTGACTACGCCCTCTGCCATTCCCCACCGCCACAAGTCCTTTACTCGAACATCCGCAAGGAGAGTCTTCCATGGCCACCGATCCGACCTCAATTGGCAACTTCCCCGACCTCGTCAAGCTGCTTGAAAAGGACGGAGTTCTTCACAAGACCGACCTCGCCGAGCAGACGGTGCAGATCCCCACCCAGCGTGGCGAGCTAGATAGCGTGCTGCTGATGCGCTGGCAGGACTCGGATGGCGTCATCCAGTTCATCCAGGCGCTGCCGATTGAGGTTCCTGCGGACAAGCTGCTGATCGTGAGCGATGCGGTCACGAGGCTCAACCACGCGCTGGCGATCCCGGGCTTCGATCTCAACCATCAGCACGGCCTGGTTGCCTATCGACTGTACCTGCCGATTTATCCACGCGGCTCGATTCGTCCAAACGAAGTCCAGGCCATGTTCCGTCTGACCGTCAAGACCGCCGCCGACTTCTTCCCGACCATCCGCCGCATCATCGCAGGCGAGATTCAGCCAGAAAACATCGTCGAGGAAGCCAAGAAGGCCTGGGAGGCCGCTGCTGCCGCTGCTCAGCCAGCCAAGCCGCCCGAGACGCCACCATCGACCAACCAGCCACCTCCCGGCGCAAACATGTACTAGCCCGGACCCTGCGTACAGCGCGTACCCGGCATAAACGCCAGATCATTTCCGTTTTTGCACTGCGGCTGCGGACGCGCTCCCTTGCCATCGTCGTTGGCTCGGAACCACAGATCCACTGTGCCTTGCGGTGGATTCATCCACGGACAACTTACAACCTCGCACTTTCCTGGCTGAATCGGCGCGGTCGTGTACGCCACACAGATTGCGCTCGACGCTTCGACCCGTGGATCCTTTTGATAGAAGGTACCCGGCAGCATGCCCGCGATCAGATCCGAGCCTCGATTGCAGATTTGCGCGTAGAGCTTCCACTGCTTGGAACAGTCCGTCTGATCTGGCGAGGTCGAGCCACGACTTGTGGCATCTGGTAGCGGCACCGTCTTCACCAGAGTGCCTTGAATGTTCTGTCGATAGTTGTTGTACGTTGTCCAGTTCGGGGTCTCGGAAGCTGGCACTGTCCCGTCGTCGTTGACGTTGGTGATGTGATAGGAGTGCTCGTTCCACATCGACCGCGATGGCATCCAGCGATTCATGGGATCTTTCAGGACGAACACGCCTTGGGTCACGCCGGTGTGCGCCATGCCGGTATCTCGCTCCGGGTTCTGGTCTGCACAGTAGCCATTGCCCTGGATCGAATCCGAAGGAACGATGAGATCGGCGTGTCCGTCATTATCAACATCGGCGACAATCGGCATCTCTAGTGCAGTGCCGGACGTGATAGGTCGCGCAAACACGGTCTTGCCATCGGGGCCGTTGTAGACGCGCAGCCAGCACTCATCTCGGTAGACCACCTCCGCTCGACCATCTCCGTTGAAATCAAAAACCGAGGATGCGGTACCGCCAGAGGACTGATCCTTGGTCACGGTATTCCACAGCACTCCCGGAAGGGACCCCCGACACTTGGCTGGCTTGGGAGTCTTCAAGCAGTCGAGCGAGAATACGTAATAGGAGCGCGGCCCAGCCGTCCCGAAATCCGGAGTCCCATCCCCATCAAAGTCCGCCACCGTAGGAGGCCCACCCCATCCGTTGGGAATTGTGGTCGGAGACATCAGGAATTTGTCGGCTTTGACATCGATCACCGCGACCTTCTGATCGCCGCTCGCAGACTGCACAAACACCAGATCGGGACTGCCGTCTTTGTTGAAGTCACCAATCGCCGGGTACCCACCCTGCGCGAGCGTGATCATGGAGGTCGGCGTCTTGTCGGCACCGGTCAACCCGTCGAAGATGCGGTTGCCCGAGATGATCTCCGGCTTGCCGTCTCCGTCCATGTCGTTCACCAAAGTCAGGGTTCCCCAGGTCGCGCCCGACACCGGCGTGTTGAACACCTTATCTAGCTGACCTTTGACCTTGTTCCAGCGCAGCACCATTCCACCGACAATGATCTCGGGCTTGCCATCGCCATCGAGATCCGCAATCGCCGGACCCGAACAATCGAACGCCACACCTCCGGACAGTGAATAGGACTCACCGCTGCTTGCCAAGAGCTTGCCCGTGGTGCCCTCAAACACGGCGACTGGGTGACCCGAGCCCGGTGCTCCTGTCGATAAAATACCGACGATCTCTGGACGCTTATCGCCATCGAGATCCGCAGCAGCAATCTGCGAAAAGCCCTGCAAGTTGGCCGCGACATCGTACCGAACGGCGCAGTCCTTGCCGGACATCGCCACCAATCGGCTAGGTCCTGCACCGGTCTGAGGCGCAAAGATGATCTCGGGAAACGTATCTCCATCCAAGTCGATTACGAGCGGCGTCATCACCACATCGCGAGCGCTCGGAGCCGGGCCCGTTTTAGGAGGCCATTGGCAGTGATCCACCGGTGCCTTGAACTCGGTCGCGGAAAAGCCGTTGCCTTTGCACATCGCGTCCGAATCGCCGTCTTTCCAGTCTAGGCAGATGCCGCAGCTCCCACCATCGCCGACTTGCACACTACATCGGGTGTCATTTTGGCAGTCGTTGTCCGAGCAGCAAGTGCCACGGTCCGGGACACACTGCGTCATATGACAGAGCCATCCGGTGGGACACGGCTGGTCCGGACCACATGGGATACGCGGCCCCATGGTCATGTCCGCAGAAGGATCTTCGCCTCCATCGCGAGCGTCCTCATCAACGCCAACACGGGCCGGACTACAGGCCGCGAGCAGCAGCAAACCAGTCAGAACGCCCCGCCCCCCCTTACCCACGGAAACCCTGCGGCGACTTGGAACAAGCGACATGGCGACTCCTTGACGACGGTAGCGGATCTCTCGATCCGAAAATCGCCCCGACTATAGCAAGCGAGCTCTGCCAGATCGAGCGTTTCGCTGCTCAATCTATCCGGCCGGGCAACACGACCGCACCACCCGCCCGGCTTGGCAGTTACTCCCAAACCGCAGAGCAGCGGCCCCCTCAGCAACCTCATGGGTCCGTGGCTGCTTTTTCCCAGAAGCCTTCCCCTGGCCTCCCGATAGCCTCCCCATGTCTTCACAGAGGACTCCCAAAGCTGCCTGGCAGCGCCGATTTCCCGTCGGAAAATCCCAACAGAGAGCGGACCACAAACACCTTTCGCAAATCTATCGCGATTGGCTCTTGTAGCCTCCGTTCCTCTCATGTACCTTTCGCTCCGTTTCCAGCACTACTACTAGCCTCGCAAAGGATTCACCATGAAGAAGCGCAGCACCTCGAACGAACTTCAGGACCTCATCAAGCAGCTCACGACGATCCGCAAGGAGCACGTCCGCGCTCTCGAAGAGATCGAAAACACCTTCCGCATGTACGGCCTGGATCGCCTCCTAAAAGACTCGGCTGGCAAGAAGCGCGGCCCGAAGAAGGGTGGTTCCACGAAGGCCGCAGCGACGGCATCGGCCCCCAGCAAGCGTGGTGGTAAGAAGGCGGCAGCCAAGGCTCCCAAGACCACCAAAGCCACCAAGGCCAAGGCTCCCAAGACCACCAAAGCCACCAAGGCCAAGGCTCCCAAGACCACCAAAGCCACCAAGGGTTCGAGCAAGGCCCGTGGCTCTTTCGAGATCACAGGTGACGAGCTGATTCTACGCTTCGTCAAGGCCCAAGGTGGAGCGACCACTGAGCAGATCCGCAAGCACTGGGAAGCCCAGGGTCGTGGCGGCAAGTCCGACAACAACCTCACCAACCTGGTGAAGAGCGGCAAGCTCGATCGCAACAAAGACCCAAACGGCCCGGGCTCGCTGTACACCATCGGAACCACCGCGCCCGCGACGACCACCACTCCCTCCGCGTAGCACAGACCGCTCCGCCGCACTCCGGGGCTCATCAGGGCCTCGCCCTACCTCACTCCCTCTTCCTATAGACCAACAATGGAATGCTCTCCGTGAGGAGTCAGCACGTGCCACGAGACGTGCCGATCATCCGTGGACCGGATGATGCGCCGTCGGTAACGCGTAGGTTCGCGCAAAGTAGGCTTAGCTGTTGGCAGGCATCGGACGAGTCGAAGGCTGAGCAATCGGCTTGGCAGAGCGGCCCATTCCGTAGCGCGACTGCACCATCACCACTGGCATGGGTGCGTAGGCATCCCGCAGTGGCGGGAAGGCCTGAGATACCGACCGAGCGGCCGGAGCAGGTGCTGCGGCTGTGGCCACGATCGCTGGACCGGACGGAAGCAGCTCGATCCCCCGCAGTGGAGGTATCTCGCCAACGCGCTCCCTCTTTGGCACCGTAACGGCCGCCAGCATCACGTGAGGATCGAGCGGCCGCAGCGGCGGAAAGGGAGTACTGCGATGGCTGGGGGCCAGGTAGAACGCGAACGGGCTCGGCCCAAAACTACGCAGCGGTGGCAGTCGGTTGTCGCGACTTGTCTGCGATTGATGGGGATCGGGCATCCGCCAAAACACGACCTTTTCGATCCCCTGGAGGTCAATTGCCGAATACACGCCTGGTAGAAGATCGAGCACTCCACGATAGTGCTCCCCAGGAAGCAGCTTACCGGTCCTTACGTGCCATTCCCCATTGTGATTGAGTGCACCCCAGGGCCCACGATCTACCACATAGGCAGTGGTACAACGACCTGTACGCTGATTACAGATGCCAAGCCGCGTTCCACACGCCAGCGTGCGATGAGCCACGCCATGGTCTCGCATCTTCTGCCAGGTCTTCTGCCCGTATCGTGAAGCCAGTGTCCTTCGGCACGCGAACGTCCCGACGTTGTCGAACGCATCCCCCTCATAGCCATATCGAGAGCCGTTCCCAACGTCCATGCCTGCCATCATCGAGATCGCAAGAAGAAGCATCAATGGCGCCCTCCCCTGCGCTTCGCTAGCACGCAGTCACCTCGACGACCGACCGCCAAAGAGGAGGCTCGGCTCCAGGTAGCTGCTGTAGCGTAAGTGCGCCAATTACAACACATTTGCAATGACCAGATTACGAAACACCGCGTAGAAGGATATCAAACAGCCAAGCGAATTCGATCCAAGTATTTTACACCAACATAAAAATAAGTGAGATAACGTAAGGGCAGGAAACACGAGAGACGACATGCTGCGCGAACATCTGACAAAGCGTCATTTTCTCGAAGCTGAGACGGAAGACCACCTGAGGTTGACCACCATAACGCCAACACTCGAAAGTCCACGCCATAAGGTCGGACCACCAACCACACAATTAGGATATGTATTATAATTCAATCACAAATCAGCACAATAATAGACACATGCATATTTATCAAATTAGCAAATTCCACAAAACCGCAGTGGTTCACCACACATAGCAAACCGCGCCTCTCGCGAGCTCACCCGCGAGGGTAGGCGGAGTCAGGGGGGTTCGCTGGGCAGTGCTCGAGCGTGGCGGGTTGCCGACAGGATGAACGGAAGACGGGCGGAGACGAAGCAGGCTCAGACGTGGTCGCGACGAGTCTTGAGCCAATCGCAGTATCGGACGATGCCTTGCTGAATCGCAACCTTGGGCGAATAGTCTAGCTCGCGGCGGGATCGCTCGAGGGAGGCCCAGGTAATCGGAACATCGCCAGGCTGGTCGGGTCGCCACTCGATTCGTGCCGGACGACCAAGCGCCGATTCGAGCAGCCGGACCAGATCACGTAGCGTGGTCGTGTGTTCGCCGCCCAGGTTGTAACTGCGCAGGCCAAGCGAGTCGTTTTCGGTCTTCTGCAGCGCCGCGACGATGCCATCGATGATGTCGTCGATGTAGGTGTAGTCGCGGGCGCTATCCCCACTGCCGTGCAAAAAAACGGTCTCACCGCTCAGGATTCGGGCCGCAAAGCTAGCGATGGCCATCTCGGGACGCTGATGCGGTCCATACACGGTGAAGAAGCGCAGCGCCGCGATCGCTCCACCATATAGGTCACAGTGGGTCGCGCACAACAGCTCTCCGGCCCGCTTGCTGGCAGCGTAGGGAGAAGCCGGTCGAACCGCCGGGTCTTCTTCCCGAAAGGGCACCGCACAATGTGCTCCATACACCGAGCTGGATGAGGCAAACACGATGCGACGGATTCCTTGTTGTCGACAGGCAGACAGTACGTTCTGGGTACCCTCGACATTGCAGCGCATGTAGCGGCTGGCCTGGGCCAGGGAAGGTCGAACGCCCGCCAGTGCGGCCAAATGAATCACCGCAGATGCCTCTTTTGTCAGCTCAGCCAGGAGTCCGGCAGAAAGGATGTCGCCTTCGACAAACTGGAAGCGGGGCCGGACTAGAAGCGGCGCGAGCTGCTCACGATGAAGAGCGGCGGGGTACAGCGTCTCGTCCAAGCAGTCAAGGCCAACCACGGTCATCCCGAGGTCGAGCAGTCGCTTCGCAAGATGACTGCCAATAAAGCCCGCGCACCCGGTAAGGAGGATCTTCATGTTGGCCACCTTAGAAGCGTCCGAGAACCGTAGCCCCGTTTGAAGTAGGTAAAATGGCGATGCCATCCACGTCACGTAGACGAGGAATCGCTCCACTGAGCAGCATCACAAAGCCGGTCGTCTGGAGTAATCCGCTCGTGAGAAGCCACGGAACGCTCCAGGCAGAAAGCACTGCGCGACCGTTGCCCTCTTCGGCCTGCGCCGGAGCCGCGATCGCCGAGATATACGGACCGATCAACGGTACCAACAGGGAATAGTTCGCAAGCGCGCTAGGTCCGTCCGCAGTATCGACCTTTGGCCACAGCAGCAGCGGAGCGATGAACGCAGGCAGATATCCTGCGGCCCAGATGAGCGCGCCCATGCGAATCTGTTTGGCATCGCGTCGTATCGGCGGAGGGAGCGGCTGCAGCACCAAATCATTGGCGAGCCCTCCAACCGTACCTGCACCAACACTGGGTTCCGGCGATGACACCAAAGGTGGCGGAGGAAGGTTTGATGGAAGGACCGGGACCGGTGGCACCGGCCTGACCACAACGGGCTGCGCATTCGCTGGCTTGGTCACTGCAGGCTTGGTCACCGCTGGCTTGGTCACAGATGGCTTGGCAGCCACTGATTTGGTAGCAACCGGCTTTACCGACTGCAACTCAGCCCGTGTTAGCGAGGGAACGAAGCTCGCAAACGCACACCCGCAGAATACCGTGAACCACCGACCGCTGCAGCGCATCGCTAGCCAGCGTATCGCGCTCCGGTCACTTCGTCGAAGAATCTCCCCCGGGTCAGGTCGCATCAAGGCAAAGCTCAACGGTGTTGATGACCAAGTCGTTCGACGATGGACCTGCGTAGAGTCGAATTCCGGTCAAACCGGGCGCATCGCCGACCTTTACGTTCCCCGAGTAATCAACGCTGGTCCATGTGTACGGCCAAGCATTTGAGATCGAGTTGGTCGGTGACTTGATGCTGCCGTAAATCGGTGACCATGCGTCAAAGCTTCCGCTCGCACCGGTGTTGTAGGACCGTCCGTAAACGGACAAGGTCGCCCCTCGAATGCTGGTCAGGCCAACCACGCTAAACCGAATCAAAATCCAGTTCCCGCTGGCGATCTCGATGCCGCCGCCATGGAGTGCGTCGGTGAAGCTGGTCGACCGAGCCGGAACCGCCTCGAAGTTGCTGCGATCAGGCAAGCCCAGCGCATCAATGCTCGCTGAGGTACTCCCGGAGTAGTGGAAACGAAACGCGGCCCAGCCTGTCCCGCGCATGCAAGGCGGCCGAGTCGACATATCAGGCGGACGACTCAGATCGGGAGGCAGTGACATATCCGCCGGCACCGTAAAGTCAAATGGTGCCGAAAAGTCACGAAGCCCAGCCAAATCTGTCGACATCGCCAGGTCCGAGCCCAGTGACAGATCGTCGGGATCGCCACCATCCGTCATCACCGAAAAATCGTGAGGGGTCCGCAGGTCGACGGCTCCGCCATCGCCATAGTTGCCACCTTCTCGGGCACCACCGTGACTGCAAGACGACAGATGAACCTGAGCGCAGAGACAGAACGGCACAACCCATCGCCGAAAACCGAGAGACTGCCGAGCTAAGGAAGCAACCATGGCCACTTTTTACCAAACGTCTCCTCCCCACATCCAATAAATCCCCACGCCGCAGGCTCGGTACTGTGCATGGCCACGCAAAGGCGTCGCCGACAACCGTTTTCAGCGCTGGCCAATTGAGGTTAGGATAGAAAAACCGTTCTTGTGCCCTAGAGCCGCCATGGAGGGCTCTGTGGCCTCCTTCTTGACACGCGGAGTAGCACCCATGAAAAGAGCACTGTCCTTTGTCCTTATGCTTGGCCTCGCCGCTGGCTGCGGCATCCCCAAAGAGCAGTGGGAACAGAAGCTGCGCGAAAACGCCGACCTCCAAACGCGGGTCACGGACCTGGAGAAGCAGAAACAGAAGCTCGAGCAGGACATCGCCGACCTAAAGAAGGAGAAGGCGGACCTGCAGCGTACGATCGATAACCTGAAGGACAGCATGGGCAAGCTCGGCAAGGACAAGGCCGATCTGCTCGAGCGCATGGCCAAACTCAGCGCGACGCTCGAAGACCTCGAGCGAGCCAAGGCCGCCGCCGACAAGCGCAGCAAAGCGTTCCGTGATTTGCTCGCCAAGTTCAAAGCGATGATGGACGCGGGCAAGCTCCAGGTGGAAGTCCGCAATGGCCAGATGCTGGTCAAGCTCCCCGACAACATCCTGTTTGATCCGGGCAAGACCGAGCTGAAGAAGGAAGGTCAGGACGCGATCGCTCAGGTTACCCGCATCCTCGGCAGCATCGAGGGTCGCAAGTTCCAGGTAGCCGGTCACACCGATAACGTCCCGACGGGCAAGAACTCTCGCTTCAAGTCGAACTGGGAGCTGTCTTCGCAGCGAGCACTCACCGTGCTCGACCTGATGATCAAGGAAGGGATGGACGCACGCAGGCTGTCTGCAGCGGGGTACGCCGACGTGCTTCCGGTTGGATCGAACGACACCGATGACGGCAAGCGGCAAAATCGTCGCATCGAAATCGTGCTCCAGCCAAACATCGAAGATCTGCCTGGTATCGACGAAAAGCAGTAGCCGCCCGAGCTGCGGTGAGGACTGCTGTTCACGATTCCCCCCCGCATCGTGAACCGTTCGATACATCTGACCTATCCCCGACGACAGCGTCGGCTGGCATCAAAGCTGCTACGATTCAAGCCAACAACCAGTCTTCACCTACGCGGCTAGCCAGGTCGGTCACGGCCCAGCTAGCACGTCGAAAGGACTCTCGCCATGACGCGAACTCAACTACTTGTCTCGTTGGCAGGAACCATCGCCTTGGCAATTCCGAGCGCTGCGATGGCCCAGGTCGGTCCCGATCCCAACTCACCGCCTCCCGAGGGTTACTACGCGCCGCCGCCGGTTGGATATGGCCAGCCCTATCAGCCGCCACCGCCGCAGCCTTATCAACCACAGCCGAGCTATCCGCAGCCCGCTCCGGTGTATCAACCGCAACCGAACTATCCGCAGCCGGTGTATCAGCCCGCTCCGGTGTATCAGCCAGAGCACCATCAGCCCGCCCTGCCCGTGGGTCGTCGGTCGCTGGTGTACGGCGATCGCTTCCGGGCCCAGTTTGGCCTGGCCGCTCGCTTTGGCGGATATGGCAACTACGGCTCTTTCGGCAGCTACAACACAGGTGGCGGTGGACTCGATCTGCTGTTCCGCGTCCACCCTCGGATCACCCTCGAGATGGGCTTTCAGTATCAGCGCATCTCGCAGGAAGACCTGTATTGGAACGAGTTTCAGTACGAGCGATTTGATGTGCCGATGACGATTGGGATGCGCGTCCACCTGGGCAATCCGATGTGGATGTTTTCGCCCTATCTCGTCGGTGCCGGTGGAATCACCTATTCGAGACTGTATCAGTTTGACTCGCTCGTCTATGAGTCACACTTGTTTGGCGAGGTCCAGGGCGGCGTCGGATTCGAGTGGCGTCTCGGTCCGCACTTCGCCTTCAACTTCGACGTGCGCGGCCAGACTCGCTTCCGCAAGGTCGGAGAACTGGGAACACCGGACAGCACCGAAGGGACGCTGACCGACCAGTACGGCAACACCGTCCCAGCGATGGGGCCGAGCGTAGGCTTCCTGATCAACCTCGGCATCGGCGGCTTCTTCTAACGACTGCCAACGACTGCAGCCTTCCATCCGCCAGGCCAAAAGCCGCCATTGGCTTTGCCTGAAAGTACGCTCGTCGCGTATCTTCAGAAGTTACATTCGATGGCAGATCCCAGGGTTAAGCGACACCTCCAGCAAGGCATCAAGCTTCATCAGTCTGGCCAGCTCACCGAAGCAGACTCGCATTACCACAAGGTGCTGACGATTCAGCCGAACAACCCAGACGCACTGCATATGTCCGGGGTGATTGCGATTCAGCAAGGCAAACCGGAGCGAGCCCTGGCGCTGATTGTGCGAGCACGAAACGGCTATCCCCGAATGCCGGAATTGCATAATCACCTGGGCATGGCGCAGCGAGCGCTCGGACGATCAGAGGACGCGCTTGCATCGTTTCGGACCGCGCTTCTGCTCAATCCACGACTGGCCGACGCTCATTCAAACCTGGTCGATCTGCTGGCGGACCGTGGCGCTCTCCAGGAAGCGCTTGCACAGGCTCAGCACTCGCTACGCCTCGAACCGCGACATCCTGCTCTCTACAACAGCCTCGGCAATGTCCTGCAGCGGCTCAAACGATACGACGAAGCGGTGGCAATCTATCGCTCCGGATTGGCGCTGCACGAATCGGGGTTACTGCAACAAAACCTGGGCAATGCGCTGCGCGAGCTCAAAGACTATCCTTCCGCAGCGGCGGCCTATCGTCGAGCGATGGCCCTAGAACCGCACAACCATCGGATCTGTCTGACGCTCGGTGCCACGCTCGAACGCATCGGCCAACGAGAGGCCGCCGAGGAAGCGTATCGCGAAGCACTGCGTCGTCATCCCGGCTGGGATGAAGCAGCTTTCTTTCTATCCGCACTGCACAACTCGCAAAGCGAGGTGCCAGCAACCGCGCCCGCTCAGTACATTGCGCAACTCTTCGATGGTTATGCCAACACGTTTGAGCAGCACCTCATCGGCAAGCTCAACTACCGAGCGCCCCAGCTCCTGTGCGACGCGATTCGTCCTCACCTGCCCGAGAAACCGATGCACATGCTCGATCTCGGCTGTGGCACAGGCCTGCTCGGAGAGCTGCTGCGACCCCACGCCGCTACGCTGCACGGAGTCGATCTATCCGAAAAGATGCTCGCCGAAGCAAAGCAACGAAAAGTCTACGACCAGCTTGAGCAGGCCGACATTGTCGCAGCACTCTCCAAGCACCGCGCCAGCTACGACGCCGTGCTCGCCAGCGATGTTCTGATCTACCTCGGGGATCTGGAACCGCTCTATCGAGCCACGACCCAGGCCCTGCATCCCGGCGGACTGTTCGCCTTCACGGTCGAAGAAAATCGCGATAGCGACACATTCCGACTCCTGCCATCTCGACGCTACGCTCACGCTGCTGCGTACCTGCGTGCACTCGCGAAAGCACATGGCTTTGTCGAACGAAGCCTGACCAGCGACCTCCTACGTGCTCAAAGCGGCCAAGACATCACCGGTCACATCGCAGTGTTCCGAAAGACCAGCTAACAGCCCCTAGCTATGGACACTGGGCGCGAGGCTTCAGACACACGTCAGAGGTTCGCCGCACCACCGCTGTCCAAAACAGTGTCTTGCCGCTCTTGCTCGCTCCGTTTTGCAGCATGCCTACGAAGGTCGCCTCTTGACCCGCAAATACCACCGGATCGAACCCCGCAAAGCCTTTACCGGGAAGCTGGACGTTGAAACGCGTACCAAGGCCCCCGTCGAACGAAGGATTGACGCCGCCGCAGCCCGTGCTGCTCTTCGGATCGGTGTCGACTTGATTCATGACGACGGTGTTGTACTGAATCCAATTGCTCTTGCGGTTGTTGTCCTCGATGACCTCGCAAACGATTCCGGTGATGCGAACCGGAGCTGCGATCGACTTGGTCAGCCACTGATTGTTGGCCGACGTGGGCCCGCCTGTGGGACGCCGTGAGGCATCAAGCTCGACGGGGGCCGGAACCAAGTCAGGGCGGAATGCACTGGTCGGAATCAGCGTCGGATTGGCGAGCTGCGTCATGCCGTTGAACTTGGCGATCGCACCGGACATCCGCTCCAGCACCGTTCCGATCTGAATCTGTGACGACGGCTGGGAGAACGTAAAGATATACATGCTGCCGTAGTCCGGCGACGACGTATCACTTACCGCCAGCCCGCTCTGAAACAGCGATGACACGATGAGCTTGCCTTGTGGCGTAGCCGTGGTGTCAACCGTCACCTGACGCGCCAGATAGGGACTACAAAAGGACGCGTTCCCGGCAGCCAAATCGAGCGGCTTCATCAGCCGAGCAATCGTGGGGTTAGGAAAATAGATCGGCGGCGTCGAACTCAGAGCTTGGCTCTTGGGATCTTCAAGGTTGATGGCGATGCGACCGAACACCGCAGGCATGTTCAGCGGAACCTGTTCGCCCATGACCTTGCCACCACGCATGCCAATGCTCTTGAGCACCGTTGGATCGCCCGTTGGAGTCGCTGTCTGACAGGGGTCTACCAGCGACAACCGACTACCACCAGCCACGACATAGGCCGACAGACTGGCATCGACCGCCATCAATTGGCCTTTTTCATCGATCGCTTCGACATCGAACTTCAGCGTCGCAGGAGTCACCGTGTTCGACGGAGAACCCAGTTCGCTTTCGGTCGGAGCCCGCAGCAGCATCCGCAGGCTGGTTAACCGGTGCTCACCGGCAATCTGGTTGTCGCAACCCGGCGCAACGCTGAGTGTCATCGCTCCGAGTGCAATCGCGCCAAAACCCAATCTAGGAAGGCAGGTCGTGTGTCTCTTCATCACCAGCTCCCGTTAACGAACCAGGGGTTGGATGCGCCCGTCGTGGGCAAACACCTCTGGCAGAAGGCACGTAACGCCCGTGTAGTCGTAATCTCCCGTCTGACCACGACCTTTGATGTTACTCCACTTACTCGCGTCCTTACAGCGGTAGCGATCCTCGACCCCGAGACTACGGATGAAATCCGCCAGCGAGTCGCGCAAGCTGATGCCGGTATTAAATCGCGTGGTATTCCGCTTGAGCACCACAAAGCCAGATCCACCGACGGAGATATAGTCGTTCACAGCGACCTTGTAGCTGGCAAAGCAGTCGAGTGGCTTGCACTTGTCGGTATTGGCGCTGCCATCCATGTTGCGGCAGTCGTCACCAAGGACAATCTGGTCGGCGAACGGACCCACCCACTTGGTCTTCTGCGCTGCCGTCGACTTCAACCGGTCGACGCAAGACTGCGAGGTTGGACACTGCGCCTTGTAGGTCTGGCAGTCGGCAGTCTTTGAACAGTCGCACAAATCAGGATTCGCACGACATGCACAGCGCTGGTTTTGACAGTTGAGCGTGAAGTAGATGCCAGAGACTTGCACTTGGGTCTTGCAGCCACGATCGCTCGACTTGTCCGCCACGAAGTCGAGCATCTGCAGCACCTCATCACCTGACAGAAATTGCGTGGTGATGGTGTTGTCGAACGGGAACACGTTGTAAAGCTGTTCCAAGGTCAGCGGCCCGGACTCGAAATCGGCGCGGATACCCAGTGAGTTCGTCAGCGCAAAGTCGGCCTCGACTCGACGACGCAGACGCATCGACGTCGCAACCATGTTGCCAAGCTGCGAGTCCCCACCGCCCGCATCGTTGCGCAGCACCTTCGGACAGTTCGAGGAACCCGCTGGACAAGGCACCACCGCATAGACCTGTCCGAGATTGAGAAGCTGCTTCATCTTGACTTCGTAGGGCTCCAGCAATCGCGACATTTCGGCGTCGGGTGGGGTACAGACCACCCGCGGCTTCGGGGCCGGCATCGCTCCCTTATACGGACAGGTCACCTTCGGATTCGAGGGATGCGGAGGATCACAGCGAATCGAGGGATCGCATGGATCTGTCGGATCACCCTGCTGCCAGGGGCGCTCTCCGACAGGCAGAACCCGGAACGTGTAGCTCTTGACGTAGCTGCGACGGTTAAGCGGATCAGCGGAAGCGGGGTCGCCAACGTGAACGACCATGTCGAGCGAGCCAACAAACTTTGCGAAGGCTCCGCTGTTGACGATGATCGTGTGCCCCTGATAGTTGCCGGTCTTGTCATAGTGGGAGATGTCGACCGGGGGGTTATAGACGGTGTGGAGGTGTCCGCCGAGGACCACGTCGATTCCATTTAGGTCGACGGCCGCGCTGTTGGGATCGTTGCCCGAACCCTCCATGCTGTCGTCGGAAACTTCCCGAGCCACGGCCGTATCATCGTCGGGGCCCATATGGCTCACTACCACCATCAAGTCAACCTGCGGACGCATCACCCGCACCAGATCCGACACCGCCTGCTTGGCATCGCGTGAACGCAGACCAAGCGAGTTATCCCCTTCCACGGAGCTGTTCAGCGACGACACGTTGCCGAGCCCAATCACACCGATCTTGATGCCGCGCACGTTGTAGACCGACATCGGCTGAATGAATCGCCCGAGCTTCGGTGAACGCTGGTCATCGGGGTCGGACCACTCATAATTGGCGGCAAGAATGGGAAAGTTCGGCCCGTTGTTCATGAGCTGGATCCCGAGCAAGTTCGCGCCCTTGTCGAACTCGTGGTTACCAAGCGCCATTCCCTGTACGCCGAGCAGCCCCATCGTCCGGACCTCGACCTCGCCGTTATAGAGGTTGAACACCGGCGCGCCCTGGAACATGTCGCCGGAGTCGAGGTGCAAGGTCCGAGGTGCCCTCGCCCGCTCGCGCTTCACCACCGTCGCCATCCGTGCGATGCCACCAACCGACGCTGTCGGAAACGAGGCACAGTCAGCATCAGACGAACACATTCGCGACAAGTCCGAGCTGCAAGTCCGATCGTCGGTGCAGACCCCCGACAGCACGTTGAGCCCGAGGTTGCGATCCGGCAAGTTCGGCGCGTACTGATACGGCAACAGCCGCGAGTGAACGTCCGAGGTATGGATCAGCACCATGTGAACGTCTTGACCACGTAGGTCCTCGGGTTCACGGGTGTAGGTGCAGGCCGCCAGGCCGGCCAGCATTGGCAACGCCATAACCCACGGTGCTCGCCGACAGAGGTTTTTGAACAACATCAGGCTCCTCGTAAGAAGTGAGCGGTACTCTAGCAAAAACCCGAATCCCCGTCGAAAAACCTGCCCACGCCCACCGCTCTCTCGTAGTTATATAAATTACTTGATAAGTAACAACTTGAACCCTTACGTGCACGATAGATTTTGAGCTTGACCACCCAGGAGTGGCATCTGATACTACGTGGCAAATCTCACGTATACGTAAGGGTTCAAGTTGCAGACCAAGGATTCCACAAACCAAGCGACCCCGACAGCCCCGGCTGAAGGAGAAAGCGAAGGCGGGCAGCCAAGGCCCGACAAGCTGTTGCGCATTGGTCAGCTCGCTGAGCTGTGCAACAAGACCACTCGGGCGCTCCACCTATACGAGGAACTGGGTCTGCTCAAGCCGGTGATTCGCTCACGCGGAGGCTTTCGGCTGTATTCACAGACGGCCATCGAGCGAGTGCAGTGGATTACGCGGCTCCAAGATGCCGATGTCTCGCTCGGGGAAATCTCGCAGCTATTGCGCGACCTAGAAGAGCAGCGAGTCGGCATCGAGGCGATGACCAAGCTGCGCTCACTGCTCGACCAAAAACTGCGTGAGACGCGAGAACAAATGGACAAGCTCCGTCGACTAGAGCACGACCTGCAAGCCGGGCTCAGCTACCTCGACGGATGCAAGGTATGTAGCCCGGAAATACCCGCCTCCGAGTGTGGTGGCTGCCGCATTCACGGCCACGACGGACCCCAGCCGCTGATGGTGGCCGGGGTGCTGGTTAGTTAAAGGACGAAACATGGCGCTGAAGCTCCCGATTTTCATGGATTACCACTCGACGACACCGGTTGACCCGCGTGTCCTCGAGGCGATGCTGCCGTACTTCACGACGCACTTTGGCAACGCGGCGAGCCGCAATCACGCCTTTGGCTGGACTGCAGAAAAAGCGGTCGACGATGCGCGTGAGCAGGTCGGTCAGCTCATCGGGGCCTCGGGCAAAGAGATCGTGTTCACGTCGGGAGCGACCGAGTCGAACAACCTCGCCCTGAAAGGCGCTGCGCACTTTTACAAAGACCGCGGCAACCACATCATCACGACGCAGATCGAGCACAAGGCAGTGCTCGATACCTGCAAGCGGCTGGAGCTCGAAGGCTTTGAGGTGACGTACCTGCCCGTCGAAGCCGATGGCCTGCTCCGTCCCGACGTACTTCGCGCAGCGATGACCGACCGCACGATCCTCGTCTCGGTGATGTTCGCCAACAACGAAATCGGCACGATTCAGCCGATGAAGGAAATCGGTCAGATCGTCAAGGAACGCGGCGCGCTGTTCCACACCGACGCAGTTCAGGGCGTGGGCAAGGTTCCGTTCAACGTCACTGATGTGCAGGCGGATCTGGTGTCACTGACGGCGCACAAGCTCTATGGCCCAAAGGGCGTTGGTGCGCTGTACGTGCGTCGCAAGCCTCGGGTTCGTCTGGAAGCGCAGATGGACGGTGGTGGGCATGAGCGCGGACTCCGCTCGGGAACGCTCAATGTCCCGAGCATCGTCGGATTCGGCAAAGCCTGCGAAATCGCGATGAAGGAAATGACCGAGGAATCAGCGCGGATCGCTCGTCAGCGTGACCATCTCGAAAACGCGCTGATGCAGGCGCTGCCGCATGTGTTTCGCAACGGCGCGGTGGGACACCGGCTTCCTGGGAACTCGAACCTAAGCTTCGCCTACGTCGAGGGTGAGGGTCTGCTGATGGCGCTCAAGGACGTGGCGGTGTCGTCGGGTTCCGCGTGTACGTCGGCGTCGCTCGAGCCGTCGTATGTGCTGCGTGCACTCGGCATCGGCGAGGAGCTGGCGCATACCTCGATCCGGTTTGGACTGGGACGCTTCACCACCGACGAAGAAGTGGACTTCGTGATCAAGCTGACTACTGAAAAGGTGAGTCGGCTGCGCGAGATGTCGCCGCTGTGGGAGATGGTCCAAGAAGGCGTCGACTTGAAAAGCATCGAATGGAGCGCGGCCCACTAAGGCCCGCCGAACCAAAGAGAAACCACCATGGCTTACAGCAACAAAGTCATCGATCACTACGAGAACCCCCGCAACGTCGGCAGCTTCGACAAAAACGATCCACATGTCGGAACCGGCCTCGTCGGTGCTCCAGCGTGCGGCGACGTGATGAAGCTCCAGCTCAAGATCGACGACGAGGGCGTCATCCAAGATGCGCGCTTTAAGACCTTTGGCTGCGGCTCGGCCATCGCCAGCTCGTCGCTGGTCACCGAGTGGGTCAAGGGCATGTCGATTGACGAGGCCGAGAAGATCCAAAACTCGTCGATTGCCGACGAGCTGAACCTGCCCCCGGTCAAGATCCACTGCTCGGTGCTCGCCGAGGACGCGATCAAGGCCGCAATTGCCGATTACCGTCGAAAAAAGGTCGGCCCGGGCGAGACGGAGAAAGCGAGCTGACGATGGGCATCCAAGCAACCAGCAAAGCCATCGCAGAGGTGAAGCGCCTTCAAGAGAAGCGTGCCGCCGACGGCAAAGCTGCGCAAGGACTGCGAATCGGCATTCGTGGTGGTGGCTGCACCGGCTTCTCGTATCTGTTCGAGTGGGCCGACGAGCCACCTCGCAACACCGACAAGGTCTTTGAGTTCACCGATGGGGTCCGCATCTTCGTGGACCCAAAGAGCCTGGTCTACTTGAACGGCACGGAACTCGACTTCGTGACGAGCATGATGGGCTATGGTTTCAAGTTCCAGAACCCGAACACCAAGGGAAGCTGTGGTTGCGGTGACAGCGTCCAGTTCTAAGACCTATTTTTCGCTACTGGAGTTGCCGCAGCAGTTTGCCATCGACGCGGCGGATCTGGAGCGACGGTATCGTGACAAGTCGCGGAACTGGCATCCCGATCGGTTTGCTCGAGCCCCTGCAAGTGAGCGAGCGGCTGTGCTTCAGCGCGCAACCGAGCTGAACGAGGCCTATCGAACGCTACGCAGCGATGGCAAGCGAGCGGAATATCTGCTCAAGCTGCACGGTATTGATGTCAGCGACGAAAGCAAAAAGCCGGCGCTCGACCCCAAATTCCTGGGGGAAATTTTGGAGCTGCGCGAAGAACTTGCGGACGCTCGCGTCGAGCAAGATTTGATTCGGATGGATTCGATCAAGGCCCGCATTGAGGTGGAACGTCACAAGCTGGCCGAGCGGCTCCTTGCGGGTTTTGTTCGGTTGGACATGCACGACCCTGCCGCACTGGCTGAGCTAACCGAGATCGTCTTTATGCAGCGCTACTATCAGCGCATGGCGGATGACATCTCCGAGCATGAAGAGACGCTGACCGGTCGTACCGCCGTGTTATAAGCCCCACGCTTTGCGACGCACAGCCGCGCCGACGCCATCCCCATCGCAAACCTTAGCCAAGAGTGACCAAGAGTGCATCGATGAGCTTGTTTCAAATTGCCGAGCCCGGCGAGTCCAGGGCCAAGGAAGCCTGCAAAGGTCGTGTCGTTGGAATCGACCTCGGCACCACCAACTCACTGGTCGCAGTCGTTCGCGATGGCGAGCCGCAGTGCCTGCTGGATGAACAAGGTCAGGCACTCCTGCCATCGGTGGTTCGCTATCGAGCAGGTGTAGCACCGGTCGTCGGTCGCGAGGCCAAGCTAAGTGCCTTTGAAGCTCCACACGACACCATCGCTTCGGTGAAGCGATTTATGGGTCGCGGTCCGGCTGATATCGCCAAGGATGGCACCGCACAGCGGTTCGGACAGTACCGGTTTGCCGATCCATCGCAGTTTCAAGACGGCGTGGTCCGGCTTCTCGTCGCTGGTCCTGGTGGAACGCGAGCGGTCACTCCGCTGGAAGTCAGTGCCGAAATCCTCCGCGTGCTTCGAACTCGCGCCGAGGAACAGCTCGACGGTGAGCTGGAAGGCGTGGTCATCACGGTTCCCGCGTACTTCGATGATGCTCAACGGCAAGCCACCAAAGATGCCGGTCGACTGGCGGGCCTGCAGGTATTGCGGCTACTCAACGAACCGACGGCGGCAGCGCTGGCGTACGGGCTCGACAAAAAGCGAGAAGGCAAGTTCGCCGTCTATGACCTCGGCGGCGGTACGTTTGACGTTTCGATTTTGGACCTATGTGACGGCATCTTTACGGTGATGGCCACTTGTGGCGATACCGCTCTCGGCGGCGATGACATGGATCATGCGCTTGCCGAAGTGCTGCTGGCTAGACATCCGGCCGGTCACACGCTCGCTGAGCAGGTCGCACAGAATCCTGCGCGCTCTCGTCAGCTTCTCGATGCAGCTCGGGCGCTGAAGCACAAGCTGACCACCGAGGAAAAGACGAGCATTGACTGGGAAAATGCGTCCATCACGATCACTCGTGGGGAGTTTGAAGCGGCCATCGAGCCGATTCTGCAGCGCACCGCCGGTCCGTGCCGTCGAGCGATGAAGGATGCCGAGCTATCGCCCAAAGAACTTTCTGGCGTCATCCTGGTTGGGGGAGCGACGCGAGTGCCAGCGGTTCGTCGCTTCGTTGGCGGGCTTTTTGGACTGACACCGCTGTGCGATCTCGACCCAGAGCAAGTGGTGGCACTCGGTGCCGCCGTCCAAGCCGACATCCTTTCAAGCGAGCGTCAGGATGCGCTTTTGATCGACGTTGCGCCGCTGTCGCTCGGTCTGGAGCTGATGGGCGGTATCGTCGAAAAAATCATCCCTCGCAACAGTCGCGTCCCGACGGGAGCTAAGCAGGTCTTTACCACGTATGCGGACGGCCAGACTGGCTTTGATTTGCACGTAGTCCAGGGCGAACGCGAAACGGCCAGCGAGTGCAGGAGCCTTGCCCGGTTCAAACTGACCGGCATCCCCAAGATGGCTGCCGGGATGGCCCGACTCGAAGTGATGTTTCTGATCGATGAAAATGGCCTGCTACAGGTTGGAGCGCGTGAGCTGACTTCTGGACGAGCCGCACATATTGCGGTCAAGCCGTCGTACGGACTCAGCGAAGAACAGATCGAAAAGATGCTCGTCGACAGCTTCGAACACGCCGAAGGAGATCTCCGCAAGCGCGCACTCCTTGAACAGCGAGTCGAAGCAGAGCGCATCTTGCAGGCTCTCGATGTTGCGCTCAGCCAAGACGGGCACATCCTCAGCGATGAAGAACGACAGCCGATCATCGAAGCCCGCGCCGCCTTACAGGCAGCAAAAAACGGTGTTGATCATCGGCTCATTGCCGACTGCATCACCGCGCTCGATGTGACCAGCAAAGAGTTTGCGCAACGCCGCATGAATCTTGGGCTAAGTCGCGCCATGACTGGTAAGTCCGTCGGCAGCGTCGAGCAAGCAGTGCACTTCGACGAACATGCCGTCCCCAAGACCGCCCCTCTTATTGAGTAAGCCCATGCCTACCGTTACCTTTTTGAACGACCCAGGACCCGACGGCAAGCCGAAGACCATCGAGGTGGAGCCGGGAACCAGCATTCTCGAAGCAGCCAAGCGCAGCCATGCCCAGGTCGGTTATGCCTGTGGGGGCGTTTGTGCGTGCTCCACTTGTCACGTGTATGTCCGTAGCGGTTTATCATCGCTCAGCGAGCAAAAAGATCGCGAAGAGGACATCCTCGACAAAGCGTTCGATGTCCGCGCAAACTCTCGCCTGGGCTGTCAGGCCCGGCTATCGAATGGCTCCGTTGAGGTCGAGATATCTCGCGAGAGCCGCCGCGCCTACTTTGACGAGCACCCCGAGTCGCGCCACTAAACCGCCACACTCTGCCGCTGAAGCAGCGCCTGCATCGCCTGCGCGGCTGCCAGCTGTTCAATCACCAGCTCGATAGTGGCTCGGTCGCTGAGTTTCTCGGTACGCGGTTCTGAGAGGAGCAGTCTCGCCAGTTGCGGCCAGCCGGTGCGCGCCTGCTCGGCCAACTCCCTCAGTTCTCGTCGCAGTCGATACAGTTCAGGCTCCGGTGACGTCGGTGCCGAGAACAGCACCTGCGCCAATAGTCGCTCTTTTTCCTCGATAGCACGCTGTACCCGAGCCCGCTCGAGTTCGGGAAGCTCGGTTTCAAGCTGAAGCCGCTCGCTCAACGCCAGGATCTGTTGTCTAAGTTCACTTTTGTGCTGCTGCAGGCGCGTCTGCTGACGCTGCACTTGTTCCGTCAGCAGCTTGATGCGTTGCTGCCGTTTCTCTTGCGCCAAAGTGTTGCCCGTCAGAAGCTCACGCAGCAGTTGTGGTTTGTCTGGCCACGCATCGACCCACAATTTTGGCGCGAGTTGCTCGATCAGCGTCGACAACCGAGAGAGCAGACTCACGATCTCTGCATCAATGGCCTCGATCTCAGCTTGACGCGCTGTGGCATTTCCTTCTCCACGCGGCAAAATCACCGTCTCCGCCCGCAGCGGTTCCGGTGCCCCCGGCGAACTCGGCAAAATCAGCGTCTCTTTTCCTCGCAGCAACGGGTCCGTCCCACCGACCGCAGGCTGTTCGGATCTCATGAGCTGCACCGAGCGCGTCGGCAAAAGTGCGCGAATCCGCGTCAAAATCTCAACCGCCTCCGACGCAGTCGGTCGCTTGAGCGGATTCTTTTCAAGCATCTGCGCCGTCAGGTCATCCAGTTCACGAGGAATCAGTGCATCGCGACGACGTTCCGAGAGTCTCGGCGGGATGGCGTTCATGTGACCGTGCAGGATCTCTTTGAGATCGCCCTTCCACGGTGGCTCACCAACGACGGTATCGTGCAGCATGATCCCGAGCGCATACAGGTCCACCGACGGAGACAGCTCTCCCGATGCCGACATCATCTCTGGGGCAATAAACTCCGGCGTCCCAATGATCTCTTCCCCAACGCGAGTAAGCGGTGGTTGACCAAGCACCCGCGCCACCCCAAAGTCGAGCACTTTCACAAAGTTTGCCTGCCCAGCAACCGTCGTAATCAGAATGTTTTCGGGCTTGATATCGCGGTGTACGACCCCCCGTTGGTGGGCGTGTTCGAGTGCGCGGGCAACCTGCAAGCTAATGTCGACGGCTTGTAGCGGGTGCAAGCACTTCGTAGGGCTACCAATTACGAGCTGATAGAGCAGCGTCCCCTCGACGTATTCCATCACCAAGTACGGCTCGCCTTTGTCGGTCTGGCCATAGTCGTAGATGCTGACGATGTTCGGGTGGTCGACGCTGCTCGCGACCCGAGCCTCACGAAAAAACCGCGCCAGGGCGCGCTCATTGCTGACGAATTCTCGACGCAGGAGCTTCACCGCAAACGGTCGCTTCAAGACGTTGTGGTTCGCTAGGTAAACGACGCCCATTCCGCCTTTGCCCAGTCGCCGCTCGAGGACGAAACGCCCAGCGATGACGCGCCCGATCCACGGATCTTCGCTGGCGCGCACCGCTTGTACAACCAGTCGGGTGCCATCCTTCGGACAGAAGAGCTTGTCGTCGCCCAGATAGACGTTCCGACAGGATGGACACTCTCGCCGCTTAGCCATCGTCCCCGCCCCCCCAGCGCATCTTATCGGGGTTAGCGCATCGTATCACGAAGCAGGCCGTATCAAGTCACAAATCTTCCGAGTGAACAGCGACGGTGTCAGACCCAGGAGCTATAAAGGTTGCTGTAACCAATCGCAACGCAAGGAGCGGCCATGAACTCAAAGCACACCATTTTGTCGTCGCTGAACAACAACCTCGCCCGTGCTCTGTCGACCTGCGCCAAGCTCTGCCGCCGGCTTGGGCAAGGTGTCGCCGACTACGTGCTCGTTTCTGGGCAGATGCCGTCGCCAGTGCGTGCTCCTGAGATAGCAGCCTTCACAGCGCTTGCCGCCGAGCGTCGCAATCGCGCCCTCCTGAGCCGGGGCGCACCTACCGCCGCCCTGATCGTCTCGGCGTCACTGTCGTAACAACCCCCAGGCTCATCCACGTTACCGAAAGTAGTCGTGCGATAAGGCTAGGCGTCGACTTGGTGCCCCCGGCAAGCACACACTGGTGCGGCCACCAACCGGCGCTGCAATCTCCAAGAGAGCACCTGGATCCCGATGAGGGTCAGCAGGCTCACGCGCTTGGCAGCCTCGACGTCCTTCAGGAAGCCGAGCCCGCCCATGGCCAACGACAGCACAAACAGCGCCCCCATCCCGCCCCGCATCATGCCGCGACGGAGCAGGCTCACCGCCACGACGATCATCGAGACGAGCCACAGCGGACCTTCGAGCCAATCACTCGAACTCCAAAGGGAAGCTGCTGTCGGAAGCGCGAGCGCTAGCCCCATCGAACCCACGCAGTGAACGAAGCAGAGCGCCGGTAGCGCCGTCAGCACACGCTGCACCACATCACTCGACCGTACCGTCGGAGCCACGTCTAATAGTGCGTGTTCATGTGAAAGCGCCATCGCTGTTTCAAGCCTCGTGTAACGAACTCCCCCTTTTTGCAAGATACTTGCATGTATGTCAAGGACACCTAACCAAGTAAGTCTTGGCTTACCAAGATGGGTTGCGGTTGACGCGCTGCGCGCACTCGGGCATTGCTCGGAATGCGGACGCAAGCGAAGCAAACCGAGCGAGCGCTACAATGAACACTCCAATTGGTCCGTCGACCCATCGCAGTTATTTTGCTCGTGAGGCGCTGTTGCCGACGGGCTGGCACAAGGACGTGCTGCTGACCGTCGATGACGACGGTACGTTCGTTCAAGTGACACCAGCAGCGACGAAACAGCCCTCATCGGAGCGTGTTGGCGTGGTGCTGCCGGGCATGGTCAACCTGCACTCACATGCGTTCCAGCGTGCCATGGCTGGTCTGGCCGAACGCCGCGGGCCGCTCACCGACAGTTTTTGGACGTGGCGCGAGGTCATGTACCGCTTCGTGGAAAGCCTGAATCCCGACGATATCGCCGCGATTGCCGCCCAGCTTTACGTCGAGCTGCTCCTTGGCGGGTTCACCGGTGTTGTCGAATTTCATTACCTTCACCGCGATCCCGAAGGTGCGCTGTATCAAAATCCTGCCGAGCTAGCGCTACGCATCCTTCAAGCCGCTGAGCAGACCGGGATCGGGTTGACCCTTCTTGCCAGTTTGTATCAACAAGGAGGCTTCGCTGCTGCGTCGCTTAACCCTCGCCAGCGCCGCTTTTTTCTCGGTGATGACGACTTTGCGACCGTTCTAACGGAGCTCTATCGCCATCGCGGTGCTGGTGTGACGGTTGGGGTTGCGCCGCACTCGCTGCGCGCCGTGACGCCGAAGGCACTCCGTCGCTCCATCGCGCTGCTCGAGCAGCACGATCGCGGTGCGCCGATTCACCTACACATCGCCGAACAGCCCGCCGAGGTATCCGCCTGTCTGGCCTGGTCCGAAAAGCGCCCGATAGCCTGGCTCTTGGACAACCTTTCCGTCGACGAACGCTTCTGCTTGATTCACGCTACCCACGGCGAACCCTCTGAACTCATTCGGCTCGCCGATACCCGTGCAATTGTTGGACTGTGTCCGAGCACAGAGGCCAACCTCGGGGATGGCATCTTTGCTGCCACTGATTTCCTCGCCGCACATGGAAGGTTCGGCATTGGCACCGACAGTCACGTCTCCACCTGCGCGCTCGAAGAACTGCGACTGCTGGAATACAGCCAGCGTCTACGCCAAGGTCAACGCTGCGTCTTGGCCGCAGGCGAAGGTGATTCTACCGGCACCTACCTATGGCAGGCAGCGGCACGCGGTGGAGCCCGGGCCGGGGCACAGCCAACCGGACAGATCCTTGCTGGTTCGCGTGCGGACTTGGTGGTTTTGGATGAAGCGCAACCCTCGCTATTTGGACGCAGAGGTTCGACTTTGCTCGACAGCGCGATGTTTGGACCGGGCCGTTGCCTCGTGTCGGACGTGATGGTCGCGGGCAAATGGGTCGTCCGATCCGGGTGCCACTTCGCCCAAGAAGCCATCGCTACCCAATTCCGCTCCACTCTGTTACGACTCGCCACGTAAGTCCGGTCAACTCCTTCTAGAAATGCGACCCTAGATGGTAGGGTTGCAGGTTCCCCTGGATGCAAATGCAGCGGCCATTTCGCACATTTATTGGCGTCGACCTCGGTGGTGGCAAAGGCAAGACCACGGCGGTGGTTCGGCTGCGCTTGTCCGATTCGGGAGACAAGCCGCTGCTGGTCACCGATACCGGCGGAGGCAAGCCGTTTTTCGATGATCGCCTGCTCAGTTCGATCGAAGAACACTGCGCAGATGCGGTGGTAGCCATCGATGCACCGCTGACGCTGCCGGTTTGTGTGCGCTGTACGTTGCCAGACTGTCCGCAACTTGCGACATGTACCGTCGACACGATCCGCTGGTTTCGCGAGCGGACCGTCGCGACAACTGGCAAGCCTCGCTACACTCCCTATACCCAGCGTGCCACTGAGGTGATCCTCCAAGATCAGGGAATTTTACCGAGAGAGACGCTCGGCCAAGGAATGGGACCGCTGACGGCCCGCGCTGCGTATCTACGCCAGGCCCTGCGTCGCTCGTTTGAGCTGAATCACAACCTGCTTGAGGTCTATCCCAAAGCAACGCTGGCGCTGCTGTTTCCCGATCCAACACCGCCGCAGCCGACATCGGCTATCCGCTATCGAGACGCGCATGGTCGAGCAGTTTCATTGACTGGCAAGCCGATCCCGCTCTCGCTTGGCTCCGAAGTGGCACGCACCTACAAGCGCTCCGGTCATGGACCAGCTGTCCGCGAGCGGGTTCTCGCTTCTCTCCCCGAGCTGGCCTTCGGTCCAGGTCAATGGCGCGAATTCGTCGTCAAGAACGACCACATCTTCGACGCGTTGATCTGCGCCTACACCGCCTATCTGTGGGCTCGCGATGGCTGGCAACTTCCTTCCGATCCAGTGTTTCAGGAAGACGGCTACATCTGGGCCCCTCCTCGCCGTAGCTCATCGCTGTAAGTACCCGCGAGTCGATATCTCTGTTTCTGCCAACCAACCGCGTTGATCGGTTGTTCGGCCTCTCTGCGAGAAAAACCGACCCTTGGGGTGGGCAGAAGCGAACTCGTCCATATACTTACTCGTATTCAACTTGCTTCTTGCGGGAGTACCTGTACATGCGAATGTGGCATCGGCTCTTTTTTCTTGGCGCTGCGTCGGTTCTGGTAGCGGTCGTTAGCTGTAATCGCGACAACACCAACGGCAGCGATCCCAACGACATGGTGACCACCGAAGACCTTTCCGGCGGCGTGGGCGATGGGGGAGACACCAGCGGCGATATGACGGGAGCCACTGGTGATATGACGGCAAGCCTGGCGCTGACTGGTGCCAGCCCAGCTCAAGGCCCTACGACGGGCAACATCGACGTCACGCTCACGGGCAGCGGATTTCTCACCGGAGCAACCGTGACCATTGATGGTCAGGCTGCAACCGTCAAATCCGTCTCACAGAACCAGATTGTCGTCACCTTACCAGCCCGTCCGGGTGTCAAAGGACTGGTGACCGTCGTCGTGACCAACCCCGGCGGACGGGCAGCGATGAGCGGGATCATCTTTGGCTACTACTACGGCACCATCACGTTCGATCCTGCCGCCAAAATCTCCGTCGGTGGCTCTCCGTACAACATCGCGGTAAGCGAGCTTGAAAACAACCTCAAGGTCGACCTGGTTGCGACCGACAATAGCTCGACGGGACAGATCTTCACCCTATCTGGCAATGGCGACGGAACCTTTTTGCCAGTGGCCAAGTATCCCGCCGGAACTTCGGCCTACGGTCTCAAGGTGCTCGACCTCAACGCCGATGGTTTCAACGATGTCGTCGTCACCAACTTCACCAACTCCGCCGGCGTGAGCCTGCTGACCAATAGCAAGACCGGCACCTTCCCCAGTCGCACCCCCGTCGGATCAGGAGACTTGCCGCTCAGCGTCGATGTCAAGGACATCAACGGAGACGGAAACCTGGACATGATCGTGGCCAACAGCGGAGGTGGTAGCAACAACATCACACTGCTAACGGGCAAAGCGGGAGGAACCTTCAATGCACCGGTCCCGCTCGTCGCAGGCAACGTGCCTCGTCATGTCCAGTTTGTCGACGTGAACAAAGATGGCAAGACCGACATTGTCGCTGCCAACGAATCGTCTGCCAACGTAAGCGTCCTCATTGGCGACGGCGCAGGTAACTTTGCAGCAAAGAAGGACTATCCGGCCGGAGCAGGGCCGTACACCGTGCTCGCCAACGACTTTAATGCTGACGGAATCCTCGATCTTCTGGTCTGCGCGTCCAAGGACTCTACGGTGGCGCTGCTGACGGGGAATGGCGACGGAACCTTCGCGAACCCCAAGACCACTTCGATCGGGACCGCGATGATGTCGTCACCGACCAACATCGCTCTCGGAGACGTGAACGGCGATGGTCGACTCGATGTCGTTTCCGCCATCTATGCCGACCAAAAGATCGGAATTACGCTCAACAATAACGGAGCCTTCGGGACGACGAGCACGTTATCTGCCATCGGCTTTCCACGAGGTGTCGCCGCAGCGGATCTCAACGGCGACGGCAAGACGGATATCGTCAGCGCCAACTCTGGCGATGGCTCCATCTCGGTATTCCTCAACAGATCGCAGTAGCTGCAATCGGTCCTGGCTCTCTTCGAAGAGAGCCGAGGCTCCGCCCTTTCCGTCTTAACAGCCCCGCAGCGCCAGCGCCAACAGCCCAATGGCAACCGGGGTCGCAATCAGCAGCCCCTGGCGGACTCGCAGCCCAAGCGGCTCGGACATCACATCCTCCAGCACCGCTCGATAGAGTTGCCGTGTCTCCCGCAGCAGCGCCTGCGCCGCTTCAGGTCCACGATCGATACGGCTTTGCACCAGGCTCTGCGGACGCCCACGTACCATCGCTCGTAGGCAGAGCAACAGCAGCTCATCGCGAAAAAACGGCTCAGGAATGGCGTCGCGGCGTGCCCGATAGTACTGATCGGAACCGAGGGAACCGATGGTGATTTCCCGCCTCTCGCCCTCCTGAAGCAAATTCACCAGGGATCCGAGCCGATCGACCTCTTCGTGCTTGCCGGTCAGGATGAAGTAAAACAGCGCGCCCATCGCATAGACGTCGTGCGGTTCACCGAGCCGACGTACCACCTCAAACTTCGTTCCCGATGAACTTGGCGGAGGTTCTCCTCGAAAGTACGCCATCGGACCGTTTGGCCCCGGCTCGACACGGAGGACTTCCAGATCATGGTCGTGTCTGCTGTCGCTCACATCGGTAAGAAGATCTCCTGGCAGCAGAGACAGATACGACGACACCAGCCCAGGTGGCACCACAAACGACGAACCGCCCGGTACAAACTGAATCGGCTCTGAGACCCGCTCTTTGCGGCGCCTTGCCTCTGGCGAGGTATACGGAAGCTTGAACGCGGCGGCGACTACGTCTTGCTCCTCGTACCAGCTCCGTGACAGCTCGTCTTTGTCCGCCAGACCGAAGTCGATGACCTTGACCGTAAATCGTGGAAAGGCCGCCACTTGCAGAAGCTGCTCACGCAGACTGACCTGCGACTCACCTCGCCAGTCACTTACGCCATCGGTATCGCTGCGTGCCACTACCATCACGTTGTCGGGCGCAAGATCCTTGTGAATGATTCTCTTTTCGCCGTGGAGCCACGCGAGTGCATCGGCCAGCTGCACCATCAGATGGAGCTTTTCGGCCAGTAGCGCTTTTTGCGCCAGCCGTGCGTCGTGCTTGTCCGTTGGCATCCGCAGCGAACTGGCCGTCCCACCATCGGAGGACTTGGGCGACAGCACCCGATCCATGGCCTGGCGACTCAGCTGCGGTAAGTCAGTGAGCCCGTGCTCGACCAGCTCCATCACCACCACTTCACGATCGACGAAGCTCAGTAGCGTTCCGCGCTGTGCTTTCGGACCTTGGCAACAAGTCTTCGCCGGCGGCCGCAACAGCTCAATGTCGCGCTGGTCGACATCTTCTGCCGAAAGCTCGTAGCCACAGCGAGAGCACGACAGCAGCGGATAGTCGTGCCCGAGCCGCTCGACCCGCTGCAAGAGCTGACCACAGCCTCGCGGACACAAGGGGTGATAGACCACGCCACAGCCGCACATCGCCAGAGGCGGCACCCTCACAATATCGAGAGTGCGTATCACGTTCACCGACCGCACCGTCGTCAGTTCTTTGAGTAGATCGATCTCTTGCTTGAACAGCCTCTCGTCGGCTAGCGTCGCGTGGTCGTGTAGAATTTTGACTGCAACCGGTCGGACATTGCGACGAGCGCTACGCTGCCAGGCTTTGTAAACCTTGGCGAACTTGCCGCTGCCAATCAGAACCGGAACGCTGGTCCCATCGGGCTGCGTCTGAGCCAGTACGTCGTAGCTGACATTGGCCTGAATCGATAGCGACTGCGTGAGTCGAGCACTAATGGGAGCGGACATCGCTAGCGAGCCTTGCGGGTGGAAATCGCGAGTCGCTGAAGCCCGGCGGTCTTGGCCAACTCCATGACCGAAACCACACGACCATGCGCGGTAGACTCGTCGGCGTGAACAATGATCTGCGTCGATGTGTCTCGACCTTTGGCCTCGGCAAATAGCCGCGCCAGTTCGGTGCCATCGACCAGCTTGCCATCGACCATCATTTTGCCGTCGGATCCGATCGCCACCGTCAGGTCCTTGCTACCCGGATTGACTTCCTTGGTAGCGCCTTTGGGCAGATTGACCCGCAGACCCGAACGAGCCCCAGCGTCGGCAATCACCGATGAAGTCACCATAAAGATGATCAGCAGCACCAAGAAGATATCGGTGAGCGGCGTGATGTTGATCTCGGCGAAGATGCCTTCGTCATCAAGATCACTATCACTGCCGGGTACTTTACCCAGGGCCATGTCAGGCTGCCTCCTCGCTCGCGTCTTTGGCCATCGCAGCCTTCTCTTTGCTTTCAAGCCCATTGCGCTCGCGGGTCGGCTCAGGTGGTACGGCCTTGCTTCCAGCGTCGGTCAGGTCTTCCAAAAACTCTTCGATCGCCAGCCGCAGCTCAATGCTCATCCTCGCCAGTCGCGACTGAAAGTAGTTAAATACGAGCAATGCCACGACGGCGATGCCAATGCCCACGGCGGTAGCGATCAGCGCTTCGGCGATGAATGGACCGACGACTTGGATACCGGCCTGGTTGCTTTCACCGATCTTGCGGAACGCCCCCATGATTCCGATGACGGTACCAAACAGGCCGAGAAACGGTGTCGTCGCACCAATCGTACCAAGCACCCACAGCGGGCCACGCAGCGACATCACCATTCGTTGTCGTTCACGCTCGACGGCCGCCCGCAGTGCATCGTTCGACCCCCGGCCGAGTCGCTCAAAACCAACCAGCATCACGTCAGCAAGAGGCGACTTGCTGCGCTGACAAGCGGTTCGAGCATCGACGATCGCTCCCCGATACAGAGCCCGTCGGACCAATTCCGCCAGTCGACGCGATGACTCCGCAAGATTCCACAGCGTCAGCGTACGCTCGATCGCGACCGTCACCGCCGCCACAGAGCACAGGATCATCGACCCGAGCGTCAGCAGCGTGATGCGATCCGCGTTTTTGGCCCAGTCACGAAGCGACTCAAAAGCACCAAGCTTTGTCGCCACCGGAGAAGCTGCCTGCGCCAACGTATCAACGCCGGCAGCCCAGTCGAAGTCCAAGAGGAAGTTGTGCATCAAGATCACAGGACGCCGAATCAGCGCCTAAGGTGGCAATTTTAGCCATAGATAGCCGGATCCGTCACTGGAATCGCGATATAAACCTCTCCATGTCGGTTCTGCTGTCCTTCGACCTGGCGGGGCGAGTGGCCCGTCTCACCCTTCATCGTCCCGAGGCAAAAAACGCGCTACGGCCTGAAGAATGGCAGCAACTGGCAGCGCACCTCGTCGAAATTCAGCGACAACCGCAAGTACGCGCCATCCTGCTGAGCGGCAGCGGCGGTGCATTCTCATCCGGCGGTGACCTCAAGACGATGCCCGATCGCCTGGCTCTGTCCACAGCCGATCGCCGAGAACAGCTCGTTCGTGATAGCAGACTGATTCAAACCATCTACGAGCTAGACCTGCCGGTCATCGCAGCCATTCCAGGGGTGTGCATGGGGGCCGGTCTGTCATTGGCTCTCGTCTGTGATCTGCGCGTTTGTGCCGATACCGCGACCTTTGGAGCTGTCTTTCATCGTGTCGGACTGTCCGCAGACTTTGGGCTGTCATGGCTGTTGCCTCAGGCGGTTGGCTCGTCGAAAGCGATGCACATGCTCATGACCGCCGCCGTGCTGAGCGCAGACGAAGCCAAGACGATTGGTTTGGTACACTCGGTGGTGGCGGCAAGCGAGTTGGAGCAGACGGCACTCGGCTGGTGCGAAAAGCTGGCAAGTGGACCGAAACTGGCTCAGGCGATGACCAAGCGCGCACTTCATCGCAGCGCGACCGTGGACTTGGGAACGATGCTCGAGTGGGAAGCCCACAGCCAGAGCCTGCTCAGCAAGACCGCAGACGCCAGCGAAGGTGTGGCGGCTTTTTTGGAAAAGCGGCCGCCGGTTTTTCGAGGTAACTAGCCGACGTCCGAAGCCACGCTTCGACGAGAGATTCCTACTGGACCGTCTGGTATTCAGCGACGAGCTGCTTCGCCCAGGCCAAAATCCGTTCGGCTGGCTCAACCCGAGTCGGATCCCCCGTTTTGCCGAGCGTCACCAATTCGGCTTTCATCGACATGCCAACCAGGGCCTCTGCCGCCTGTCGAATCGGGTCTGGCACGTTGGGATCGCTCTTCAGCGTCGCCAAGTGCTCCATAAAGCTGCGCCCATACGTCTCGTCTGGTCGATGCCACAGCAGCGCATTTACCGCCATCCCGGCCGCTCGTCGCGAGTGAGCCACCCCTTCCCGCTGCGCTTTTTGCAAAAAGGCTCGCCGCGCATGAATCAGCTCGTGTGCGGAAGCGCGCAGCCATTCGTCCGAGGTAAAGCGGTACAGCCAATGAGAAGGATCTTTTTCAGGCATGGCGTTTGGGTACAAGTTCAAGCAATCGGTTGTCTCACATAGACTCGATACGAGCGGGGTGCCAATTTTGGGAGCCGTGCTAACGTACGTTCGATTCCAGTCACGGAAAGACTCGTCATGCTCCCGGAAAAGAAACAGGTGATGCTCGAACTCCTCAAGGATGCGTGGGTCTACGTTGTGCTCGACCCTCGTCGGGACGGCGTTGTTTTGCCCCCCCACCTGAGGAGAGAGCCACGGCTCGTATTGCAATACGGCTATAACATGCCGATGCCGATTGCGGACCTCACGATTGACGACGAAGGCATCAAAGCAACTCTGTCCTTCCAAAGGAGTCCGCACTCGACGCTGATTCCCTGGTCAGCGGTATTTGCGATGCACGATGGCGACAAACGAGGCATGGTTTGGGAAGAGGACGTTCCCAAAGACGTTGAGGCTGCGGAGCCTCCTCCACCACCAGAGCCGCCACCGCCGCCAGCGAAACCTGGTAAGAAGCCGCGACCGAGCCACCTTAAGCTCGTTCCCTAGTCGCTCGACCGAAAGCAGAAAGGATCGAAAGCTCCATGTACCCGTGCGCACGCCTGTTTGCGTTCGCCTTGTGCTCGGTGACCTCGCTGTCACCCGCTCTCTCGGCTGCCCAACAAGACTCTCGTGCAGCGACGGCAAATGCCGCTCGCAGCCTAACCATTGAGGATGCCATCAAGCTGGGCGAAACCCAGAACCGCGATCTCGCCGCTGCGCGAGCCCGACTCAAGGGCTCGCACGCCGACGTCGAGCGCGCCATGGCAGCGCTACTTCCCACGCTGAACGTGCAAGGGCGACTGACCATCAACGAGCCCGAGGTCAAAGTTCCCTTTGATCAGAGAGCGCAGACCTTTTCCAGCCTGCTTCAGGGCGGAGCGATTTCGGATGCGTCGATCGCGCTGGCCAAGACCGGCATGCTGCAGCAAGGGACGCTGACCAAGTCGCTCGCCGATTACTGTCGGAATGCCAGCGGAGCAAACCGCGACGCAGTGGACTCGCTGTGTAAGCAGCTCACCGACCCGGCCTCACAGCTTACCAAAGCACCACCGACGGTGGATGAGCTGGATTCGATGCTCACCAGCGCCAACCCACAAATCGTGATCCAGCCGCGCCTGCAACTGGACGCCAATATCGTCGCCAACGTGCCGCTACTGGTCCCGGCTGCCTACCCTGCCCTACAAGGAGCAAAGCTGGCCTACCGCGCCCAGGAACGGCAGCTCGAGGTGACGATGGCGCAGGTGCTTCAATCGGTAGCAACGGCGTTTTTTGCTGCTGCAGGCTCAGAAGAGCTGGTCGCCGCTCGCACCAACACCATCGAGGTCGCCCAAAAGACCGTTGATAACGCCAAGGTCCGACTGCAAGCAGGCGTCGTCAACAAGGTCGAGGTCACTCGGGCCGAGCTGGCGCTGATTCAGGCCAAACAACGTCTGCTCGAGTCTCAAGACAGCCGAGCCTCGGCCTATCGAATGCTGGCGACGATGATCAAGCAACCGGCAGGCAGCTTCAAGGTTACGCCGCCGCCCGAGCCGAGCACTGAGCTGACCGCCGAAGATCAACTTGTCGACCAAGCGCTCAAGAGCCGTCCCGAGCTTCTCAGCATCGATCTGTCGATGCAGGCCGCCAAGTCGCAAGTGACGTCATCGTGGCTGCGCTATGCGCCCAACGTCTCGCTGTTTGGCAACATCCGCCTGACCAATGCCACCGGCTTTGCGGGCCGCAATGACAGCTACTCCTTCGGTGCCCAAATCGACTGGCAGCTCTTCGACGGCTTTGTCCGCGATGCGCAGCGCCACCAGTTCGATGCCCAGCGCCGCGATGCCGAGCTGCGGATGGAGCAGCTCCGCGAGAGCATCAGCGATGAAGTCATCAACGCTCGCCGCACCGTCCAGACCAAGCGCCAGGGCCTCCTCACCGCACAGCGCGCCTTCCAGATGGCCCAGGAGACACTCAACTTGGTTCGGCTTCAGTACGAGGCCGGTACGGCCACTCAGCTCGATCTGCTGACTTCGCAGGATCAGATGGACCTATCGGCGGTCGGCTTGGCGCAGGCTCGCTTCGATCTGTCGTTGTCGATCATCCAGCTTCGCCGCCTCATCGGGGCCCCACTCGTCGGTTAGTCGCCAAACCTGCCAAATAAAAAACCCATCACCCGGCTCAATGCCTAGTGATGGGTTGGACGAGCCCCGCCATTTTCGGTCTGTTTTGACCAAAATCGGCGGCTTTTCGGCGAAATCGCTGCCTAGAAGTTCTTGTAGACGTTGCCCTTTGGCGCGCTTTCGTTGCTCACTTCGCCATGAGCGCCGACCTTCTTGCCGCCTGCTTCGCCAGAGACATCGCCGCTGGCCTGGGCATGAACTCCCTTTTTGTCGACGGTGGCGTGCGCGTTGATATCTTCGGTAACGGTCACTGGGCCAATCTTCTCTTGCGCCGTGGCACGAAGATCGCCATAGGCACGAGGTCCACCTGGGCCGACTGATGCTCCGGCTCCGGCGTCGGCATTGTAGGCTACCGGGCCGGCCTTACCGTCCGCATGAACCTTGGCATCAACCCCCGCCTGTACGCCCGTCTTGTCCGCCGTCACGCCAGCCTTGGCGTCCCCGCTCAGGTTGGTATCGCCCACCTTCGCATCGGCGTGCCCACCCACCTCGGCGTGCGCTTTCGGTCCATCTGGCCCCACCGAGGCTCCGGCTCCGGCATCGGCATTGTAGGCCACAGGCCCGCTCTTGCCTTCCGCATGCGCCTTGGCCTCAACTCCGGCCGTCGTGCCTTTCTCATCGGCATGCACCCCGGCTCCCACTTCCTCGGTCACCGTCGTTCCACCGATCTTCTGCTCTGCCTTGGCTCCGACGTGCGCATCCGCCGAGCCATGCACTCCCGTCTTGTCCGCCGTCACGCCAGCCTTGGCATCTCCACTCACCGTCGCGTTGCCCACCTTCGCATCGGCGTGAGCTTCCGCCCCAGCATGAGCCTTGACGCCTTCCTTGCTGTCGGCCGTCACACCGGCATCGGCACCCGCCTTGACGTTGGCCGGGCCGACCTTGCCCTCGGCAGTGGCTTTCACGCCAGCTTCGGCATGGCTGCCTTTTTCGTCGGCGTGAACCTTGGCCCCAGCCTCGGCCTTCACGTCCATCCCAGCGACCTTGGCCTGGGTCTTGGCATTGACGTTCGCATCCACCGAGCCCGTCGCGCCCTTTTCATCGACGCGACCCTTGGCTGACGCATCGGCGTGAATGTCGACGGGACCGGCCTTGACATCCGCCTTGGCCGCCACCTCGCCTTGAGCGTGCGCTTTGACGCCATCCTTACCGACGGAAACTCCGGCATCAGCTTTCGCTTCGGCTTTGACCGGACCGGCCTCGGCTTTGGCATTACCGCTGGCAGTGGCTTTGACTCCGTTCTTGTTGGCGACGGCATCCGCCGAGACGTGACCACTCACCGGCACGCCCGCGATGTTCTTCTTGAAGTCGCCTTCAACGTGCGCATGGACACCGTCCTTACCAACGGTGACTTCAGGCTTGAAGTTGTCGACGCCGGCTTTGCCTGCGGCTTTGGCCACGTCCTTGGTAGCGTCGGCGACAGCCTTGCCTGCGGCCTTCTCGGCCGTCTTGGCTGCATCCTTGGCCGCGTCAGCGGCAGTCTTGGCTGCCCCCTTCGCTGCGTCGGTGGCACCCTTGGCTGCGCTCTTGGCTGCGTCGGTGGCACCCTTGGCGGCACCCTTGGCGGCATCGGTGGCACCCTTGGCTGCGGCCCCCGCACCGCCTTTGGCAGCCGCCGCGGCTTGCTTGGCAGCGCCAGGTGACGCGGCACTCTTCGCCCCAGAGGAGTGCTTCGAGCGTGGCGGCGTCGGGCCGGAGCCGTTGAGCGCAAGCCCTTCGTGAACGATCTCGATCGTCTCGATGGCGATCTCGTTCTTGTTGGCATCCCAATCGGGCGCTTCCCACTTGCAAACCCACGCATTGGTAAACGTCCAGGTGGCGACGGCTTTTCCGCCAGGGCCCATCTGGATGACCGCCCCATCGAAGCGACGGAGATCGCCAGTGGTGTCGCTGATGTAGCGCTGACGCTTGCGCCACATCTCCGGTCCCGCCGCTCCCTGCTTCAGGACGATGTTGGGGTATTTGGTCCGTCCGACGAGCTTATGCTCGGCAGCGTTCCAACCACCTTCCGACATCGGCACCACTTCTGCCTCGGACTTGAGGCCGGTAGCGGAGCGGAAGTGAGCGAATCGTTCGCCCTCGATCTCGACGACGAAATAGTAGACGCCATACGCTTCCCTGCGCTGACCCGTTTTGGCCATTGCACTTACTCCCAGTTGAATCGATCTGGTTATCGGCGTCTGCTCGCAAAGGTGCTTGCACTCCGCTGGTTCGACCAGTCGATGAGGCCGTAAGGCCCGCTATTGGATGTAAAATACGTGAGAAAATTTACAAAATATTATCAGTTTATAGATGGAAGCCGCTGACCTGTTTCGCCGACAGCTTGGGGTCGCGCACCTGGTCGCCTATAGTGGCTGGGTGTATGAGCGGGTACGTCCAGGAACGCCACATCGGCTCTCGACAAGGAATTTGCGATGATAGAACAGCGGCGGAGAGCCTACATCGTTTCCGATCTCCACTTGGGCGGAGCGGGGCCACAGACGACGGGCGAGCGCGGCTTTCAGATCTGCACCCAGACCGCCGCACTGGCCGAAATGATCGACCGACTGGCCCACGAGTCGCCGAGCGAACACCCGATCGAGCTTTGCATCAACGGCGACTTCGTCGACTTTCTGGCCGAGCCTGATACGGCAAGCGATTCGAACGACCTCAGTTGGACGCCGCTGCGTGACGATGCCAAGGTCGCCGAACAGCTCCTTCTGACGGTGGTGTCTCGCTGCGCGGAGGTCTTTGCGGCACTACGACGGTTCGTCGAGCGCGGCCACAAACTGACGGTTCTGCTCGGCAACCACGACATCGAGCTGGCCTATCCGCGAGTGCGACAGCTTCTGCAGCGGCAGCTCGGGGTGTCCGACCAGGTCAGTTTGCGCTTCATCTACGACGGTGAAGCCTATGCAATCGGCGATGCGCTCGTTGAGCACGGCAACCGCTACGACGGCTGGAATGCGATCGACTACGACGCGCTACGACGGGTGTGCTCACTCCAGTCTCGTGGCCAGCCGATCCCATCCAACTTGCGGTTGCAACCTCCGGCGGGCAGTCAGTTGGTCGCTGCGGTGATGAACCCGATCAAGCGCAACTATCCGTTCATCGATCTGCTCAAACCAGAGTCGACAGCGGCAGTTCCACTACTTTTGGCGCTCGAGCCGGGCTCGCGCAAGTTGATCGCGCAGTTTGCCAAGCTGGCCGTTAAAGCGGGCGACCACAAGCTAACCTCCCCGTCGCTGCCAACTCGGTCAGGGGATATCAGCGCCGCCCCCCAGACTGAGCGCACTTCCTTCGCTGGCGGTGATCTCGGCTTCCGTGGTGGCGTGACCGACGGAGACGGCGAGCTGCGAACTCTCCTTGGCGAGGCACTGGGAAGCGACCAGGCGAGTCTGTTCCTGTCGCTGCTTGCTCCGGCAGGCCCGGCGATGCGCGATGGAGGTCTCACGTCCCGAGGCCCGATCCGAGGCGACATCGCGGCCAGACCGAGCGACAAGGAACGCTCCGGTGGCCGTGACTCGTTTTTTGCAGGCGGCTTGTCGTGGGCCAAGCTGATCCTGTCATCGAGCAGCGATCCCGAGGGACGACTCAAAGCGCTGCGGATCGCGCTACGAGCGTTCTGCGATCCAACACTGTTTGCGCTCGACAAAGTGGAGCCCAAAGAGCCGCTGTATCGGGCTGCACAGGAACTAGGACAACTCGGGCCATTTCGCTACATCGTGATGGGCCACACCCACTTGGCCCGAGATCTGCCGCTGTCGAACGGAGGACGCTATCTGAACAGCGGAACGTGGGCCGATCTGATGTGTGTGCCAGATGCGGTTTTTTCCGATGATCCCGGCGTCTCTGATGGTGCACTGAGACGACTGGTCGATGATATCGCCGAGCGTCGTTATGAGCGCCTGATCATGCAAAAACCGACCTATGTGCGGTTGGAATTGCTCGATGACAAAGTTGTGAGTGGATCTGTTGAAACGTACCAAAGCGGAGCTCGGCTCTGATGTCCGACCGCCCTGACCGCAGAGCGCTCCAAGCGGCGGTGGCACGCGTCGAGGTGTCGACTGCGCAAGGTGAGCACAGAGGGACCGCGTTCCTCGTTGCCGAGCAGCATGCACTGACCGCGCTGCACGTAGTTGCCGATCGCAGCGCTGCGGTCGTCGAGCCTTTGGGATCCATCAAGCTGTGGTTCCCATCCGGTGCCGTCACGGCAACTCTGGTTGCGCACGATCGCCACGCGGATTATGCACTGCTCCGGCTCGATGACAAACCCAAAGGTGTCGACGGAAAACCGCTCGCGCCCGTGCCTCTTTTACCGCTGACAGAGGAAGATCTCGGTGCAGAAGCGATGTCGTGGCTGTCGCTGGGCTTTCCCGAGGCACGGCCCGACGGGTTGTGGGTCAGTGGCCAGATCCGTTCGACGCTCAGCCACGTCGGCGGGAGCCCCGCCATTCAGCTCTTTTCGGAGGAGGCGGCAGCAGGTCGCGGCGCACCGCTCGCCGGCCTATCGGGCGCGCCGGTATGGGTCGAAGGGTCCGTGGCGGGTCTTTTGCGCTGGGCAACGCTCGACGAACAAGGCAACTCGGTGGCGGGCAGCGTGTTCGCCTGTCCGATAGAGGCCACATTTGCCAAGCTCGCCGAACAGGGCATTGGAAGGACTGCGCCACGGTGTCCGTATCCCGGCATCGTGTCTTTCGCTGCCGATCAAGGACCGCAGTTCTTTGGTCGCCGCACCGAGATCGCCTGGCTCGCAGAAAACATCCGTCGATACCGCCTGCTGTTGGTAATTGGCGCTTCGGGCTCCGGGAAAACCTCGCTGGTCCAAGCGGGTCTTTTGCCGCAGCTCCACAGCGTGTGCGCAACCCGACTGCTGCGACCTAGCCAAGACGCTCTGCCTTCGCCGGAAGCGCTGCGCACGCTGCTACAGGAGTCGTCGTCGTCGCGGCTGGTGGTGATCATTGATCAGCTCGAAGAGCTCTTTTTGTCGAATAAGCGAGCCGAGCAGCAGGAATTTCTGACCAAGGTGCTAGCCCTTGGAGAGCACCCCTCCGTGTCCGTGGTGTTGGTGCTGCGTGCCGATTTCTTCCCAGAGCTGATGGCGAGTCGGCTGTGGCCCATTGATCCAGCGCAGCGGCTGGAAGTAGCGCCGCTGTCCGGCGAGCGGCTGGTCGAGGCGATCGTGGAACCGGCGGCTCAGCAAGGGCTCCATGTCGAGTCGGGTCTGCTTGAAAGGCTGCGTAGTGAGGTCGCCGACGAACCGGGGGCGCTGCCGCTGTTGCAAGAGACGCTGGTGCTGCTGTGGGAACGGCGCGAGGGACGACGACTGACGCTGCGGGCGTACGATGCGCTGGCGCAGCTTCTGGAACCGTCGGTGCCGGGCGCACCACAGCTCGTGAGCGGACTGGGCGCAGCACTGACTCTGCATGCCGAGGAAGTCCTGGCAGAGCTGTCCCCTTTTGAGCAGCGGCTGTGTCGAAGAACCCTGCTGAGACTTACCCAGTTTGGAGAGGGACGACCGCATACCCGTCGCCAACAGGCGTGGTCCGCCCTGTTGGCAGCGGACGACGACGCCAAACAGACCGAGGCGCTCTTGCAGCGACTTGTGCGAGCACGACTTATCACTACCACCGTCGGGAAAGAACCAGGCTTTGACGAGCGTCCCGATGGCAAAGAGGAATCCAAGCCCGGTCCCAGCGATGGAACCCAAGTGGTCCTGGTCGATCTGTCGCATGAGGTCATGCTGCGTGCTTGGCCCCGGTTACGACGTTGGTTGTCCGAGCTGCGGCAGGCCGAACGGGTGCGACGCCGGCTGGAGCTGCAAGCTGATGAGCGGCTGCGGCTGGCGAGTCGCGGTGGCGGCCTGCTTGATGCAGTCGAGACGCGAGAAGCCGAGCAGTTCATGCTGGGTGCCGATGCCCACGAGCTGGGGGTCAGCGAAGCGGTACGTCAACTGGTCAAAGAAAGCCGCGAAACCGTCGAGCGGACGGAGGCAGAAACGCGAGCGGCAGCGATTGAAAAGACCAAGCAGGCGATGCTGCTGGAGCAAGAGCGAGCGACGGGCAAGGCCCGGTGGTGGCGCACGGTCGCGACGATGACGCTACTCCTGGCAGGCTCGGCGACGGGGCTGCTACTGTGGGCGCTGCGTGAAAGACGCTGGGCCAACGTCAGAGAAGAACAGGCCAAACACTGGGCCGCGTCAGAGGCCGAAGCTCGCAAGCTGGCGACGGACAGACAGAAGCTGGCGACACTGCGATTTTTGGTCGCCCAGGCCCAAGTCCATCGCGACGATGCGCCGGATCTGGCGGTGCTTCTTGGGGTGGCAGCGGAACAACTGCAAAGCGGGGCCGATTCCGAGGGGCTTTTGCTTCAGCTTCTGCAGCGACGAGCTCCACTCACTCGAATCGTTCATACGGCGGGAACCCCGCTCCGCTCGCTGGCGCAGTCCCCCGATGGGACGCTGCTGGCAGCGGGCTTTCAAGATGGCATGGTGTGGCTGTTCGATGAAAAGTCCGGCCAACCAAAGCGAGCGGCGTGGCTGGGACATCAGGGTGAGACCTCGGCACTTGGCTTTTCCAGCGACGGAAAACGACTGTTTTCGGCGGGAACTGACAAGCTGCTCAAGGCCTGGAATGCCGAGCCCGGTGCATCACTGGGACAACCAATTGGCACGCCGCTGAGCGGTCACACAACCGCAATTCGCTCGTTGGCCACAAGCCCTGACGGACGCACCGTGGCCACCGGTAGCGAGGACGGCACGATTCTGCTGTGGGATCAAAAGACCGGGGAACTGGCGGGTCCACCACTTCGCGAACACCAGCGAGCGGTGATGGCACTCAGCTACAGCCCTGACGGCAAGCAACTGCTATCGGGGAGCGACGATCAGACGGCACGACTGTGGGATGCCAAAACGGCACGACGACTTCAACTCCTCACTGGTGCCCCAAATACCGTGCGCGCAGTCGCTTTTGTCGGCAAGCTCGTGGCGGCGGGAGACTGGGAAGGGCACCTTCTGCTGTGGGACGCGTCGACCGGAAAGCAGCAAGGAAAACCAATCGGGGGACATCGTCTATCGGTCAGTGGGCTGGCGTTACCGAAGTCGGGTAACTTCCTGTTTTCATCGAGCTGGGATGGTGACATTCGCAAGTGGCGACCCGAGCTCGGACAGCCCGTCGGAGCACCTCTTCATGCTCGACAAGGGGCACTTCAGGCCTTGCTGCTCAGCCCGGACGGTCACTCGCTGTGGAGCGGTACCGAGGAAGGACGACTGATCGAGCTGCAGGTCGACGAGCGCTCGCCGCTGGAACGAGAGGCCCATGTCTTGGAAAGCGAGCTATCGAGCGTCTCGGTGAGCGCCGACGGCAAATTGCTGGCAGTTGGAGGCTGGGGCAATCAGATCGAACTGTGGCAAGCGAGCGACGAAGGACTCACCCGCGACCGAGTCCTGAGAGGTCACCAAGGCAGCGTCAGCGCGGTGGCGCTATCTCCAGATGGCAAGCTGCTGGCCTCGGCAGATTTTCAAAAAACCGTGAAGCTGTGGGATTTGCGGAACGACAGCGCCCGCACCCTCTGGCAAAGCGATGAACTGGTGAACACCCTCACCTTCTCGCCCGATGGTACGCGGCTGGCCATGGGTGGCTTTGACTCCGCAGTGCGGCTGTGGGATGTCCGCAGCGGTCAGGAGGCGCTTCCCACAATGCGTGGCCACGGTAGCGCGGTGTGGAGTACTTCGTTTTCTCTCGATGGCAAGCGGCTGTGCTCAGCCAGCCATGATCAGAGCATTCGGGTCTGGGACTTGCAAAGCGGTCAGCTCATCGGAAAGCCACTCGTCGGTCATCGCTATCCGGTGACCGGCTGCCAGTTTCTACCCGACGGGGAGCGACTACTCAGCAGCAGCGAAGACAAATCGCTCCGCTTGTGGGATTTGGCGACGGGCAAGACCATCGGAGAGCCACTGCGTGGTCACAGCGGGCGCATCAATCAAGTCGCGCTAAGTCGCGATGGTCGACGTGCCGCGTCGGTGAGTGAAGATCAGACGCTCCGCCTGTGGGATCTAACCACGCAGCAGGCAGTCGGTCCGGGCCTACTTGGCCATGTTCGCTCCATCCCCGCCATTGCCATGAGCCCAGACGGCCAAGTCGCCTATACGGTCAGTCACGATGGCTCGCTCAGGGCATGGGATTTGGCGGTGCAGTCCTGGGTAGGCAAGGCCTGTCGCTTGGCTGGACGGGACCTCAATCGTGACGAACGGGAGCGATTCCTAGGGGATGTAAAGCTGCCCCCGCTGTGCAACGTCCCAAAGTGACCGCCAGCGCATTCTCAATCGGTAGCGGCATCCAGCCCAGCAGCATCGGGATTTTCGGTCTCCGGACATGCGAGCGGATCTTCCGGAGCAGCATCCACCACACAGGGAACCAGGGCTCGCACCGGTGGATTCGGGATTCCGTCTTCCCGCGTACACGCCCCGATTCCATACAGAGTCACTGATAACAGACAGATTCCCAAGAGCCTCATGGTGTCCCTCCCAAGTCGAGCGGAATCGCCAAGCGTGCAAACACCGAACGCGGTGCGGCATAGGAACTTCCGACGAAGGCATTGCCAATTCGATAGGCGTAGTGCGAATCAAACAGGTTGATGATGTCGATCGCCAACCGGGGTCGCAGCGGCAGCTTCTCGAACGAATACTGAAGTGTCAGGTCGAAGCGAAGGTGATGCGGAACGGTTTGATCGTTCGTAGGACCGGTACGAAGTCCAGAGCCATACGTCGCCATCGAGGTCACCGACGCACCACTGTACTGCACCGTCAGTCCCGCGTTGGCGGTCCAGGTCTGCGCATGGTCCAGGGTCTGCCAAGACGTATCGGCCAGTTGATCGGGAGCAAACAGAAACTTGGCGGAAGAGATTCCTTGTCCTTGCGCAATCAGCCAGGTTGCATTGGCGAAACCGCTCAACCAGTCGCGAAAAACAATGTCTGCAGACAGCTCGACTCCGACGGAGCGACCATGCTCGAAGTTGTAGGATCCGATGAGGTTTGTTGCACCAAGTGCGATGTTATCAAACTGATGAAAGGAGTACTTCCCCCAGCCAGTTACAGAGAGCTTGACCTTCTTCAATATCCGCGCCGAAAGTCCAAGCTCTCCGTACAGCGCAGTCTCTGCCTTGATGTCATAGGGAACGCTCTCTGTCGGCGAAATCACCCCGAGAACTCGCGCCGCATTGCCCAAGTCCAGTGGCGGTGGTGGTTGAAACAGCACGCCGACAAAAACTCGTCCGACCAGATCTTTCAGGAATGCCAGGGAGGCCCCAAGTCGTGGACTGATTCCCCACTGATCACTGGTCGTTCCGTCCGCCAGCATCACATGCTGAAGATCAAAGCGGACTCCGTACTGGATTCCCACCCGCCCCGACTCCCAGCGATCTTGCAGATATACCCCGCTGAGCAGAGCGCTCGTGCGGTCGGTTCCGCCTTCAGCAGAAGCAACGCCGCCACTGTCAGAACCATCATCGCGAACATACTGAGTGTAGTCGGTCGCACCCCGTAGATAGTTGAGCTGGGCTCCTGTTTTGATCAGGTGGTTGCCAACCTGCACCGCGTAGTGAAGCACCGCACCACCATGCTCAGCTCGACGGGTGACGTCGCTGACGATCGACCCCGGATCGGCCAGTGCTCCCAACGCATGCGCCGGATCAGAGGCGAGCGCACCAAACGACATCTTGTAGTACGGAGCAATCTGAAGCTGACCGCGCTTGCCAAAGGAGTGCAGCCACGACAGGGTCAAAAAAAGCTCGTGCTCTGTCTCGGTCGCATCGGTGTCGTGGGGCACGTAAGCGGGCGATTCGTTACCAAAGGAGTCCACCGGACGCACCAAGTCGGGGCGCTTCGGATCGAGCGGAACCACCGTTGGGTCGATCGGAATCTCGAAGCGATTCTTCGCGTAGTTTACAAACAGCTCGATGCGATCCTGACCGGTCGGTGCGTAATCGAGCCGCGCAAACAGTCGAGCATTGTGTCCATCGTCATGCAGGATTGGCGTGATCGAGGGCGGATCCAGCACGCGCTGCGACTGCATAAAGCTACCGCCGACAAAGAACGAAAACGGCCCACTCCCCCACGATAGATAGCCGCTCGATTCGATGGTCTGAAACGATCCATAACGAAGCTGCACAAGGCCATCCAGGGAATTGGTTCCTCGTCGGGTGTTGACATTGACGACAGCGGCCAGACGATTCCCAAACTCTGCGGGCATCCCTCCGGTCATCACTTCTAGCGAGTCAATCAACCGCACCGGCAGCGACTGCGCAAACAGGTTGCCCACCGAATCAGGAATCGGAATGCCATCGATCTGATACTGAATGTTGGAATGATTGCCGCGAGAGTAGACATTCCCAAAGGCGTCTTGCACAAAGCCCGGCTGGGTCGTCACGACCTCTGTAATCGGACGGTCTTCCCCTTTCGGCAGCGACTTCAAGGTCTCTCGGCCAAGGGTTGAGATCGATCCGACCGCACGGCTGGGTTGAGCAACTTCTCGCTGCTCCACAATCACCGATACGGCATTGTTGGCCACACAGAATAGCTCTACTTCACTGGTGCTTGCGGAGCTGGCCTGGACTCGCTGCTTCGACTCTGTCCGCCCCTGCGCTTTGGCTCTTAGCTCGTAGTCTCCAAAGGGAATTCCAAAAAATGAAAAAGTGCCATCGGCTGCGGTCGAGCTCTCGCGCAGCAGCTTGCCGTGCCGGTCGTACAGTCCAACGGTTGCGCCGACCACTGGCACCAACAACTCATCACGCACCGAGCCTTTGACGATCGTATCAACGGTAGCGGCAGCCGGTGCCGACAGCGCAGCCAGGAGTGCGCTGGCCACCGCCGGAGTCCAAATACGACGAGTCATCACCGCATTCCCTCGCTAAATAGAGTCCTCTTCCTTCTCGGCCCAGATGCCATTTGCTTGCAAATAGAACGTGTCATGAGAGCCCCTCCACCTGGCTATGTTAAGCAAGGGTGGCCTTCTTTTGCAAGTAACTTGCGTTTATCAGGCACAGAGCAACCAACCCTACAGAGGACTACAGCGGGTGCTCAAGCACCTGACCGGGCGCTCACCGTAGCGTGGTAAACGGGAAGACAGAACCCAAGACGTGAGCTGGGCAAAGCGAACTACACAGGGAGGGGAGAGCAGCGGGAGCGGTTAGCGATCCTCGACCGATACACCTTCTTTGCCTTCAGCAGCGAGAAACTGCTCTTTGTCACCACCTTTGCCGCCAATCGACACGTGGAGATCAATGATCGCATCACGAACGCGCTTCATCAGCAGATCTCGATCTTCCTTGGCCAGCCCGGCCGTGGGAATCGGAGTTCCCATCACGATGTCGACTTTGCCCGGCCTGACAAACGGGCTCCCGGATAGCAGGATGTTGATGCTGCCGTTGATGGCGACGGGAACAATCGGAACACCCGCCTGCAGCGCGAACATAAACGGCCCCTTCTTGAAGGGCAGAACGTAGCCATCCTTGGACCGTGTACCTTCGGGATAGACCAGGATGGGAATCCCGCTGCGGATCTTATCGCACGCTTCGGCGAGACTCTGGAGCGCTTGCTCACGATTGCGACGGTCGACGAAAATCATCCCGGTCACGGTCATATACCAACCCAAAAACGGAATCGATTTGAGAATCTTTTTGGCGATAAACCGTAGGTTAACCGGCACATGAATGAAGGCGCAGACGATGTCGAACATCGACTGGTGATTCATCATGAAAATGTAGGGCTTGCCGGGCTCTGGAACAAACCCAGGATGCTCGGTGAGATCGCAACCCGAGATGACGGCGGCACCAGGGCTCCAGAAGCGCCGAGCCCAGGATAGCGGAGTATGTGGATCCTTGCGGAAGACCAATCCGTAGAGGATCGCCGATGACATCCAAAAGAGAGACCAGGGCGCAAAGCCAACCCACTTCAGCACATCGATAATGTCTCGGTCTATCCGACGCATGAACGCCCATCATACGAAACAAAAATTTTGCGGATCAAGCGTTACCTTTAGGGATTCATCGAACCCGCCAAAGGCGCAGGATCTGAGACGGAGACCTTGCGTAGCACTGCGAAAATTTGAGCGGCGGTTGGACGCAGAGCCGGATTCACCTCCAGACAGCGTTCGACCAGCTCAGCGATCGCAACCGGCACTTTGGGATTGCGCTGGGTGAGCGGCATAAACCAGCTCTTTCCAGGCTTAAATCGAAGCAGCATCGGTGGATTCTCCGAAGGCCGTCTCCCCGTCAGCAGCTCATAGCCAATCACCCCAAAGCAGAAGATGTCCGAAGACGGCCTGGCCAGCTTTGCACCATGCGCCAGCTCTGGTGCCATGTACAAGGGAGTGCCCATGATCACCCCAGTCTGGGTGAGTGAGTGCGCTCTTTGAGCAGAATGCGAGCGATCGACCCCGGGCAGACTCCCGGTCGAGCCACTGCCTAGATCCTCGTCGATAGGCTTGCTCGCTGGAGCGTCGTCCACCGTTTCTAGGAATGCGGAAACAGGAAGTCGACGAGGTGAGCTCTCTGCCCCTGGCTGCTCCGGTTCAACTGGAGGCGCTACTTGCGCGGACACCAGTGCCGAAACACCAAAGTCCACCAGCTTCACCTGCGGTCCACCATCCTTCCCGAACGCCACCAAGATGTTGGCTGGTTGATTGTCTGTCTGAAGGTATTCGTCGAGAAACGACTGTTCAGGTTCAGCTTTGGGAAGTGTGCGGGAGCACGCTAGGATGCTTCATTGTCGACAGAAAGGGTCGCCTTCCTACATCGTTCTTTGCTCTGCTCCAGCGCCACATCCTACGGCTGTCCAAGCGCCTGCGACCGCGCTAGATGTGTGACGAACAGTGGGGTTACAGAGTCTGGTTCTGTCCGTGAGCGGCCATGGCAAAAAGCAACCGACCCCTGCTCATTCCTAGAGCCCATAGACAAGGCGCGTCAAGGTGTCTGTGTTCCCTGGCGATACGCGCCATTCATTTCCCCGCCGCGCTGGTTACCTTTCAAGCACCATGGGGACACCCTGCTCGGGCCCCATGACAAAGCTGCGAGATACGGTCTTCAACTCGCGGTTGTGGACGAGCCGTAGCGAGACAAGTGGCAGCAGCGTCGCCAAGACCAGCTTCATCTCATACAGCGCGAACGCGGCACCGAGGCAGCGTCGATGGCCACCGCCGAAAGGCATGAACTCAAACGGCGAATAGGTTCGATGGAGAAACCGCTCTGGCTGGAAAGACTCCGGCTCTGGATACAGGGACGGATTCCGATGCAGCATGAAGATGTCGACTGCGACGGTCGCGCCCGCTGGCAAGGTGTATTCCCGCAACGTGAACGGCTCCGTCAGCAAGCGGGCGAGGCCGAGCGTCACAGGATGAAGCCGCAGCGTCTCGTGACACACCGCTTCCAGATACGGCAGCTTGGCAATCGCCTCGGGCGTAGGTCGTGGACCGAGCGTCTCTAGCTCTTGCAGGACGCGCTTGCGCACATCCTCTTGCTGATACAGACGATACAGAGCCCACGACAGCGCGATCGAGGTGGTCTCATGGCCAGCAAAGAGCAGGGTCAGCAGCTGATCTTTGATCTCGTCATCCGACATCGGACTGCCATCGTCATGGCGAGCTGCTACAAGCAAGCTCAGAATGTCCTGTCGTCCTTCCGGCTGCTGCTTGCAGCGAGCGATTTCCGCATCGAGCACTTCGTCCACGCGGCGGCGGCAGCGCTGTAGCTTGGCCCATGGACCGATCCCGCAGAAGTTGTGCCGCAAAAACGAAAAGAAGGCGATGATCGGACTGAAGGCGTCAACGTAGTCCCTGGTCAAGCGACCAAAGTGGGCGATTTGGGCGAGGTCCTTGAGTCCAAACACGGTGCGAATGATCACTTCCAGCGAGATCGCGCTCATCTTCCTTTCGGCGGAGAACGGCTTGCCGACTTCCCAGCTTGCAGCTTGGCGCTCAGTGATCTCGCGGATCGTCTCTCCGTACGCACGCATGCGAGCACCGTGAAATGGCGGCATCAGCAGCTTGCGCGCCTTGGTGTGCTTCGGCCCCGTCAGAAGCAAGATCGAGCGCTCCCCCATAAATGGCGCAATGAGCTGCTTGGCAAAGACATCGAAGCTGTTCGTATCGGCGGATAGGATGGCTTGGACGTCTTTCGGATCGGAGGTCTGGATAATCGGCCCGAGCGGAGAAGGGAATGTGAACAGTTCACCAAACTTCGCCACAAGCCGGTACTTGAGTCCGATCGGATCACGGAGCGACGCAATCGAGAGCCCCAGGCTAGACTTCGGTCCGTGCGGGAGCATGCCAAGACTCGCGGTCATCGAAACGCCTCCAATGTAACGATGCGGCGACCGCGCAGGGAAAGCAACCGTTTGATGGGCGCTGCTTCCGCAGCCGACGACCCGACGCACAATCCCACACCACGAGTGAATCACCTCTGCCGACCGCCACATCATCAGCGCCCAGCGCGACGAATCGATCGCGAGGTATCGCCCCTCAAAAACGAACGCAAGGGAACCCAACTAAGTTGGTGGGTACGGAGTGGATGGGAATGCATGAAAGGAGTGTGGCGAAGGCTTGTACCAATGCTCGTACGTCCCTCACCGCAGGCTTGTGCGATCGTTGCTTGGAGCCATCTTAGGCTAGCAAAGAGAGCGCGCTGAAACGGCGAACTCTCAGCAGCTTTCTCGACGGAATGGGATAGAACTTCTTCGCCTCCCAAGCTACGGATTTGGTATCCTGTTATCTATGCGGATCTTGTTCGCGATCGCCCTGATACCGTCCCTCGCGGCTGCCGATAAGCTGACCGCGCAGGTGACTGACGGCACGAACCTTCACATGGCGGGTCATCGCGGCGCGATGCACTGGCAGACGGACATCGGGGTCACGATCGAGCTCGCTGCGGGCGGCAATGCCACGATGAACTCGGCGGGTTCTCGCAAGGAGCACGTGCTCGACGGTGGTCCGGGCTCCCGCAATACGGATGATGTTTCGACGTGGACCACCCAGTGGACCGGCACGTGGACGAAGTCGGGTGACAAGCTGTCCGTCGCACTCACGCTCGCGAAGCACACCTGCAAGCACGAGAAGAAGACCTCCGAGTTCGACCCCAGAAAGAACGTGTGGCTCGAGTACACACCGGAGCAGTTGCCATGCTTGGCGGCAGCGAAGCAGACCAAGCTGACCTGCACGACCGAACAAGTTCAGGTCAGCGACCTCGGCACGACCCAGCCGACGACGGCGTGGGCGTGCTCTGCAGCGGCGAGCACCGATCTTGCGGAGACCCCGGCGCATCTAGTATTCGGCAAGACTACGTGCATCAACATGCACGCTGGCAGGATGTCGGCGCTGTCGTACAGCAAGTGCAAGCCGTGATGAGTCATTCGTAAGCGAACGGACAACGTAAGCGGCTCGATGCAATCGGCCCCCTTGCGAACAACCTCGGTATTCTGGACTGTCGCACAATCAGAATCCCCACAAAGTACGAAATCCTTCATACAAAAAGGAACCCAATCGTTTCACTTGGTAACGTCAAACGAAAAGAAGCGCACAGACTATTGGGTGCTGCCAGACCGCGATGTTGACCCAATCGCACCCTGATGATATTGCTATCGCCACTGACGCCCAAAGCGGGTGCCCTGCGGACCAACCATCTTCATGGCAAGAGCTTATGCAATTGCGGCGATTGAGATGAGGATGTCGGCACGATTCGCCGACAGTAGGTGGTGCGTTGGCATGCGCCCGCTCGGTGAAGCAGTGTAAACCGAAGTCCTCGCTGCAGATGCGACGAGTGATTTCTCTGTCGTTCAGGAGAGTCGCCGATGTCCACGAACCTCATTGTCGGAACTGTTGCGCTGGCGAGCGCGTCCCAGCAACCAACCATTACTCTCGATGGCCAGGAAGGCAATCTCACGCTGGGTGGTGGAGGCCGTGACGGCGATCTGCTCATGCTGAACAGCGCGGGAAAGATCACCGTTGGCATCAACGGCCAGCTTGGCGCGGTTCACCTCGGCTGCGCTGGACAGGATGGCGATTTGCTTCTGCGCTCGTCGAACAGCCAGAATACAGTTCGCCTAGACGGCGGCTCCGGAGGGGGAATCTTTGGCGGCGGCGGTGTCTCTGGAAGTGTCCAGGTCACGGATGCCAGCGGCGCGGCTACGATTGTTATCGATGGTGCGACCGCCGAGGTGCGAATCCGCGACTGGCGTTTGAGCGTACCGGACTTTGTCTTCGAGCCCGGATATCCGCTGCGCACCCCGGAGGAGTTGCGGAGCTACATCGACGCGCACAGACATCTTCCGGATGTTCCGTCGGCCCAGCAGATTGCCAAAGAGGGAGTTGACTTACCACGGCTGTGCATGACCCTGCTGCAGAAGGTAGAGGAGCTTACGCTCTACGCACTGCGCCAAGAGGAGCGCGTACGTGCTCTCGAGTCACGGGTGGCGACAATGGAAGGTAGGGAGTGAGATGCCGCTCATCCTTCGCAAAGGAGCGCAGGAGTTGGTTCGCTTCGGCGATGCAGGAGAGGTGACGTTCTCACCGTGGCACTCCGAAGACACCGCCCTGGCTTCTGCAACTGGAGAACTACAGCTCCGACGCACCGGAACGCTAGCGATGGCGGCACGGACTCTGTCAGGCACTCGCCGCATGGCGTTGGCTCGGCGTCTTCATGACGTGGCGGTCCTCCCCGGTACGGGATTGACACTACGTCACGGCGCGTCTGCTCACGCTGAACTAAGCAGCACGGGCGATCTGTACGTGAGCGGGGCCAACATCACCCCGCTGACCAACCCTGCCACACCTGGCACTACGCCGTTTTCCAGCGTGGTCTACGCTTCGTCGGGTCTGTCGTACAGCGGAAGCTATGCGGTGCCATACGCGGTGTTCCTCAGCCCTACGCAGGGATGGACCACTGGGCGGATTGATATCTCCGATTTCTGCAACGTGACATCGGGCTGGAATTTTACGGCTGCCAACGCACCTCTCAACGGCATCTTGCGCGTGCCGAGTGGACCAGGGCCATTTCCTTTGGTGCTGTTTGCCCACGGCAACCACACGCCACTCGACAATTCGTCGCTTGGCTACGTGTACATGATGGAACTGTTGGCCTCTCACGGGATCCTGGCCGGCAGCATCGACTGCAACTTCCTCAATGGCTCCATCTCCGGAGAGAACGATGGACGTGCCATCGTCCACCTAGAGCATGTCAAGCAGTTCAGAATATGGAATGGCCAGGTCGGGCACGCCTTGTTTGGCAAGGTCGATCTCTCACGCATTCTGATCGTCGGTCACTCGCGAGGTGGCGAGGCAGTGGGGCATGCCAGCTACTTCAACACGATGTCGTCGATCACCCCAGACCCGGGGGGACCGGTGGTGCCGCTTGATGGGTCGGCGGGGCTTGGACCGTACGGATTCTCTCTCTCAGCCGCGGCGATCGCCCCCACGGATTGCCAGTATGTTCCGGTGTCCGGAGCGACCCAGGCACGTGGCAACTACGTGTTGATGCACGGGAGCCGCGATGGAGACGTGTGGCCTTTCCCTGGGCAGAAGATGCTCGATCGTTCGCATCCGGTGGACCCTCAGGGGCCTTCCAATGACGCCGAGGGTTTCAAAGCACTGCTTTGGGTGATTGGTGCCAACCATAACTTCTTTAACTCGGTATGGAATAGCGAAGGTTCACCGACGATTACCAGGGCGGAGCAGGAGAATGTCGCCAAGGTCTATCTCGGGGCCTTGGCCCAGGGACTGTTGCTTGGCCGCGCCGAACAGATGTCCCTGGTCAAGGACCATCGGTTGGCGCACAAGCTCGGATTTATCCCTCCCACGATCAGCCTGATGTCGCAGTATCAGGACCGACGCCGAATCTTTGTGAATCACTACGAGCAAGCCACCCCGCAGGCTCCGAGCGCCCCCGTGGTGGGTGCGATTGCCGTGACCGGGATGACGGTCACAGAGCAGAGCATGCTGGTGGGTGCCGATAGCCCAGAGTGGGAACAGACCCGGGCAGCCAAGATGGCGTGGAGTCAGGCGGGCGGCCGATACCGGATACAGATCACGCCGGGAACGCTGGCCACCAATGCACGGCAGTACGTAGTGCTACGAACCGCGCAATCGACTGCTGCCGCCAACGTGGTGGGCACCACCCAAGATCTTCGAATCGCGCTGTCCGATGGCAATCACAGCCATGGCATCACGCTGTCGTACGTTTCTCGCATCGACTATCCAGCGGCACTGCACAATGGCACGCGGCGCGTGGTGATGCAGACCTTCCGCATACCGCTCAAGCTGTTTGCTGATGCAGGTGTCAACGTGGCAGACCTTCGAAGTGTCGAGCTTTGGTTTGATGAGCCACAGAGCACGACCGGTGCTCATGCCGGATCTCTGTATCTTGATGACCTTCAACTGAGCGAGTAGGACCATGACCACCCGAGTCAACGAAGTACCCAAGATAGAGCGCGTCGAGGTTCATGCCGCCCTACCCGAACCTGCGGACCTGCGCCGCATTGCCACGCTGGTTCAAGCGCGCAGTCGCTCGATAGAGCCCGTCACGTGGGTCTACAAGCTCTACGTGGCCGATGTTCCGGAACCACGCGGCGCGGCGCTCGAGTTGTTCATCGATGACCGGCGAATCCAGCGCTACAGTGAGTTCCCTGGTGGCATCTACTTCACTGTCAACGATCCAGACCTGGTCCGCGAGATCGCCGGTGGTTCTGTTCGGTTTCGTCAGGAGGGACAGGCAGAGTGCAGAGACACCGCGTCCCGCATTCCGCCCGTTGAAGACAGCCAACGGTCGCTCTTGCCCACGACTCTACCTCGTCAGATTGAGCTGCTGAGGAAGTAAACTCCGGACGTACAATTGCCAAGACAACCAGCGCCACCTTTGAACGTTGGCGGATGGGCAGAACCGCAGTGACACAGGATGTCAGACTGCGGCACACCAGAACGGGTAGGCTACTGGTCCTCGGGGACCGGGGGCAGCGGTTGCTTCGTGAGCAGGCCTCCGATCTGCTTCTTCAAGCGCGGCGACCGAATCGTGTCGATGTCTTTTAGCAGAGGCTTGAGTCCGTTCGCGCCCTTCGCACGAAACAGCTCCTCCACGGCAATTGCTTTGACGGTGACCGTCGTCTGTGGATTGCGGATAAGATCTTCTAGGATCTTGTGTTCGACGCCTCCGATGCGACTTGTCTCACGCACTAGCATCTCCTGTGCACGCGGATCGAGCGAGGGCTGTAGCAGCGATTGGATATTCGGTAGATCCTCGCTCTTGAGCAACTTCATCTTCCGCAGCCCTTGCGCGGCGCTGTATTGCAAATAGGGAACCTTCGACTCACGAAGCATCTGGAGCAGTGGAGTGCGTGCGGTTGACCTGTCGGATTGTGCCTTGCGAAACAGCGCGACGGCCTCTCTGAACGACCCCACATCACGCGGTTCCGTCAAGACCAGCGAGTACATACTAACGGCGAACTGGAACTTCCCCGATTCCGGCTGCCCTCGGTCACCGGCCTGAGGGACGAGGAACAAGGTGTACGACTTACCTGGTGTCAGCCTAAGCGTCGTGACATACGGGTCGGTGGGAATGTCCAGAGTCGCTGGAACTGTGCCGTCGATGCTCTGCACTGCTTTGAAGCTGAGCTTGTCCCGAGTCACAGTAGAGAGCACGCCAACCGCAACGACTTTGGAGCTGCGCACTTGGTGGAACAGCGCATCGCCACCAGGCGGTACATCGAGAGCACGAGCAGGGGACGCTACCGCCGCCAGGATGGGAAGCAGGAACGCGAAGATGAGCTTTTTCATGGTTCCGAGTCCTTTCTGAGATCCGCCTGGACGTCTACTTAGGATGAATTAGCTGCAGGTAGCTTTTGCCGTATGGCTCGAACACTGGCCGCTGCCATTGACGTGCTGTTGCGTTCGCTTGGCCGATGCGTGCGAACGTCTCCGACTTCGGCCCCGGGTCCATAATGTGGTGGCCACTGTCGAATCGATTGGCCGGATTCGAGCTGTCGTAGGACTCGCAGTTGTGCATGCCCTCGCAGCCGTGGAGGTGACCTTCGTCCGTGAGTCCGAGGCTGTGACCGACCTCATGAGCGGCAGTACGACCGATGAACGTGGCCACGTCAGTCACTCGCTGTGCCAGCGTGTCGGTCGCTTTGGCCGGAGTCTCGGTGAGCAGATCATCGACGATGGTGCAACGGATGGCGTCGATATACACGTTCGAGGTCTGCGTTTTGTTCTTATTGAGGTAATCGCCCGGCGACGATCCATACAGATTGCAGCCAGTGTCGTTATGGAATTTGACCGTCTGAGTCGCCGTCTCGGCGGACGCAACGACCGTGACGTCCATACCGCTATATGCCCTCTCAACGAAGTCCTTGACGCCTGCTTTCACGTTGGTGACGAAGGTGTTGAGCTGCGCCGCAGTTGGATCGGGATCGAGCGTGGCGGTCGCCATCTCCTTGATCTTGCTGTCGATACCCGACTCCGACCAATCGAGATATACCTTCTGGGTGCCCTGGTCGATCAGGTCGGTTTTGTATTCCAGGATGAAGTCCGCAATCGTGCCGTTCACCGAAGTGGTACCAGCAGTGCGCTGCGTCTCGCCCCGAAGCACGTTGACTCCACTGGAGAGAGAGACCGGCGTGATGGTCCAGGTGTTGTTCACGGTGTTCGCCCACGGCGTCCAGGCACCGGACCCAACCCGAAGCCGCGCCTTGCCGTTCTGGAATCCGACCAAATTGCCCGCCGCATCATACTCGGAGATGGTTCCTTTCACCGTCTGTGTCTTGGCGTTGACAATGGTGTCCGTCGTGGGTGACGTCACACAGCCCTTGTCCACACCCATGGTTGCCAGGACCAGCATCGGTAGCACGCACGCTCGCACGATCTTGATTTCCCTTTGCTTCAAGGCCCTCATCTTGATCCTCCCTTGTCAATCGGCGCTTACCCGCATGTGAAACACGCAGAACCACTGACACTGCACCACATTGCAGGGAATCGATCAATTGCTGATTGATGGATGACGCCTAACTTATCTCTTGGCATATCCCCTCCAGAATCGAGCGATTCCGTACGGCACCAAACAATGGGGGGCTTGTGTCGCTTCTACAAACGATTCACAACCGATGAGAAGCGGACGATTCTGGAAGAGGCGCAGGTGACGACGGCAGGGACAGAAGGAACACTAGCTATGTGTCAATCCGACGAAGATTCATACTTTCGCCGCTTCCGCCACAGTGTCGAAGCATCAATTCCCAAGATAGAGGCGGCCTCCTCTTGGGTTTGGGTGCGCCCGAGGACTCGCAAGATATGCTCGCGCTCCACTTCTTCAAGTAGATAGTCACCACCGAGCACCGGTCCCGACTCTGCATGCGCGATGATGCGATCCGGAAGCGCGGCGGGAGCCAGCACCTGGGCGGGCCATAAGATAGTGGCCCGCTCCATGGCATTGCGCAGCTCGCGGATGTTGCCAGGCCAGGAATACTGAAGAAGTACCGACTCCGCGTCCTTAGATAGCTCCATCTGCGGTCGCTTGGCGCTGCGAGCAAAAAACTGAAGGAAGTGTCGCGCAAGCGGCAAGATATCCTCCGCACGCTCTCGAAGCGCGGGAATCTTGATCTCCACGACGTTGAGTCGAAACAGCAAATCTTCGCGGAAGCGTCCGCTCTGCACTGCTTGTTCAAGATCTCGATTGGTTGCGGCCAGCACCCGTACATCTGCGCGCCGTGTCTGATTCTCTCCTACGCGCTCGAACTCCCGGTCTTGCAAAAATCGCAAGAGCTTGGCTTGGAGTGCGGGTGCAATCTCACTGACTTCATCCAGAAATAGCGTGCCTCCCTCGGCAGCTTCCACCCGTCCTGGCTGGTCACGTACCGCTCCCGTAAACGCTCCGCGTACATGACCAAACAGCTCGCTAGCGAGTAGCTCTTCTGACAGGGTCGGACAGTTCACCATCACAAACGGATGACCATTGCGCAAACTCTGCGCATGCAGAGATCTGGCCAGCACTCCTTTGCCGGTTCCGCTTTCCCCACGCAGCAGTACGGACACATCGGAATTCGCCACGCGGAGGATAACCTCTAGCACAGCACGCATCTTTGTGGATGCGGTGAAGAAGTCGGTTTCGGGAACGGACTCCGCAAGCTTCTCTTCCAGCTCCGTCACGCGACGCCGCATCGTCCGCCGCTCGGTGGCTTGCTCGACCACATGGCGAATCTGTGCCGGGGTAAACGGCTTGGGAAGGAAGTCTGTGGCACCGCGCTTGATCGCTTGCACTGCCGAATCAAAGTTCCCGTGGGCGGTGATCATCACCACCATCAAGTCAGGAATCTCTTTCAACAGGAAAGGAAGCAGATCGAGTCCACTGCCGTCCCGCAATCGGAGATCCAAAAATACCAGATCAAAGGTCTGCCGCTTGAGCGCCTGTAGTGCTGCTTGCTCCGTGGGTACTGCAGCAACGGTGCATCCCATTCCCGACAGACACATCGAAAGCGTAGTCAGGATGTTCTTTTCATCGTCAATGACGAGGACACGGAGGCTCTTTTTCAGCGGACTCAGCTCGGTCATGGCGTGACCATCTTTGTACTACGTTACAGGCGGAACAGTGCCGCAAAGATCAGCTTTGTCTCTGCATTCACTAGATCAGGAGTCCAGCTACTTGGCGCACAGGTTCGAATGGTGCCATCCGGATCATACAGACCGCCACACTTATAGCCATCCGGTCCCGTCACTCCACCTGGTCCCGCATAGTAGGGAACGCTCGCATTGTGATGAGAGACTTCCAAGCGGAAGGTGAGATTCTCGCTAGGAAACCATGAAAGATTGGAGGATAGATCCCACCCAATAAACTCCGTTCCTGAGCGCGTATCAAACGTGGACGCTGCGACCCCGGTAGGAACCAACACCAAATACCGACCGGGGTTGCGCATGAATCCACCTCCCACCATCCAGCCGATTCTGTTCTGCCAAAACCACATCATGTGGTAGGCCATCGAGCTGATGAAATCCTGCTCACAGGGCGCGGCCTCGCTGCAGTTGCCAGCGTCGTGACTGCCACGGAACGCGGTGACTCCGCCCCCTTCCTCAAAACCGAGATCGAAGGTCAAAGAGAACGCGGCCCGGCTGAGTCCCTTGGCCGAAGGGCGATTGAAAGTGCGCACCAGCAGACTGTTATCGCTGTGAAATCGGACCCGACTGGCGTTGCCTTGGGTGTCGGTTCCCACGTAGCCATTGAAGACCATCTTGATCCACTCCTGTGGGGAGTAGAGGATCTGATAGCCGACCCCTGGAAGCTGGTTGAACTTTCCGTAGCTCTGCCAACCGTTGATCAACCACAGCTCCACCTTCAGTCGGTCCGTAGGAAAGATCTGAAGTCGGGCTCCGTTAAAGAACCACGGCGTATTGTCTGAAGTAAAGGATGCCTGGTAGCCCCAGTTTTCAAACTGGGTATAGGAGAACAGTCCTACGTAGGCAAAAAACAACCCCACGTCGAGATTGATCCCGTGCAGTTTGTCGAAGTGGTAGCCAGCGTAGGCTTCGCTTAGGTAGCGGTAGGCGTTGTACAGATCAGACTGCCCACGAAGTACCGTGAGATCATTGCGAGGAACAACGGTCGAGCGAGCTCCGTACTGAAAGAAAACCCGAGCTCTGACATTCCCAACATGTGCATCTCCACCGATTCCCAGAAATGCCAAAGAGATCTCGTTGTGGCGCGCCGTAGCGGTTGACCCGACGATGGTGTTGTCGATCGGCTGATTGAACGAAAAGGTATAGTTTGTATCGATATCAATCTGCGGAGTGAAGTACTTGCTGTCCAGGAGTCGCGAAGTCTGACGACTGCCACCGTTTAGCCACGTGAAGTCACCCCAAGCAAATGGTTCCGTAGAAGCAGGAGTCGGCGCATCAGGAACCGGGGTCACACACTGCTGTTTCTGAGTGCGAAGCTGTTGCACCTGCTCTTCAAGCTGTTTCAGTCTGTCCTCCAGTGTTGCTGGCAGCGTTGCGAGCGATTTCTCGACCGCTGGTGGTGGCTCATGGGACTCCGTAGGGTTCGGATTCGAATCAGCAGAAGGAGTAGGAGTCTGCGCATGGGCCGCCGTGCGGAGGACTGCGTGCAGGACCAAATACAGAACAAAGGATCGCGGGAACATCGAATTCTCCATGGAGTGAATGCAACCTGGCTGAACCAGCGTGTGGTTCTAGGCAAACTGCATGCCATGGGGACTGTCGTCGAATGGCCCGCCGTCGAAGCCGCAAACTGCAAGCAATGGGGTCGGTGGTTCTTGCAATTTGCAATCCATACACTCCCGACCTCTCGCGGGGTCTGGCTTCAGCTTGAACGGCAGACTCCTTGCTTACGGGTCTGAGCAGTCAGGAGGACGTGCCGATACCCGCGAGCTGCCGCAGCGATTGCGAGGAAAGCGGGACAGGAGACTGTCATCATCCCTGGAAAGCTTGTGACAGCATCGTCAAGCGGATTTGATCCCCACTTGTCTGGACACGCTGCGCTGTGGCAAGTATCCCGGGTGGCTAGAGCTCGTGAAATCACAACCGAGTGAGTTCGTATCGTAGTCCTTGATGATTCGGAGTCACCAACTAATAGTCATGTCTCGCCATCGCTCACGGAATCCGAAGGAACGTCGTACCGCCGACTTTTTGGAACTGGTGGAGCACGCCAAGCGCGGACGGCTGAAGGTGTATCTGGGCTATGCAGCGGGGGTTGGAAAGACCTTCCGAATGTTACAGGAAGCCCATTCGCTGCATCAGCGTGGCATAGATGTAGTGCTTGGCTTGGTCGAGACCCACGGACGGGCGGAGACTGCGGCACTCGTCGAAGGACTTGAAGCAGTTTCGCCCCGTATCTTTTCCTACCGGGGCGTTACGTTGGCTGAGATGGACATTGATGCGGTGATTGCGCGAAAACCTCAAGTTGTGATCATTGATGACGTCGCACACACCAACGTGCCAGGGAGTAAGCACAACAAGCGATGGCAAGACGTGCTGGAAGTTCTTGAGGTCGGAATGAATGTCATCTGCGCACTCAACGTTCAGCATATCGAGAGCCTAAACGACGTGGTCTTCCGCGCAACGGGGGTGCAAGTACGCGAGACGGTGCCCGATACACTTCTGAAGCAAGCAGATCAGATCGTCACGCTGGATCTTGATGTACTAGATCTGCTCGATCGGCTGCGGGCTGGCAAGATCTACAGCGCGGACAAGATTCCGTGGGCGCTCAGTCACTTCTTTCAAGAACGCAACTTGGCGAACCTGCGAGAACTGGCTCTGCGTGAAGTAGCCGATAGCCTCGATCGCTCAGGCCTGACGACGAATGCATCACACCAGACCAACAGTAGTTGGGGAGGCAAACTCATGGTCTGTCTATCGAGCAATCCACCTCATGCGCGCACGCTACTACGGCGCGGTTCACGGCTCGCTGGTCGGCTAAACACCGCTTGGTACGTCGTCTATGTTCAGACACGGAAGGAAGCGCCCGACGTGATTGATTCGACCGCGCAGCGACATCTTCTCACTAACATCGAGCTGGCCAAGGAGCTGGGTGCGGAAGTAGTACGCTTGCAAGGAGACGATGCAGTGGTGACCCTGCTAGAGTTTGCGCGCTCACACGGTGTCACTGATGTAGTGATTGGGCGAACAGAAAGCTCGCTACTTCGACAAATACTGCTGCGCTCCTTCACGGCTAGGATGATTCGAGCGGCAGACGGACTCGACCTTCACATCGTGTCCTTCCGGAAGTCTAGTGTTTCGGAACGATCCGATCCGGTCGGATACCAAGAGAGGGAGGACTCCGAATGACGCTGTCACTGCGGAGGAAGCTCCTACTCAGCCAAACCCCGCACTTGCTTGCCTTGGTCGTTCTTAGTGTGATTGCATTTGTCACTGTTACATCGATTGGAAACAGTGCCCAGAACATCATTCACGAAAACTATCGCAGTGTCCTAGCCACCCAGCGAATGAAGGAGGCCATCGAACGGATGGATAGTGGGGCACTGTTCCTGATTGCGGGACAGAGAAGTAAGGGACTGGAGCAAGCGGCACAGAATCGTGAGCGCTTCGAGGCTGAGCTGCGCGTAGAAGAAGAGAACATCACCGAGTCTGGAGAGTCCGATGCGGCCCGCAAGCTACGCAAACTGTGGATGGACTATCAACGCCGCTTCGATGAGCTTGCCGAACTGAAGGATACTGTATCCTTGCGGGATACGTACTTCTCTACCGTAGAACCAACGTTTTTGGCGGTCAAGGGTGCCGCCAATGAGATCTTGGTCATGAACCAGGATGCAATGGTGCGCAAGAGTGAGCGAGCCCAGCGATCTGGACAGAAGCTGCGTCAAGCGACTGCGTCTGCTGCCGTGGCTGCAATCGTGCTTGGGATTTTGGCATCACTGCTTCTGACAGAACGGTTGCTTCGTCCTTTGGCGCGACTCTCGTTGGCGGCTCACCGCATCGGCGAAGGTGATCTGGACTCACGTGCGGACGTAGCGGGTACCGATGAGCTGGCGCGACTGGCAGCGGACTTCAACGCCATGGCCGAACACTTGCAGCGCTATCACAACAGTTCTTTGGGAGAGCTGCTTGCAACGCAGCATGCAGCTCAGTCCGCGATCGACAGCATTCCTGATCCGGTGATTATCTTCGATTCGGCAGGAGGCGTCCTCAGCACAAATCAGGCAGCAGAGTCTCTACTGGGAATTGATCCATCCGGTCACAGCATGGAACCCATCGGTCGACTCGTTCCATCACTACGAACAGTGTTAGAGCGGGTTCGTGGTCATGTCCTATCCGGAAAAGGAAGTTACTCGCCGCGTGATTTTACGGAAGCGCAACGGATCGAATCCACCGATGGGCATCGCTATCTTCTACCGCGTGCGACTCCTCTGTACGGTGTGCACGGTGGGGTGCAGGGTGCGACAGTGATCTTGCAGGATGTGACCCGCCTGCGTCGTTTTGACGAACTGAAGGACGACTTGGTTGCGACGGTGGCTCACGAGCTTCGGACTCCGCTCACCTCTCTGCGAATGGCAGTCCACCTTTGTCTGGAGGGTGTCGTGGGCAGCATTAACGACAAACAGGCAGAACTACTCGACGCAGCTCGTGAGGACTGTGAGCGCTTACAGTCATTCATCGATGACTTGCTGGATCTAGCGCGCCTGCAAGCGGGCAAGGTCGAGATGCGCAAGGTGTCGCTCCCAATCGCCGATCTCTTGGAAGGAGCACTCGCAGACCAGCACTTGTTCGCGAAGCAGCACCATGTGACGCTGAAATCGGAGCTATCTCCCCTTGTCCAGACAGAGATCTCTGTTGATCCAGATAGACTCGGACTGGTGTTTGCAAACCTAATTGGAAATGCAATTCGCCACACTCCTGAAGGGGGCTCAGTCACGGTGAGGGCGAAAGAGACACTCGCGAAGACCATCGTACGATTCGAGGTTCAAGACACCGGTACCGGCATCCCCTTGGAGTATCAGGCCGAGATCTTTCAAAAGTTCTTCCGCATTCCTGGCAGCACAGCTGGGTCCGCAGGTCTGGGATTGTCGATTGCCAAAGAGATCGTTGAAGCGCACGGCGGAGTAATCGGCGTCGAGAGCCAACAGGGAATTGGCAGCACGTTCTTTTTCACCCTTCCTGCTGCGCTTCATCCCGCACCACTCTCTCCGCCACAGTTGTCCGCATCAACCGGCTTGGGTAGTAGACACCCCTAGCGGAGACTCAAACGCCCCGTGCTCTGGCAGTCTCCCATACTGGGACTCAGTACGCCGTCTAGTACAACGCCGTTGTCGAGAGAGTTGAAACGAATCCGCCCCACGGCCCCACCGCCACCTGCGCCACCGTCTCTCGGCATGCCGCTCGCAGCCGAACCATTGGGCATACCACCGGCTCCTCCTGATCCGCCGGAACACGTGCCCATACCACCGGCCGCCAGAGTCGATGACAGCAGTCCTGGCTGTCCCGCGTTGGTTTTCATCGTTTCGTTGAATCCACCAGCGCCTCCGCCACCGTTCACGGCAACGACAGCCCCCGCACCGATCGAGATGCTCGGGGCTTCGATGAGAATTGCCCCACCGCTACCGCCCCCGCCGCCACCGTCGTTGAAGTTGCTGTCCTGATCGGGTTGGCCACCTCCACCACCGGCCTGAATTCCGCTCGGTGTGTCGGCTGATGAGCGGATCGAAACCGAGACCTGGGACACGATCTGAATTGCGCCACCACCACCACCACCACGTTGTCCAGGGTCGATCGTCGACTTGCCTATCCCTCCGGAACCGCCACCACTACCACCGCAAAGAGGAACCAGCTCAGATTTTAGGTAGGCCGGTCCCCCGTTCCCCCCAAGGTACATGTCGATACCCGCATCACCGCCCTTTCCCCCGACGCCACAAGCTCCACCACCACCGCCGCCCGCCTCTTCCCCAACTCCGCTCCCACCGCCGAAGCCATGGACTCCCCCGCCGGGTCCACTCCCCTGCAGCGTGGTCCGATGGAGAGAACCACCAACGAATCCACCGGGTCCAGCGCAGCTTGGGTCACTGCATTCGCTCAATCCACCGCGCAGGTCGAGCAGACCTTCTATCTCGATTGGTCCCGACGCAATGAGGGCTGCCGCCCGTGATCCAGTAAACCGCACCCGCACCCCATCGGGAATGTTGATCTGCTTCCAACCAAAGACTCCCATGCCAACCTTCCATCCGCCGCCGCAGTCTACTTCTGCGACTTGGTGATAGCTCACATCCGACAGCGGCTGCTTGGAAACAGCGGTGGTCACCGTTCCGAGGTCGGTGTCGATCACCAGATCTTCCGTGGGACTGAGCTTGGCTTGGGCCTCTCCGAACCAACCCGGGTCGATGCCATTGGAAGGGATCACATCGTAGCGGCACTGTGTGCGGTTTAAGTCACATGGCTCCAGGTAGGGACGCCACAGTGATTCACAACCAGGCAAGAGCGCGACAGCAAAGACCAACCAGCGCCGCAGGCTCCCCTTCAGCTGTCCTGGGAAGCCGCTTTGGCCCCGAGCAAACGGGGCCACCGAGGTCGGTCTTCCGTTGGGGACGCAATCGGCCCATCCGCGGTTTCCTGCATCACCTAACCCTGCGACTGTTTTCACCGAATGCACCTCCACGCGCTCCCCGCGCGAGCTGTGCTGCGATCGACGATCTTTCTTCGCCAAAATCGACAGGCTGTATCCCATTCATCTTATCAAGGATGGCGAATCGTCAACGCGACAGACGGCTATGGCTCGACGTTCCTGATCTACTCAAGCAAAGAGTCGGTCATCTCTCCGCTCAATTCAGCCGCGACAAGTGGGACCGCCGCACCAAGCAAATGATCCTTCGACTCCTAAATACCCACATTGGCGACACAGGTGAGCTGTGTACTGTGATGCACGACAAGTGAGCTTGCCCTGGAAGTAGCGTTCGCCCCACCACTGAGCCGCGATGGCGTCCTGTCAACAGGAGCTTCCGCAAGCCCGAAAACCTGATCCGCATCAATGCCCACTGCTCAAAGGATGTGACTCCGAGCATAGGATGGACTGCTGCCCAATCCCCCATTGTCCTCGACCGCAATCGGGATAACTACATCGCTTGGGAAAAGCTAGCAGATCCCCGGTGATGGTGGCAGGATACCTCGCCATGCTTGTCCTGAGTGGTCCGCCAGGGGTCGGCAAAACAACGATTGGTCAGCTCTGCGCCGAGCGGCTGGGAGTTCCGTTTGTCGACTCCGATCAGGAGATCGCGAAACAGGCCGGAACATCGGTATCGGAACTGCTTCAGCGCGAAGGAGAAGCTGCGCTTCGTCTGCGTGAACATCAGCTGATCGCAACGCTGGGTAGTGAGCCACGCGTGCTAGCGGTAGGCGGCGGACTCATTACCATCGACAAGACCCGTCAACTCCTCAAGAACAGCGGACTCCTTATCGGACTAGATGCCTCTGTGGCGGTCCTGTGTTCGCGGCTGGCTCATAGCGGGATGCTTCGCCCTCTGCTTCATCCTGACCCCCAGTCCACGCTACCAAGACTCCTTGCTGATCGGGAATCCGCGTACCGCGATGTCCATGTCCGGTTGTCGATCGATACACTGTCCGCAGTGCAGGTCGCGGAGACCATCTGTCAACTGTACCGACATCTGTTTCCGCAACTGCATATCCCGACGAGGCAGAGCCACGACTGCCAGCGACAGATATTCGGCGATACCGAGGTCATGTTCACCCAAGCGCTGCCCGATCCCGCTTCGCTTGGCACAGAGTGCCTGCTGATTCATGATCAAATCCTGGAAACCGTAGGTGCAGGAGTTCTTCGGGAGTGGCTTTCCCGATTCCCTGTTCGCTACGCTGTCCCTGCGGGAGAATCCCTGAAAGACCTGGCGGCCTTTCCACATCACGTCGAGCAGTTGATCCAGCTTGCCGCCCCACTCACCGCATCGCGACTATCGGTGGTGGCAGTGGGTGGTGGCTCGGTAGGTGACTTTGCCGGGTTCTTTGCCAGCGTCTTCAAGCGTGGGGTCTCTCTCGTTCACATTCCGTCCACCTGGCTCGCAGCGATCGACTCCGCGCACGGCGGCAAGAATGCGCTGAACGTTGGGAAGATGAAGAATCAAGTCGGAACGATTGCGTTTGCACGCCGGATCTACTTGTCCCGTGCGTTGTTAGAGATTCAGCCCAGGGAACGTGCCCAGGATGCGCTGGGCGAGCTTGCCAAGATTGCGATCATCGATGGAACCGCGACGACTACAGAGCCTGTCTTTTCCGAGACGGATTCTCTTTGGAGCCTGCTTCCTTTTGCAGTGGCTGCGAAATATCGAATCGTACTATCCGATCCGCACGAGCGACTTGGGGAACGACAGAAGCTCAACTTGGGACACACCGTAGGTCATGTCCTAGAGACGATCCATCAACTCCCGCATGGACTTGCTGTTGCACAAGGCTTGCATTTCGCGCTGCACTTCTCTTGGAAAAAGGGGCTTCTTCATACAAGTGACTTGCAACAGATTCTCACGATGCTGACCTCACGCTACGGACTTACAGATCGGAAGCGCGAACTGCCGCTGATTCCCGAAGCCCAGTTTGTGCAGCTCCTTTCCCAGGACAAAAAGCGCGCCTCGCAGTCCTCTGTTCGATTCGTGCTGGTTCGTGGACTCGGAGATGTCATCACCGCCGAAGTCACCATCGCAGAACTGGTCGCCGAAGCGGCCCGGCAGCAATACATCGCCACAGCGTAAGAGACCCATGCACTCCACATTTTCATTTTCTGGAACGATTCCACCGTCGAAATCGCTGCTGATTCGACATCTGCTGCTGACTCTGTATGAGCCGCAGATCACGCTACCTATCTCCTCTGGCTGTGCCGATGTCGCCGCCATGAAGGGAGCCTGCGAGTCCTTCCGTGCCGCTCGTGGTCGTCCCGCTTGGGAGCCCCAAAACGTTCACTGCGGAGAAGCAGGTCTGGTGCTGCGGCTGTGTCTCGGCTATGCATCAAGACACGGGGGAAACTACCTGCTGACCGGATCTCGCAGACTCATCGAGCGTCCGCACGAGCCGCTGCTGTCTGCACTGCGACAGCTTGGTACCGACGTAGTTGCCACGGGAGATCTTTCGACTGCTGGATTGCGGGTTCACAGCAGAGGCTGGCAGCAGGTATCATCACCGCTGTCGCTGAGGGGAGGACTGTCGAGTCAGTTTGCAAGCTCACTGCTGCTCAACGCTTGGAATCTACCTTTTCCGCTGGAAATTCAGTGCGATCCAGAGCCCGTTTCAGAGGGCTACCTGGCAATGTCTGTCGATGTTGCGCGCCACTTTGGAATGGCAGTCGAACAACATAAAGAGTCTGATCATATGACTCTTATCATCCCGGCGCATCAAAGAATTCATGCTGGAATTGCCGCGGCAGAAGCCGATGTCAGCTCGGCCTTTGCGGTGGCGGCCATCGCGGCAGTATCTGGGAGGGCCTATATTTCGAACTTTCCGGTTCAAAGCCTTCAGCCTGATCACTGCTTTGTCGAGGTTCTGGAACGGATGGGTGTCCAGCTTGAACTGTCCACGCAAGGTCTTTCGGTACGGCAGGCACCGCAGCTGCTACCGATCGAGGTTGACGTGGGCGGAGCTCCCGATCTGACCCCGGTGTTGGCAGTACTGGCGGCGTTGGCCAGCGGGCGGTCGCTTCTGTTTGGCGCTCCGCAGTTACGCGGAAAGGAGTCGGATCGAATTGCCACTACCTCGGCACTTCTGACAGTCCTTGGTCGGCAACACACGCCGCGTGACGATGGCATGGAGATCTTTGGAGCGCCTCTGAACGAAAAAGATCGGGCTCTTCCGATGCGCTTCGATGCAACAGGAGATCATCGCCTGGTAATGGCGGCTGCAGTGGCCCGCTGGGCCGGTTTCCCGATCGAGATTCAGGGTCTGTCCGCAGTCGACAAGAGCTTTCCGGAGTTTCTTTCGATCGCTCAGCTCAGCACGGCGGCGACAGCAGTACCAGCCAAAGAGGCCCACTAAATGAGCGCCAATTCGTTCGGTCAGCGTCTGGTCATCACCACGTTCGGAGAAAGTCACGGTCCAGCGCTGGGTGTCGTCGTGGATGGCTGTCCGGCTGGGATTCCTTTTGATACGGAGCTGCTGCGTCACGAACTCCGCCGCCGCAGACCAGGTGGCGTCACCGCATCAGGAGAGAGTATCACTTCTGCACGGGCGGAATCCGATGAGCCAGAGATCCTGAGTGGAATCTACCAAGGACGGTCGCTGGGAACCCCGATCGCCATGCTGGTACGCAATCAGGATGCGCGATCTCAGGACTACGCCACGATTGCTGAACAACCTCGGGTGGGTCACGCGGACGATGTCTGGCGAGCCAAGTTTGGCCACTCCGATCCACGCGGTGGAGGACGCTCTTCGGGACGAGAGACGGTATCTCGGGTGATGGCCGGGGCCGTTGCGCAGATGCTGCTGCGAACGATGGCACCAGGTCTTTGCGTGCGTGGTTTTGCGCGACAAATTGGTCCCCTGATGATGACCGAAGAGGAAGTCTCTGCACTGACGACACAAGAGCTGTCGACTGCGGACATCGATCGCTTTGCGGGCCGGATGCCGCATCCTCAAAAGTCGGCGCAAGTGACCGAACTACTGGTTGCGGCCAAACAGAATGGTCAAAGCTATGGTGGGATGATTGAACTGTGGCTTGATGGAGTCCCTCAGGGACTGGGACAGCCGGTGTTTCACAAGTTGAAGGGGGATCTCGCCCAAGCGATGCTCAGCGTCGGTGCCATGAGTAGCGTCGAGCTGGGTGATGGGGCCGCTGTCGCTCACGCGGAAGGAAGCTCCTTTCATGGATCAGAGAATCGAAAGGAGCGCTATGGTGGCATCCGTGGTGGCATTAGTACCGGGGAACGGATTGTACTTCGAGTGGCATGTAAGCCGACGGCAAGCGTGCTTCATGTGGCCCGAAAAGGACGTCACGATCCGTGCATTGTACCCAGAGCGATTCCGGTACTAGAGTCGATGGCTTACCTGGTCTTGGCCGACCATGTGCTATGGCATCGTACAGACTCTGTTCGCGGCGAATAGCGAAAGCCTCGACAGTTCCTGGATGGGGATCATCCGGAAAGACGTACTCACGCTAGGTACTATTTTCCCTACCGTTGCCGCTCGCGCCAGGGCAGTCCCGCAACGATTCACGACGGGATCGCGCTTGGCTGGTTTGAGATCACGATGAACTCAAGCCCCGTCGGGGACCAATAGCAATCTGTTCCTTCTGCACTGATCTCTATCGGTACACTGGGAAATGGGCGAAAGAAACCATGTGGACTTTCTGAAGCTCGGCTTCGCAACAGGAGAGGCAGGTTCGCCACTCCCAAGCTACCTTCCAATCACCCCAGCAGCTTGTCGCGGAGAATTCGGAGCACAGCCTCGCTGTCATCGGGAGTCACTACAGCACGGATGGCGTCGCCCTTGTCGATGATGACAGCCGTGTGCTTGCTAGCGCGATTGGTATCGAGCGGATACCAGTGTCGGAAGTCGCCGGTGCCCCACAGCCGCAGCCGACCGGTCCACAGGCCCATGCTGCGGCTCGTCGCCTGCCGAATCCGCGAGTACGGAATGCGCTTGCTCACTCCCGGAAAGTAGTAGTTCCGGATGGTGATCGCCTCATCGTCGCATTCCACCGTGGAATCCGAATACAGCACCATGATTGCCATTGCCTCCTCGCTGCGCTGCGTAGCACATCCTACGAAATAGGCAAGGGGCCCCCCTGTTACAACGGTGACCGAGAGATGGCCGAGGTATGCCGTGCCACTTGACGCAGATGATGCATCGTTTCTACGGTTCTACTCTTCATTCAGTTCCCAGCCCAGAGCGGTCAAGGATTCAATCCGTAGCCCCACTTCCCGACGACCTGGCGTGCCACTCTCTGACCAGAGCGACCAGTGTACGGAAAGGGTTAAGGACAGGGAATCAAAGAACCTGTTGATCCTCACACTCAGAGGAGGCTCACCGGCCAGATGCCAGTAAGGGCCAGATACCCACCCTCCGCGATGGTCCCGTTCGATGGGCACCAGCAGGTGGCCAGGCTGCGTGTCGAGCACGAGTGATTCAGTGCCGATACGCTGGGCGTCAGCATCGGCCAGTCGCGCTCTTCCTGCCCGTATCCAGATGGTGTTCCAAGACGACCGGCATCCGGCCTTACCCCTGCAGGCGTCCAGCAGCGCGTTGGAAATCCAGAGTGCGAGTCTGTCGCGGGTGAGCCCTGGCACCCGGCACACCTCTGGGCTTCTCCAAAATGGGGTCAATTGAAGTTCTGGCGAAGCACCGTCGGCATGAATGAACCAGTGAGGATGCTCCACCACCAGCTCATCCGACTCACTTTCTGCGGTCACGTCAAGGTCGGCTGAAAGAGGCTCGAAAAGCGGCCTGATCGCATCCACGGCGTCGAGGGCGGCAGCGGTCAGCATCGGAATGTCTTCCACACCCGTGCCAGAGGACCAATTCAGCGACACGCTCCAGCCAGGGAACTCGCGAAGGAAAGCATGCGTTTCATTCAGACTCATCGGACTTTTTCCAGGTGTCATTCCGGGTCTCACAGAGCGCGTTCTCTGTGCACGCCATGTCCACCAACCTGACCCGGATTGGTTCGGATGCACAACCCATTTTCAACAAGTTGGTTTCGAACTCCACCAGGATGTTGCAAGGGTTGGCATTACCGACGATGGGATACCTTTCACTGAGCCGAGACGGGACGGCGGGTAAGACGGACTCCGGACAGCCAGACCTCTTCCATGGCAGACAGTGCACCAAGATCAGAGAGTGGGTCACCCCGTACCAGCAGCAGATCGGCACGCTGACCCGCAGCCACTTGACCAAAGCTGCGCGAAGGATCGAGAAACGCGGCTGGGGCTCTGGTTGCGGCGCGCAAGATGTCTTGCGGAGACAGCCCGGCCTTTTCCAGTTCTCGGATCTCACCATGAAGTGAGGCCCCCGGAAATACGCCGAACACTCCGGCATCCGTTCCGACAAAGAATGGCACTCCCGCCCTGGTCAGTCTCTGGATGTTCTCCCGCATCCGTGCAGCGGCCTGTGGAAACTCTGTCTCTAGTTGTTCAAAGCCCCGAATCGCAAATCCAGGTGGCTTGTGCGCAAAGCTCTCGATTAGGCGCGCATCCATGATCTCACGCTCGAGCTGCGTACCGCCGGTCCGTCCCACCTCATCGCTGGCCAGCAGGGTCCGGAGCGTGGTCACAAAGGGAATCTTGATCCGGGCCAGAGTGGCTACCTGTTCGTCCGACAGAACATCCTTTGAAGGTGGATGCATGAGCAGCGCCGCACCTTCTTCAGCAGCGATGACCATGTCAGCACTACTGCCGATGTGGACGATCGGACGCATACCCACATCTCGCGCCTCCTTGATAGCACTCCGCAGAACCTCACGAGATAGCTGCGGGGCACCTTTCGGAAGGGCATCGAAAAATATCTTACACAGCGGCGGGTGGTGCATTCCCCAGATGCGTGCCACCTGCGTTCGGGCTTCCTGCGCCGTCGCCGCCGTCGGCTGCCGAGCAGTCACAAAGGAGCTCAAGGGCCAAGGTAGTAGTGCGCGTACAAAAGGAATCGGGTGACCTCCCGGCGCGGTCAGTCCTGGGCCAGCGACAAACAGGTGCGGTACCGCTGAACTCCCGTGTTCACTTTTCCGCAGGAGTCTATCTTCGTCGGGACCGGACTGCGCAACAAGGACGCTCGTGACCCCTGCATAGAGCATCGCACGCGCATTCGAATCCGTTTTCGGTAGGAAGGTAGCCCAAGGGGGAGCCCCCGCAGTCAGCAAGTGGGCGTGGCTGTCGATGAGTCCTGGCAGCAAGGTTCGACCACGGCCATCGATGCGCAACGCTCCCGTGGGAGGAGTCTGCCCTCCCGCTGCAGTCACAGAGACAACGGTTGCACCGCGCAGCAACACATCCTGGTCGCGCAACAACCGCTCGCCGTCAAACACCGATACCGAACCGATCCACGTACTGTGCTCCTCGTTCGGAGCGGCGCTTCGGAAGACCTGTGCAATCTGCACCTCGGCACGGCGAAGGAAAACCAAGACAGATCCCAACCCGACCAGTCCGATCGACAGCAACACCGCGAACAACATGAGAGGCCGACGCATCGGTCGAGTCTATGTTAGTTGGTCAGCAAATAGGCGATGAGTGCACGACTTTCGTCTGGGTCGAGTTCTTCATTGGCCTGGCAATGTCCCAGGCTCCCAAACGGCGCATCTCGAAAGCCTGCCATCGTGACAGCCCAGTTTCAAAAGAGGTGTTCCGTGCCAGCGCGCTCGGAACAGCCCGCCGTGCGCGTGTTTTGGGAAACACTGCAAGGAGCGCTGGATGGTCTACTCACGACCGTGCTGGCGCTTCCTCAAGCGCAGCGTGGTCACGTCTGCTCAGCAATCTCTTACCATCGCGAAATGACCCACAAGCCTTCATTCCCCAAGCGTTTCCGCGTCTCCTACTATTTGCCAACTTCATCACATGCTACATGGCTGAAATAGTTCACGATGAACGACGCCTTCACTGTGGACTTTGGATAGCGCGTCGGCCACTTGACACAACACTGGGATTGCGAAGTCTAGGTCGCGGAATCGATGCTGCTGCTGCGCAAGGGTGGTTCCTATCACCAGTTCCATCACAAGGTACGCCACGCGATCTTCTGTGATGTCGACATCGGTAATGGTGACCAAGTGTGGATGATCCAAATGCGCCAGGAGCTGCGCTTCCCGCACAAACCGCGCCAGCGACTCCCTGCCCGCATGACTGGCAAGCACCTTGGCCGCAAAGTGCCGCTTGTCGCTGAGCCGCTCGACCTCGTACACGATCCCCATCGCACCTTGGCCGAGCACATGGAGGACTCGATATCGTTTGTTGATGATCGCCCCCACGGAAAGCACCGCTTGTTCGATGGGTGCCGCCTGATCGCTCCCGAGCAGAGATTCAACAAGTGCGCGTGATCGTGCCTCGATCTGGTGACGCAACTCGGAGTTTAGGAGCTCGATTTCGGAGTTCCTAGACTCGAGCGCACCGACCTGCTCCGAGAGCGCGTTTTTGGCGTGAATCAGGTTCAAGTGAACCTGCCGGAATCGGCGCACGAGGATCAGTCCGATTGCAAGCACGAACAGGGCTTGGCCCATGTAGCTGGAAGCCAAGCTGACACGCGGAACCATCCCGACTGCGGCCAACACGTCATAGGCAACCAGCGTTGATGCGGCAGCGAGGCCCAGTCCAAATAGCTTCGCATCGGAGTCTCCTTTGAGGATCGATGCCACGACGATCGCGAGCGTGTAGACCACCGTCACCAGCAGCATGATTTGGAACGGCAGCAGGGTCTGCAGGAGCGTCACTGCACCCACCCCTATCAGGACCGCTGCGCACAGATCGTAGAGAACCAACACCCTCGCGATCAGCCGGCTTATTCCGAATGGACCCGGTCCCATCACCCGCTCCAGGTACAGCATGAGACCCGTCACCGCCATGTATAAAGAAAACAGCTCGACATAGGTGAAACGGAGGGGAGATACCGACAGTTCGCCGCGCATCTTGGTCTGGCACAAGGTCCACAATCCCGTCGAGAAGGTGAACCAAGCGTAGAACATGTAGGCTCGATCGCTGCGCTCATACACAAATAGCATCAGGACGAAGAGACCGACGGCGCACAAGACGATTCCTACCACCACTCTGCCCGCGTCTTCCTGAATCAGGGCGGTCAGTAGTTTCGACCGAGTTCCTATCCGAATTTTCCCGAATACACCAATGTTGATGTGTTCGGAGTACATGCGCAGGATGAGCGTCTTTCCACGGTAGTCTCCGACGGATTCTGCACTTTCCGAAAGCGGAACGTAGTGGGTCGGATAGCCCAGGAAACGACGCGACTCCGCATCTTGTCCATCGAGCTTTCCAAATCGATAGATCAGCTGTCCATCCAGATACGCCTCAAAGATCTGATCGACGATTTCCAGCGCCAGCGTGGGATCGGATACCAGCGGACCCGTGAGCTTGGTCCGCATCCACAAAAATCGCCGACCGTTCCGCTCAGGGGGAGTCTTTAGAATGGGCAACGGACGCCAGTCCTCCTGGGAAGGAAGCACAGCCCACAGGGGAACACCTCTGACATCTTTGGGAGAGTCCCCATACCGGTATTCCCACGTCCCCTGATAGTCCTGCATCGCCAGCACCGGCTCTCGTCGGCTCGGCGGTGGCTCTAGTTCGATGACGGACCCCGGTCCCTCGCTCGCACGCACGGCTTGGTGCCCACTGATTGCACACAGAACCGACAGAAGGATTGCCCAAGCCAGCCCGCGTAGCGATAAAACCCGAGACTGCACGTTACAAACAATTCTACCGCATAGCGCGCCAGCATAGAGGTCGCCCCACCGAAAAGGAAACTGGAGTACCTCGCCCGGAATTCATACAGACGCTCGGAGCAGCGAGCGACCGTGATATATTGAACGCTCTCGGGTATGCAGCTTGGATGCAAGGTGGTTTGTGCCATGGCCCGTAACTACGTTCGAAACGGAATGCTCACAAGTCAGACGAGTCATCGTCGCTGTTTGGTCAATGCGTTGCTGATGGTCGCGCCTGTGCTTAGCGGCTGTGTGGGCAATGACCACACGAGCAGCCAGGTCTGTTCCACCGGAGGATTCTGTTGGCAGCGCCCGAGTCCACAGGGCAACACCTTGCACTCGCTATCAGGAGTCAGCGGACGCTACATTTGGGCCGTTGGTGAGCACGGCACCATCTTGCACTACGATGGCAAGAGTTGGTCCGCCAGCCCGAGCGGTACCGTCGAAGCCCTCCACGGCGTGTACTGCCTAAGCCAGCGTGATGCGTGGGCGGTTGGTGCGGAGGGGCTGGCCCTTCACTTCGATGGTGAGGGCTGGCACAAGGTCGACACCGGCAGCAAAGAAACGCTGCTCTCGACCTGGGGCAGTGGGGCCAGCGATGTCTGGATGGTCGGTCGACGCGGCACGCTGCTTCGCTGGGATGGGAAGACCATCAAAAAGGGAGGTTCGGTCTCCGAATCGACAACCCTCTTCAGTGTCTTCGGCTTCGACAGCAGCGACGTCTGGATCACGGGGAGCAGCGGCCTGGCCCGACACTTTGACGGGACCGAATGGCGAGCCGTAAATACCTCTTACTATGGCGATATCCGGGCAGCCTGGGGTCATCGGCCCAGAGAGGTCTGGCTTGCCGCTGGTTCTCGCTACTCTGGACGGATTCTGCGCTCTCAAAACGGAGGCAACGGTGAGGCTGTCGCGCCGTATCTACCCGGAAGCATTGATGCGCTGTGGGGAGCGAGCACCACCGATATCTGGGGAGGCTCTGACGGCAGCAAGCTGTTTCACTACGACGGCAACGCCTGGAAAGCGACCAAAGACTCCGTTCGCCTCCGGGCACTGTGGGGTAGCGGCTCGAACGATATTTGGGCGGCGGGTGACGACGGCCGCCTATCGCACTACGACGGAAAGGCCTGGAAACCGGAGTTCGATCCCGAACAGATTCCTTACGCCATCACCGCGCTGTGGGCCAAGAGCCCAAACCTACTGTTGGCGATCCAGGGCCACTCGCTGTTGCGTTTTGTCAACGGCAAGTGGCAGACCGATCCGATAAGCGGCGTTTCTTTGCTTAGCACCACCACGCTCCTCGGCAACTCGACGAGCGATCTGTGGGCATTTGGCAGCAGTGCCACCGTCAAGCACTATAACGGCAAAAAGTGGCACACCACCGACCTGAGTTCCCGCGGGGCCTCGCTCCTTACGGCAGCATGGGGAACCTCGGGCCGCGACATCTGGGCAGTGGGACGAAATGGCACGATCGCTCACTACACCGGCCAAGACTGGGCGGTACTGAGCAAGCCCACCACTGAGTCTCTTTTGGACGTCCACGGTAGCAGCGCCCGCGATATCTGGGCTGTCGGCGACCATGGCGAGTCGGTACACTACGATGGCGAGCAGTGGGGCAGCATCACCACGGGCGAAAACACCGAGCTCTACTCGGTATCAAGCTGCGGTGCTCGCAATGCCTGGGCCGTCGGATCGAAGGGCATAATTCTCCACTGGGATGGCGCACGTTGGACGAAGTCCCAAACTGCCAACGAAAACACCCTCCGGCGAGTGCTCTGTCGCAGTGAAACCGAGGCTTGGGCCGTCGGCGACAAAGGCACCGTGCTCCGCTACGATGGCAGCGCCTGGCAACCCATCGAAAGCGGCACCAGTTCCAGCCTGAGCGCATTGATCTTCGACGGCCGCAAGCTGTGGGTCGGCGGCGACCATGGCACCCTGCTCGTCCGCAAGTAACTGCTACAAACTCTTATACATCTGGAGCAAATCGTCGCCCGGCTTGTAGAAGTCGGTGAGTCGGCACACGACCGGATAACCCTCCCGCTCATAGAAACGATGTGCCGCGTCGTAACCGGAGGTGCTGCTGGTCTCGACGCGAACGTGCTTGCCGCCGCGCTCTCGGATGTCTTGCTCCATCGCCTCGCATAGCTTGTGCGCGACACCTTGGCGACGAACCGTGGCGTCGGTAGCAATCCAGTACAGATCCCAGCTCGCCTGCGTCATCGGAATGTGGCCGTAGCAGACGTAGCCAACGATCCGACTGGAAATCTCAGCGATGAGAATCAGGTAGGGATCGGGATCTCCGTCCGCATCGAGTGTGCCATCAACCAGTTCTTCGGCGGTCTCGACCTCCTCTTGGGTGAAGACTCCGGCACCGGCAACCATCGCCAACAAAGGCTCACGGTCACTGGCCCGAATCGCTCGAATTTGCACGCCGTTTGACAGGGAGCTCATCTGCAAACCTTTCTCTCGCCGAAACGGCGATTGCGTCGATCATTTGGTCGTAGGGAATCGAGGCCGCCCGCGCCGAATGGGACAGGCCCGCACCGTCAGAGAGGTCGCAGTTCGGATTCACCTCAAGAACGTAGGGAGTGCCATCGCTGGCGAGCCGCAGATCGACGCGGCCGTAGTCACAGACCGCGAGCGCCGCAAAACTATTCCTTGCCACACTCTGCAATCGCTCCGTTTGAGACAGAGAAAGCCCCGTCGCCAACCGAGACGAAGGTGTATTCAGATAGTCTGCCGAGCCTTTGGTCCACTTTCCGTCGTAGGTCACAATTCGTGGTTGCCCCGCCGGTATCGCCGACAAATCAATCTCGGTCACTGGGAGCATGCGATCCCCCAGCAGCGCCACGTATAGTTCCCGCCCGTCGATAAATTGCTCGACGAGAAGCTTCCGGCCGGGAAACTGCTCCCGCATCACCCGAAGCTGTCGCGCCAGCGCGTCATCGTCGTAAACCACCGACGAACTCGAAATACCCAGCGAGCCGTCCTCTGCGAGTAGCTTCACAATCGCTGGATAGCCGACTCCTGCCACCGCCGTCAGGTCCGCAATGCGCGAGCGAAACTGGCCATCGACCACGCCCCAGCGAGGCGTCGGCAGTCCTTCCGCTTTTAGGATCTGCTTGGTGCGCTGCTTGTTGCAGCAAATACCGACCGACAGCGTGCCGGGTCCGGTAAAGGGCACGTCGAATAGCTCCAGCAGGGCCGTGACCGCCATCGCATTTTGGTCCACCTGGGCCAACGACTCGACGAGGTTGAACACCAGGTCGGGAGGATCTTCGCGCAATCGCTCCAGCAGATCGGGCAGATCCCTGCGGTCGATCCCCATGACATCGACGAAGTGGCCCCGTGTCACCAGCGCCCGCGACACATCGTGGGCTTGATTGACGACATCGGCACGTGATTCGAAGGATGGATCTCCGTCGCTGCTTTCACCAAAGTCGGCGTTGTGCAGCACCAAAATGCGCTGTTCTTGATAGGTGCCAGGGCGCTCGGTGGCTCGCTGCAGAGGTTCGTCAGGGTCGTCGGACATGGGCGGACATATTAGCAACCTCTCACCAATGTCAACCATCGGCTGTGGAGAACCTATTCATTCACCCAGCAGCACTCGGCAACCCGCGCAGTCGCACCGGCTGATCGTACAGCGCTCCGCCTTCGCCAAGATCTGTAAGCTGTGCCTCGACCAGGGCATTGGCGCAGCGACCGTCGCGGAAGTGGCCACCTTTGGCAAGCAGCGCGACATCGCGACGCTGGGTCGGATCATGACGAACCACCACTTGCATCGCCGCAATCACCGAGCTGAGCTCTCCGGTGCCGCCGTCTTCAATTCCTGCTGCCGCATCGGGATGAACGGTCAGTTCGCTCAGCCCTTGTTGGGGTCTTGCCCACTGCGAAGACTGGGAACGCTCCGTCGATAGCGCCATCAACAAGAGTGGGAACTCGGCATTCGGACGAGCGAGAGATGGGGGCTCGCTGGCAATCAAGTTGACTCGTCCCGAAGCAGTCGCAAACCGCCGATCGGCAAACAGCACCGGCGTGGCGAGCGGATTGCGAACCGGACCCGCTTCGAGTGTCTCGATGCCAATTCCGTGCGGCGCCAGCTTCGGTTCCATCATCCGCTGCTTCCACTCTCGAGCGGTTCCCGCCACCACGGCGGACAGACCGACCCTCGCCGCCAGGCCTTGCACGATTTGCAGGTCACTGCGCACCCCCTCGGGCGGAGGCACCACCGGACGCGACACGGCCAAATAGTGGTGACCATACGCACCGAGCAGATCGTCGCTTTCCAACAGCGTTGTGGTTGGCAACACCAGATCCGCCAGCTCTGCGGTATCGGTCAGCAGGTGATCACAGACCACCACGAACTCTCGTGACTTCAGCGCAGCCGCCGTCGTGTGGGATTCTGGCAGCATCGCCACAGGATTGCCCGCCGTGACCCATACCGCCCGAATCGGCGGATCGTTCATTGCCAACAGCTCACGACCAAACAGCGGCTCGCACACCGTCCGTGGGGCCAGACCCTTCACAAACGAGGAGTCAAACGCCCCGCGCCGCTTGAAATAAAACGAAGAGCCTCCGCCCGGAATTCCGAGGTTGCCAGTCACAGCCGCCAGCGCATCGAGCGCCCGCACAATCGCCGCTCCGTTGCGCCGCCGCCCCATTCCCCAGCCAACCAAAATCGTCGCTGGTTTGTCCGTACCAAGCGCCGCCGCAATCCGTCGTGCGGAGGACTCCGAAACATCCGCTTCATCGAGCCATTCAGACAGCGTCCGACTCTCTGCCTGAACCCGAAACTCCGGTAGATGATCGCAGAACTGCGGGGCCTGTGGATCCATCTGTCCCGCCGCAAACAGGAGCTGCGCCACCGCCATCGCCAGCGCAAAATCCCCTCCGGGACGCACCTGAATGAACTCATCGGACAACGCGACCGACTTGTGATGGACCGGATCGATCAGCAGCACCTGAGCGCCACGACGTCGACATTCCTTCAGCACCGGCAGAAGGTGCGGAGACGAGACATAGGGATTTTTTCCCCACAGCAGAATGCTACGGGAGTGATAGAGATCAAAAAAGTCGCTCGAGTCTTCGACGCCAAAATCGACCATCTGCGCGACGTCTCCCGCGCCGGAACAGATGTCACCACGCTTGACGGTTACGGGGCCGAACTGCTCGAAAAACAAATCGACCACGGCTCCCATCATTCCCAGCGTGCCACCGGATCGATAGTAGAAGATGGAGGCGGGGCCGGACTCCTGTCGAATACGGGTCAGTTCCCGGGCCGCAACATCGAGCGCCTCATCCCACGATACCGGAAGCAGTTTGCCACTTTGCTTGCTGCGGAGCAGCGGAGAGGTCAAGCGCTCGCGGCCGTACTGCGTCTCCAGAAAGTGGCTGGTCCGATAGCACAAGAAGCCCTGCGTGATTGGATGTTCGGGGTCACCGCCAATGTGAGTGACTCGACCATCTTCGACGGTGGCCACAATGCCACAGGCATCCGGACAGTCTCGATTACAGGTGGTTTTGACCTGACTCTTCACTTGTACGCTCCCGGAACATGGGGTGCAGGGCGACGACCGAGCTGCGGACCGCGCCGACGCCGATCGACCACCGGAGTCTCTCCCGCTGCATAACGATAACGCTGCGGCTCTGGATACAAAGACGGTGCTTCACTGGCGAGCTGTTCGTACAGAGCCCGTGAAACCTGCCGTCGCTCATAGATCAAATGCTGCCAAATCTGTTGCTCGTGATCCTCTGCTTCATCGAGCGCCGATAGCGAATAGCTGGCCTGCTGCGACAGCGAACGCTTGCCCAAGATCCCGTTGCCATCTCTTGGTACATTCTCTTCGGCCAGCCGACGGAAGACATCCCGGCCAAAACGGTCGTAGTACAAGATGGTATGCGCCGTCGACAGTGCGCCCGCCCAAGGATAGTGTCTCAGCCAATATGCTTTCGACACCTCATCGAGTGCCGCATCCACCCGCACATGATCGCGTGGCCGCTTGGCTTTGCGCTTCTCGGTAAAAAACAGCCCGGTCTGTAGCTCGTCCCCTTCCAGCGTAAAGACCTCGGATAGACCGAACGACGACGGCTCCTGCGCCACTTTGGCCCCGTGGGTCAGACCAAACCTTCCCACAATAAACAGCGAGACATCCTGCCGCTCTTCGGTCAAAAAGCGCAGCGTGGCCAGCGCTTCATCGCCACTTTCCGTCGGAAAATCGGTAAAACACATCGCTTCGACAGCAATCTCGCTGTGCGAGAGCCGATCGATGACATCACGAACGACATCGATCGGCTGTCCTTTATCAATCAGCTTCAGCACCCGTGGTGCCGCCGACTCCACCCCGAGCGCACACGCCACCGCTCCACCGCGCCGCAAGATTTCAGCCCGCTCGACGGTAAGGTAGCGCTCTGGCTTCAAATCAGTCGCCCAGCGCAGCGGCGGATCCCGATCGACCAGCGCCTCAGCAAACTTGAGCAGCGTCTTCGGGGCCACCGAGTCCTGCGACAGATAGAAGTAGCGCGTACCGTATTTTTGCGAGAGCGCAGACAAGTGCGTGACAGTATCCTCGACGGTACGTTCCCGATAAGCGGCGGTTCCGACCTCTGCCAAGCCGTAGTGACAGAACGTGCAGCGCCCCCAATAACAACCCCGCGTCGGGTCATATGGCAAAACCAGTTGTGGGGACAGATAACGCGCAAGCGGCAGACCATCAAAGTCCGGGGCCGGCAGAGCACGCAGATCCTCCATGCCCTGCCCTCTCAGATAAGCCGCCCCCCCTTGGTCATCGCGCAGCACGACGTTTGGAACCTCACGCAGCGGCGTTTGTTCATCGAGCGCGGTCAGCAGGGCGAGCAGGGTATGTTCCCCTTCAAACACCACTGCTGAGTCGAGCGGTCCAAGCGCCCGCCGCAGTCGTTCGCCCGTCAAGCGAATCAGCAGCTGGGTGAAGCCAGGTCCACCCGCGGTCACATGCACCGCTGGCAGGGCCGCCTTGATGCGCTGCGCAAAAGCGTAGGCGATCTGCAATTGACCCGGAAAACAGGCCGACAGGCCCACCACATCGATCTGTTCCGCGATAAGCCGGGGAATCAGCGTGTTCATCACATACTGATCGAACGGGTCGCGCTCCGCAGCATCAGCAGCGATCTCCTCCATCGTCAGCAACGAAAACGGCGTGCGGTACGCCGTAAAGTCGAGCTGAAGCGGACCATAGGCCGCCGAGATCGCTCGCTGCGCGGCCTCGATCGTCGACACTGCCGATCCGTACTGCCGGGGATCAAAGAACCGATCTGGATCCCGCAAAATTGCTTTGGCTTCGACAATGCCCGTTGGTGCCGCTGCCGCATCGCCTCGCGCTCGCCACAGGCTACCGTACAGCAGTTGCTCGCGGTGAGACAGCGACGGCTTCTGTTCCAGCCGGGACAGTCGAGATTCCAGCAGTTCAGCCACTGCTTGTAGCCTCTCTTCCGTCAGTAGATCGTCCCATGCTTCGACGTTGGCGTCGATCGGAAGGACGGACCTGCCGTGACTTCGCAAAAAACCGGTCAGCATCGGCACCGCCAAATAGGGCGCGGTTGGATCACACGAAGGCGGATAGATGAGCGCGAGCTTTGCAGTCATGACTTTGGGGCCGATCTTCACCAAGCGCGAAGGGATGTCAAAGCCCTTTTCCATACATCCACGCTGCTGTGCGCTGGACTGCGCAGAGGGACTCCCAAGCGATTCCTACACGCCAATTGTCCCACACGTAAGACTTCCTAAGTTGGCTACTCAACAGACTTCTTTCAGATAGTCATTATCTCACCGTTTTCGTCGAGAACTCAGCTTCCCAGTCTGCATGCTAAGCGGCTCACCAATGCCGCAGTTGCAGACCGAAAAGCCCTGCGAAATTCCTTGGGAATTTGTGCACTGCTGGCTTTACCGCTCCGATTTCAAAGTGGTACGATCGGAATGCGAACATGCGTACACATATCTCCCCCCCCCGTCTAGTACACCGAGCACTCCTAACCTGGGCGATGGCTTCCGTTTCTGTGATCGGAACGACCATGGCCGCACCAACCACGGCCACTCCCGATCGACCAGCGTTTGTAGTCACCGCGCCATGGGCATTGGAAGGGAACTACCGTCCGCAAAGCGATGGCCCACCGCCCAAGTGGCAGCCACCCGAGCTATCGGAAGCAGCCCCTCCCCCACCACTGTCTGTGGAACAACGCAAGATCGTACAAGCCACCAAGAGCGAAAAGCTGCCCGAGCCAACCTGGGCACGCTTCGTGATGTCCAATGAGTGGCGGCACGACGTGGTATTTCCAAAGCTCAACGAGCTAGGCGGAGTGTTTGTAGGCGTTGCGACCGATCAGAACTACACCATGGCCGCTGCGGCGCGGGCACAGCTCATCGTGACGATGGACTACGACTCCGATGTGGTCTATACGCACCGCATCTATCATCACTTCATCAGCGCATCTCCGACGGCAGAAGAGCTGCGTTCCTACTATCAGGAAGCCAACGCGCCAAAGGCCGTTGCTCTGCTCCAGCAGGTGGCCGAGACTCCGGAAGAGGGGGCCCGGCTCGTCCGGATCTATCACCGCTACCGGCAACGGCTGGCTCTGTATCTGCATCAGGTCGCGCACGTTCGCGTGGGGAACCGACACCCCACCTGGCTCGGAGACAAGGCTGCCTATTCCTATCTCCGCGCCATGGTGCAAGGAGGCCGGGTGATGGCGGTGCAAGGGGATCTCAACGGAACCGTGGCGCTGCGCAGTATTGGCGATACCGCCCGCGCCCTGGGACTACCGGTGCGAGTGGTTTATACCTCGAACGCAGAGGGATTCTTCCGCTACACGCAAGCCTTCAAAGACAACCTCGCGTCACTGCCGCATGATGACAAGACTGTTGTGCTGCGAACGTACAAGCGCGGGATGACAGCCCCGGAAGGCGACCTGTGGCACTACAACCTGCACAAAATGGATGACTTTTTGGCACGGATTGCGAGCCCCGGTTATCCCAATGTCGCCGCAGTGATGACGGACATGCGGATGACCCCAATCGGGCGAAAATTGATCGAAGCGACCGGCGTCTCCTATTACGACGAGCGAGTACCAAAGACCCTACAACCGGCCCCTGCCGCCGCCAAGCCCGCCGCTGCCAAGCCTGCTCAGCCGGCCAGTGCTGAAAAAACCAACGGTCCTCTCGCGGTTCGGATGTAGACTTCGAGTACTTACAAAGAGGGTCTCATGGCGACTCTGCCCAAAGGGCCTGGCAAGCTAGCTCTGCTGCGGATGATGTTCGACCTCTCTTACTCTTTGGCCGACATGGCGAAGGAGTACGGCGATCCGCTGACGCTGCCGACCGCTTTTGGTCCGATGGTCGTCACGATCGGTCCGGAAGGAAACAAAGCGATCTTCACAGCAGATCCAGATTTGTTTACGGCCTCTGCTGCGGACTCCTTCGGACGATTGATTCGCTCATCCGTATTGGTCACAAGCGGGTCCGAACACCGTCGCCAGCGCAAGCTACTTACCCCTCCGTTCCATGGACAACGGATGCGCAGTTACGGCAACCTAATGCGCACCACCGCCATGGAATGGGCGCAAAGGCTGGCCCCAGGGAATCGCTTTGCGATGATCTACACCACGCAAGCGATCACACTCGATGTGATCATTGAAGCGGTGTTCGGAGTCGATCCGGGTGAGCGAGTGGAACGATTCCGGGCCGACCTACTGGACCTTTTGGGATCGTTTACGCCACTTATCTTCTTGCGTCCGCTCCAACATGAGTTTGGCGGAATCGGTCCGTGGGCTCGCTTTCAAAAAGGGTTCAGACGTCTCGCCGAACACGTCTTTGCACTGGCCGCCGAGCGGCGTGCTCGTCTCGAAGGACGGGAAGACATTCTGTCGCTGCTGCTCACCGCCAAAGATGACGAAGGAAACGGACTCACTGATCAAGAGATTCTTGATCAGCTCCTCACCATTGTGTTTGCCGGACATGAAACCACCGCGGTGACGCTTGCCTGGGCGTTCTACCTACTGCACAAAAACCCAGAGAAACTCTCTACGCTTCACGCCGAGATCGATCCACTCTCTCTTGATAGCGATCCAGAGTCGATTGCCAAGCTGCCTTATCTGGAGGCGGTGATAAACGAGACCCTGCGAATCTATCCACCATTACATGTCATTCATCGCAAGCTCGCACGTCCCATGACGCTGATGGGATTCGACCTGCCGGCGGGCATGGTCGTCGCAGCGGGCGCGTATGCGACCCACCGAATCGCGTCCATCTATCCCGAACCAGAGCAGTTCCGACCCGAGCGATTCATCGGCAAGACCTACTCTCCGTTCGAGTTCCTACCATGGGGTGGCGGAGCGCGGCGGTGCTTGGGAGCAGCGTTTGCGATGTATGAAATGAAGATCGTGCTGTTTACGATCCTCAAGCAGTGTCAGTTTAAGCTCCTAGAAACCGAACCCGTCAAGCTCGTCCATCGCGCTGGGACCGTCGGTCCCAAAGGCGGCATTCGGATGATGCTCGAGCGATAGGAAGTAACTCTTGCGTAGGATCGCTGGTGGTTGAAGCTCACACTCTGCCACAGCTTGCTGATATGCTCGCGCCATGGCTAGTTCTGCCCTGGTCGTCATCGGCAACGAGATCTTGTCCGGCAAGATCGTCGATACCAACACTCCATTTTTGATTTCCGAGCTGCGTAGCTTGGGAGTCCGGCTGGCCGAAATCGCCGTCGTTCCAGACGAAGTCGACCGAATAGCAGAGGCTGTTCGCCGCGTCGCTGAGCGCAATGATTATGTTTTCACTTCGGGTGGAGTCGGTCCAACGCACGACGATGTCACAATGGAGGGCATCGCCGCCGCGTTTTCCGTTGAAATCACCCGGCACCAGCGGCTAGAAGCCCTGCTGCGCGGCTACTACGAGCTACAGCGTCTACCGCTGGCAGAACGGAACCTGCGGATGGCAGACATTCCGGTTGGCGCACAGCTTCTGGAAGGTCCAGATCTCCGCTGGCCGGTGGTGCAGATGCACAATGTTTTCATCCTGCCAGGAATCCCCGAGATTTTCCGGCGCAAATTCCTGGCCATCCGCGAGCGTTTTCGGGATGCTCCGTTCGTGCTACGTCGGGTCTATGTTCGCTGCGATGAGGGACCGATCGCCGATCCACTCGAAGCGATCGCGAACCGATTTCCAGAGGTTGCCATCGGCTCCTATCCGCGCATGCAGCCCGCCGAGGATGGCCACCGAGTGCTCCTCACCCTGGAAGGGAAACATGAACCGAGTGTCCAAGCTGCCGTCGAAGAACTGCTCCGACAGATCGCCGAGCATGTAATTTACAGTACCTAGCCAGCCCATCGATCCACCGACCATGAACACTCCTTCGCAAGATGCCTCACATGCAGCCCCCCAGGCTCCACCCGAGCTAAAGAAATTCCTTCGCCCACTGCACTTGTGGGCGATCGCGGTGGGTTTGGTGATCTCTGGCGATTACTTTGGCTGGAATTTCGGACTCAAAGAAACCAGTCCTCTGGGAATGCTGATCGCGGTTCTGTTTGTGACCCTGATGTACGTCTGTTTTATCTTCAGTTATACCGAACTGTCGACAGCAATTCCCCACTCTGGGGGCCCCTATGCGTTCGCTCGGAGAGCCCTCGGCCCGTTCGGCGGACTCATCGCCGGAGTGGCCACTCTCCTCGAATTTGTATTTGCGCCCCCAGCCATTGCACTCGCGATCGGATCCTACGTACACTTTCGCATGCCGCAGTTTGGCAAGATTGAAGTCGCAGTCCTTATGTACTTTGTCTTCGCTGCACTCAACTGCTGGGGAATCGAGCTGGCGGTAACATTCGAGCTGTTTGTAACCGCTCTGGCGGTGTTCGAGCTGCTGCTGTTCTTCGGAATTTGTGGGCCGCATGTGAAGCTGTCAAATCTACTTACCCAACCCCTGTTACCAAGAGGCATCTCGGGAATTTTCGCTGCACTCCCCTTTGCGATCTGGTTCTATCTGGCACTGGAGGGAGTTGCGATGTCCGCCGAAGAAGTCGTCTCCCCCGAACGCGACATTCCTCGTGGCTACATCGCTGGGCTTTGTACCCTGGTTGTACTGGCACTGGGTACTCTGATCTGCACCAGCGGTGTGACCTCGTCGGCAAATCTCACCCAAGATGAGTCTCCACTACCCCGAGCGATGGCCACGGTGCTAACCCCCGATCACATCATGACCCACCTGATGGTCTACATCGGTCTGTTCGGACTCATCGCATCGTTTCACGGCATCATGATGGGATACTCGCGGCAGGTCTTTGCACTGGCTCGCGGTGGCTATCTTCCCTCCTTTCTGTCCTATCTGCATCCCAAACGGAAGACCCCGGTGTGGGCGGTGATCGTTCCCGGATTGGTTGGTTTGGTGGTGGTTCTCCTCGACAAAACCGAGCAAGCGATCACCCTGTCGTCCATTGGCGCGACCATCCTATACGTCGTCTCGATGGTGTCTCTGCTCGTACTGCGAAAACGGGAGCCGAATCTGCGGCGACCGTTTCACGCTCCCCTGTTTCCTGTGTTCCCACTCGTTGCCCTTTCGCTAGCCGGAGTCTGCTTGGTAGCGGTGGTCTCCAGTCAGCCGCGTCTCGCTCTGCTGGCCGCCCTCCTGTTTGCGCTGGCGATTGCGTACTACCAAGTCATCGCCAGGCATCGAGTTACAGCGACGACCGGAAAGCTCTAGGAGCGGCAGCTTGGTACAGCCCTGACGATTTCGCTTTTCGTTCGCAGCAAGCTGTGGCCAGCTTGGCATTCCCTTTACCTAGAGAGATACGAATGAAACCCTCTACGATCACCGGCCAGAACCTAGAAGCGACTCTCACCAAACCCGGCATCGTGATCCTCGATTTCTGGGCACCGTGGTGTGGCCCGTGTCGATCCTTTGCTCCCATTTTTGAAGCGGCTGCGGAACGTCACACCGACGTTGTCTTCGGCAAGATCAACACAGACGAAGAGCAAGAGCTGGCCGGTTCTTTTGGGATTAGCTCGATTCCGACCGTGATGGTATTCCGAGATGGAATCGGAGTCTTTCAGCAGCCCGGAATGCTCCCTGCGCAAGCGCTCGATAAGCTGCTTGATCAGGTGCGGGCGCTCAACATGGATGACGTCCGCAAAGAGCTAGACTCACAGCACGAAGAACACTAGCCAGCACCTGCCCTCACCCTTGCACATCTCCGGTGCCAGGGTACCCCCACCGAATCGCTGCACAGACGCTGTACGCTGTCTCCACCTGCCCCCGCTACTCCTGCCTGGCACGTTTTGCGCTAGGCGCGGCTCTCAAAGATAGGCTATGATCGCTATGCTCAGAGGTCTGCAAAGCGTCCATGTTTACCACAGGGGGAACATCGCCACTCCGAGGCTCGGTGGCACGACCCTTTTTCGCTCTCCTCTGCTCAGGATCTTGGATGTCCACCAGCGGAACGTAGAACATGAACACGCCAGTGACTGCGCACAGCGACCCCCAGCCGCCGCCAAATCTCGTCGACCAGCGGATCGGCAAGTACCGTGTGGTGCGCAAGCTGGGCGAAGGCGGCATGGGCAGCGTGTTCGAGGCGGTTCACGTTGAGATCGGTCAGCGAGCGGCGGTCAAGCTGCTCAAGCCAGAGCTGTCGAGCGAGCCCAAGCATGTGCAGCGCTTCTTCGACGAAGCCAAGCTGCTTAGCATGGTCAACCATCCGGGGCTCATCAAGATTTTCGACTTTGATCGCACCGCTGACGGCCAAGTCTATATCGTGATGGAGCTTCTCGAAGGAGAGACCCTGTGGTCGCGCTTCGAGAAGCACCAGGTTGACGGTCATCAAGCGGGCATGGCTCTGGAAGAAGTAGCCCGGATGGTCCGACAGGTTGCCTCGGCGCTAGCCGCCGTGCATCAGCGCGGAATCATTCACAGAGATCTCAAACCGGAAAACGTCTTCGTCGTCAAAGATGCCGAGGCGGCTGGTGGTGAGCGGGCAAAGATCCTCGACTTTGGCATCGCACGACTCGAAGATCCTAGCGGCGAGGGACGGCGAACCACCGCAGGCGTTGCCATAGGCACCCCAACGTATATGGCCCCCGAGCAGTGCGAGGGCAGCGCCACCATCAACGATCGCGTCGATGTGTATGCGCTCGGATGCATGAGCTTCGAGCTGCTGACGGGAGCACCACCGTTTCAGTCCGCATCGATGGCTGCGGTGCTGCGGATGCACATTGTTCGTCCGCCACCGCCGCTGCCTGCGACGATTCCGGCACCGATCACAGCGCTCATCACGCAGATGCTCGCGAAGGAAGCCAAGGACCGGCCGAGCATGAGCGAGGTCGTGCAGCGGCTTGAAGAACACTTTGGAGCACGCGGCTCGCAGACCGCGATTCCGGTCCTGGCAACCAAGTCGACCCCACGTAAGCCGGTGCTGGTGGCCGCTGTAGTTGCGCTGTCAACGCTCGCGCTGGGGACGGTAACCTGGGTGATGATCGGCCGAAAATCACCGCCTCACGTGGATCCGCCGAAGATAACGCAGCCAGTCGAGCCGAAAACTCCAGAGGTGGTAAAGACGGCCCTCCCGAAGGAACCGGACAAGACCGAGCCGCCCAAAGACAACTCCAGTTCGACACCCGCTGGTCCGGGCAAGACTCCCAAGACCGCTACGAAGCCTCCGAAGCGCGACAAAGTCAAAGCCGAAGAGCCCGTCGTCTTTGGAAATAAGAAAAAAGAGAAGAAAGGGACGCCTCCGTGAGCTTGCTTTGGCAGCGATCGTGGTTCCTAGGTACCTTATCGAGGAATGTCGGTGGTGCCTTGGTCATGGCGTCACTAACTGGTTCCCCTTACGCCAGCGCCGCACCCCCTGCAGCGACAGTCTCCCATGAGCCAGCGCCGCAGGGTCAGCCCGCGTCAGGCTCATCGCAGATCGCCAAAGAGCTATGCGTGCGTCCGCCGAATCGTGCGGCTCCCACAGACAAAGCCGCACCCAAAAACGCTCGGACCTTCCTTCTGGCCGCGAAGAAGGCCTACGACGAAAACAACTATGCAGAGTCAGCGCGAGCGCTGCGGCAAGCCTATGATGCAAACCCGCAGATTGAGACTCTGTTCAACCTGGCACAGACCTGTCGCGAGGGGGGGGCCAGTCGCGAAGCCCTTACTCTGTATGAAGAGGTCCTGGCCAGCGAACCCGACGACAACATCGCGGCAGACTGCCGCCGTCACATTCCTACGCTAAAAGTCGAAACTGCCCTGCAACTCGACAAGCAGGCTCAGGAACGCCTCTCTGTAAAGGACACCGCCAAGGCGCAGTCGCTGGCCGAGGAAGCCTTCAAGCTCGACGGTAAGCCGCTGTATGTATTTCACATTGCGGAGTCGCAGAGGCTCGCCGGTCAAAACCGCGAAGCCATTCTCTCTTACGAAAAGTATTTGAACTTGGCCACAGGCGAAGAGCGCCAACCCGAAGTACTCGGGCATCTGTCTCACCTGCGTGCTCTCGATGAGGAACGCCGAGCGGAGGAACACACTCGCGCTGGAGAGCACACCCAAGCGATGGCCGCTTGGCAAGCAGCGTACCGCTCCGAACCCAAGCCGATTTACACTTTCCGAGTCGCAGAATCAGCACGGCAAGCCGGAACCACCGGAGAAGCAATCGCTTCCTATCAACGATTCCTTCGTGACACTCATCCACCCGACTTTGCGACGGAACGAAAATCTGCCGAGGAATACCTTCCCATCCTTCAAAAAGAACAGCAGGACCAGAAGAAGCCTATCTACAAGCGCTGGTGGTTCTGGACCATCATCGGTGGAGCCGCCGCCGGAATTGGTGCCGGAATCGCCGCCGGAGTAGTGGCTGGGCAGAGCAAGAACGTGATCCCTGGTGTGCCTCCCGAAAACCAGCGAATCCTTATGCCTATGACACTAATTCGCTTCTAGAAATCGGAGCTTATCATGCACAAACTAATCAAATGCGGCCTATTGCTTTCGGCATCACTGATCACTAATTCATGCTCAAAAAGCACCATTCTGGCGATTGCAGTAAGTAATATTCCAACTGGCTCCAAAACCATCCTTATCAATACCACCATCAATCAAGTCACATATAAAGTTGCACCATTTGACATCAAAGATAATAAATCAAAAATATATAGCATCGAAATCCCAAGCACAATCACAACTGGACTGATTGACTTAGAAGTCCTCGCCAAAGATGCTGCCTACACAGCCGATGGCACGCCGATCGAAACACCAATCAAAAAATCATGTGACACAGCACGCTGGTATGGTTCGATACCAGTGATCGATCCCGAGAATTACAGCATTTCCGCGACATTAGAAAAGGTAGTCGATGACCCAATCGACCAAGACCTATTCACAGTCAAAGCACTGAAACGTGACGATGCCTGGGCCGCAGGCGCAAACGGAAAAATCACACACTGGGATGGTTGCTTTTGGAAGTCCTATGACTTCGCAGCCAATACTGATTACTCAACTCAGCTAGACAAACCTGGCGATTATACATTTATCAAACTATATTACAATGAAAAAATCGGATTATGGGCAACTGGATCTGATGGATTAATCTATAAATACAACCCCAGCTCAGATCGTTGGAAAGCCTATGGAGGAGCACGAGAAAAGTTCCCGGTTGCGTTTGGGACCGGTGTTCCAGCAATACCACCAGCAGAGTGGTATCAAGGTATGTTCTGGCTGGACATCGCCTATCTAAATGGCACCAGTGGTGACTTCATCATCGTCGGAAGCAATAACCATCCGTATGCGACGCACCCATCATCAAAGTCCAACTGTATGGCTGTACGTGGCACTCCCAGCACGACGGCTGCTGGGGAATACTCTTTCACGGTGGTTTCATCGGTATGTGATAGCCAAATCGCAGCCAGTAAGTCGAACAATCCGCCGCCAAATCCTGTGCCACCGGCCCCTACTCCTGACTGGTCCTCATGCACGAATTGCTTCACGCCACGTGCGGTCATCTCATTTAGCGATTCGGTGATTGTGACTGGCCTTGTGAAAGTTCCAGATATTGCAAAGAGCACCATACTAACCTATGGCGGATACATTACCTACAACAGCGCCAATGATCTCAGCACTGGTAAGGCGGTAGGAAAGTTCGTTGTTCCACACTGGACCAATGCGAATCAAGAACGCTATGGTGGCTCTCTTGCGATATGGGGTACCAGTTCTTCCGATTATTGGATTGGAAACAACCGTCTGTTTCATGTGGCTCCAGCAGATGTAAATGCCCAGGGCTCACCAGAGCTAGTTACAAAACTCTACGAAGACAAGGGAATTGGTAGCAGCTATACTATTAATCAAATATGGGGATTAAGCAAGAATGATTTCTGGGTTTTGGTACTATATAATAACGTCTCTCAGGTACATCATTTTACATCACAATCGAGCCTAACTGCGAAAGACATTGATCAGCTCAGATACAAAGCACCGATTGAAGGGTTTACCTATACGTCTGTCGATGGTACCGCAACCGATGATACTTGGCTGGTAGGATATCGAGGCGTACGCGTCCATTTTGATGGGGCGAAGACCATTGTTCACAAATAGAACAATCAATCGTCGAGCCGATTAAACCAGATCCCAAAACTGATAAAACCGCCATGCAAGCACCGACCAAGAACTCGCTTGTGGATTCATTTGTTGGAAAATACAAAGTCACCCGCGAGATTGGTCGTGGTGGATTTGGTGTGGTTTATGAGGTGATCCAGCAGAGTATCGGTCACCGAGCCGCGGCCAAGCTGCTCTCTCCCGCACTGGCGAGTGATCCCAAACATCAGAAGTACATCGAGCGATTCATCGACGAAGCCAGAGCGGTCAACCTGATCAATCATCCGGGCGTACTCAAGATTTTTGATCTGGGTGAGCTGCCCGATAAGACGATGTACATCCTGATGGAGTTCCTGGAAGGGGAGTCTCTGCAGGCACGCATCGACAAGTATCAGCTCGACGGAAAACGTCTGTCTGCACGGAAGATTTTCCAGCTCGCGTCGCAGCTCGCTGGGGCACTGGCACAGGCCCACGATCGTGGGGTCATCCACAGAGACTTAAAGCCGGAAAACGTGTTCCTGATTCCTGATCCCGATGTGGAAGGAAAGGAGCGCTGCAAGCTGCTCGATTTTGGACTGGCTCGCTTTCTAGATTCTCCTGAACGCCGAACCACCGCTGGAATGACGCTCGGGACTCCCACGTACATGTCTCCTGAGCAGTGTATGGGACTAGATACCATTGATGGACGCACCGATGTTTATTCATTGGGAGTCCTGCTCTACCAACTACTCGCGGGAGTCGCTCCGTTCGTCGGAGACATGGGCCATGTGATGCGCTCTCACTGCACCGCGCTACCGGCACCGCTCGCGCCAAGAGCACCGCACATCTCGAACAAGGTTGCGGATCTGGTGATGTCTCTGCTTCATAAGGACGCAGCCCAGCGCATGCAGATGCGTCAGGTGGAACAGACGATTGCCGGGCTGCTTGACAGCGGTGAGCTGTCGAAACAAGAGCCCCAAAGTGGTAGCGCTGCCGCTGCTGCCGCCGCTGCCGCCGCCGTTGCACCCACAACCATGTTGCCTGCCCAAAAACCTGGCGCACAGCTTGTCGGTGGGGAAAAGGACCGTCAGCGTACGATGTTGCTCGGGGCCGCTGCTGGCGCTGCAGTGCTTGCGCTGGTCATAGGAGTCGTGAGCGGACGCGCCACCAAGAGCTGTCCGCCCCCCCCCAAAGCCCCTGAATGCGTGACGGTGAAGTGCGCTGAACCAGTCACTTGTCCCACCTGCCCTACAGAGACCGCCACCACCAAAGCTGCGGACCCCAAAAAGCCCACAAAAAAAGGCAAGAAACCCGGTACGTAGAAAGACTGCGGCTGGCCGGACACCCACCGGACACTTGCCGGACACTCTCTGGACAGATCTCGAAACTCTCTCTATAGCTCGCTTCGTTAGAATTTCCGTCGACAATCACGTTCGGAGTCGATGTCCCTTCGGTTGGCATGCGGCTTGAAATGTCTTGCCTGTGTCGTCTCAAACGAGCTGGAGGTTCGAGATGTTCGAGCAGACCCGCAGTGCCAAACGAAATGTGATTTCCGCCGTGCTCTCCTCGCTGATGCTGCTATCTGGGATAGCTGGAAATCCGACTTCGGCGCGTGCAGAAGCAGAGGCCCAACCGCTCCCAAGCAGTGATCTTGGGTCAGCATTGCCAGTCTGTGCGCCGCTCGCCCATCAGCTACGCTGGCACGAGCCCTTCTTCGGAACCAGAGAGTGGCGAGAGGTGGCGCAAGAGACGCTGTCCTTTGCCTCACCGGCCTGTCGGCAGGCACTCCGACAGGGTCAAGCAGAGGAAGTCGTCACCGCCCTGCGCACACTGGAGCAGTGGGCGAAGTCCGGCGAGCCCAAGCTCAAGCGCTATGTGTACCGCGTCGCGTGTCAGCTCCGCGTCAGCTCTCTGCGTGAGCAGATCTTTGCCGGAACAAGTGAGCCCGGTGTGTACGTGGACTGTGTCGATGCGGTGTTCGCTCTCGGATGGACAGATCAGGAGTCGGTCGCGCTACGTGATCGATACCTGGACGGACTGGCCAAGGAGCCGCTCACCACACCGATTCCTCCGAGCGCGCTCCAGGCACCCTATGTTGAACGAATGGCTCCTGTGTTAGCTGCTTACGATGCGGCGCGTCTGCCCAAACGGGACACTCTGTTTGCCGCAATGTGCCTGGCAAAGCCGGTGACCCATGAAGCGCTCAAGGCAGTGTGTACGGGTCCGGTTGAGCGCGAACCACAATGGGCCAAAGAGGCGCTCAGCGCCGGCAATACCAGCCTCGCCATTTCCTATCTGTCGACGCTATCTGCTCACCGACTGCCAGAGTTTGTGCCGATACTCCATCGCTATGATCAGCAGCACCTAGCAGGCCGAGATCGACTTCACCGAATGCTCTGCCAGCAGCGAGTGCTCGCGGCCCCCGAGCTGATGCCGGCGTGTCTCACGCTGCGTGACGAAGCGGAACCGCGCTGGCTTCATGAAGAAAAAACCAAGATGGTCAACGACGAGCTGGTCGAGTATCACCGCGTGGCCGTTTTTATGGGCAAGCTCCTCGGACTCCTCTCGGTCCTCATCATTGGCCACGCGATCTTTGTAAATCGACGACGGTCGCTGATGGAACTCGCGTCTACAGAGCTTCCCTCCGAGCATGGTGCTGCATGAAGTCGCGAATCTGCGGATAGATCTGTTCCCGAAATCTCCGTCCGCTAAACACTCCGTAATGTCCAACGTGCTGAGCGAGCAGGTGCTTGCGCAGAGACTCCGGAAGGTCTCGACAGAGCGTCTGTGCTGCTCGCGTTTGGCCAATTCCCACCACGTCATCTTGGGCACCCTCTATCGTGAACAGCGCGGTGTGGCGAATCAATTCAGGTCGCACGAGTCTTCCGCGCACGGTCAGAAGCCGTCGGGGAAGTAGGTACTCCTGAAATACGTCCCTGATCGTATCGAGATAGTACTCCGCTGCCATATCCAGGACCGCATTGTACTCGTCGTAAAATGCCCGATGCGCCTGAGCGTCTTTGTGCTTGCCCCGCACGACATCCAGGTAGAAATCACTATGCGCCTTGAGATGTCGACCTGGATTCATCGCGATGAAGCTGACGTGCTGCAAAAAACCAGGGTAGACCTTACGACGGAAGCCCGGATAGTTCACCGGAACGCTGTGAATCAGGCGCTTTTCAAACCAGGAGAGCGGCTTGCTGTTGGCAAAGCGATTGACTTCGGTAGGATGCAGACGCGCATCGATCGGACCAGCCATCAGCGTCACTGAACGGGGCGTGCAGGGATCGCAATCTTCCGCCATCAGGGCCACCGCAGCCAGCACCGGCACCGTCGGTTGACAGACCGCCATCACCTGCGCATTGGGACCGAGCAGCGTCACAAACTCACGGACATACTCGACATAGTCGTCCAGATGAAAGGCCCCCTCAACGAGCGGAACCAAGCGAGCATCGGTCCAGTCCGTCACATATACTTCAAAGTCTTGCAGCGCGGTCCGCACCGTGTCGCGCAGCAGGGTCGCAAAGTGTCCCGAAAGGGGTGCTACCACGAGCAGTCTGGGAAGCGAAACGGAGTCCGCTCTGCGCAGCCGAAGCAGAGAACAGAAGGGCCGCCTGTGCACCAATTCTTCGTGAATCGGAACTCTATCGCCCGAACACTCAATCGATTCAATTCCGAACGAAGGTTTGGAATACCGACGATGAATGCGCGCAAACAGCTCATGATTGGCTGCGAGCGTCCGGCCAAGGTAGGTGTTGGCCAGCGGACTTCGCGGATGCAGCAGCAGACCAGAGGTCGCGCTGGCCACGTGAACTGCAGGACTCAGCAGCGTCTTTTGAAGCTCAATCGCGTGGTACATCATCCATCGAGCTTGTACATATTTCGGGCTCACCCACAACTGCTGCTCGCATCCCGTCGAAATTCACGCGCTTTCGCGTCGTCCCTCGTCGTTTCTGAAAGCGTCCCAGTGTTTCCATTGCGGTGCGACGGTCGGACCGCTTGCTGCATCCACCAACGATGAGTCGGAACTTGACAGGCCTAGCACGGCCATGAAACTGGGCAGCCGATGGCAACTTCACTGGTTCTGGCTCCGACCGCTCAACCCGGAGTGTTCCTGGCTCCTGATGGCAGAAGACTCACTCCGCCCGCGGACTGGGAGTGTCTCCCTCCTGGAGATGCCGGCCTCACCCGACGGGTGAAGCTGGCCGGGCCATCGTGGGTCGTTCAAGAAAAGAAGGGTCGAAAGGTCTTTTCGCAAGGAGTCTGGGCCCCTCGGCAGAACATCCTTACAGCCAAGCAAGCGCTGGAGCAAGAACGCGGCACGGATTCCTATATGAAGCGGCGACAAAGCGATGTCTTGCGGCGTGAAAAGGCCCAGACAGAGTACGTTTCTACGTTCGCCCAGTCGGTCCTACAGTTCCTATCGTTTGCGCCACGCTATGCCGCTCTCGGTCGACAGTTGGCCGAATCTGTCACCGAGCACGCCACTCCAGTGGGTAGTGGTACGGTGGCCCGCACCGAGCGAATTCCTGTTGCACAGCGCGCAGAAGCTGCGGTCATTGCGTGGATGCGTCACCAGACCACCGCTTACGATCAGCTCAGCATTCCCAGGGTGAAGGGCATGCGCCGTGAGGTCCGACGTGAGCTGGCAGAGATCTCTCGCGCACTCCTCAATCGCCATCGCAGCGACGAATCACACCTGGTTTCGAGCTGCCCTCTGTGTACCGCGCTTTCCAAGTCCGCACCGCAGCCGCACGCGATCACTGTGGAACCCCGGTGAGTTTGGAATCGATCAACACTTGATAAATTGCAACGATCTGTCCCGCTGGGTTGAGCGACACTCCCAATACCGAGGCAGGTGCGATGTTGGGTTTGGGCACCGCATTCCTGATACACAGCGCGGGCAGTCCGCACAGTTCTGGGGTCGCAATGGAAACTTGAGCGGGGTCTGTGCCACTCGCAATATTGATAAAAAACTTGGACACTAGACGCGCCCCTTGTACTGGTTTGCGGGCCGCTAGGTACTTGCCTCCCCCGTCGTTGAGCAGCACCACATCATCAGCGAGCAGCGCCGCTACTTGCTCTATGTTGCCACTCGCGACAGCAATCAAAAATTGATGAAGTGTCTGCTGCACTCTTTCGCGTGCCGATCGCGAGGTATCGACTCTCTGCGCATCGTAACCAGCCAATCGTTGACGGGCACGCAGGTGCAATACCTTGACATTGGATTCACGCAGATGCAGCGCATTCGCCGTCTCGCGTACGTCCAGATCGAGCACATCACGCAGCACCAGCACCGCACGCTGCTTGGGCGTCAGGGCTTCCATGGCCAGCAGAAATGCAAACGTCAGCGACTCACGAGCCGCATAGCGCGCACTCTGAGACTCCGGTACTCCCTCACCTTCACTGATCGGACTTGGGAGCCAGGGGCCCACATAGACGCGTCGCTTGCGCTTGCGCAAGATATCAATGGCCAGATGACAGGTAACCCGCAGCAGCCACGGACGAATCGGCTCCTCCTGCTGTTTGGGAGGATGCGAGAGCGCCCGTGCAAACGACTCCTGAACTACATCCTCTGCATCCGCAACCGATCCAGTGATCCGATAGGCGACTCCGCGCAGATAGGACCGCTCCTGCTCCAACGACGTCCGCAGTAGGGCACTGACCGTAGGCGGATACGCAGCAGCAGGTTGGGGCAACGCATGCGGAGTCGTTCGGGATTTCATGAAAAGAGCTTCTGCTGCAGGGCTCGATATTCTGGAAATCGCTGTCGCGGAGAATCACTTGCTCGGAACAGGATTCCTAACACGCCCGCAAGCACCAAGATGGTAAACCCAAACGTGGCGCACAGGCGAAGCAAAGTGGGCGCAGAAGAGGATCTGCTCCCAGCCGTCGCAGACCGCTGACCCAGGATTCTGGAAGCGAGGTGCATACCCAAGCCAAGATGCAAAGCGCCACTCAGGCCCAGCAGCAGATAATACGGCCAGAAGAATGCGGGGGCAGCCAGGGTCGCAAAGGCCAAAAAGCCAAAATCGGCCGACCCTGTTGCAGTCGGACCTGAGGCCAACGTTGGTGCAATCCGGGTTGCAAAGACGTGGCCCAAAATGACCACCAGCAGAAAGTAGCCCGACAGTCGATGAGCGCGCATCCACCACGGACCCTTCAGCGCAAACACCTTCCGCCGCCGGATCATCTGGAGCACCGCGCACGCCAGGTGAACCGTACCGCTGATCCCGATCACCGTTAGTTCGACCAGCAAGTGAGGACGATACAAGCGCCGCAGCACAGACAGGGTTCCATCATAGCTGGCGATTCCGAATAGTCCGGACATCGCGGTGACCAGATGCAGTATCAAGAAAAACGCAAACACGATCCCGGACAGCGCTTGAATGGATCCGAGCTTAGGAAGCGAACGAACGGACTGTGGGGAAACCTGCGTGGACAGATCGGAAACGACGGATGGGCTGCTCATGATGACCTCCGCACCATCCACGTTTTTGGCCGAGGTTTGGTTACGCCTTTGCACAAAAAATTCTGCCAGCGACGATGAAAATTGCTCTAGCTCGGAGCACGGCACCCGCAGACAACCACTGCAAAGGTATGACACAATGCGGGTCCGCCTATGCCAGTGCTTCCTGATATTGATCCGTTGCGACGTCATCGCGACTTTCGAGTCCTGTATTTCGGTCAGTTCGTCTCGCTGCTTGGCTCGATGCTAAGCTACGTAGCGCTCCCGTACGCTCTGTTTCAAATCACTCACTCTCCGAAGCTGCTCGGACTGTTGGGAGTGATTCAGCTCGTGCCATCGGTGGTCGGGGGACTGTTTGGAGGTGCGCTCGCGGATACGATGGACCGGCGGCGACTGCTGCTGCTGTGCGAAGGGGGAATGACCCTGTGTATCGGACTGCTTTCGGTGGTTGCGTTTCGAGGCGCGCTTTCGGCCCCCCTACTGATTGCAGCCTCGGCTATCATGGCCATACTGAGTGGTTTTCACAGGCCTGCGATCGAAGCACTGACACCACTATTGGTGACCAAAGAGGACATGGCTTCGATCGGAGTGCTCAGCTCTTTCCGTTACAACGTGGGAGCCATTGCCGGTCCCGCACTGGCAGGACTCATCTTGGCCCAGCAGGGTCCAGCGCTGGCGTTCGCGCTCGATGCGGTGACGTTTGTGGCAGCGATGATTGCAGTACGGAGTCTGCGTAATATTCCGGAGGCACCAGCCTCGGCTCGCTTTTCGCTGGCAGCAGTGAAAGAGGGATTCCAATACGCGATGAGTCGACAGGAGCTGATCGGCACCTACTTGGTCGACATTGTGGCGATGACGTTTTCGATGCCCAATCTTCTCTTTCCTGCGGTTGCGGAAGCGTTCGCGGGAAGTCGTGATGGGGGCGCGGCCCATTTGGGTTGGCTGCACAGCGGCATCGCACTCGGCGCGCTGCTCGGCTCACTCACCAGTGGTTGGACGCGAAGCGTACGACGTCACGGCCTGATGGTGCTCTGGGCGGCCGGAAGTTGGAGTGCCATGATGATCGGCTTTGGTGCCTCTCACTCCTTCCCAATCGCCATGGCGTTCCTGATTGCTGCAGGCTATGCCGACATGATCAGCGGTGTGTTCCGTTCTACGATCTGGAATCAGACCATTCCGAGCGAGCTACGCGGTCGGCTGGCTGGAATTGAGATGATCTCGTACCTGAGCGGACCGATGCTCGGCAACACGCAGCTTGGCCTGCTGGCGGGACTGACCGGCGTACGCCGCGCCATCACCATCTCCAGCTTGATCGGTCTGGCTGGTGTGGTCGGTTGTGCCGGACTCCTTCCCAAGTTCCGCCGCTATCTGGCCAAAGAGCGCTAGTGCAGCATCCACGCGTGGATGATATGAATGAGCGCGTAGCTCCCTAGGAACCAGTACTTGATCTTGTCCAGCACCGAGCCCGCCAGCGTCGTTGCTCCCGCCTCACTAATCGCTAGCACCTTGACGTTTACCATCAGCACCAGTACCAGGCCAACGTAGTTAATCATCATGAAGCGATCGCCAAACGTCAGGTAGCCGATGGGCGGCATCGAGGACGTCATGTTGATGTGAAACAGCACCGAACCGACCAACGCAGAAGTAGTCAAAGTCAGTCGCGAGGTCGCCTTGTCTGCTCCCATAAGGAGTGCCAGAAATCCGCTGAGCGTAATGATCAGCGCAGGGGTTAGGTTCTTCAGAAACGCACTCAGCTTGGGCCGCTGTGCTCCGATCGAAAACGTCGCTCGGGAATAGCTCTGCCCGTATACCTCATAGCTGTCCCGGTCGATGAGAACCTGCCACTGTCTATCGAGCGACCAGCCCACCACCACTGCGGACGGATGGACTCCGGTCATCTGCATATCCGGTTCGTAGACCAGCCGGTTGTCCTGAAGGACTTTGTCTTCCAGGGAAATCACGAGCCGATGAGCGTCAAACGGGAACGCCCGCAGGTCCAGTTGAGCCACCAGATCTGCCCGGACTCGGAACACTTTGAAACGAGGCTCATCGTCGTTCTTTTCAATGCTGGCGCGACCGTTGAGGATTTCAAAGTTGCCAGGTTGACAGTCTTCGCTACAGCGAAATGAGATGTAAAAGTCCATCCCGTAGGTACCCGCACCGATGTCGAGCTTGCCGACGTTGAGCAGATAGATACCAACCTTGACTTTGATTGGGGGCCGAGCCTCTGGTTCGCTCGCCACGACGGACCGGGCGCTCAGTGTGATGAATAAGAGACCTATAAAAAGACTAAATATCCTACAGGCTTTCGTGGTCATCATCCCCCCCAGGAAGTCACCAAGCTTCATCTCGCCGGTCGGTCCGCCGGAACATGCAGGGCTAGAAATTGATACGACGCATCACCGCACGCGGTAGCATCGAGATCGCGGTCATCACCAGCTCCCACACGATCGGTGTGTAGACGACCGGGCGTGGGCACAGCAGCGCAGCGCGAACCTCACGAGCAACCTGCTCCGGTTCACCGGCAAACGGGGGCGGACGCAGCCCGGCGGTCATCCCGGTCTTCACAAAGCCCGGACGGACGCAAATAACACGCAAACCAGAAGAGTAATATTTGTGATCGAGTCCATTCAGATAGGCACTGAGTCCCGCCTTGCTGGCCCCGTATAGCACCACTGGCTTGCGCGCCCGATCACCAGCGACGGAACTGAACACACACAGCGTGCCACCACCTTGCGTCAGCAGTAGCTTCCGCGCTGCTTCACAGAACAGCACCGTGCTCACAAAATTCACCCGCAGTACCCGCTCGGTCAGCCCGGGATCGGCTTCGAGCTGCTCCTGCGTACCAAACAGTCCGGCTGTCACCACCACTGCATCGATGTGCCCGAGCTGCTGTTTGGCCGCGCTCAACCCGGTCTCAAACGTCTCTGTCTTTTCGAGATCGCACAGCGCAAACCCGACCTGCGGTCCTTGCTCGGCACGCACCCCCAGATCGGCCACGCTACGGGCCAGATCCTCGGCATCCCGACCGAGCAAAAACAGTCGATCCCCCCGCTCCGCGCACAGCCGTGCCAGCGCTCGGCCCATTCCTTTGGTTGCCCCCAGGATCACTACATTCATGGTTTGTCTCCAAGCAACCGTACCGATTGGGCACTGCGCAGATGATGGTCGGGATCCCACTTATCGCGCACCTTCTGCCACGCAGCCAGCCGTGGTTCCATCTGGGCGAAGTGCTCGGGACGAGTCAGCGCGTCTTTGGTGAGATAAATTCGACCCCCTTCACGAATCACCAGTTCGTTGAGACGATCGATGTGCTCTTGGGTTCGATCTCGAAGCGCCAGATCGAGCGCAATCGACGTTCCCGGCATCGGGAATGACAACATCCCGCGTCCCTCTTTGCCGCAGTCCTTCAGCACGCACAAAAAGGAAGCTCCCCCTTGCGAGGTGAGAAGCTCTAGGAATCGCCGCACCGCACCCCGTCCCTTCGACGCCGGCAACACGGCCTGATGCTGCGTAAAGCCATGCTTGCCGTAGATCCGATTCCAGTCACGAATCGAATCCAGCGGATAGAAGAAGTCTTCGGGTGAAACGATGCCGCGCCGGACCCTCGGGATGTGTTGATGATACAGCGCCGAGTTGAACAGCCGAACCGACTCCGTACTCATCGCCCAGGATGGAAATTGAAACGGAACCCGCAGCCGTAGCTTGGGCCTGGGGGCCTGCTTCGGAGCCTCGGCCTCTGTGGCCCAGCGTCCGCGATACAGGATTCCGCGACCCATTCCCCGACCCTCGTTCAGACAATCGATCCACGCCACCGTCATCGGAAAGTGACGAGCTGCATCCCCAAGCGCATCCAGCAGAGCATCAAGGTCCGCCACCCGCTCTGTCTCTTGGTAGATCCAAGAAGACGGAATCCTCTTCATCAGGAACGTGACTTCCAGGATATGTCCGGTGAGCCCCATGCCCCCAAGTGTGGCGAAGAACAGATCGGAATGAACGGTCGGCGAGCAGTCCACAATACGACCATCACCGACTCGCATCCGCAGCGATAGGACGTGCTCCCCAAAGCAGCCCTCGACATGATGGTTCTTGCCGTGAACATCGGAGGCGACCATCCCACCGAGCGTCACAAACTGTGTCCCCGGTGTCACCGGAACAAAAAAACGACGCGGCAAAAAGATCCGATTCAGCTCATACAGAGACAGACCGGACTCCGCACACAGGGCACCGCTGTCGGCGTCAAAAGACAGGATGCGATCGGCCAGGGTGGTTCCAACCACGATCGGCTCCGATGGCGGCGGCACCGCAGAGTCTCCGTAGGACCGACCGAGTCCTCTGGAAAGCGGGACACCGTCGGTGGAGTGCAACAAATCTTCTGACAGGCGCTGTTCACCCACCGTCCCCACACCGCCCCAACCGACTATCCGGGTTTTCCCGCTCATCTTACCGCCGCTTGTATCCTGTTCTTCCACTGAATCATGTACCAGGGTTCACCCATCATGGGAAGCACATCGGCGGCTTAGGCTACTCTGAGACGGAAAGTGACTGTGCGATCAGGGCCTTGACGAAGGCCTCTTCGTCTTGGGGATCTTGCTTGGGGGATGGCCCTTCCAGATCCCGGACGATCAGGAGATTGGGCGGAATGTCGTCGAGAAAGCGACTCGGGTTCTTAGGCCAACCGCCGCGCATTTCGGCCCGCGAGATATACAGCTTCTGACGGGCACGGGTGATGCCGACGTAGCACAGACGTCGTTCCTCCGACAGATCGGACGAGTGCGGATCCCCTTCGGGATCATCGCCCTCCCCTTCCGATAGACGCCTGGAAGCAATGGTGTGATCGGATTGACGAGGAGCCAGCGATCGCTTGTGCGGTAGGATCTCTTCTTCCAGACCAACAAAGAACACCACCTTCCACTCCAGACCCTTGGCACCATGTAGCGTCGATAGCGTCACCGCATCACGCAGCGAGTCATCGGCGTCCTCATCCTGTGAAGACAGCGTCAATCGATTCAGGTAGGACAGCATGTCAAAGTCGGGTCCGGCCTTTTCCGCATAGCGCTGCATACTGGCCAGAAACTCACTGAGGTTGCGCAATCGTCGCTCGGACTGTGCCATCGTGGGACCGGCCCGCACCAGATCATCCTGAACCCCGACCTCACGTAGCAGCTCCTCTGCCACTTCCTTGAGCCGACCGCCACCGAGCTGCGCATAGAGCTTTTGATACTTTTCGATCGCTCGCACAAACCGCTGAAGCGAGATCATGATCCGACTGGACAGACCCTCATGCTCGGGCGCAGACTCCTCGCTGGCGAACAGATCCAAGGAGCCCGTCTTGTGGGAAACCAGATCGCGAACGACCTCCCACAGCGATGTATCTGGACGCTTCCTTCGCGACTCCTTATGCAGTGCAGAGAGCCCGTCCATTGCCTGAGGTCCAATGCCCCGTGGTGGATAGTTGATCACCCGGCGCAGCGCCAGTTCATCGTGTGGATAGGTGATCAGCTTCAAGTAGGCCATGGCGTCTTTGACCTCTTTGCGATCAAAAAACGCTTGGCCACCAATGACGTGGTATTCGATACGCGCCGAGCGCAGCGCCGTTTCAATCGGCTCGCACTGACGGGTGGTTCGGTACAACACCGCGATGTCGCGCAGATCGCACTTACCGGCCATCACCAAGCTGTCGATCTCCTCGGCTACAAACTGCGCTTCCTCATCCTCACCGGGGGCAATCACCAGCTGGATGGGATCGCCCGCACCGCGCTGCGTCCACAGGGTCTTGCCATGGCGCGCCGTGTTCTTTTCGATGACCGCATTGGCCGCCGCCAGGATGCCCCCCGTCGAGCGATAGTTCTCCTCCAGCTTGATCACGCTCGCACCGGGAAACTGCTTTTCAAACTGCAGGATGTTGCGACTGTCCGCTCCTCGCCACGCGTAGATCGATTGATCGTCATCCCCGACCACCGCGAGGTTGCCGTGCTTTTTGCAAAGGAGTCGCAAAAGCTCTAGCTGACAGTGGTTGGTGTCTTGATACTCATCGATCATCAGGTAGCGGAACCGACTCTGCCACCGACTGGCGACCTGCTCGTTTTCACGAAGAACGCGCAGCGTTTCAACCAGCAGATCATCAAAGTCGAGCGCGTGCAGAGCCCGCATTCGCTCGACGTAGCGGGGATACACCTCGGCGGTGAAGCCGTCGTATTCACTGACGAAGCGCGCCTTGCGAACCTGCGAAACAAAGTCTTGCGGAGACAGCCCCGCGTTCTTGGCGCGACTGATCCGACTCAAGATCGACTTGGTTTCGAGCTTGCGACCCTCCATGTGCGCATGTCGCAAGATCTCGCGAATCACACCAAGCTGGTCAGAGGTATCGTAGACCGAAAAACCAGTCGCCATCCCGAGCGCGGCCTGCTCACTCTTTAAGATCACCAGACCGAGCGCATGGAACGTCGACAGCATCACCCCTCGGGCCTGCCCCCCCGTACAGAGCCGATCGACACGCTCACGCATTTCATCGGCAGCTTTGTTGGTGAAGCTCACCGCCAAAATCGACTCGGGTCGGGCACCCTTTTCGAGCAGGTGGGCAATCCGATAGGTAATCACCCGCGTCTTGCCCGAGCCTGCGCCCGCGAGCACGAGCAGTGGACCCTCAGTGGTGATGACCGCCTGGCGTTGCGGCGGATTTAAGTCGCTGAGCCGAATCGCCATGGCTCGGCACGGAACCACAAGTTTCCGTTTTGAGCCAAATTTTTCAGCTATAGTCCGCCGCCATGTCTTCCCTTGTTACTCGACATCCGTTCCGATTTTTGACCCTAGGCGGCTTTTTGGCCGTCGGAGCTTTGGTGTGGGCGCTGCCGCCTCAAGCAGGGGCTGTTGCCTCAGGCAAGTCCGCTCCACCTGCCGCGACGGAGCCCAAGCTGCTCTATCCAACCACCAAGACCGTCGATCAAGTCGACGAGTACCACGGCGAAAAAGTCGCGGACCCCTATCGCTGGCTGGAATCGCTCGATTCGGCCGAGACCCGAAAGTGGGTCGAAGACCAAAACAAGGTGACGTTTTCGTATCTGGAAAAAATTCCAGGCCGCGACAAGGTCAAGCAGCGGCTGACCGAGCTGTGGAACTACGAAAAGTACTCCGCTCCCTTCAAGGAAGGGAATCGCTACTTCTACAGCTACAACACCGGGCTCCAAAACCAGGGTGTGCTGTACACGATGACTGCAATCGATGGGACGCCGCAGCTCCTGCTCGATCCCAATACGCTTGCGAAGGACGGAACGGTCGCGCTCGCCGGTCTGGGAGTCACGCTGGATGGCAACCTGATGGCCTATGGCCTGTCGGCAGCGGGATCGGACTGGCAGGAGTGGCGCGTTCGTGATCTACAGACCGGCAAAGACCTTCCCGATGTGGTGAAGTGGATCAAGTTTTCGGGAGTCGCCTGGACGCTGGACAGTAAGGGCTTCTTCTACGGACGCTACGACGAACCGAAGAACCTCGGCAAGAGCCTCGAAGACCTCAACTTCTTCCACAAGCTGTACTACCACCGCCTGGGCACTCCGCAATCGCAGGACGCGCTCGTCTATGAGGACAAGACGCACAAGGAATGGCAGTTTGTGCCAGCCGTCACCGATGATGGCAAGTACCTGATCGTTACGGTTTCCAAAGGTACCGATCACAAGTACCGCATCCTGTACAAAGCGCTAGACAAACCGAGCAGCAAGTTTGTCGAGCTGATCAGCAACTTCGATGCGGAATACACCTTCGTCGACAACGACGGTCCGGTGTTCTACTTCAAGACCGACCTCAAGAGTCCCAAAGCCAAGCTCATCGCAATCGATATCCGCAAGCCCAGCGAGCGGCGAGATCTGATTGCCGAGTCTGCCGATACGCTGCAGCATGTCGCATTGGTGAATAACCAGTTTGTCGCGACTTATCTCCACGATGCGACCACGCAAGTGAAGGTCTTCGATCGCACCGGCAAGCTGGTCAAAGACATCGCGCTACCGGGCCTGGGAACCTCCATGGGCTTCGCTGGGCGACGGAACTACAAAGAGACATTTTACGCATTCACGAGCTATAATACTCCGCCGATTGTCTATCGGCTGGACCTGACCACCTTCGAGAGCAAGGTCTGGAAGCAGCCCCAGCTCAAGTTCAATCCGCAGGACTTCGAGACCAAGCAGGTGTTCTATCCCAGCAAGGATGGCACCAAGATCCCGATGTTTTTGACCGCTCGAAAGGGCCTGCAACAGAACGGACAAAACCCAACCTATCTGTACGGATATGGCGGCTTCAACATTCCGATCGTTCCTGGCTTCAGCGTCGCGGACCTGGTGTGGATGGAGCACGGCGGACTCATCGCCTACGCCAACCTGCGCGGCGGTGGAGAATACGGAGAAGAGTGGCACCGCGCCGGCACCAAGCTGCGCAAGCAGAATGTCTTTGATGACTTCATCGGTGCAGCAGAGTGGCTCATCCAAAACAAGTACACCTCGAGTCCCAAACTGGCGATTGCTGGTGGATCAAACGGTGGTCTGCTCGTCGGAGCCTGCATCACCCAGCGGCCCGATCTGTTTGGTGCTGCGATTCCGGCTGTCGGAGTCATGGACATGCTCCGCTTTCACAAGTTTACGATCGGTTGGGAGTGGATCGATGACTACGGTTCTTCGGACGACGCCGCAGAGTTCAAAGCGCTGCGCGCCTACTCCCCGTATCACAACCTGAAGCCCGGAACGAGCTATCCAGCGACGATGGTAACGACCGCAGATCACGATGACCGGGTGGTTCCAGGACACAGCTTCAAGTTTGCGGCAGCGCTGCAAGCCGCCCAAAAGGGAGCTTCGCCAACCCTCATCCGGATTGATGTTCGAGCGGGTCACGGTGCCGGCAAGCCAACCGGCAAGCGCATCGACGAAGCCACCGACCGCTTATCCTTCCTGGGCAAAGTCCTGGGAATCGACCTTTCCAAATAACTCACGCCAAGTAAAAGGGGACTCCCATGGCTGGTAGCGTTAACAAAGTCATTGTCATAGGGCATCTCGGTGCCAATCCCGAGATCAAGTATCTTCCGTCGGGACAGCCGGTCTGCGAGATGCGGATCGCAACCAGCGAAACCTACCGCGATCGCAACGATCAACCGGCCGAACGAACGGAGTGGCACCGCATCGTGGTGTGGGGCAAGACGGCGGAAAACTGCGCGAAGTTCCTGCAAAAAGGGCGACAGGTCTACATCGAAGGTCGCCTTCAGACTCGGTCTTGGGATGACAAGGAAGGCAAAAAGCAGTACATGACCGAGATTGTCGCCAACTCGGTGGTCTTCCTGGGTGGTGGTGGTGCTCGCGAGGAAGGAGCACGCGACAGTGGCGGTAGCGGTGGCTATGCCCGTGAGCCTGCGTATGCGGGTGGGGGCGGTGGGGGCAGTCGGTATGCCCGTCCGGCTCAGGCCGAGCCGCCTCCTCCGATGAACAGCGACCCGGGTGACTTTGCGGCGGAAGACGACATTCCGTTCTAGGCGAGTTTTTTACAGCGGCCGCGCAAGGAGGCTCTGAATCGCCTCCTCTTCATCCAAAAACACCCCACTCGCTTCGCCTCGCTCGCGGGCCATCCGCAAGAGCTGCAACCGGCCCGTTGCCGTCGCAACGATCGTGGCCGACACCGGAAACAGCTCATACAGCCTACGGCGAAACCGCTGGACACGCTGCTCTACCGTCGGGTCGTTGTTGCCCTGGGCACGCCGTACATCCACCAGGAAACGCTGCCCTCGTACCGTCCGCAGAACCGAGATCAGCTCATCGATCGCCTTGTCTATTTCAAGCGCAGACTCGTGATCGTCGGCCTTCATGCTCCGGGCAGAGCGCCGCATGATCACCAGCTTCCGCGCCGGATCATGTTCGACGCGAAAGTAGTCACTCTCCAAAAGAATTCTGTTCGCCATGTCGAATCGTTCGTCTTACAAAGAGGAGAAGAAGGAGTGCGGGAATCGAGAGCAGCATCGTCGCTACAAAGAAATGGGGCCAGCCGACATGCCTAGCAATCACTCCTGAGCTGCCCCCCAAGAGTCGCCCCGCAACCCCCGATGCACTGACGAGCAGAGCATACTGCATTGCGCTGTAGCGCTTGTTACAAAGCGACATCAGGAATGCATCGAGTGCCGCCACCGACAGCCCGGTACAGAGATTGTCAACCCCCACCGCAACCAGCAGCAGCGTGTGGCTCTTGCCCAAAAGAGCCAGCGCCGCATAGGACAGATTGGCGATCCCTTGCGTCAAGCCAAAGGTGAGCAGCGCTCGAAACAGGCCAAACCTCGCCACCACCACACCACCGCACAGTGTCCCCAAAATCGTCGCCGCGATTCCGATCGCTTTATAGACCACGCCAATCTCACTGGGACTAAATTGCAGCGACAAGAGGAACGGCATCACCATCACGTTGGCAATGGTGTCACCGACCCGATACAAGGTCACAAACAGCAGGACACTGACCGCGCCTCGTCGTCGAAAAAAGTCAAACAGTGGATCAATCACAGCCGCGTGCAGAGTCGTTGGGGGACGAACGACTTCGGTGTCTTCTGCTCGCAACGTGGTGATGATTCCTGCGACCATGGCCAGCGCGGACAGCAGGTAGACCGCCCGAAATGAGACGTGCTCGGCGACGATCAGGGCCAGACCCCCTGTGAGCAGCATCGCGGTTCGGTAGCCAAAGATAAAGACTGCGGTACCGGCAGCGCGCTCGTCCCGCTGGAGCAAGTCCGTGCGATAGGCATCCGTAACAATGTCCTGGCTCGCAGAAAAAAAAGCGATCAACACCGCCATCGCTGCCACTGCAAACGGTGATTGTCTGGGATTATGCAGGCTCATCGCCAGCAAGCAGATCCCGAGCGCTAGCTGACACAGCAGCATCCAGCCCCGCCGTCTCCCAAGTAAGGGTGCGGAAAATCGATCGAGCCCCGGTGCCCACAGAATCTTGAGGGAATAGGGCAGACCCACCAGAGACAGCACCCCGATCTGCTCTAGGGAGACGCCGGATTGACTGAGCCAGGCCGACAGAGTACTGCCGGTGAGGAGCAGCGGCAGGCCCGACGAAAAGCCAAGCCACCACAGCAGCAGTACTCGCCGCCGGTAGAAGATCTCGAGTCCGATTCCCATCGAATTCCTAGGTTCCCTTTTTGGTCAAGCGAACTGTCGCAAGCACAAAGGGGTCATAGGCAAGTCCCAGCGGATTGCAGGACTTGAGGAGTCCCAGTCTAGCCCCGCGAACGGCCTGACCGATCGGTTGACCTGCCAGAAATCTTCCCAAGCAGTCCTCGGCAAACGCTCGGGCGAGCGGCTCGAAGATGGTGATCTCGGTGCCGATCACGCCGGAGGCCTGTCCGATCTCGACAAACTCTGTCACCAGATCCATCACCTGCTCAGGATCCAGCGCGGTGGTATGACAACCATTTAGGAACACAAGTGGCCGTGGATCTTGCCAGCAGATATGTTTGCGAAACAGACTCGAGGGCGTGATCACATCGGTGCGACCTACTTCCAAATAGGGCATGTCACGAATCACTCCGCCATGACAGTAGAAGTAGACCACATGCGACTGGCCTTCTCGCATCATCTGAAAGATCGCCGGGGCACTGGCCTCGCACTGCCAGACCAGATCTTTGCGCAGTCCACGGAGCACCTTTTCATGCATGGCAAACTCGCGAAGCTCTAGCGATACGCCCACGGACAAATGCGGTGCCTGGTCGTAGGTAATCTGGGGCTGTGGCTCGACGCAGTTGGGGCCCGTAAGCGGCATTCCTAAGTGGTGGCGAAATCCCCAAAATCCACTGGGACAGATGACGGTGTCCTGATCGTAGGATGGGCAGTGTCCGGAGAAACAGTCCGACTCTTCCAGAGGCTTCGGCGAGTCGAGTGCAGCACGAAAGGCGGGACAGATTCGATACGCACTCGCAGGCTGGCCATCATCAAGTGGCTGATCGTAAAGAAGCGCCGCTGGCACAATGTGTCGCGCCGTCACTTTGCTGGCAATCTGTACGAATCCGGGGGTTCGCATCAGCTCCTGAAGCTGATAGCTGGCAGCGGTGCTTCCCGCCAAGCTTCGAACAATTCCTACGTAAAAACGGGAGCCGCTCACCGCAAGCGGAATCAAGTCCTCCAGGAGCTGCGCCAGGAGTTTTCCACGAGGCTGTTCGGCGTAGCGATAGGTCTGGCTCCCGCTGCCTCCTTTGTAGGCTTCCTCATCGCCCCAGGCCACTTTGCGGAGCGCCCCACGCGCCCTCCGAACATGGGAACGCAGGGTATCTGCATCCAATGTGGCATCGCTCCGGATGTCCTTGCCGCTCTCTGCGCCAAAGAACCGAAAGCTGTGCGTCCCGTCGTTGTTTTCGTTTAATAGAACGCTCAGCTTGTGCGGTGTGATCCGATGAAGAGAGGAAGCATCTCCCAAGCGTTCGGCAATGCTGTAATCCAGCAAAGAGCGCAACACCGCCCGGTCGTTCTCCGCAGAAGGAACATCAGAGTCCGTGATTGACTCGCCCACCTCGACGGAGACGAGCCGCGACTGAAGCAATACCTGATTGCAGTAAATGCTACAGCGCAGACTCAGCGTGGCACCAATGTTCGCAGTCTCGGCAACCCGGACCGGAAAGAACAATCGCTGTTTGCTGAGCGAGGTATTGGGAATCTCCGTGGGCTGCTGAATGACCGTCGCAGTCCCGTTTTCTCCCACCTGCAGTTCACCAATACAAGCGGCTGGGTCGAGGATGAGTTCGCCCGGAAAGGCGAACAGAACCACCTTAAGCCGCGCTCCGACCTGGGCATACTCTTTGGGAATCGAGACAGTCTGAAGCTCGATAGACTGAGCGACCTGCTCACCGATTTGAGTCCAAAAGTAGAACTGTCCACCAGGGCATAGGGGCTGCTGCGGAGACAGAGGCTGTCCTGGTTCATCCTGTGGCGCAAAGCCAGTACTGACTACCGCAGGTTCCATCTCTGGGGCGGCAGAGGGATCGAGGTTCTCAACATCGGCAGCCTCCACAGAATAGGATGCGGGCATCTGGGTTGGCAGCCCTGACTGCGGCAGCTCATCATCAGGACCATCGCCAGCATTTGGGTCAGGAGCCGTTTCGGTCCAGCGCCGAATATCGACTTCCGCTATCGTCGACGGTGATTGATGGTGCAGAGGTGAGCGAACCCGAAACAACTCCGGTCGGGCCTGAAGCAGCGCAGCGAGTCCGCTTTCCGACAGCTTCCTCTTAACGCACCCAATCAGAATCTCCAGAATCTTTTCAAACAGGAGCCTCTGTTCGATCAGACTGGGTAGCTGCGCGACCTGCCAACGCAAGCTGGTTCTGGACAGTCCGTTCTTGGTGTGGCGAGCCGCACTCTGTTCACCTTCCAGATCTGCGGTCTGCGAGTTCTGAAAGTACGGTAACAGAGAGCTGTCGGCACGCCCGGCTTCGCGAATCCGATTGAGTCCTTCGATCGCGGGAAGACGGCCAGCCAGCGCTTCCAGCGCTTCCGCCTTGTCCTTGGGAGTCAGCGCCAGTTCACACAGTGCGCCCCAGGTTCGATCCACCAAATCAAGCGGCCACTGCGTGGCTAGATCAAGGACGATGGAGGTATCTGGGACTCCGCTCGCTCCAATTGTCAAACGCTCACGAATCTCGGAAAGGAGAAGGACAAACGCAGGACTGTAACTCACGGCAAGGCCTCGCTCACGTGATTCCCGACTTGCGCTCACCATCGGCAGCCGCCCCCATGGCCGACTGGCTCTGGCGTACGTAGTCCGGAATGAAGGAATCAGCAGCAACATTCTTCCGTCGGCCGTCGAGAAACCAATCGACATCGAAGTTCTTCGAGATACCAACCAAGAACATCAAGGACAGAAAGTAGCCGAAGAACCCAACCGCCAGGCCCACTCCGTACGCGCCAAACAGTGCGCCATCCGGCTTAAACAGTGCCTGGATCGCAGCACCACCAATGATCCCTATCAGCGTCACCACATCGGAGAGCTGGACGTCTCCCTTGCGGTAGCGATTGATGTAATAGACATACCAGCCGATGATGGACCCGAAGCATCCCGCCCCCCAAAGCTGAAGCTGCGTCACCGACTGTGTGACTGATTGCGTTACGACCTGTGGATCTGCCATGGCACATTCCTAACCGCCGCGCACAGGACGCTCATGCGACCTGCGAAGCAGCGAAACGAGGATCCGATTTGCAAACAAAGAGAGTGCAGAGATGCCCGCAATCAGCACGGACAGACACACTCCCGATCGAAGCTGGTGCGGAAAGCGTAGCCAAGCCACGCTCACCGCCAAAAGAACTGTCCCCATCGCAAGAAGGAGCAGCTTGCCCGCTCGAGGCGGTGCAAACCGCAGGCCCAGCAGCCACCCCCACACGATGGCGATGCAGACGGCACCTAGATGACCAGCCATAACCTTCTTAGGTTAGAAGGTTCGCTCGCTCATAGCAAGACCCTACTCGGTCATTCTTTTCCGACGAGCGACTCTCCCTACATCACGTCCACAGCCACTTCGATGTACCGGCCTTCCGTAGAGACTGTTAGGCTCGAATCTTGCGACGCAAACTGATTCTCCCACGAGTTGTCGGCAAAGTCCGCTGTGGATCGCACTGGCGGCTGTTGTGGCTCGTGCTGTGTCCGCTGCTGAGTCCGTTCTTCACGATCCAACAGGCGGGAGCTGCGATTCCTGCCGAGACATTCAAGGCCGCGACGTTCGACCTAAAGGCAGCCCGCAAGGCTGACAACTTGGCCGTTCGAGAAGTCCCCCATTCGACAAGCGAAGCCGCCGGTGTGAGGATTCGTGAGATTCGCTTTGCTTCGCAGCGCTGGGATGAACAGGGCGTCCCCAGCACGATTCACATACAGGCGTTTGTTGCGGTTCCTAGCACAGCGCAAGACTCTCACCCGCTCCCTGCGGTGATCTCTGCGCACGGACTCGGCTCCAAGGCCGATCCGCGTGATGTTGCGGAGCTGGCTCGAAACCTACACGTGGTGGCCCTGTCCTTGTCTGCACCGGGCAGTGGGGATTCCGAAGGAGAAGCCCCCTCTCCGCAAGATCCACGACCGATTTTTCGAGCCGAACCCGACATCCGTGCGAGCTGGCTCTATCAATATGTGTACGCGATTCTGCGAGCGGTGACCTACCTTGAGACACTCCCTTATGTGGACAGAAAGGGAATCGTGGTAACCGGCTTTAGCATGGGAGGAATCGCGACCTTCATCGTTGGCGGTACCGATGATCGTGTCCGTGGCATACTACCCGTTGCGGCATCCGGAGGTCTATCGAGTGCAGCAGAAGCGGACACCTGGTGGCGCCGTTTGACCCTATCCGCAAATGGCCAACAGCCGAGCGATCCCGGTCCCCGCGCCCTGTTTCGTAGGCTCGATCCACTGGCGTTTGCGGCGCAGCAAAAAGGTGCGGTTTACATGCTCATCGGGGCACAGGATGAGTACTTCACGTTGGACCAAGTGATCCGTACCTACAAGGCACTGCGGGCCCCCGCAAAGACCCTGGAAGTCGTCGCCGATTATGATCACGGCTGGTACTTTGGGAGCGGTTGTCCGGCAGCCTGCATGCCACAAAGGACTGCCGCATCCCCAATGAGCAGCGCGACACCGGAGCCACTGGCCAACTGCCAGCAGTATCACTGCCCGGATGCCTGTCCAGCGCTGGCAGAGCCACCGTACTGTGGGCCAGAAGGAAGCTACAATCGCCATCAGGACTTTATGTCTCGACGGTCTTTGCTGCTGCGCTCCTTAATCGCGCAGTTTGCATCACATCCGAAGCGCGCCTTTTCGCCGGCACCACAGACGCCCTTTGTGCAGCGCGTTCGTGAACAGGTGGTCGTGCGAGTCATGATGGACCCGCCGCCGAAAGTCGTACGATTGGCAGTCAGCCAAAATGCGGGCTACACATTTGGGCAGTACGTTCTGCAGCGCGAATACGATGGCGCGTGGCACTATCGAAAGCCTGTTCCAGCCGATGCCATTTTGATCGCGGAAGCCGAGACTGCCGACGGTGCAACCGCAACCTCAGTACCAGTGCTACCGCGAAGTTATCAGCCCCGGGTTCGTCCGTTTGGCCCGGCCCCCAAGTAGTCGCGGCGAGATTGCGGATTAGGGCTTGCTATCGGTCGGGGTGTCGCTACGACGGAGTCCATCCGCCTGGATCGCGGAGCGAATGAGAACCTTGAGCAGCGCGTTGCGCTTGACCTTCCCAAGGATCAGCTTGAGATCTTCATACACCGTCGGATCCTTTAGGAGCCCGCCCACGGTCCCTTTGCCCTGCTGCGTTTCCTCGGCCAGCGTGCGTAGAATATGCGCCGCAGCGTTTAGGTCCGCAATTAGGTTGTGACTGTCTTCATAAATGAGCGTATGAACCGCCCCCTTGCCTTTGCGAACCTCCGCGAGTAGCGCCGAAAGGTCACTGCTCGACTTTTGCAGCTCAGCGATCAGCTTGCTGCCATCGTCCTTATAGATGAGGCCATGCAACGTTCCGGAACCGTTTTGCACCGCAGCCAGCAGTCCGTCGATCCGCTGTACGGTGCGACTGAGGCTCTGCGCCATCTGCTGCGCCTCACTCGACAGACCAAGAAAGCTATCCGCAAGCTGCTGTTTGTAGATCAGATCGTGAACCAGTCCGTGGCCCTTTTCGACCCCTTCCAAGATGCCAGCGGTCGAATGAACCATCCGCCCCACATCGTGAGCAACTTGATCGCTTAGCACAACTTTGATTCGATCATCGACACGCCCTACCAACGACCGCACTTCACCGATTCCCTCTTGAACAGAGGCCACGATCTCGGTGAGTCCTTCACTCTCTTGTGCTTTGAGTACGCCACCATTTTGTAGCTGTGGGAAATCAGGACTCCCAACCGTGATATTGATGATCATGTCTCCGAGCAGACCCTTCGAACTTAGCCGCGCAATCGAATCCTCGCGTACCCGATCGAGATAGCGACTCTGCACGCCGAGTACTACGTGAACCTTCTTCACCTTCGGATCGCGATCGAACTGGATCTTCTGCACGATGCCAATGTCGACGCCTGCCAGTCGGACCGGTGCGCCCACCACCAGACCGCTGATGTTATCGAACGAGGTATGCAAAAGTGCCTTGCTGCTGAGCAGACTGCGTGACCGACCGAGCAGCCCAATCACCACCACCAACGCAATCAGCGCAATGGCGACAAACGTTCCTACTTTGGCAAGACGATAACCATCGCCTTCATCTCGACCGCTCATGGTGAGACTCCTTCTGGGTGTTCCGAGGCGCGGAGCGCTGGATCCTGGCTCATCGCGTGAACAAAACTGTGGATGGCGGGATCACTGCTTCTTCGAAACTCTTCTCGCGGCAGAGTCGCAATGATGCGCCGGTCGCTGAGCATTGCCATTCGGTCGGCTACCATGAACGCACTCGCCATGTCATGGGTGACCACCAAAGACGTCACCTTTAGATCGTGCTGAATGCTCAGAATCAGTTCGTTAATCCGACGGGTATTGATCGGATCGAGACCGGTCGTTGGTTCATCGTAGAGCAGGACTTCCGGGTCCGCAGCAATCGCTCTGGCAATCGCCACTCGCTTGCGCATTCCGCCAGATAGCTCGGATGGACGCATCTCTTCGATTCCCGGTAGACCGACCTGCGCGAGCTTCTGCTGCACCCGATCTCTCAGCTCTGATTCGGACAGCTTGAAGTGCTCGCGGAGCGGATACGCAACGTTTTCCCCCACCGAGATCGAGTCGAACAGCGCACCACCTTGAAACAGCATGGAGATCCGTCGGCGCACCGGTAGTAGCTGTGTCTCACTGAGCGCGCACAGCTCTTGCCCATCAAAGCGAATCGATCCCGAATCGGTACGCAATAGTCCAATCAGGAGCTTGAGCATGACGCTCTTCCCACTTCCCGATCCCCCCAGGATGGTCATCGTCTCACCTCGTCGCACCGAGAGCGTCAGATCATCAAAGATCGACTTACTCCCGAACGCTTTGCGGACCTGGGAGAACTCGATCAGGGGCTCCACATTCTCTGTACTCATAGTCCAAACCCCAAGAGCAGGTTGGTGAGCACAAAGTCCACACACAGCGTCACCAGGGATGTAATCACGACCGTCTCTGTCGTGGCGCGACCCACTCCTTCGGTTCCTCCAGAGGTACTCAGCCCTTTGTAACAAGCGATGACGCCAAGCAGGAATCCAAAGAACACGGTCTTTACCAGGCCGTGCATAAAATCCTCAATCGTGACAGAGCGCAGCATCGACTCCAGAAACAGCGTCATGCCGACTCCTGAATCGAGCCGAGCCACCACCATCGCGCCAAGCACGCCCAAGATATCAGCAAAGATGCTGAGCAGTGGTAGCGCAAGAGTCGTCGCCAGCACGCGTGGCACCACCAGCTTACGCACCGGATCTGCTCCCATGGCACGAATGGCATCCACTTGCTCGGTCACGCGCATCGATCCCAGCTCTGCAGCGATTCCAGCACCGACCCGACCGCCCACCATCAGCGCGGTCAGGGCCGGCCCCAGCTCGCGAACCAGAGATAGTGACACGACGCTTCCAACGTATTCCTTTACCCCAAAGCGCGTCATCTGCACGGCAAACTGCACCGTCATGACCATGCTGGAAAAGGCGGCTGTCAGGATCGCAATGGTCAGAGACTGAATCCCCACTATGTCAAGCTGATGAACGAACTCTCGACGGGCAAACGGACCCCGAAAGGTACAGCGCATGGTCTCCGAAGCGAGCAGGCTGACTCCGCCCACAGCACGAAGGAAGCGAGAAACCAAAAGGACCAGCGCGAGCTGCCGAGGTGCTTTTGGTACCTTGTCAGCCACCGCTATCTCCTGATCTCGCTCGTAAATCCAGCGACGAAGGCATTGAAGTCGGGCTCACGCAAGGCAAACTGCTGCGGTCCGGCGATGAGCTGAAAGTCGTACAGACAGCCGTCCTTCTTTAGAACCACCAGCGATAGCTCTATCGGCACTCCATCGAGCTGTCCGGTCAGGTGGGTCCGTAGCGCCTCGCGGCCATCGAGTGTAACGAGCGTGCGCGAAATTTCCTTCTGGGCAGTTACGCCAAACAGAAGGTGATTGGTCAAAACATCAAGCGGAGCATCGCCTTGCACAGGACACTCACCGTTTACGACCAACATCCCCCCCTGTGTGTGATGAAACGCGAGATTTGCACCATGGGAGCGACTACGTGACCAGCCTTCCGGCAGTGTGCCCACTCGGTAGCTCACCGCACCCTGACGGAACACCTGACCAGAAAGCGTACCTGAACTCACGCAGCCAGCAAGAAGCAGCACCCACACCGATTCACGAAGACGGAGCGGCAGCGCTCTAGGAATTTGCTCGGACCAACAAAAGGACATCTGCCAGATCTCTATATCACACTACCACGGTCAACGTTCACTATTCTCCGTCGTAGTACTCGACTCGCCCGCTCTCGCGGAAGAAGCCGCCAAACGCCGCATCGACTACTCGCATGCCCGGAGTCCGGCCCGCAGCCACTCCGAACTTGCCGGAGTCAGGATACTGATACACATCCGTATCGATCATCGTACTCACGGCCAGATAGCGCAGTTCCTCTGTCCCAGTGTTGATGATCTGGTGCGCAACATCGGGACCACCCGGAGGACAACAGATGATGTCGCCGGGCCCAATCTCATGCTCTTCCTTGCCCATCCGAATCTGGCCGGTCCCGTTCAGCACCAGGAACATCTCTTCATTGATGTGGTGATTATGAAATGGAAACGCCCGCTTCCCAGGTGGAACCACTGTGACGTTATATCCAAGCTTCTTTGCGCCCAATCCCAAGCTCACAGGGGCCTGCTTGGCCTCGAACTTGTCGCCGTGTCGGATCTCACGGAGAAACTGAATCTGGTTGATGTTCGCAATCGGTCTGGTCATGGGAGTTCCTTTCGCCGTACAAACTGCCCCGCTTTGGCTGTCCTTACAAGACAGAATCGATGGGTCTCGCCATTCTGCCCTCCGGCTTCACCGGCCAACCGTTGTAGAATCGATCGGCGATTCTGAATGTCCGAGATCAAGAACCACCAACAGGGCACCCTAGACCGACGAGTGGCAGTCGCAACCATCTATGCGGCGCTCTGTCATGCAGTGCTGTTTCGGCTGGCACACCCATCCCACCTGCTTCAGATCATGCCAGAGCAGTGGCGCGGCCCGCAGATTCAGCTCTCTGTTCGTGCGCTGTGGGCCGGCCTGCATCTGCTGATCTACGCGATCATTCCATGGGCCATAGCCAAAGGAATGGGCGTGACCAGCAACCCTATCGGGCTATCGACTAGCGCTATCTGGAAATCACGACGGCTGTTGATGGTGGTAGGAGTCGCTGCGGTTCCGGTGGTCTTCCTGGTCTCTTTTGTGCCGGGGTTTCTGCGGACCTATCCGATGTTTCGAACACTGCGGATCGATGGGCCAAGCACCTTAGCCTGGCTGCTGCTCTTGGCGAGTTATCTGTTTTCGATCGAGTTTTTCTTTCGCGGATTCTTTCCGGCGATGCTGACACCTGCGCTCGGAAGGTACTCTCTGTTTGTCGCGCTGATTCCTTATGTCGCGACGCATAGTTTCCTTCCCGAAGCACTCGGTGCGATTCCGGTGGGAATCCTGCTCGGCATGCTGCGAATGCAAACGGGCTCGCTGTGGCCTGGATACCTGGCGCATCTTACGGTGGCGCTGGAAATCGAACTGATTGCCCTGCACCGGCAGGGGCTTTGGTAGTGACGCATAAGGAGCGACCTATGAAACGACTCGGCTTGGACATGGCCTTGTTTCGGATCCTGCTCATCGCAGTACCCTTTGGCTGCGGATCAAAGACGTTCTATGAGGCCCCCCCAGGAGGGGCCCGCTGTAGCGATCGACGGTTCATTGCGGCGGGTACCCTGGGTGATGCGGGGTTTTCGCAGGATGCAGGAACATCGCAAGACGGCGGGTCCGTTTCTGATGGTGGCATTCCCGATGGAGGCAGCCAAGGAGCCTTCCTACACTCCGCAGACTGCGCGAAGATCTGCGGTGACACCCTGACTTGTCAACAGACCGTAAACGAAGCAGGCGTAGCGGGTGTGACCTGCTTTTCTCAATGTGATTACGCGGTCGGTTGTGGACGCCGACCTGCAGAGCTGAGTCCATGCAAGAATCATGGATCAAACGTACTGGCACGTTACTTTGAACAGGCCGCCTATCTGGAAGCCGCTTCGGTGCACGCCTTCCATCGCCTGGCTCGAGAGCTCGCCGCGCACCAGGCTCCGCAGTCCTTGGTCAGCGCAGCGCTCATCGCAGCCACCCAAGAAGTGCGACATGCTCGGGTGATGTCACGGTTGGCCAAGCGCTTTGGCGGATCGGCCCCGGTTCCTCCGCAAGGACCAACGCACATCCGTTCTCTGCTTGAAATTGCGGTCGAAAATGTTCAAGAAGGCTGTGTTCGGGAGACCTACGGTGCGCTGGTTGCCTGGCTGCAAGCAGGAACCGCTAGTGATGCCAAGGTCCGACGGGCCCTGCGCATCATCGCACAGGAAGAAACCGAACATTCCCGACTTGCTTTCGCGGTCGCCGAGTTCTGTCAAAATCGCCTGGCCCCCGATGAGCAGCAGCAAGTTCGCCGTGCTGAGCGCAACGCCATCACAGAGCTGGTTCACTCCGTGCACAATGAGACACCGGCGGTGCTGGTGGATGTCGTCGGTCTGCCCACGCCAGAACTGGCCGGTCGATTCGTTGCAGAAGCCAAGCGTCTGCTATGGACAGAGCTTGGCGAATCATGAAAACACGAGCCCCGGCCAGACCAGAACACCTCGCCAGCTAGTTTCTGGAATGTTCTCGCCCTGGTCCCACAGATTCCTAGAACATCGAAGCCTTCACATTGCTGCTGACCAAACCAAATGGCATGACCTCACTCGCAGCCAGCCGTCCTCCTGATGAAAATGAGTTCCCAGGATTTGTTGCAGGCTGGCCATCGATGAACAGAGAAAACCACACCGGCTGCTGGGTCGCGTCGAATTCCAAATGATCACGAATCCCGGCAGGCGTCATGGCCTCGAAGTGAAAATGATGGGGAGCCAATACCTCGAAGTGACCTGAATAGTCCCTCTCTCCGGCACCAATATAGGTCTGTGTACACTTTTGTGAACAGTAGACATCGCCACTATAACGATGGGCCGCGCTGTCGCTTTGCCACTCCAGATACCAAGTGACACCATTTGTGGTCAGACCGTAGGAATCAAACGGAATGTTCGCGCCCGCATTGGCATCGATCACGTAGTTGGGAGTGCCGATCGGGACTCCGGATGGACTCTGCGGCAGGATCACTCCGCTCGCCGGGACATAGCTCTGGGCGAGAGGCAATTTGCCATCACATCCCGCTAGAGCAAATAGCGCAAAAAAAAGAAACTTCTGCATCTTTGCCTCCCTCACCCTAGCAAGGCTATCACGACTCCGCAGCAGGGATGGCACGACTTGGCACAAGGGCTATGGCACAAGCAGATTCACATCCAATCCAGCAGCCAACTCGACCGCAATGAGCTGACGGGCATGTTCAGCGAGCGCGGCAAAGTACGCCAGATGCACATCATCCACGGTCCGCTGGGCCGTCAGAACTTCCAGCAAAGTCGCTCCACCACGCTGATAGCTATACAGAATCGCCGCCAACACCCGATCGGCATCCGCCACCACGCCTTGGGTATACAGCGCAAGCTGTTGCACAGAGGCCTTGTACCGGACCAGTGATTGCTGCACCTCCACTTCGGCCCGCAGCGCTGCCGCTTGATAGGAGGCCGAGGTCTGTCCTACACCCTGCTTGGCTGACAGCAGCTCGCCGCGATACATCCGTGACAGCGGGAGTGGCAACGACAACTGCGCCGTCAATGCGTCATACTGTGGTGAGGCAAACGGCTCCGAGAACAGACTCCTTTGCCAGCTCAGATTGAGCGAGACATCAACCCAGCGATTGCTTCCCGCCAGCTTGAGCTTCGCCTGGGCAGCCTCTTCACTCCGGCGCTTCGCCAGCAGATCCGGTCTCTGCTTGAGCGCCGTTTGACACAGTACTTCCATATCAAACAGGCGTGGTGGAATCGCAAGATCCCCATCGACCAAGAGCTTCTGCCCCCGTGCCGGTGCCGCTCGTCCGAGAAATCGTCGCAGCTCCAGATCCGCCGATTCCAAATCGGCTTCTGCCGTCAAGACTTCCCCACGATAGCGCTGGCTTTCCACACGGGACTGAATCAGCGCCACCTCACCCGCATCTCCGGAGGCGACCCGCTTGGTATTGACCTCCACCAGTCGATCCAGACTAGCCAGCGTCTTTTCTTTTCGTTCGAGCACGAGCCGCGCCGTCACCGAGGATACATACGCCGAGGCCGCCTCTGCCCGCAGCTTGCGCAGGATATCGAACAATTCCGCTTCAGCCACCGACACCTCTGCTTCGGCCACCGCGATCCGCCTGCTCCGCTTTCCGCCCAGTTCGATCGGAAGCGTGACGCCAAGGGTAGTCATCAGCGGTGCCGATTGTCCGGAAACATCGAGCTGCGCCACTCCTCCGGTTAGCAACGGATCTGGAAACACTCTGGCGACGTCAATCTGTGCCTTGGCGATCGGAACTTGAAAGCGAGCTGCTGCCAGATCCAAGTTCGCCTCTGTCACGCGATGCAAAAACTCGGTCAAGCTCAGCCGTTGTTCCGGCTCCGCCCGCACCAGCGATAAGGGAATGAACCACAGGAGAAGCGTCACAACGCTCAGGCGACTCATGGGGCCACCTCCGACAGCGAAGGCGCAAGACTCGATGGACTTTCTTCTGGTTTCACCAGACCGGCAAACGTGTCGCGGTTTGAGTCCGAGTCGACAGGTGGATGCTCGCGTATATTACTCTTTTCAACTACATAATATAGAGCGGGCAACACAAACAGCGTCAGTAGCGTCGCACTGACCAGTCCGCCGACGACCACTGTGGCCAGCGGTCGCTGCACATCCGATCCGATCCCGTGAGCCAGCGCCGCCGGTAGCATGCCCAGTGCCGCCACCGTTGCGGTCAACACGACGGCCCGTAGTCGCTGGGTAGCCCCCACCGCCACGGCCTCAGCGAGAGGCATACCGGTTTTGCGCAGCTCGTTTAATCCCGATACCAAGATCACACCGTTTTGAACCGCTACCCCAAACAGGGTGATAAAGCCCACCGCAGAGGACACATTGAGCGTCATGCCCCGGACGATGAGCGCAACCATTCCGCCCAGCAGCGCCAGCGGTACGTTCACCAAAATCAGCGCCGCATAACGCAGCACCCCGAACGCGCCGTAGAGCAAGATGAAGATCAAGACCAGCACAATCGGAATGATCATTCCAAGCCGTGCCGTCGCCCGCTGCTGGTTTTCAAACTGACCACCCCAGCGCACCTCATTTCCGGTGGGAACCGGAACCTCTTGCGCAATCCGAGCCCGCGCATCCGCCAAGAAGCTTGATAGATCTCGACCACGCAAGTTGAGTCGCACCGTCAAGTGACGGCGATTGCTCTCCCTTGTGATCGTACTCTCACCCGAGCGAAGCTCCAGCCTTGCCACCTGCGATAGCGGCACGCGGGCTCCGCTTGGCGTCGCAATGGTCAGATCCCCAATCGCCTCCCGGGAGCTACGGACCCGAGGCTCGAAGCGCACGGCAACGTCATAGCGACGCTCTCCCTGAAACACCTCCGCGATGGCACGACCGCCGATCGCAACCTCGATCAAGCTGGCGATGTCCGAAACATTGATTCCGTAGCGCGCCGCTGCCGAGCGGTCGACCCGCACCTGCAACTGCGGTAGGGGTGGCTCCTGATCAATCGCAACATCTGCGCTCCCAGGAACACTCCGCAGCACCTCGACCATTCTCTCTGCAAGTCGTCGCGCTTCCACCAAATCGGTCGCAAACAACTTCAGCACCAGGTCACTATGGGCACCCGCGATCTTGTCGTTTACCCCATCGATCATGGGCTGACTAAAGCCCACCGTCAAACCGGGAATCTGGGCAAACCTCGTCGTCAGCTTCGCAATCAAGTCCGCCTTGGTCATGCCGGCCGGCCACTGCGCATACGGAATCAATCCCACCGAACTTTCGATATGGGAAGGAGTCCATGAGTCAGTCCCGTCATCGTTGCGGCCAAGCTGGGTGACAATCGTGCTGATCTGAGGAAACTCCCGTGCCGCACTCCGCAGCTCACCCGCCATCTGGTTCGCCTTTTCCAAAGAGAGTCCGGGAGGAAGCTGCACTTGCAACCAGATCGACCCCTCATCCAGCTCGGGAAGGAATCCCTTACCAACCACCACCCCAAGCCCAACCGCCATCACCGCCGCTGCCAGGCCCGGCCACAGCGCCAACTTGGGACGATTCAAGAGTCCGCGAATGGCCAAGGTATAGGTGGTTTCAAGCTTCGCCAGCAGCGGGTTGTGCCACAGCTTTCGGGGCCTCCGCAGCGCAGCGAGTGACAGTCCCGGAATCAGCGCCAACCCGACCAAAAGAGCCGCCGCCAAGGCGTAGCCAATCGTGTAGGCCATCGGAGTAAAGAGCTTCTTTTCCACGCGCTGAAACGCAAACAGCGGCAGATACGCGGTGATGACGATGATCTTCGCAAAAAAGATCGGACGGGCCACCAGGGAAGTGGCCGAGATCGCGTCTCCTTCCGTCATCTCGTCCTGCGGCCGTTCTTCACGTCTTCGTAAGATCGACTCCATCACCACAATCGCCCCATCGACAATGATGCCAAAGTCGATCGCTCCCAATGAAAGGAGGTTGGCGGGAATGCTGGTCATCCGCATCAAGATAAAAGCGATAAGTAGCGATAGGGGAATCACCGTAGCGACGATGAGCGCGCTGCGCGGACTGCCTAAAAACAGGATCAGCACGATGATCACCAAGCCAATTCCTTCCACCATCGTGTGCGACACCGTGTTGAGCGTGGTGCGAACCAAATCTGTCCGATCCAGATACGGGACCACTTTCACATCCGCAGGAAGCAGCCCGCCGTTCAGCGCAGCCACCCGCTCATGCAGACCGTCCAGTACTCGCGAAGGATTTTCGCCGCGCAAGAGCAGCACAATGCCACTGACACCATCTGGGTTTCCGTCCTTCCCAAGGATGCCGTTGCGCTGCAGAGCCCCGAGCTGCAGTGTCCCAAGCGAGCGCAGAAACACCGGCGTGCCGTGTTGCTCACTGACGACGATGTTCCCCAGATCTTCTAGGTTGCGAATCAGACCAATTCCGCGCACCACAAAACCCTGATCTCCGCGCACCAAAATGCTGCCGCCCGCGTTGCTGTTGTTGTTGGTGATGGCCTCTGTCACATCCTTGAGCGACACGCCGTACTGAATGAGTCTCGCCGGATCAAGGATCAACTGAAACTGGGTCGTCTCACCGCCAAAGTTGGTAATGTCGGCGACTCCCGTAACCTGTCGCAGCGTCGGTGCAACCACCCAGCGCTGCAGCTCCCGCAGCTCTCTTTGACTGCGCGATGGACTCTCCAGCGTATAGCGATAGATTTCTCCAATCGGAGACGTCAGCGGATCGAGCGAGGCTTCGGCCCCCGGTGGCAACGCCACGTTGGTCAATCGTTCGCGTATTCGCTGCCGTGCAAAGTAGTCGTCGATTCCGTCCTGAAACACCAGCGTGATCAGCGAAAGACCGAACGTACTGCGTGAACGCATGATGAGCAGTCCCGGCGTGCCGTTTAGCTCCCGCTCGATGGGAATCGTCACCTGCTCTTCGACCTCTTCCGCTGCATGTCCTGCGTACTGCGTGACCACTTGCGCCGTGGTATCCGCAATATCCGGGTAGGCCTCGATCGCCAGCTCCTGCCACGACATGTAGCCAAACACTCCGAGCAGCAGAAATACGATCAGCACCAGCCAACGCCGCTTAAGCGAAGCAGAGACAAACTGTTCAATCATCATCGCCGACTCCTACTGCAACAGAACTGCGTTTTCGACGACAATTCGCTCGCCTTTTTGCAAGCCCTCGGCGATCAAAGTCACGCTGTCGATTGTCGCACCTGGCTGAACCCGTCGCCGCTCAAAGCTCCACGGACTCACCTCGACAAACACAAAGCTGGCATCGCCCAGCAGCACGATGGCGGCCGGAGGAACCACCAGCTCTGGCGCGGCGTTTTCCGTAAAGCGAACCGAGCCAAACATACCGGGCCGAAGTCGTCGGTCTTCATTGGCCAGCGCTATCCGCACCGGAATCGTCCGCGTCTCTGGGCGAAGCAAGTCACCGACGAACAAGACCTTCCCAGTCCAGCTATCGGTCGGATACGCCGCGAGCGTGATCACCGCATCTTCCCCCACCTGAATGCGCCGAATGTCCTTTTCCTGAACACTGGCGGTAACCCATAGCAGGGACAGATCAGCGATCGTCATCAGCGGATCCGCCAGGTCTTGTCGATACTCTCCTGGCGCAACCTTGTACTCAACGACCCGACCGGAAACCGGAGCCCGAACCGATAGCGGTCTACCGAGTGCACCCAGATCGATTCCCAGGAGCTTCAACCGGAGGGCGGCTCTTTCCAGTTCACTGCGCGCCAGATCGCGATCGGTCTGGGCCTGCTCAACTTCTCGCGCAGCCCCAATTCCGGCCTGACGGAGATCTTGCTGACGGGACAGCGTACGCTCTGCTTGCGCCAGCGCGCTCTTTGCCCGCAGGTAATCGGTCTGTGCAGAGGCCAGATCGGGAGAGTCCAACTCAAATAGAGGCTGACCCTTTTGGACTGAATCGCCAAAGCGCACAAAGAGCTGAACCACCCGACCCGGCAGTGGTGCTGTCACTCTCGCCAGCCGCGCTGGATCGGCCTCTACTTCCGCCGGAGCATCCAAAGAGCGTCGAACACTGCGCGGTAGCACGGGCTCGATCTTCAACCTGCCACGTAGCGGAGAAGTATCAGGAATCGTAAGTCGTTCGCCCTTTCTGATCAGCAGCGGCGGCGGACTGAGTCCGTCGGTGGATTCGGACTTATGGCAGCCTGTAAGTACGGCCGCCAGCAGTCCGATCGATGGAAGGAGCAGCGCGCAAGCCCGAGCAAATGAATGTCTGTATGGAGACCCTGCACTTTTCATGGCGGGCGCAGGGTAGTCTGGGGACTCGATTCAAAGGAAGTACGATTCTCCAAGCTCGGAAACGATGCGGGTGTGACAGCTTCCAAAGAAGGTCACAAGGTGTGATACTTGCTTCCCATCATGAAAGCACAAGGAACGTTTACGGTTCAGCTCGATTCAGCACCTCCCTACGACGTCAGTGATGGGGTCACGCTGGGTCGCACGTCGATCAAAAAGCAGTTTGTCGGCGATCTATCGGCCAGCAGCACTGTGGAAATGCTCGGTGCACGGACCTCGGTCAAAGGCTCTGCCGGGTACGTAGCGATCGAGCACGTGCGCGGAGTCCTCATGGGTCGCAGTGGCAGCTTCGTGCTGTCTCACACCGGCACGATGGATCGCGGACGGCTCGAGTTGATCCTACGCGTGGTGCCCGATTCCGGAAGCGGCGAGCTGACCGGTCTACGTGGGTCTATGACCATCGACATCCAAAACGGAACCCACTTCTACGGCTTCGACTACGAAATCGACCCCACTCCAAGCGGTGATACTCCTTAACGGTCGGCCACTTCTGATTCCCCAAGTGCCCGACTCCGATCGCTCGGCTTACAGCACCGTACACAAAACAGAAGTGAAGCCGATGCTGGTGGGCTTCCACTTTTCGGCAGCCTATGAGACACTGGTCCTGTGCCTCCAGCGACGAGAGCCCGCTTTGCTCAAAGCATCTTGGAGGAAGTCAACCGGCTTCCTCGGGTGTGGAGCGAGCCGATTCATCAGCGTTGCGAAAAGGCTTGGATCAAGATCCAGGAGTCTCCTCCAGTAGCGTGGTTGGAGGAGGAGACGTACAACGCACTCACCGAAGCGATTCGCTCACAACTCGGCGATGCAGAGACCATCAAGTTGTACCGCGCTCTGGGTCGCAGAATCTTGAGCAACCCGAACATCCAGAGCTTCATCGAGTCCGTGATCCGCCTGTTCGGAATGTCTCCGCATGCTCTGCTCAAGGCCACGCCTCGTGGCCGAGATTCCTTGGTTCGCGACAGCGGCACACTCATCTATGAATACGTCTCGCAACACTCCGCCAAGCTCCACCTACGCAACTTTCCGGTGTCTACGTTCAAGACCGGAACCACCGTGGTGTTGCTCTCTGGAACCTTCCTGGGACTGCTAGACGCCGCCGGAGTCTCACGTTCCGCGAAGCTGGAAACCGCGCAGGTTGATCTTCGATCGGGGCACGCCACCTTTATCCTAAGCTGGTAGCTCGAACAAGGTACTCGCCATCCGCCCGCCTTGTGTGGTTAGACTGCGGTATGCCTTTTCTCGACGTCAACGGCACATCTCTGTTCTACGAGGACACCAAAGGGAGTGGTCCGCCGATCCTGTTTTCCCACGGGCTACTGTGGAGCGGCGAGATGTTCTCTGCACAAATCGAGGCCCTCCGCGCCACCCACCGCTGCATCTGCTACGACCATCGCGGCCAGGGACAGAGTCCCGCGAGCCCAACTCCATTTGACATGGAAACGCTGTTTGATGATGCGGTTGCGCTCATCGAAAAACTACAGTTGGGACCGGTCCACTTTGTCGGACTGTCGATGGGCGGCTTTGTTGGAATGCGGCTCGCAGCCCGTCGACCCGAGTACATCAGATCGCTCGTGCTCATCGAAACCGCCGCCGATCCAGAGCCACGAATGAACATTCCCAAGTACAAAGTACTGGCTTTGCTCGCCAGTCTGCTCGGCTATCGCAAGCTGGTGCCACCCATCATGAAGATCATGTTTGGAGCCGCGTTCCGGCAAGATCCTCAGCGTGCGGCGCTACGACGAAAGATGGAGGATCACTTGGCGTCGCTCCGTTCTGCTGAAACGCAAGCGGCGCTCGGATCCGTCATCGGCCGCCGATCGATCGAACAAGAGCTGGCCAGCATTCAGACTCCGACGCTGGTACTGCATGGCAGCGATGACACCGCGATCCGTCTGCCACGGGCACGCAAGATGGCAGAGGCCATCGCTGGGGCCCGCTTGGTCTTGATTCCCCGTGCAGGCCATACTTCGACGGTGGAAGAACCCGCAGCGGTCACCGCAGCCCTGGCAGAATTTTATCGAAGCCTGTAATCGCGGACTCGCCGATTCCACCTGCCGCTGCGACGGATGAGTGTCCTACCCGAGCACCGGCAGTTTGCGGCTCTGCTGCTTTTGAAATGCCGGCTGCAGCACCGCCTCCACTTCGGCCACAAGATCGTAATCCGCGCCACGTGTCACCTTGGCGGTGATCAAATCCCCCGGACGAAGCTGGACGTCTGGATTGCTCTCACCTAGCGTCAAATAGACGTGGCCATCGATCTCGGGCGCCTGTCCGGCATGACGACCTTTGAGCAGGAACTCACTCTCCTCGGATGGTCCTTCGACGAGCACCTCGATGCTCTGACCGAGTAGTTCCTTGCGCTTCTTTTTGGCCACTTTGCGCTGAATGCGAAGTAGCTCACGCCGTCGTCGCTCCGCTTCCTTGGCCGGTACCAGATCTTCGAGTTCCGCAGAAGGAGTCCCCTCTTCCTGCGAGTAGGTGAACACCCCAACATGATCCAGCTCGGACTCTGTCACAAAGTCACAGAGCCTCTGGAACGCCTGCTCTGTTTCACCAGGATGTCCGACGATGAACGCGGTCCGCAGGAACACTCCCGGAAGATGCTTGCGCGCCCGCTCAATCATCGCGTAGACACTCTTCCCCGTATAACCTCGCCGCATCAGCTTGAGCAGCTTGTCATCGATGTGCTGAAGCGGACAATCGATGTACCGCACCACACGGGGCGACTCGGCCATCACCTGGAGCAGTTCGTCCGTGGTCGCAGTCGGATAGGTGTAGTGCAGGCGAATCCAGCGCAAAAAGCCCTCATGACCTTTTTGCACCTTCCCAATCCGCCGCAGCAAGTTCGATAGGGAGGGCCGATCGGAAGACCGATCGACATCAAACGGCAGATCGGTGCCATAGGTGGTCAGATCTTGCGCCACCAGGTTGATCTCGACGACACCCTGCTGCGAAAGCGCTTCCACCTCGGAAGCGATCGAGTCCAGCTTGCGACTCCGCTGCGGACCCCGCAGCTTGGGAATGATGCAAAAACCGCAGGGGCGATCGCAGCCTTCGGCAATCTTCACATAGCGAAAGAAGCTCGCTTGAGAGGCCGGACGCGGCGTGGTGTGATCATACAGATACTCAGGAATTGCGGCGACATCGACGGTGTGATCGCTACCGCGAATCGCTGCCGCGACCTTGGCGACTTCTCCCGACCCCAGGATGTGATCGATCTCGGGAATCTCGCGGGCGATCTCTTCCGGGTAGCGCTGCGACAGACAACCAGTCACCACCAGTCGCCGACACCGTCCGGTCTTTTTGAACTCTGCCATTTCGAGGATGGTATCCACCGATTCCTCTTTGGCGGCCCCGATGAATCCACAGGTGTTCACGACGATCACGTCAGCGGCTTCGGGATTGTCGGTAATCAGATGGCCGGACTCATCGGCCATGCCGAGCATGACCTCGGTATCGACGCGATTCTTGGGACAGCCGAGGCTGACGAAATAAACAGAAGGAGCAGTCACGGCGGGAGCATGCGCAGCTTACATCTCGCTGTCAAGGTGCGTCGCCATCGGATCGAAAAAGAGCTACTTGCCGGCGAGCTGACGAAGAGCCGAAGCCCAGTCTTCGACATGGTGCGCGACCACCAGTTTGCCGTCCTTCACGGTGTGGATGTCGATGGTCATGATCTTGAAGCTGCGCCCGCTGTGCGGAACCCCGAAGAAGTCTCCGGCCGGCGTGCCGCTCGCTTCACTGCGGACGATGATGCGATCGCCGCTCAGCAGCACCTCTTTGATGTCCCAGACCAGATCGGGAATCGCCCGTCCAAAGCCAATGACCTGTGCGATGAACTCTTGGCGTCCTTTGCTAACGGTCTCGCCTGCGTAAGAGCGCCACTCAGGAGCCGCGATCTCGGAAACGATCTCGGCGACGTTCTTCTGGGATGGGCGGGTGAGCGCATCGTAGAAAGGAGCAATGAGGGCGCGGGCGGTTTCGAGGCTCAGTACCTGGTGCATAGGACTCCTCCAACAGCGGGGGGTTTGGTTTGGCTTGCCGCGCTACATGCGCAGCTCGGTATGGAGTAGCTTGCGGTCAAGCCATGATCTGAACAATCCCGCTTGATCCTGAATCACTGTTCGGTATGATCGAACAATCATGCAAGCCCGTGATCTCCCCCTGCTGGCGGTCTTTGCTGCGGTGATCCGCCACGGCTCGTTTACCGCCGCCGCCAAAGCGCTTGGCCTGTCCAAGAGCTTGGTCAGCGACAATGTCCGCATGCTTGAGGAGCGCTGCGGCGTCCGTCTGATTGAGCGCTCGACCCGCAAGCTGCGACTCACCCAAGTCGGAGAGCAGGTGCTGGTGACCGCTACCACGATCTCCGACGCAGCCCGCAGTCTGGACGCGATCTTAGAGGAACATCGCAATGCCCCGGTGGGAACGCTCCGCATCGCGACAACTCATGACTTGGGCTCCGTACTGGTGGCACCGGTGGCAGCGCAGCTTGTGCTCCAGCATCCGCAGATGACCGTCGACATTGTCAGCGATGATCTGTCCCAAGACCTGATCGCGAGCCGCATCGATGTAGCGGTCCGATTGGGTGTCCCACGAGAATCTGGAAACGTGGTGCGGACACTCGCGCACATTCCCGAACCGATTGTCGCGACACCCGCGCTCGCATCGTCCTATGCCACCGCAAGTCGCCCGCGAGAGCTCACTGGTGCGCCGTGGGCACGCCACTCGCTGGTGTCTCGGAGCGATAGCCTGACCTTTCTGGGTCCGAAGGGAGAGACGGACACCGTGCCGCTGACGCTGCGAGCCCAGAGCAATACCGGAGAAGGAGTGCGCGCTCTGCTTCTTGCTGGGGTCGGAATCGGAGTCCTTCCAGAGTACATGGTGGCCGAGGAATTACGACGTGGGACGCTGGTTCGGCTCTGCCCCGGCTGGATGTGGAAGCAGGTCACGCTGTATGCAGAGTTGCCGTCGGCAAAGCGGAAGCCTCGTCGTTCTCAACTGTTCCTGCAAGCACTCATCGAGACCATCACGTCAAAAGGGACAGAAGGCCGTGCCGGTGCAATCGGCTGGTATCGCTTCACCAATCCCAAAGACCACGCCTAACCAGCGACCCAATGTCCGAGCGACTGTTTCACGGCATTCATCGCCAACAGAGCCCCCGATAGCGTAAGAACCGCAATCCATACCTTGCGCGGCCAAGGCAAGAGCGCCAGCGCGATGAACGTCGGAAATACCACCACCAGGAATCTCCCAAGCGAGCCCGGACTGCTCATCGATACACAGAGCGTAACGACAGCCCAGAGAACGAAAGAAAGCGGCAGCCGACGCCGCATGGCCACGAGCAAGGTGATCGCTCCCAGCGCCAACAGGTGACCGAACTGCAGGCGTAGAAACCACGACAACAGGGAGTGAATCCAGGTGGATTCTCCACTTGGGTGTTTCACAAACGAGCTGCCTGCCCAGCCCAGCGCAACCTGGCTATAGACAAACTGGAACGGCGTCCCAAACCGCTTCCACAGAAACAACATGTAGGCGACAAGCCCCAACGGACAGAGCAGCAGATACAGCACATCTGCGCGCACCCTCCGCAGGTCGAATTTGATCGACTCTAGATACGCGGTCAGGAGTCCTAAGCCAACCAGTACCCCAACGCTACGGGTGGCACTGGCACAAGCCGCACACAAGGCCGCACGGAGCCACTGCTGCTTATCGGCATAGTAGAACGCCGCTACGACCCAACACAGAAACAGCGGCTCGGTATGCATCGAGTTGAGATAGAACGAATAGGGAAAGAACAGGAGGAGCAGCAGCGTTCTGTCTGCCACAGCGGTGCCAAAACGACGACCGGTCAGTCGGAAAAGCAACACGCAGGCCCACACTCCGCTCACGTTTGCGACCAGGAGTCCAGCGATCCCAACGTGGCCGATCAATCGCCCCAGCACATGGGTAAGCAGCGGCAGCAAAGGAAAGAAGGCCGTGTCGCGCTGCCCTTCTCCATTTGGCAGATTGTCGTAGCCGGTGCTCGCAATTTGGTGATACCAGCCAGCATCCCAACGAATCCATCCGTCGATCAACGGATGTTGAGGATAGGTCACAAAGGTCTCTGGCACGAGCAGCTTGGGAAACAGCGACAGCACGACAGACACCAGCAGCAACAGAGCCAGCCGATTCCCAATCAGCCACCGCACGACGGAGGGCACCGCGCCTCGATCGTTGCGGACAGCACAAGTGGAATGAGCAGCTGTGGCTGGTGCGGAATCCATGGTGACGCGGGATTATCGCGAAGTCGGCAGCGGAAGCGAGTCCTTGTTGCACAAAAGGCCCATCCAATCGGTGTTCACCAGTTGCACACCTTGGATTCGGACAGTGGATTCGGACAGTGGATTCGGATAGGTTGGCTGTGCGATGTTCACGCGAATCTGGTGTTGCTGCGCCTCGGCGGCCCCGTCATACACGGGAGATTCCCAGGTAGCGCCGTGTTAGCCCGGATTGTCGAGTGGAGCAGGAGTTCGCAGCTCGCGTACGAAGCGGTCGGTGAGCGTTGTCTGTGGTAGCGGAGTCGGCAGGCGAGACAGTCCTTTGCTGAGCGCATTGATTCGATCGGAGGGACGAGGATGGGTCTGGAGCAGCAGCGCCAAGCGGCCATCGCTGCTCTCCCGCGCCTCCAGCTTCTGCATTACCGCCACGAGCGCGTACGGATCATAACCCGACATCGTCATCAGACGCAGCGCTTCACCGTCCGCTTGGTATTCGTCTTGGCGATCCAGTCCTCGTGCATAGAGCGTTCGCGCCGCATTCACCGCCCGCTGGACAAATTCACGCCGGCCCACGCTGGGTTTGCCGCCCAGCGCCGCATCCGCCACCGTAATGCTGGCGTCGAGCGCAGACCCAAGCATGTTTCCGTTTCGCACCGCCTTGAGATGATGCTCATAGGTGACGTGGGCAATTTCATGGGAAAGGACCGCCGCCAGCTCGGCTTCACTGTCGAGCAGATTGAGCAGTCCCTGCGTCACAAAGACATAGCCTCCGGGGGCCGCGAACGCATTGATGTCGTTGTCTTGCAGAATCCCAAAGTGCCAAGGTAGCGTCGAGCGCGAGGTGCGGAGAGTGAGCCAGCGACCGACCGCATTGACATAGCGCTGCGCCGGCAGATTGCGACTAAGTTTTTTGACTCCCACCAGAGTACCCGCCAGATGACGACCGATGTCGGCTTCGTCCGGCTCTGGAGTAGCGCTGCTCTCCGCCATCCGCTGCCCGGCGCTGGCCAGCGGTGCGAGACCGCCGCTACCAAACTTCATTCCTTGCAGAACCTCACATCCCGATCCAGAGAGCAGAACCGATAGACAAACAGAGTTCCAAAGGAATCGCTTCAGCGGACGCATGCTAGCGGCCTCCCTGCGAGGGCAACTCCGGTAGTCCGGCAGTCTGCGCAAACCGGTACGCATCCTGTTGCGAGACGGTGAACTGCTCCATGGTATCCAGTTCAACCAGATCTTCTTGGGCGGTCTTCAGCTCTTCGCGGGTGAGCCCACGGACTCCGGTGGCGACGGTGGTGTTGCTGCGGCTGGCTTGATGGAGACTGGCCAGACCGCTTCCCAGCGGTGCCCCTGGTGCTGGGGGACTGGTCCCGATTCGTAGGCTGAGCATCCGCACCCAACCTTCGCCCTGCGGAGTCGATACCTTGTACCAGCCACCGGAGCGCTCACCGACTTGTACGATGCTGCCCGGCGCGAGCTGAGAGAGTGTGGCTGCCGCTGGCTCAGGCGCACTCTTCAGCTCAGTAGGGGTGGCGATGCTGCCCGGCCCCGCATGCACTGGCAACGCCGCCAGCACCAAAGTGAGCAAGGCCGCGGCGGTTAGTCGATAATATGAATACTTCTTCATGCCAATTTTCTCCTTGGCTCGTAGATATGGAGCGGTTCCTCTCGGCCTTTGACCATCACTGGACCATGGGCGATGAACTCGAAGGCATCGCCACAGGCATCACGAGTGGCTTGCGACACCAGGATGCGCGCCTTGCCCTTGGTTACGCCTTCCAGTCGGCTGCCAATGTTTACGGTATCACCGATGGCGGTGTACTCGAGCCGCTGCTGCGAGCCGAGCATTCCCACTACCGCCGGTCCTGAATTGATGCCGATGCCAATGTCAAAGTCGGTCAGTCCGCGTTCCTCGCGAAACTTGAGTAGTACATCCACCATGTCGAGCGCGGCGCTGACGGCATGAACGGCGTGATGGGAATCCGCCACCGGAGCACCCCAGAACGCCATGATGCAGTCGCCGATGAACTTGTCGAGCGTGCCTTGGTGTTGAAAGATCACCGTCACTTGCCGACTGAAGTAGTCGTTCAGTAGCGACATGATGGTCTGCGCGCTGGCTTTGCCAGACATCGCGGTAAAGCCACGGATGTCGGAAAACAGCACACTGATCTCGCAGGTCTTGCCGGCCAGCGTTTCCTCGGTGAGTCCTTGCTGCGCCAGTTGCCTTACGACGAGCGGATCCAGGAACCGACCAAACAGGTCAATGGTGGCCTCGCGTTCCTCGCGTTCCTGCATGTAGCGCAGCACACTCCCTATTGCGAGTAGTAGCCCCCCCGCCAAAAGCGGTGACACCACCGGAACCAACCACCCCTGGGTTGTGGCCAGTGCACCTACAGACAGCAGACTCCCGGTGGCCACCACAAACTGCAGCACCGTCCGTTGTAGTCGCGCTTCGTGGAGCAGTCGCCACCACAGTCCACCGAGCAGCACCAGCCCAAGCAGCAGTCCCGCCACCGAGGAATGGTGAAGTTGCTGGTGATTTTTGAGGTTGTCGATGGCGGTCGCCAGGATGTACGGCCCCGAGTACTGTGTCCCAAGCGGCGTCGGCCGCAGATCATGCAGTCCCGCAGCGGTTGCACCAATGAGCACAATCTTGCCGGCCAGCGAAGGCTCTTTTCCGCCACGCTGCGCGCTTTGCCACAGGTCGGCGTAGCTCAGCGTTTTGTACGGCTGACTGCCCTGTCGCCAGTCGAGCCGCCACAGCAGCGCCTGATCCGGCGGGGGCAGCGCGGGACCAAGCCGCAGATCACGCGCTAGCACATACGGCATCGACAACAGCGACCAGCCATCGAGTTGGCTCACCAAGCGATAATGACGAGCTCGACCGTCGCGATCGGTCTCGAAATTGACCAGCCCCAGCTTCCAGTGTTCGGGCTTGCCCATCGCGGGCAGCAGCAGGTTGGCGCGGGCCTCAGGCTGCGCAGCCCCCGTTCGATAGACCGGCAAGCTCGCCGGATAGCTGTCCAGTCGGCGCGCCTGACTGCGATCAACACTGTTCATGAGCAGCGTCGGCAAGTAGAGGTTACTCTGACGGCCCATGACCTCGGCGAAGTAGGCGTCGAAGTCTGGTCGCAGCACGTCTGGCTCGCTAAACCAGATGTCAAACACCGTCGCACGCACGCCCTGCGCCTGTAACCACTCGACCAGCTCGGCATGAGTTGCCCGTGGCCACGGCCAGCGACCAGCGACCGGGGTCATCGCTTGCAAGCTGTAGTCGTCGATTCCGACCACCACGATGTCGGGGTCTCCGATTTGATGACTGGCGCGCCACCGCGTGAGCCGATCCAGCCACAGAAAGTCCAACGCCATCAGCGCCGGCACATAGAGCAGCACCCCGAGAAGTCCACCGCAGGTCAGCATACAGAGGGTCAGCCACACTCGGTAATGGCGTCGGATCTGCGCACGGCTTTCGGCAGAGGAGGTTCGCATCCAAGGAGCAGGCGGTACGCCCACTATCGCCATTATGTCATCAGCTGCAGCCGAGATCTGGTGCCCTGTTGGTATTGGCGAGCGGCCGTTCCACCGAGTCGATGCTCGTGGTGTGGGATAGCCACATTCAAGCTCCTGACTTCTCGTTAGAAATACCTCCCGATTGACGGATGGTTTCCTCTCCCTGTTAGATGTGGGTGAAACCAAGGGGGGTGATGTGATGTCGCAACAACTGGGCTGGCGTTGGTGTCGTAAGTGTCAATCGATCTGTTTCGAGGGTCTTCCTGGGCTCTGCGCTGGCGTTGGCACTCACGACTTCACCGGCAGTGGGTGGTATGCGATGTCGACCTCTGCTCCAGCAGGTGTGAGTAGTCAGGAAGGTTGGCGCTGGTGCCACAAATGCCAAGTGCTGTTTCACCCCGGGCTTGGTGTCGGAGTCTGTCCAGCAGGTGGCGGGCATGATGCAACGGGAAGCGCTCCGTATTTTGCCGCGATCTCTCCGTATGCAACCGGGGGACAGGAGGGTTGGCGCTACTGTGGCAAATGCCATGCACTGCAGATCGGTGGTGCTTCACAGGGAGTTTGCCCTGCGGGCGGCGAACACAGCACGGAGGGCTCGCTTCCGTACAGCCTCCAGTTTGGGAATCCGCCCGGCTGCAACGCCCCAAACGTCCAGCAGGGTTGGCGTCGCTGTCGCACGTGTCATGAAAGCTGTTACGCCGACCTGCCAGGTGTCTGTGCATCAGGGGGCGCACACGACTTTCACGGCAGTCAGTGGTATGCAATTCCTACGACCATGCCTTCTGGTGGCTATTCTCAGGGGGGCTGGTGTTGGTGCAAAAATTGCCAGGCTCTGTTTCATCCAGGACTGGGGGCGGGACTCTGTCCAGCCGGAGTTGGGCACGATGCGACCGGCAGCGGTCAGTACTTCCTCGCACTCACTCCCTACGCCACGGGAGGAGAGGAGGGTTGGCGCTACTGTGAAAGCTGTCATGCGCTACAGCTTAGCAGTGGGGAACCTGGCTGCTGTCCAGGGGGTGGAGATCACCGCAAGACCGGGTCCGCCGCGTACAGCATGCTCCTTGGAACCCCGACCGGCTGTTCTGTTCCTTCTCATCAAGCAGGCTGGCGCCGTTGTCGGAAGTGCAATGCCGGCTGTTACGGCGGTCTTCCCGGCCGCTGCGCATCCGGTGGACAGCATGACTTTCAGGGCAGCGCCTGGTACGGAATACCACTCTCGGCACCAACAGGAGGAGCCAGTCAAGACGGCTGGCGGTGGTGCAGCAAGTGCCAAAGTCTGTTCCATCCCGGTCTGGGCAATGGAATCTGCCCAGCCGGGGCTGGGCATGACGCCACTGGGAGTGCTCCCTATGTTCTTTCCCTCTCTGCCTACGCCGGAGAAGATGAAGAGGGCTGGCGATACTGCTCAAAGTGCCATGTGCTCCATGTAGCCAATCTTGGACCAGGAATGTGCCCTGGAGGTGGTGATCACGCGACTGTCGGTTCTCTTTCTTACTTCAATCTGTTGGCGATTCCTCCGGTCCCAACGGCCCCTGCCTACCAGCGTGGTTGGCGTCGCTGCCGCAAGTGTCAGGGGAGCTGTTACGGAGGTCTGTTAGGAGTCTGCACCGGCGGTGGCCCACACGATTTCCAAGACAGCGCCTGGTATGCCATGCCCACTGCAGCACTCACCGAAGTCAGCACCCAAGAGGGCTGGCGGTGGTGCAGCAAGTGTCAAATCCTGTTTCACCCCGGCCTCGGCGCGGGGCTCTGTCCAGCAGGCGGAGGGCATGACGCCACCGGAAGTGGTACCTACTTCCTGGCTAGCTCCAGCTACTCAACGGATGGTCAGGAGGGTTGGCGGTATTGTTCCAAGTGTCATGCCATGCACTTGACCTCTGCGGGCTCTGGACTCTGTCCTGGTGGTGGCACTCACACCGATACCGGCTCGATCAAGTACAGCATGCTGCTCGGCGCTCCCAGTCTACTTCCAGAGCAATCCGGGTGGTGTCGCTGTCGCAAGTGTCAAGGAGTCTGCTACGTCGGTCTGCCTGGAACCTGTGCCGCAGGAGGTACCCACGACTTCCAGGGCAGTGCTCGCTATGTGATGCACCGAGCGGCTCCCACGGAAGTGTATGGTCAGGCCGGTTGGCGCTGGTGCAAAAAGTGTCAGGTTCTGTTCCATCCAGGAATCGGGGCAGGACTCTGTCCATCAGGTGGTGGCCACGATTCCACCGGCAGCGGAGCCTACTTCACGGCGTGCGCACCGTATCCCGCAGGCGGACAGGAGGGTTGGCGGTACTGTACGAACTGCCATGTTCTGCACTTGCCTGGGACCGCTGCCGGAGTGTGCCCAGCGGGAGGAGTTCACCTCGTTACCGGCTCGGGCACCTACAGCTTGAAGCTAGAACAACCCATCGAAACTCAGTGCAAGTTGATCGTCGATTATGACGAAAACCAGGAACCGCATAGCTGCTTCGAAGTGGTGCTGATTCCGCACACCACAGACGGCTCACTACTCCCAGGCTCGCAGGTCAAAGTACTGTCCACCACACCGGTCAACATCATCCATCAGGACAAAGGGGTCTTCACCTATCAGGGGCTCGATTCCTCCACGCCGCTGCTGCTGACGACGTCCGCGATGGGAAGGGCTCGTTTTATCATCGTTGCGCCACCTGACAAAATGGCGATTCCGAATCTGTTCGCGCAGTCTGTCGCGATGAATCCGGGGCAATGGGTGGAGTTCTCTCCTGATGATGATCTACACACCAAATTGGCAGGGCTGACCGCGAATCAACTGGTCACCGCACCGGCCGGGAAACCCGGTCCGCTGCTGCCGTCCAGTCGATTGGCCGATGCCCAAGCGCTCGCTGGTGGAGTTTCCCTGCTCATGGGCCGATTCAAGCCGCAAGCGTCCGCTGTAGCGGCTTCAGAGGGTGCCTTAAGCTTCTGGAATCCGTTTGATGGAGATGATTGGAAGGATCTCGGCAATGACATCGCGGATGCAGCCGGAACTGTCGGAGGAGCCATTGCCTCCGCTGCCCAGCGAACCGCCGATGTGGCTACTTCCGTTGCAAATACCATCGCCAGTCAAACGACCTATGTGGTGGGTTCGGTTGCGCAGGTGTTAGACACAGTGGGAGCCGCAGCGCAGATCCTTATCAAACATGCGGACCTGGCGACTGCTCACCTTGTTGGAGACTTTGTGTCGACGGCGATGGCAACCGCAACGCAGCTTGCGATCGATGTGGCAGACAAGGTCACAGTGCTCGCGCTGGTGGTCGTAAACGGGGTCCAGAGTATCGTCAAGACAGTGGTCGAAAACATCGAAGCGGCCGTGCAGATCGTGGGCGCATTCTTTGTGCGAGTGGGCCTTACGATCAAAGCAGTGATCGATTTCCTCGCTTCTCTGTTTGATTGGGATGCCATCCTGCGAATTCAGTCGCAACTCCAAGACGCGGTGGACGAGCGACTGAACTCCATTGGCAACACGATTGCAACACAGCGTGCCTCCCTTTCTACACAGTTCCAGACGCTCGAAGCGACGATCGCTGGACTCGGAGAAGGCAACCAGGTGCCGAGCGCTCAGTCCTCATCGGGTCATTCCTCCTCGATTGGTGGCCAGTTCGGCTATCTGATGGACAGGCTCCAGTCGGCTCTTGGGGGAGGCTTGAGCCTGCCGATCGACTTTGGTCTGGACGGAGTCGCGGCGTTTCTGACTTCACTCACCGGAACCGTGGCCAGCGAGGTCGAGTCGTTCTTGGTATCGTTTGCGAGCTCGCCTCTGTGCGCTGCGTTCGCGGATCCCAAACAACTACTAGGCTTGGGCGCAGACGCGCTGCTTGCGCTGGTCAAGCCGCTGGCTGGTGGTGCGATTCGCATCGTCAAGGCCATCGCAGACGGGGCGCTCGCAGTGGTTCCCACTCTCGTATCCGGACTAAAGAGTGTGATTCAGCAGCGGATCTCGATTCCGCTGCTGACAGACTTTATCGAGCTGGTGGTGTTTCATAGAAAACAGAAGCTCTGCCTAGAGTCTCTGTTCACCCTGGTGACCGCTGCGTTCATCCATGTCACCCGCAAGCTCTTTGGAAGTGGCGGACCACTGTCCTTCGCCGATGACAGCCAAGGCAGCGTGGATCCCCTGGCCGCGCTGGCAACCGTGCTGAGCCTGGTCCAAGCCATGCTGACCGGAGCCTCGGTTGCCATCGAATCGGAGTCGAAGGTGAAGCTGCTCGGAGCGGTCGGCTCCTTCCTTGGCTTCTTTGGTTGTGCGGTCACTCCTCCTTACTCGGTCAGCAGTGCAAGCTTTGTGCTTCCGGAGCAGTGGCTCAACTGGATCTTCAACCTCGTTGCTTCCACGTTGCAGCTTATCGACGGTGTCCGACAAATCAACGGCAGCGACTCGATGAAGGTGCTTGGTGTCGGCTCTGCAACCTGCGGCTTCCTGATGATCGTCTTTGCGATTGGATTTGACTCCGCAGCCATCAAAAATGGTCGTGGTGATGCACAGCTCGCCAGACTCGATATGGGTGCGCAGATTGTGTCCGGAATCAACAATACAAACCCGCTACTTCCCGAAGAAGCACAGCCGTTCTTATCGGTCGCCGGAAATCTGGCGGCATTCGGTATCGGAATCGAGTCCATGAAGTACTCCGTCACCCATCCCGATGCCAGCCTTGGCTGACGCGTTCCTATCCTGATACCGACTTCCGACCAAGCGCTGGGAACGAAAGCTCCCACTCCGATCACTCCTACGCGCTCAGAATCTTGTTAGATTGGTCCGCCCAAGGAGCTACAATCAGGGCAGAGGCGAATCATGAAGCTGACCTTCTTGACCTACAACGAATATGTGGACGCGCAGGTTGCGCAGATTCTAAAGCAGCTATCCATCGACTACTACACTCGGTGGGAGCAGGTAAAAGGGAAAGGTCATGACACAGAGCCGCATACCGGATTCGGTCGTCATGCCAGCACCAACGTGGTGCTGATGATCGGAATTCAAGACGAGTCCATCCTCCCTGCCCTGGTCTCCGCGATCCGTGCAACGAACGCTTCGGCCCGGCGCTCAGACGAACACATTCGGCTCTTCCAAGTTCCGATGGAGCTGATGGTGTAGCCTGAAGTTGACCTGTGGATTCAGTGAGAAGTGGCGAATCAACGCTCGCTGTGCCGCAGAAGCTGACCTCCAAGACCGGTCATCGCCCAGACGGCTCAACCGCCGTGCCCATGGTCGATCTGCGTATAATGCCTGACGACATAATCTAGGCCACAGTACGTACCGGGCACCAAGAGCAGGTATGAAATGGTTGCGACAAACAAACCAATCATGCCTCGAGGCTGCGCAGCCCTAAACGCCAGCCAAAAAAAATAGATCCCGCTCGCGATACTGAACAAACTTAGGGCGATCAGCGGCTTCTTCATAACCATATCGTATTGAGTGATATGGCCATCTGGAAATCCGGCTTTGGATAGACTCCCGAGCCACCCACAGCCAACAAGAATCGCCAGAGCGCCCATCAGTGCGGCCAACACGCGCACTGAGTTGGATGATGGCCAGCGTACGGACGTTGAATCGGGGCTGTCCATGGTTGCTTCAAGCTGATGTTAGCGCGACTGCATGCCGACGGTCCACCGGAACGACAGAGCGACCCCGAACGCCAGCGCCGACAGGCAGCATCCCGAGCGATCGCAACCACACCGTTTTGTGGCTGCGCTGCGGATTCTTGACAAGCCGCACAAAAGGCCTTTTCGATTCGTAGTGTTGGCGTGTCCCTGTGCACCTCTGTAGCAAAACTGGCGGTCCCACAGACCCATCGCTGTGTCCGTCTGGAGTCGGTGGTGTCGGGATTGTCTTTGCCGCACGGACACCGCCGCACTTTGAAGAACCGAACGCATACGGAGAACGAACGGATGGCTGCCAAGAATACGGATGGACCCCTGCTCGATGTAACCGCGCTGTTTGAGCAAGAGCTGCAAGCAAGTCATGAAGACATGCGACGGCAGGCGGCGCTGCAGATGTTTGCCAAGCTGCGGCCAAGCAACCGGGTCACAGTGGAACAGTTTCTGGAAGGACTCCGGCAGCACCGCGACGTGTGGGCCGTGGTTTCGACGATGGGAGTCCTTGACTTTGCATCGAGCCTGATGGGACGGAGCGAAGCAGTGCCGCAGACCCCTGGCAAAGCGACTGGCAAGCCGGGCAAACGAACTCGCCTGAGCGATTCCCAGAAGAACGCGCTCATGGGGGTGATCGTGAACGTGCTGGCGGGCATCAAGGACGGACTCACCCGCGCCCAGATTGCGAAGTACACCAATGACGATCTGCTCGGCAACGTGGGTGTGAAGCGTGAAGAGCTGGCCGCCAAGCTGCGTCAACCGCTTGTCGAGCTGGTAGCTGCTGGGAAGATCCATACCGTGGGGGAAAAGCGATTGATGCGCTACTACGCCGGAGCGCAGAAGTAGTCGCGGAGCGCCCTGGACCACAGGTGCATCGGCGCAGAGACGGTCACAGCCTTGCGTACCAGACCATCGCTCGTGAATCACAGGGAGCCTCGGCCCGCCGAGCGCACTTCCTGCAAGCGACCAGGATTCTGGGGGCTTTGGACTACCGGCCGAGCTTGCTGGAGTGAGAGGTGGCCTCTTCTTCTGCTCGCCAGCGCATGCACGCTCGCAGACCTTCCTGCAAGTTGCGCAAGGTGGTCATCGAAGACAGATCCATACCCAACCCAACCATTGCTTGCGCAACGGCGGACCGGATTCCCGTAACGACCACTCGCGCCCCCAGCAGATCCACCGCACGTACAATCCGCACCAAATGGTTGGCAGTGCTGGTATCCACGTGATCCACCGCAGTCAGGTCGAGGATGGCGAACCGGGCACGGGCGCTTACAATCTCTTGCAGCAGCCGCTCCATCACATCCCCCGCTCGCTCGGAGTCTAACGAGCCCATGAGCGGAACCATCAGCACCCCGTCCCAGACCTGCACGATCGGCACAGCCAGCGTCCGCAGCGTCTCTTCTTGCCGACGAATCAATTCGAGCTTGTCGCGAAGTTCGCGTTCGGTGCGCTCGCGCTCCTGCACCTCGTGCTGCAGCTTCTGCAGAGCCACCACCAGGTCAACGTTGCTGGCTTTGCCCTCATGAAGGAGTCGATCAAGTCGCTGCTGCGGAGTCCATGCCGACTCCGTCACGACGAACTCGTCACAGTCGTCGCCACGCGCCATGAATCGAACCTGCTCAGACCAGCAGGCCGTTCCGAAGACTCGACTCGTGAAGCCTGCGAACTTCCCTGCGATCATTCCGCTGCCCCAGCAGACGCCAAGAGCACGCTGATACAGACCTTCCCAACTGTTGATGGCACGGTAGCGCGCTTCCTTCTTGTCCCGATCCAGCGAGACAAGCTGCCACCGTCCCCAACCCGCCGGCCAGGCGATGTCGGAGATGAGCTGGAACCCTTCTTCGAAACTGGGCCGACTCGCAATCACACCCCAGTCCCCTTCGACGCTATCCAGTCCGCCGATCTGCATACACAGGTTGAATCGGTCTTCTCCGACCATGCGCTGAAAGCCCGCCATCATGCCAGCCGTGGTGGTACCGATCCACATGCTGAGCGTCGGGAATCCGGCCCAAAGGTTAACGCCTTTTTCCAGATCCCACTCGATGTCAAAGCCCGAAATCGTAATCTTCGGATTGACTTGCTGCTTCAACACGCACCCTCCTTGGACCGTACCAGCATACTGCGTACTGATGGAGGTTCATCAGGAATCTCTACGCTGCCAATAAACTTTTTCTGTTCCTTGGGAGCGACAGTGCGGGCTGGGCTGGTCCTCCGTCGGGTCGCAGGAGTCAACGTCCGCAGTGGACCCCACAGCCGGCCACGACAGCGTGGTCTTTGCACCCTCTCCCACATCAAGAAACAGGAGCGGATTCCCTGCCCCACTCCGTCAGCCATTGCTACTCAGCTTGCGACTCCTGAAAAGCAACAACGCACTCCCATGTAAGGTCATTGGAAGTCCCGGTTCGGGCTCGTACCAGGAACGCGACAAGCAAGACAAGCTCACGGGCTCTGTTGCCAAGACGCGTACGCTGAAGCCGCTGCTGGAAGGACTCAAGTCGCCGTGGCCGATGTACAGGCGCTATGTGAACGAGTCGGGACCACTCACCCAAACCGGAGTGCTCATTGGCACACCGAGGTACATGGCCCCCGATTCGACGGAAAGAACAGACCTACCTTTTTCTGTCGCTCTGCGCTCCGTTAGGTAGATGGGGCACTGGGAGGCGAGGCTCCCTGATCGGACGAATTGGACCGATTCATTCCGTCGGATGTAGCGCTCGTTCGCCAGAACAGGAACCCCACAACCAGCGGAGTCAGCGCCAGAAAGACGACCGAGCCCTCGATCCTCGTCATTCCGCAGTCCCCCATACGAGCGCTCAGCCAACAACCCGGATGAAGTACGACCAGCAGCAGCAAGGGCCGCAGCTTTCGCCAACCACCGGCTCGCACTCGCGGAATCAGAGCCGCCGCCCCCACCAGCAGCAGATTCACCCCCCAGAGCATCCACCCCAGCCGCTCAGCGCGGAGAATCGCCGCCATCGCTCCCGGACCCGAGCATCCGAACGCGAGCTGCTCAGCACCGAACGTGACCAAAGCAACCGTCGACGCACAGACGTGGCGAAGTAACCAGGTAGACTGCATGCTTAATATTCTAGCGTAATCACGGCGCGTGTTCTGGCGGTTGGCGTTTCATGAGCAGACAGCCAACCCCTCTGGCGTGTTCCCTCGTGCCTCGTGAAGATGCGCACAATCGATGACCCAGGGCGGAGCCATCCACCGTGGCTAGCTCAGCGGTGTCTGCGGTGCTTTGGCGGCAAAAAACGCCAGCCCCCCCAAGACCACAAAACCGAACAGCAGGATAAACGGATAGGCGCGATCCATCCGCTGCTGCACCAGACCTCCGAAGACCTCTTGATGAGCGGCTTGGATGCTGTACAGGTCCGGTCGCGGCGTCACCTGGGGCGCGTCTCCCACCATGTTGTCGGCACCGCAGTGGTCGCAGCTACAGTCGATTGAGTCCGCGACCTCGGGGGTGTGCTGCGGCACCGACAGCGGCGAGGCGCAGACGCGGCAGCTTGGGGGATGACCGGGCTCGGTGGCCGGCTGCGCCATCATGAGCTGACGAACATGAAGCGGCTTACGCTGCACCAGCAGCCACGACGAAATCAGGTGCACAACGCCGATCACCCACAGCCACAGTAGCGCCGCTAGCGGATAGTGGCCCTGGCGATACGCGAACAGGTAGCCAACCATGATCCCGGCAAACGGTGCGATGTAGCTGAGCGAGGCGAGCAGCACCGGCTTCAGATAGAAATGCGGACGCGCTCGCAAGGCCAGCATCCACAATCGATCGCGCTGGCGACGCTCGGCCTCGACTTTGCGAAAATTGTCGCGGCGATGACGGAGCGACTCAGGGATCGGCACCTGCTCGTGGCACTTGAGGCACTCGGTCGAATCCGCAAAGCCAAGCGCCACGGGGGCGCGACAGCGCGGACAGGTCAGCACATGGGTTCGATTTGGAGCCGAACGCTCGTCGCTGCGCTCGACAGCAATCTCTTGCGGTATCACGGCCTCAGGCTAACAGACTTTGGCAGCAGATTTGCGATCGCCGTTTGCTCGTCCGCGCAGAAAGCAGCAGAATCGCATCTACCGATGAAGACGCTACTGATCGTCGATGACGAGACCTCGAATCTGGACTCGCTGGAGCGCACATTTGCCCGATTTGTGCCACCGCACACCGACGCCGAAGCGAGTGGCAGCGAGCTGCAAGTGCTGACCTGCAGCGATGGCAAAGAAGCGCTCGAACTCCTTCGCAAGCAGCGCATCGACGTCGTCCTCACCGACCTGCTCATGCCCGGCATTTCGGGGCTGGATCTGCTAAAAGCCGGTCGCAAGCTGTCGCCCGAGACGGAAGTCATCCTGATGACGGCCTACGGCACCATTGAAACCGCCGTCGAGGCGATGAAAGACGGTGCCTACGACTTCATCACCAAGCCGCTCAAGCGAGCGCATGTGCTCCGAGTGGTGGGCAAAGCGCTCGAGCGGCAGACGCTGGTGCTGGAAAACCGCTCGCTGCGGCAGAAGCTGGCAGCGGCCGAGCGGCGGCCGATCGTTGGGGGCTCGCTGGCAATGCGGCGCACGCTCGACATCATCGCGCAGGCCGCTCCTTCGCAAGCGACGGTGCTGCTGCTTGGGGAATCGGGGACTGGCAAAGAGCTGTTGGCGCGTCACCTGCACGATCTGTCACCGCGTGCCGGTCGGCCCTTGGTGCCGGTCAACTGTGCGGCGCTGCCCGAAACGATCTTGGAAGCCGAGCTGTTCGGGTACGAAAAGGGTGCCTTCACCGGCGCAGTGGCCCGGCGCGATGGTCGCTTTGCCCAAGCCGATGGCGGCACGCTCTTCCTCGATGAAATCGGTGAGATTCCGCTCCACCTGCAAGTGAAGCTGCTCCGTGTGCTGCAAGAAGGCGAGATCGAGCCGCTCGGTGGCAAGCTGCGCCGTGTCGACATTCGCCTCATCGTTGCGACCAACCGCGACCTGCGCAAGATGGTCAGCGAGGGCCGCTTCCGTGAGGATCTGTTCTATCGCCTCAACGTCATTGCCGTCACCGTGCCGCCGCTGCGCGAGCGACTAGAAGATGTGCCGCTGCTCGTGGATCACTTCCTGAATCGGTTCCGCGACAAAAACCACAAGAACGTGACCGGAATCAGTCGCCCGGCGCTCGATTTGCTCTGTCGCTATAGCTACCCGGGTAACGTCCGCGAGCTGGAAAATGCGCTGGAACGAGCGGTGGTGCTGTCTCGTCAGCCGGTCATCGACGTCGATGATCTGCCACAAGAGATTCGCTGCGGCGGACTCACGATGACCACGACGGCTAGCCATGGCACGCTGCCCAGCCTGGCCTTTCCGCTCGGCACCCCCCTCGATGAGATCGAACGCACGGTCATCCGTGAAACGCTGCTGTACACAAAAGGCGACAAGAAGCTGGCGGCGCAGCTCCTCGGCATCGCAACCCGCACCATTTACCGCAAGCTCGACCGCGAGGTGAGCGATGGCGGTGAGCTTGAAGAGGACGACGAGACGCCGCGTGGTTCCTAGCCGCCCTGCAGACACTTTTTCAACACGCCGCCAAGCCTGCTAACCTGCGGCGGTGAATCTTACAGCCAACATGCTACCGGATGGATTCTCGGCCGAGGCCCGTCTGGTTCTACCGATCGTGCTAGAAGCGGGCCAGCTTGCGCATCGCTACTTCCGGGCCTGGCACGAGCCGCACGGTGCGGACGATGCATCGGCGCTGCCCGTCGAATGGAAGGACGCCGAAGAGCCAGTCACCGAGGCCGACCGCGCCGTCAGCGAGCTGTGCATCGCTCGACTCGGTGAGTCATTCCCACATGATGTGGTGCTGTCGGAAGAACGGCCCGACGATGGGGCTCGACTCACCGCACCACGCTTTTGGCTCATCGATCCCATCGATGGCACCAAGGACTTTATCGCTGGTCGCGCCGGCTACGCCGTCATGATTGGCCTTGTTTTAGCAGGCCAGCCCATCCTCGGCCTGGTCTATCAGCCAGCCGCCGAGCGCTTGTGGCTGGCAGAGCGAGGCCGGGGAGCCTTCGAGATCATTTCACACGAGCCACCGCGCCGGATGTCGGTATCAAACATTGCGACCCTGGCCGAAGCGCGCCTGGTGTCCTCTGCATCGACACGCGAGGAGCTGGTCCGCAAGGTCCGCGACAGCGCAGGCATCCGTGATGAGCTGCAGGTCGGCTCCGTCGGGGTCAAGCTGTGCCTGATCGCAGCCGCGGCCCGAGACCTCTATATGAACCCGGCGGGACGTTGCAAGCTCTGGGACACAGCGGCCCCCGAAGTCATCCTGAGCGAGGCCGGTGGTCAGCTCACCGATATGCGGGGAAAAAAGCTCCGCTACTCCGATCGCGAGCTCGGCCATCACAACGGTCTGGTCGCCAGCAACACCCACCTACACCGTGAAGCGCTGCGTGTCCTTGAGCCTTTCCTCGTCGGTCGTGGATAGAACTGACTGCGCGCAACATCACCTTTTGTACTTTCGGCAAAAAAAGTTGAAACCAGACCCCTGTGAGCTTCACTCACGGTTGTGATGAACTCCAAACGAGCGCTTACGCTGCTCCACACTTCGCATCCGCTGGCAGCGCCTTCCGATGCGGAGCTGTCGATTCCAGCACCGCCAGTTCCGGATTCGCTCGAGGAGTCAGCAGTAGCACCGGTCGCTCTTGTGAAGACCGCTTCCGCGATTGCCAGCATTGATGCTCCGCTGGTCGTTCGCGCCCAGCAGGGTGAGCGCGAAGCCTTTCGCGGTCTGTTTGTACGCCACAGTCCCGGCGTACGGCGCTACCTAGGTGACCTACTGCGAGACGATGCTGCCGCAGATGATGCGACGCAAGAGACGTTTGTTCGGGCCTATGATGCGATGTCCTCGCTGCGCGAGCCGTCCCGATTGTCTTCCTGGCTGTTTGGCATTGCTCGCAACGTGTTCCTAGAGCACTGCCGTTCAAAACGGGAATCTCAGAAACTGCTTGAGGAGCCTAATGAGGAGTGCGAACCGATCGACTCTGCGCCGACTCCTGATGCAGTCCTTTTGCTCGCAGAGGCCGACCGCAAGCTCGCAGAGGCCCTGACCCACGTTGGCGAGCCCCGCAAGAGCGCACTCCTACTGCGACTCGATCACGGGCTCTCTTACGAAGACATCGCCGAGATCATGGGCTGGTCAGTATCCAAAGTAAAAAACGAAGTACATCGTGCGCGACTCCAGCTCCGCACCCAGCTATGGAACTATTTGGGAGGATCGAAGTGAATACCCATCCGTCTGTCCAAGATCTAGAAGCGCTTCTACGAGGCACCCTTGATGAGGATCGAACGATCGTAGTATCTGCCCATGCTGACGACTGTGCGATGTGTGCACGCGAGCTAGCATGGCTCCGCGCCGAGCACGAGCTGTTTGCGCAGCGAGCCCGAGGGGTTCCTCCTTCCCAGGTTTGGGAACAGATCGAAAAGCAAATCGCGGCCAGGGTTTCTCAAAAGGAATCTCGTGGCTGGAGACGCTTCCTCGATCACGCCTTCCAGGGACAGCGGGCGCAGTGGTTTGCGGTGGGCGCTGCTGCGATTGCGATCTTCGGAGTGGTGGCAGCAAGCCCCCTGTCCCCCCTACACAAAGGACAGTGGTTTTCTTCAGGGACTCCCAAGCCCGTTTCAGCCCTGCACCTACCGGCAAGCTCGGATGCCAGCACATCCGACGATGCTGACACGGATGAAGGCGATGACGAGTCGCACGAAGAAGAGATTTCCACCAGCACCAAGGTAAGTGGACCGATCTCGGTGGAGATCTCGACCACCTCTGCTGATATCGAAATCGTGGCGGGACCGGCTACCGAAGCCAAGCTATCGGTTACAGAGAGCAGCATCAAGGCGGCACGCTTCGCGGCTCCCACTGCAGCGCAGAACACTTGGCAGCTTGAGTTTGACGGACAGACCACCTTGCTCGATGGACACCTGCGATTGCAGCTTCCCGAAGGAAGCAAGGTCCAAGTCAAGACCGCATCGGGAGACATTCATCTGCACGATGTAAAGGGAGACGCTACGCTTACGTCCGCCTCTGGTGACATCGACATCAAGCATGGCAAGGCGCTTTTGATCGATGCGACCAGCGGTGACGTTCACCTCGAAGAGATCACCGGATCGGTGACGGTCAAGACCATCTCGGGGGAGCTTAACGTAGCGGGAGAGATTGCCAATCCGCTTCGCTTCAACTCAGTCTCGGGAGACTTGACGCTCCATGGCGGCTGCAAAGTCGCGGCCTGCAAAGTGACCGCAGAGACGACCTCTGGCAACATCCTCATCCACAGTCAGCCGACTCATTCTTTTGTGGCCCGACTCAGCTCCCAGAGCGGCGAGATCTCCGGCACCGATGGACTCTCAGTTGAAATGAAGCGCCGGCCCGGACACAAGACAGAGTGGTCCGCCAAAGTCGGCAGCGGCACCGGTAGCATCGAGCTACAGACCATGAGCGGCGATCTCATCCTCAATCACAACTAACCCCTGATCATCGGCGCTGTTTCACTTGCGGGTGTCTGTGAAGTCAAAGTGCGGAAGGGAATCAATCCCGTACGCCCGCAGCGCCAGCTCATCCAGCAAGCGAAAATCCCGCGCCCAGAACGCACGCCGCAACTGGTCTTGCAGAGCCAGTGGTACATCGGTCGGATGCGGCACGCGAATCCGCCGCAGATACTGCGCTTGAAAGCGAAGATAGCCGCCGCGTAGCGTCACCGCATACGACCACACAAAGAACAGCGCAACCTTGGAACTAAGCAGTCCTCCGAGCGCCGCCAAGTCCCAGCCCTGCGACGTCAGATAGTACAGGTTGTGATGCGGGTAGTAGTGCCCCGGATCGAGTGTCACGTGGATCGCCGTGGCAATGTCAGGAATCAGCAGCTTCGGAGTCTGCAAAAGCTCTGGGTAGACGCGGTCAATCGTACGAAACCACGAGCCAGGGTTGCGCCGTGCGATGTAGCGCTTGGTGAGCAACTCGCGATGTGCAGACAGATACCGGTATAGCTTGGGATAGCGCCCTAGATCGATCGGTCGACCGTCCGCAGCGAACGTGTTGATGACCCAGCGCTTCCTATGGAAAATCTGTCCCGCACCCAGATCTTGGCGCATCACCAGTGGCAGCAAACAGTCCGGTTCGAGCTGCTCCGCTTGCTCGGAAGACAGCACAAAGACCCGGTCACAGCCGGTCGCCACCCCGATGCCGACCCGTGTTTCGGCACAGTCTGCGAGCGCCGGAAAGCGTGACTCCAGCGTCTGCAACAGCGTTCGCTGCGCTTGGCTACTGAGTACCCACGGCTCATCACCAACAAACCACCGTGCATGCACTTGCAAGTTCGGCGCTGAACTCTGCAAGGCATCCTGGGCTTGCACTTGCTGCACCAGCCGCAACGCCTGCTGACACTCCTTTTCTTGCGCACTGCGGAGCGTGACAACTGCCACCTGGCTTGCCCCGGTGGGCTGCTTCTGTCCGATCACAAAGATCGATGGATAGGCAAATACCGTCGACTCAAACGGCGAAGCCTGTGACAGGTCCAGGTAGCAGCGGACTTGATAGTTGTCGCAGATCAGCCGTCGCAGTCGCCCGCCATAACGATTCCGCGTCCAGCGATCGGCACAGACAAACGACAGAAGGCCGGTCGGCCCAAGCAAAGCGAGCGAGCGCTCGATAAACGCAACATACAGATCGGCGCGATCGAACAAAGAGACGTACCGCGCCCGATAGGCCGCAAGCTGCTCCGACGCAAGCTGTTCGATGCGCACATAGGGCGGATTCCCCACCACAAAGTCCGCGACCGGGGCCTCGGTCCACAGCAGATAGTCCACCTGATGACACCAGTGGGCGACAAGCTCCGCTGCCACCGATGCGCCGACTCCTTCCGCTTGCAGCAAGCCCAGCACCCGCCGCTTGGTCGCGACCACCTGCTCGGCATCAATGTCAACCGCCCGCAGCGCCTGTCCAAGCTCCCTGAGCGGACGACCATAGCGCTTGGCGGAAACGAGCAGCCGCCGGAGAGCCGCCATCACGAACGCTCCCTCACCGCAGCAGGGGTCTAGTAGCAGCGCCGCACCCAGATCACGCTCGGCTCGGTAGTCGACCAGATCCAAGATCAGCTCCGCGACGTGCTCCTTGGTCAACACCACCCCAGGTCGAGGTTGCAGCGCATCGGCGTGTGGCTCGACAGCCCCGGCCACTGCGGAGGCTTGGCTTCGCATCCGGCGTTTGCGCTCTCCGACCTGCATCGTGGGCGGCATCGTAACAGCGGAACCGGGCCGATTCTCTAGGAGCTTGCCCGTGTCATTCCGATACTGCGGAGCCATTCCGCAGTGGGTCGGTCGGAGCCATCTTGAACTGTGGGGGGTTGCGCGGGTTGGCCGAGCCGAGCGGCTCGACCGATGCGCTGTGCGGAGCGTGGGTGGGATCCTAGCCAGACAGCGGGCTACTCTTTGGTGTCGCCGTCAGAGCGCTTCATGATGACGAACTCGACGCGACGGTTGCGCGACCAGCAGTCCTCATTGTGCTCGGGGCAGACCGGCTTGGTTTCGCCATAGCCGTGTGAATCGAGCCGGTTGCCGTCGATGCCCTTGTCGATGAGGTACACCTTCACCGCCTTGGCGCGCCGCTCGGTCAGATCCATGTTGTGGGCGTCGTCGCCGCGCTCGTCGGCGTGTCCCTGGACCTCGATCACCAGGATCTGCGGGTTGCCCTTCATCGTCGCGGCAATCGCGTCGAGGATCGGGTAGGAGATCTCCTTGATGATGTCCTTGTCCGTCTCGAAGTAGATCTTGTCGAGGATCTCCAGCTTGCCCTTGCGGACGATGACGCGACCCTTATCCGGGCAGCCATCCTGATCCTGATAGCCGTTGTAGGTCTCCGGCTCATTCGGACACTGGTCGTCTTTGTCGAGGATGCTGTCCTTGTCGTTGTCGGGATCCGGGCAGCCGTCCTGGTCCTCGAAGCCGTCCTTGTCTTCAGGATCGTTCGGGCACAGGTCGTCCTTATCCAGGATGCCGTCCTTGTCGTTGTCAGGATCCGGGCAGCCGTCCTCGTCCTCGAAGCCGTCCTTGTCTTCGGGATCGTCCGGGCACTTGTCGAGGTTGTCAGGGATGCCGTCGCCGTCGCGGTCTAGCACCACGCTGTCGGGGCAGCCGTCCTCGTCTTCAAAGCCGTTCTTCGTCTCGGGCTCGTTTGGACACTTGTCATCGACGTCGAGGATGCCGTCACGATCGTTGTCGGGATCGGGGCAACCATCCTCATCCTCGAAGTCATCGAAGTCCTCGGGATCATCCGGGCACCGGTCGACGTCGTCCTTGATGCCGTCGCCGTCGCGGTCACCGATGTTCGGCTCGAAGATAAAGCCGATGAAGGCGCGCCACAGTGGACCGCCCGTCATCTTGCCCGAGTCCGACAGCCCAATCAGGCCGCCGCCCGCGCCAGCGACTAGGAATGACTTCTTGGCCAGATACAGCTTGATGGCACCGAGTCCCTCCAGTGGAAAGGCCTTCTGGTTGCCTGCCACGTCGGCGTAGCCGTAGAACTCGCCGAGCACCTCGAAGCGCTGCTTGACGATGGCCAGCGAGGCACCGATGCCGTACGTTAGCTGCGTTCCGACGCCGCGCTTGAGCCCGGTGCCACACAGACCTTGCTCAAACTGCGTCGAGGTGTTGTCCGCTGGATAGCAGAACGTGTTCATCGCTTCGTCGGTGACACGCGGACGACCACGATCAACAAACTCCGTCGAGCCAAAGCGAATCAGAGCACCCGCGTTGATGGCCGTCCGAAAGCGCCGCGATCGCCCCCACTCTTTGTCGAGCAGGATCTGCGGATGCAGCACCACGTTGCTCTCGGCAATGAACTGCTTATAGGCATCGCCACCCGCCCACTTGTCGACGGGCAGATAGATCGAGAGCAGCGCGCCCAGGCCAACCGGGTGACGCGAAGTATTCAGGAAGCGGCCCTTCAAGTGAACCGCCAGATCCGAAAAGCCGGTCTTCGAGAACGTCAGATCGGTTCGCGCCGAGTTGTCACCGGCGTAGCCACGACAGGACTCATTCGGCGGACAGATCTGACGACCGCCGGTCATGATCGACAGCGGAATGCCGAACGCGATCTCGAAGTGCTTCCACAAACCGACTGCAAACTGAAGCTGCGCAGTCACCAGGTTGTTGACCTGGAAGGTTCGCCCACTCGTCACTGGGCCAAACGGTGCCGACGAACCCGGTGGCGTCTCCAGATAAAGCGGGTTGCCCGCCCACGTACCCACCAGCCCGAGCGAAAAGTCCTTGTGACCGAGCACCTGCGAGGCGTTCAGCGTCACGTAGCCCTTCGAATCGATGGCTGGACGGAAGAGCTGCATATTGTACGTCGGCTCAGTAAATCCATTTTCTTGGACTAGCTGAGCGTTCGCCGTCTGACAGTAGACAAAAAGCGCGCCCAAAGACCCGAGGAGAGTCCCTAAGCGCTTGAGCGTTGGCGCCCTAAATCGCGATTGCATCGGCAGCTTCCTATCGTTGGTTTCAAGTCCTTATGCAGAGCCCACAGCACGGCCATTTCCCTACACAGGACGGCATAGGTGTAAATTGACTCGTCATGCAAAGTCAAACCCCATCCCACGGGATCGGGCTCCGCACTGCTCTCGGACTTTCGGTGCTGCCCACTTTACAGTCTCCGACGCCGGTCACGGCGGACTCTGTATTGTTAGCCCTGGCATCGCAAGGTGCCACCTGTCTCCATTTGCCCGCGATCGGATTACCCGGTCTTGTCGATGGCTTGGCCAAGCTCGCGGCCGAGCCACGCGCCCCGCTGCAGGTGGTCGCGATCGATGCTGAGTTGGGAGCGATCGCCTTGGGCCGCCCGCAAGCAGCGCTGGCTCATCTGGCCGCGCTCGATAAAGAAGAGCGCCGCACCGCCGTGTCGGTCACCGAGTCTGCGCTCCGCACGGCTTCCTCGGTGTCGGCTCGGTACGTACGGGTTCGGCTGGGCGAGGTGGCGGGCCTGGATCGGCTGTGGCGCAACGTCCGGGCTCACTTTCTGCGGGGCGCAGGCGTTGACGATAGCGAGCCCGGCGATGAGCTGCTCCAGGCCCGTAGTGCCCTTGTGCCACGACACCTCGACTCCGTACGCCGAGCCATCGAGCAGCTCAGCAATGCCGCCGTCCATGCCAACCTGTCGCTGCTGCTCACCTATCCCAGGCGCGCCACAGAGCTACCGCTGCCGATCGAGCTACGGCTGCTGCTAGAAGAGTTTGAGGGTGCCCCGATCGCGCCAAGCCTCGACCTCCCAGCGGCACACCTGTCGTCCATGATGCGCTTGGTGTCGCTGCCCGAATCGGTGCGAACCTTTGCCAAAGGCCCACTGCACTGCATCGGTGATGCCGCAGGTCCCATCGGAGCGCTGCCCCCCGGCAGTGGCGAAGTCGATGTCGCCGCCGTCTGCCGAGTCCTGCCCAAAGACGCCACGTTGTCGTTCATGCCCTGGCCCGGTCTGTCCTTCCGCGAGGTCATGACCGGCCTTCAATCACTCACCCTCCTTCATCCGGCCCACCAAGTCGAACCCGACACCTGGCCGTCCTCCCCGATTCCCGCGAACCTCACCACACCGCCAGCATGAAGTTTTCATGAAGGTGCGAAAGCGGACGCGGCCAAGTGCGTAGCGTGGCGGCATGTCTAGCTGTCTCCGCGCTGCCCATGCCAACGAACGACTTTGTCTGATCCTGCTGCTGACCGCGCTCGCAGTCGTAGGCTGCCGACGACCGACTCCCGAAGCCGCCAAGCCTCGGGCTGTCCACAAAGAAGCGGAGCTGGCCCAGGTCACCCTATCGGTCGAAGCCGAAGAGCGACTCGGCATTCCTGGGGGAATCAAGCCGCTTCAGCAGCACAGCCAGCGTCCCCGGCGACTGCTCGCGGGTGAGATCCTGCCGCTGCCCGGTCGAGCGGTCCGAGTGGTGGCCATCAGCGCAGGCACCGTGCAGCTTCCGGTGGGCGGCACGCTCCCGATTCCCGGTGTCCGCGTACGAGCCGGACAGACCCTTTTTCTGCTCACCCCCCTACTCGGGCCGACCGAGCGCATGCAGGTCTCGACGGCCCGAGTCGATGCCGATGGCCAGGTGGCGCGGGCACAAGTCCAAGACGACGCAGCCGAGGTGGCGCTCAAGCGGGCCGAGCAGCTCGTCGGCGATCGATTGGCCGGTCGCAAGCTGCTCGATGAAGCCATGGCCCAGCGTGAGACAGCGCGAGCAGCGCTGCGGGCCGCCCTCTCGCAGCGTGATGCACTGCTCGGCACTGCGGGTCGGGCCGGGCTGCTGTCGGCAGTCTCCGTCGAGTCACCGATCGACGGAGTCCTGCGTGAAGTCCGGGTCGCGTTACGCGAGCAAGTCCCCGTCGGGGCCGCCTTATGCGAGGTGGTGAGTGACGAATCGCTGTGGGTGCGAACGCAAGTTCCTTCCGGTGAGCTGCCAAGCCTTGCCCCACACACCGCTGCGCTGATTGAGGAGCTGGTTCCACACGCCCCACCACTGCTTGCCCCACCGGTCGAGCCCGCACCGCCCACCGCCCAGCCGCAGCAAGGCACTGTGGATCGCTACTTCCTGGTGACTGGATCGCACCGCTTTCAGCTCGGTCAGCGCGTGGCCGTGTGGCTGCCACTGCGCGGCGAAGAGGCAAGTCCAACCACGGCCGCTTCAGCCATCTTGCACGATCCATCGGGGGCGACCTGGCTGTACGAGCGGACCGCGCCGCAGGTGTTTGCCCGCCGTCGGGTCGAGGTCATCCGCACCGAAGGCGAGCACGTGGTCTTGAGTCCGCGCAGCCTTCGCCAGGGCGGACTGCGCATTGGCTCACCGATCGTCACCGCCGGTGCCATGGAGCTGTACGGTGCCGAGTTCGGTGCCGACAAGTAGCCCTCGCCTCGCAACCGAACCACCGGCCATTCCAAGGAGAACGCGATGCTACGCCTGCTCGTCACCTCTGCGCTGCGCTTTCGGGCACTCGTGCTCGTCACAGCCCTGGTCCTTCTCGTGCTGGGGATGCGGGCCGCCGACAAGACGCCGCTCGATGTCTTTCCCGAGTTTGCGCGGCCCATGGTTGAGATCCAGACCGAAGCGCCCGGCCTGTCCGTAGAAGAAGTCGAGAGCCTGATCACGCTACCGCTCGAAACCGCGCTCGCCGGACTGCCCGATCTCAGCACGCTGCGCTCGAAATCGGTGCTCGGCCTCTCTTCGGTGGTGCTGCTGCTGCGGGAAGGAGCGGACCTCAACCGTGCGCGCCAACTGGTGCAAGAGCGCTTGGCGCTGGTTGCCAATCGGCTGCCGCAGGTCGCTCATCCTCCGGTGATTCTGCCGTCCTTGTCCTCGCTCAGCCGGGCCATGAAGATTGGCATCACCTCGGCCACGCTGTCGCAGATGGAGCTGTCCGAGCTGGTCCGCTGGGTGATTCGCCCACGCCTGCTCGCCGTTCCGGGCGTCGCCAACGTCGCGGTCTGGGGAATGCGTGATCGTCAGCTCCAGGTCTTGGTCGATCCGGCGCGCCTGCAAGAAAACGATGTGACGTTAGACAGCGTGCTCCGCGCCACCACGGACGCGGCCACGGTCCGTGCCGGCGGATTTCTCGATGGTGCCAATCAGCGGCTGGTCGTCCGTCACAAAAACTCCATCCTTGGTCCCGCCGACTTGACGCAGACCGTGCTCGCCCAGCGTGGCACCACGTCGCTCCGGATCGGCGATGTCGCCGAGGTAAAAGAGGGCCACGCACCGCCTATCGGAGACGCCGTCGTAAGCGGTCGCCCCGGACTCTTACTCATCGTTGAAAAGCAGCCCACCGGCAACACCCTCTCGCTCACCCAGGAGGTCGATGCCGCGCTGGCCGCTCTCCGGCCCGGACTGCGCGATGTCGAGATCGACGCCGCGATCTTTCGGCCCGCCGGCTTCATCGAGCTGTCGTTGTCGAACCTCCGCCTTGCGCTCGGAATCGGCTGTCTGCTGGTGACACTGGTGCTGTTTGTGTTCTTGCGCGATCTGCGCACCGCCGCGATCAGCTTGATCGCCATTCCGCTCTCGCTGCTCGCCGCGCTGCTCGCTCTGTCGAGCGCGGGCGGCACGCTCAACACCATGTTTCTGGCTGGCCTGGTGATCGCGGTCGGCGAGGTAGTCGATGACGCGATCATCGATGTCGAAAACATTCGCCGTCGGCTGTGCGAAGCGGCGGGCAAGCAGCCGTCGTTTCAAGTCGTGCTGGCGGCATCGATCGAGGTCCGCAGCGCCGTGGTCTACGCCAGCTTGATTGTCTGCCTGGTGTTTCTGCCGGTGTTCTTCCTCGACGGCTTGGCCGGGGCGTTCTTCCGGCCACTGGCGCTCGCGTACGTGCTGTCGATCATGGCCTCGCTGCTGATCGCGCTGACGGTGACGCCCGCGCTCTGCCTGTGGCTATTGCCAAGTGCGGCGCGCACGGCCCCCCACGAGCGGCCGCTGGTGCTCTCGCTGCGCAAGCTCTACCGCCGACTGCTGTCTCCCCTTCTGTCGTATCCCAAGTTAGCCATCGGCCTCACCGCCAGCGCAGCCGTCCTTGCCGTCGCCATCGTGCCGTTTCTTGGGGACGAACTCCTTCCCGACTTTCAGGAGCGCGACTTCCTCATGCACTGGGTCGAAAAACCGGGAGCTTCCATCGAAGCCAGCCGCCGCTCGACGCTACGAGTCAGTCAGGAGCTGCTCGCCATTCCCGGCGTAAAGAGCTTCGGTTCCCACATCGGTCGCGCCGAGGTCGCCGATGAAGTGGTTGGCGCAAACTTCACCGAGCACTGGATCAGCATCGACCCACGCGCCGACTATCAAACGACGGTGACCCGCGTTCGCGAAGTGGTCGCAAGCTATCCCGGTGTCTTTCGCGACGTGCTCACCTACTTAAAGGAGCGCATAAAGGATGTCCTATCCGGTGCCCACGCCGCCGTGGTGGTACGCATCTACGGGGCCGACCTGCCCACGCTGCGCACGCAGGCCGAAGAGGTCGCCAAAGCGCTGACCCCGATTCCGGGGGTTGTAGATCTGAAGGTCGAGCCGCAGGTGCTGGTGCCCCAGGTCGAGGTCCGCATCCGTCCCGAGCGCGCCACCCTGTACGGAGTCACCCAAGGACAGATTCGCAGCGCCGCCAGCGTGCTCATCGCCGGGCTCAAGGTCGGCGAGGTCTATGACGGCGGACGCATCTCCGATGTGGTGGTGTGGAGTCCCGAATCGGTACACCGCGATCTGTCCGCACTGCGCAGCCTGCTCATCGAGACACCAAGCGGGACGCCGGTGGCACTGTCGGAGCTGGCCGACGTGACGATGGTACCCGCGCCGAGCGAAATCAAAAGAGAGCGCGGCTCGCGACGCATTGATGTCACCTGTAACGTGCGCGGCCAAGACTTGGGAACCGTTGCCCGCCAAGTGGAGCACCGCGTCTCTGCCCTGCCCTTTGCACGCGGCTACCATCCCGAGTTCCTGGGGGAATACACCGCCGCCAAGACCGCCCGCCGGCAGATGATGGGCTGGTCCCTCGTCGCGCTCGGCGGCGTGCTGGCTCTGCTCTATCTGGACTTCCGCAGCCTGCGGCTCACGCTGCTCCTTCTTGGAACGATTCCGTTTGCGCTGTTTGGTGGCGTGCTGGGCGTCCTCGCAGGTGGCGGCATCCTGTCGCTGGGATCGCTGGTCGGCTTTGTCAGCGTGCTCGGCATCGCCAGTCGCAATGGCCTGATGCTGCTTGGTCACTACCGCCACTTGCAGGAGCACGAAGCGGTTCCCTTTGGTCCCGAGCTGCTCTTGCGCGGTGCCGAAGAGCGCCTGACTCCGATTCTGATGACCGCCCTATGCGCCGGTCTATCGCTGCTGCCGATCGTTGTGCGCGGCAGCGTGCCCGGCTACGAAATCGAACACCCGATGGCCCTGGTGATTGTCTGCGGCCTGCTCACGTCCACGATCCTAAACTTGCTGCTGCTGCCCACGCTGTACGGGGTCTTTGGGAGGACCAAGTGATGCGCGCCGTGTGCAGTAGATTCGCTGTGTGGAGCCGACTCGCCCTTGGGTGGCTACCGCTCTTGTCTGTACTGGCTGACCCAATCCACGCCATCGCTGCCGACCGACTCGCCGAGCCGCTCAGCCTGGCCGATTGCGTAGAGCTGGCCGAGCACAACGCACCGCTTCTGATGGCCCAGCAGGCACGCGCACTCGATGCAAAGGCCCAGCTCAGCGCCGCCAAGACCCTGCCAAATCCAATCGTCTCCTATCTTGCCCAGGACCTCGGGCTGCACAACGCCGCCGGTGCTCCGCAGCTTCTTCATCAAGCGATGATCAGCGTTCCGCTGCTGCGCGGGATCGTCACAGCCCAGGAAGCACGCGCCGCCAGTGCCCAGCGGGACAGCACCGAGCAGGCGCTCGCAGAGGAACGTCGTCAGCTTCGGCTCGCCGTGGGTCGCACCTTCTTCGAGCTGCAGCTGTACGAGCGACTGGTTGCCATCGAACAGCAAGCGGTCAGCATCGCCACTGCGCTGTTGCAACAGAATCGGCAGCGCGAGCTGCGCGGGGATGCGAGCGCCCTCGACGTCCTACGAGCCCAAGCCGAGCTGTTCGATGCGCAGCGCGGGGAAGAGCTGGCGAGCAGGCAGCATCGACTCCTTCAGCTTGGGTTTTCGATGCTGCTTGGGGCAGAGTCCCCGCGCCCGATCCAGCTTCGCAGCGATACCCCGCACGACTTCGCGCTACAGCAAGAACGGGGCTCTGCTGGCTCCGAGGAAAAGACTCTGTCCGCTCTGCTCGCCCAGACCCACGAGCGGCCCGACCTTCGCCAAGCAGCCCTCGACATCCAGTATGCCGAAGCCACGATCCGACTGGCCAAGCTGCGCAGCGTTCCACTGTTCGATCTGCAAGCGTCTGTAGGCGCACGCATCTCCAACCTGGGCACAGGTGTCGTGGTCGCGCTCAGTACACCGCTGCCGCTGGTCGACTTCGGGATTGGACCTAGGCTGCGGGCACAAGCCCTGCTTCTGCAAGCCAAGGCCAACCAGCTCCGCAGCGAGCGCCAAGTCCAGCTCGACATCGCATCCAGCTATCACTTGTGGCAGCGCTCAACCGACATCCTGCACAAGCACGCCCGACCGCTGTGCGATGCACGAAAGCAGGCGCTCACCGCGACCGAGAAGCAGTTTGCCGCTGGGATCACCTCGCTGCTTGAGCTCATCACCGCGCAGCGGGATCTGCTGGCTGCGCAGCGAGCGGAAGCAAACGCCCAGCGCGATGTCGAGGCTTCGCTGTGGCAGTTGCACATGGCGCTCGGACGCTAGCACGCAGTCGCATCACTTGCATGGTAGAGGTTTTTCGGTGCTCCTATTGCTTATCGAAGATGATGTTCGACTTGCCCGAACGCTCTCAGAAGGTCTGGAAGAGGAGCAGTTCCTGGTCCAGATCTGCACCGATGGCGAGTCCGGGCTGCGTGCCTTGCGACAGACTCCCTACGATGTCTGCATCCTGGATGTGAAGCTCCCCCATCGCGATGGTTTTTCGGTGGTCGCGGCGGCACGACAAGCAGGAGTGAGAACTCCGATCCTGATGCTGACCGCGCTCGATACCCTCGCCGATCGCGTGATGGGCCTAGACCAGGGGGCCGATGACTACCTGAACAAGCCGTTCGCCTTTGCCGAGGTGCTCGCACGACTCCGAGCGCTGATGCGACGAGGCGGCTCACGGCATGGCGATGTCCTGCGCCGAGGTCTGCTGTCCCTGCATCTATCCGCTCATCAGCTTCGCTATGCCGAACAAACGCTGGAGCTAACCCCGAAGCAGTTCGCGCTGCTCGATATGCTGTGGCGACACGCCGGGGAAGTGGTGTCACGCAGCATGCTGCTATCGAGCGTGTGGGGCTACTCCTACGATCCCGGAACCAACGTAGTCGATGTCCATGTCGCGCAGCTCCGCCGCAAGCTCGATGAAGTTGGTCAAGGATCTCTCATCCGCACCGTGCGAGGAGTCGGCTATGTCGTGGACGAAGCAGCTCACTCCTAAGCTGCACTCCCTACGCGGGCGACTCGCCCTGTTCTATGCAGCGATGACCACCTGTGTCCTGCTGCTGTTTGCCACGATGATCTACGGCACTGCCGTGTTCATCGAAGAGCAGGAAGACGAACCCGTCATCGAGAAAGAGCGTGAGCTTTCGGCGTTTCGACACCTTCTGTTTCTGTCGCTAGGTGCGGCGATTCCGCTGTCCGTGGTGCTGTCCACGCTGGGCAGCTCGCTGATGACACGCCGCACAGTCAAGGCCCTGTCAGATCTTGTCGAGGTGGCGAGCAAAGTCGGACCCGAAGAGCTCGGCCACCGGCTCAAAGAGCATCCCGCCACCGATGCCGAGATCCAGCGCCTCATCCACGTCCTCAATCAGATGCTCGACCGCGTCGATCGCTGCGTCACCAGCTTGCGGCGATTCACGAGCGATGCCGCCCATGAGCTACGAACCCCGCTGGCTGACCTGATGGGACGACTAGAGATCTCGCTGAGACGACCCCGTGACAACGAAGCGCTGCGACTCACCATGGAAGAGACGCTCGAAGGGCTCGGACGGCTGATGCGACTTACCGAGATCCTCCTCACCCTGGCACGGACCGACTCCGGTGAGCTGCCGGTGAGTAGGAGTGTCCACCCCTTGGGTCCGCTCCTTGATGAAGTGCTGGGACTCTACGAAGGGGTCGCCGCAGAAAGCGGGGTCTTGCTTCGAATGGACTGTGATCCACGGCTCCACATCGAAACCGACTCTCTCCTGTTCCATCGGGCGCTCGCCAACCTGGTCGAAAATGCCATCAAGTTTTCTTCCCCAGGGGGAATGGTGGAGGTGCGAGCCGAGCCGATCAAGCGCGCAGACCCGACGCCTGAGGGCTCCGGCAGGGAGCTACAGGTGGTCATCACGGACAGCGGACCAGGACTTGGCGACGAAGACCCGGAGCGCCTGTTTGCCCGTTTTTACAGAAGCCCGAGCCACCGGGGCAGCACCGAGGGGTTCGGACTCGGCCTGGCACTCACCCGTTCGTTTGTGAGCGCACTTGGCGGCACTGTCGAGTTGCGCAGCTCCCCACACGGTACCGCTGCCATCCTCCGCCTGCCCCGCCGGGTCCACTAAGCCTGCCCGGTTCGGCCAGCCCCAGCGCTCCTAGCACCCCGGCTTTTCGGTGCAGATCCCGGTACGCGGTGTGGCCGAGCCTGCCCCGATGGCACACCAGCTTGGCATTCCGGACGGCAGCCCGCTCGTCTTGTACGGTGACTCCCCCGTGCCAAGCCAGTACGGATGCGCAAACACGAACTCCCAGAACGCCGCGTACTTGGTCATCATCGCCGGTGCATCAAGCGGCGGCTCGGCATGGCCACAGTTGTGGACGCACTCGACAAAGAAGTGGCCGTCTTTGACGAGCTGCGTCTCCAGCGCCTTCGACGCCGTCTGGAAGTTGACCAGCCCCAAGCAGTTGTCCATTGCTCCGCCCCACAGCACCAGCATCGGCAGCTTGCGCGCCGGATTTCCCCACTTCTTGGCAACGCCTTCCACGCCACCCGACAGCGACAACGCCGATGCCAGGTACTGGTTACGCCCCGTCGCCAATTGATCGGTAAACAGCGCCCCGGCGCTCACCCCAACGGACGACACGCAGTTGTTATTGATGGTGAACTGAGCGGCCGCACAGGCCAGCATGTCGTCAAAGAAGCGGTACTCCTCTTCCTGCCTGGCCGCTGTCACCAGCACGTCAAACGGCCACTTCCAGGTGATGTCCCCCTTGGCCTCCGGCAGGATCGCCAAGAACCGCTGCGAGTCGACTGCCGCCTGAACCTCACCTTTCTTCAAAAACGAGTCCGCGCTGCCACCCAGCCAGTGCCACATAAACACCACCGGCAGCTTTTCCCCCGGCATCACCCCTTTGGGCACCGCCAGCAGGAAGGTTCGCGACTTCCCCGAAGAGACGATCGTGTTTTTGCCCGGCACAAGGCTTGGGCAGGTTCCCGAATAGACCGGAGGTGGCGGCGCAAGCTTGGCACCCACCGGCGGCGTTTGATCGCACAGTCGACGCATCGTCATGCCGCCATCGCTTGGCGCTAGATCGCTCATCGACATGTCTCGGCTGCCGCTCGGCTCGCACTTGCCGCCCATGCAGCTTGCTGCCGGCCCACAGTCCTTTTTGCAGGCCCCACAGTTGCGGGAGTCGGTGCTCACATCGACGCACGCCCCATCGCACATGGTGCAGGTCGCCGCATCGTCGCTGCCCATCCCGGCATCCCCTGCATCAGGCTTTCCGGCTGGTGCATCACAGGCCGTGACTCCCCAAAGTCCCACCGTCAACAGCAGCAGAGAAACTCTCAGCAAACCCGCTTGCGTACGACCCATCGCAGTCACCTCGCTTGGGAGGCGACGTTCCCAAATGAGCAGAATCGCCGTCAAGCCGGAAAGCGTGCGCGGCGGGTCGCTTAGAAAATCACGAGCGCGGTCAAGATGGCCGACAGCACAGCCAGTCCCACCGCAATCCCGATGAGGATCGGCAGCGGCAAATCGGCCAGCTTCTGCAGTCCCGATGCGGGCGGGGCGGGCGCAAGTCCTTGACCGCTGGCACCGGAAGTCGGCGTACTCGCCGATGGTGCCAGTCCTTGACCGCTTGGGCTGGGAGAGCTTGAGGCGGAAACCGGTGGCTCACCATCAGGGGTCGGCACGGAAATGTTGGCAGCTTTGGCCAGCCCCTGGAGCTGATCCCCCAGCATGTTCGGCGTCTTGCCCGCCAGCATGTCTTGCAGGGCCTTTTTCGGATCGATGGTTGGTAGCACCATCGACACCGGGCTCTGCGCGATCTGGGCCTTCTTGTTCGCGAGCGAAGGCACGGGCGGCGGCGGCCCAGGCGGCTTCGACTCCGGGGCCTTCATGTCGTTGCTCGTCGCGTCTTCGACCTCGTCGAGATCCTCTTCGATGTCGAGGTCGTCAACGTGGGCGTAGTTGTCCGCGAGCTTGCTCTGCTCGGCGACGTGCTGGTTTTCCGGCTGCGTCAGCTCACCCGCAGCGATGCGGCGAACCAGGTCTTCTTGCTCTTTGATCTCTGCCTGGAAGTTCGTTTCCAGAAAGCGCGACAGATCAAGTGGTCGACCCTTCAGGCCCGAGCGTCGCATCGCCAGCTCAAGCGCCTCTTGCATCGCCTCAGCGGTCGGGTAGCGATCGTCTCGGTTGCGAGCCAGTGCTTTCAAGATCACGTCAGCGACCTGACGAGACACAGCCTGGGATACCGAGCACGGGTCGGGCACTTCGCCCTTCTGAATCGCCTCGTAGGTCTCAATCGGCGTGGCGCGCTTGAACAAGCGACGCGAGGTACACAGCTCGAACAAGATGACGCCGAGCGCGAAGATATCGGTGCGGCGGTCCACCTTCTGGCCGGTGCACTGCTCCGGACTCATGTACGAGAACTTGCCCTTGACCATGCCCGCCTGGGTGCGCGTCTCTCGGCCTTCCGCTTTCGCGATGCCGAAGTCGACGACCTTGACGAAGCCTTCGTAGGTCAGAAGCAGGTTCTGCGGCGACACGTCACGGTGGATGATGCCAAGCATGTCGGCATCCGACATCTTGGTCTCATGGGCGTGGTGCAGGCCCGCGCACGCCTGTAGCATGATGCCGCACGCGATGTTCTGCGGCACCTCTCCCAAGCGCTGCGTGGACAGCTTACCAATCTGGGCGATGGACAGACCGGACACGTACTCCATCGCGATGAAGTACTGGCCGTCAACCTCGCCCAGCTCTAGCACCTGGACAATGTTCGAGTGGTTTAAGCGAGCGTTGATCCTCGCCTCGTCCAGAAACATCTGGACGTACTCTTTGTCCTTCGCCAAGTCGGCGAGCAGTCGCTTGACCACCACCAGCTTGGAAAAGCCGTCCGATCCATCCATTCGTGCCAGATAGATCTCGGCCATTCCGCCAGTCGCCAGGTGGGCGAGCAGCTCGTACTTGCCGAACTTGGGATTAAAGGACAACTGGTCCAGGAGCTAGACCTCCATGATTTCGGCCTGCTTTTTATCGGCAATCCCATCGATTTTCTCGATCGCCTTGTCGATAACGGCCTGGATCTTTTTGAGCCCTTGCTCAACGTCGTCTTCGGTAATCTCGCGATCTTTGCCAGCTTGCTCCAACAGCTCGCGAGCATCTCGACGGCAGTTGCGAACCGCCACACGGGCGTCCTCGCCGATGCGCTTGACGACCTTGGTCAGCTCCTTGCGTCGCTCCTGCGTGAGCGGCGGAATGGGTAGCCGTACGATCTCACCGTCAGAGCTTGGGTTCACGCCAAGCCCCGCGTCTCGAATCGCTTTCTCAATGTCTGGAATGATTCGCTTTTCCCAGGGCTTGACGACAATCAGCCGTGGGTCAGCGACACTGACCGACGCAACCTGATTGAGCGGAGTCGGTGTGCCGTAGTAGTCGAGCCGAATGCCATCCAGCATGTTGCTGTTGGCGCGTCCGGTACGAACTTTGGCAAGCTCGCGCCCGAAAGCATCCATTGCCTTGGCAATGTCGTCATCCAGGCTCTTTAGGACATCGCTTACCATGCTCATGAATCCTCTCTTTTTGGCTATTTTCCGTCAAGAGGCCTACGTTTACGGCACGCCCGGCACGCCGCAGGCGAGGTTAGTCGACGCGTGTGCCAATGGACAGGTCGCCACAGACCACCCGCCCGATGTTGCCGCTGTTCTGTAGATTAAAAACAATGACCGGCAGCTTGTTATCGCGACAGAGCGCGATCGCCGTCGAGTCCATGACTTGCAGGTTTCGCTGCAAGACCTCAAGGTAGGTCACTCGTTCGTAGCGAACGGCGTCGGCATGCTTCACCGGATCGCGGTCGTAGATGCCGTCAACTTTGGTGGCCTTGAGCAGTACCTCGGCGTGGATTTCCATCGCTCGCAGCGCCGCAGCCGTGTCGGTGGTGAAGTAGGGATTGCCTGTGCCCGCCGCGAAGATCACGACGCGCCGCTTTTCGAGATGACGAATCGCCCGACGCCGAATGTACGGCTCGCACAGCTCCTTCATCTCGATCGCCGACAGCACGCGGGTTGGCAGACCCATCTGCTCGATCGCGTCCTGCATCGCCAGCGCGTTCATTACCGTCGCCATCATGCCCATGTAATCGGCAGAAGCGCGGTCCATGCCGTGCTGAGTCGACGCCGAGACCCCGCGAAAGATGTTGCCGCCGCCAATGACCAAGGTGACCTCGACGCCCATGTCGTGGACGCCCTTCACCTCGGCAGCCAAGCGATGAAGCGTGGCGGGGTCGATGCCGTACTGGCCCTTCCCCATCAGCGCTTCGCCCGACAGCTTGAGGAGAATACGCTTATAAACCGGAGCTTCGGCGCTTGGCTGGGTCATGGGTTGCCCTTAGGCTTTCTCGGTGGCTGCCACCTGAGCCGCGACTTCTTGGGCGAAGTCCTGCTCTTTCTTCTGCAGTCCGTCACCGAGCGTGTAGCGGGTGAACCGACGGATCGTGATTTTCTCGCCGGTCTTGGCAGTCAGCTCAAGCTGGATGGTGCGGATGTCCTTGCTCGGGTCCTTGACGAACTCTTGGTCGAGCAAGCAGATGTCCTTCTTCCACTTGGCGAGAGCACCGTCGATCATCTTGGCGATGATGTTGTCCGGCTTGCCCTTGCCCGCCTCTTTGGCCTTTTCGGTCTGGAAGGCGCGCTCACGCTCGATGAGCGCGGCCGGAATCTCCTCATCGGTCACGAACTGAGGGAACGGATCGCGACCGGCAATGTGCATCGCGACATCTTTGCAGAAGTTCTTGAAGTCATCGGTGCGCGCCACGAAGTCGGTCTGGCAGTTGACTTCGAGAAGCACGCCGATCTTGCCACCCATGTGGATGTACGACGAGACAGCGCCTTCGGTGGCGACCCGGCCTTGCGCAGCAGAGCTGGCAGCCTTGGTGATGCCCTTCTTGCGCAGCCAGTCGGCCGCCTTCTCCATGTCGCCCGCCGCTTCTTCGAGCGCCTTTTTGCAGTCCGCCATGCCAGCGAGGGTACGCTCGCGTAGTTCTTTCACCAGTGCCGCAGTGATCTGGGCCATGTGGAATCTCCTTGAAATAGAGGTAGAGCCCCGCAGGTGGAAAGGCTCAGCTTTTCCGCGGGGCAGCATCGCAGGTTGCGAGGACGATCTACTCGTCTTCGCTCGACAGCATCACCGAAGTCGGCGTGGCGGCAGCAGCCGGGGTGCCACGAAGCCCACCACGGTTCTTGCGCATCTCAACGCGGGGAGCGGGAGCGCCCGGAGCGGCAGCAGCTTGCTTGCGCTCGCCACCGTGTCCGCCCTCATCGCGGCTGTGCGAGGCAGCGCGCTCACGACCCAGGCGTGCACCGACCACACAAGCGTCGGCAATCTTGCCGGTGAACAGCTTGATGGCGCGAATTGCGTCATCGTTGCCGGGGATCACGTAGTCGATGACGTCGGGATCTGCGTTGGTGTCGGCGATCGCAATGACCGGAATCTCCAGCTTGCGCGCTTCGGAGATCGCGATGTGCTCTTTCTTGGCATCAATGACGTAGATGGCCGACGGCAGGTCGGTCATGTTCTTGATACCGCCGAGCGCTTTTTCAAGCTTGTCGCGCTCGCGCATCTTCATGAGCACTTCCTTCTTGGCGAGCCGCTCAAGGGTGCCGTCCTCGGCCATCTTTTCGAGGCTCTTCAAACGGTCGATCGAGCCCTTGACGGTGCGGAAGTTGGTCAGCGTGCCGCCGAGCCAGCGGTTGGTGACGTGGAACTGGCCACCGCGCAGCGCTTCCTGCTGCATGACTTCTTGCGCCTGCTTCTTCGTACCGACGAACAGCAGCGAGCCGCCCTGCGACACCGTGTTGACGATGAAGTTGAAGGCGCGGTTGAACAGCCGCACGGTGTGCTGCAGGTCAATGATGTGGATGCCGTTGCGGGCCCCGAAGATGTAGGGCTTCATCTTGGGGTTCCAGCGCTTGGTCTGGTGACCGAAGTGGACACCGGCCTCCAGAAGCTGCCGCATCGTGATGGGTGCTTCGGGGTTGTCGGCTGAAAGTTCCTGGCTAACGACTTCGCTTGGGGTATCGCTCATCTTGTCTCCTTCGTTTGGTCCTCCGCCTTGACCGATGGCAACAGCCACCGACGCGCAATCACCGGTGAAACCGGCACGAAGACGCGCACTTACCCAAGGCGTGTGTGATTTGAATCAACCAAAAGCCTTGAGTGCTTATCACGACGGCGCTGTAAAACGCAAGCGTCTCCGAGGACTTACCGGCGCAGCACACCCAAGGCCGTCACTACCTCTGGTTCAGCCGCCACTACCTCTGGTTCAGCCGCCACAGCCATCGGTTCAGCCGCCACAACCATCGGTTCACGCGCCACAGCCATCGGTTCACGCGCCACAACCATCGGTTCAGCCGCCACAGCCATCGGTTCACGCGCCACAACCACTGGTTCACACGCCACAACCACTGGTTCACGCGCCACAACCATCGGCTCACGCGCCACAACCATCGGCTCACGCGCCACAACCATCGGCTCACGCGCTACAACCATCGGTTCACGCGCTACAACCATCGGTTCAGCCGCCACAGCCATTGGTGGTCGGGCGGCCAAACGGGCTAGGAAAGCGACAGCATCTTGTCGATCGGGGCCTTGGCGGCCAAGCGCAGATCTTCAGCAAGCGTCAGCTCGGGCGTAAGGTCGCGCAGCGCCAGGTAGACTTTTTCGGGAGTGTTCAGACGCATGTGCGGACACTCGTTGCACGCGCAGCCGCCTTCGGCAGGGGCTGGAATGAACGTCTTATTCGGTGCCCGCTTCTGCATTTCGTGAATCACGCCGGGCTCGGTAACGATGATGAGCTCGGTGGCCGCCGAATCGACCGCGTACTTGATCAGCGCGGAGGTCGATCCGACAAAGTGCGCGTGCGCCAAGATCCGCTCCTCGCACTCGGGATGGGCCAAGACATGGGCCGCCGGGTGATCCAGCTTGAGCCGGACCAACTCCCGCTCGCTGAAGATCTCATGGACCTGACACGAGCCTGGATAGACCACCATGTTGGTCCGCCCCGTCTTCTTCATCAGGTAGCGACCCAGGTGCTGATCGGGCGCAAACAAGATGGGCTGCTCCGGCGGATACGAGCGAAGGATGCGCTCGGCGTTCGAGGACGTGACAATGCAGTCCGACATCGCCTTCACCGCTGCCGAGCAGTTGATGTAGCTGACGGTGACGTAACCCGGATACTTACGCTGATAGGCGGCAAGCTGCTCGGGCCGACAGCCGTCAGCGAGCGAGCACGACGCCGCCATATCGGGGACGAGCACGGTGCGGCTCGGGTTCAAGATCTTGGCGACCTCGGCCATGAAGTGAACCCCTGCAAACAAGATGACGTCGGCCTGGGTCTTCTGGGCGGCCTGCGCCAATTGGAGTGAGTCGCCCACAAAGTCGGCCAGATCCTGAATCTCTGACTCTTGGTAGTAGTGCGCGAGCAAGACCGCGTTGCGCTCTTTTTTGAGACGCAAGATCGCAGCGTCGAGGTCAGAGGGGATCGGCAGCGAGGGCCGGGGCGTAAGTGTCAGGGGGACGAGCGGTTCCATGGTTTTACGGCTCTTTCAAGCGGCACGGATGGTAGCATTCGCGCATGGCCAACGTCCTCATTATCGACGACAACGAGACAATGCGAGAAGGAGTGGCCCAGGTCGTGCGCAGAATGGGCCACAAGGTCTGCGCTACGTCGTCGGGCAACGAGGCGCTTACCATCTTCAAGAAGAACCCCGCCGACTTCGTCATCACCGATCTCAAGATGAACGGCATGGATGGCCTAGAAGTCCTGCGCCGCATTCGCGAGGTCGACCCGGACTGTCCTACGCTGCTGATGACGGCCTACGGCTCCGTGGAAGCAGCCGTCGAAGCGATGAAGCTCGGTGCGATGGACTTTCTGACCAAGCCGTTTTCGCCGGAGGTGGTCCGACTCAAGGTCGAGCGCGCCCTGGAACTGCGAGCAGCCCGGCGGATGAGCGAAAGGCTGCGCGCCGAAAACGACCAGCTCCGCGAAGGCGACTCCGACAAGCACCAAGACCTGATCGGCGCGACCGAAGCGATGCGCAAGCTGCTCGAGCAGATCGGCAAGGTCGCCAAGACCGAGGCCTCCGTCGCCATCTACGGCGAGTCCGGGACTGGCAAAGAGCTGGTCGCCCGCGCCATCCACAACCTCAGCCGCCGCAGCCAAGGCCCGTTCATCAAGGTGAACTGCGGAGCACTCGCCGAGACACTGCTGGAAAGCGAGCTGTTTGGGCACGAGCGCGGCGCGTTCACCGGAGCGATCAAGCGGCGACTCGGACGTCTGGAGCTGGCCGATGGCGGCACGCTGCTGCTCGATGAAATCGGGGAGATCTCCCCGGCGATGCAGGTCAAGCTGCTGCGGGTGCTGCAAGAAGGAACCTTCGAACGGGTCGGTGGCGAGCAAACGATCAAGGTCGATCTGCGGATTTTGTCCGCGACACACCGCGATCTGCCAAGGCTCATCAGCGAGGGCAAGTTCCGCGAAGACCTGTTCTACCGGCTGCAGGTGGTGCCGCTTCATGTCCCGGCGCTGCGCGAGCGACGCGCCGACATTGCCGAGCTGTGCCGACACTTCATCGTCAAGCACGGCCCGCGCTGCAACCCCTCGGTGACGACGATTGCCGAAGATGCCCTGACCCGTCTGTACGCTTATCCATGGCCTGGGAACGTGCGCGAACTGGAAAACGTCGTGTCGCAAGCGATGGTGTTCTGCGAGGGAAACACCATCACCGCCGCCACCCTGCCCGCTCATATTCGTGGCGAGGAGGCCCCAGCCCGCAGCAGCACCGACCTGGCTAGCTTGGACCTGCCGAGCGGCGGAATGGCCTTGCCCGAAATCCTAGACGACCTAGAGCGGCAGCTCATCTTGAAGGCCTATCGCGAGGCCAAAGGCGTCAAGACCGAGACGGCGCGCCTGCTCGGCATCAAGCCCAGCGCGCTGTACTACAAGCTAGACAAGTATCGGATCGCGTAGCGCGACCCGGTGCCCGTCCAGCCCTAGCCGATGAGCAGGCCGCCGTTGACTCGGACGACTTGGCCGGTGATGTAGCTGGCGCGGGGCGAGGCGAGGAAAGCGACCGCTTCGGCAACGTCCTCGGGGGCCCCAATCCGACCGAGCGGAATCTGCGCGGTCAGCTTCTGACGGGCCTCGCCCTGAACGTGCTGCTGGGTCATGTCGGTCTCGATGAAGCCGGGCGACACAGCATTGACGGTGACCCCACGCGAGGCCAGCTCGCGAGCCAGGGTACGGGTCATGCCGATGAGGCCCGCCTTGGCCGCGACGTAGCTAACCTGGCCCGCGTTGCCCATCTCGCCGACGACCGAGGTGAGATTGATGATGCGGCCCGACTCCTTGGCCTTGAGCAGAAGGCGCGATGCGGCCCGGCTCAAGTAAAACGCCGAGGAGAGGTTCGTCTCTATGACTTTGTGCCAGTCAGCGGTCTTGACCCGCAGCAGCAGCCCATCGACCGCCACGGCGGCGTTGTTGACCACCACGTCGAGCCTTCCGTACTTTTCGCCGATCGCCTTGACCGCAGCGTCCACCGCCGCTTCGCTTGCGACATCGAACTGCTGCAGCGCAGCGTTGCCTTCGCCCAGCTCGGCCAAGGTCTGCTGCGCGGCCGCTTCGTTCGCAACGTAGTTGACGACGACAAACAGTCCGTCACGGACCAGTGCCTTGGCGATGGCGCGGCCGATGCCACGAGACGCCCCGGTTACCAGGGCAACCCGACGCTCTGAGAGGGTAGTAGTCATGAGAGGCTCGCTTGGCTGTGAGTGGTTGACGAGGAAAACAGCTCAGAAATCGCCGCAAGGCCGCTTGGTTCAGAAAAGCCCCCAAGTGCCACAGCGGGAACGATCCGCTTGACCAGTCCTTGCAGCACTTTGCCTGGGCCGACCTCGATGATCGCCGTTGCACCCAGGGACACCAGGCGCTGGACGCAGCCTTCCCAGCGGACAGTACCGGCGACCTGACGGACCAGCCGATCGCGTACAGCCGCTGCATCGCCGTGCGGATACGGCTCCGCAGAGATGTTGGCGACGACCGGAATCCGCGGTGGGCGAACCGCCACCTGGGCAAGCTCGGAGGCAAGCTGGAGCGCGGCGGGCTCCATCAACGCCGAGTGGAACGGGGCCGATACGGGCAAGGCCTTGACCAGCTTGCAGCCCTTCCCCTTCGCCAGCGCCATGGCTCGCTCGACGGCGGGCTTGTGGCCCGAGATGACGACCTGGCTCGCGCCGTTTTCGTTGGCAGGCTGAACTTTCTCGGTCTCGGTCGATGACTCCGCACACAGGGCGGCCACGTCCGCGCTCGATAGACCCACAAGTGCCGCCATGGCTCCGAGCCCTTCAGGCACGGCTTGCTGCATAAAACGCCCGCGCAAGTGAACCAGCCGCACCGCATCGGCGAAGTCGAGGCTCTCGGCCACCACCAGCGCAGAGTATTCGCCAAGCGAGTGACCGGCACACAGCGATGGCAGAAGCCCAAGCTCCCGCCGCAGCACTTCAGCCGCAGCCACCGCAGTCGTCAGAAGCGCTGGCTGGGTGTTCTCGGTGCGGACCAGCTCGGTGTCAGGTCCGTCGAAACAGAGCTTGGAGATCGAGTAACCCAGCGCAGCATCGGCCCGCATGAACAGCTCGCGGACATACGGGTAAGAATCGCAGAGCGCCTTGCCCATGCCGACGTGCTGCGAGCCTTGACCGGGAAATACGAAGGCAACCTTGTGCATCAGTTCCTCTTAGAAGCGGACGACGGTGGCACCCCAGGCCAGGCCAGCCCCGAGTGCGCAGAACAGCAGACGGTCGCCGCGCTTGACCTTCCCCGAGCGCACAGCCTCATCGAGTGCAATGGGTACCGAGGCGCTGGAGGTGTTGCCGTAGCGATCGATGTTGATAAAGAACTTGTCCATCGGGACATCCAGCCGCTGGGCGACCGCTTCGACGATCCGCAGGTTGGCCTGATGAGCGATCACCAAGTCGATGTCTTTGGGGGTCAGGCCGTGATGGGCCAAGGCCGTCAGGCACGACGACGACAGGTTGCGCACGGCGTTGGTGAAGATCACCTTGCCGTTCATGTGGATAAAGTGCTTGCCGTCGGCGAGCGTCTGCTCAGATGTCGGATAGAGCGACCCACCACCTGGAATCATCAGCGCTTCGGCTTGGGTGCCGTCCGCAAACAGATGGACCGACTGAACGCCGAGCCCAGCAGCCTGCTCCTCTTCGGTACACAGCCTGAGAATCGCCGCCCCCGCGCCATCGCCAAACAGGACACAGGTGTTGCGATCCTGCCAGTTCACGTAGCCCGACAGAACCTCGACGCCGCACAGCAAGATGTGGCGATACAAGCCGCTGCGCAGCAGCCCCTCGGCGACAGCCAGACCGTAGATGAAGCCACCGCACGCTGCTGCCAAGTCAAATGCTGCACTGTGTGGGGCGGCACCTACCTTGCGCTGCACGTAGACCGCGCACGACGGCAGCGGCATATCGGGGCTGATGGTGGAACAGATGACCGCGTCGATGTCCTTGGGCGAAATGCCCGCGGCTTCGCAGGCCGCAGTGCCCGCACGGGCCGCTAGATCCGACGCAGCTTCTTCGCCCCGACGCACCATGTGACGGGTTCGAATGCCGGTGCGCTCGCGAATCCAGGCATCGGACGTGTCGACCATCTTGCTCAGGTCGTCGTTGGTAAGTACTCGCTCGGGAACCGCACGGCCTGTGCCCGCGATGCAAATGCGGCGTAGGCCGGGGTGCTTGTCTGCTGGAATTGGCTCGTCACTCATTCAGCCTCCGGTTGGCTGGTGTTCGGATCGGTGCTTGCCGAACTATCGGCGAAGCGATGGGCACTGACGGCAACTTTGGTGGCCTCGACTAGCCCTGACTGCACGTGCTCTTCAGCAACGGCAATGGCACGGCCGATGGCCCTAGCGCTGGCGCGTCCGTGGCAAATGATCGCCACTCCATTTACGCCAAGCAAGGGCGCTCCACCACGACCATCGACATCAACGACACGTTTGAGTGAGTTGAGCGCAGGCATCATCAGCAGTGCCCCCAGCTTGGCCAGCAAGGATCGCTTGACCTCACTGCGTAATAGATCGGCAATAAAGCGGCCTGCTCCCTCGGCAGTCTTGAGAACCACATTGCCGGTAAAGCCATCGGTCACGACGACGTCAAGCCCGCCTTCGCGGAGCGACTGCCCGGGCGGTCGCCGGTACTGGAACAGGTCTCGCCCTTCGACGTAGCCCACATAATCAAAGGAGCTGCTGGGACTGCCCTGAAGCAAGGCATGCGTCTGTCGCAGCAAGGCGGTGCCTTTGCTGGCCTCCTCGCCGTTCGATAGAAGCCCGACCCGAGGCCGTAGGCGTGGTGAGGTCGCCCGCAGCCTGGCAAAGGTCGCCCCGAGCACGGCAAACTGCGCCAGCGTCTGCGGCTTTACGTCGACGTTGGCACCGGTGTCGAGCAGCACGCACTCACCGACACGTGGCGGAGCACCGAACAAGCCCGGTTCCAGCGTCGGCATGATGACGGCAATGCCCGGCCGGTCCAGACCGCGCATTCGCCCCAGGACAAACAGGCCACACGCGAGCATTGCCCCGGAGTTTCCCGCCGAGACAATGGCCTGCGCTTCACCGCTGCGGACCAGTTCAAAGCCGACACGCATCGACGACTGGCGCTTCTTGCGCACAGCCTGACCAGGGTGATCGTCCATGGTGATCACCTCGGTACAGTGACGTATCGGAATACCAAGGTGCGCCGCGCCGAGCCGATGCAGCTCCGCACGCAGGCGAGACTCGTCGCCAAGCAGGATGACACGTGAGCCACGCTCACGTACTGCCGCCACGGCCCCTTCTACTTCGGGGCCTGGCGCGCTGTCGCCCCCCATGGCGTCGATCGCGATGACAGATGCCACCGGAGGCGCCATCTGCGAACTAGGCCTTCTCTGCCGGTGCCTCGTTTTCGGTCGGCTGCGGGATGATGACCCGGCCTTCCTTGGCAGGACCGTACCAGCCGCAGGAAGCGCAGATGCGGTGAGGCATCTTGGCCGCCTGGCAGTTCGGGCAGGTCGAGGCTGCCGGGGTCGCCATCTTCATCCACTGTGCGCGACGCGAATCACGTCGAGCACTCGATTGTCTTCTTTTCTGAACGGCCATGTTGCTGTGATCTCCAGGCTGATTGAGAGTGAGAGTTAGGGCTTAACGTCGCGGAGCGCCGAAAATGGCGACAGCTTGCCGACAGGCTGGCAGGAGCAGTCGCCCTGGTTCTTGTCAGCGCCGCAGAGAGGACATAGTCCGCGACAGTCCTCGTTACAGTACACGGTGATGGGCACCGAGAGGATTAGGTACTCGCGCACGATCGGTAAGACATCGACCGTCTCACCGTTGTGATGGGCGTAGTCAACATCATCGATATCGTCAGCGTCGTCATCGCTCGACGCTTCGCCGTCGTTCTTGGCCAGCGCCGAGGCCGGCGGCACAAAGACGGTGTGGACGCGCTGATCAACGATCACCCGCGCCGGACCAAGACAGCGCTGACAAGGCAGCGATACTTCGCCGGTCAGCTTGCCATCGCACAGCACGGTCACGTTGTGCTTGGTTAGATCGGCGACGAAGTGCAAACCGGAGCGAGCACCGTCGACATCCATGTCGCCTAAGGCGTCGGAAATAAGCTCGGCTGGCAGCGCACAGTCGATGTGCTTGCCCTTGTTTTCAAGGTCTTTCAGCCGGAAGCTAAGCTCGGTCATGACCACTACGCCTTTGAAGTCGCATCATAGAAAGACGAGTCTTTCTGTCAAGATGGCCGATCGGTAGCGCTTGAGATTGATCGCCCGGCGGGTACTATGCGCGCCATGCCGAGCTTTGTGGTGACAGAAGAGGATGATGACAAGACACTGGCGGCGGCCCTGCGCCAGCGGCTTTCGCTGGCGTGGACCCGGGCGCGCTCAATGTGTGAGCAGCACAAGGTAACGGTCGATGGCAACCTCGCGGCAGACCCGGCGATTCGGGTTCGGGTCGGACAAACGATAGCGGTCGATCACAACGCCCCGCGCCCGCTGCCCAAAGCGGTCACGATTGCCAAGCAGCGGATCGTGTACGAAGACTCGCAGCTGCTGGTACTCAACAAACCGGCGGGCGTTTCTAGCGTTCCGTACGAGCGGGGCGAGATCAACACGGCGATGGACATGGTCCGTGACGCATGGCGGGCCGAGGGTCGCAACGCCACCGAGCAGCCACTCTACGTCGTCCACCGCATCGACAAAGATACCTCCGGGCTTTTGATGTTTGCCAAGACCCGCCCGGCAGAACACGAGCTTCAGCAGCGCTTTCGTCAACACGACATCAGGCGGCGCTACCTGTGCGTGGTTCACGGCTACTGTCTAAGCCGTACGATCGAAAGCTATCTGATCAAGGATCGCGGCGATGGCCTGCGCGGCTCCCTGGCAGAGTGGAAGGTCGAGCTCGGCCATGGTGGCCGACTGGCGCTGACGCATGTTGAAGTCCTAGAGCACATCGGCAACCTGGCCACGGTCTGTGCGGTGCAAATCGAGACCGGCAAGACCCACCAAATCCGCATCCATTTGGCGGAGTCCGGGCATCCGATCATTGGCGAGCGGGTCTACATTCGTGACTTCACCCGTCGTGGTCAGACCACTCTGCCGAGCCCGCGCCTGCTCCTACATGCCGAGACGCTCGGGTTTGTTCATCCGCAGACCGAAGAAGACCTGATGTTTCAGCAAGATCCACCGACGGACTTCACCGATGCCGTGGCGCGGCTGCGCGCCCAGGCCCGCAAAGAGCACAACCAAGCTGTGGCAGCGACTCGTTAGCCCTCGCAGCTACTCGGGCTGGTCTAGGTGAGCGAAGGCGGGGCGGAGCTTGTCGAAGGTGGCCTGCAGGTGCTCGCTGATCACGCGAACATCCCCCACGACGGGCATGAAGTTGGTATCGCCGTTCCAGCGCGGCACGATGTGGAAGTGGCAGTGCTGATCGATGCCAGCTCCGGCGACGCGACCGAGGTTCATCCCGATATTTGCACCATGGGCCGACAGCTCGCGACATAGAATCTGCTGCGCCTTGCGCAGTAGCTCGCAGGTCGATTGATACTCGTCAGCGGGTAGTGCCGCCAGGTCTGCACCATGACGCCTGGGGATGACCATGATGTGACCGCTGTTGTAAGGGAAGCGGTTCATGATGACAAAGGCCACCTTGGTGCTGCACAAGATCAGATTGTCTGCGTAGCGAGCCGCACCTTCCGCCGGAAACCGACAAAAGATGCACTCTTGCGCACCCTGCTCGCCGCTGGCTTGCAGGATGTACGCCATCCGCCACGGGGCCCACAACCGGTCCATGCTGTTTCCTTTCAGGGATCTTCAGCGAAGTAGCATCGCCGCAGTCACGCCGCCCAAGATAACAGCGCAGAGCACCACGACAAGCAACCAGGACGGCCGGCTCTTTTTTGCAACGGCGACCGCTGGTTGGGAGGCCGGAATCGGCGTGGTCGGACGATCGGTGAACATGCGGGTTTCGTTCGCCCGCATCTCGGTCGTTGGCATGGCCTGGACCGCCTCCGCAAGTTTGGCGGCGGCCTGCGTCGGCTCCAGCATCAGGGTCCGTGGCTCCACGTTGCGTAGCGCGTGTAGCTGGTCCGCGACCTCGGACATACTGGGCCGCTCCGTCGGCCTTTTGCTAAGCATCGCGGTGACCAAGCGCACCACCGACTGCGTGACCTCTGGAGCCTTGTTGGCGAGCGGGGGCAGCGGCTCCAAGATGTGCATCGCGATGACATCGCCAGGCGAGCGGCTGACGAACGGCGGAGCCCCAGAAAGAAGTTGGTAGAGCACCACCCCCAGTGAGTAGACATCTGCACGGTCCGTCACTTCCACGCCGCCCCGACACTGCTCGGGTGCCATATAGGTAGGAGTCCCCAGCAACAGCCCGGTGGCGGTCTGCACGCCCGGCAATGTTTCACCTGCCAGCGCCGCGATCGCCTTGGCAATTCCGAAGTCGAGGATCTTCACCTGCTCGCCCCCCTCCACCGTTTCATCCGCGACGATGAGAACGTTGTCGGGTTTGAGGTCACGGTGAACAATTCCCTTGTCGTGGGCAACGGCAAGAGCCCGAGCCATGGACTCGCCGATGACAACCGCTTCCTTTTGCGTCAAGCGGCCCCGTTTGCGCAAGCGGTCTTGGAGGGAGTCGCCGACCAGAAACTCCATCACGAAGTACGGTCTGCCGCCCGGTAGCTGACCCGAGTCCAGTACCTTGGCCAAGCCGGGATGGGAAACGCGGCCCATCAACCGAGCCTCTGCCACAAAGCGCTGCACCGCCGTCAGATTGGAGAGCAGCTTTTCGTGGATGGCCTTTACCGCAACCTTTTGGCCGGTTTCGGCGTGAACCGCCTCGAAGACCACGCCCATCCCACCCCGTCCGATTTCGCGCAGCAAACGGTATTCGCCGACCTTGTGGCCTAGCAGTTGGCTGTTGCTGTCGGGGCTGCGTAAGGGCTCAATCATCGCCGAGGGTCAGTTGAGCACTATATCACGAGAGGAGGGCGGGCTTTTGCGGGACGAATTGCGGGACGAGCGGGGAGGCTGCGTCTGACTAGTTGACGCCGCAGGCAGTCCAAGCGGCAGCGACCGTGGTCGCCTCGACGCCAGAAGCCCCGTAGAGATCATTGGCAGCGTTCAGCGTCGCAGTCCGAGCCCCCTTGAAGTTGGTGTTCGACGTCATGTAGACCGTAAGAGCGCGATACCAGATCTTCTCGGCTTTGCCGCGTCCGATGCCGGTCACCGATTGGCCCGAGGTCTTGTTGGTGCCACCCTCCGCCAGCATATGGAAGAACTTGTTGGCCAGACCGGAGCTGTAGTGAACATCCAGCGACGGCGTCATCTGCGAGGCGTGGTCGATGGAATATCCATCGGCGCGTGGGTCGCTCATGTTGCGCAGGTAGCGGTTTCCGTAGAGCGTGATCTTTTCGCCGATTAGGTAGTCCGCAGCATCGGCAACGTTGGCGGCGTAGTACTCCACCATGGTGCCGAAGATGTCGCTGGTCGCTTCGTTCAAGCCGCCCGACTCGCCCGAGTACACCAGGGCGGCGCTGCGGGCGGTGATGCCGTGGGTCATCTCGTGGCCTGCGACGTCCAAAGAAACAAGGGTGCTGAAGCTCTTGCCGTCGCCATCACCGTAGGTCATGCAAAAGCAGGAGTCCGACCAAAACGCGTTGTTGTAGGCGCGACCGTAGTGGACCCGGTTATACGAGCCCTTGCCATCGTTGGCGATGCCGTTGCGACCGTGGACGTTCTTGAAGTAGTCCCAGGTGTAGGCCACGCCAGTGTGGGCGTCGACCGCTGCGCTGGCCAAATCACTCGCCAAGCCGCTTCCCCAGACGTTGTCGAGGTCAGTAAAGACCGTGCCGTTGCCCGAGGTCTTTTTGTTCATATTGGTGGTGTAGCCATTGCCACGGGTTGGATCACGCATCTCGAAACCGCCGGTGATGCTGTTGGCGGCAAGCGGAAGCGTGCCCATGTAGAGGCTCTTGCCACTGCCCACGGCGGCGGTCGGCATCACCGCGTTGTGCTGGCTCAGGTACGCGCCGGTGAGCGCGTTCACGTAGGTGTGCTGCTCGCTGGCGAAGTCGTCCCTGTCCTGGTCGTTGTACAGCACCACGTCGTAGGCGAGCTGGGGAGTGTCGCCGAACGCGTGGACGACGAGGCTCACCTTGGCGAGCACCGCCGTGGCCTGGTAGTGGCGCAGCGCTTCGGCGGTGGCGGCGACTGCGGTGATCTTCGGCTGCAGAGTGACACTCAGCGGCGACTTGAGCGTCGCGGAGAAGCCGAGGAACGAGCTGCCTTTCTGGTGAAGCACCAAGTCGCCACCGTGAACCGGCAGGCCGCTATAGGTTCGGTTGAAGTGCGTGTGAGTCTGACCGAGCGCATCCGAGGTCACCGAGGTCTCTTGCAGCGTTTCGTCTGTGCCGAGGCCAATCATCGAGCCGTTGGCACGTGCCATCGCCAAGCTGTTCGGATCTCCACCGACGTCGGGCTGAGGTGTGGTCGGCTGGACATCAACCACCGGACCACCTGGATCAAGCATCGAATCCATCGGGGTTTCGGTGCCGCAAGCGGCAGCCAACACTACGGAAGCAAGAAGAAGAGTCTTGGTGTTCATGTCACGTCCTTGTCTGAGTCATCGAGAACATCGCCCCACCGGGCGCAATGCCGAGGCTCTCCGCAAGGACTGGACCAAAAACTACAAATTCAAGAAAGCGTGCAGCGACGATAACTTGGCGGAAATCAAGCAGGCTTACGACGAGCACCAATGTACCAATTGGTACAGCGCCATGTACCAAACGGGACACGACCACACGGTCACCCAACAGAGCGGGTGCTTGGGATGAACCGTTTAGTACACAGGTGCCAACAGCTTGTCGCCAAACGGCAGCAAGGTTGTGCAGGCGGCGTGCAGGGCGCGCTCGATCTTGCGACGAGAACTTAGCCTTGGGCGGATCCCCTGGGTCAGGACTTCATCGCCTCGGCGTTCGACCTCTTCGAGCAGGCCGTAGTAGATGCTGCCCATGATCTCGGCGGGCATCAGCGCCAGACGGTCCGACTCAGGCATCGCGGAGCGGGCCAAGGCGTATTCCTCGCGTGCGCGAGCCGCCAAGTGACGAAGCAGCCATAGCGATGAGGTACCGCGCCGACCCATCAGAATGTCGGCATCGCTCAACCCAAACTCGCTTAGAGCTTCCTGTGGCAGGTAGATACGGTCGCGGGCGGCGTCTTCAGCGACGTCTCGCAAGATATTGGTGAGCTGAAGCGCTTGCCCAAGGTGGACCGCGTACTGACGAGAACCCGGATGCTTGCAGCCGAATAGCTCGATACACATGAGCCCCACTGCTGAGGCGACGTGATAGCAGTAGTCGTATAGCTCGCTCCAGGTGGCGTAGCGATGCTTGTGCAAATCGGCCTGACAGCCACGCAACACGAGCAGTGCGTCGTCGTAACGAATCCCAAAGCGCTGGTGCGCCTCGGCAAGCGCCGCAGCCACCGGACTGCGCGGCTTGCCCCCGAAGAACGCGGCCTGCAGCTCGTCTTCCCACACCGCGAGCGCGGCCTGCTTCTGCTCGACCGGAGCGTCGGAATCAACGATGTCGTCGATCACGCGGCAGTACGCGTAGACGGCATGGATGGCCTGCCGGCGGAGCTTTGGCATCAACAAAAAGGCGAAGGCAAAGTTCGATTTGCTGTTCGCGGTAACAGCCGCTGCGGCCGTCTGACTATCCATGGCCTGCTTGTCCGATGATGAAGACGACCGCTTCAGCCACTGCCACCCACGCCTGGCCAACGAGGTAGTCGCCATCTACTCGGCTACCTCTTCGCCGCGACGGAAATAGAGCTGCGGAACCTGCTTGGCTGCAGCTCGCGCCAGCACCCGGGCTCGATCGGTTCGCGACAGGGTCGGTCGAACGCGCAGGATATCGTCACTAAGTGACTCAATCCGGTCGAGTAGCAGCTGGCCCGAGTAGTACGTCAGCAGCAACTCGAAGCGTAGCTCGCTACCCACCTGATCGAGCAGCGGCCGCCCGCGCTCCAGCAACGCACGGGCCCTGGCGACCTCGAAGCGCAGCAAGTCTCGCCAGGCACGGGCCGAGGCACCGAGCAGGTGCGCCGAAGCCGGAGCGGTCCGGATTCCCTCGGGGAGCACGCCAAAGTGACGCAGGTCCTCGAGCGGAATGTAGACGCGCCCACGCGGTAGGTCGCGCCCGAGGTTTTGCAAAAACGACACGAGCTGCCAGCCCGCACTCAGGTCACGAGCAAACGCCAGCGTCGCCGGATCTTTGTGACCAAACACTCGAACAATCAGCTCACCGAGCGGCTCACTGACATAGCGGGTGTAGGTGCGTAGCTCTTCAAAGCTGGTGAACGTGCGCGGCGCGAGATCCATGCGAAAGCCAGCCAGCAGATCGGTAAACAGCGTGCTCGGCAGGTCGCACTGCTCAATCGTGCTTTGGAGCGCAGAAAAGATCGGATGATCCGACTCGCCGTGGAATGTGCGAATTAGCTCATCCTCCCAGTCGTTCAGTGCGGATTGGCGCTGCCCCTGAAACTCCGGCTCATCGGCGAAGTCATCGGCGGCACGCGCAAAGGCATACACCGCAAAAACGTGGGGCCGCTTGATTTGGGGCAGGTAGCGAGAAGCCACTGGCAAGCTGTCGTGACGGGTCTGCACCATCCGCTCGCAGTAGCCGTAGGCCTCGCTGAGCGAATACGCTCGCCGAGGTGTCTTCAACACGCTGGGCAGCGGGCTCACAGAAGGCCGACGTGCAAACAGACTTTCTGACGAGGAGGGGCTGCTAAAGAGCTGGCGATTGTGGATCACGGCTTGCCATCCTGTACGAGCGTTTGGTTGCTGCTCTGGCAAGAGCCGTGCCCAGGCTCTTGGTCGAACCAGAAACGGTGGTATCCGACGATGCCAGGCCAGTCGTGCGGTCCTGTTGTCTCTACGCTGGGATGGCGCTATCGTGCCGCCCTATGGTCGAGGCATACATCTTAGGAGCCGTTCGTAGTCCTATCGGTCGATTTCGCGGGGGACTGCAACACATAAGGCCCGATGACCTACTCGGGCAGATCATCGCCAAGCTGGTCGAGCGCACCGCCGTCCCACCGGAAGCCATCGATGACGTCATCTGCGGCTGCGCAAACCAAGCCGGAGAAGACAACCGAAACGTCGCCCGCATGGCCCTGCTGCTCGGCGGACTGCCGCAGTCGGTTCCGGGTGTCACGGTGAATCGGCTGTGTGGATCGGGGCTGGAGGCGGTGCTGCAAGCTGCACGCTGCATCAACTCCGGGCAAGCAGATCTGATGATCGCTGGGGGGGTCGAGTCGATGACCCGCGCCCCGCTGGTAATGCCCAAGCCGGACAGCGGATTCCCCTCGGGTAACGTCACGATGTTCGACTCATCGCTGGGCTGGCGCTTTCCGAACCCGAAGCTGGCGGCGCAGTTTCCGCTCGAAGCGATGGGAGAGACGGCGGAAAATCTGGCGACGCGCTACCAGCTCAGCCGTAGCGAGCAAGACCTGTTCGCGCTGCGCAGTCACGAAAAAGCCCTGGCCGCCCAGCGGGCTGGTCGCTTTGACGAGGAGCTGGTCTCGGTCGACCTGCCGCCGCCAGGGAAGGGCCAGCCGCCCGCCAAGATCATTCAAGATGAAGGACCGCGTGCGGATACCAGCGTTGAAAAGCTCGGCAAGCTGCCTGCGGCGTTTCGCCAGGGTGGGACGGTCACGGCGGGTAACTCATCCACGCTAAACGATGGAGCGGCAGCAGTGCTGATTGGCAGCGAGGAGCGAGCCAAAGCCCTGGGTCTGCGTCCTTTGGTACGGATCGTCGGCGGCGCGGTGGCTGGGGTCGATCCGCGCTACATGGGCATCGGTCCGGCCCCGGCGATTCGCAAGCTGCTGCAGCGAACCACCGTTCGCGCCGTTGACATCGGGCGCATCGAGCTAAACGAGGCGTTTGCCGCCCAAGCGCTGGCCGTACTGCGGGAGCTGCCCGAGCTGCCAATCGAGCGAGTCAATGTGCTCGGTGGTGCAATCGCGCTGGGACATCCGCTCGGCTGCTCGGGTGCCCGCATCACCACCACCTTGACCTATGAGCTACTCCGCACCAATGAGCGCTACGGTTTGGCCGCCATGTGCATCGGTGTTGGACAAGGCATCGCCGCGCTGTTCGAAAACGTGCGATCCCGCAACGACCGCGCCATCGGCAAACATCCGCACGATTGAGCCGACAAATGCCGCACTTGCCGTGAGTGGCAACGTGGTAAGATGACAGACTGTATGATGCAGCCTCTCTTTTCGGGACAAATCTCCGTCGCAAAGGACGCCATGCAGACCTTCCGTGGTTCCTCTCTCCATGCGGCCCCCAGGCGTCGCAGAAGCCTGGGCCTCGCCCTGTCCGCGTTCACAACCGTACTGGCACTGGGCAGCTCTGCTCCGGCACTGGCTGCTGAAAAACAGGTGGCCATCTTCGAACCCAAGGTCGAAGGCGCAGTCCTCGGCGAGCTGGAGAAGCAAGCGCTCGACAAGGCCATTGCCGAAGCCATCAAGGAAATGGGCTACTCGCCGATTTCCAAGCGCGACCTCGATGACGTGCTGCAAGGCGAGCGGGCCGGTAAGTGCGAAAGCGCCGAGTGCCAGGTCCGGATTGCGCGACTCCTCGACGCGGGTTACGTGCTGCGTTACAAGCTGACGCTGTCGGCGGACGTCGCCGAGCAGGCAGCGAAACCGGCACCGCCCCCGGCGAAGAAGGAAAAAGAGAAGGAAAAAGAGAAAGAAAAAGAGAAGGGCAAGGGCAAAGGCAAAGAGCCCAAGGAAGCCGCTAAAGAAGCGCCCAAGGAAGCGGAAGCCCAGGCTCAAGTCCAGGCGATGCCGGTCCCCGCTGGTCCGACTGCCAACTGGAAGTTCCAAGCCAGTCTCTTTAACGTCACGCTCGCTGCCACCGCCGAGAGCGCACAGAACCAGCCAAGCGAGTGCCCGCAGTGCAACTCGACGCAAGCGGCGCAGAACATCGCCGAGCTGGCCAAGAAGCTGCTCATCGCCGACAAGAGTCACCCACGCGGCACCATCGAGGTCAGCACGACTCCCGGCGAAGCGACGGTGTTCGTCGATAACGTCGAGCTTCAGGGCCGAACGCCCGAAGGCAAGCCGCTGTCGGTCAAAACCTTTGCGGGCAAACACACGCTGCGAATCAAAAAGACCGACTACTGGCTGGAAGACCAGAAGGTCACTGTCTCGGACAGCGGCCCCACGGTGCTCAATCTCCAGCTCAAGCCCGGCGAAGCCCCCAAAGAGGTCGTGTACGTTCCGACGGAAGTGGTGCAGCGACCAAAGTGGCGGATCGCGCTCGGCATCGCTGGCATCGCGGCAGGCGCGGCGCTGGTCGGATTTGGCGGCTTGTTTGCATCCGTGAACGGTCAGCCCGTCCTCGATGCAAACGGCAAGGAAGTCTTCACCCGCGTCTACAACACCAAGGCGCTGGCGGGTGGATTGATTGGACCCGGTGCGCTCCTCATCGTTGGTGGCGTGGTGCTGCTGGCATTACCTGGTGAGAAGACGACAACGGGAGGCAAGGTAAGCCCCAGTCAGACACTCAGTTTGGGCGCGGTGGGCAGCGGCACGGGCCTTACGTTTCAGGGCGGCTTCTAGTTTCTCTTGGCTTAATTAGACGGCGAGGATGCGTATGAACAAAGCATGGCTGGTCTTGGGAGTCTCCTTCCTACTCTCTGGCTGCGACGTAAGAACGCTACTGGGAGACAGCTTCTCCGAGGCAAAGGTCTGTCAAAGTAGCAACCCCGACTGCGTGTTTCAGTCCGGCAACGCCAAAAAGCAGCAGATCTGCGAGCAGACGAGCGGCCAGTGTCGCGCCTGTGGCAAAGGTGCGGCGGAGATGTCTTCCTTCGACCTCGCCTCCGGCACCAAAGAGTGCCGCGACGCTTACCAGACTCCCATCGTCTGCGATGCCACCACCAACGAGTGTCGCTCCTGCCGCACCGGCAATCAGGAGTGTGTCAACTCCGACAAGAGCAAGCCCGTTTGTGACACCGGCTCCGGCACTTGCCGCGCTTGCACCAGCGGCCCGGCGGGTGCCATGGAGTGCAAGCTCGAGGGCTTCATCACCTGCAGCGGCGGCTTGTGCCAGCCCTGCGCGCTCAACACCGACTGCGTCAACATCGACCCCAACACTCCCTTCTGCGACAAGACGGCTGCTTCCCCGGTCTGTCGCGGCTGTAGCCTTGACTCCGAGTGCGACAGCCAGCTGTGCGACAACGGCAAGAATCCCTTGGTCAGCGAGGGCAAGTCCGGTCGCTGCGCTGACAAGCTCTCCATCGCTTGGGTCGATAGCAACGCCGGTTGCAACGCGGCCATGGCTGATGGCTCGGACACCAAGCCCTTCTGTACCATTGCTGCCGCTCTCGGCAAGTCAGGGGTCAAGTACCTGCTCCTGAAGTCCAGCGCCACCCCCTACACCACTCCGGCTGCCATCAACAAAGAGGTCAGCCTCTTCGGCAAGGGCGCTGACCCCTCCAATGTCACCATCAATGCCATCGCCTTCAACGGTCCAGGCGTCAAGCTCGGCCTCTCTAACCTCTCCATCAAGGACTCCGGCAAGTCCCTGGTTCAGTGCACCGGCGGCTCGGTAACGCTACTTCGCACCGTGCTCGATGGCGGCACCCGGGGTCTCGATGCCAGCGGCGGCTGCACTGAGGTCAGCATCCAGCAGAGCAAGGTCTCAAACTCCTCGGGCGCTGGCCTCTACATCTCGGGCTCGACCAAGTACACCATCATCAATACCGGCGTCTTTAAGACGGCAACGGTAACCGATGGCGATGGCATCAACCTGAGCACCAGCGGCACCGGCAAGTTTGCCTTCAATACGATTCGACTCAATGGCAATGCCTCGGCAGTGGGTGGTATCAACTGCGGCTCCGGCACGGCAAAGCTCCTGACCAACTCGGTGTTCGTAAACAATCAGACTGGTGGCGTCTCTCAGCTCACCGGGAGCTGCCAGCTCACCAAGGTGGTCGTTGGCGTTCTCGATCAGACCGGCTTGCAGGGCGCGATCAAAGCCAATCCCAAGTTCGTGGGACTTGAGGGCACGCTCGATCCCAGCGACACCGCTTGCATTGACCAGGGCGATGCGGATACCGAAGTCACCGTCGATTACTTCAGTGGCAAGCGTCCTTTGGGCAACGCTCCGGATATCGGCTATCACGAAGCAAAGTAGTCCGCCCGCCTCCCCTGCCCGTTCTTCCTGAGCACAGCTTCGGTCGCGGTCTGCCGTCTTGATTGTGGTGTGGCAGATGCAGCCGGGCGCGTCGCTTGGGTTTGTTCTGTGGTTTGTCCGCTACTTCCGGTTGCTCCCAAACGAAGCACACCTGTGCGGCGGCCGGGGGTCACTACGAGCGCGGTACCTGCCGCTGCTCATGATTCACATTTGCTCGACGCTGTGGATGCCGCTAACCTTTCTGTACGTGGCATCCCCCTCACCGCTCGGTTGGGCACTTGCGCCTATCGATCTACTACTGGTGGGACTGGGGGCGCTGCTGCTTGCAGCTACCGCAACCGGCACACCGCGAAGCCGAGGCTTTGTGCTCGCGCTCATCGGAGCGTGACGCTGCCAATGGTGGAAGTGCGGGAAGATTTCCTGTCCGGAGGATTGCACGGTCGCACCAAATACCTGTGTACGACCCAGCTATCGCCTTTCCAAGGATGTACGAACAAGTGGAACTTCGTGTTCCGTGATGGCCCGCTCGCGGCAGGAACCATCGTGTCGCCCCGTGCCTACCTAGTGGTGGGTTCGCTGGAAAGTGTTCGCATTGCGATGAAGCAGCTAGATGACCTCTGGCGCTTAGGAGAAATTCCCTACAGAGCGGAGATGCCACAGCGGCCCCGCAACCAAGCCGACAACACCGTTCAGCGAAGTCCCAAGTCCTCCCGGATCTGGCTCCATGCCCATAAGCACCTTTTGCGAAACCACGTTCTGCTCGGATCCACTCGATCGTCTCCCAGATTTGAGACACCGATGGAGTGCGAAAGAGTGATTCGCGGAGCTGACGGAGGCCCGGCACTCTCTATTTCGGTACGCGAGCGCGCTGTTCCGAAGACGACTAAGCCACGCTAGCGGTTGCTGCTGGGACTGGCGTCAGCGCTTTTGTTCTGGCTGCGTGCTGCCGCCAGCCACTGCCACAGCAGCAGTCCCACCACGATCGGGTAGCCGCACAACAGCAGGCGGCGCGGCGTCGGTTCCAGAACGGCTCCCAAGCTGCCAACACACAGCGGAAATGCCAACACCCACCACATCCGTCGTATTAGGGTCAGCGACATGATGAGGGCTGCACCGCCCCAGATGATCATCTCGACGGCAACCTGGGCTCCCGGTGGAAGCTGTGGCCGAACGTGCCAGATGATGCGCACGAACAGAATCTGGATGAAAGCGACCAGGAAGAAGGACCACATCCCCCGGTGGAATGCATTTCGGCGCAGCGTAGTCAGGCTTTGATCGCAGAAGTCTCAGCGGCAGAAGTTGCGCGCTTCGACAAAATTCGCAGATGGCAAGTCGCCGACATAGGAGTGTCCCGCAGACTTCCCATGTTCAATGATGTTTCTGGCCGACGGTGGCAACACTACGCTGACCGCCCAGAGCGACGCACTCGGCAGTGTGTTGTGGACCGACGTTGGCTTTGACGCAAGCTCGCTGCAAGCACTCAAGGCCACCGACTTCGAGGTCGTGGACTCCGGACCGCCGATGGACGTGACCTACAACTGTACGCGGCAGCAGGTAACCCAGTAACCAGCCCACCGCAGCCGCCCAAAGCGTCCTATCGCTCCAGCATTCCTTCGGTGGCGCGACCCATGATTCCGACCACAACTCGTCGAGGCAGCAGCCGTCCCAGCACGAACGCAGCCAGCCGATTCAAACGACCGGGAATCATCGATCCCTGCCTGGGCAGTTTCGCAAGCGCTTCCTTTACTACATCCTCAGCAGGCATTGAGAACGGTTCTTTGCCGCCAGCTCGGTCTGCCGCCTTTCGGAAAGCAGGGGTCCGTGTTGCTCCCGCGCAGCAGGAAAGAACATCAACTCCACGAGGGGCCAGCTCAAACGCCAGCGCTTCACCGAGCGCCAAGTTGAATGCTTTGGTTGCTCCGTAGGTCGCCACATAGGGAGCCGCAAACAGCGCCGTAAGCGATGACATGAGGATGACCCCACCCCGCCCGCGCTGCACCATCGGCGGCACAACCACATGCGCAAACAAAAGCGGAGCACGCACGTTCACGTCCACCGTTCGCAGCTTATCTTCCACCGTGCTATCGATGAACCTTGCCACCGTCGAAAATGCTGCGTTATAGACCAGCAGTCCGACCTCGTGCTCATGCACCAGCTTCTGCGCATGTTCCTGCGCGTCTGGGGCAGCCAAATCAAGCGAGATGGTCTTCACTTCCACCCGGTGGCGAGTCCGTAGTTCTTCGGCCAGCGCAGCCAGTGGCTCGGTCCGCCGGGCAATCAGAAGAAGCGACATTCCGCGCTCGGCAAGCTGACGAGCAAACGCCGCCCCGATTCCCTCCGAAGCCCCTGCCACGATCGCCCACGGTCCGTAGCGCCGCGCAAACTCCGGGTGAGCCAATGCGGTCACGACCGACCTCCGCCTGACAATACTCTGAACTCTCGATTCAAAGCTTCGGTATCGTAGCGGCCCATGCTCACTGCCTTGGTTGCGATCGTTGCCATCTATTTCATCGTATTCCTAGCATACGTTGCCGTACCCGGTCGCTGGGTTTCGGGGTACGTCATGGATCCGAAGACAGCTCTGCCGCTTCGCTATCACCTGAACGGGCTGCGCGTCTTTTTCCTCGCCATCGCGGCCTGGGCACTGGCCTGTCACTACGGGCTCCTGCCGTGGGATTATTTGTATACGCAGCGCTATGCCCTGCTTGGATTTGCGTGTCTCATCGGAATCGGCTTCACGCTGGCGATCGTGCTGCCCGCTCCCAAAGTGGGGAGTATCGGGAGTGATCTCTATCTGGGGCGACTGGAAAACCCGCAGTGGCTGAACGGACGCATTGACGCCAAGATGTTCCTGTATTTGATCGGTGCGACCCTGCTGGAGCTAAACCTGCTGTCGTTTGCGGCGCATCACGTCCTGCTGTATCCACACGATTTCTCACCCGGAGTGTTGCTGTACGTCGGACTGTTTTCGTTCTTCCTGGTCGAATACCTGTTCTTTGAACAGGTCCACCTATACACCTACGATTTCGTCGCTGAGCGGGTGGGATTCAAGCTCGGCTGGGGATGTCTGGTGTTCTACCCGTTCTTTTACGGCGTTGGTCTGTGGACCCAAGCCGAGCGTCCAAATCCGCACGTCAGTTCGCTCTGGCTCTGCGGCTGTGCGGCGCTGTTCTTCAGTGGCTGGGTGCTGGCACGCGGTGCGAACCTGCAAAAGTACTGGTTTAAAAGAGATCCGACCCGCAAGGCCTTCGGCGTCCTCATTGCTGAGTCGCTGGAGCACAACGGAAAACGAGTGCTGGTGAGCGGATTTTGGGGGCTGTCGCGCCACATCAACTATCTAGGAGAGATCACCATGGCGACCGCGCTGACGCTCTCTCTCGGTTGGCCGAAAAGTCTCGGACCATGGCTGTATCCGGCGTACTACGTCGCGCTGCTGTTCCCCCGCCAGTACTTTGATGACGAGCGCTGCGCGAAAAAGTACGGACCGCTGTGGGATTCCTACTGCCAAAAAGTCCGCTGGCGCATCATTCCGTTTGTGTACTAGGGCTCGGGACGCAGCTCGGTCAGGGCATTCACCACAACGCTGGCACAGAACAGACCGAAGCTGCCGGTCACGTAGCTGGCGGTTCCGTAAATCAGCCGTCTCTCTTCGCACGAGTGATGTTCGTTCTTGCCACCGGGACAGACACACGAAAAGCCAAGCCCATCGTCGTAATGCAGCTCCACTGGCTCCCGAGGCCGTTCCACCGAATACACCGCACTCACGCCAAACGCTCCTTCGGCTGGGAATCCGTACTTGGTACGCAGAATCTTGCGAACTTCCTGCGCCAGCGGATCGATGCGGGTTTCGGACAGATCATCAATACGCAGCGCCGTCGGATCGCAGCGGCCCGCAGCCCCCATCGAGCTCACCAACGGCAGTCGTTTCTGCTTGCACGCTGCAATCAAGTGACACTTGGCCGTAATGTTGTCGATCGCATCGATCACAAAGTCGGGATTCGGAGTCTGGGACAAGATGAGCTCGCTCGTGGCCGCATCATAGAAGCGATTCACTACTTCGATCTTGGCCTGCGGATTGACCAGTTGCAGCCTATCGGCGAGCACCTGGGCTTTCAGCTTTCCGACGGTTCCTCGCATCGCTTGAAGCTGACGATTGGTGTTGGTGACGCAGACGCGGTCAAAATCAACCAGCGTCAATCGTCCGATTCCGCTGCGGAGCAAAGACTCCGCGGCAAACGAACCAACACCACCCAGTCCGATCACGACCACATGGGAAGCAAACAGCCGTTCCATCTGGTGATCGCCGACAAGCCGACCCATGCGATCAAAACGGCGATGCAGTCGATAACGAGTCTCGCCATCTTCTGCGTCGGTAAAATGAGTCAACGGAGCGACTGGTGACTGTGGTTCCATGTTCGTCTATCTGTTCGATGTCAGGGTTGATTCGGAGTGCGCAGCGGTTCTGCCGATGGTTTAGGAAGTCGAAACAATCGGCGCGCATTGTCTTCTGTACTCTGTGCAATCGCAAGCATCGTCTGTCCGCGCACCGCCGCCACGGTCTTTATCACTGCGGACAGAAACGCAGGCTCACAGAGCGATGGACGGAATGGCACAGGAGTCTGATCGGGGGCATCGGTCTCGACCAGTAAGCGCTCTTCCGGAATCACTTGGGCCGCCGCCATCAGACGTGGAGCATGGGCACCGGTGATTCCTCCGGCAAACGAAATATGGAGCCCGAGTGCAACGTACTCCTTCGCAAGCTCTGCGGATCCACTAAAGGAATGGACGACTCCGCCAGCGCGAGGAATTCCATCTGTCTTCAGAATCCGCAGCGAAGCAGGGTGCGTTCGCAAGATATGAAGGACGATCGGTAGATCCAGCTCACGCGCCACAGCGAGCTGCTCGCGAAAGGCCCGTTCTTGAATCACCAGTGTGGCGCGGGTCTGCTGACTGTAGGCATCGAGTCCCAGTTCGCCAATCGCATGCGGTGCCAGCAGCACGTTTCCGTCGATCTCCAGCCGTCCTTCGGCCGCTGCACGAAGTGCGATCAACTGATCGCTAAGCTGGGAAACAGAGAGCAAAGGAACCATCTGGGGATGGACTCCGTACGCCACTCCGATGTCAAAGTGAGGACTCCCAAACACCCTCCGTAGCCCGTCTTGGACGGACCAGGTGTCCCGATCGACCCCGGCGAGCAGTAGCCCATGTAGTCCCGCTTGCTGCGCCCGTTCTACCACTTGCGAGGTGATTCCGCGCAGTCGTTCGTCGTGTAGGTGGCAGTGAGAATCGAACATGCGAAAACACCACAGCGAGTACTGCGTTCTGTTACGAAGCCGGACAGGCTACTCGGTAGACCGAAATCGTATGATCGTAACGAGCGCTCTTCGGTACATACCAGCTCTTGCCAACGGGAAATTCATCGGACGCAGCGACAAACCAGATCTTGAGAATCCCCATCTGCACGGCTTTTTCGATCAGCGGAAAACTGTCCACCGAGACCTGTGTGACCACCACGACTTCGGAGGCGCACAGCTCAGCCGGATCTCGAAGCTTGCCCAGTCGCGTCACCGCGAGCGGAGCATCCAAATAACCAAAGATCGGGGCCGCTCCCAAGATGTTCTCAAACGGAAAATCGGCCACCGCTCGACGGGCACCAGAGTCCGCAATTCGCCGCGCAACGATCATCTGCTGATGCAAAAGGAATCGATAGGACAGAGTCCCCTCGATCTCAGATGGCGCATTGTCATGCCAGGAATCGCTGCGCCATCCCGAGCCCAACATCAAACAAACCAACGCCGCAAGCCCGAGCCGTTTCGTCGATGGTAGCAGAGACACGCCCAACGCGGCCAGCGCACACAACGCGGGTAGCGCAGGCAACATATAGCGAAGCAAATGACCCGGAAAGCACATCGGCAGCGACAGAAGGAGTAGTGCGGTCGCCCCGGTATCAAGCGTTCGTCCTAGCTCACCTTGCGTGGCGGAATGGCGAACTCCTCGTCCGAAGAAGTACACCAGGTAACCCAGAGCGGCCAGCGCCAATGGCAGTCGCCGGCCCTCGACCAAGTTGTGGAGGATCGAGGTCACCAAGCCGCTCAGATTCAGCTCGGAGGTATGATCCCCCGAGATCATGGCCCCCGTAATCTGACGATGGACAAGGAGCCACAAGAACAGAACCACCCCTGGGAGAGGCGTCGGCCACAGTCGCAGCAAGGTTCCGATCGCGAACGGCGGACGTTGGTCCAGCTTCACAAGCCGCACGTAGACCAGCACTGCCGAAGCCAAGCACACCCAGTAGGCGCTTTCCTTGATGAGCACCGCCATGCCCCCCAGGATCGCGTAGCCAAGCAGGTTGCGGCGCAGCACACAGACGAACGCAAGCGTGCTAATTCCCGTTGCTGGCAGGTCCATCTGAACCAGCCCGGCTTGCGCAAAAAACGCGGGCGTAAGCCCACAAAAGATCGCCGCCAGCCATCCAGTCCGCCGCGAACCTCCCAACTGGCACGCCAGCGCATATGCCGCAGGCACACTCAGCGCCGAAACCACCAGCACTGCGCCATGCTGAAGCTCTCGCGACTCACTGACGTAGTGATGCAGCAGCGCGAGCACCGACGTGAGCAGCGGTGACCGAACATACGCGGGATGGCTCGCCAAAAACCACCGGAGCCGATGAGCCATCTCGAAAACTTGGCCAAAGTAGCAGCCCAGTTCATCCCAATAGAATGTGTCGCCTAACATCCGCCACTTCAGAAGAAGCAGCACCACCGAGGCCAGCAACCAGCCGATCAAGATCTGCCCCACGGTCACATCACCCCCAGATTGGACCGGACTGTGTGCGAGTGGTCCGCTTTGGGAGGTGCGTCTGTGCAGCATGGCCGGGACTATAACCGAATCGGCTGCCGCAAAAGCACCAGGGTTGGGCTTGGAAACCGGTTGCGGGCGACGGTTGCTTGGAACCTATGAGTCTGATATGACGCAACTTGTCGACCGTCAGCAGAGGAAGGTGCTGCATCGTCATGCGCGTCGAGAAATTGATGGATCACGAGGACGGCACGATCTGGGATACCTGGGTTGCGCCCCGCACCCACACCGTCACCGATCTCTTCGCATGGAGTGCTGTGGTCAGGGAAGCCTACGGAATGAAGGCCCATCTGATGATCGCACGCGACGAGCAGGGCCAGATTCGGGGCTCTCTTTCGCTCTATGAAGTCCGTCATCCGCTGCTCGGGCACTACCTCACCACTGCACCGTTTGGGAACGACGGCGGACTGCTCTACGACGACCTCCGAGCCCGTGATGTACTGCTTGCAGAAGCGAAGCGGCTCTGCTCTGAGCGACGGACGACCCACGTGGTCATTCGCACCAGCGGAGAAGATCTACCGAGCTTCCAGCCGGACCATCGCTACCACACCGCCGTCGTCGACCTACGTGATGGCGCAGAGGGGCTCTGGCATCGATTGCCTGCCACCACGAGGAATCAGATTCGCCGTGGTCGCAAGGAGGGATTCGTCGTTCACAGCGGACCGGCCGAAGTGGAATCCTTCCATCGTGTGTTCCATGCGCACATGCACCAGCTCGGCTCGCCCGCTCATGGTCCGCGGTACTACCACCTCATCGCCAAGCATCTCGGTCCGCACGCCCGCTTCCTGGTGGTACGTGATGGCGACACCGTGATCGCTGGAGCGCTACTATTTCTGTGCAATGGCACCGCCGCTAACATTCATACAGTGGCACTGCGTGCCTACAATCGCCGGTGCCCAAACTACCTGCTGTACTGGCACATGCTCGAGACCGCTAGTGAGCTTGGCTGTACCCGCTTCGACATGGGCCGCTCGGTTGAGGGCAGCGGTAACCTGAACTTCAAAAAGAACTGGTGCGCAAGCGTCTCACCTCTTAGCTACAACTATGGCTTGCGCACACTCAAAGACGTGCCGTTCGCTGACCCTCGGAACCCTCGCTATCGGCTCGCGATTGATCTGTGGCAGCGGCTGCCGTTGCGCCTGACTCGGTCTCTTGGCCCGCACCTGATCAGCGGGCTCGCGTAATCGTTTCGCCCTGCCCTGCCTAGATCGCGGCAAATCTGCTCTGCATGGGCGGGACCATAGCGCAAGCCACTTCTTCCAGGTGGTTGTCAGCGTCGCGGCCATCAAGCAACTTCTGCCGTCTGCCAGGCCCGACCGTTTGCGGATATAATCTGGACCATGGCGGAATATCTCCCGGCTTCCGAGCCTGCCCCTCAGGTGAACGATTCTCCGGGCCCGACTGGGCCTTCTGTGCCGAACGTAGCGACTGGACCTGGTGGTCCTCCCGGCGATGCTCCGGCAGAAAAGGCCCGGGCCCGCATCCTCGACATCGCTCGCACCGATAGCAACAACGCCGCCGATGCTGCCCAACGTGAACGCGACAACGTCGTCCGCGCCGAGGTGGTCTCGAAGGCGGTTCCCGAGCGATATCTGCAGCTCGTGGAAGAAATGCGCGACGCCGTGAACCTGTTCAATCAGTCGCTACGCCCGCCCGAGGGCCAATCGCTTCCATATATCTCCTGGCTGGAGAGTCCGAACGTCGCTCTCAAAGATCCCAACACCGGCGACGGTATGCGGGTTCGAATTGCCCGTCGAGGGGCGACCTTCGATCTGCTCCTCCGATTTGCCTCACGTGCAGCACGCGCCGATGTGCCTCTTATCGAGGGCCACGGCGACTTTGGCATCCAGCAGACGCGCACCAAAACGCTGATGCGAATCGAAGGCTGGGTCGAGCAAGGGAAGCCGGTGTTCTGGTACAGCCTCGACTTCAAGCGCCTGTCGATTCCGCTCGAAGAGGTGGCCGAGCGAATCGTCGCCGCCGTCGCAGGGAACGACTACTCGCTGTTGTCACGAGATCTGAGCAGCGAGCAAGCGGCAGAGGACGACCACTACACCCGCGAAGGGTAAGTTAGCCGCGACGCATGCGCCACGCCTCGTGGGCTTGCTCGGCCAGCCGCGATAGATCGGCAAAACCCCATCGTCCTTGATCGATCACTCGCTCGCACAGCCGCTGCGGCAGACCGGTCACCGACAGGTGCGCCCCGCTCATCGCCCCGGCCATTGCCGCCGTCGTGTCCACATCTCCCCCGACCACCACCGCAGTCTCGATGGTTTGAACGAAGTCGGTCGGACTGCGCAAAAAGCTGTACAGGCTCCACAGCACGCTCGAGACCACGTAGCCCGAGATCCCAGACCACTCGCCCTCGTAGCCTGGACACAGCCCTGCCCGGGCCATGAACGTCGCGGCCTCATCGGGAGAGAGCGTCACCCACGACGACACTTGATACACATCAAATGCCACCGTTTGGTCGATCGAACGCACCCACTCGGACAGCTCGGCCAGGAATGGTTCGGTCACGATCGGTTTGCCACGCAGCGCCAGCGCCACCGCTCCCGCAATCGCCACCGCCCCCGCTGCACATCGCACATCCTGATGGGTAATCCGGGACTGCTCCCGTGCCGCTGCAATCAGCGCGTCAGGGTCATCGGCGTACCACAGACCGATTGGGGCCACTCGCATCGCGCTGCCGTTGCCCGCCGACGGAGCCGGAATGCCCGCTTCATCGGGAGCAACCCCTTCCGACAGGCGCCGCGCCACCTCTGCGGTCGCTTTTCCGGCACCCACCACTTCACCACTGCGAAACAGGCGCGCAATCCGCGCCGCATAGTCGGCCACATCGAGCTGCCCATGTGCCACAAGCCCGAGTAGCAGTTCCCGCGCCAGCTGGCTGTCATCGGTGTACTGACCGTAGCGAGACTGCCCCAAAAAAGTATCGTCGAGCAGCCCTTGTCGAAGCACTTTTTCGGCGTGACGCTTGCAGTCTTTTGGTGGCAAGCCCTCGACCGGCGCACCCACGGCGTCTCCGATACACTGCCCAAGGAGACAGCCCACCCATTGCTCCTTCGACGGCATTGGCTGAAGCAGGACCTTTGCAGAAGAACGATTCGATTGGGCAGCAAACATCGTCTGCACATTCTACGAGCGACCCATTTATATCCGCAAATTTTGTGAAGTACGCTGCTCAATGCGCGACCACAAATAACTGCTTCGCGCTCAAGCCCGGTTCCGGTCTCAGACTCACCGGACGGGACCGGCGTGGCCACCAACTCAGCCGGACGGCGCAAGGTCACAGCAGCGTGAACCAGCGGCTACACCACGGACGCACCGTCCCGCAGATTCACTCTGCATCCGTCGCTGCCTCGTGAGTCTTGGCACCGTGGCCCATCCATTGCTTTGCCTTTCGACCAAGAGAGTAGGAACCAAGAATGCGACACACCTCGTTCACCCATGTGCTCTGTGCACTTGCTCTGCCACTGTCCCTGTCCCTCGCTGCTTGCGGCGATGAGAGGCGTCCTGCCAATGACACTGAAAAAGACCTAGTCGTTGCAGTGCTCGAATCGGGACTCCGCTTACACGATACAAACTCCAACGAACGCATCACCCTCCCCCCCGGAACAGAGACGCTCATTGGCTTGGTGGTGGATGCCGTCTGTAGTGCCAAAATATCCACGGTTACCGTCGGAGATCACGTCAAAGAAACCCTGGTCTTTGACTGTAAGGACGGCGATTTCAAAGGCAACTTCAGCCGCGAACTCGACCACTATTCCTTTGATTTATTTGCGCGCACTTCGCTTGACGTCACCTACACCGGCGATGTCACCGCTCGCAAAGACTTTGTCGATGGTTTCGTGGAGCTGAAGGCCATCAAAGACCTCTGGATCACCGATGTCGGAGTCTCTGATCGAATCGATTTTCTCGGCATCCAAAGAGACGCCAGCGGCTGCATGATCGGTGGCGGAATGAAGATGGAATTGCACGCCAACATCCCCGGCAAAAAAGTCGATATCTCGACGGATGCGCTGTTCGGTCCGACCTGCGGAGAGGTCTGGGTCAGGAAGTAGTCTGATTTCGATTACTTCCTAACAGAGCTTGCCTTTACCGAGTGCTCGGTGGCGCGCTGCGGCGTTTGCTGTGCTGCTGATACGCGTACGCCGCCTGCACCAGCTTGGCTTCTTGGTACGGACGAGCCAACAAGATGAGACCGACCGGAGCACCAGTCTTGGGCGAGATTCCCATCGGCATCGACAGAGAGGGAAGCCCCGTCGGTGAAGACAGCATCTGAAAACCGAACCAACCGAGCGGTGGATTCCCAATCGGAAACGCTGGCTGATTGGCCGCAGGATAAACCATCAGATCAATTCCCTCTTTGTCCATGAAGGCCACGATCGCATCTTGTGCCGTGATCTTGGCCGCAAGATAGTTCTTGCACGCAGCACTGGTCGCAATCGTGTCGGTCTGTTTCTGGGAATCCGTGATGAATCCCTTCACATAGTCCAGGAACTTTCCAGTCGCAATCACGTCGGCCAAGTTCTTGACCGGTAGATCCGGACGTGTCGTCGACAAATAGCCATTGAAGCCTTGCTTAAAGTCCACCGGCATGCACTGAAAGGACGCATCGGTCACGGCTTGCAGCGTACCAAACAGCGTGGTAAGTGCCGCCACTTGCTTGGTCTTTGCTCCCGCTTGGCCGATGTCTGAAAGCGACTTGTAGAACAAGTCTGAAACCTCTGCGCTGGGAACAAGCGGAGGCATAGGGAGCGGCTGTAGGACTGCCGGATCAAAGCCAATCGTCAGACTCGTAAGTCCATTGTCTTTTAGTACGGAGGTATAGGACTGCGACCCCTTCCCAACCTGGGATTTGTCGACGAGCAGTTCGAGCGTCGCGGCCGCATCCTCTACCGTGCGGGTCATCGGTCCCGGTGCATCTTGCAAGGTCATCAGCGGAAGGATTCCTAGGGTAGGAACCAGTCCTTGCGTGGGACGAATGGCCACCAGTCCGGTCGCACTAGCCGGTTGAACCAGAGAACCATAGGTATCACTGCCCAGACCGACGATTCCCAAACTGGCAGTGATGGCCGCTGCGGTTCCGCCGCTTGACCCATACACGGTCAAGGAGCGGTTGTAGGGATTCACGGTCTGTCCCCCGTAGGAACTGTTGGTGCCTGTACCATCCAGCGCAAAGTCGGGCATGTTGGTCTTTCCCAGGATGATCGCGCCGGCGGTGAGGAGTCTCTGTACGACCTCTGCATGAGTGGATGTGACGCTGCCCGCAAGCGCTTGCACGCCACCCGTGGTCGGCATTCCTGCGACGTTCATGTTGTCCTTGACCACGATCGGCACACAGTGGAAAGAGCCACGCTGCCCTTGCGGGACTTTATCGAGCCGCTCCGCATCGACCATCAAGCGATCGTTCCAAGTCACCACCGCGTGAACGGATGGATCGAGCGAGTCATGCAGCAGTTGATAGCGGCTAACCATGTCGCGGCACGAAATGAAACCCGTCTTCACCGCGCTACGCACATTCTGAATCGTCGCCTCTTCCGGCTTCCATGGAAACTCGGGAGCACCGATGGCACCGCAGCCAGAAACAGAGACGCAGACAGATAGCAAACAGAGCGTAGACAGAGTGCTACGCCGAGTGTTTTCAACCAGACAGACAGAACCGGCAGCAGAAACGGAACGACGGAAGGAAAGACTAAGCTGGGCCATCACAGACTCCTAAGGTGAGCGGTCTTAGGGCGCTAACGCTGCGTGCGCCCTGTGCCCACTCAAACACCGCAGGAATTGGAATCTGTTACTGCGATTTTCCGTCGAAAAGGTACCAATTATTTCGCAGAAGTCGTGGCCGCAGTGCCCGGGTGTACCGGAACCGGGGTAGGCGTCAGAAGCAGCCAGCTTGAAAGCAGGCGCAAGGCCGGTTCCCCTGGTGAACGGACCCAATCTGCCATGTAGCGCTTCAGACCGCGTGGCTGCCTTTGTACGGCCAACGTCACGGGCGGAGCCGCTGGCTTGGTGCTCGTCATTCCACCGCGCTGCGCCACTTTCGCGATCGGCTGGCCGATGGGGCTTGCGGGCAGAAGATGCAGTGTGACAAGCCGTCCATCGTCGTCCCCTATCGCGGGCCGAGCCCGAGCCGGAATCGTCTCCTCTAACCGATCCAAGTCGAGGCTCTGGAGGGCGGTAAGGAGCTGCGTTTGCTCCGCTGCAGACAGCAGGCGGGACGAAGCTTTCGGTCGCGGCTGGCGAGCCAGACTCCCTTCTTCGGGAGTGATAGACAGCGTGCCATGCTCGATCGAAAGCAGACCACCCGGCTGCTTGTTGGCGGTGACCGCGAGCTGAACCTTCACGTTGGCCAATTCCTCGATGGTTCGAGGCACCGCCACCACCGGCCGCACACTGCTCGCCTGCACAATCTTGAGGATCAGATCGTCGAGCACCCCGGCCACTCCTTGACCATCGGCGGCAGTCGGCCACTCACTCCTAGGCAACGCGACTCGCAGCGGTGACCGAGCCGGCAGCGTCAGCGTCAATTCACGGTCGGCAGCCATCTCTGCTTCATCGCTGCTCCTGAGCGAAACCAGATTTGCCGAGCGTAGCCCCGACAAGATCTGTTCCTTCTGCCCCGAAGTCAGGGTCTGTGGTCGACCCACGGGTTGACAAGCGGGACTACAGCGCTCGACCTTGGCCACCCCGGAATCGATGCGGAGCTGCGTGATCTCACCATCAAGCAGCCCTTGTCTCCAAGACAACGCCAGCGCATCGCCAGCACCGGGACGAAGCACGCTCTGCAACGACTCACTCTGCGCCGCTGCACCACCCACAAAGAGCCCAGCGCTTACGACAACCGAGGCAAACCACGCGACCCGTTTGATCGACTTCATCGCGTCTGTATAACAAAGGCGGCGCGTGCCTGTCACACAAACGCGGCGAGCCCGACAAACCCGCAGGTGATGGTTCGATCCATCGCCCGGAGACCGATCGTTGATGGCTCAAGACCTCAATCCGAGGGGGTATCGCCCGCCCACCGGCTCGCTTCAGCCAAGCCGCACACCCGAGCGACTCTGGCATGTGATCTGCAATGGTCCCAGGCATGACCTCAACACTTCCTCGCAAACTACTTCCCGCGTCGTTCCTCTTGCTGATCGCCCAGGCGGGCTGCGGTGCAGAGCTAGAAAGCACCGAGCCAGTCAATCCAAGCTTCTTCGAAGAGACCTCGATGCCGTCGTGTGGCACGGTGCTCGCATCGTGGAACGGCACCAGCGCCTACTCAAACGGCAGCAACACCGGCACCGGCAACTCCTGCGCCGGCGTAGGCACCTATGGTTATCAGTACCAGTGCGTCGAGCTGGTGATGCGTCACTTCACCCAGAAGTGGGGCCTGCGCTGGTGGGGCAATGCCAAAGACCTGCTCGTCAACGCGCCGCGTGACAAGGTCGATGTCTACTCAAACGGAGATAGCGCGCACCCACCTAAGCCTGGCGACATGCTGGTCTGGACCAATGGCACCTATGGCCACGTTGCGCTCATCACGGCTGTCGGTGGTAGCAGCGTCACCATCATCGAGCAAAACGTCACCGGCAGTGGCTCGGCGACCCTATCGTATAACGGTGCATCGATCGGGAGCCGCTGGACGAGCTGGGTTCCCGCAGGCTGGGCCCACGCCAAAGCCAACGGCGGAGGCAGCGGTGGCATCAGCTGGGACTGCAACAAGAGCGCCTACAACGGCAACCAGTACTGGACCTGCTCCGGCGGCGATCTGTATAAGTGCGTCGGCGGGGTACCCCAGCAGCAGAAATGTGCCGCGGGCTGCAACGTTAGACCGGTTGGCACCGACGATACTTGTAAGTAATACGGCGGCCCTGGGTCAGTCAGAAAACGGCGGAGCCACCTCTTGATGAGCGGCCCGGCGCGGCTTGGGGGAATTGCTTGGCTGGCCTCGCCACATCACCCACACCGGATACGCCGTCAGCCACAGACACGAGACAAACAGCCCGAACCCACTCAGCGGATAGCTCAGCGCGAGTCGCGTCGATCCAAAGCGAATCAGCCACGGTGCAAGGATGTGCAGTAGCGCCGACAGCCACGCCAAGCTGATCCACACCATCTGACTCAGTGCCGAAGTCTCGGTCAGCAGAAACAAGTGCGTCAGGATCAGCACGAACACCGGGATCGTAAACAGGTGAAAGTGCGTAACCTCGAGTAGCTTGCGATACGGCATGCTCAGCGTCATCGACGGTGCAGAGTCCTCTTCGGGGATCGCGATCTCGGGACCGACAGGCTGGGCCGTGGGACTTTGGGGGGCGACGGTCGGAGCAGCCAGCGAAACGGGGTTCTTGCCGTAATACTGCTCGACCCGAACGACGTGGCCACTCCGCAGCGACGGTCCGACCAAGTCCTCATAGAGTAGCACTGACGACAAAATCGCCAGCAGCGACAGACCGCAAAAGAACGAATAAACGATCTTGGCCGGGCGAGACAGGTTCCACAGACGAAACCGAGACGAAGCGAACTGACGCATGACTCTCCGCAGGACTTATGAAGCGGGGATCGCCTTGGCGGCGACTCCGGCTGGCTGCCTGGCTGCAGGCTTTAACACGAGTTCGTCGAGCAGAACAAGCGCACGCCGGACACCAATCACCATCGCCCGAGAAGAGATCGTCGCCCCCGACACTGCGATGATTTCTTCCCCTTCGCGGATCGGACTCTTCGCGGTCTTGCCAACAAACTGTTGTCGGAAGCGCGGATCACGAATCTCGTCGCCATAGCGCTCGCGGTACACCATCAACTCCTGCCGCTCCACCACCCCCGCCGCCGAGAACTTGACGGCGAACGTGATCGGCAAATGCTGCCCTTTTTCTTCGTCGATGATCGCGTAGCCATCGGTCTTATCAGCCGTTTTGGCGACATAAATTGTGTAATTTGGCTTGCGCGGAGGGTATCCGAGCACCGCCGTCAGTCGCTCGCGCTGCTCGCTGGTCAAGTCAAAGCGCTGAAACGTCACCGCCTGGCTGCTCGGGAAAAACTCGCTGAGGATCGTCCGTGGCGTGTAGTACGCCGTCTGAGCCGAGGCCGAGCTCGCCCAAAGCAGCGAGCAAAACACAAGGGCGGTTCCGATCCGAGCGCCAAGCCAACTCGACCGCATGAAATTGAAAACGACTTTCATTAACAACATCTGTACTACCGCCTACCGAAGCTCGTCAACCGGACATATCGGCGGATGCACGGATGAGGATGACAGGGTGGTATGCGGTGTGCTAGCCCTCCCCTCGCCGGGCAAATTCGCCCGGATGAATCTGCGAGGAGAAAATGACCAGACGACCGCTCTTGACTGCACGCCGCCTGTTTGTCGCCGCTTCTCTTGCCGTGAGCATGCTCTCCGCCGCCTGCGGACCCGAGCTTTCTGCTCTAGAAGAAGGCAATGACGAGGATTCCAGCCCCGTCCACTTCTCGCCGCAAAGTGTCCCCAGCGGATATTACAACGCCACCACCGGAAAAAGCGGCAACGATCTGCTCGTCGCCCTGTCAGACATCATCAGCAGTGGCACCCGCAGCCTGTCGTACAACGGGGCTCGCGACAAGATGTTCGGGGACGTCGAAGATCCCGACAACAACAACGAAGTCGACTGCATCTACACCGGCCGCATCGCCAAAGGCATCAGCAGCACCTCGACGGCGAACTCAGCCAAGCTGAACACGGAGCACACCTGGCCGCAGAGCCTCGGCGCACGCGGCGTCGCCCAGAGTGACATCCACCATCTGTGGGCCTCAGATGTCGACACCAATGGTCGCCGTGGCAATTTCCCGTTCGGCGTCGTCAAGACCGCCACCTGGACCGCCGGTGCACCAGACGGCACCCCGCCGAGCAAGGTCGGCAAGGACGACATGGGCCGCACCGTCTTCGAACCCCATGATCGAACGAAGGGCGACATCGCCCGCGCCATCTTCTACTTCTACACCCGCTACTATCGCACTCGTCCCGCCGACTTCACCCTCAACAACTTCAACGTCGAAGAAGCCACTCTCCGGCTGTGGCACGAAGCCGACCCGCCCGACGCCGACGAGCGCAGCAAGAATGACTTGGTATACGCGATCCAGGGCAACCGCAACCCGTACATCGACCATCCGGAATTCATCAAACAAATCCCTGACTTTCCTGATCGCTAGTAATCTCGCTTGCTATAAAATGATGGTGTGACACCACTTGAACCACGCCTCGTTCCCCTGGTAGAGCAGCTCCGTACCACTCTCATCGAGATGGAGCGGCTTCACACCCAAGCTCGCACCATCTTGGCCCAAATCGACGGAAGCGAGCCCGGTCGCGATGAGATCCTTGCCGAACGTGCACGACGTGCGGTGATGGAGCTTCGCGCCAAGGTCTCCGCATCCAAGCGCGCCGGCAAAGGCTAACCAACGCCTGCGCAGCCCGGTCCGACCAAAAAATTACTGCAGCCCGGGAACCATCCTCGGCACCACCTCGTCTAGCTACCCGTTGCAGACAAGTAGCCGGAAAAGTGAGCCGTTTTGGGCCTCTGCTGATACATTATCAGCATGCTGCATTTCCATGCGCTGCGAGGGTGGGACAGCGTGTTGCGGCCTGCGATTGCCCAAGAATCGCATCTACGGTTCAAAACGTCAGTAAGCGCCGACTTCGGTCGGGGGTGGTAAACGGACGATGCGACAAGCGGCTTGGCTGACAGCGGTTGTGCTCGGTGTATCGGCGATGGTGCAGCCAGCCTGGGCCGACGAATACTCCGATGCAAACCAGCTTGCAACAGAGCGCGAAAGCGCGGGCAAACTGGATGAGGCCGCAGAGGCGCTGGAGGCAATCGCGCCGCAGTACCCTCAAGATGTTGAACTGGCACTGCGAATCGCATGGCTCCGATTCCGAGCCACCAGCTACCGCAAAGCCCTCCGACACTATCGCGATGCGCAGCGGCTCTCGCCGGAAAGTGTGGACGCGCAATTGGGCATTGGCTGGTCTTTGCAACGATTGGGATTCTGTGACGATGCGCGTCCCTACTTCAGCGCACTTTTGGCCCAGAACCCGAGCCTAAGTGTTGCCAAGGATGGTCTTTCCGCTTGTCCGATTCCACCGACGCTACGGCTCACGACTGGCGCACTGTTTACCGGAATGGCGTACTCCTCTCATTACATGCGCACGGCGGGGGTGGGCGTCTCTCCGAGACTTGAGCTTGCGATTCATGGCAACTGGCTGATCGGTGCCACCTATAGATACAGTGACTTTTTCCTAAAGCCTTCTCCGCTGCTCGCGAACGGAACCAAAGCCTGGAGCAGTACCAGCTTCAGTCAACACGAAGGCTACTTTCATCTGGGATACTCGAGCAGCAAGTTAGGCATCCTGGGACGCTATGCGTTCCTCGCCGATTCCCGCGGCCTAACTTACGCTTCCCATCACGTTGGTGCAGGGCTACGAGTCAGCGTATTAGGTGACGCGCAGCTTCAGGTTGCAACCAGTATCTATTCCGATATGACCATCGTGCGAGCGGCCCCTTCCTGGCGTTTACCAATTGGTAAGGGGTTCTCTGTCCTGCTCGGTGGAGTCGGTCAATGGGCCTCGGGAAGCCTGCTTGGTAATGGTCTCCTAGAGCTGTCGTTTCTTCGCGGGCGATGGAGCGTGTACGCCGGTGGTTCGTACGGAGAACAGCTCCGCCCGGCCCAGCTTGAGATCATGGTCATCACCAACATGAGCGAACGGATCGCCGCATCTGCTTGGGGGGGCATCGCCATTCGACTCCCTTACGATTTCGGCCTCCTTATCGACTACAGATACGACCGACTGCGAAAACTTCCTGACATTACGCTCAGCACAGAGAGCAACGCCAACTACATCACCCTCGGGCTTAGCAAGGCATTTTAGGAGTCCTCATGAGCAGCGCAACGCACCTCAAAGATCTGGCACTCAGCGACACGGGCTTCGTGTTCGATCCGTACACCGGAGCCACGTTTACGACCAACGCCACTGGGCTTGCGATTCTGCATGCACTTCGGGAGGGACTCAGCCGAAGCGCGATCATTGAACGGATTCGTGAGCGATTTGATGTCCATGGTGATGTCGATAGTGACCTCACCGAGTTCTACCAGCTACTTCGCCAGCACGGAGTGGTTCCTCCCAACTTTAACGGCGTAGAGAAGTAGGCGAGCAGATGAGTGAGCGACCATTAACAGTTGGTGTCACCGGGCTCAACGCAACCGATAATCCGGGACCAGGGGTGGCGGTGATTCGGGCGCTGCGTGATGCAGATCCTGCGATTCGGATCATCGGACTTGCCTATGATGCACTCGACCCTGGGATCTACGCGACCGACCTTGTCCGCGACATCTTTATGCTGCCCTACCCGTCCCAAGGACTGACCGCCTTTTGGTCGCGCCTTGAGTACGTTCATAACAAGGTCGGAATCGACGTCATCATTCCTACGCTTGATGCAGAGCTGCCTGCCTTTTTGGACCTAGAGCCCAAGCTGCGTGAACTGGGAATCCGCATGCTCCTACCAACGCGTGAGCAGTTTACGCTTCGTGAAAAGGGACGGCTTGCTCAGCTTGGTGCCAAGTCAGGAATCTCTGTTCCGGCCACCGCGGTTGTGAACTCGATCGATGAGCTGTCGCGAGTGCATCATCGCGTCCCCTATCCGATGTACGTAAAGGGGCTCTACTACGGAGCCACTCTGGCGCTCAGCCTGGATGATGCGTCGCATGCGTTTTACAAAATCGTGGCGCAGTGGGGCATTCCGGTTGTGGTGCAGACCCAAATCCTGGGTGAGGAATTCAACGTCGTTGCCCTTGGCGATGGTGAAGGTGGTCTGGTCGGCGCAGTAGGAATGAAAAAGCTGATGCTGACCGATAAGGGGAAGGGGTGGGCCGGAATCACAGTTCGCGATCCCGCACTCCTTGCAGTTGCTCAGCAGTTCATGAGCGCGACCCACTGGCGCGGTCCCTGTGAGATCGAGCTCATGCGCGACAAATACGGTCAATATCACCTGATCGAGATCAATCCGCGCTTCCCAGCCTGGGTGTACCTAAGCGCCGGTGCAGGCATGAATTTACCCTATGCCGCCGTCGATCTTGCCCTTGGCCGCAAGCCCAGCATTGCCAGCGAATACACCGTTGGAACGCTGTTTGTTCGGATCTCGATCGATCAGATTGCACGTATCGAAGACTTCCAAAGCATGGTGACCACCGGAGAGGTATCCCGATGAGCAAGCTTCCTTATGAGCGCCCGACCTTGGTGCGCCACCAGATGGGACAGATGAACAAGTTTGGCCGCTTGCAAGGAATGCGGCCGCTCACCCACATCGACGGAGTGGCAGTCTCCGATTTGGTGGCCAAGTACGGCTCACCGCTGTTTGTGTTTTCCCAAAAAACCCTGATCAATCGCTATCGTGAGCTACAGCAAGCGTTCAGTCGTCGCTATGCCAAAGTCCGGATCGCTTGGTCCTACAAGACCAACTACCTAGAAGCGATCTGTCGGACGTTCCATCGTGAGGGATCGTGGGCTGAAGTCGTCTCTCCGTTTGAATATGAGAAGGCCATTCGCACCGGAGTGGTTCCCGATCACATCCACTGGAACGGCCCGTACAAGCCCGATGCCGCGATCGAACGAGCGCTGACCGGTGGCGCAATGATCCACATCGACAACTTTGACGAGCTGGCGCGCATCGAGCGGATTGCCGAACGCATGGGAATCCGTCCCAAGGTTGCGCTACGACTAAATCTCGCCATCGATGGCCTTCCCGCATGGAGTCGCTTCGGAGTCAACTTGGAGTCCGGACAAGCGCGTGAGGCTGTCAATCGTCTCGTCGCTGGCGATCGTCTGGAGCTGACCGGTCTGCACTCCCACATTGGTACCTTCATTTTGGCCCCGGAAGCGTACGGACAAGCCGCAGCCAAGCTTGCACGATTCGCCAACGAGATCCGCAGTGCGCACGGCATCAAGCTTTCGTTCATCGATCTCGGCGGTGGTTTTGCTTCTCCCAATACTTTGAATGCCCAGTACTTGCCGGGCGAGCAAACCAGTCCGTCCTTTGAACGATACGCCGATGCAATCGCCGATGGCCTCAGCGTGCTCGAGTATCCCACCAAAGAGCTACCGACTCTGGTTCTGGAAACGGGCCGCGCTCTAGTGGATGACTCGGGATTCCTGATCTCTTCGGTCGAAGCCACCAAGCGGCTTCCTGATGGCCGACGGGGTCTGGTTCTGGACGCAGGCGTCAACATTCTGTTTACCGCGTTTTGGTACAAACACGATGTCGTGCCCGCGCAAGAGTTCGGGGGTCTGCTGGAACCGACCGTGCTCTACGGCCCACTGTGCATGAACATCGACGTGCTGCGCGACACCGTGCAGTTTCCTGCGGTGTCTCCGGGTCAAAAACTCGTGTTCCGAAACGTCGGTGCTTATAACGTCACGCAGTGGATGCAGTTTATCGCGATGCGTCCAGCGGTCGTGATGATCGGAGCCGATGGCCAGGTGGGCCTGATCCGCCGCGCTGAACAGCTCGACGATCTGGAAGCACTAGAAGAAGTTCCTTCCTGGCTCAAGTAACCATCAAAGGGAGTACATCGGTTGGCGCTCTTTGGACCCATACGTTCACTACTGCTGTGCTATGCGCAGGTGCTGTTTTCCGGCTCGGTCTGGGTTGGACTGCTGCTGCTGCTGGCCACGCTGGTGATGCCGTTTTCAGCGGCGATGGGCGCTCTGTGTGCTTCGTCAGCCCTGCTCTGTTCCTATCTACTGCAGCTTGAGCGCGAGGAAAGGCACAGTGGCGGCTACGGCTATAACGCCCTGCTGTGTGGACTGGGGATCGGACACTCGTGCATCGGACCTGGAGCCGTCGCGCTGACGATCCTGTGTGGTGCATTCTGTGCACTACTGACCGCTGCACTGCGGGCATCTTTGGGCAGACTGCACCTGCCAGTACTGTCGATTCCTTTTATCATCGTTTATCACATGGTTCTTGCCATTGCGGGGCCCGCTGGCATTACCGCACCACCAGCGACCGAAGCAGTCATCGCCCAAGGACCGGCTCTGCTACGCGGCCTTGGCGCGCTGTTCTTTCTACCGCGCTTCGAGGTCGGTGCCATGGTTCTGCTCGCCCTCCTGTTGCACTCCCGAATCTCTGCGGTCCTAGCAGTTGCCGGATTCGGTGTGGCGTACGCGCTCGGTGTAGGATTTCTTGGTCTGACGCCAGAAACGCTGGTGCTGGTTGTTAGTTACAACGCCGCATTTGCTGCAGTTGCACTCGGTGGGGTCTGGTTTGTGCCATCGGCATCCTCTTGGCTGTTAGCAATGGCTGGCTCGGCCCTGGCGACGCTGATGTGCGCAGGCCTTCTGCCGATTCATCAGCGCTTGGGAGTCCCCCTGATGGTGGTTCCGTTTAACGCAACCATCTTGCTGGTCTTGCTGGCCCTACGCCAACGGGTGAGAGATAGCCACCCCAAAGCCGTCGATCTGATGTTGGCGACACCGGAAGACAACCTCGACTATCTACGAGCGCGACTGCTGCGCTTTGGTTGGTCACAGCCGGTGAGAATGCAGCTCCCGCTGCGTGGAACGTGGGTCTGCACACAAGGAGTCGATGGCGCGCACACCCACAAAGAGCGCTGGCGCCATGCGTGGGACTTCGAAGTTCTTGGTCCCGATGGCACAACCTTTCGTGGCGATGGCACCCGTCCCGATCAATATTACTGTTTTCGTCTGCCTATTTTGGCAGCAGCCCCCGGAACCGTCGTGAACATCGAAAACGAGGTGCCAGACAACCTAGTCGGCTCGATGAACCTCAAGCAAAACTGGGGCAACTTGGTGCTGCTACATCACGGCCCCGGTCTGTATTCCTTGGTTGCCCATCTGGCACGCGGATCGGTGAAAGTGCGATTGGGACAAGTCGTACAAGCCGGCGAAGTGCTGGGCCTGTGTGGCAGTTCTGGACGCTCTCCGCAGCCACACCTGCACGTTCACCTGCAAGCGACTCCTGATCTGGGAGCGGCGACCATTCCGTGCACGTTCAGTGACGCGGTGGTGATGGACGGCGACCAGCAGTTGGTGCACACCGCGCTGGTTCCGACCGAAAAGCAGACTGTCCGCAATCTCGAACCGGATGAGGAACGAGGCTCCTTTGTCGCTGCGTTTGCCCCTGGTCACGGTGGTGAGTGGCGTTTTCAAATCGGAGATCGGCAGGAGCGTGTTGTTTGCGAGGTCGACATCTACGGCCAACCTCTACTGCGCTCGCTCACCTATGGAACCGTGCTGCGCTATGTGCTGAGCGATGATCTGCTGACGACCTATGATGTGAGTGGTCCGCGACGGTCGGTGCTCTACCTGCTGCGCACCGCACTGCCACGGATTCCGCTGGAAAGCTGTGAGCCGCTGCGCTGGCGAGATCTACTTCCGGGCAGACTGGTTCGTCCGTTGTGGCTACAGCTCTTCCATGACTTGGTGGCACCAATTGTGGCACGGGATGGAGTGACGGTTGAGCTGTCAGCTCGACGAGATGGGCAGCTCCTTCAGGTCGATTCCCAGTCGTTGTCTGCGGCCAAAGAAAAAGACAGTGAGCCCCGACTCCGTACGCGGGTACTACTCGCTCGGGGTCTGGGAGTGGTACGTATCGAAGTGACAATGCGCGGTCGAACCCTACGAGCAGAGCGTGTGACCGCCCCTACTACGCAAGAGAATACTCAAGAGGATAAGTCATGAAAAAGTGGTTGTTCCTGACAGTGGGATCACTGTCGCTGTGGATGGGAGTGGCACGGGCGGATGGCAACGCAGAGCTGATTCAGCGGTCGTATGACAGCGAAGCGACCGGGCGCCTTGCGGATTCCCTTTCGGTACTCGATCAGCTTTCAGCACCACGTCGTGATGCCTATGTAGTCACCCTTCGCAAGGCCTGGCTACTGTACCGACTCGGTCGCTATGCAGAGTCCACCGAAGTGTATGTTCGTGCGATCTCGCTTGCTCCCGCAGCGGTTGAGCCCCGACTCGGAATTCTCCTTCCATACCTGGCGCTTCGTCGCTGGAGTGATGTCGAAAACCAGGCCAGGGCGATTCTGAAGCTGGAACCCGGGAACTACCTGGCCACCCTGCGCCTCGCCTTCGCTTGTTACAATCTGCAGCGCTACGCAGAGTCGACCGCGCTCTATCGCAAGCTGATTGATCTCTACCCTGGAGATGTCGAGGTTCGCGGTGGCCTCGGGTGGGCTCTGCTCAAGCTCGGGAAGTATCCCGAAGCATCCGCCGAGTTCCGCAACATTCTGGAGATCGCACCCCGCAACGAGCTCGCCAAAGAGGGGCTGAAGGCAACCGGCGGTTAGTCCGTCACGACTTCCGTGCGCCCTGCAGACCGAACCCAAGATCACCCGACTCCTTCAGCCCGGCAAGCGTACCACTTGTGATACGGAGGGCTCTGGCGATCGCACTTTGGAGCGTGCTGCGGGTGATGATGCTGTTCAGATCAATGCCCAGACTGACCATGGTCTGGGCAACCTCGGCGCGAATACCGGTTAGGATTGTCTCGGTCCCAAGCAATCGTAGTGCCTTCGCGGTGCCCAGCAGAACTCCGGCGATGTGGGTATCGACGTGACGCAGCCCAGTGATGTCGAGGATCACCACCTTCGCTTGACTCGCCTGTACTCCTTCCAGCGCGGTCGATACCACATGTTCCGCACGCGCACTGTCCATCCGACCTACGAGCGGCATCACGACAATGGAACTCGTGATCGGGATCATCGGCGTCGACATCTCCAAAAGCAGCGCATCCTGATTGCGCACCTGCTCTTCGAGCTGACGATACGGACGCATGTCCCGAACGATGGTGGCCATGGCTCGCAGTCGTCCTTCCTTGTCACGAATCGGAACAATGACCTGCGAGACAGGAATGGTCACACCATCACGCGAAAGGAGCTCTCCTTCGCCTTCCCAGATCCCGATTTCGATGGCTCGTGGACTCGCTTCTTTGCGAATCTTTTCGCGATACTGGGGAGTCGATAGCTCGTCGATCGACATTCCCTGCCACGATGTACCATGCAGGTTGAGGAGTTTCCGTCCGGCCGGATTGAGGTAAGTAATGTTACCCCGTAGATCGGAAAATCCCACCAGGTCCGATGTACTCTCAGCAAGCATCTGAAAGCGCAGCGCTTGGATATTTGCGGCATCCTGCTCTGCCACCAACTTCTTGTTGCTGCTGATGTGAATGCCGCACAAAAGTACCTTGGCGGAATCGTCGTCGCAGCCGACCCTCGAAGTAGCCTTGAGACATACCCAGCAGACTTGTCCATCTTTGCGAAGGAAGCGAAGCTCCTCAGAGCAAGAGATTCCAGTGCTCAGTACGCTCTGGATCTGCTGCGAAAGCAGCTCGCGATCACTCGGTTCGAGCAGCTCTTGTAGCGGCCGTCCGATAAGCTCTGCACGTGTGAAACCGAGCAGTCTGGCCCAAGCAGGATTGGCCTCTGTAAGCACTCCCTGGAGAGACAGACTCGCCAGCAGAGCATCACTACACTCAACAAGCTGCTCGTGAAGATCGGTCATCGAACTCACCTCAGGTGAAAGAACACCAGGAGGGTCAAAAACAGCGCGGCCAGCGCGATGACGGTGACTCCTGCCACTCGCCACAGCGAGCCTTTCGCACGATCGATCGCGAGCTTGTCCGGCTCTGCGATAAGGGTCGCATCCAGCACCTGTGCCGCTTGACGCAACCGATGCTGACCGAGCTGCTCGATACGACGGTCGACCTCGCGCAAGGCTGCTTGTTCTCCACGACACGGAGGACACAGCGCCAAATGATCGTCCACCTGAGCGATGACCGCTGGCTCAGGCTCGGGCAATTGCCTTCTTGTTTCCGCGCAGGTCATAAGGAGTCTCCGGTGAAACAAGGACTCTCAGAAGTCCCCCAGATTCTGTTCCGGGAGCCAGATCGCGCTGGAGTGCCCGTCGCAGTTGCTTACGTCCATGGCTCAGCCAGAACGCACAGGTTGTCTCACTACTGCCAAGGAGCGATGCCACTTCTGGAACCGACCGCCCCTGCATCAGCACCAAGATCAGGGTGACGCGCATCTCGACCGGTAGCTTCAGGAGTGCGCGAGCGGTCCGATCGCGACGCTGGTTTTCCGAACTCCCCGTCGCTTCGGTCGCTGCGGACTCTCCATGGCTGCCACCTGTACGATGGACTGTCTCTGCTTCGCCGCCGGCTTGCGCGCTGGAGGGAATCGGCGGGAGTACCGGCACAATCGCTAGCGCCTTCAGTCGCTGCAGCGCCAGCCGAACCACTTGGCGAAGCAGCCAATCGGACTCGGGCAGTGGGGCTGTAGGGTTGTGAGGGTCTTGGTTCTGTGCCGAGGTCAGCTCGTGACGCCCGTGCTCGGCCTGTCGGAGGGCTTGGTTTACGACCTGCTCAGCGCCCGCCGCATCATCGAGGATTTGCACGGCGCACCGGAACAACCGCTCACGAAGGTGCCGAAGCTGGGGACTCTCTACGACATCGCCCGACCTGCTCTGGTGGGTAGACCGGAACAAGCTGCGCAGGCGGACTGAGATAGCGGCTAGCTTCGACAAGGGCTTACCACCTAGCGTAGCCCGACGAGAATGTGGTTGTCTAGGCGCGTATTGCCGTTGTCGCTGTGCGGACCTAGACCCGACCGAACAGCAACGCGGCGTTGTTGCCGCCAAACGCAAAGCTCGAAGAGAGCACCACCTCGACCTGCTGGTGTCGAGGCAGCTCCGGAATGTAATCGAGGCCAAACTCTGTCTCGGGATCGCGCAAGTTCTTCGTCGGTGGTAGCACGCCATGGAGTAACGACAACACCGATGCCACCGCTTCGATCGCACCCGCCGCGCCCAGCGTGTGACCAACCATCGACTTGATCGACGAGATCGGTACCTGCCCCGCTCGTTCGCCCAGGAAATCACGGACGGCATGGCTCTCAGCGGCATCGTTGTGGGGAGTCCCGGTGCCATGGGCATTGATGTAGCCAATCGCCGAAGCCGACAGCTTGGCGTCCACGACTGCGGCTTCCATCGCCTGCCTCGCTCCAGCTCCCTCGGGCTGTGGTGCCGTCATGTGGTGTGCGTCGCAGCTAAGCCCTGCCCCGAGCAGCCTCGCCAGAATTCGAGCCCCGCGACGCTCGGCGGACCGCCGCGACTCCAGCACCAGCACCGCCGCCCCTTCCCCCAGATTCAGCCCCTTGCGGTTCCTATCAAACGGCTGGCACGGCTCCGGAGAGGTCGCCCGCAGCGCCCCAAAGCCCGCGACCGTAAGCCGACATAGACCCTCGGCACCACCTGCCAGGGCAACCTCGCAGCGACCAAGCCGAATCCAATCGAGTGCTTGGGCAATCGCGATGGCCGATGAACTACACGCCGTCATCACGGTCGTCCGTGGACCGCGTGCTCGCAGCTGCCGCGCCACCAGATCGGTCACACTGGCCGGCTGATGGGCGACCAGCAAGCTCGGCGAAGGCATCCCCCCACCGTGCAGGCCCCGCAAGTACTGCTCCGTCTCCGAAGCCCCACCAGTTCCCGTCCCAAAGAGAACCGCTGCATCTTGCAGGTCCGCAGCCGTGAGCCCAGCCTGTTTCACCGCGGACAGCGCTGCCGCCAGTCCAAAGCGATCCGGACGCGAGCATAGCGTCGTATTCAGCACGCCAATCAGGTTCGGCTCGACCGCCTGCGCCACGAGCTGGCTGCGAGCGTCCTTACAATCGAACAGAGATAAAGGGGCAATGCCCGATCGACCCGCAAAGAGGCCATCGCGAAACGCGTCCAAATCTGGGCCAAGCGCCGACACAACCCCGAGCCCAGTCACCACCACATCGTCGCTGTTCATGCTTGCGGTCTGGCTTTTAACCTAAACAGGCCCAGCAGCACAAGCGCGCAAGCGCCCAGCCAGCACGCCGACGTGAGTGGCGACTCCGCTCGCGAAGACATCTGACAGTAACCGCCGCGAACCAGTGGTGTGTCCCAGACCGAAGCGTGGATCTGCGGCGGATCCAGACACATGCCGTCGACACAGTACTTTTCGCCCTGGCAGCCGCAGCGCTTCTGCAACTGGGTGAGCGTCAGCAAGGTCTCGACATCGAGTAGCCCCGCGCCACAGCCCGACAGCTCGTCGGCAGGACACCGATAGCGCGCATCGGCAGCGGTCCGCAACAGCAGCCCCATCGTTCGCTGTCGCCCCGAAGGAAGTAGCGATCGCGCCAAGGCCACCGCTCCCGCCACGTGTGGTGCCGCCTGCGAGGTGCCGGTCAGCGCAGAATAGGTAAAGGGGGGCTGCTTCGGTTCGGCAAGCCCTTCATCTCGATAGGTGGACAAGATGCCTTCCGGAGGTCGCCCCGCCAAGTCGGTTTCGTAGTCCCACTCCGAGAGGCCGCCGCCCGGTGCCAGCAAATCGACCCGAGGACCATAGTTCGAGTAGACCGCCCGCCGACCCTTGTCATCCGATGCGCCGACCGTGATGACTCCGTCGAGTCCGCCCGGTGAGTAGGTGGTTGCCTCGGTCCCACCATTGCCAGCGGCCACCACCACCAGCAGACCTTGCGCGATGACTTCATCGATGGCGCGCTGCAGGGTAAACGACAAGCCCGGGCCACCAAAGCTCATGTTGACGACATCGACAGGACGGCCGATGACCGGAATCGTGCCGAGCTTGGCCCCCGCCACCCAACGCAGTGCGTCCGAGATGTCGCTGTCAATGCCATCCCCACCGCGCACCCCAAGAACCCGCACGGGAAGCAGTCGACACTTCTGATCGATACCCGCAATGCCAAGCGAGTTGCCCGTCACGGCCCCAATGATCCCCGCGATGTGGGTGCCATGCAGCCGGTTGCCATCGACCGAACCAGTATCGGTCGGATCGTTATCGCGAATGTTGTCGCCGTCATCGGCACTGTCGGGACGTGAGATGAAGTCATATCCGGCGACCAGGCGGGGCTCCAGATCGGGATGATTGTGGACGATTCCGGTATCGAGCACCGCGACCGTGACGTCCTCGGACCCCTTGGTGATCTCCCACGCCCTCGGCATCCGGATGAGCGGCAGCGCCCACTGCGAGGACCACAGCGGATCATTGGGCACCACCGTCGCGTAGCGAACACGATCGGGCTCGACGCGGCGGACCCTGACATCGCTCGCCACCACATGGAGCAGCCGACGGGTCGCGTCTTCATCGGCCCCCGCTCGACGCAACAGCACGATCGCCCCCGCCTGGGGATCTTTGCCAAGGATGGACGGACTGTCCGTCGGCTCGGGAAACAACTCGCGTACCACATCGAGCCGCTCGCCACCGAGCTCGATCGCCATCGTCCCACCGCTCGACAGCACGGTCTTCCCACCGGTCATCACCGGCCCGATCGGCAGTCGTTCGCCCGAGCGCAGCTCCACGATCAAGTGGCCCGGCCAGATCGTCTCGGTCGCCACCGATCGCGGTCGAGTGGTCGGTTGTCGCACCTCGGTCCGTACCGGTGGCCTGCCTGATTCGGGAACCTCGCTACACGACGAACCCCACAGGACCGCAAGCGCCCCCAGCAGCCCGCCGAGACGCGGTCGCCACCCACGAGAACGAACGTCCCCGGAGAGCCAGCGAGAAGCTGCGGCGACTTTTGCCCACATGCGGCGGCGAGCTTAGACCAGAACTGCGGAATTTGGCGAGGGTCACCGGAAAAACCGGCGAATTTCGAGAATTTGCAGCTTTCGCACTTCCGTAAGTGTTTCTATGATGAGTCTAATGTCTGCGTTTCCTTTGCTCATTGCAGCGGTGCTGGCCAACTGCCCTCTCAAGCTGGCAGGACAAGCTGGCGAGGAACGCTCGTGGGTGTCGGCGGCGGTGGTGGGCTCCATGATCGAGGCGAAGCACGGCCTGGTCAGTGAGCCTGTGCTCGGCTATCAGAACGGCCAACACCGACCGCTGCTGATTGTCGACATGCCGAGCGCGCCACAAACCAAGGTTCGCGCCGAAGTCCACACCGCGCTGGCCTATTTCCGGATGCAAGAAGCGGCGCGGCGGTTTGGCATCCAGCTTCAGCTCAACAGCGGATTCCGAACCAACGAACAGCAGCAGGAAGTGTTCGACCTGTATCGCAAAGGACGCGGACCTCTCGCGGCACGGCCTGGCTTTTCCAATCACCAAAGCGGCTATGCGCTCGACATCGACACCCGTCCGCCACGAGTACGGAGCTGGCTCGGTCGTCACGGTTATCGCTACGGCTTTCAGCGCACCGTCCCCAGCGAGAGCTGGCACTGGGAGTTTCGCGGCGAGATCCGCAAGCTACTCAGTCAGCCCGATCCGATCCAACCGCACAACTCGTAGTCGATCCTACAGCGGTCGCCGCGCTCGCAGACAGGCCGCCCGCACGGTCAGCACAAGGGGCCTGCGTACCGTTGGATGCAGCCCGCCTTGATCGGCTGATACGGGCGAGCAGATCTGCTCAATCCGGTTTCGCAGCGACTGAAACACTGCTTGCATGCCACCGAGTCCATCGGAAAACAGCGCCTTCCAGGCCAGCAGCGGTCCAAACTCGATGAGCGGCGAGTAAAACAGGTCGACCGCCCCGGCAAACAGCAGCGAAAACGGCGCAATCACCAGCTCGACGTCTTGCAGCTCGGCCTGTCGTGCCCAGCCGCGTACGGTCTCGACGTCAGGCCAGCTCAGCAAATGGGTCTTCAGCCGCTGCTGCTCGACCTCTCGTCCTACGAGCTCTGATTCCAGGAGCGCATAAAACTCGGCAAAGGTGCCTCGTAGCGGCAGCGTCGCCACCACCTGCGCCCCCGGTTTGGCAACCCGTGCCAGCTCGCGCAGGAGCAGGTGCGGCTGCGCCGAGTCATAGAGCCCCAGGTTCGAGACCACCAGGTCATAGACCGCCTCGTCAAACGGCAGCTTGGGTTCCCCTAGCTCGGTGCGCAGAAACACCCGTCGACTCAGCAGCCCCCCGGCTTTGCGCCGCGCCAACTCGATGAGTGCCGCAGAGGGATCGACGGCCATCAAACGGGCCTCGGGAAAACGTCGCAGCAGCTCGAAACCGGGGTAGCCGGTATGACACATCACATCGAGCAGCGTCGCTTTGCCATCAAGCGGTGCCACCTGTCCGAGCAGGAGCTTGCCAAAGGGCTGCGTCCAGACCGGCGCGATCTCGGCGTCATACACGCTAGCCAGCCGAGGATCTCGACGAAACTTGTTTTGCTGCGGGGGCGGGGGCGGCGCTTGCGGACGCGGCACGGACCCGGGGACAGTCGGCATGGCGCGGACTATACGACGCCCGCCCCGGCGTTGCGAAAAAGTCAACGCGTTCCCCGCTGCTTGGCCCTGGTACTTAGGGAGAGATGAGGACCGGCGTTCCGACCCGTGCTGCCGCGTAGAGCGCCTCGATATCCTCATTGCTCAGGGCGATGCAGCCATCGGTCGGTCCCCACAAGCGATTGAGCCTCAGCGCATGTCCCGCGCTCAGCCAGACCCTCGCCAGCCCGTTGAGCGACTGCTTGACTCCGTGGATGCCAATGCCTCCGCCCAGTCGGGTGATCTTGAGCTGTTCGGCGCGACGCACATCCTCGGAATTGGGATACGAGATGCCAAGGAATCGATGAAAGCGTGGGGTCTCGACCCGCGAGGAAACGTGGTAGCGGCCTTCGGGAGTCCGCTCGTCCCCTTCTCGCAGCTTTGGACCGACCGGATTCTGTCCGAACGTTGCCAAGAACCGGTTGCGAACGTGCCCCCCACAGGACAGCTCTACGACTCCTTCGCGCTTCTTCACCTCGATACTGGGCTGCACACACAGGGGTTGTTCCGGCGCGGACAGAGTCCTTTCGGCCCCAGGAGCACCAACCGCAGTCGAGATCCTCGCCAGGACGGCGGAGTCTGGACAGTCTCCAGTCCGGCGTCGCAAACGGTTCGGTGGAAGTCAGCCAAGCGCTCCATACCTTCAGCCTACTGCGAGGCGGACCATGGTGCCAAAACCGGCGACTTCATCCGAAATCGCTAGCAAAATCGGTCCCCGTGGGCGGAGCAAGGTGATAGCCTGATAATTGTCGGTTCATTTCCGTTCCGTTCCCCAAACAAGAGGAGGTCCACCGTGGGTGACAAGTCTCCGAAGGCCAAAGACAAGGCAAAAAAGCAGGACACGAACGACAAAAAGCAGAAAAAAGCCGATGCCGATGCGAAGGCAAAGCCAGCTCCGGCTCCGCCCGCTAAAAAAGGCAAGTAGCTCCCCGCCCATCCAGTGGTAGGGCTTTCGCCCTGCCGCCGCGTACGATTTCAAGCTCACACGGTGTACGCGGCTTTCGGTCCGAACTCACGAAACGACTTTCCGGAACGGCTGCGGCCACCGACGCAGCGTGGCGGACGTCTGTGCGGCTAGGGGGCTAGATCGTAGACTTCCGCTTCGGTCCCGCCTCGCGAAAAGCCTTTGTGCTTGCGCAGGACGACGACCCGGCCAGAGGGTGAGGCAACCCAGCCAAGTGGGCGCTTCCCTGCCAGCAGTGTCAGCTTGCGCTGGGCAGGGCAGGGCTTGTCACCGGAAAGATCGACGGTACAGAAGTCCACCTCATCGGGATCAGTGCGCTTGGCAGCCACGGCGTCTTCGTTGACGGGATCGACCATCAGCGACAGCAGCAAGGTGCCAGGGCGCAGCCGCTTGAAGCGCAGTGAGGGCGCGTCGTAGATTCCGGCTGGTCGAGGGAGTGGCAACTGACCTCGGGCTTCGATGGGACCATCTGGACGACCCCGCTCTAGCGCCGAGACAATCTCGACTTGATTGGTTCCGTCTTCGGCGATGATGGCCACCGACTCGTGGTGAGCCGCTCGGACTCGCTTGAGATCCAGCAGCGCGGGAGGATCAGCGATCGGCCTCGTGGCGCGAACCTTGCCACCAAAGACATCCAGGAACGCAAGGAAGTCTGGTTGGCGCAAATCCTTCTTCTTGTCGAACACTCCACCCTGCTTGACCGCCCACGTCGCAAAGCCATCGAGGAAATACAGCGGCAACGCCAGCCCATTGGGGGTGTTGATCTTACCGTCCTCGTCCAGCTTGTAGGTCCGCTGGGCCAGCGGCTTGCCGGTCTCGGCCGAGAATGCCGAAAATTTATACTCGCTGTTGAGCAAGCTCTGCGGGTTCTGGGGGCTCTGCGGGCCGGGCTTGTTGGCTGCAACGATCGCTTTTTGACCATCGATCGTGGTCAGGCTGATTTCCGACGCGGGACCAATGCCACCCGGCACCGGTATCTCGGCGTGGGTCTTCAGGCTGTAGATGCTGGCTGTGTACAGGCCCGCCGTCTCTAGATCGCGCATCACGACCAGGACTTTGTCATCCGACAACAGGTGCAGCCGGTTGGTATTGAGCGGCAGGCCCTTGAGCAGCTCCTTGGCCTTGGTCGGCTCAGCAGCCAGTTCCTTGGCGAGCGCTTCAAGCGCCTCGACCTTGCGGCCTGAAATGGCGACGGTAGCTCCCGCCTTGTGAAACACGCGCGCGATCTCCGCGCCGATGCCGCCCGTCGCGCCTGTCACCAG
>JBGAUT010000019.1:0-106983 GCA_044228505.1 Polyangia bacterium | reverse complement strand
ACTGGAGCCGCTCGGGCGACAGTCGCTCGCGGACCCGCCGAACCAGCAGCGCAACGTCTGCCCCCTGTCGGCCCCGATAGGTATGAAGCTCATCGAGTACCAGGAATCGCAGTCCGGCACAGTTGCCAATCACTCGTCGGTCCAGCTCGTCCTGACGAGTCATCAGCAGCTCAAGCATCATGAAGTTGGTCAGCAGAATGTCTGGGGGATTCTCAGAGATCCGCTGCCGCTCTTCCGCACGCTCTTGACCAGTGTAAATCGCGAACGTCACCGGCTCACCCGGCACATTCTGGACGTACTTTACAAGCTCATCACGTTGGCTGTTGGCGAGAGCATTCATCGGATAGATGACGATGGCGCGGGTTCGCCGAGCGCCGCCTTGTCGCTTCTCAGCCAGGACCGCGTTTACGATGGGAATGAAGAAACAGAGCGACTTCCCAGAGCCAGTGCCGGTCGTAACGACATAGCTCTCACCGTCAGAAGCAAGCGCCAGAGCTTCTTCCTGATGCTTGAATAGTGTAAGCGGCTCCCCACGCGGCGACTCGGCACTCTTACCCGTGCGGAAGATCTCCGCGCAGCCCGGTTCCAGCAAGCCTTCCTTCGCCAGTTTCTCAACCGTGGTGACGCGCTGGTAGTTGGGATTGATCTGAATCAGGGGTTCCGGCCAGTAGCGGTCTTCGGCATAAATGGCCTCGACCTGACGCCGGATGTCCTCCGCAAATATCGTCGTGAACGAGGTTGCGAACTGCTTGTATTCACCCACCACGCTGTCGCGCAGCGAGAAGACATCCATGCCCTTCACGCTCATCCCAAACTCCATGTCACCGAGGCAGATTCAGCATCAAACACGCGCGCAGCATGCCGCAATGACGCCGCAGCGACAAGGGGAACTTGGGCGGGTTGGGGAATCGGCCATGAGAATCTGGTATTGCCGAGGGGCTCGGTTGCTTAAGGGTGTCTTCGGCGAAGGGAGCGGCCGTTCTTGTGGGAGTCTGTCGACGATGCCAAAGCTATTTGCCCACATTACCATACTGCCAGTTTCGCTCTCGTCCTGATCCACGCATAGACCGAACCCACCCACGTCATGTAACATTTGCACCTAAGCTCATCTAAGTCCGGACCGGGGCGTTATGGCTCCGTCGAAACGATGAAATGATAGGACAGCAGATCGGCAACTATCGCCTCGTGAAACTGCTCGGTGCGGGCGGCATGGGGATGGTGTACGAAGCGGTCCACGACGGCATTGGTGGGCGGGCGGCGATTAAGGTACTGCGGCCAGAGATTGCGTCGCACAAGGACGCAACCCAGCGCTTCTTCAGTGAAGCCAGAGCTGCGAACTTGGTGGCACACCCTGCGATCGTTCACATTTTTGACTGTGGTTACACCGCTGCTGGTACCGCCTATCTTACGATGGAATACCTGGAAGGAGAGACACTCAAGCAGAGGCTCGATCGTCTGCGCATCTTAACCGTTTCAGAGGCAATTCGGATCGTGCGTCAGGTGGCTTCTGGACTGCACGCTGCGCACCAGCGCTCTGTGATACACCGTGACCTCAAGCCAGACAACCTGATGATCGTTCCTGATTCGGAACTCCCCGGCGGAGAGCGAGTGAAGATACTGGACTTCGGAGTGGCCAAAATTTCGGAAGGGCTCGGAGACCAAACTCGAACGGGAATGGTCATGGGAACGCCAGCCTATATGGCTCCGGAGCAGTGCCGGGAAGCCAAGCTGGCAACCGATCGCTCGGATGTGTATTCACTCGGAGTGATCTTGTACCAGACACTTGCCGGTCAGCCGCCGTTCGTGGGTGAGTACGCGGGTGATGTGATGGCCATGCAAATGATGAAGGAGCCACCACCACTGAGCCAGTTCTGTCCTCTGCTTCAGCGCCCCGTTGTCGAGTTTGTTCATAGACTGCTAGAAAAAAAGCCCGCCTTGCGTCCAGGCATGGAAGAAGTCATAAGAGAGCTACAGCGACTTTATGATCTGATCGTTGGCAGTCAGACTCAGGGGCTCCGATTGGATCAACTCGCGTCATCCCCCGTACTGGCGCAATCAGCAGTGCGCCCGGCTATTCGTCAACAGACAGAGGCACTGACTGCGGAGGAGATTAGGCGGTTCGCACAGTCTGCAAACCAGCCTGTTGATTCATCGAGAAATCCGGTAGTGCGTTCAGGCCCCGAACCGGTTGCCGAAAGACCAACGACACCGTTGTCGATGGTGCACTTGGTGCGTTCAACTGCCGCGCCGCTGGAACCAGAGGGCGAGCCAACCGCGCTATCGATTTCGCCTGCACTTGCTCAGGTCGCTCGGGCAAAGGCCGTCGTGACACCTTTGAGTCCTTCGCAGAAAACTCCCAACCTAGATGCGAGTGCCAAACCGGACGGGCGCTTTGGGAGAGCATCGACGTCCAGTACCGTCACCCTGGCCGCAGGGCAACACCAGAGTCGATTTCCCACCCGTGTCCTGGTTCCGGGAATCGTGGCGTTTGTGGCGTTGTCCGGCCTGGCTCTGTTCGTGAGCGTACGCACTACTTCGGTAGGCAGTATTAAGCCGACAGAGACACGCGGTACCCCTGCTCCTCCTGTTTCAGCGAAACTCGACACCCCAAAAGAGAGTCCCATTCCACATCAGGAGCAACCGAGTGCTGCGTCGTTGGCCACAGATCAAGATCCTCCTGAGGCCACTGAGTCGAAACAACCAGCAGAAAGGACTCTCATGCGAGATGAGAGTTGGAGACGTGCCTACCGCGCCTATTCTGCGGGCCAATGGGTCGACGCAATCAAGTTCGGTTCTCAGTGCTCAGGAACAGGGGAATCAAAGTTCAAGTGTCCATGGATCGTCGCCATGGCAAGCTGCCAACTTATCCGGTCTGAAGATGATCATAATGGCAAGATCGATCGCGCTAAGTTGCTAGCTGATGCACTCACCGCGCTGAGAGCCCAAGAAAAGTCGGAACTCATTGCGGATGTCGATAAAGCCTGCGAGAAACCATTCCCAGCGGTCCCAGCCCCAGAAAAGGCACCTCAACCCGAGAGTACTCCCCAGAAATTCATCATCCCATCGGAAATACGAGATCCCTTTCAAGGACTCCGCTAGAACTCCTCCGCGCTTGGTAATCCGATGAGCAGACAGGATGACCATCTAACATCCGGTTTGCCGATCAGTTGGGAAGTCGAAAGTCGAATACTCAACCACCTCATACTCAAGGATCCCTACTGCAGGAACTGCCTGGCCTGTCTCTGCCGGAATGCCTGCGCCAAGACCTGTCCGCTCCAGACATGCCGGAACTGCACACGACTGATAGCGCAATGACCGGCCAGCGCACCGAACTGTCGCGACACTGGGCAACGCCCCTGCTGCTCTCCGGTCAGACCAACAGAGATGGGAACCAGTTGGCCCCTCGATGTGTCGTAATCGCTATGGCCCCGTCAACGTTGCGGAATAGGATATCGAGCACGGCTGGACTTGCAGACACTTCGCCGCCATGAACGGCTGGAATTTGCTGCGCTGCTGGATGAAAGAGATGGACAGGGTGTTTTTCGCAGTCACAACCACTGAGATCGAGTTGTCCACCGTCCATTCACAGATTCCGTCTGTCGCGGTGTATCTCGCAACCAGGGTTCCCCGGTTCCACGCAATTGGTCCGCAGCCCATGGGTGGTTGGTCTGTTCCCGCAGCCTGGTCGTGGCCGATGCAGAGCGCACCGTCCGCTTGCGGCTCGACTCGGTAGGTTTCGCCTTCCAGATACGTCCGTGCTGCGATCGGATCGATGGTCGATGGCAGGCAGTCTGTTGTGATTGCAGCGCTGGTCAGATGCTGTGTATAGGTTCCCGATGAAGCTTGTGTGGCAGGTGGATCACCCACAAACTCTGGATAGGAACAGTCTGGAGAACTTCCAACGGAAGGACACGTCTCTGTAGGACAGCCAAGGGACAGGAGCAGCAGACTCACGGACAGGTAAAGTAGGCGACTCATAGGACACCCCTCTCTACTGCGTAAGAGAATCATGCAGGGAGCCTCGTCCAACACATCGCACAACCCGGCGTAGCCGATAGGCCAGCGGTATGTCCCTAATGGGAGTGCTGATGATTCATGCACTTTCAGTGGTCATTCGAGGAAGCAACATCCTTGCGGCGTTGCCGTTCTCCGAGAGCGACACGCACAAGCAGTTCTGATTGCGTAGCATGGCAGCCTTACTCATGGACTCCGACATAGGGTGGTGATAGTGTCGTCTTGGGGAGGTCAGTGGAATGTGTTCATCGTCGCTTGGGAGGGCCGTGTGTGCAGCGTGGCTTCTTCAAACCATGAATCCGGTACTGGCATACGCGCAGGGGGCCAAAGATGACCAACATGCCGGTTCGATAGGCGTTCCTGCTGCGCTACCGCCTGCCGTGAGTGCGCCTGCCGCAAGTTTTGCCCGTCCTCAGGGAACTACGGCCCAAGGATCGGGAAGACGTATCACGCTCCTCGATGGTCGTCGTTTCGAAGGAAACTTGGTCGAACAGGTGCGTGATGTGCAACTGACGATCCAAAAGAGTGATGGCAAGTCCGTTACCGTTCCATGGTCCATCATTGCGTCTGTCGAAGAAATCGAGCCCGTTCAACAGTCGTTGCCACCTCTTCATGTCGCACCAGCGAGCCCTCCTTCCGCTTTGCCGGCCAGCGTGAAATCAGAGGAAACACCCTCTGCAATGAGGTCTGCGACTCCGCCTTCAACAACTCTCAGTCCCAACGCGAGACAAGTTGAAAAAGGGTTTGTACTGCAAAGCCGCATCGCCACCCAACTCTTTTTCCTCAACTCCCAGGGAGCAACGACAGGAGGACTATCCGGGAGTCTGCTACTTGGTTATAAGATGGGGCGAATTCTTCTCGGAATAGGATGTGAGTACAACAATCTAACGGTATCGGTTCCTACGGCTAACGTTGCCACATCCAGTAGTAACTTTTTGGTGATACCGACCCTTCAGGTCGTATTGATACGTTCACCTGATCAGCGAGTTGAACTGGTCGGTTCCTTCCGATTAGGTCTAGGGCGTCCCGTCGGAACAGGAGCATCCAGTTCCTTTATTAGCTCGGTGTCATCAACGACGATGGTCGTAACCCCCTTGAGCCTGAAGTACGAGATTGCTCCCGGCGTACGATTTTGGGCGCATCCACACCTCGCCGTCAGTGCCCTTGCAGGATTTTCTGGCGAATACTACCTTTTCCTCTCTCGCATTTCTGATCGCTCCTCACGAGGAGAAAACAGTATGGCCGCATCTCTGGAAGTCATGGGAGTGTTCTAGTGCAGCCCTAGATCTAGGGGAATGGATGCCTACTCGCAACAGACACCAGGGTGGGCAGTGCCCAGCACCACGCCAGACGTGATTCGCTGCGCTTTCCCTTTGTAGCGGGAGCCCAGCACAATCCAATCCTCTTCTCGAGTCCCCGTGGATCAGTTTTTTGGGGGGAGGCAGGTCTGAGCAAGAGCCGAGTTCTGCGCCTCGTGTTCTCCATCGGTGGTCGCGATCGCGCTGGTGATGGAGGAAGCAAAGCAGTAGCCGTAAGGGTCACGGGGGCCTCCGGTACGTGCTCAGTCAGAAGCAGGGAAGTTCTCCCCTGATCCTTGATACGAGAGAGTCTGGAACTGGTGCATTCAGAACGATTCGCGAACTGGGGGTGCTGCTGGCGGGGATTCCATCGCGATAGAGAGCGTAAGGTTCTTGGCTCAAACGGGACTAGTGACTAGGTTACTTTTGTTAGACTACAGCAGACCTTGCATCAGGAACCTGCAACAAGGGCCTCTCCGGGAGAGGCAAGGGGGAATCCGATGATTCGCTCGAAGCGTTCGTGCGCTCTTTTGCCTGCACTCTTGCTGGCAAGCGTCTCTCTGTCCGTTTCTGCCTGTGCGGCACCGGATGTGGCGGGTTCCTGTCCGATTCCTCCGGGGGCAACGTCACAGGAGGCCATCGCCATTCTGACCTCCTGCTTTGGCTCGGCCAGTCCGGATTTTCCCACCACCCGCGCCAAGCAGGACGTCGACATCCTGCTCGTCATCGACAACTCGCCGTCGATGACGCCCAAGCAAAAGCAGCTTGTCACCGCCATCGACAGCTTCATCAGGAAGATCGACATGAGCGGCTCGAACTATCACGTCGGCGTTACCAGCACTGACATCGGCGCGCAGCAGGCCCCGAATAGCGCCTTCCAGCCCGGCAACTTGAACACTCCCGGCTGCGACACATATAAGGGCAACGACGGTGAGCTTCAGAAGCAGGCCTGCTCCAGCCGCGACCAGAGCACATGGTCCCCCGAAGCCAAAGCCGCCTGTACTTCACTCTGTCCGACCAAGCTGGAGCCAGGAAACGGGGATGTCTATCTGTGGAAACAAGACGGCATCACGAACGCGCCGAACAACGACATCATCGGCACCCTGAAGTGCGTCGCCATGCTCGGTGACACCGGTTGCAGTCTGGAGTCTCCGCTCGAAGCGGCCAAGCGCGCACTCGATTCCCACAGCACCACCAACTCCGGCTTCCTGCGGCAGAACTCCGTGCTCGCGGTCATCTTCGTGACCGACGAAGACGACTGCTCGGTGCAGATGACCGCCCGCGCCCAGAACAACCCGAACTCGATCGACTGCACCTCGAGCGGTATGTCGACCTACAACTGCTGGAAGAACGACTTCCGTTGTCTGGCGAACAACCTCAAGTGCAACGAGCCGCTGACGAGCACCGGCACCAAGACCGGCTGCGTCGAAAGCGGCAACGGCTACCTCGAGTCGGTCGACAAGTACGTCCGCTTCTTCTCGAACCTCCGCTCGTCGAACAAGATCGTGCTCGCCGGCATTTGGACGCCGACTCTGCTCGACAACCCGAACAGCGATGTCGCCAAGGTCGGCAAGCTGGTCGTCGATTACGATGCTAAGGTCTGTGTTCCAGGTCCGGGCATCAAGTGCTCGAGCGAAGCGCTCATTCGTGGACAGGGAATGAATGCCGCTTGCCAGAGCGCCAGCGATGCCAGCTTCTTTGGTCAGGCGCAGCTCCGGCTGTCTACGTTCATTCGCAAGTTCGACGCATCGGTCCGTCTGGAAGAGAGCATCTGTGAGCCGCAGAGCTATGGGCCCGTGCTCGACGGAGTCGCGGAGCGCATCGTGAACAAGATCGCGCCCCCCTGTTTGGGCAGCAAGATCAGGACGGATGGGAGCGGCAAGCCCGCCTGCGTCGTGGGGCTCGTTGATTCTGCCACTCCAGATGCAGTGCCTAGGGTGTCACTTCCACAGTGCAGTACGGTCTGTTGCAATGCCTGGGCGTTTGCTGGCGCGACCACAGCCGATCCTCTGACGAGCACGGCCAGACCGGTTCCGAACGATCCTACAATCGTTACGGCCTGCACCAACGAGCCAGGAGACTGCTACTGCGCAGTATCGAACAGCACCTCGAAGTACTCATGCAAGGACTCCACTGGCCAAGTTACCGCACTGGCCGGACTGTGGATGAAGGATGCACCGCATCAGCCACCAGCGAGTCAATTTGCGAAGTTCCTTTGTTTTTGAGCTTCGCGATGAACGAACTCACCCAGTCGATCCAGACAGAATGGTTACGGATGAACAGGACTTCCAAACAGAGTGTCATTCTGAACGTGCGCTGTCTTGAAGATGGCGCAAGCAGCAATCACCGTGAACCATTCCACTCGTTGGCGAGGAAGTTCCTGTCATCACACTGCTACGCGCTTGGGAGTTGCACTCTCTGTGCTGGGGCTTGCGGGTTGCTTCGAAAGGCTGCCTGAAATTCCTGGAATGCCAGAGCTGACAGCGATTGCGGAGTCTGGACCCTCTTCGATGCCAGGCCTGACAACGAATGCGGACTCTGGATCTTGTTCGCAGTGCGGAGACGTGTGTGTCGATCTGACAAGTGACCCGAAGAACTGCAACCGCTGTGGCCACGACTGTCAGTGTGGAACCTGTGTGGCGGGTGTTTGCCAACCGGTCACGCTCACCTCGGGACAGAACCCTCCGTTCGCGATCACTGTGGATGCAACGAACGTGTACTGGACCAAGCTGGTCAGTGGTACCGGCCCTCTGATGAAGGTGCCGATTTGCGGAGGCTTACCGACTACGCTGGCGACGGGGTATCCGTTTCTGCTAGCGAATGATGCAACGAACGTGTACTGGACGGTTTCCGGAAACCCAACCGGTGCCGTGATGAAGGGGGCTCATTTCCGGTGGTGGCACAACGACTCTAGCTTCCGGGCTGGGCAACCCGCAGTTCTTCGCCGTGGAGGCGACCAGCGTGTACTTTACCTCCTCCGCTACTCAAACGGTGACCAAGCTATCTATCGGTAAAGGCAGTCCCACAACACTTGCCTCGGAACAGGTGTTTGCGCTGGCCATGACCATTGATGCCAGCAACGCATACTGAACGACCTATACAAACCCCGGCAACGTGATGAAGGTGCCAATCGCTGGAGGCCCGGCGACCATACTGGCCTCTGGACAGAACAGACCTTCACTCATTGCAGTCGATGCGACGCATGTGTACAGGACGACAGACGATGCGGTCAGGAAGCTACCCATCGGGGGCGGCCTCCCGACCACACTGGCATCGGGCCAGTCCGTACCAACCGGGCTCGCTGTGGATGCAACCAGCGTCTACTGGACGAATCCCGGAAACCCTGGAGCCGTGATGATGCTACCGCTCGCCGGCGGCACTCCGAGTGCAGTCTCCACGGGACAGAGCATCATGGGATTCATCGCTGTCGATGGCACCAGCATCTATGGGACAAGCGGAAGCAACCCCGGAGTCGTGCTCAAAGTCGCCAAGCCCTGAACCTCGTCCTGGGACGTGGCCTGAAGGAATGTCTGTCCGCACTCAGTGCGATTCCGGGGGGTTCATGCAGGTGGATTCGCTTTGCATGGCGCAGCGAATGTTGACGCTGGTTCCGGGAGGCCCTTCCGCGTTGCGCGGACGCCAGACTCCGTAACGCGCTTTCGTCCCACTGTCACCGGATTCTGGAGGGACGATACAGTAGCAGGACTCTGGTTCAGAGGCACATGCAGACACCACTTCATCACTCCAAAGTCCGTAGCAGCGGGGCTGCTTTTTGCCCATCGCATCACAGCAGCGTGAACCACAGACCGGCATCGCCCGCGCAGGAACAGCGTCAGGGGTCTTCCTCTCTACGTCTCCGATCACGCAAGCCGGAGTCCCATCCTCATGACGCAGAGGGATCTGGGGCAGATCGCCAAGCGGCCGATAACAAAGGAGAGTGTCTGCGAGTTGAGAAGTGAGAACCGATTGATAGTTCTGCGGCTCACAGATGCTCCCGGTCCACGGTGGGTTCCCTGGCCTCGTCACAAGCGACATCAGGCGATTGAGCCGGAACTGCGGTTGTCCCACGATGTTTGGGTCCGATGACGACTGACACGCAGCCTGGCCACCACCTGCCGTGCTAAGTCCCGCCGAGCCTGCGATCTTGGGATCTTGAACCACCACCAGTTGCCCGCCTCTATCGATCGAGGGCTCCGGCCACAGCCCGATGATCGTGAAGTTCTGTTGGGGTTTTATGGTTCGCAGAAAGTCCACATAGTTCTGTTCCGGCTCTAGGTAACTGTCGGTTCGCTCCTGGCAACCCGTCTTGGACCCAGCGGTGTTGAGCGGCTCAGCACAGCGAAGGTTGCGCGCCAGGCAACGGAACGCCGGGTCAAAGCAGTCCGCTGCCGCCTCGGAATCCGGACTTGGGCAGTTGCGTGTGTGGGGGTCGTTCTCCGTACGCCGAGATGCTTGAACCGAACAGTCGTCCTTGTCCGTAACGATGACGACCATGAGGGTTGCGTACTCGCGCAGGAATCCTCGGTTTTCGGGCCGATGACCATCGAGAGCCCGCTTCATCGCTTCGAGTGGCGATGATAAGCCACAGCCACCGTCTCCCACTAGCCCCATGCAGCGCAGCGCGTACTCGGGGCCCCGGTCCATCATCATTCCGGTCTTCGGATCAAGCTCCATGGCGGATGGAACGTTGTGAAAGCCGCGATAGCCGCTCAGGAATGAGGTGCCGTCCATCGGAAGAAACCGTCGATCCGGACAGAGCGAACTGCACGCCTGCGTCGCCACCGCCGATCCAGTCTTGCGGTCGAGACAAGACACCGCTTGCAGGATTCCGTCATCCCCAGCAAACGAATCACACGCTCCCGCTGTCATCGTCCATGGTTGCTCTGGTGCCACCCACGAGCCGACGTCCGTGGTCGCAAACCCGATGTGATAGTCCGTCTGATGGCCTTCACGATCGAGAACACCCAGGAACGCTTGCATCGAGGCGACAACAGCGGACTGTTTTGCCGCCATGCTTCCGGTGTTGTCGATGACAAACAGAACATCAAGCTTGCGACGGCGGATGGACTCGCCGCCCTGCTCCCAACTGCGGCTGACCACGGGACACAGAGTAGCGACCGGCTCTGCTGTACAGCCCAGCGGCAAGAGCAGCGACAAACCAAACCCAAGTCGTCGGTAGCGCGCCACAATCGAGCCGAAACCAGATGCCATAGAAGCCCCCTCTTGATGGATCGCAAGTTCTCACTCTCCAGGCTCCGATACAGCGTCGACCTTACAAGCTTCTCCCTCTCGCACAGCAGAGGAGAAATGAGAGGAATCCGCTGGTGCAGTCATCTGCTCCTGCTTCTGCGAGGTGGAACGGACTCCGTCCGAAGGATTCCACATCACGGGTTGATGCATGTCCCTCGGACAATCATCTGAACGGAGTGTACTTTTCATGGGGCCGGATCGAGCACTTGGACCATGATGCCTCACTTTGTGGGGAAGTTGCGGCTAGAGAGCATCAGCTTTATCTGGGTCCGAAATGCGCGCATCGTGGCACGGTCCTTCTTCGACATCGGCGGGGATACAGAGAGCGGTTGATGAAGTACGGCGACCGACTGTGGGCTTACTTCTGACTGCTCGGTCTTTGGTTCCGGGTGTGGCACCACATGTTCTGCAAGACTGTGACGCAATTCTTCTGTGGTGGACAACCGTGACATTGGCGCTACTGGAGCCAGACCTACTTCTCCTTCCGACGCAGAAGTGACTTCCTGAGGAGCCCCATCCTGGCTCTGTGACGACGTGATGGAATGGTCTTCTGTGATGCTGGCTGGCGATGTGACCCGATGCTTGTCACGCTCTTGGGACACGACTTCTGGTGACTCCATTTCCGTCGTACTGCTTGCCACAATGGGAGGACACAGAAAGAAGTACAGGACCGGAATCTGCTCCTCCGGCTTCAGTCTGATTCGCAGGCCGGCTGCATCGATCCAAATCACTCGATAGCAGGAGCCGTCCCGCAGCCGAAGGTCGTCGGGATACTCGAACGGAGTGAGCGAGTACCAGGCAGACGCTCGTGCCTGACTCCGCTTCGGTAAGAGCGTGGGACTGTCGCTCGCGCAATGACCCGGTAGCACCAAGCGATAGCCAATCGCCTGCTTGGGAGCTTGCGAGATCACTTGTGTGCGTAGGTCCACACGGCACTCACTGGGATGCTGAGACAGAGACCCATTCCCATGCTTCAGGAGGGCCTCCACGATGCGGTCTGTAGCGGTCGTGAGGAGCTGCTCCCACCTCCCAGAGTCCTCCCTGCGCGAGCTGCGGGGCCGTCGGTTGCTGAGCCGTGGGACTCCTGCTTGTGGTGTACTCTGTTGTAGTCGCTTACGCTGTCGGTAGCTCGCGCTGCGACACTTGGTACTGCAAATCTGCTGACGCCCGGAAAGCGGTGTTTCGTTACAAACAGGACAGAGCATCCGTCACAATAGCGTGCAACACCTGTAGGAGTGTCAGCGCATCCGCAGTCACAACACAGAAAGCTCTGGCGAAGCGGGAGGAAGCTTCCGGTGGCTTCTCAACAGGGGATCAGGATCGTGGCGGCCGCTCTGTGATGTGACCTTGCACTCCGAATCCAAGGATGCTGTGACCCTTCGCGTCACACTGCGGTCCCCCAAAACCAGTTTCCTGGATCGAGATTCTTTCAACTCAATGTAGGCAAAATAGATAGCTGGCTTTCCGCGTCAAGAGTCGCGATGATAAGGGAATCGTTGGCCGTGAAAGCGGCTGCCGCAGCATCGGTTCGGGATCTGGCGATCGATGAGTCGACAGAGAAGCCGACCGATGGGCCTACGGCTGAGCGGACAGAGCAGGCCCCAGTGCGCTGACTGATGCGTCCAATTTTGACGAGGGCTTTTTTAGTATCTTTGCAAGAATTGATCCAATATATAGTGAGCCACGGAAATTGACTGGTCGATTTGGCCCAATATGCATGTTGCGATTGGTTGGAATTTGCTCAATAGAAGGGCATTAAAGGAAGCCTTAAAGGCTGCAAGATAGCGGCGCGTGGTGCTTCCTTTGGTGATGCCAGCGGTTCTGCCTCTGGCTAGTGACCTGGTTGCTTATCGACAGCAGTTGGCGCTGCTACTGCCAACACCGCTGATCGAGTGTCCGATGCTGCGACTGAACCAATTACCGAATAGGGGTGCGCTGAAATGCTACAAACTACGGCAATATGCAACAGAGTACGCTGCGGGATTACTTTCGATAGAAGCAACGCCAATCAAAAACACTGCTCACGTAAATGTCAAATACTAGCGAAGAATGAGCTTTCCCCACATCAGAAGGTGATTTCCACCGTAGAAGAACTGAACAAGCTCGGAACTGGGATGGCGCTCGTCCGTTTCGGAATCACTCATCCTAAATCCGAAGTGGTCCGCTGGTTTCCCGGGATGAGGCCGGACTTGCATCGTCCGGCATTCCCGATCCCAATGATCAACCTGCCCTACAACTTTCTTCCCGGAAGTGGGCTCTATCACCTTGCCTTCTATGACGCAGACCAAAACCTGGCATCCCGGCCGGAGGTTCGCCTCTCAGTAAACATGACAGGGGATCGGCAGGTGCCATTCTCCCAAGGCACAACGTGGCTACACAAGGTACTGCCTCGATAGGACCGTCTGTGCAGACGTGATCACTGCGAATGATGGTCCGACCGAAGCCGAGACGCTCGGCCAAGAGTGTGGTGACGTGACCACCTGTGAACCGAGATCCGATTGCTCGACTCCGTTCATCCATCCTCCGGCAGATTCGCCAAGCTCGATGACAACACCGCTGCCATGGCGCGCAGACTTCGTTCCTGCTCTGCTTTGGTGGTCTTCCGCGCCAAGCTGCTCCCACACTTAGGACAGGCTCTCAGCTCGACCAGACTCCCATCCTGTTCACGCAGCACCCCTTGATACTGAAGGTAGAACCACTGCTCCCCCGCAACGAGCGCGGCATGCTGCTCATGTCCGTGCATTGAGCACCCGAATCGTCGCTGTCATCCTCTGCTCCTCTTTTTGAGCCACACGTACTCTTGGTCCTAGTCCTTCGATGGATCGTACTCTGTAAGGATCTTGTTTTGCCGGTATCCGCGCTTGCTGTAGCCTCCCTTTCGACCAATCTCGACCATGTGCTCGCGATTGGCAGAGGTCTTCGCTCCACCTGCTTTCCCTGCCTCTCTCGCTTTCTCTGACGTGAAGCGGTGTGCGAGTCCATTTGCATGAGCGGCCTTGCCACCCGCACGAGCCAGCTCCCGATGTGCATCTCGATTCATGGCCGCGAATCCTCTATGCTGCTTGGGTTTTGGTTCAGGAGTCTGTGCTGTGGTCGTTGGTATTTCGGTTTCGCTCGACTCTGCGCTCGTCTCTGTTTCCATTCCATCCATGGCTTCTCCTCCGATGTATTTACGACTGATCACTCGTTGTTGGTTAGCTTCTTGTTTGTGTTCCGATCAGCATGACTGAGTCGCTTCCTGAACCGGGTCTGCGGCATTTCCAAGGGAGGCCATTCTTCGTCAGGGAGTGCCCAGAATCGTTCCAGCTCCATCAGTCGCGTTGGCGGATCGTGGCAGAGAATCGCAAGATGACTAGTCAGCTCAGGACTCGGATTCCCAGAGCCCGCCCGCAGTCTGGATAGATAGCCCTGGCTGAGCCCCAAGACCCGCTCGAGCCGCCGTTGAGAAGTGTGTTTCGAGAGAATATCGATCGCGATCCGAGTGCGAGTCCGTAGCGATTGCAGATAGACCGTTTGAAGCGAAGGAGCCAGGATTCCAACTGACTCTTCGTCGAGAAACTCACTCTTGCAGCGCCCGCAGGTCGGAACCAGGATGTCGTTTGGAATCTGCATACAGGGCATCGTCCGATAGCAAATCGTGCGTCCGATTCCATTGCGCGGCTTGACTGCCTTGGTCCCGCAGTGAATGCACTTGCGGAGGGTCTGGGCAGTATTCACCTTCCACTCCTACCTAATAAGGAGTGCGTTCTCCCACCCTTCAGAATTTGGGTAGGAACGAGCTTGCTAAAGGAAGGGAGTCCGGTGTATGGCTGGGGCTTCAGACCAGTGTTGTGATTCCGCTGGTTCTCGTCGGTCGAGATCTCAAAGAAAACGAACTCATCCATGAGCACAGAGCTAGCAGAGAGACTCCCTTCGCAGAAGGTACAAGCGGATGAAGAGACATATTGTGCAACGATTGGTCAGTTCTGCTCAATCCGATGCTCAATCCAGCCACTCAATGACTAGAATCCGTTAAATCTGTCCATCGCACCCGGCCGAGCCAAGGAGCATCCATCCCATGGAAGCAGGAACCGAAGAAGAGTCCGTGATCAAGGAGACCGAGGTCTTGGCCTCACCACCTCTCAGTTTTGGCACTCTGTTGCAAAGCCGACGGGAAGAGGCGGGACTGAGTATCCAAGAGTTGGCGCGTAAGACTGGCCTAACGCGCAACACCATTCACAACATTGAGCAGGGACTGACCACCCCGAGTCCTCAAACCCTTAAGCTATTGGCCGGGGTCAAGGCGCTGCGGCTCTCGGAATTGAGTAATCGCGACTCACCTTCCGATGCCTGGTGCACCGCCCAGTACAACCCCATGGAGATGACACGCACGATGGTTGCGATGCTCAACGGCCCTGGTGGCCAGGTCGAGCAAACCTACTGGTATCTCGATCCGCAGAGCGCTTCCGACTTTCACACGCTCTGCAACAGCGAGCAGTACATCACCGCGTTCCGCTCCAAACTTCCGCTCGACAAGCTGGCCGACCGCATCGTCAAGCTGAGTAAAGGAGTTGGCCTTGATGTAGATGGACTCGGCTGTGGTGATGGCAAGACCGAGACCGCCTTGATGCAGCGCCTTGCGGATTCGATGCCTCCGCCGCCAGACTTGCAGCTGTACTTACTCGACATCAGCCACGTCCTGCTGGCAGAAGCGTATCGCAACGCGCTGGATTCCCTTGCACCGCGTCGTGTTCCCGTCTTTGCAATTCATGGCAGCTTCTACGACATAGCCAAAAATCCCCCCCTCTACATGCATCCGACTAGCATTCGTCGGATGCGTGTCTTCTTGTTGATGGGGTCTACCCTAGGCAACATCGAGAATGAGCCACGCTTTTTCCGCGATTTGGCAGAGTGCGCGCAGACTGGGGATCTGGTAGTCCTCGACTGTCAAACCGTACGGGCACCAGCAGATCAACCCGAGCAGATTCGCCAAATGGATCCTCCCGTCAAGGCCAAGAGGGCACCTGACGCGCACACGAATTTCCTGTCCGGTCCATTGCACCGGCACTGCCGAGGTGTACGGTCGATTCGTTTGCGGACAGAGTTGTCGACACACTGTCCTATCTCAGGTAGCTATGCGGTGCAGCACTGGGCTGATGTCGAAAGGGAAGACGAACCGGAGCGACACTTCATGGTCTGGCAAAACAAGCGCTACGATCTCACCAAACTCAGCGAGTGCTTGCAAAGCTTGGGATGGAACACCGTCCAGACGTGGCGGTACGGACCTGAGAATCAAGCAGCGGTGCTGTTACTTCAGAAGCAGTAAGAAGGAACTGTCTGCCGACAGCGCTCACGGTTGCTACTTATGGTAGTCAGAATTGCTTCTGTCAATCGATTGATCGCCATCAGCAATCCAGTCCTTGTCTCGTCAAAGTAGCCGTCTTCGGTTGACTCAGAATCGGGCCTACTTCAATGAGTCTGGTTGAGTCGGGACCATTGATTCTGACCTGACAGAATCTTTGCGTGCCAACGCCTGATCTTGACGGTGCATAGCAAGTGGGACGCATGCATGAGGTGCCCCGATACTTCACTGTCTATCGGCGTCGTGCTGTCCGGGAGAATTTTTGGAGTTCTGATGAATGGGACGGATCCAGACAGAGTCTTGTGTTTTGGGGGGAAGAAGCAGAGCATTCCCAAGGAGGGAATTACAATGAGCAGAAGGCTCGATAGGATGACAAGGAGTGCGGTAACTCAGCGTCGGAAACTACGCAATTCCGCAGAATCGGGTACCGTTGCTGGCAAGCTACGGAAGGAGCGGAGCCAGAGCAAGGAAGAGGAGGTTCTGGTATGGGGTCCGTACAGGGATGGCCCGGATAGATTCCGACTGAAGATATCAGAGAAGGGAGAGACCCGTAGCGTCGGATTTAAGACGAGGGAAGAAGCGGCGACTATCAAAGCGGATCTTCTGGCCCAGTCTGAGGTCCGTCAGGAGCGTACGATCGGGGAAGCGATCGACGGATTTCTACACTACATGGCAGAGACTCGCTGCATCAAGCCAGACAGTGTCGTGTGGACCAGACACCATCTTGGGTGGCTCCCGTCCAAGTTACAGCTCACCAGCTTGACGGTAGAGCATGCCGAGCGATTGTATCGGGAGCAGGTAACGGCGATCAACGCAAAGACCCACAAGCCGCTCGCTGCTACAACGCATCGGGGACGGCTCCTTCTTGCTCGGCGAGTCTATACGTGGGCGCAGAAGGCGGGTCTGTGCAAGCAGAATCCCTTTTCAGGAGTGCAGCCGGTCGGACGGGAGAATGTTGGCAAGAAGCAGCTTCGCATCGACGAGGCACGACGACTTGAAGCGGTCTGTCTCACCCAAGCACGGGCAGGCTACACGCCAGCGATAGGAGCACTCCTGATGATGTACTTAGGACTCCGTCAAGGCGAGGTCGCTGCACGGCTCGGCCGCGATATTGATGATGATGGGAGAGTCCTGTGGGTGCCATCAGGGAAGACCAAAAATGCGAAACGCAGACTCAAGATTCCCGAGCTTCTTCGTCCCCTGATTCAGGATCTGGTGCAGAAAAAGGGGCCCGATGAGCTGTTGTTCTATCCATCCGGTCACAACAGGTTCCACGTTGCCTACTATCATGTCCGGGTCAAGCGCCTCTGCCGACTGGCTGGAGTCCCCGAGGTGTGTCCTCACAGTCTTCGTGGTCTGCATGCAACACTGGCACTGGAAGGTGGAGCAACCGCTGACGCAGTAGCCAGAGCGCTTGGCCACGGTTCGTTTGCCATGACCGAACGTCATTACGCCAGCGAATCCAGTGTAGCCGATTCGCGGTCGAGCCGAGTCACCCACACGCTAGCTGCCCCTGTAGAGCCGATGATTGAGCTGTCCGGCATACTAAAGAGAATGCCCACGGAACGGCTGCTGGAACTTCTCGATTACCTCCGCCCACAGTATCCCGCTGAGTGGCAACCCGAGGACAAACACCAGACTTAGCCGCTTCCCACATACTTCCCAGGGGCATCTCAATGTTCAATTTCTCGACGGCAATTTGCAAAGACACAGTTAGCCTGCCAATGTCATGCTTGTCGAGGAATCTTAGTACGCTTCCCGGTCCCGATAGAAGACTGGTGGAAAGCTCGGTGGCCACACTGGGTGATTCGAGAACGTGTGAGTGGACCCAATGGGTGCTGGCACGGTGGAAACGCTGGACAAGGATGGCCTTTTCAACGGTCCCTACCTTCGCCCTCCGATCTCCCCTACCATGACGATCGCGCTCTCAGCAGGCCTTACTTTCACATTCGACCGGAGGAGATGTCTACAATGGCAACGTTCACCAAGAGCTATCAGTTCGATCTTGCACAGAAATGTCCGAACTTTAAGTTTGCGCCTGCCTATACCCGCATCATGGAGCTGCTCGATGATGAAGCACTCGTGAAGAAACACCTGATGGCGCTGGATTCATTGGTGAAAAAGTCATTCGATGACATGTCCAAGAAGGACTCAAACTACACCAAGGCTCAGGCTCTGTATGACATTCTCCGAGAGTCGGAGATCCTGCACAAGTTCGACGCCAGCAAGGTTGCTTACATCACGGGAGTCATCAAGACAGCCGACCAGTTCTATTACTTGATGGATAAGAAGCTAGCGTTCCTCGATCCGAATGTGACTCCCAAGCATGGTGCAGAGACTCACCGCATTCAGTGGTGGATCATCGGTCGCGACATGGCAGACAAAGCCAAGATCTATGGAACCAAGGTCGCATCCGAAGTCTACGCCGCTGCCGCTGACAAAACGGCCCGCAACGACGACAAGGGAACCAACAACGCTTGGTACAATGCATTAGATGCCGACCAGGGGAGTTGTAACTCCGCCCGGGCCCCCGAATGCCTGAAGGAGTACATCAACGCGAAGTTTAAGAACATCGCCGAGGCCGAGGCTCTGCAAATGAAGTGGGACAGCGCAGTCAAGATGACCTACGACAAGAAGTCCAAACTCGGCAACGTCGGCTCGAAGAGCGACAAGAACTTTGATTTGTTCAAGTACCCGTCCTAACCGCTCGGCCGCAATGGGAGTCGGGCATGGACAGACTTCGAAGACATGGCACTCCCCTCGGTATCGAGCATAACGTCCCGGCTCGCAAAACCGCTGTAGCCCAGCCTAGATAGGACGGTCGCCGTTTCACCGGTGAGCAGCGGCGAGGTCGGTTCTGAGCGCCGTCCAACCACGAACCTGATGCATCCCGCACGCCAGCGCAGGAAACACAAAAAACTTGGACGGCAGAGCCACGACACGGTAGACAGACCGTAGCAGACTGCCGTTCTGCGGAAGGCTCCGGCCCGATTTCCGCTTACCCACACGCGAAGGGAATACGAAGTGCTGTTTGATGATCTGGTACTTTATCGACGCGTCGGCGTAGTTATCTCGGTAGCGGCTGCAGTATGCTGGACCTTGGCCTATTCCTTCATCATCCGACGTGGCTTCAAAGATCGAATGCCAGGTATGCCGCTCGCTGCGCTGTCCGCAAACATCGTGTGGGAGGCGGTGTCCGTCGTATGGTATGTCGACGGCGACATCAAACTGCTGATCATGCAAGGTGTGTGGCTCGGTTTCGATCTGCCCATTCTTGTGCAAATCCTCCGATTCGGTCGAAATCAGCCTCAGCACGCGCTGCTCTCGAAGTACTACCATCTGGTTGTACTCGCCTCGCTGTTGGCTTTCGGAATGGTGTTTGCCGGATTCACCGCACAGTTCGGAGACAAGACGGGCTGGATGATTGCGTTCCTTCAGAACCTGATGATGTCGACCCTGTTTGTGGCGATGATTCTGCGGCGCGACAACGTAGAAGGACAGTCGCTGTATATCGCGATCTTCAAATTCCTAGGTACGTTTTCGGCCTTCCTGCTGGCCACGTACTGGTGTCCCCTAAACTGGAAGATCATCGCGGTGGATTGGTTACCAAATGCCCCAACGCCGATGTATCCGCTGGTTGCGTGGACCTACCCCTCTATCTTCGTACTCGACATCTTGTACATCGGCTTGGTCTACCGGAAGTCACGGGAACTCGGACTGGACCCCTGGCGAAGATACTAGGCGGAGACTTGGTCGCGGTAGGAAGCAGAGGAAGACCGGGTACCGCTATTCCCAGAGCATCCGGCTGAGTGGTATCTCGCAGACAGACACCAGACATAGGCGCTTCCCGCCTCCTTCCCAGAAGTGCTCGTACCGTTCGCTTTTTCGACGGTGAACAAAATCCAAATGATCAGCCTGCCAATGTCATGCTGACTGCTGGCGGAGAGGTGAAGCTGCTCGATTTTGGGTTGGCGAAGTTCGCGGATGGGAGACGGGGCCCTGCCGCAACGGAGCTAGAGTCGACGCAATCGCTATCGATCGAGGATGTGAATCGGGTAAGCGAGGGGCTCCCATCCAACGTCAAGATCGAGGTTCGAGAGAGCGCGAGTCTGACGGCCACCAAACCGATTCCCATCGAACCCAACTCAGCAGCGGGCGGAACCGACGACAACCGACTGACTCGTGCGGGCAGCCTGATGGGGACCCCCCTATTCATGGCCCCTGAGCTATGGCGCGGGGAACCAGCTAGTCCTCAGTCCGATGTCTACGCGTTTGGATTGGTCATCTATGAATTGCTAACAGGAAAGCTCCCACAGGCCGATCTGTCTTTGTCTGAGCTCAAATCGTTCATCGCCAACTACGATCTGCCTTTGCTCGCCCAAGAGCTCCCGCTGCTGCCCGCAGTGCTGACTGGGCTCATCGATCGCTGTGTCCGCCGTGATCCAGAACGTCGTCCCGGTAGCATGGATGTGGTGCGAGACCAGTTGGAGGCGCTCGGCGCAGTCTACCTTCCGTTTTTTGGAAGTAGTGGTGAGCAGCTCGATGGTGATTTTGCAAAAGTGAGTGCCTCCTTTCTGCGCGTCAATCGCGATCCAGATCTGTTGGCGCAAAAGTTTTACGGACACTTCTTTCATCAGGAGCCGGAGCTACAGAGCCTATTCCAGGGCAATCTGACTTCGCAAGGTCGGATGCTGACGGCGGCACTTAAGCTGTCTGTCGACAACTTGCGCACTCCAGAACGACTACTGCCCTATCTTGAGGAATTAGGCAAAAGACATGCGCATTATGGCGTTCAGCCTCGTCATTTGACCGTGATGGGAAGAGCGCTGCTGGATGCACTCGGCGAGCTGGACAATGAATGGAGTGACTCCGCAGCACGCGCTTGGTCAAATGCCTACAGTCACATCGCGAAGGCGCTGCAGCGCGGGATTGAGAGCGGTCACTCGTATCCCTCGATGCAGATCCGAACTGTGGGTCGTTTCTACTGGGAAATTCCGCTGGCTGCACCGCAGACCAAGTGGGTTCATCGCGGCGATGGCGACGTGGCCTATCAAATGTTCGGTCAAGGCAGCCACACCATCGTGATTCTGGGTGAGTGGGTGACCCATCTGGAGCACAACTGGCAGAATCTCCGCGTAGCAAGCTTCCTTCGCCACCTGGCATCGCTCGCCCAGATCATTCTGCTCGATCAGCGCGGCTGTGGAATGTCGTCGCGTAAGCAGGGAATGTTTAGCGTGGACCAAATCTCGCAAGATATTCGAGCTGTGCTCGATGATGCTCGGGTCGAACAGGCGATCCTGTTTGCTATCGGTGACAGTAGCTCAGCCGCGATGTTACTGGCAGCGATGCGACCAGAACGAGTCCGTGCCCTGATTTTGTACGGCAGTGGACGGTGTTTGGCCCAGCCTGCCTCTGCCGAGACTCCTGATGGAGAGAGCGGCGATGATTCCCAAGAAGACCTCACTGGACAGATGCAGCGAATCCGTGAAGAGTGGGGCGAGGCTCTGTTCTTAGATACGCTTGCACCTTCTCTGATGGAGGATGCGGGCTATCGCAAATGGTGGGCAGCGTGTCTGCGCTACGCCGCCAGCCCGTATGAGGCCATCGAGCAGTTTTCCCTCCGCGAGAGGTGTAGCGTGCGGGCGCTGTGGCCGACGGTGCGAGTACCAACGCTGGTGCTCCATCGAGAAGACGATGCTCACCGGGCTGTTGCGGAGAGTCGATCGATTGCCGAACAGATCCGTGGAGCACAATTGCAGATTCTGCCTGGACGAGATCATCATCCATGGGCCGGCAATGTCGATGACGTGCTCTCGGCCATTCACGGATTCCTATCGATGCTGCCATCCGAACACCACGGTACGACCCTGGCTGGATGCGTGCTGGTCGTGCACGGCCGGACTGACATGTCTCCGGAGTTTCGGGCGATTGTACATCGCGAGTTTTTGCGTCATCTCGCCGTCACCATAGAGGCACCTATCGATCACTCCCTGATTGCCTACTTTGATGGACCCAGTCAGGCCGTCGGTTGTGGTCTCGACATCCTGGAAGCCGTTGCACCGCTCGACTTGCACGCCAGTGCCGGAATCGACATCGGCCCGCTCACGGCCGTGCCCACGCTGGGAGGAGAATCGGTAGAGAGAGCCATGTTCTTGGCGCAAGCGGCCCGGCCCGCAGAACTGCTTTTGTCCGACAATGTTCGGACGCTTGTCCATTGCTCCGCACTTCACTTCGGAGAGCGCATCATGGCTGGTCCCACAGGTGAAGACCTATCGGTTTTCCGTGTCGAACCAGTGCGTACCCGAGGACTCTAGTCAGAACCGGTTTCCGGATTCCGGCAGATATACAGCAGGTGCTGTCGGCTCGCGCACGGAGGGAGCAGACCCCTAGGGGTCTGTCCACAGAATCGGTTATTGGAAGGAGAAAGCGGAGCCTAGTCGAGCAAGGCTAGCGGGTGGTGCTGGTGTTGCCTTCGACGATGTGGAACTCGACGCGTCGATTCTTGGCTCGACCGGGGATGGTCTTGTTCGTGGCGATCGGACGATCCGGACCGTAGCCCTCTGCTGCCAGTCGAGACTCGTCAATACCGTGCTGAAGCAGCCAGGTCTGGACACTGCGGGCACGGCGCTGCGAAAGGTCGATGTTGTACAGCCGCGCACCTTGGCTGTCGGTGTGTCCTTCGATGCGGATCAAGCGGATTCCGGGTGCTGCTTGCAGCGCACTGGCAACTGCTTGAAGCACTGGGAAGCTCTGCTCCAGGATCACATCCTTATCGGTGGCAAAGTACACCGGTGCCAAGATCACAATCTGCCCGCCACGGACTTCCAACAGTCCCGGACAACCGTTCTTCTTCGGATCGGGATGCGGAGCACCCGGCTTGTCCGGACACGCATCGAACTTGTCTGGCACCGTGTCCTTGTCGCGGTCCGGAAGTGGACATCCCAGACGCTGTGGGTCGGGATAATAGCCCGAAGGCTCCATGGGGCAAATGTCCTTGGGATCCTGCACACCATCCATGTCCGCATCCGGAGCTGGACACCCTAAGCGTGTGGGATCAGGAACCTCTCCCATGTGTACATCTGGGCACAGATCATCGCGATCCAAGATGCCATCCCCATCGCGATCATGCTCTGGTGGTGGTAGTGGACAGCCCAGTCGCTGCGGATCCGGATTCGGTCCCTTGTGAAGATCAGGACAGAGATCAGCGTAATCAGGAACTCCGTCTTGGTCACGGTCACTCGGAGGCGGGCAACCATGGGTGGCCGGATCACCGGTGCGGATTCCCTTCTCATCAGGACATGCATCCTCTGCATCCAGTATGCCGTCCCCATCGCGATCGTGCTTTCTGTCCACCATTGGCGCATAGGCCAAACGGAACAGCATCCGAAAGTCAGGAGTTCCGGGCTGGCGAACAAACCCAGCCCCCAAGGCAAGTCCGGTCTGGATCAAGTTCGCAATGTTGTAGTGACCCGCAACGAGCATCTCCAAGCTGGTACCAAAGCGCGAGAAGGAGTCCGCACCAAGTGCTGCGGTGGAGAGAACGAACTCCGGACCGACCGCAAAGCGACGTTCCTGATCAAAGTACGCAGCAGCCAAACCAAGTTGCAGTTCGGAGGCAGCTCGCCCGACGCTGGAGGCAAAGCCCGCCGGTGCGTCCGTGAGCGCCTCTGGCCGATATAGAAAGCCCAGAGTCCCAGACCACAGCAGCTTCTTCCACACACCACCGGCCATCAGCTTGGGAAGCACACGGACCGATTGATCACTGGAGGTCGGCGTGACCCGATCGGTCATGGCCCGCAGAGGAACCCACAGATCGAGTCCCGCACTGAGAGAAAATGGACTCTGGTAGGGTTGCCCGTAGATACGTACTTTGGCACCGATCCTCGGGTCTCCAACCGATGCGCCAGATGCAAACTGAGGGTCTCCACTACTCGCGAGCACGATGGGGAGAGACGCCGTGATCAGCACCCGATCGAGGAACGAACCGGCCAGATCCACATGCGCGAGGAAGTGGTGGTCGATCAGCGATTGGGTCTGGCTGAAGACACCGCTTGCGTCCTGGGTACCGGTAACGAGTGGCTGATGCGCATAGTTGAGCGTCACCCCGGCTGCAAAGTAGCGTGTCGAGGAATACCACGGGTGATCCACCGCGAAAGACCACTCTCCCGCAGCGGTGGGCTGATAGCGGTTGAGCTCAAAGCCCCGATTGAGCTGAGCCTGCGCAGGTGCCGAGGCACACAGAGCACCCAAGAGGAAGCACAGAGACGAGCGAGTTAGAAGGTTCATAGCACTCACCCCTTACTTGGTCAGCTCACTGACTCGATAGGAACGACGGCGCAGAGCGACCAGCAAGGCCAACCCAAGAGCCGCGAAAGCACCAAGACCAGCAGAGCGGTTGCCCGGGCTTAGCGAGCAGCCGATGCCACCACCAGCAATGCGACGATTGCCACCGAATTCTCCCCAGAAATTGTCGGCTGGATTCGGGTCCACTGCGCCATCAGAAATGACGCGTGCCGTTACTTCATTTTCCGCCGTTGGAGCATCGGGAGTCCGGACACTGATGTCCACCGCCCGGGTCATTTCCCCTGCGGGGAGCGGACTCTGTTTCGTGCAGTACACGACGCGCTCTTGCTGAACGCAGGTCCACCCTGGTCCGGGTGTCACGGTGTCAATCACGCCACCTGGCGGTACCTTGAAGGTGACCTGGATCGGACCGGGGTCTTCCGTGTTGCCAACGTTTTTGACATCGACAGAGTACGTGGCGGGAGCACCGGGCTGCGCATCGTTCGGGTTCTTCGTCACGATCACGCGGAGGTCCGCGCTGTAGTTGGGAACGTTCACCACCGTGGGAGCACCAGGCTGCACGCCGTTGCCCGAAGGAATCGTTGCCGGAGGCAGTGCAGGATTCCCAGCAGTCCCTGCGGTCGTCGTGCTCTGCGTTGGGATCTTCATCATCGCGTTCGGATCCGTCTTCAGCTTGTACTGCACAACCACCGCTGCATCAGAAGGCGACAGGCGACCGCCCATGGTGCCGTTTGCCCCCTTGCCGATCCGAATCACCAGCACGGGTTTGCCGGTGACAGGGTCCGGAACCAGCTCGGCCTGATCATCGCCAGCTACGTCGGTCTTAGGACCATTTTGCGCGTTCTCTGGGCCGCTCACAAACGTGACCGAGCCCGGCACATAGGTGAGTCCGTCCGGCAGGGGATGACGAATGACCACATCCGTTCCATCATCTTCACCGACATTTTTGGTCGTGGAAGTAAAGGTAACAACATCGCCAGGCCGCACCGAGCTCGGATCCGCGGTGAGCGTAGTCTCGATGACTGGCTTCCTGCTGCGAATCGAGGTGAACAGACCCCCTACGAAGTAGACGTCATCGACCGAGTTGGCCTGAACGCTGGCCTGGATGTCGTTCGCTTTGAGCATCGCGGAGATGTCGATCTGATCCAGATCCATCCCAGACATACTGCCTGCGGTACCGGTAAGCTGGGGCAAGTCTCCAGTAACGGACACCGGCATTCCCAGAAGGCTCCGCGTACCGTTGAAGATATTGTCCGTAGGGTTTATGGCATCTCCGACTGCCTGGTTATTAAACAGGAGAGAGTCCTTTTTATCAGTGTCTCCTTCATACGCGATCACACCAAGCTTGCCTTGGGGCGCGCCTCCTTCAGGAACTCTGAAGCCAATCACTCCCAGGTTCACGCTGCGTCCGATATCAACGCTGTCCAGACCGTCGTACACGTTGATGTTGCGGACCGGTTCCTTGTCGTTCCGATACACCACCACCATCGACCACGAGTTAAACTGCACGTCTTCATCGCGATTGATCACGCTGCGCCGGACCACGTTTCCCACGCGATACGCACCGACACCATATCGCTGCACAAGGGCCGTCACATCATAGGAGCCCTGATAAACGTGCCCGCCTCCGCCTCCGACCGCCGTCACCACATCCTTGGCAGGGCTTGGCAGGAGCATCATGGAAAAGCCACCGCTGCCCGTCTTTTCAAAGTTGATGGCGCTGTTGGCCAGAGCAATGTCCTCCCCCAGATTGCCACCCCAGTACAGCCGTGCGTAGGCCACTTGGGCCCCCTGCGGCAAGGTCAACTGGGCCGTGCTGCGAGCCTGCCCGATGGAGATCGTGGAGTCTGCTCGCGCCGAGCTGTCCTCTGCCTGCCACAGCACATCAGCCGCACTGTCCTCGAGCGTGATTGGCTCTCCACAGTTCCCCAGCGTACCAACGACCGGCTTTGGCAAGGCCAAGCCCTGGGTATCCGTCACACGGCACTCCTGGCCGAGCGTGTTGCCGATGACTACGATGTCGCCTTTGATATCGGTTTGATACCGCAACTTCGGTGCGGCCCCACTGTCCGAAGCCACGCCGAGCGCAAGGATCAGCGAGGCCAGGACCGCATATAGAAACTGGGGTCGCTGGTGTGTGTGACGGACACGCATACTGGATACTCCTGGTGAGTGTTAGCTATTTATCGTACCAAAATTTACATAATTTTTTCAAAAAAAATGATACGCTTCCGACCCTAATGTTCGTTCCGACCGGATCCACTGGACTACCCCAGCCGACCTTGGTGGGTGTTTGCGCCCATCCGGACCATGTTCACCCTGTGGTTGCAGTACGGAACTCGACTCTCTTCACCCGATATCGCCCCTGAACAGCGCTTCCCACACACTTCCGCGGTGTGCCAGGAAACAGCGTTTTGTCGACGGCGATTCCCTGACTGACACTAAGCCCGAAAACGTTGTGCTCATCGAGGATGAGGAAGACGGCGAGCAGGCCAAGGTGGTGGACTTCGGGATCGCCAAGATTCTCGAAAGCAGCAGCCCGATCACTGACTCTCTGCGCACGGATAGCCACGCCAACCTCGGCACCGCTCTGTATATGGCCCCGGAACGATTTGAAGGAGCGCCGGGCGATCCACGAATGGATGTCTATGCTCTCGGTCTGCTACTCCATGAGCTTCTGACGGGTCTTCTGCCGTTTGCAAGGCGTTACGAAGATCGCGAGGATGGGACCGCTCTGCTTCACAGACGCTTTACGGAAGACGTTCCCCCCCTACAACTCCAGCAGCCGATCTCATCGGCGCTACAGACTCTGCTCGCCCAAATGCTGGATCGCAACGCCGCAAACAGACCCGCAAATGCTGGAGTGATCCGGGATCGTTTCCGCGAGATTCCGGAGATTCAAGCGATCAGTGCCGGGATTCCCGAACGTTCGGGTCTGACAGCGGTACCTGCCGGCATCCTGGCCGGGTCCACCGTCTCAGCCGGTGAAGGTCAGACCACCAGCGCCAGCGTTACCGCGATTGGTTTTCGTACCAAGTGGGCGCTTTTCCCACTTCTGCTTGCGGTAGGAATCATGGCCTCGATCGCCATCTGGTGGTTCTGGTTTCGCTAACGACTCCACAACTGTCACAGCCCCAGCGCTTTTGAGCTACGATAGTTCTTTGTGCACAGAGGTTTGCGGGGGCGTGCACCGATGCATCCTTGGGGCAGGGCGCACTTTTCGAGAAGGACGGTGATGACGATGGGAGCGCAGCGATTGCGACTCATCGTTCTGCTTGTCCTTTGCTCGATCGCAGCCCCTGCCTCTGCGGAGGTTCGCGCCGACTGGGTGCTCAATCAAATCAACCAGAAGAACGCGAGCTTGCCGCCACCGCTCCGTGCCGAAAAGTACGGAATGATGGCAGAGTCCATGTTTGCCTTCTTCCGCGCCACCAACTACCTGTTCTGGACCGACTACGGAAGCTCGTCTCTGCTCACCACATTTGGCGGCCCAACGACGAGAGTCTGGTTACAAGGAGACGCCCACTGCGACAACGTAAGCGCACTCCTTACCAACCAAAATACCGTGGTCTTCGATCTCGATGACTTTGACGAGACCCTCATTGCGGACTACCAGCTGGACCTGTGGCGGATGGCGATCAGCATCTTGCTGGCGATTCAGGAAAACGGTGGCCTGCCGCTCAAGACGCAGGAACAACTCATTGACGCGCTTTCAACGAGCTACCTAAACACCCTGCGCGGCTATCGCGACAACAGCAACGAACTCATCACCACCTACTCGATTGGGAACACCCCCGGCTTCCTATCTGACTGGATGGCACAGCTCTCTGAACAGACCCACCTGCGGGTGCTCAAGAAGATGACCACGGTGGCCTCCGGCAAGCGAATGTTCGACTTTGACAAGCCCGGCGTACAATCGGTTTCACCGTCGGTACTGCAAGCGATCCAAGCGGGCATGCCGGCCTACCAAGCAACACTGACCGGGCGGCTTCGCCAGATTCCTTCCTACTTTCGGATCAAAGATGTCGCACAGAAGGTTCGCGGCGGCATGGGCTCCTTGGGAGTCACCCGCTACTTCGTGCTGATTGAGGGCGTTTCAGCCAGCCAAGACGATGACCGCATTCTCGACATCAAAGCGCAGTCATCACCGGCCGGCTGGCAGTACATGGACCCGACCGTACGCGAGCAGCTTTCCAATCTGATCGCGGGCGATCATGCGATGCGGGTGGTGCTCGGTTATCGCGCCATGGGCTACCGCGCCGACGAGCACCTTGGCACTCTGTCCGCACAAGGGGAGCACTTCTTTGTTCGCGAACGAACCCCGGTCCGCAACACCTTCGAGCTCACCAACAGTACCAATCCGCAGCGAGCACTCCCGCTCGTACAACAGTGGGGAGCCGTACTCGCGACCTCTCATGCTCGTGCCGACCAAGACAGCAGTCCGCTGATTCCCTACGACTTCGAAAAAGAACTTCTGGCGAAGATTACGACGGACAAGCAGCGTCTGGCTTTTCTGGCGCGGGTGCGACAGGTGGCCTTTTTCTACGCCAAACAAGTCAGCGAAGACTACAAAGCCTTCAAAGAGTGGCAAAGCTCGCGTGCTCAGGTCGCAGGGAAGGAATAGTCAGCTATCCTCCGCTCGTGTTTACCGCTTGGAAGAGATGGCGTAGTCGTCGCAAGCTGCCAGCACCGCGAGCGTTTCGTTATGAACGGTTCGGCGGCATCGTCCAGCTAGGCGGTCGATTTGGCTGGCCGCAGGCGCTGGTGTTCGTCGATCGGGATCGTGCACGTTCACTCGGTTATGACTCGCCCGGCGAAGGCTTGTGGGAAGGACCGGAGCCGGCGATCGAATCGAACGCGCCTCTGTCGGCACCGCTCGAAGCTCATCTTCAGCTCACCAATCGCTGTGCGGCCGGCTGTGCCACCTGTTACACAGGGGCTTCTCCGCAGGGTTCGCCCAGCGAGTGGGGCCTTCCTGAGTGGTGCGCCGCCATCGATGAGCTCGCCGCAGCCGGCGTTTTTCACGTTGCTCTCGGGGGCGGTGAAAGTGCGCTCCTGCCCTGGCTCGGCGAGCTACTGTCCCACTGCTGGCAGCGCGGAGTGATTCCCAACCTGACCACGAGCGGACTGTACGACCAAGCGACGCTCGATCGGCTGTGTGGGTGGGCGCGGCGCGGCCTGTTTGGACAGATCAACGTCAGCATCGATGGGGTCGGCGATATCTATACACAAGTGCGTGGATTTGCTGGTTTTGATAGGGCCGATCACGCGGCACGGGCGCTGCTCCGAGCATTTCCCGACATCGGCATCAACACCGTCGTCACCCGCGTCGGCCTTCAACACCTCGAGGAGCTATTCACCTACGCCCGGCGCACCGGCCTGCGCGAGTTGGAGCTGCTCCGACTCAAACCAGCGGGGCGTGGTGCGAGCCACGACACGTATCAAAACCTGCGCTGTACCGACGAACAGCACCGAACCTTGATCCGAACCGTTTTGGCACTTACTCGACGCCATCGGCTACGGACTCGGCTGGACTGTTCGATGGTTCCGTTTGTGGCGCACCAGCAGCTCGATGACAAGCTGCTGCGTTTTTTGTCGATCTACGGCTGCGCTGGAGGCGACCTGCTCACTGCCTCACGCGCCGACGGCAAGCTTTCGGCCTGTAGCTTTGCCGCACCGACCAACCAGCGAGTCACCGACCTCCGTCGCTATTTCGCTGAGCCGACCGCCTTTGCACCGTTCCGCGACTTTGCCTCCGCCGAAGAGCCATGCCGAAGCTGTCGCTATCTGTCGCTGTGTCGAGGCGGCTGTCGCGTTGTGAGTGTGCACCAGACCGGCAGCCTGAGCGCCCCCGATCCCGAATGTCCTCGCGTCATCGACTGGCGAGCGCGCACGTCTCAGTCCGTGTCGTTTGCCAATGCCACGGTTCCGCCCCCGAGCCACCACTTAAAGGTGTTACCGTAGGTACCCATGGCTGAAACTGGGCTTTTGCGCACCATCTTTGTCGTCTCTGACTCTACGGGCGAAACTGCCGAAAAGATGGTTCGCGCCGCGCTGCGCCAGTTTGACCTGCTCGAGGAAGTGACCGATCTGCGCCTGATTCCGCACCTCCGCCACGAGCTGGATATGGATGTCGTCGTTGGCAACGCCCAGCGCGCCCAAGGCCTGGTCGTTTCCACGCTCGTCCGAGGTGAGGAACGCAAAGTCCTGCAGACCAAGTGCGAGCAGCGCGGCGTCCCCTATGTGGATCTCATCGGCTCACTGCTCGGCACCATGGCGCGCTTTCTGTCCGTTGAGCCACGCGAAGTGCCGGGTCTGCTCCACACCGTATCGGATAGCTATTTTCGCCGCATGGAAGCGATTGAATTCACCGTGCAGAGCGATGACGGCCGCTGTCCCGAAAACCTGATCAAAGCCGACTTGGTGCTGCTCGGAATCAGTCGGACATCCAAGACCCCGCTGTCGATTTACCTGGCGCAGAAGGGCTATCGCGTCGCCAACGTACCGCTCGTACTCGACCTGCCACTGCCTCCCGAGCTGGATCAGGTGCCACCCGAGCGCGTCTATGCGCTGACCATTCAGCCCGACGCACTGCTCCAGATTCGCCGCGAGCGACTGCTACGAATCCACATGGCGTCGGACACCAGCTATGGCCAGCGCGACTACATCCTGCGCGAGATTTACTTCGCCCGCGATCTGCTCCGCAGCCATCCCGATTGGACCGTCATCGATGTCACTGGCAAAGCCATCGAGGAAACCGCCGCCGACGTGCTTCGCCACTATCACCAGCGCACCGGAACCCCGATGCACTAGCATCAGGCCGGACCTCGATGACCGATCCGCGTGTCATGAAACACCGAGTCGCCCACTCAGCAGGTCCGCTATCAGCTCGCACAGCCCGAAGCCCTCGCTGTGGGTCGTGATGTGCATGGGCACCAGCTCGCCGAGCTCGGGCAGGTAGCGCTCGATGTTGCGGACACCAACGGACAGAGCAAACCGGCCGGGCGCGAAAAGACTCGCGTCGTTGGCGGAATCTCCAACCGACACCGCACACCGAGCCAGCTCACCGTGCGCATCACTCACCCCGCGCTGAGTAAGCAGAGCCGCCGCGCCTTCCGCTTTGCTACGGCGGGCTGCCCCATCGAGCATGAAGTGGATATGGATCGAGCTGGCCAGGATATGCCCTTGCTGCTCACTCTCTTCATCTGCGATGCGTGCGATCTCCGCCAGCAGCGCCGCCCCTTCTGCGCCGCCCGGTAGATCCCGCACCACCGTGTAATCGCTCACCCGAAACTGATTGTCTGCCGTGGTCGTAAAGACCCGCCCGACTCGGCGAGCCACCCGCTTCTGCAGCGCAGCCAAGCGCGTTCGCAGATCTGCTGATGGTGGACGAAAATAGTGCAGCCCGTGCTCATGACCAGCGGTCGCGACCAGGCCGCCTCCCGGACTCTGTGCCGACGGAGCTTTTGCTCGACGATCGAGCCAAGCGCCACCATTTTCGACAATCACCGCACTCACCATGGGCAGATAAGCCAGCAGCGTCGCGCCGTAACCAGCCGGTCGTCCGGTATTGAGGATGACTTCCATCCCCGCCCGCTCTGCACGAGCCACCGCTTCGAGGACATCGGCATGAATGCCACCTCGAACCGTAAAGGTATCGTCAACGTCGGCGAAGAGATAACGAGGAAGCATGGCCGCGCACTGTATCAGTACCAGCGGTGGCCACGCAGGACAGAAATGGGGTCGAAACTACAACGGCGGCGGTCGATTACAGGCCCGAGCCCGGCGCGACCACGCGGTGGGTCGGACCACCACCGGGATTAAACGGCGGCGGCGACCCAGTATGCGGAGCCGGAGCCGATGGCGGTGGACGATAGCCGCCCGTCGGAGCCGGTGCGGGCGCGGGGTAACTCGGCTGCGGACGATAGCCACCCGGTGCAGGCGCGGGCTGATAGCCACCCGGTGCAGGCGCGGGCTGATAGCCACCCGGTGCAGGCGCGGGTCGATACCCCGGAGCAACTCCCGGCGGCGAATACACGGGCGCACCCATCGGACGTGGTGGCGGCGGGGCCACAACCGTCGGACCTCCTCCATACACAGGCGCGGGCCGATACACGGGGGCCGGAGCGACCGGCGGCGGTGGGGCCACCACCGTTCCTCCTCCGTACACAGGCGCGGGCCGATACACCGGCGGTGGTGGGGCCACCACCGTTCCTCCTCCGTACACAGGCGCGGGCCGATACACCGGCTGTCCCATTCCACCGGGATACGCCGGTGCGCCATAGCTGGCCTGCGCCCAGTGCGCTCGGTAATACGTACCACCAATGAACCGTGGTCCGACGTAGATATATCCAGGGCGAACCGGCGAGCAGTAGCCACGCGCCCAATACCAGCGGCCCGTCCAGTCCCAACGACCGGGGACGTAGATCGTGCCGTATCCACAGGTCAACACGGGCTCGTACCGCGGGGCCGGAGGCGGCATCGTCACCGAGATCGGGGCCGGTGGTGCATCTGGAATGTACTCCATCGTGGTGCCGTACTGCGGAGCGGGGGTCTCTACGTAGGTGGTGCCGTAGCAGCCGCTTGCTCCGGCCAGCGCACAGAGCGCCGCAAGAACTCGCTTCATGTGAGGTCTCCTGTATTTCTGCGCCATTTTACTTTCTCCGACGAGCTCATCGCCAGAATTCTTCACACCGTCGCTGAAGGAGCCCGCGCATATCGAGCAGTCGTGCGTTCCATTGAGAAGTACCTCGCAACGACCTACGAAGTACCAGGTGACCGCACAGCCCGCTGGGCATGGTTTGGCTCGTCAGGACGATTGTTTGACATCGACGCTAACTGCACTGTATGCATGTTCTGCGCCATGGACTCAAAGCACCCGTCTACTACCCTCGCTACCGACGCTGAACCTACCCAAGCTGTGAACGCCCACGCCACCAAGCGTGAAGTCGTGTTCTCGGGGATGCAGCCCTCGGGAGGTTTCCACATCGGCAACTACCTGGGAGCGGTCCGCGATTGGGTGGCGCTCCAGGAACAGCACCGCTGCTTCTACTGCATCGTCGATCTCCACGCGATCACCCAGCCGTACGACCCCACAGCCATGCGCGCTCGGGTGATGGACATGGCGGTCGAGCTGCTCGCCTGTGGCATTGATCCCAATCGAGCGACGTTGTTTGTGCAGTCACAGGTTCCCGAGCACGCCGAGCTGGCCTGGATCCTGAGCACCGTAGCGCCGTACGGCGAGCTGTCGCGGATGACCCAGTTTAAAGAAAAAGGTGAGCGCGCAGAGTACGTAAACTGTGGCCTCTTTACCTATCCGGTGCTGATGGCCGCCGACATCCTGCTCTACAAAGCGACGCGAGTGCCGGTTGGTGAAGACCAGATTCAGCACCTTGAGCTAACTCGCGAAATCGTCCGGCGCTTTAACGGTCGCTATGGCGAACCGGCGCTGTTTTCGGAACCCCTGCCGCTGCATCGCTCTCCGCTGCGCATCATGGGCCTCGACGGCAAACAGAAGATGTCGAAGTCGCTCGGCAACTATGTGGCCATTTCCGACGAACCCGAGGTCATTCGCAAAAAGATCGGTGGCGCGTTTACGGACGAGCTGCGCCTCCGCAAAAAAGACCCGGGGCATCCCGAGAGCTGCTACGTCTGCGGCCTGGAGCCATTCTTCATGTCGAGTGACAAGGTCACCGAGTTTCAGGAAGGCTGCCGCAGCGCCCGAATTGGCTGTGTGGATAGCAAACGAGCACTCGCTGAAGCGATGATCACCGCCCTCCAACCCATCCAGGAACGCAAACGCGAGCTGCTCGCGAAACCGGGCCTCGTGGAGGACATTCTGCAAGCCGGTGCCGCTGAGGCTCGCAAGGTCGCACTCAGAACCATGGTCGAAGTGCGTGAGCGCCTAGGTCTGCTTCCGCTGCCGTAGTTTCAAACAGGCCCCCCGCAGGTTGCTCGGTATACTGCCGACATGCACGGTCAACCCACGCTGCCTGGTTCTTCCGACTGGCCCCGTCACAGCGGACTGCTCTGCCACATCACCTCGCTCCCCGGCCCTTCTGGCTGCGGCGATCTCGGTCCCGAGGCGTATCGTTTCCTCCATCAGCTTGCGCGAGGCGGTCAGCGCGCCTGGCAGGTTCTACCGATTGGGCCGACCGGCTTTGGCGACTCACCGTATCAGACCGCCTCGGTGCTCGGTGGCAACCCGCTCTTTATCAGCATCGACCAACTCGTCGCCGATGGCCTGCTCTCTGCCGAAGTCTTACGCAGTGCGCCCGTCGAGTCAGCCGAAGCCGATTTTGCGGCCGCCCAAACCTACAAGTGGCCATTGCTGATGCGTGCCTTCGACCGGCTTCGCACCGACGAATCCCCCGCGCTGGAACCGCTGCGGCGCGAGCTGGCCGCGTTTTCCAGTCAGCAGCACGCCTGGCTCGATGACTACGCGCTGTTTATGGCGATCAAAGAAGAGCAGGCGCTGCGTCCCTGGATTGAGTGGCCGACACCGCTGCGGGATCGCGATCCGTCCGCGTTATTAGAGGCCCGTCGACGTTTGGCCGCTCGCCTGGATCTGCATCGCTTCGTGCAGTGGCTATTCGAGCGTCAATGGCGCGCACTTCGCCAGGCTGCCACCACGCTCGGGATCGAACTCATCGGTGATGTCCCGATTTTCGTTGCCCACGACAGCGTCGAAGTCTGGAGTAGTCGCAGCCAGTTTTTGCTCCATCCCGATGGACAGCTCAAGGTTCAGGCGGGCGTTCCTCCGGACTACTTTTCCAAGACCGGCCAGCTCTGGGGCAACCCACTGTACGACTGGCCCCGGATGCAGGCCGACGGCTTCGCGTTTTGGCGACAGCGAATCCAGCGAGCCGCCTCACTGTTCGATCGCGTCCGCATCGATCACTTCCGAGGTTTTGCCGCCCACTGGGAAATTCCCGCCGCCGATCGCACCGCCGAGTTTGGCCGCTGGGTCGATGCGCCCGGTCAGGCCCTGTTCGAGGTGCTGACCAGCCATCCCGACACCCGACAGGTTCGCTTCATCGCCGAGGATCTCGGAGTCATCACCCCCGATGTCGAGCTGCTACGCGACCGCTTCGCATTTCCCGGGATTCGCGTGCTCCAGTTCGGCTTTGGAGACGACGACTTTTACGATGGTCGTCCGTGGGCATTCCGAAAAAACCTGGTCGCGTACACCTCGACCCACGACAACTCCACCATCATGGGCTGGTATCGGGGTGAACCCGAGGGCACCCGTACCGAGGAGCAGTCCCGCCGCGAGCGCGACAAAGTGAACGACTACCTCGGCCACGTCCCAAGTCCCAGCTACGCCCACTTCTCGCTCATCCGCTTGGTGATGGGAACCGCAGCCGAGACCGTGATCATCCCGGTGCAAGACGTGTTAGGGCTTGGCAATGAGGCGCGCATGAACACCCCAGGACAGCCGCAGGGCAACTGGCGATTCCGCCTGCGCAGCGGTCAACTCGACGATCGCAGCCTCGATCACCTGCGACATTTGAGTCAACTCTACGCCCGCGTGAGCCGCTAGCTGCGTTCCGAACAAGAGGCCGAATGACTGACGCGATCAAGCAAAACGAGCACATCTACGATCGGCTGTGGGCAAAGCTCCCAATACCCACTCACACCGAGTGGCCGATCTGGCCGGAGCTACAAAAAGAAATTCACAGCGGGTCACGACTGCTAGAAATGGGAGCTGGTGTACTGCCACGGATTCCGGTGGAAGGTGGCTACTTCGTTGACCTGTCGCAGGCCGCGCTGCGCAAGCTCGACGTGTTTGGCGGTCATGGCGTACGTGCAGCCGGACCCCTGCCGTTTTGTGATGGAGCGTTCGACGTAGTCTGCGCATTCGAGGTGCTCGAGCACATTCCTGACGATGAAACGGTCTTGCACGAGCTGTCCCGAGTGCTTCGTCCCGGAGGTGCGCTGTTCTTCTCCGTCCCGGTCAATCCCGCACTATGGACTGGTTTCGATGATGCCTGTGGTCACGTGCGCCGCTACGTGGCGGCCGACCTAGCGGCCCGGCTGGCCCGGACCGGACTGACCATCGAACGCTGGACCACGCAGCCCAACAAGTTCAAGAAGGTAATTGGCAACTTCGCGGGAGTGCTCTTACGAGCCATCGCGGGCTTCCCAAAGCTCACGATCTGGCTCAAGCGCAAGGCCATCGCGGGTGAGCAGCGACTACAGTTTCAGTGGCACACCGACGACATCAACCAAAGCCACGATGCCGGCGGACTGATCGCCATCGCCCGAAAAGCAAGCTGACGCCCGCGCCACCGCAGCTCGGTTGCGCGTGCGTCTCATCGTCCTCGCAAAAGTGAGCGAAGGACAACTACTGCGGGAGGCGATTGCCTCGGCAGACGCCCTTGAGGCACACCGAGCCGCCCTGGCACTGCTTGCTATCGGTGCACGTGCTCAAGCAGTAGGCGTTGATGCAGCGAAACCCGCTGCCGCCACAGTCGACGTCAAAGACACACTGCGAGCTGGTCGGTTTCGGATCTTCCACACAGGAGCCCGACGCACAGACCTGACCGAGTGCGCACTTCGATCCCGCTGCTGCGCAAGAGGTCGCACAGGCCCGGTTTACGCACAGGCTGCCCGCTGCACACTGCGAATCACTGACGCAGAGCGCACCGCTGACTCCGCAGGCGGCAGAGTCTGACGGACGACAGCGACCGGAGACACACGACTCGGTGCTCTTGCAGGCCGAGTTGTCCTTGCAAGCGTCAACGCACTTGGCAAGATTGCAAACGCGACCAGCACCGCAGATGGCATCACTGTCACAGGTCGTGACAGAGCCGGGCGGTGGGTCCGCAGGCTTGGTCGCATCGCCAGGGACCGGATAGCAGTTCTCCCCAACGCAAGCGAAGCAACCACTCTGATCGCAGTAGCGGCGCTCAGCCTGCGCGGGATCCTTGTCGCAGCCCGGCATTGCAGAAAGCAATGCCACGACAAGGGGCATGACCATGGATGAAAGACGACTGGTTCCAGCTCGGGAGATCGCAGTGCGGAGCATGTTTTTCCTCCAGCGACAGAGCTTTTGAAGCTTTTACAGTTCCATCCTACAAGCCCCGTGCCGCATTGCTAGATCGAATTCTCAACCGAAGCCCATACGGGAAAGCCGCTGAGGCTGTTTGAGTTGTGAACAATGGTTAACGAACCAGCAGTGAACGGCGCTTCGCGTACCGCAGGGCCCGGGCTGGTGCGCTACGATGCGGGCGAGATGCGGACGTCCGGCTCAAAACAACGCATGACTTTTTCGCAAAGGGTGGTGGGTGCGGCCACATTGTCTGCGGTGGTGGGTGTACTGCTCAGCGCGGGCTGTGGTGGCAGCTCGGCGGGAACTGCGAAGGATACGCTCCGTAGTTACGCCAGTGCCTTGGCCAAAGATGATGCCCGAGCCGCTTATCTGCTGTTGTCCCCATCGCTCCGACTCTCGCTATCGGCGGAAGAGTTCGAGAAACAGTGGCGCGAACACCGCATCGAGCGAGCCGAGCAGCATCAACAGCTCACGGCGCTGCTTTCCTCGCAGCGGCGCGAACTCAACGAAACAGCCGAGCTGCGGCTTGCCCACGGATCGATGGTGAGACTGACTGCCGAAGTGCAGCCGCTCCGTCGAACGTGGCAGCTCCGCGATGCCTACCTGCGAGCGGTGGTGGCACCGACTCCGCAAGATGTCCTCAAGATGCTGTTATTTGCCGTCGAGCAGCGCAACTATCAGGCCCTGCTGCGGCTGCTGTCCACATCCGAGCGTTTGGCGCTGGAGGCGCAGCTCACCGAACGGCTCGAGAGACTGCGCGCCGCTCTGGTCAAGCCGACGATCGAGATCAAGGGGGATCGCGCTCGCATCGAGTACGACCCACGCTTCTTCATCGAACTGGTGCGCGAGGGCGACAGCTGGCGAATCGCCGACCTAAACTGACGGCCGCGTTGTCTTCGTTTAGTGACGGGTGAGCAAGAAAAACAGCAGGACCAAACTCACCAGGAAAAAGCCTACGGCGGCACTCGCGATGAGCGGCAGCCACGGACTTACCGATGGGGCCGGCGTCTCGGGCTTGGGCGGCGGCTGTTGCTCCAGGCTCAGCGGCGGATCACTCCGGTCGAGAGAACGCAGCATCGCTTCGAGCCGCTGCTCGACCTCAGCCATCGCCGGTCGATCTCCCGAGGTCTTGATCAGCATGTCCTCGATCAGCTTGACCAGCTCTTTGGGCGTCTCTGGTGCCTTTTCGGCCAACGACGGGGGCGGCGTATACAGGTGGAGCGAGCGCAGTCGTGAGCCTTCACTCGAGGGAAACGGTGGTCCACCGGCGATGGTTTCGTACAGCACCACGCCCAGCGAATAGACATCGGCTTTGCCATCGACCTTGCTCGCACCAAGCCACTGCTCTGGTGCCATGTACTCGGGCGTACCCAGTGCCACGCCGTCGCGGGTTTTGACCGCCTCGGCCCCTTCTTGCTGATACTCCGACGCGAGCTTGGCCAGCCCGAAGTCGAGGATCTTCACCCGCTGTCCACCCGGCACCGTATCGTCGCGAATCACCATCACGTTGTCGGGCTTTAAATCCCGATGGACGATCTTTTTGGTATGCGCCGCTCGCAACCCCGAGGCCACTTGCCAGGCCAGCCGTACCACTTGCAAAGGAGACAGCGTGCCGCGATAGCGACGTAGCGACTGACCCTCCAAAAACTCCATAATCAAAAACGGCATTCCGTCGGGAAATTTGCCGTGATCATGGATCTCGACCATCGCCGGATGACGAATCAGGTTGGTCGCCAGCGCCTCGTTAAAGAAGCGCTTCACCAAGTCGGGATTCTTGCACCAGTCGGGGTGAAGCACTTTGATTGCCACCCGCCGCTGGAGCGAGACATGCGCGGCCTCGTAGACCTCGCCCATCCCACCGTGTCCGATCCGCCGCCCGATGCGGTGGTTGCGGACAATCTGACCTTCGGTGAGAAGCGGCGGCATTTATAAAAGAGTACAACAAGGCCGGTAGCAAATTCAGCAGCGCATGCTGGGCCTTGCCAAGCGGCTCGTCGGTCGCTAGGGTGCAGCCGTGCCCTGGGTAACGCGGCGTCTACGGGACGCCAAAGTGTTTGTTGCTTGCGACCAAAGCGGTGAGCTTACGGTCGGCCCCGATTCTCGGGTCGACATCCTGTATCGCTCGGGCGGCAAGGTCTATCGAGCAGCAGCACGGAATCTTGGGGAAGACGACGACAAGAAGATTCACAGCGACGAGGAAGTGCGCCCCGCTGCGGAACCCGAGGACGGAGCGGCAGAAGCCACGACCAAAAAGGGTGCCGCCAAAACCGCGACCCGGTCGACTCACCCAACCGCAAAAGGTGCGACCAAACACCCCCACCTTCACGCCCAAGCCCTGGCGGATGCGGTCCACATCTACACGGACGGGGCTTGCACCGGCAATCCGGGTCCGATGGGACTTGGCATCGTACTGCTCGATCCCGCTGGCAAGGACGGTGAGCCACTGCGACGCGAGAGCAGCGAGTACCTGGGCGTCGGCACCAACAACATCGCTGAGCTCACCGCGATCTTACGCGGACTGCAAATGACCGAGCGGCACCGCGCCGTCGTGATCTACACCGACTCCAGCTATTCGATTGGCATCCTGTCACTCGGCTGGAAAGCCAAGGCCAACGTGGAGCTGGTCGCCGAGATTCGGACCTTGCTGCGAGACTTCCCGCAGGTGCGCTTTGTCAAGGTGGCAGGCCATGCCGGCGTCCCCGAAAACGAGCGCTGCGACGAACTGGCTCGCGAGGCGGTATCGCGGCGGGCCTGACATGATGACAAAGTTTGCGGGCATTCTACTGACACGATGACGCAGCATGGAAGCGCTCTCGACGGCGTGAGCCTGGCACCCAGCTTGCAATTTCGCCGGATGAAGCCCGCTACCGTAACCTAGTGCTGGCTCTGCCAAGGAAGACAGCGATGAACCAGTTGATTTCGGCCTCTGTGTGCAAGACCTCGCGACGCCAAGCTCGAACCGGATGGCTCGGCTGGCTGGTGATGTGCCTTGCACTCGTCTCCGGCTGCGCGACGTTTAAGACCATTCCCGGCACCAAGATTGCCGATACGCCACAACACCGCGAGCTGCTCCAGCGCGTCGAGGAATACCGGATTGCGATGGAGCAGCGCGAAGCAAGCAAGCTGCTGACGCTGGCACACCCGAACTATTACGAAGACTCGGGAACTCCCTCCGCGCAAGATGACTATGCCTACGCCGGACTCAAGCGGGTGCTGGAAAACCGGCTGTCCTCGGTGCGGTGGATGCGCTACTTGGTTCGCTACCGCGATATTCACGTTTCAGGCGACCATGCCACCGTCGACATTCGCTACGACCTGAGCTTTCAGCTCATGACCGAGATTGGCGAAAAGTGGGAGCGTCGTCAGAACGACAAGCGGCTGGAGCTCGTCCGAGACGGCGACCGCTGGCTGTTCACTTCCGGCTTTTAGCCGCTTTGGCTGCTGCGGCAATCTGTAGCAGCAGCGCCTTGTCTTCTGCCGTACCGGCCACTCGCAAGCAATCTATCGTCTGAAGTCGCACCGCAATCGGCTGGGTGGCCGCAGCCATCGCCCGCACCCGCGAAAGCACAGCAGGAGGAACCACCGGCACCGGCAAGACGCCGGGCTGCGGCTTGGCAGGCTTTTGCAGGGTCAGCGGCCAACACAGCTCCTGGGCCGCCGCCACCGCCAGAACGTCATCGGGCTGGGTCGCCAGGGTCACCAGCTCCGGTCGCGCCGCTTGCTGATGCAAAAGCGAGAGCGCGGCCAGCACGGCGGTGCGCAGCGGAGCGGGCTCGCGCTGGGCCAACGCAAACAAGCGCGGCGACTGCGTCTGCCAAGTAAGTAACGGCAGCGCCTGCAGGGCCGAGATCGCCACACTGCGGGTGAGCGGCGGCAGGCTCGACTTTTCGGCCATCGCCACAAGTCGCGTCGGCAGCCCCCCCACATCCGCGCCACAACCGAAGTCGTCGGCTTCCTCGCAGCGCAGCGAGCGCCCCATCACCTGACACAGCCGCAGCACCGTGTCCGAGGCCGCCCGTTGAAGCTTGTCGTCGGTCGTTTGCTCCAAATAATCGAGCAGCGGCAGCACCGCTTGGGCGGCAAACTCGGGATTGCCCTCGCCCGCTAGCGACAGTCCACGCAGCGCCGCCAGCGCCGTACGCCCCTTGTCCGCTGCCTGCGGCCTGACCAGAAGGCGCAAAAGCCGCGCTGGACCCATCCGCACCGCCAGACGCTCCAGCTCGACGGCATCGCTCGCCACGCCCGACAGATCCACGGGTCGCGGCATCATGACTTCAGGCAAAAACAAAAGAACCAGAGCTTGCAGCGTCAGCATGTTTCAAAGCAGCGCCAACTGGCGAAACCCAATCTTCGCACAAGCTGCGGCCACTTCCACAGCCACCACCCAGCGGACTGCACCTTGCGCGAGCCATTTATGTTGCGATCTGCACAATTGACGGCGGGTGCGCGGGAAAGTAGCCTCACATTCGTTCAGTCCATGAGAGGTCCGCATGCCCCGCGTAAAAAATCCCCCGCCTCCCGCTAGCCCAGGTGCCACCGAACCATCCGGTGAGCCGCGACGCCCCCTGACCTCGCGTCAGAAAGAGGTGCTCGATCTCATCAGCGAGTCGCTCGACCGCAGAGGCTATCCGCCCACGCTCCGGGAAATCGGGGAGCGGCTCGGCATCCGCTCGACCAACGGCGTCAACGACCACCTGATCGCGCTCACCAAGAAGGGCTACTTGGAGCGGCAGGATCTGAAGTCACGGGCGCTGCGGGTGATGACCGCCGGGCAGAGCGAGCCGCCGCCCGAGCGCGAGAGTGACCTGGTCGAGGTGCCGCTGCTCGGTCGAGTCGCCGCCGGGCAGCCGATCCTCGCGCAAGAACACCTGGAAGACCGCCTGCGCGTCGATCGCTTGCTCATCGGCAACCACCGCGAGCTGTTCGCGCTGCGGGTACAGGGCGACTCGATGATTGACGCGGGCATCAACGATGGCGACTTCGTGTTCGTGCGCAAGCAGCCCACCGCCAACCCCGGTGACATCGTGGTCGCGATGATCAACGAAGAAGCGACCGTGAAGTACTTCTACCCCGAAGCCGACCGCATCGCGTTTAAGCCCGCCAACAGCCGCCTTTCCCCCATTTATGTACGGCGCGACGAGTTCCGGGCCGTCCATTTGCTCGGTACGGTCGTCGGCCTATACCGCCGCTTCAGCAACTAGCGCCCCTGTGCCCGTAGAAAGGGCCGCGCCACCCGCCCAAAATGGCGCTGTAACTTTGCAAAGTCGTGACAAACCCGACTTGTGCGGCACTTGGAAAAGTCAAAGTCCGGCACAAGCCCGCTTGCACACCACTTGGCAAAGTCAAAGTCCGGCATCACCCACGTTTGTGCAGCACTTGATCAAGACAAAGTCCGGCAAAACCCGACTTGCGCACCACTTGGCAAAGTCAAAGTCCGGCACAAGTCCGTCCGCGCACCACTTGGTCAAAACAAAGTCCTCCCAACCCTGACCTGCGCACCACTTTGCACGTTCGAATGCTGTAGCCAGTCGTGCGTCTGTAGATCGAGAATCAATGAAAGTGCTCGGAGGAAGCCCCCATGTCCCTACGTAGGTTGGTAATCGGTGGTTCGCTGCTGCTCGGTACGGTGCTGGCGATCGGTACGGTGCAGGCGCAGCCGATGCGACGGATGGAACGCAACGCAAGTGCGGCAGAGGTCGGGCGCAGTGCTCGTCAGCTCCAAGACGACATGCGAGACTTGCAGAACTTCCGCAATACGCTGGCGGCATTCGACATGGCCTGGCAGCGTCGCGATGGTGCGGGGGTGAACGCCGCTCTCAACAGCTTTGTGGCGCAGGGTCGTGCCGAAGTGGCCGAGCAGCGTCGCGAGACGATGCAGGCGCAGAACGAGGCGAACCGCTCGAACTGGGAAGCCCGTCGGGATCGGAACTGGAAGGACGCCCGCGATGCCCGTGATGACCGTCGCGATGCGATGCAAGAGCGGCAAGAGCTGATGCAAGAGACGGCGGCGCTCAATGACCTGGAGCGAGCGGTGGCGTCGACGTATCAGTGGGGGCCGAATGTTCCCGCGCTATCGAATGCCCGGCAGGCGATGCAGCGCTTCATCCATCTGGCCGAGATAGAAGTCCGCCGCTCCCATCGTGAGCTGCGCGAAGACCAGCGCGAGCTACGTGAAGATCAGCGAGCGATGCGATGTGGCTATCCGCAGCCGCCTCCACCGGTCTATGTTCAGCCGCAGCCGCCTCCGCCGGTCTATGTTCAGCCGCAGCCGCCTCCGCCGGTCTACGCACCAGCGCCGCCGCCTCCGGCTCCAGTTTATGCACCGACTCCGCCTCCGACGGCCCCAACCAGGGCCCCTCTGTATCGCCCCCCCGGAACCCCCCCGCCGCCGCCACCAGCTACGTAAACAGGGTGGCGTCGCCGGCTCGGGTGGTAAGGTGACCGTTTTCCCACAGGCCGACTCGCTCCATCCACGACTCGAACTCGGGGGCGGGGCGCAGGCCGAGCACTTCGCGCATGGTGGCGTTGTCGTGGAACGAGGTGCTCTGGTAGTTGAGCATGATGTCGTCGCCCATCGGCAGGCCCATAAAGAAGTTGCAGCCCGCGCTGGCGAGCAGGATTTCGAGGTTTTCGAGATCGTTGTGGTCGACGTCGGCGTGGTTCGTGTAGCAGGCGTCGCAGCCCATCGGCAGGCCGTGCAGCTTGCCCATGAAGTGGTCTTCGAGGCCAGCGCGGGTCACCTGGCGGGCGTCGAACAAGTACTCGGGACCAATGAACCCGACGACGGTGTTCACCAAAAACGGCTGAAAGTAGCGGGCCAGGCCGTAGTTTCTGGACTCGCAGGTGAGCTGATCGACGCCATGATGGGCGTTGGCCGATAGGGCGCTGCCCTGCCCGGTCTCAAAGTACATGACGTTCGGGCCGGTCGCGGTGCCGAGCTTTCGGGTCATGTCCCAGGCCTCGCGCAGCATCTCGATGTTCACGCCGAAGGCTTTGCAGCCGGACTCGGTGCCGCACAGCGACTGAAACATCAGGCCCAGGCGCGCCCCGTTCTGGAGTGCCTTCATCTGGGTGGTGACGTGGGCAAGGCAGCAGTTCTGCGTCGGGACTTGCCACTCTTCCAGAAAGTCGTGGGTCGCATCGAGAATGCGGCGGGTGATCTCCCAGTTGTCGGTGACGGGATTGATGCCGATCACGGCGTCGCCACAGCCAAACGACAGCCCATCGCGCAAAGAGGCGAGGATGCCGTCGATGGAGTCATTGGGATGATTCGGTTGCAGACGAACGCTCACCCGACCGGGCAAGCCAACGGTGTTGTTGGCGTGAACGACGACGCGGATCTTGCGGGCCGCCGCGAGCAGGTCGAGGTTCGACATCAGCTTGGCGCAGGCCGCGATCATCTCGGAGCTCAGGCCGCGTCCAAGCCGGAGCAGATCAGGCCCGCTCACATCGGTGCGCAGGACATGCTCGCGGAGCTGCGACACCGTCCAGTTTTTCACCGACTGAAAGATCGGCTGGTTTAACTCGTCGAGGATGAGCCGCGTGACGGCGTCTTCCTCGTACGGAACCGCCGGATGGTCGATAAAGGCCGATAGCGGCACCTCGGACAGCACCAGCTTGGCCGCCACCCGCTCCAGTGCGTCCGCCGCCGCCACACCCGCCAGCCGGTCGCCCGATTTTTCCTCGTTGGCCTTGGCCATCACCTCGCGGAGATCGCGAAACTGATAGGTCTTGCCGCGCAGAGTCGCCCGAAGCTTCATTTTGCGCGAATCGTTACTGTCCCCATCGAACAGCGTCAAGCGATTTTCCGAAAAGCGTGCCCTCTGGTCACGACGGGGAAGAATCAGTCGTGGTTGCGGGTTCGCAGCACGCCGACGCCGGGATCCTGGGCGGGAACGTTGACATCCTTCCACGGCACGACACCGGGTGGTTTCCAGGCACTGCTGCGGCTCACTTGAATCCAGATCGGGTTGGTCAGGGCGTAGGGCTGCTCATTGCCCACGACCACTGCGCCGATGTCGGTGGTGGCGGCAATTCCGAGCGGCCCGGCCAGCGCCCCCACCGCGTCGGACACGAGCAGGAACGGCTCCTCGGTCCCGGTGACCACGGGGAACATCGGACGATCGCCCACCGCTTCCATCACAATCCAAGAGTCCTTGGTCATCATGAGCGGAAGCTGTCCAGTGACGGGTCCACCCGGTGCCGCCGCGCTCTGGGCCAAGTTGCGGTTCGGATCGACCAGGATGCGCTGCACCATCCGCCCATTCACATAGACGTGAATCCTGCTTACCGAGACCCAAGGCGGCGCGGCCAAGCGGTAGTTCACGGTCACTTTCCCATCGGGAGCCTGCACATCCGATCCAATCTGCGCCGGAACAGACTCTGACCCACTTGCGGAAGGAACGGTCACCGTGAAGGTCAAAAACGGTCCATGCGAGAGCGTTGCCGCATGTTTGTTCTTGATCGCATCGACCAGCTTGCCGGAGTCCACTCGCACCGGATCATCGTCGCCAAAGTACAGGAAGGTCCGGGGTGCTCCGGGCTCCTCTCCGACATCGGCGTGGCTATCGGAAGCGGCAATCGCGGTGTGCCGGTATCCCTGATTGAGCAGATGGAACCAGTCATCCACCGCACCGGGAAACACCGCTTCGACGTTGTCGAGTCCACTTGCGCCGGGATCGGCGGTGGGCGTCTTGTCGAGCAGGATGGTGCCGGGAATGAGCGCCTCGGTCGTGCTCGACGGACGCAGGATCTTGCCGTTGAGGCTACAGGGATCAAGCTGCGTCTTGGGATCAAATCCCGACGGCAGTGGCTTGTAACAGGCAGCGGGCCAGTCGCTCGGTACCCGGACACTGTGGATCTGATGACCGAGCTTGCCATTTAGGATCTCCAGCGCATCGCAGCCATAGGACAAAAGACTCTTGCCGCGCTCGTCGTAAAACGCCGATCCGTTCGCGCCTGCGAGTCGCTTGGACGTTCCTTGCGAGACCATCTCTCCGGTAATGCTCGAGCGTCCGTACTGGTTGAAGTAACCCTGGGTCGAGTCACGCGGGTGATTGCAGACAATGATGTTTGATCCGGCAGCCGGATCGGCGAGCTTGCGCAGTCCCGCAAACAGCTCGGCGGGAGGCCGCCCAAACCACTCAAACGCACCATGGGTCACCGGACCGACTTGGTAATCAAGCGGATAGGAGTTGAAGTGGCCACTCTCCAGCGTCGTAAACTCGATTCCCACAAAGCTCTGCATCCACGGACGAAGCCCGAGTAGATCAAGCTGCGGTCGCCAGTCCGAGATGAAGTTGTGATCGGTCGAGATCACCACCTCGACGCCCTCCCCGGCTGCAGAGGTCAGCCGGGGCACCACTGCCATCCGCGAGTCGATCGAGTTTTCGCTATGAACGTGCGCGTCCATCGACATCCAGCCGGTGGTATCGACCACCCGAGTAAGCTGCGCGGAAGCAGAGGCCGCATTCCCAGACTCGACAGAGACCGGGACAGAGACCAGATCGTACTCAAAGCCGCGACTGAAGTAGACGGTGTACTGCCCCGGACGAACCGGAATCGTCACGTGTCCATCGGCATCGGTATACGCCACCGCTTCGATGAAGGCACGCTGTCCGTCCTTTTTATCGCTCAGCATATCGGTGAAGCGATAGTCCTCTCCCGCTTGCACATCGAAGACGCCACCGGATCGCCGCTGCGCATCACTTACATCGCGACCGTACTCGGCCACCACCGAGACTTTCGCAGGCAGCGGTCGTCCCGACTGATCCACCACCATCGCTTGCAGATAGCTTGGGGGTGGTAGCACCGGATCAATAAAGGTAGCTTCGCCCGCTTTGATCTCGAACCGCACAAACGGCCCGAGTGGTCGTCCCGCACTCTGCACGCGATAGGCATAACGGCCCGGCGGCAGATTCCCAACCAGGTTCCCCGCATCATCGGGATAGTCTTGGGAATACGGTCGGCAGAGCGTCTTCGCCGTCGCAGTCTCACACAGTCGCAGCCCGGCATCGAGATAGTCATCGGCCTTGGCAAACGCAGACGCGGTCAGTCCTAGCTCTTGATAGACAAGGACTTGTCCGCTGCTGGTCGACTCGCCGCCCTGGTTGGCACGGAGGATTCCTTGATAGCTTCCGGTCTGGTTTCCGCGCAGCGTCATCACATCGTCCACGATCGAGGCTACGTCGCCACCGCCGACGATAAAGTACTGCGTCATCTCTACAAATCCGCTCGGCGCGATCGTGGTCTTGACCGAGTCACTAAACACCCCAATAAACGAGATCGCGGTAAACGGAACCAGCAGCGAGGTGTTGTCGATCGGAGTAAACGTATCGGTGTACTTTCCCAGGTTGCGATACGCGCTCTCATTCTGCTTCACAAAGTTCGTCTCGCTCGGCGCAGCGGCGAGTCCGTAGCTGACGCGATCGCCCATCCGACTGGCTGCAGAGGCGATGAACTCTGTGACCACTCCGTTAAACGCGGGCAGCGGGAGTCCTCGTCCAAACGATCGCTCCAGCGGATGTCGAAGATCAAATCCAGTGCCCGGCAAAAAGACGTTGTTCATCCGTCCGTAGAGCATCACCATTCCGATCGGAACCCGCACCGTGCTGAGGTCGACGCCACCGATCTGCTGTTGGAAGGTGGTATTGGCCAGTACCGAGCTAGGAATCTGGAGCGGCCAGCGGGTCTTGTTGATGATGCGGGAGTGAATCTCTACCCGACGCGCACCCGGTCGCAGGACGTAGTCGACTTCATAGCGGGCATTGTCGTTTTTTAGCTTGTTTAGCTCTGCCGCAAAGTCCGCAAAAGGGAGTCCCAAAAGGAGTGCCAGTCGGACCAGCTCACTGTTGCCAGTATCGGAATGTGACGCCGTTGGGAGCAAGTAGTTTAGGAACAGGCTGTCGAACACTTTAAGGAGCGTCAGAAACTCGCCGCCACCACCCGAGGCGCGGACCACTGCGACCCCTTCATCGTAGTGGACACGACTTGTCCCGTAGCGTTCCTCAAATGGCTTGGTTCCATCGGACAGAATCTCTACTTTGTCGCAAGCGACGGCTTGGAAGAAAAACGAGGGAAACATCTCCGCAAAGATGTCGTTTCCTCCCAAGCGATTCGATTCATTGCGCCCCTGCTCATCGAAGCGACGCAGATCGGCATCGATGATGCTGCCTCCGTAGACTCCGAAGCCTCGGGAAAATCCGGCGTTCTGGATGACGACGCGAATGCGATCGTTTTCCATCATAAAGTCGCCGACTTCACCAAGCGCCCGCGGACCACCACCAAAGAGCTGCGCTCGATCGGTCACCCGAAAGGCACGCGGCAACATCGCCGCTGGTTCACGCTGGCACGTCCCAAAGCCAAGCAGAGTGAGCGCACAGAATGCCAACACCAGGATGCGATTCATCGCTTCCTCACGATTAGAAGGCCGCTACGATGTCTGCTTCGAAGCGGTTGTTGTTGAGGATGTTCGGACTCTGTTCGCTGGTCAGCGTGTAGTTGAGCGAGACGTGAACTGGGAAGGTCCGCGTCGGACGAACGAACACACCAAAGGTGTGATACAGCAGCGCGAACGACTCATCAAACTGCCGGTCTGTATCCGAAATCGGAGTCGTCGCGTAATGTGCTCGCGGCGCATAGGAAGCGACCCGATATCCCGGTGTCACTTCGAGCGGAATCTTGGGAAGGGTATAGCGCAGGTGCGCCCAAAAGCCGAAGCGCTCGAGCGGAGGAATCGCGCTCAAGGTATCCCGGGTGGTCTTCACGTACAGAACCGCGGCTTGCAGCTCGATTCCCAAGTAGGAACCGGCAAAATCGGCAGCCACTCCGACATCGGTCTCCTTGATCAAATCGGGTAAATTTCCGACGGTACGAGGATTCCACTGGGCGGCAATACCGATGTGGACAATCGGCTTCCGCAGATCGTCTGTGATGGCATAGATCGGCCGGACTTGATCGATTGGGAGTCCGTCTTTTCCCCAAAAAGAAAACTCCGCTCGACCCCGAACCGCCGGGATGTTGTTGTCGGACAGGAGCTGATTCTGACCATTGCCATTGCCCGCGAACAGCGAGTAGCGGAACGAGGTATTCCCCCCGAGCGGTACATGTCCGGAATGGATCGAAATTCCCAAGTTGCGATCCGCGCCCATCCCACGGGTTGTGTAGCCCTCGGTCGGCTGCACTCCTTCGACCGGAACCGCTCGGGACACAAACGGCAGCTCGGCATCGGAACGCATGCTGTCGAGATCCCACGGCGTCACCATCTGACCGATCGACACCCGCAGAAACCGCAGTGGGGCCCAGGTAATGTAGGCGTCACGGAGTCGCGCCGTGAGCTGTCCACCGGGAAACGACTGACTCAGTCGATCTTCACTCGCACCCTCGATCGACACCCGTCCGGCGAGCGCGCTTTTGTACTGAACATTGGCGCTCACCCGCGCTTGCTCGAGCTGGAATCCGTTGTTGCGTCCGGCGAGGTTATAGTTCTGCGGCTCCTCAATCCAGCGATACGCGGCGTGAACATAGCCCCCTAAGTCAAAGCGCCAAATCGACAGCGGTGCCATGGCAACCTGCTGCTGCATGACCACTGGCTGCGGGGTAGGAGTCGTGACCTGCGTTGTATCGGTAAGCTGCGGAGGTGCATTCCCTGACTCTGCGGTGGGCAAAGAAGTCGAAGACACTGCGGCCGCCGGATCCGGGCTGGCGGTCGGTGGCGTGGCTGGGGCTGACTGTGGAACGTGATCGCCATAGCTTTGGGCGTAGGAACCTCCGCCAAGGAGTGTGCCCAAAAGCCCGCCGAGTAATGTGGCAGACCGCCCCAAGAGACGGGCCCAAGGTGAAGGAGAGGATCGCAACACGGGTGACCTCCGTCGAAGAACCGGCGACTCGGTCGCTGATTCAGGAATGCAGACGTGCGAGCAGAACTACCGACCCGCACGCAGAGGAACCCACAGCTCCCCACCCTGTCAAGGCATAAGCCGGTTACGGCAGTGGCGCAACCGAAGACGCAGGCGACACAGGCGGAGCAGGAACCGGCACCACCCACTGCGCCAGCACCCGTAGATCCATTGGCTGCCCAGCCTCGAGTCGTTCGTGCTGACGAGCCAACGCCTGTAGCACCGCAACCTGCTGATCAAACTGCGCAGTCAGCAGCGCCGCCTGCTGCTCGACGCGCCGGTTCAGAAGCTGCGTCATCGCCGCTCGCAGCGCTTGCTGATCGGCGTCCTTGAGCCCACGCAGCAGCCGCAGCTCCACCTCGCTGTACGAAAGGCCGAGTCCGCTCAGCGTGGGAGCGAGCAGCGCGGATGGAGCGATCACCCCGTAGCGCAGATACAGCGCCTTGGCTAGGTTCGCACGCGCCCGTAGCTGCTGCTTCAGCAGCGATACAAAGATTGGCCGTTCGCTGATCAGAATCTCGGTCACACGCTGGAGCAAGCCGCGCAGTCGTTCACTCGCTCGCTGAAGCTGCACCGATGGACGAACCAAACGCGGTGGGGCCGGCGCCGGTGTGATGGTGCTCAGCAGCGGCACTGCGGTCTCTGCTGGTGACGGACAGCTTTCCGACAGCGGTGTGTCGATGATGAACTCCATCGGGTCGAGATCCGCGAGCAGGTTATCGAAGACCTCCCCCGACCAGCGATCCGCACCTTCCTGGGCCAGTAGCGCAAAGTGTTCGTAGGCCCGAGACAAACGCAGCAACATGCCCTCGCGCTGACGCAAGCTCTGCTGCACCAACTGAAGCTGACACAGCATGTCGTGGGATAGCGGCGCTTCGTTTTGCAGCGGTGCACTCAGGGTCTGGCTATCGACGTAACCATGAAGCCCGGCCCGAGCCTCGGCCAGGGTCCGCGACAACAACTGTGTGGTCTGCATCGCTTGCCGCGACAGCCGCACCGCGCTGTGAGGATTCACCGTCACACAGCCGCTCAGCGTCAGCAGTGTTACGGCCAGCGCCACCAAGCTCCGCCCTGCCAACACCGCCTAGTGACCTTCCCGTTCGTCCGTGCCAGCCGTGTGCTCGGTAGCGTGCGGATCGGGGGAGTCCCATGGATACTCGGTCGTTTCCAGTGGACGGGGTGGCTGCAGCTTCGGCGCAGGTTTGGTCGGGGCCGCATCGCCGGGCTCCCAGTGCTCGTAGTCGCTACGGCTCAAGTCCTCGACCGCACCATCGCCATAATCAATGTAGTCCTGCTCGTCGTCGGTAATTCGCGCAAACGCCAGGTCGTCAATGAACTGGAGGATTTTCTGAACCTGAGATTGGGTGTAGCCGCGCTGATTGGACAACACCACGATACCGAGCTGCGCCGAGTCCAACGAGTCTGCATCGCCCACTTCGGCAATCGCACAGTTCCACTTTTGGTGGACGCGATCCTTGATACGACGCAACACCGAGCGCTTGTCCTTGTCGGAGTGACAGTCCTCGAGCTGCAGGGTGATGCGACAGACACCAACGATCATCTGCTTGTTGCCTGAAATGCTGCGGATTGGCGAACGACCGATGGACCACAACTGCCATCGGTCTTGTACTGGTTAGAGAACCTACGCCAGCGTCGGCGCAATCTCTTCCACTTCATACGACTCGATGATGTCACCGACCCTGATGTCGTTGTAACCATCGATCGACATACCACACTCATACCCCTGCTGGACCTCGCGAACGTCGTCCTTGAAGCGCCGCAACGATCCCAGCTTGCCGCTGTACACCAGCACCGAATCACGGATGAGTCGAGCCAGCGCCGACCGCTTGATCGTCCCATCGAGCACCGAGCAGCCTGCGATGGCACCGATCTTGGGAATGTTGAAGACCTCGCGAACCTCGGCCTTGCCGAGGAACTTGTCGCGCTTGATGGGGGCCAAAAGACCCGCCATCGCCAGCTTCACGTCATCGAGCGCCTGATAGATGATGTCGTACAGCTTGATGTCGACACCCTCTTGCTCCGCGAGCGCCGCTGCCTTGCCCGCAGGGCGAACGTGGAAGCCGATGATGATCGCGTTGCCGGCCTTGGCCAGGTTGACATCGCTCTCGGTAATTCCACCAACGCCCGACTGAATGATCGAAACCTTGACCTCTTTGGTGGCGAGCTTGGTGAGCGCACTTCCCAGCGCTTCCGTCGAACCCTGTACGTCCGCCTTGAGGATGATCTTCAGTTCTTTCAGGCCCGCCTTCATGGCGTCCATCAGCTTGTCGAGCGAAACCGGACCGGCCTTGGCACGATCGCGCTCGATGCGGCGGAGGCGACGATGCTCGACCAAATCCTTCGAGGCACGCTCGTCGACCACGGCGTTGAGCACTTCACCCGCACGCGGCACACCGGACAGACCGAGTAGCTCGACCGGAGTCGATGGACCCGCCTGTGCCATGGTACGACCCTTGTCGTCGCTCATCGCACGGACCTTGCCCATCTCTTCGCCGACCACCACGATGTCACCGACTCGTAGCGTACCTTCCTGAATCAGAACCGTCGCGACCGGACCACGCTTGGCGTCCATTCTCGCTTCGATGACAGCACCCTTGGCAGCCTTGCTCGGGTTTGCCCGCAGCTCCAGCACGTCCGACTGAAGCGCCAGCATTTCCAGCAGCTTGTCGATACCGACCTTGTTACGAGCCGACACGTCGCAATAAATCGTCGAGCCACCCCACTCTTCGGGTTGCAGACCGTGCGCCGAGAGCTGCTGCCGAATGCGATCCGACTGAGCCCCAGGCTTATCAATCTTGTTCACCGCGACGATAATCGGAACATTGGCGTCCTTGGCGTGGTTGAGCGCCTCGATGGTCTGAGGCATCACACCGTCATCGGCAGCGACCACCAGGACCACGATGTCCGTGACTTGGGCTCCACGAGCGCGCATCTCGGTAAACGCTTCGTGACCAGGCGTATCAAGAAACACGACATCGCCTGCCTGAGACGAAATCTTGTAGGCACCGATGTGCTGAGTGATGCCACCGGCCTCTCCTGCCGCGACATTCGCATTGCGAATCGCATCGAGCAGCGAGGTCTTGCCGTGATCGACGTGACCCATGATCGTGATAACCGGCGCACGCGGCTTGAGATCCTCGGGCTTGTCGGTCGTTTCGGCCACGACACTTTGCTCTTGGAACGCAGTCGATTCGACGCGCCACTCGAACTCACCGGCCACGAGCTGCGCAGTATCAATGTCGATCGAGGAGTTGATCATGACTTGGCGCATGCCAAGCTCCCAGATCTTCTTGAGTACGTCCGTGGCCTTCTGGGCCATCTGACGAGCAAGCTCGGCGATCACAATGGACTCGCCCATCTTAACGACGCGCTTGTGCTCGGCGGCAGTCGTGATCTGGGTCTTGCCCGGCTTGCGACCTGGCTGGACCCGACCACGCATCGGCTGAGCCGGACCAACTGGAGCCCGTCGGGACTCTTGGCCACGCAGACGCTCGCCCGACACTTCCTGACGAGGACCACGTCCGCTCCCAGCATCAGGCGCATCGCCACTCCGCTGGAAGCTCCGTGGACTTTCGCTGCTCGGAGCGGCCGGCTTGGCTGCGGGAGCGCTCTTGAACGCCGACAGATCAATGACTCGGCCCGTTGGACCCAGTCCTTCGAGAGAGCGGCGCGTCTGCGCGGTCACAAACACCTTGCTAGGCGCGCCGTGAGCCGGAGATGCTGTCGATGGAGCGGCCGCAGTGCTCGACCGCGCTGGATCGCTCGGTGGGGTAGTCGCCGTTTCAATCGGACGCTCCACCGTCGGCTTCGCCGCACTCTCTACTTTGGAACCACTCGGTGCTGCCACCGTTGGCTTGCTCTGCCCGGCGGCAGGCCGTGGAGCGACCGCCGCATGCTTCTCTGCAGCCACCGGCTTGCTCGTCTCTGCGACCGGGACCGGCTTGGGCGTCGTCTCGATAGCAGGAGCACGCAGCGCTGCCGGCTTGTGTTCAATTTTCTCTGGCTTCGCGGCGTCTACCGATGCCTTCGGAGCGTCCTTGACCGGAGCGCGTTCGACCGGTTTGGCCACGACCACCTCAGACACTGGGGTCGGCTTGGCCTCGGTGACGACCGGCGCAACGGGCTCGATCTTCGCAGCCACTGGCGCGACCACAGGGGCAACCGGTTTGGCCAGGACCACCGGTGGGGCAATTACCTCTGCAGTCGCCTTTTCGGCAACCACTTTGGTAGTCCGAGCGGTCTTTTTGGCCGAATCAGCAACCTTGGTCGGTTCCACTGCCTTGGCCGGCTCGGAAACCTTCACTGGTTCGGCAACCTTGGCCGGTTCCACCTTCGCCTGCGCGACTTCTGCCGGAGGAACAACCACGGACACAGGGGCTGGCGGCTCGATCGGCTTGGCCTTCGCGACCACCACCGGCGGCTCCACCTTCACCGGAGCGGGCTTCTCGATGATGGGTGGTTTGGCCTCGACAACCGGACGAACTGGCGCTTCGACGGGTGGACTGGCAACTCGAACCACTCGACGCGGCGGCTCAACGACCACACGGGGTGGCTCGACCACAGGCGGAGGTGGAGGAGCGACTGGCGCGGCGATAACAGCCTGCGTGTCGGGATGAAGCCGACTGCCGTCCTTGGCACGACGACGAATGACCGTCTCCGAGAGGCGCTCCTGCACCGTATTCTCGTGGCGCTCCTTGTCGAAGGCCCGTCGGACCCGGTCTACCTCATCGCGCTCAAGTCGCGACATGTGGTTTTTGGCCTCGATGCCCAGGGCACGGACCTTTTCGACCAAATCCTTATGGGCAATCCCAAGCTCTTTGGCTAGCTCGTAGATTGCGACCTTGGAGCCCGACGTGCCGACGCTCTCGGTGTTCATGAATGGTTGTCCTGATTCTTCAAGCTACGCGCAGGGGCCTGCGAGCCCGGCTGCGATCCGTCATCGACGGCAGCAAGTTGGTAGAGCGCTGCGACATCACCAACCTGGACAGTGCGCCGCAGCGATCGCGCAAATCCGCCTTTTAGAGCTGCCTCGATGCATCGCATCCGACGATGCACGTACGTACCACGACCGGCCTGCCGATGACCCAGCCGAAACAGAAGCCGCCCGCTCTGATCTGATACAGCGCGGAGCAGTTCAGCCTGGGCATCGACCTTGCGACACCCCACGCAAGTCCGCATCGGCACATGCCGACACTCGAACTGCGTCTGAGCCAAAGCTGCTGTTACGGCTTCCACCATGGACTGGGATTCCTCGATCCGCCCTGTTAGCGGCCGCCCCGCTTCAAAAGTCGCGTCACACGACGCTTCACATCACGCGCTTCGTCGAGGGTGAGGTCCGCAGCCTGAGCCAGGCGTTCCTCGTCTTCCTCTTCCATCGACTCCAGCGTCGTATATCCAACATCCATCAGCCGAGCCACGATGTCGGGATCAATTCCCGGCAGCGGACTCGATGGTGCCATGACGGGAGACGGTGCCGGAATGCGGCTCGGAGCCGGCTCGTGCCGGGCAGGTCCACTCGGCGCAAGCTCGGCCCGCGCCGGTCGCTCGCTCGGCTGTAGCGGAGGCTCACCACGCTTGCGGCGCTCCTCGTTGACGAAGCCAAGCGCTGCCTCTTTGAGACGCATTGCGCCAGTCTCCCCGCCTACTCCCGGGACGTTGCGCAGATCATCGATCCGCGCCTCCGCCAGATCGGAAACCGACCGCCAGCCCAGCCGGAACAGCGTACTCGACATTTCCTCTGACGAGCCATCCAGCCCGGCGAGAACCTGCCGCTCGACCTGCTCCATCTCGCGAACACGGCTCTCGGCATGGATATCAATCCGCCATCCGGTAAGCTGCGAGGCAAGCCGTACGTTCTGACCCTTTTTGCCGATTGCCAAACTGAGCTTATCGTCAGGGACAATCAGCTCCATGGTGTGATTTTCGGCATCGATCACGACCCGCGAAACTTCCGCAGGCGCGATCGCATTGCAGACGAAGCGGGCTGGATCTTCGCTATAAGGAACGATGTCGATTTTCTCGCCGCGCAGTTCTTGAACCACCGCTTGGACCCGCGAACCCTTGATGCCCACGCAGGCACCAACGGGATCGACATCCCGATCACGAGAACTCACCGCAATCTTGCTGCGGGAACCGGGCTCACGCGCCGACGATTCGATTCGCACGATCTTTTCGTAGATCTCGCTGACCTCTTGCTCGAACAGCTTTTCGAGCAGGCCCTTCGAGGCACGCGACATCACAATCTGGGGTCCACGCGCATTTTTCTCGATGTCGACGACGTAGGCCATGATTCGGTCGCCGATCCGGTAGTTTTCGCGAGGCACCTGCTCGCGCACCGGCAAGATCGCCTCGGTCTTTCCGAGATCAACAATGATGTTGCCGCGCTCGAACCGACGAACGGTACCGTTAATGAGCTCACCTTTGCGGTCGCGATACTCATTGAAGGTGTTTTCACGTTCCGCCTCGCGGATACGCTGAATGATCACTTGCTTGGCGGTCTGAGCGGCGATGCGACCAAAGCGTTTGATGGTGTCGTGTAGATCGAGGATGTCGCCGTATTTGCGCTCTTGCTCAGAGGCCTTATCGGAGTCGCCATCGGTATAGAAGATCTGAAAGAGCAGCTCGTCGCCCACCTCGGCGCGCAGACCCTGACGGTCGGCGTCCACCTTGGCAATATCACGACCCTTGATGCCCGCCGATTCGGTGACAATGCAGACCTGGAACAGGTCCACTTGCCCGCTGTCTTCATTGAACTGCGCCTCAAGCTCGCGCTCGAGGCCAAAGACTTTCTTGGCAGCGGTCATGATGGCCTGCTCGAGCGTTTGGACAAGGATCTTCTTGTCGATCCCTTTGTCCTTACCTACTTGCTCAAGCACCATCGAGAGGTTGGGTTGCATCGCGTCTTACCTTGCTTCCTGGCCTATGCGTCTTGGCCGATTCGTCCTGGCCTGTGCGTTGTCGCCTCTGGCTCTAGCTGCTGTCAGACGAACTCAAATACCGCGTTTGCTTTTTCGATTTCATCGATGAAAAGTTCAAAGCTTCCGGCACCTTCGACCGCAATTTTTACCTTGTCGCCGTCGACCGCTTCGATCGTCCCAGAATAGTTCCGGCGCGGCACCGAATCGGGTGCCCGTGGTCCTTGCAGCGAGAACGACCGCTCCGCATCAGGACGAAGCCGAATCTTGGCCTTTTTGCCAATGAAGCGCGCAAAGTCGGCGCTCTTCTTCAGGGGTCGGTCAACACCTGGCGAGCTGACTTCCAAGCTGTATGCGCCGGGTAGCAGATCATGCACATCAAGAAGAGCGGACACTTCTCGCGAGATCGTCACACAGTCTTGATGACCGACATGACCTTGCCCTGGAAGTCGATCAAACGTCACGCGCAGCACACAGCCCGAAGGACCACGGGTCCATTCCACATCGACAAGCTCGTACCCCTGTCCGTCTACGGCAGGCTCGATCAGCTTGTGCAGGGCTTTGAGGTCAACGGGTTTCATGGCTTCTTTCAAAAAAAAAGGCGGGTCCGGGCGGGCCCACCTTCCGTGGATTCCTACCAAAATGTATCTCCGCCTATACCACCACCTGTGCCTTTTGCGCAAGAGTCAAGCTCTGCACCGACGCAAGGCACCGACCACATTCCGCTGCTGATAAACCCTCAAAAAGCCGTCTCCTTTTTTGGTCCGACCATGCCATGAGTTGTGAGCTGGACTGCTCAGCATCATCGATTCCGCCGCTTCTCCCATTCCAGCCGCCCGGGCCTACCGCTTTTGTGCTAGTTCCTTTCGCACTCACATGGCCATTGAGACTCAAAAGACCCACGAACTACTGGAGTCCCTTGGGGAGCGGCTCACTGCTCTCCGAGGGCATCTTTGACATCGAGAAGCTAGAGGAGCGGCTGCTCGAAATCGAACAGCTTTCCGCCGACCCCTCGTTCTGGAACCAACAGGAAAAGGCGCAGACCCTGCTTCGTGAGCAGTCTGGTCATAAACAGACCGTTGGTGAGTGGCAACGCCTATCGCGTGAGTTGCAAGACGCCAAGGTACTGCTCGATCTGGCCGAGGAAGTGCAAGACGAAGGCGAGGCCGCAGAGTCACTCAAACAAGCGAGGCACGTCGAAGAAGGCGTGGCAACGATGGAGCTACGTCGGATGCTGTCCGGCGAGCAAGATCACACCGATGCGCTGGTATCGATCAATGCGGGTGCGGGCGGTGTCGATGCGCAGGACTGGGCCGATATGCTGCGGCGGATGTATTACCGCTGGGCCGAGCGACGCGGCTTTGCCATCGAAGAGCTGGATCTCCAAGAGGGCGAAGAGGCCGGGATCAAGTCCGTCAGCTTTGCGGTGCGCGGACAGAACTCCTTTGGATATCTCAAAGCGGAAAGTGGCGTGCATCGCTTGGTTCGGATCTCACCGTTTGACTCGAACGCTCGCCGGCACACCGCGTTTGCGGCGGTCTTTGTCTACCCAGAGATTGACGACTCGATCGAGATCGACATCCGTGAGGAAGACATTGAAATCCAGACGATGCGCTCGGGTGGGGCGGGAGGTCAGCACGTCAACAAAACTGAAAGCGCGGTTCGGCTCATCCACAAGCCAACTGGACTCGTCGCCAAGTGCCAGTCCGAACGCTCCCAGCACAAGAACCGCTCGACGGCGATGAAGATGCTGCGAGCGATGCTCTATGCCCAAAAGCTACGCGAGCAAGAGGCCAAGATCGACGAAGCCAACAGCCACAAAAAAGCGATCGAGTGGGGCAGCCAGATTCGCTCCTACGTACTGGCTCCGTATCGACTGGTCACCGACCACCGCAGCGAGCTGAAGCTTGGCAATGTCGACGCCGTTCTTGACGGAGATCTTGACGAGTTCATCAAAGCCTACCTGATTCAGGCCGCAGGATAATCCATGGATGCTGCCCAGTCCGTCAGTGAGCAGTTTCGCACCGACTTCGGGTTCGACCCAGACGTGGTGCTGTTCAACAACGCGGGCGTCGCCCCGATGAGCCGATATGCCGAGGCCGCAATCCAGAAGATGAGCCTTCACCTTCGCCGAGGTTGGTTCGATCTCGATGCAGCGTTGCGGCTCTACGAGCAGGCTCGGGTCTCGTTTGCGCGATTGACTGGGGCGCGGCCAGAGGATGTGGCGATGATGCAGACCTGTGCGGCGGCCATCTCGCAGGTCGCACTCGGTCTGTCGCTCCGTCCCGGTGATGAGATCGTCATTGCGGATCAGGAATACCCGTCGAACGCGTATCCCTGGCACGTCGCGGCCCAGCGAGCGTCGGCGCTACTCCGGGTGGTGCGCTCACAGCCCGATTTTAGCCTGCCGACCGAAAGCCTCCTCGCTGCGATTGGCCCACAGACTCGGGTGGTTGCGGTGTCGTGGGTGCAGTTCCAGACCGGTGCCGTGCTCGATCTGCCAGCCCTTGGCCAAGCGTGTCGTCGGGTGGGTGCCTGGCTGGTGGTGGATGCCATTCAGGGGCTCGGTGTGTTGCCGTTTGATCTCACGAGCATGGGTGTTGATGCCGTGTGCGGTGGCACCCACAAATGGTTGTGCGGGCCGCTCGGTCAGGGTTTGCTGGCGCTGGCACCGAGACGAGCGGCCGAGCTAACGCCGCTTCTGCATGGTGCAATGACCTACGGGACTCCAGACGATCCAGTCGATCCCAGCCGCGCGCCGCGATCCGATGCCAAGCGGTTCGAGCCAGGTGCCCCTCCCCTGCTCGCCTCTGTGGCCGGTGCGGCTGCCGTCGATCGACTGCTAGCGCTTGGCATCGATAACGTGCATCAGGCCGCGCTGCGAATCTCCGATCGCTTGATCACTGGACTGGCGACGCGTGGTGCCAGGCTGCTACTACCGGTGGGAAGCGCTCTCCGCTCGCCAATCGTCACGTTCATACCGAGAGGCAACGTGGATGCGGTAGCGGCCCGCTTGAGCGCAAACAAAGTCGCTTGTGCCCGTCGCGCAGGTGGGATTCGCCTGTCGCCTCACGCTTTCAATCAGCCAAGCGATGTGGAGCGCTTCTTTGCCATCCTCGACGCGGCTTGAGCTGTTCGCGATCGCCGCTCCGGGAATGGAGGGAAGCCTTGCTCGCGAGCTTCTGCAGATCGTTCCAGCCGCGCAGCCGCGTGAGGTTCCCGGCGGGGTGATGCTACACGGAGATCTATCGACACTGTACCGTGTCAATCTCTGGTCGCGCCTAGCCACTCGGGTGCTGGTACGGATCGGTACGGTACGTGCGCTGCACTTCGAGGAGCTGCGCCGCAAGACCTCCGCCCTGCCGATTCAATCGTTTGTCCGATCGGCGGTACGCCTTCGGGTATCGGCGACGGCCCATCGCTGTCGGCTGATCCACAGCGGTGCCATCATCGAACGCGTCGAGCTTGCGCTAGCTGACGCGGGGCTGTCCACAACTCTCGACGAAGATGCTCCGCTATTGCATGTCTTCATCCGAGGTGACTCCGATCGATTCACCGTGTCCATCGATAGCTCGGGTGAGCTACTGCACCGTCGTGGCTATCGACTCGAAGATGGTGGTGCACCGCTGCGTGAGACGCTGGCACCGGCGCTCCTTGAGCTTGCGGGCTATGCCCCCACGCTGGCGTTCTGCGACCCAATGTGTGGGGCGGCAACGCTGGCCATCGAAGCTGCGATGTTTGCCCTACAGCGCGCCCCTGGCATCGGACGAAGCTTTGCTTTTCAAGACTGGGCCAGCTATTCACCGCTGCTCTGGCAACAAATTACCGACGAAGCCCGCCGATCCGAGCGGGTTCAGTTGGCTCAGCCGATCTTCGTAAGCGATCGCGATCCGAAAGTACTGGATCTGGCCCGTCGAAACGCCGACCGAGCCGGAGTCCTTGCGCACCTTCAGCTTCAGTGCATCGATGTTCGCAATCTGAGACTCTCGCCCGTCGAACAGGGGCTGATCTTGTGCAACCCGCCCTACGGCAAGCGATTGCGCGATCCGCGACTCATCGATACCTACCGATCGCTCGGTGCGCTTTCCCGTCGCTCACCAGGTTTTCGACTGTCGGTGTTTACCACCACTGCGCAGCTTGCTTCGGCCGCTGGAACGGTCCGCAGTGTTCACTGGCTCCGCAACGGTGGGCTCCGTGTCGGCCTGTTTTCCGTCGGAAAGCCTGACTTAGCGCCAGCGCCTAGTCCTTCTTTAGCATCTTGACGACAGGCTTGAGCTTGACGTCGATCGTCCCCGCCGACGGCACCGGGTCGCCTGACAGATAGCGGGCGGTCACTGCCATCAGAACGTTGAGCGGCTTCGAGGGATCGCGCACGGCCCCCACGAACACATCGTGTGCCGGAGAACCATCGGGCACTGGCAGTGGATTGCCGTTGTCGGTGATCTGCCCTTTGCGCGCCAACGGACCGACGGTACCCAGATACACGGCGCGAGGATCCGTGGTGCTACGGATTCCGTCCGGGCCGATGAAGGTTTCGATCTTGGTGATGTCGATGTCGACGCCGCTTATTGCCGTGTAGAAGAGCTGCACGTCGCGCATGTTGTCCGCGTTCGACTGAGCAAAGCCGCTCGTAAAGGCCGGATCTTTCGAAAAATCGACGACGAACAGCACGAGCAGCTTGATATCGCCCGCGCACAGCATCGTCGGTTCGTCGCATAGACCGGTCACTTGGTAGCTAGTGGTCAATCCCAACAGGCCGGGCAATGCGGCACACTGAATGCCAAATAAATTCGCGCACGGAACCTTCAATCCCTGATAGGTGCCGGGGATGCTCAAGTTCAGCTTGAGATCGTAGTGAAGGGTCTGCTCAGCGAGGGCAAGCTCTTGCTCCGTGACAGCCCCACAGCCGGTAGCAGCAGCACCAAGCAGCGCCAATGCGCAAGCAAACCGAGCAGCACGTGATTTCAAGGAAGCTAAGTTCTCGAATAGATATTTTCTCATAAAGAGAAATATATCATAAAAGAACAGCGACTCGAATGGATAACCTGATAAACCCTATGTACATCAAGCACATAGAGTTTAGATATACTCGTTAGGCCAACGAGATTACAGCTCTGCTTGGATCTGCGGAGCCGTAACGCGCAGCAGGTAGCGACCTTTGCCGGTGTTCCCGGTGGGTGCCAGCGCGAGCGCCACAAAGTAGTCCTTCGACAGGACGCGAATGAGCAGGGTCAGCTTCTCGGTGCGGATGCTGACTTCCTCTACGGCACCGCCCTCAATGATGTCGGCAGCCTTTTTGACCTGGGCAAGGATGAACGAAAACTCCATGCCGACGGTCTGGATGTCGAGCTTCTGGGCGTCCTTGGCGTAGCTTTCGACAGCGATGCCGTCAAAGCCCATCAGCAGACCTGCAACCGCGCCATCAGACTTCTCTACAAGGGTGCGCAAGCTATCTCGGAACATACGTACATTTTTACCGGCTTTTTAGGCCCGTGGTCAATCGATCTCCTCGCCTGAGGCGGGGCCCGAGCTTGGTTTGGCCCGACTACTCGTCCAGCCCGTACTCACGCAGCTTGTAGAGCAAGGCACGATGGGACAGCTCTAGCAGCCTGGCCGCCGCCGCACGGTTGCCGCGTGTTTTGTGCAGCGCTCGAGCGATCAGGCTGCGTTCCAGGCGGGCGGTCGCAGCCTTCACCGACAGATCACTGCTCGCCAGGGCAGCATCGGTCTCGGCAACCACGGCATCCGCATCGGCCAAGGATCGGTCCGTCACCTCCCGCTGCGGCAGATGGCCCCGCGGTTGCACCACCCCATACGGCAAATCACCGACGTCGAGCTGCGTATGATCGCAGAGCACCACCGCTCGCTCGATCATGTTCTCCAGCTCGCGAACGTTGCCGGGGAAGTCGAAGCGCAGCAGCGCCCGCTGGGCCGACTCGGTGATGCCAACGATCGGACGGGCCAGCCGTTGTGCCGCCCGATGCAGAAAGAGCTGCGCCAGCGGCAGAATGTCTTCTCGTCGCTCACGCAGCGGTGGCACCAGTAGTTCTACGACGCTCAAGCGGTAGTACAGATCGGCACGAAAGCGATTTGCCTCGGCCTCTTTGGACAGGTTGCGCAACGTCGCAGCAATCAGCCGCACATCAACGGAAATCTCGTCTCGCGCCCCGAGCGGCAGAATCTTGTGCTCTTGCAGCGCTCGCAGCAGCTTGACCTGAAGTGCCAGCGGCAGCTCACCGATCTCATCGAGAAACAGCGTTCCTCCATCGGCCCGCTGAAAGACGCCTTGCTGATCACGAACCGCATCGGTGAACGAGCCTTGGACATGGCCAAACATCAGGCTTTCCAGCAGGGCTTCGGGCAGCGCGCCGCAGTTGATGGCAATAAACGGTCCGCTGCGACGAGGCGAAAGCTGGTGAATCGCCCGCGCCAAGACCTCTTTGCCGGTCCCCGATTCGCCGAGCAGCAGCACCGAGGTCGGATGCACCGCGACGCGAGCCACTTGCGAAAAGAGCCCGCGCATCACCTTCGACTCGGCAATCACTCCTTGAAGTGACGCGACGCCTTCACTCGGACCCGCTGGGATCGGAACAAAGCGACCGGCCGTTCGGTCTCCGAGAACGGACTCTCTGGCGTGGGCCTTGCGCAGTGCCAGAAGCAGCTCCGCCAGGCGGAGCGGTGACGGCAACACATCGTAGGCACCAGTGCGAATCAGCCGCTCGGCATCCTCTGCAGGCTTCGATACCGCGAGGATCAGCGTCGGACAAAGCTGATGCAAAGCCCGCACCGCCGAGTCTTCCTCGAACGCCAGCTCAACGACCAGCAGATCAATTGGCTCCTCAGGCGGGCTCGCCAACAAGGCGGCCATCGATGCCATCAGGCGGACCGAAAAGCCGGCCTCGCGTAAAGACTCGGCCAAGTGACGACCCCTGCCAAGGTCGGGGCAGCACAAGACCAGGTTCCGCTCGGCAGTGCGTGGTTGCGGCTCGCTCACGGACTGGTTGGCCCATGTGGGCCGGGTAGCACCCCGACGATCTCCCGCGCCTGCGCCGCTGTCGCAATGTCCCGACCGACCTCGCGAGCCACTTTGACCAAGGCTTCGACCAGACGACCGTTTGAGTCCGTCTTGGTTCCATCGGGCAGATAGAACGTATCTTCAATGCCGGTGCGAAGGTGGCCGCCCAACTCGGCAGCCCGACGGTGAAGTGGCCACACCTCGCGCTGACCAATCCCAATCGTTTGAAAGTGCGCCCCCGTGGGCAGCTCGGCGACAATGAGAGGCAGCCACTCGGGCTTGCACGGCATACCGCTCGCGACGCCCATCACCAGCGACACGTGAATCGGCCCGGTGAGAAGCCCCACCTGCTGGAACAGGCCGATGGAGCGCACGATCCCAGTATCAAAGCACTCACACTCGGGAACCGTGCCGGTGGCGCGCATTGCGGCGATGAACTTTTCGATTTTGTCGACGGGATTGTCGAAAAGCATCGGTGGCCAGGCCCATTGCCCGCTACTGCGCGCTCGCAAGTAGTTGAGCGAACCGGCATTGAGCGCGGCCATCTCCGGTCGAATCCGCGACAGACAAGCCAGCGGCGCGCTCACGTCGGGGCCGACCACTCCGGTCGACATATTGATGATCATGTCGGGCACCCGAGCACGGATCGCCGCATCAATCTCGGCGACGACCTCGGGATCCCACGTCGGAAAGCGGCCCATACCGGGCGCTTGCTGGCGATAGTGGCAGTGAACGATGGTGGCACCGGCATCGCGAGCCTCTGCAGCGGCGGCGGCCATCTCGGCGGCGGTCACCGGCACGCGATGCTGCGTCGGATCGGTCAGAACTCCGGTCAGCGCACAAGTAATGACAACGGGCTGATCTAGGTGGCTCATACCCGGACGATAGCAAAGCCACCCGCGTACGGAGCAGACGTTTTAGATACCGAGCTGGAAGCGGAGACCGAGCTTTCCAAGAAAATGGAAGCCGTGGGTGCGGGTCTGTTCGGTGTTCCCGGCCATGTCGATGACCACCGGATCAGCACCGGCGAGCATGTAATGGTAACCAAACGTGCCGGTAAAGTTGAGGACGAAGAAGCGGTTTAGGTAGTACTCGACACCTGCTTGGCCCTCGGCCCCGAGTCCGAACCAGGCAATCTGCTTGCGGTCGACTGGGTATTCGGTGCGATAAGGCAAACCGAAAATGAGTCCACCATAGGCACCGATCGTGCCCCGCCACGCCCCCGAGCCCAGCTCCAGGTCCCAGCCGATCATTCCCTGCACGGTCGAGCCCGAGAAGCCTTGCAGGGTCACAAACTGGTCAAACTGAACGTAGACATCGGTATGCAGAACCTCGACACCACCGCGCAGACCGAGCAGAGCGCCCGAGTTGTAATCGAAGAAGTCAGCACCGTTGGTTTTCCCATTCGGCTCGGATTTGATGGTCACTACCGAGCTGAGCTTGGGCGGAGTGCCGTACATGCCGCCGACGTATACATCGACGTAGCCTTCGAGGATCTTGGCCTCGGCGGGCTGGGCAGCTAAAAGAACTGCTCCGGCGACCGCTGGGGCAGCCGACCGAAGCAGGCTTGCCATTTTTTTCGTTTTCGCCATGGCTGCCATGATAGCAAATAGCGCCATGTCTAGCGTCCCGCTTCTGCCGAAGGTGGCAATCACCGGTCTGGGGCTGGTCACGCCGCTCGGTACTTCGAAGGAGTCGTTTTTCGCAGGACTTGCCGACGGACGCAGCGCGCTTGCTCTCCATTCGGATCTATCGAGCGCACTACCGGGAACACTGGCCGGACAACCGGTATGGGCCGGTCGCGTCTCGGAGTTTGGGGCCCAAGCTGCGATCGATGCCGGCAAGCGTCGCCGAATGCCACGCCTGGCCCAGATGTGTATCGTCGCTGCTCGCGAAGCGCTCGGACTGCCTCCCGGGGCTGGGCCGAGCGATGCGTCGGCGATCCGCGCCTACGGTGCCAACCGGCTCGGGGTGGTGCTGGGAACGGGTCTCGGTGGCCTCGATGCCACGATCGAATTTACGCGCAGCTTCATCGATGGCGGGATGGCCGCTGCGTCGCCAGCGGTGTTTCCCTATACGGTCATGAATGCCTCGGCGGGTCTGCTCGCAATCGAGCTGGGGCTGACCGGCCCGAACGTCACCGTCAACCACCGCGAGCTATCGTTGCCCGAGGCGATCGCCGCTGGGGCCGAGCTGTTGCAAACCGGCCGAGCCGATGCCGTGCTGTGTGGGGGCTGTGACGAGCTAGCACCGTGGTCGCTCCACGGCCAATGGCAACTCGCGGCGCTGGCATCCGATCTAATGACTGCGCAAGCGGCACCGATTCATCCGTATGAAGGCGGGAACAAAGGCGTGGTACCCGGCGAAGGATCAGTTGTTGTGCTGCTGGAACGGACCGATCGCGCTCCGAGCGCGCCGCCGCTCGCCTATCTTTCGGGATGGGGCCGCATCGGCGATGACCGACATCGCATCGGGTGGCCTCGGGTCAGCGCATCCGACCAGCGCGTCACGGCCGGAGCAGCAGCCTCGATCAAACAGAGCCTGGCCATGGCCGGACTGCGTCCGAACCAGCTCGACTGGGTCGCTGGTGCGGGCAATGGCAGCGGGCTGGATGAACTGGAGACCCAGACGCTACGGGCTGGGCTCGAAGCCGCAGCCGAACAGGTCGCTATCTCCTCGGTGATTGGCCAGTGTGGGGAGTGGCAGACCTCGGCAGGCGCACGACTCGGTGCCGCGCTCTTTTCCCTGTCTGCGCAGCGGGTGCCGGGCACAACCCACTGCCGGACGCCCGATTCCGCCCACAGCTTGCCAGGGCTCATCCTCCACCCACAGCAGGCCCGCGTAGATCACGTGCTCTTGCCAACGCTTTCCCAAGGCGGCGGAAACATCAGCTTGGTATTAAGCAAAGCCTAAACGAACCCAGGTAAAATGAGCCCGCCTATGCATATCCTTCGCAGCGAGTTTGTCGCCAGCGCGCCTTCCCGCGCCCAATGGCCATCGCCAGCCATTCCGGAGGTCGCGATCTGCGGCCGTAGCAACGTCGGCAAATCAACGCTGTTAAATGCGCTGCTCGGCCGCCGTGGTCTGGCGCGAGTCTCGAAGACACCGGGACGGACGCGTTTGATTAACTTCTTTCAAACCACCGTCGCCAGTCCAAAAGGTCCGCAGAGCGTGCTGCTCGCTGATCTACCCGGATACGGCTATGCATCGGTGAGTCACAGCGAGCGCTCCGGCTGGCAGGCCATGATGGAAGAGTATCTGAGCAAGCGCGACAACCTGCGGGCGGTGGCGCTGCTCTGCGATGCCCGTCGAGTCGTCGCTCCCAACGTGGAAGAGCTGCTGTTTGACGAAACCGAGCTGGCCGACTATCTGCGCGGACTGGGACGCAAGGTCGTGCCAGTGTTGACCAAGGCCGACAAGCTGGCCAAGTCCGAGCGCAAGCCAGCCGCTCAGATTTTGTCGCGACTACTCGGTGGCAAAGCGATCGTCTGTGCCGCTGAACAGGGCGATGGTGTCGACGATCTGTGGATTCGCTTGCTCACGGCCGCCAGCGAAAAAAACATCATCCAGGGAGATCCCGCCGTCGATCGAGTTCTTTAGGGGGGAAACATGAGCGCGTCTGATAAGCCGACCGCAGATGGACATGGCGGTGGGTTCCGAGTGGTGGTGGTGGCCCTTGTCATCAACCTTCTGATCGCGGTGTTCAAGTTTGTCGCGGCTGGACTGAGCGGCTCGACCGCAATGCTGGCCGAGGCGGTTCACTCTCTGGCCGATACCGCCAATCAGGCGTTTTTGCTCATCGGTATGCGGCGTAGCTCACGCCCCCCCGACGCACTTCACCCGTTTGGATATGGGACCGAGACTTATTTTTGGGCCTTCATCGTCGCTGGCAGCATCTTCCTCATCGGTGCAGCGGTCAGCATCTGGGAAGGCACCGAGAAGATCTGGCACATCCTCCACGGTCAGACGCATCCGCACGGCAGCGTCAAGTGGGCGATCATCGTGCTCTCGGTGTCGCTGGTGCTGGAAAGCTGGTCGCTGCGGACGGCGGTGCAGGAGTTTTTGCATATGACCGCAGGCAAGGGCCTCAGAAAGACGGTCGAGGACGCCCGTGATCCAACGGTGCTCACGGTGCTGTTCGAGGACTTGGCCGCGCTGTTTGGCCTGCTGGCCGCGCTCATCGGTGTGGTCGCCAGCCACTTTACCGGCAACCCGCTGTGGGACGCCCTGGCATCGATTATCGTCGGCCTGGCGCTGCTGGTGGTGGCCATCTTCCTCGCCCGTGACTCGATGAGCCTGCTCATCGGCGAGGCAGTCCCAAGCGAAGAGCACCAGAAGATCGTGGCCCTCGCTGCCGCCCACCCCGGTGTGCTCGAAGTGGTCCACTTGCGAACCAAGCACATCGCGCCCCAAGAGGTGCTGGCAACGTTCAAGATTCGGTTCGCCCGCGACCTCACGATGGATGGCCTGGAAACGAAGATCAACGACCTGGAGGCCGAGCTGCGCGCCCAATTCCCGCACCTTCGCCGCATCTATGTAGAGCCCGGCTTCGACGAAGAAAAGCAGCGCCGCGAGCAAGGCCTACACCACTAGCGCCCACAGAGGCCGCCCTCGGACCGAAGACGAGGGCGCTCGCTATCGACGCAGCGCGTTCACGCGAACCGCAGCGTCTTTGTACCCGGGCTGCGACTGCTGTGCCTGCTGATAGAAGTAGATCGCTTCCTTGTGGTTTTGGAGGCGCTCGTAGCACTGGGCAAGCTGGTAGTTCAGCTCGGCCAGGTCCGCCTCGGACACCGAGGGCATGTACAGGCCTTCTTTAAAGACCTCGACCGCCTCACGGAGCTGCGACAGATCGCGGTAGCACTGACCGAGCATCAGCGCCGCCCGGCCCGCCAGCTTGCGCTCTTGCATCGCCACCTTGAACTCACCAATGGCGAGCGCGTGCTGACCCCGGTTGCGATGGGCGATGCCGCGCTGATAGGCCTCGTTCGGATCTCGGGATTCCCCGATCGGCCCGCTCTTGTCCGCAGCACCCGAAGGCGGGGTGGTTCCCGACGGCGGAACCGGGATACTACGAGCCGAAGCCAGCGGTGGGGCCTTCTTCGCCGAAGGCGGCGGGGCCTGATTCGATGCACGCGGCGGTCCCGGGGGACTGCTGTCGGGAACGATCTCTTCGGGCTCCAGCTCGATCAGGTTTTCGTCGGATGACGAGGCACTGCCGCCCAGCTCGGCGAGCTTGTTCTGCACCGTCTGACTGTGGGGATACCGCGACGCGAGCGAGCGAAGCAGCCGCTTGGCGTCCTCGAGCATCCGCTGCTGCAGGAAGAACTCGACCTCGGCCAGCTCCTCGCGCAGGGTGCCACTGCGCTGCGAGGGGGCCGACTGTCGCGACGACACTTTATCGGACCCCGCCGAACGACCAGTCGGACCAGACGGTGCCGGTGGCAGGGGCTGTGGTTCACTTCGGCTTATGACCGGCGGGTTCGGCGAGGTCGGCCCATCGTCATCCGACGCCGTCATCTCGATCACCGGCTCGTCTTCATCGGGTGGCGGCAACGTCACCGGCTTAAACTCACCGCTGATACGCCGCAGCTTTTCCGAAGCAGCCGTATCGCGATTGTCGAGCCGCAAGATCTCACGCAGGTAACGCGCCTGTTCTTCGTGACTGACTGCTCGATCCGCCAGCGTACGCAGCTCGGCGATCGCGGGCCGGAACTGCCCGAGGATCTCGTAGACCTTGGACAGCTTTTCGCGAACTTTGTGAAGATGCGGGCGGTGCGACAGCGTGGCGCGCAGCGACTCGAGCGCCTTGCCCTTCAGCCCAAACCGCACATATGAATCGGACTCGCTGAGCACCCGCTCCTGCTCTTCCTCATCGCTGAGCGGCTCGACGGGCTCGGTGACCGGCGGCATGGTGCCGTCCAAACGAACCCCAACCACGGGCGTGATGTCTGAACTGGTACGTGCTTGCATCGCTGGAACCACCCGGGTTGGACGCCCCGAGGAGGTCGCCGATGAGGGCAGAGGCGACGACTTCGACGCCGGAACGGGACCGGGACTCGGCGAGTTCAAGATGAGTGCCGAGGTAAAATTGGTCTGGGTCGCCGTGGGAGACGGCAGCGAGCCGCCTCCAAGTGCCGTCTTGGCCTCGGCGTCGTTCGCGTCGATCGCGAGCACCTTGCGAAAGACCGACTCTGCGGCCTTGCGATCGCTCGTCAGACGCGCCAGCTCTTTGAGCACCGCGATGGCCTTATCCGGCTTCTGCAGCTTCACAAAGGCCTGGGACAACAGATCAAGCTGCTCGGCGTCCTGGCGGTTTTCTTTGAAGCTCGACTGCAGCCGCGACAGTGCTTTGAGTCCGTCGTTGTGCGACAGATAGTGCCGCGCCAGCTCATTCGAGGTCGCCACATCCGACGGCTCGTGGAACAAAAGCCGCTCGACCACCTTCGCCCAGTCATCCATCCGCCCTTGCTTCTTCAGAAGCAAGCTGGCCTGACGGAACTCCCGCGCCGCTTCACTCGGAAGGTTTTCCTTCGAGTACAGCTCGGCCAGGCGAATCCGACGCGGCAGGCTATCGGGGGCCAGGTCGACCACGGCCTGCTCGGCGCGCAGCGACTGTCCGTTTTTCCCGGCTCGAGTGTAAAGCTGTGCGGCCAGCTCGAACTGCTGCATCGCCAGCGGCGCTTTGCCGATATCGCGATACAGCGAGCCAAGCGACATATAGGTGTCCGCCGCCTTGGGGTCTAGCTGCAGGATTTGCTGATAGACCGCAATCGCTTTGTCGGGTTGGCTGCTCGCGATATAGAGCTGAGCGACGCGCTGATAGTTGGCGACGGCCTCGCTCTTTTGTCCGAGCTTGACGTACAAGTCGCCGATCCGCACCCAGACAAGGACGTCATGTTCGTCCTCTGCGGCGACCTTTAGGTATTCACGAAGCGCTTTGTCAAACTGCCCTTTTTCGGCGAGCTGTTGCGCAGCTTCGATGAGTTTTTCTTTGTTTCCAGGATTGGCCACGAAAACAGACCGCTGTGCGAAGGTTAGTAAGCGCCCTAGTGTAATTTCTGCCCACGGAAAACGTCAAGCGGCGCTCGGGTCGGACTACTCGGGCGGCAGTAAGTCATTTTCGTCGGCAGACTGTGACCGACCAGCACCGGGCCCTTTGCGCGGAGGCAGCGGCGCGGGCGGCGGCAAGTCACCAAATGTACTCGCGATGTAGTCGAGATAGACTTTGGCTTGCTCGACTCGGTAGTCATCGGGATGTTCAATCACCAAGCGACGGAAAGCATCACGCGCCTCTTTGGGCTCGCCCTGCTTCAAGTACACCTGTCCGAGAAGCAGTAGCACCTCGGCATCGCGACGGGCACGCGGATACTCGCGGACCACGAACTCGAGCCGCCAGATCGCCGCCTTGGTGCGTCCTCGCTCCAGGTAATAGCGCGCCACGTACAGTTCATGGTCCGCCAAGCGCTGGATCACGTCGGCCAGCAGCTTGCGACCGGCTTCGGAGTAGCTGCTTGTGCCGTAGCGATCGAGGAAGCTCGTCAGCTCGCGCTGCGCATCCAACACCGGGCCTTGGTCTTTTTCGTACGACGGCGGCACGATGAAGAAATCCGACGGGATCTGCTTGAAGTACGACTCGCCGATCTTGAAAGCGCAGTAGCCGTCCACCGTCTTTGGGTGACGGGGATGGCTGGCGATAAAGGTCTTGTAACCGTCGATCGCTTCGAGGTAGGCCTCGCGACCAAACGCCGAGTCAGCAAGTCCCAGCTCAGCCCACGGCACCCAGCGCGACGTCGGCCAGTTCTGCCGAACATAGTTAAAGTACTTCGAAGCGTCGAGGCTGCTCTCGCCCTTCATCGAGCGGATGCCCTTTTCGTAGTTCTCTTTGGCGGTCTTGCCGTAGATCACCGGACGAAAGTTCTCAATGAAGGCTGCGCAGCCCGCGCCAAGCAGAACGACGGAAAGAAGCGTCATTCGCAGCAGCGTCTGTAAGAGCGAGGGCCTGCGAAACAGAAAGTGCATGGGGACGCTCAATGTGATCTGCGCGGGGGCACTCTGTCAACTCGGACGACGCAAATCTGCAGCGGTTCCGCCAAGTTGCGGCCCTGGCTGCCTGACTCGCTCTGCATCTGTGACGGGGTGTTCCAAGCGATCGGTACGCTGCTGCCAACCTGCGAACCCGTGCGACCAGCGCTCCTCGCACGACTTCGCAACCTGGAAGCCCTGCCAAAACCGCCGTGCGCAGGACTTCACAGGTTGGAAGCGGGATAAAGCACTGGTGGTCCGCAGCCGCACGCTCAACCGCCCGAACCCGCTAGAACGTCAGCTTGAGCTTGTAGGGATTGGTCTTTGAGGCACCGGAGTAGTACTTGACGTGAATCCAGAACGTACCGGCGCTGGCGGCCTTGTTGGTGGCGCTGATGTCTTCCACCAAGCCGACGTCGTTTTCACTCTTGGCAACGAGCGCCTTCGCCTGATCGTAGATGTACAGGTCGAAGTCCGATCCCGCTGGCGGAGTCAGCACGGCTTGCAGGGTCTTGCCGGCACCGAGCGTCACCTTGAAGTAGTCGTTGTCGGTCGACGAGCTGATGTAGCCGGTCACCGTCGTTCCCGAGACGGGCACGGTGTTGGCCTGGTTGTAAGAGCCGTTTGACTCGGCCTCGTTCTGGGTGGTGCCACCGCCACTGTTCGAGATGGTGACGGCTACGCCCGCCGAGGTTCCAACGTTGCCCGCGCCGTCCTTGGCTTTGGCGGTCAGTGTGTAGCTGCCATTGGCCAGGGTGGTGCTGTTGAAGCTCAGCGAGTATGGCGCGGTCGAGTCGCTGCCGATGAGCGCGGTGCCAGCATAGAAGTCGACGCTGGCCACACCGACGTTATCGGTCGCGTTCGCGGACACGGTCACAGAGCCGGTGAGCGTCGCGCCCGCAGTGGGAGCAGTCAGGCTGACGGTTGGGGCGACGGTGTCCCCGGTACCGCACGGCGTCCACGTTCCGAGCACGCCCACCGCATCCCACGACTTCTGGGTGCTGACCCACTCGGCCGAGCACGCGCCGTACAGATCCTTGGCGGCCTGCGCGGTGGCGTTGCGGGCATCCTGGAACTTCGACGAGCTGGTCATGATCGTCGTGTTGGCCTTGAAGAAGATCTTGGTGGCCTTCTCGATGCCGATGCCGGTGACGCTGGTCGTGGTCTTGGCACGTGGGTGCGTGCCGCCCTGCGACAGAAGATAGAAGGCCAGGTTGGCGATGCCGCTGTTGCCATGAACGCCGCCGTTGTCGGAAGTGCCGGTGATCCGCTCGGGGTAGTAGTCCTTGCTGTAGGCGTCGGCAGTCGGGTTGTTCATAAAGCGCAGCGCGCCGCCGGCAAGCCCGGACTTGGCGATCTCTTCACCGATCTTCCAGGTGTTAGCAGTGGCGGTGACGGTGGCCGGGTTGCCCGCCGAGGTCCCGCCCGAAGCCTTCCACGCCTCAGCAGCCGCGCCGAAGATGTCGGACATGCCTTCGTTGAGTGCGCCGGACTCGTTCGAGTAAACCAGGCTTGAGGTCTTGTCGGTGACGGCGTGGGTCAGCTCGTGCGCGGTGACATCGATCGCGAGCGACAGTGGCTGGAAGGTCGAGGCATCGCCATCGCCATACACCATCTGGTTGTAGGGATCGCCCAGCCAGGCCGCGTTTGCGCCATCGCACGAAAAGCCGGTCGAAAACGTGAAGTGAACGGACGACTTAAGCAGTGCGCCCGCGCCATCGTAGGAGTCCCGACCAAGGAAGTTCTTGTAGAACCAGTAGGTCGCGCCGGTGTTGGTGTAGGCCGCGTTGGCGACGTTGTCGGTGCTGGTGCCGCCCTCATTGTAGAGCAGGGTGCCGGGTAGCTCGCTGCCGGTCGATAGACACTTGCTCTTGCCGTCGTAGATCGAGCGGCTGAGGCCGGTGTGGATGCGCGAGATCCGCGACAGCACACGCCCGCTGTGGGCATCAACATAGAGATCTTCGAAGGCGTGACCCTCCGCGCCTTGGTATTCAACCACCGCGTGATAGGCGAGCCGAACCGCCTCGCTGGCTGGCAGAAGTCCCTCCCCATCAAAGACAGGGAAGAGCACTGCGCGACCGTCCACCTGATGGACCTTCACCGTGCCGTCTTTGGCCAGCGTGGCGAGTGCGCCCTGAATCGCCGCTTCCGCTGCCAGCGTGGGCCGGGTGTCGATGCGCAGGTTGGGAATCGTCCGTCCCGCGACCGCATGCACCGCACCATCTTCGGCCACTTGCAGGGTCAGCTCGGCACCGACCACCGGCACTCCACCATGGGTCTGGCGGAGCCGGATGTACCGATAGCCATCGACATCACGGATCTCTTTGTGAAACGCTAAGTCGGACTCTGGGGACAGCCGCAGCGAGCGCGACAGGATGTTCATCGCGAACTCGCGGGCGTCCTCGTGACTCCGCACCGCCGCCGCCACTCGTCCGGTCAGGAATACTGGCTGCTTGCTCTGCGCATCGAGCGAAGCCGAGTCAAAACCAAGCGAGCGCAGAGTCGAACCCTTGACGGTTGCGGCAGTGGCCAGCAGCTCCTCTTCCGTGGAAACTGCATCAAGCTGCGCCGGAGCACAACCGGACACCATCAGAGCCGCCGAGCTGCAAGCCAGCGCAACGTGAGACAAGAAACGAAGCGTGCGAGTACGGGTCATTGGGAGTCCTCCATCTGTTTCCAGTTATGGCCGGGCTCCCTCCGTCGCGGAAGTGGGAAAACACTCATCAGGGGGTGGGACTTTTTCCCCACCAAAACAGTCAGTCGACCGGCTCTTCGGACTCGCTGACGCGGCGGGTCTCGGTTGGTGTGTGAATCACCCTGGCCCCGTTGAGTGTGGCCGAGATCGAGTCCCCAAGTTCAATCACATGAGCCCGCGTATCCACATCGAGCGCGCTCCGCTTGGGCCGTAGCTCTTCGAGCTTGGACTCTATCTGCTGAAGTTGATAGCGAGCCTGGGCCCGAGCGTGGCGACTTTCGGGAGCAACATGCAGCACCTGATGGGTGAGCCGTTCGACATAACGAAGCTGAAGCTCTCTGCGCAGGGGTGAAATCGCACCGGGATTCCCACTGATGATCTCCGCAAACAGAGACTGGGTAAGCTGAGACAGAAGCTCTCCCACCGTAAGCACGGCGTCTCGGCCGAACGCTTGTTCCCCGTCGACCATTCGCCGCAGCCGCGCTGGCTCTAGGAGTTCTCGCAGGATCGAAATGCGCAGATCCAACACCTGTCGCCACAGGGGAAGGTCGGTCTGTTTGCGCGGCGAGCTGTGGCGCGGGGTCAGGTAATCCTCTCCCAGCCGCTCGGCCAGCGCTGGAGTCATCGGCAGCGAGGATTCGGACAGAACCTCGCTGAGTAGGAACGAAAGCGCCGCACTCTGCTTGCTCTTTTCGACCGCACGAGACGCCGGCTTGCCACCGGGATCGCCGAGGTGATCGCGTGAACCGTAGCGGCCCCCGATGTACGCCGGAACCGCTCCGACCGCTCGCTCGAAATCGTACAGCAGCGAGGCAGCCACCTGGGTCACATCCGCTGGCCGATCGCCGGGCAGAAGACTCCCTTTTTCGACTTGTTGCCACAAATCGCGGAGCGCTTTCGCCCGGTCTTTGGCCCAGGTAAGCGGCTCCCCACCGAGATCCCAGCGCTGCACGGAAGGATCGGAATCGGAGTCGGCTTCATCATCGCTGCCAAAGACATATCCCCACTTCGCGGCTTGGCTGGCAAGCTGCACCGCGTACATCGGATCGGGAGAGTATGCATAGGCAATGCTCATCACATCCGAAGGACCGATGCTGGCTTGGTAATAAGGAAAGTCGGTCGTGGCATTCCCTTCCGCAGCCGTGGCCGGAAGGTTGAGTGCTGGATAGTCCATTACCGACGCCAGCAGCGGGCTTTTCTTGTACCACTCCTTGTTGCCAAGCTGTTCGGAAGGAGTGTGGGTACTGGCGCGAAAGTTGTGACGGAGACCGAGCGCGTGCCCGACCTCATGCATGGCCAGGAGCCGCATTCGCTGACCGAGGAGCGCGTCCGGAAGTGGCTCGCTCGGAGTGAGCGCCCGTTTGCCAAGCAGCGCAGCGCGGAGCACATCCCCCTGAGTTCCCAGAACCGCACCGAGTTCTTCTTGATCATCGCTCAGCGCAGCATCGATCGTTTCCTGCTGCTGATGGGGTCGTAAAACGGTCTTGCGCAATCGCAAATGATGGCGCAGTGGATTCATCGACAGAATCAGTGTAGCGCTGAGGATCTCTCCCGAGCGCGGATCAACCAGGGGCTGGCCCCGTCCATTTAGCGAGTGTTCCCCGACATCCCAGTGAATCACTGCGATGCGCGGATCATCGAGCGCTAGCTTGGCCGGTAGGACCGCCGCCCGCACCGCATCCTTCCAGCCAGCGGCCTCAAAGGCTCGGTTCCACTGGCGCACTCCATCGAGGATATAGGGCTGAAGGCCCTTAGGAGTCGCGGAGTCCAGATAAAACACTATCGGCTTTTTGGGAACCAGCAACGTTCCTTCGCGATGATCGGCCTCAAGGCGCCAGCGCACCACGGCGTGGGATTGCATTCGAGACTCCGGACTCTGGAAGTCACGAAAGGGGGTGGTAAATGTCCCCATTCGATCATCGGCTTTCCGACGCTGCATGGGTGATGAAGGGAGCTGCACAAAGGAATAGGTAACTCCCACGGAATTCACAGAGTGACCCAGCTCTGTCACGGTGGCAGAAGAGTATCCAAGCCGCACCCGTAGCGACGTACTCTGCGCCGTACCACTGTGTGATTCGACGTAGCTTTGCTTGCGAGTGGCTTTTTGGCGTTCTCGTCCGACCGGCATCGCTGCCACCAGGTCTTCCAGCAGCAGCTCATCGAGTCCGACCAAGACATCTTGGGCAGATGGTTTGGCGGAAGTGGTGCTGCTCGCAGAGCCTTCTGCCAAGATCGGGATGGAGGTCACCACCGTGGGCGAAAACGTCCGATGGACCGCCGTCCACTGCTCTGCTTGATCCAAGTACGCATGCGGCTGCTCGATCAAATACAGTCGGTTGCCATGCCGGACCAGGGACACCACCATGCTCTGCACCCGACTCCCGGTGAGCGCTCCCAAGACATCGCCACCGCCCAGCCGTCCGGTTCCTTGGCTTACTTGGGAGGTCAACATGAACGGCTTCCCAAGCTGCTTGTGCTGCACCAGCATGTACGTCTTGGTGCGATAGGAATAGGTGACAAACAAACCCGATGTGGATCGGATGTCCTTGTCTTTTAAGAAGTTCTTGAGCGCTACCGGCTGCGGCGCGGTGCCAGACTCTCGCGGCAGAGCCGAATCGTCGCTGATGCCTAGACCGCGAGTCATACAACCTGGCACAAGGAGCAGAGCCCCAAGAAAGCAACCCTGCGTCATACGGTGCAGCACTAGACCCCCCTCCACAGACCTGCGCATATCTTCTCATCTTCGCACAATTTTTCGTGCAAGTGCGCTTTCCCGCAAAGCACGATACGCTGATGGGATGCTGGACCGAATGATCCGCCTTCGTACCCACTGGCCGGTACGGATGCTACTCCCTACCGTGCTGTGGTTAGGAATCCTTGCAACCCTGCTACCTTGCGAAGTGGCGAGCGCTGCAGCGACGAATCCGCCCACTCCAACGCTGCCGATTGGACACTGGGAGGGCGATTACAAGGAGACGCTGCGGCTCTGTTTAGATGTCCTACCCGATAACAGGGTGCTGATTACGTTTCACGATCGGCGCTTTCGCTGGCCGGTGGTGGTGATGGGAAGGTATGTCGTACCGACTCCCGCAGAGCCTAACAAGCTACTGGTCACTGTCGAACAGGTCATGACCAAAGAGATCGGTCGCTGCCACCGCTACTGGGTGCGCGAAGAGGTGCGGGACTATCAAGCCCTCGGGGTCACGCTACATCCCAAGAGCCAATTCCTGCTCCGTCTGACCCTGTCTTGTGAGCACGACATCTCGCAGGTCAAGCTGTGCATCAAAGGGCCAGAAAAGAGTGCGGAAAAGGGTGGCGAGAGCTGTCAGATCGTGCAGGCTCGTCATCGGAACAAGTGCCAGCCCGATCCGGTGCGCAGCCTCGATGACATCCTCCCGCATGACAAACCCCGCGCCGATCCAGAACCTCCGACCAAGTTTCCCGATTCCATGTAGAATGCGCCGCGAAAAAGGCTCCTCATGAAGAGAATCGCTGCGTTTTTGACCACTCGGCTCGCGTCCGAACATCTGCCCTATTGGGCCTTCTTGCTGGCGCTCCTTTTGACCATTCCTGCTCTGTCATCCGGCCTGATGCTCGATGACTATCCGCATCAGCTCAGCCTATGGCCAGAGCTTGTGTTTCCGGGTGGTCCACGAGGTGACTGGGATCTGTTCCGATTCCAGGGTGCCGATCGTGCCTATTTTCAGCATCAACAGGAGCTGGGTCTGTGGCCGTGGTGGGCCACTCCCAACCTGCGGCTGGCGTTCTTCCGTCCACTTGCGTCTCTGCATCACGCCCTGGACTACCGGATGTGGCCCGGAGCACCTTGGTTTATGCACCTGGAAAGCATGGTGATCTATGCCCTGATGGCATTTTCGATCGCCAAGCTATATCAGCAAATCCTCTCTGTCACCGTCGCTGCGGGCCTGTGTGGCGTCCTGTTCGCGATCGATGATGCGCACTCCATGGTGGTGATGTGGATCGCCAATCGCAACGCCCTGTGGGCGGTACTGTTCGGAGTGCTGGCCGTCCTGTGCTTTGTCCGTTATCGCGCCGGTACCTTTGCCAAAGGAGTCGTCCTAGGCCCTCTGTGCTTTGCGCTCGGACTGCTCTCTGGAGAGACCGCTCTCGGGGCGGCGGCCTATCTGTTCGCATACGTAGTGTGGCGAGAGCCGGGTCCGATCGTGCCACGACTGCGGCTGCTTTTGCCCTATGTCCTCATCGGAGCGGTGTGGGCGGCGGCCTATGGACTCATGGGCTATGGAAGTGCGGGCAGCGGCATGTATGTCGACCCCATGCGCGAACCACTGACCTATCTGGCTACGGTGGTGATTCGGATGCCGCTGCTGCTGCTGGCGCAGCTCGGCCTGCCGCCTGCGGATCTGTGGATGCAGGTATCGGCTGAGGTACTCCCGAAAGCGGCGCTGATTGCCTGGGCGGTGCTTGGTGTGGGTGCCGTCATTGGCTATCGGCTCCTGAAAGGGAATCGTACGGCGGCCTTTTGGGCGACGGGAATGGTGCTGTCTCTTCTGCCTGTCTGTTCGGTGATGCCCGGTGACAGGTTGCTGCTGTTTTCAGGAGTGGGCGCGTTTGGACTGCTGGGCATGCTGGCGGTACGACTGTGGGAGATTCGCACTTCACCATCGCTGCCGCGCCGGCTGCTTTGCAAGGGAGGACTGGGCGCGATTGTGCTGGTGCATGTCGTGCTGGCCGGTCTGCTTCTACCGTACCGGATTTCCTTCTTATCGAAGACGTTTGGCCAGTTGGTGCCGCGTGCCGCGCAGTCGTTGCCACCGAGCGAGCTGTTTCCAAATCGGACGCTGGTGATGGTAAACGCACCCGATCCGCTGGTGGCGACCTACGCGGTTGCGTATCGCTATCTTGCGGATCACAAAATGGGTGATTCCATCCGGCTGCTATCGGCGGTCTTGCGGGGCAGGCTGCTCGTCACCCGCGTGGACGATCACGCGCTGATCCTAGAACCCAGCGAGGGCTTTATTCAGGAGCCGCTCAGTCGGGTGTTTCGCAGTCCGGCGCTGCCGATGCAAGCTGGCGAGCAGGTCAAGCTCCACAACATGACTGCCACAGTACTAGCGGTGAGTCCGCAAGGAGTCCCGATCCGCGTCGAGTTCCGCTTTATAAGAGCACTGGAAGATTCCTCTTATATTTGGACGATCTGGAAGGACCGTGGCTTTGTGCGGTTCGAGCTTCCGCAGGTGGGACAGAGCGTGACGCTGCCCGCGATCGACTATCAGGTCGCGATCGGAGCCAAGCCAGCCCCGTAATCAGCCAATCGCCCCGGACGCTCTTCCCAGATGTTCTAGTAGCTGTTGATTGACCAGCTCTGGACATTGAATTGGGGCGGCGTGGGAGGCGTCTTTAAGCTCGACATAGCGACCTAACAGAGCCTGCGCCAGCAGTCTGCCTGCCGATGGTGGAGCCAGCAAGTCATGGCGCGAACTCATCACCAACGTGGGAAGCCCCTGAAGTCCTGGCAGCAGCGGTGTCGCATCAAATTTTCGCATCGCAAACACCTGCTTCATGGCCACTTTCGGCGGACTCCCTAGCTCACGCCCAAATAGCGCGCTGAGATGCTCGGTGATCTCATCGAGGTTGTGCTGTTGCAGGTACGGCTTCGGCATCACCAGTTCCACAAAGGCCCGGCGGCGCATCGGGAGCGTACCTACCTGGGTTCGCAGCGTAATCCACAGCAGTTTGCGGTCGATTCGCGTCGGAACCGTACCGGACGCAAAGGTGTTGAGCAGCGACAGACTCTGCACCCGCGAGCGGGCTTGACCCGCAGCCGACAGCGCAATCAGGCCGCCTAGGGAGTGTCCGATCAAGTGCGCGGTCGCAAACTCCTCGGCATCCATCAGCGCCAGTACATCTTCACCCATTTGCGGAACGGTCAAAGAGGGGGTGAGCGGCAGACTCTGTCCGTAGCCTCGGTTGTCAAACCACAGACACCGAAAGTGCTTCGCGAGTGCATCAACCTGCGGACGCCAGGCCCCGCCGGACACTGCGGTCCCTTGCACCAGGACCACCGGTGGCCCGTGTCCCTCGATGAAGTAGCTTAACCGACAGCCTTTGTGGAGCAGAGATTTTTGGATCATCGCATCGGACAGGATAGCGCACTGCAGACGGTCAGCGCGCCCGACGGCGCTACGCGCAGGTGTTGTCCATCTGGCAGGTCTTGCCGCCATTGCAGTGCGAGGTCTGGGTGCACTCGACACACATGTTGTTGTCCGGGTTGGCGTTCACCAAGCAGGCTGGGGTGGGCATCATGCAACCAACATGTGGCACCGCTCCGCTCGCTCGGCACGGTACGCAGGTCTTGGTGGCGACATTGCAAGCCGGAGTCGCGGCCCCGCAGTCCGCATCGGTTCGGCAGCTCACGCAGACGTTCAGGAGCGGGTTTGCGTTTGTGACACAGAACTTGCCCGCGCCACAGTCCACGTCAGCGAGACACGCGACACACTTGTGAGTCGTGGTCATCTCACAGATCGGAGTGGGAGCGGCGCAGTCGGCATTCATCAAGCAGCCCACGCAGGCGTTCAAGGTCACGTCCGCATTCACCAGACACTTTGGTGCCGACATCAGCGTACAGTCCATGTTGACCAGGCACGCCGTGCAGCGGTTGGTGGTCGCGGTGTCACAGATTCCCTTGGCCATCGGACACTGCGCGCTGGCCGTGCACTCGACGCACTTGTTCTTGGTCGCATCGAGGTTCGTCAGGCACTTGGTAAACGGCGACAGGCAGGTGGTGGTGTTGGTGCTCGTGCAAGCCACGCACTTGTTGCTGACGGTATCGCAGGCCGGAGTGGCCGGAGTGCCCGAGCAGTTTCCATCCGACAGGCACTGCACGCAGGCGTTCAGCGCCGAGTTTGCGTTGACCTTGCACTGCGCGTTCGGAGCCGAGCAGCCAAATCCCGCAAGGCACGGCACGCACTGGTTGGTGGTGGTGTCACAAGCCGGTTTGCCCGGCACGCCAGCGCAGTCAGAGTTCGCGAGACACTCCACGCACTGGCTCAGCGTTGGGTTGGCGTTGACCTTGCACTTCGGAGTGGCCCCGTTGCAGCCAGCGGTTGCCGTGCACGGCACGCAGATCTCGGCGGTACCATCGCAAGCGGGCTTGGCGGCATCAGCACAGTCGGCGTTGGCCACGCACTCGGCACAGTGATCGGCCCCCTTGCACTTGGGCTTCTGCGGATCGCCGCAGTCGTTATCGAGCAAGCACTCGACGCACGAGGTGCTGTTTTTGCAGATGCCACGTGCTCCGTTACAAGCGGGATTGGTGCCGCACTGACACTGCTTATTGACGCAGTGATTGGCGGTCATAGTGTCGCAGGCCGTCGAGCAGTTGCCGCAGTGGGTGAAGTCGGTGCCGATGTTTACGCACATCGCGACGTTCTTGCAGCAGCTCGAGTCGGTCGCACCATAGTCCGAGCAGTCATCGTCGACGCCGTTGCAGTTTTCATCCTTGCCGTCGCAGAGCTGCTTGGTGGGTCCAACTGCCGCCGCGCAGGTCAGGAACCTGCGGGCCTCGTTGAAGGTCGGCACAACCGCAAAGCCGGTGGCGATCGAAAATGGGTTGGTCTTGGTAAAGTCGCAGCCGTTGACCGTGCCCGCTGCGCACTCGCCGGTGTCAACGCCGCAGGCCTCGCCGTACTCTTTGAGGTTCATACCGTCGGGCGCATCCAGACGTCCATCACAGTCCTGATCCTTGCGATTGCCAACCACAGCTTCGCAGGTCTGCTTGTCCTTCTGCTGCGCACCAAAGCACTTGGGGGCCGTGGCCGTGGTGTCCACCGTCGCAGGGCAGGACTTACGGACGCCGTTCGGGTCATGCGCACTCGGCTTGAGTCCGCTGCACACGCAGCGTCCGGTCTTGAGTCCCGTCGTCGCCTCGTTACGATTGCACTCGCCCTTCGAGAAGTCGGTACACGACAGAATCACCTTCTTGATCGGAGCAACCGTGGTCGTCTCCACCATCCGAGCGCCCTTGTCATCCGGGTTCAGCTCGTCGATAAGTCCGTCACAGTCATTGTCTTTGCCATCGCACAGCTCGGCAGCCCACGGGTGAGTGTTCGGATCGTTGTCATCGCAGTCCGCATCCGCGTTGTACTTGTCGCCATCGGCGTCGTTGCTACAGGCCGTGTCCGAGACACCATTTTGAGCCTTGCCGTCACCGCAGCGATCGGGAGCGCCGGGGAAGCTCTCTCGGTCATTGTCGTTGTTGTCAATGGGTAGCCCGAGGGTGTTACAGCCAGCGGTCGCGTTCGGGAAGCCGTCGAAGTCCTTGTCACAGGTGGCCGGGTTGGCCGGGCAGCCATTGCGGGGGTTGCCGTCACAGTCGGAGTCCTGTGCGGTCACGCCGTCGACCTGGGTGTTGCCGCACAGTTGTCGCATCGCCGCCAGCTTCGAGCCACCGCCCTCGTTACCCTTCAGATCCATAAGACCCATGATCTGACTGGCACCGTTATACGAAGACGAGGCCGGGAACACGCCGCGATCGTTGTCGTCGCAGTCGATCTTCTTTCCCGATTGGGTATAGGCCACCGTGGGGCAAGTAACCGTAGCCGTGACCTCGGCGCGCTGGAAGCCGTCGCCATCGAGATCGCAGTCCACGCAGCCGCCCGAGGGGTTGCCGTCGCAAGCCCAGTCCTTGCTGGTATCGGCGCAGTTCTTCTTGGCACCAGGATAGATACTCGGGTTGGTGTCGTCACAGTCGCGCTGGCTCACCACCGGGTCGTTGGGCGAATAGCCATCGCAGTCTTCGTCGACAAAGCACGGTACAATTTGGCCGGTGCAGTTAAAGTCCGTCGAGGAATCGCAGCGTGCCGGCATACACGCCGACATATCCTTGAGCTTGTTGTGATTGGTTGCGCAGCTTGCCTTGTCGGTACACTCACAGCAGTTGCGGGGACGGGGATTGCCGTTGAAGCGAGCCGGATCGTTGTCGTCGCAGTCCGTGCTCTCGGGATCGCCGTCGCCGTCTTTGTCTTGACATGGTGGGACACTGTCACCGCACGAGACGTCAAACGGCAGTCCGCAGCGTGGCTTGGCCAGCGGATTGATGTCGATCGCATACAGCCCCGTCGGTAGCTTCATCTCGGTCGGACCGGGATCTTTGTCGACACAGTCGAGCACATGGAGTTTCGACTGATAGGTGACCTTGGCTTCCTTGACCGCCTCGGGCCACTTCACCGAGTCCGGGAAGTGGTCAAAGTCGAGGTCGAGCATCGGATCGACCTCAATCAGATCTGCATCGACCTGCTGGGTACCCGCGACGTTCACAATGGCCGCAAAGAAGTACTCGGACTTGCGCGAGGTCGGAATGACACCGTCGGGAACCAGCTTGTCCTCGGCGGCCCGCACGTGAATCAGATAAGAAGCCTTCTGGGATAGCTTGAGCCCGAGCCGCAGCGGCTCCGCGAACAGATCGCGACCCTTGCTCACCGCCGCGACTGGCTGGATGCCCGATTGGTACAGGATGACGCGCTTGTCGTGATCCTGCACCGTCAGCGCGTACTCGCTGATGGTCACGCCCGATGGAGGCCGAATCTGGAGCAGGATCGCATCCTCGCTGCTACAGGCGGACAACAGCGCAATCAGGGTCAAAAATAGGCTGCCAAGCACAGACTGAAGTCGTAACAGACGACGCAGTCGTGCAGAGCAAGAGCGCTTTTCACGGCACGGTGGATTAAGCAAATCGTTGCCAGTGAGTCGGTAGGCGGTCATAGGCTCCCCCAAGCTACTTCCTAACCATGTTAGCTCGTATTACCGTCGCGAGTACAGCGCCGTGACCGGTGTTCGGCCAGGCTCCTGTTTGTCGGGTCTTTTTCCCTTGAGTCCGCGCTATCCAAGATGGTGTGTGTCGGGGTTTGCTGGAATGAGCCCGCCGCTGGTATGCTGACCGGGCACGATGGCAACAGACGAGCCCAAACAAGACACTTCTCCGACGAGCGAGACCCCGCAAAAGGAACCGGCCAGTGAGCCAAGCGGGCCCATCGGTCGACTTCGACATGACCATCTGGACCTAGACGCCGAGGAGCGCCGTCACCATCGCGACAAACGCGGCGGACTGCCGGTCATGCCGATCATCCTGGGGCTGACCGTGCTGACCGCCATTATTTTTTATGTGCTGCACCTGCGGGCGGTGGCCAAAGACGAAGCCGCCGCCAAGCAACGTGCCGCTCAAGCCGCGGCGGCCGCAAATGTGCCTCCACCACCGCAACCACCACCCGTGAGCCCTGCACCGGCACCGGCACCGGCACCACCCTCGGCAGATGCCGCCAAGGCCGCAGCCCCGCCGACCCCGGCCAAGACCGCTGACGCCAAGCCTGCTGCCGACGTAAAACCTGCCGCAGCCAAAGCGGACAAGCCTGCTCGTCCCGCCAAAAAGGCCGAGGACAAGACCAAGAACCTCCCCCGCCTGCCGGTCCTTCCCGAAGGATAGCGTTGTTAGTTCGGGAGCCGCGCCGCCTTGAGTGCTTCGGCCAGCGCCGTCGCTCGCGGGTCGGGCCATAGACCAAACAGCCACGCCACGCCGCGCACGCGCTCACCAATGGCGAAGCGCCGCTCGGTGAGCGATGGATGGGTATATAGCTCGACGCGCAGCGGCCCGTCCGGACCATGCAGCAGCGTCAGCAAGTAGACCTGTAGCTCGATCCCCCAAAACTCGCACTCGAACACATCCTCGACGATCGAATGAAACACGACCTCATCTTCGGCGGCGTCTCGATCTGAGCTCAGTGCTGGCAGTGACCCAAAGCCGCTCAGACCACTCGATTGCTCGGCTGGTTCATCGAACTCAAGCTGATAAGCGATCGCGCTCACCTGAAGATCGTAGACCTCACCGACGGCATAGTGCCCGTGGTTCTTGAAATAGAGGGTGTCGAACACCGCAAAATGCGCTCCGCCCGAGCTACCACACAGCCGCGCCTGCAACCCATCGGGGCTTTCGTCGATTCGATCGATGTGCATCGGCCAGCTATTGGACGTCTCGGCATACGGATAAATCGCCAAGACCTCTAACACCTCACCTTTGCGCACCAGTGCCGAGAGCTGCAGCCGCCCACCGTTGTCGACAAGGTGCCAATAGTGACCAGCGCCGGTTGCTCGTGAGCCACTCCCCGGTGCCAGCAGCTTCTCAAAGGCCGACAAAAGGAAACGATGCGGCTCGGTCTCCCCGGCGAGAACCGCCCAGTGACGGCTGTGAAGAAATGAACGCCTACGGTCTGCCGCTTCGTCAGCCTCGCTGGGAACGTCTCCGTCGACTGATCCATCCTCAGCGTCTTTGCCATCGGAGGTTTCATTCGTCGAATCGCTACCGCTAGTCGCGGCACTTTCGTTCACCTCGTTCGGCAGAGCCGCGACTTCGGTTGGCTCCGCCGCACCGCGTACCCGTCTCCACAACCAAAGCGCACACAAGCACACCAGGGTTGCCGCCACAGCCAACCCCATCCAAGTCCACATGGCGCGCAGTATAGCCAGCCCACGTTCCAGCTACACTTTTCGCATGCCTACCTCCGATTTGGTCGCTCGGACCGCATATTTTGCCGAGCAGCGCTTTGTCGATTCGACCGGCTTCGCCCTCCCCTACCTGTGGCTTGCCCCCGCCGCCGACATCCAGCAACCGCTACCGCTCGTGGTGTTCTTTCACGGGGCCGGAGAGCGCGGCACCGACAACCGCGCCCAGCTTCGAAACGGGGTCGCTGAGCTACTCTCCAGCGACGAGTACCGTGCCAAATTCCCCTGCTTCGCGCTGCTGCCGCAGTGTCCGCTCGGCCAGCGCTGGGTCGAGGTCGATTGGTCCGCCGACTCCCATGAGCTTCCCGCCAAACCCTCTGTGCCGATGGCTGCTCTCCGTGAATTACTCGGCCCGCTCTTGCTCGACCCGCGCATCGATTCCGATCGCATCTATGTAATTGGGCTCTCGATGGGTGGCTTCGCGGTGTGGGATTTGCTGTGTCGACAGCCAGCGGACTTTGCGGCCGCGATCGCAATCTGTGGGGGCGCGGACCTGGCGCAGGCCAAGCGGGTTGCTCACATACCGATCTGGCTGTTTCACGGTGCCCAAGATGCGGTGGTGTCCGTCGAGCGTTCTCGCCAAATGGTCGCGGCGCTGGGCGAGGCCGGTCACCGTCCGCGCTACACCGAGTACGCAGCGGTGGGACATGACTCCTGGTCGCATGCGTTCGCGGATCCCGAGCTGCTCCCGTGGCTGTTTGCCCAAACCAAGCGACGGTAAACCTTGCTTTTCGCTCTTTGCGTACGATAGAAGCCAGGGAAGGCCATGCATCAAGAAACGCTCCTCGCAAAGCTCTCGCAACACACCGCACGCGTGACCGTGATCGGTCTGGGCTACGTCGGCCTGCCGCTCCTGGTCGAGGTCGCCAAAGCCGGGTTTCACGTCACCGGCTATGACCTCAGCGAGGAGCGGGCCGAATCGGTCAATCAGGGTCGCAGCTACATCAAAGACGTTCCCGACAGTGCGCTCGCTGAGCTACGGCAAAAAGGGCTGATTGACGCGACCGCCGATCCCAACTGCTTGGCCACTGCGGATGTCGTGATCATCTGCGTGCCGACGCCGCTCAACAAGTCGCGCTCACCGGACAATAGCTACATCGTCGCGGCTGCAGAAGCACTGCTCCCTCGGCTTCATCCCGGCATGTTGGTGGTGCTGGAATCGACGACGTTCCCGGGTTTCACCCGCGAAGTGCTGCTGCCAAGGCTGTCCGAGTCCGGGCTTAAGGTCGGTCAGGACTTCTTTTTGTCGTTTTCCCCCGAGCGCGTCGACCCCGGCAACGAACGATTCCAGACCAAGAACACGCCCAAGGTTGTCGGCGGGATGACCCCGGCGTGCTTGACGATGATTCGCGCCCTCTACAGCGAGGTCATGGAGCGCTTGGTTCCAGTGTCTTCGACGGATGCGGCCGAGATGGTCAAGCTGCTTGAAAACACCTTCCGCGCCGTCAACATCGGCCTCGTTAACGAGGTTGCGATCATGTGCGAAAAGCTCGGGCTCGACACCTGGGAAGTCATCGACGCAGCCGCGACCAAGCCGTTTGGTTTTATGCCGTTTTATCCCGGTCCCGGCCTCGGTGGACACTGCATCCCCGTCGATCCGCTGTATCTGTCGTGGAAGCTACGGACGCTCAAGTACGAGGCACGCTTTATCGACCTCGCCGATCAGATCAACACCGGCATGCCCGAAGTCGTGGTGTCGCGGCTGCAAGACGCGCTCAATGATCGACGACAAGCAGTGCGTGGCTCACGGCTGCTCGTCCTCGGCGTGGCGTATAAGCGCGACATTGACGATGTCCGCGAATCGCCGGCGCTCGATGTGATCGAGCTGCTGTGGGGCAAAGGGGCCCAGGTCGAGTATCACGATCCCTACGTGCCCAGCCTGCGCATCGGTCACCACCAGCTCCACTCGGTGCCGCTCGCGCAGCTTGGGGAATACGACGCGGTGCTGATCCTGACCGACCACACCTCGATCGATTACTCGGCACTGTGTGCCAAAGCGAAGCTGGTCATCGATACCCGCAACGCCACGCGCTCCGTTAGCAAACAGTCATCCTGCCCGATCGTTCGGCTCTAGGTTCCGCCATGAAGATCTCGGTTCGCTACTTTGCCCACCTGCGCGAGCGACTCCGCAAAGAGGTCGAAAGCGTCGAGCTATCCGATGGCGCGACGGTGGGCGATCTGCTCACTCAGCTCGCAGCAGCCGAGCCGCTCATCTTGGCGAGTCGGCGCAGCGTGCAGGTCGCGGTCAACATGGAGTTTGCGCCGCAGTCGACTCCGCTCAAAGATGGCGATGAAGTGGCGCTGATTCCGCCGGTGGCCGGTGGCTCGGTCCATGTTCGCGTCTCGCACGAGCCGCTGCGCTACGACGAGGTGATCGCGGCCGTGAGTGGTCCCGGTCAAGGCGGCATCGTGCTGTTTTCGGGGCTGGTGCGCGACCACAACGATGGCAAGCAGGTGGTGCGGCTCGACTACGAAGCCTACGACGAGATGGCGGTCCGCAAGATGGCCGAGATCGCCACCCGAATCGAGTCCGCCCATCCCGGCGTCCGCGTTGCCATGGTCCACCGGGTCGGCTCACTGCAAATCGGCGACATCGCGGTGATCCTGGCCGCCTCGGCACCCCATCGTGGTGAAGCGTTCACGGCTTGTCGCGCCGCGATCGAAGCCCTCAAAGTCGAAGTACCGATCTGGAAGAAAGAGTTCTCTGCCGACGGCTCGGAGTGGCTGGGCCAGGGTGGCTAACCACAAGCGGCTCGCCGACTTGTATGATGATCCTGCGATCGCGCAGATGAAGTCGAAACTGGACCTGGGTTTTGTTCACGGACTCCGGACTGTGCCACGGGCTGTGGAACTACTTCGCGAGATGCCGAACGTGCTTCGGCTCTTGCTCATCCCGCTCGTGCTGACCGCGCTGCTCGATGCTGCGGCCTTTTACACAAGCTACGGCTGGCTGCGTGACTGGATCGTGCAGGCAGTACCCGGAGACGGTCTGTGGGGCATGCTACGCAGCGTGCTCAGCGTGGTCGCGGCAGGCGTGGTGGTCTTTGCGCTGGCGTGGACGTTTAGCCTGGTCTACCTCACGCTCTGCGAGCTGGTGGTAGACAGAGTCTCGGAATCCGTGGAGGAGCGGCTGACCGGTCAGGTGGTCAGTGTGACTGCGCTCTCTGGTCAGCTCCGGGGTATCCTACGCAGTCTGGGACAAGCGGCCATTATCGCGGGTATCGGCGTGCTGTTGCTGCTGGTGAGTGTCATTCCGCTTATCGGACCGATCGTGGCGGTGCTGACCTCGGTGGCCGCGCTTGGGTACAGCTTCTTTTCGGTCTGTGCGGGCAGAAAATCCCTGTCTCTGTCTGCTCGTTTTTCGCTGGCGCGCACGCATCTGGCAGCCGTGATGGGTTTGGGTGTGCCAATCTTCCTGGCCAACCTGATACCGCTCGCCAACCTGCTGCTGCTGCCGGTCTTTGTGGTGGCAGGAACGCTGCTGTTCCTAGACGTGGAGCGCCAGCAGCCCGTAGCGTAAGCCGAACCGCCAGCGTCGTACGCACTGTCTTCGGTTACCCAGGTCCATCCTCGTTCGTCGTACCGAACTGGAGCTCGCTGCGGAGTGCGACCGATTCATTCCAAAGTCCCTGGGCAGAGGGAATCGGCGGTGCCTCCCCTGCGGCAAAAGCGGACTGCTGTGAATCGGACAGTGTCCACTCTGAATGGAAGATACGCGTTTTCGACACTCCGAGACTCACCGTCTTGGGATCGATGCCCAGTCCCTTCAGAACAAAAATCAGGAAAAACGATCCCACACCGTGTGGAGTGCGTCCTCCTCCCAAGCTGACCGAGACGTGGTGGATGAATCGGACCGGCGGGTCATCACGGCGAATCGTATACAGGACAACCAGACCCGCACTCGTTAACAACGCTCGTGCATCGTCAGCCTGCGGCTCGGTCTGGTCGATTCCGGCCACCGCTGCCCGTCTCAAGGCCGGTAGCGCGGCGGCAACCTCCTGAAAGTGTCGCTGCGCAAAGACCCTGGCCAGTGCCCGCATCCTCACCAGAAAAAACAGCAGCAGCAATCCCCCCGGGACACAGAGCGCAATCAGCAGCGTCTTCATCCTGCGACTATACAAAAACGGAGCTGGGCGAGACGACTGATTGCGGACGGAGCTTCACGCGGAACACCGGCTCACTCCGCACACGATCCAGCGGAGTGGGCTAGCGGAGTGCCGTGTTGCCGACGTCCGTTGCCGACTTGAGCCGGTGCTGAAGGAACCAGTCGAAGAGCTGCGGCATGTTGTAGGTCGGTTCTTCGGCGGTGTGTCCCACCCCGGGCCAGATCGTTAGCTGGGTCAGTCCCGGTTCCCTGCGCCCTGCGTGCTCACGCAGTGCCTGCGCAATCTTTACCGAGATCTTCGGCGGAACCAGGGGGTCGCTCTCCCCATGGAAAATCCACACCGGAGTTCGGCCCAGTCGCTCTGCCAGCTGCGCGTACACATCCCCGTTTAGGTCAAACAGACTGTCCCCTTTGGGAACACTGACCAACGGGGGTGGTTTGACGCCTCCACAGATTGGAGCGAGCGCCGCAAACTGCCCCGGATAGCGCGAGGCCAGCAGATACGTTCCGTACCCACCGAGCGAATTTCCGGTGACATAGACTCGCTCCGGATCTCCTCCGAAGTCGTGGATCGCCACCGCCAGCGCTTGCATCGCTCGCGCCGCCATGTCCGGGGCCCCCCAAAAACCACCGCTTTTACACTGCGGAAAGACCACCAAAAATGGGAAGTAGCCCAGCGCCGCTTGTACCACCTGCCCCAGCCCGACCTGCGTCGGGGCCACCCCATCTTCGCCCCGCTCGCCACCGCCATGAAGGTACAGGATCACCGGCAACTTCTCTTGCGTGCCGACATGGCGAGGCTTGTAGACAAAGAAGCGATGTGGACCTTGCGGGGTACTGATTTGCCGAGCGACAAAGCCGTGCGTCGGTTCCGGAACAAAGCGACCGGGACCAGCACAGCCTAGCGGGAGCACAGACAGCCCAAGCAGTGACACAAAATGACGACGGTTCATGAAGCAGCCCTTTGGGTTTACTTGGGTAGGATGCCAGCGAAGACCAAGCGGCGGCAACCGCCTGCGCGAAAGCGCCGGAAATCAAATATTAGTCCTACAGGAAGACTAATATTGCTATGCAGGCATCAGGCGGAAGAGCTGCTGACCGAGCAGCATGAAGGTACCAGGAACGATGACGCGCTCAGCAGGAATGCGCAGGTAGGTGCCGTTCGAGCTGGCCAAGTCCTGAAGGTACGGACGACCCTGACGAAACGAAAAGCGCGCATGCGTTCCCGAGACGTAGCCGTCCTCTGAAAACAGAATGTCCCCGCGCTCCCGACCAATCACCACCGCTTCGCCAACCAGGGGGAACGAGGTGCCTTCGATGATCTTGCCGTCTTGCGCACGCCCAATGATCATCGTCAGCCGTCCCCAGTAGCCGGGATGTGGTGAGCCCATCACCTCGGTACCATCCGGCAGCAGCCGTGGTGGTCGCATCGGATCGAAGCGGAGCAGTTCCTGACCGATGCGCATGATCGCTCCATCAAACAGCGGCTCTTCTTCGGTCAGCTTCAGAAATACACCGTTCAAACTGCCGGCATCACGGACCACAAAACGCCCACCGCCGATCTCGCAGCGAAGATGGACGGGCGACAGGAAGCTGTCGGCATCGAACAGGGGTCCGCTGCCCCGACCGACGACGTTGATTCCCTCGAAGAGCGGGTGTGCGCCGCCCTCGCTTCCGTCAGGACGAACCAGGACCAGCCGACCACGCAGAGCGCCACGGGGCGCGGATTCGACCGGAAGACCGACCCCACAATCGAGGCAAAAACGGCTTCCCGGAGGGTTTGGCTTGCCACAGTTTCTGCAATTCACCACGAGGTATTCTCCACAGCGGGCACTACCCTACTCAGCCAATCTCGACGCGCAGAAGCTGCTGTCCAAGGAAGAGCTGATCACCGTTTTGCAGCTGCACCATCCGCGGCACCTTTTCATACGTGCCGTTCTTGCTGCCCAAGTCCGTGACCTGAAACCGACCATCCTCGAGAGCAACGATCTGCGCGTGACGACCCGAGATAAACGGATCTTCGGGGAAGTTGAGATCGTTCATCTCACGGCCAATCGTGACGGTGTCACCCCGCGAGCGATACAACAGTCCGACGTCTCCTCCGACGAGAAACTGCACCAGCGTGAGTCGCGCCTGCCGGTGCGGTGAGCAGTAGAAGTACGTTCCTTCCTGATCGGGATACGGCAGGATGTCGGGCTGGGCGGCATCGACGCGTAACAGTTGTTCACCGATGAGGAGCAGCGTTCCCGACGGCACAATCTTCGGTGCGCGCAGCTTCACGAACACCCCGTTGTGCGAGGCATCATCGCGAACCCACAGCTTGCCGGCCTGAAACAGGAACGTGGCGTGCCGGGGGGACAGCAGCCTGTCCTCGGGGAACATCACCGCACCTTCGAGTCGACCGGCCACATGCTCACCCTCGGTCAGTGGGAACGACAAGCCTTCCTGACCATCACTGCCAAGTAGCACCAGACGCGTCTTCGAGGTAGCCCCGGCCATCCACACCGGTCGCAGATCCGCTCCGTCGGCACGGGTACCGCAGAAACCACAAAAACGGTGCTGCCCAGGAATCTCGGACGCACAGTTCGGACAGCTCCGAGGACTGCTCGTGGGCCCCGGAACCGCTTTGCTGCCCAGGGCGGCGCCGCAGACCGAGCACAGCGTAGCCGAGAGAGGGCTAAGCGTGTCGCAAGCGTCGCAAACCAGACCCAGTGTCATAAGTTAACAGCCTAAAAGAATACAAGGCGGAGTCAAGGCTGCACAAGCTCGTGGCTTTTTAACTACTTCGGCCCCAGGTTTTGCGGACACGCAACCACAGCAGCAGCCACACCGCTGCCATCAAGCTGAGTCCAATCATCCCGATGCGGAGCAGCGTCTGACCTAGCTCAGAGACGGGTGCGGTGATGTCGGTGAGCCGCTCCTGGACGAGCACCACCCAGCCGGTATCGCTGCCCCGCGCCAGCACCGGACGCATCGTCAGCAACCACTCTCCACCATAGCTGCCACGGACCGGATCGCGATAGTGCGCATCGAACAGCAGCTCGAGCGGCAGCGGCTGCCCCGACGCCACGGCCTGCCGCAGCACTTCAATGGTGCGGACGTGCTCTTCATCGAGCCGATACGGTGGCAGCGGCTGTTTGTTCTTCAGTAGCTCCGATAGGTGTGGATGCTGAAGCACCAGACCCTTGTGTCCGGTCCAGTCCTCACGACCATCGACCAACACCGCGATTTGCCGCTCCGTGCTGCCGCTCGTGGGATGTAGCTCACCAAAGCGGCCTAGCTCGACCGTCATCCCCAGCACGCCCACAACCTTGCGGTCCGTGCCCATGCTCCAGATCGGGACCGAAAAGGCCACCAGCCGGGTCCGGGTCGCTTGGCTCGGAAACACCACCGATCGATGAGGCTGCACAATTGGCCGGATCGAGCCCGCTGGACTGTCCCGAGGCAGCTCACGACCGAGTCCATGGAAGTAGTCACGAAAGGCCCAGTTCTTGCCGATGGTGTCGCTCACCGGGGAACGGGCCACCTGCAAGCCGGTGACGCTGGTGACAAACCAACTGGCAGCGGCCAGCTCCCGATTGTCTCGGCTCAGCGTCTCGATCCAGCGCTGGAGAGCGACGCTTGGGGCGGTGGGACCGGGCGCGGACTCCCCAAGCACAGACCGGAGCTGCGGGTCGAGCGCCGCCTGCTCCAGCACGTTCCAGCGCCGATCGATCTCGCGCCCGGCGGTCTCCGCGACGAACCGCGCCGCAAACTGACTGGCTTCTCGGGCCCGCTGGGTCACCGCCACAGAGGAGGTCTGCACCGCCACCCGCACCCCTTTGAGTGCCATCACCGACGTCACCACCAGCAGCAGAGCCGGACCGAGCGCCCCGAGCAGCAGCAGAGGTCGCCGCTGCTGACGATTGCTCCTGTGCTCGAGCGCCGTCAGCACCGCCTGAACGTTGGGATAGCGCTGCGTCGGGTCGGCAGCCAGGCAGCGTGCCACGATCTTGGCCAGCGCCTGATCGATGCCTCGGCGGTGATGCTGTACGTCAGGCGGCTTGGAACACAGCAAAAACTCGCGATAGATGCGCAGCCGCTCGGGCAGGGTCGTCGCTCGTCGGAGCAGGGGCTGCATCGGCCCGTCGCGATACGGCGGTGAGCCAACCAGCATCGCGTACAGCATCGCCCCGAGCGCATAGACATCCCAGCGGGCGTCCGGCACCGCCAACAGATCCGCCTGCTCCGGGGCCATGTAAAAGAACGTCCCAAGCGACGGCTTCTGATCGGTGGACAGCCGTGACTGCCCAAAGTCGCACAGCCGAGGCTTGCCGCTGCCATCAAACAGCACGTTGGCAGGCTTCAGATCGCAGTGCAAAATCCCGCGCCCATGGGCCTTTTGGAGAGCCCGGGCGATCACCTTGGTGATGTTCACCGCTTCCACGATCGGCAGCGGGCCGGCGCGCAGTCGTTCCTCCAGCGAGCCGTGCGTCAGGTACTCCATCACGTAATACGGCGGGCTGTGCTCCCAGCCGACCGCCAGGAGCTGCACGATGTCACGCTCGGTATAAAGGAACGCCAGCGACTCGACCTCGCGCCGGAGCAGGTGGAAATCGAGCCCGCCTGAGTGCGCGTAGAACTTGATGGCGACGCTCTTGCCGGTGTTCTTCTGAATGGCGAGCCACACCGTTCCGTAGGCACCACGCCCGAGCGGCTGCTTGATCTCGTAGCCTTCAACCTCGGCCGGGGGCGGCTCTGCGCAATCGAGCAGCGAGGCACTGACATGGTTTTTGGCAGTCCCAGAGATCGGCGCGGACTGCTGGGACGGCTCGCTCGGCAGCGTCTGAGCCAAAGCGGTGGCTGCCAGCGGGTCATGATGCGCACCCAGCGAGTCTCGCTCCAGCCTCGGCGGCTCGTGCTCGGGAGGCGGCTCGTCCGGTAGTAGCGTCGTCAGTAGGTCTTTGTGCGGAAAGGACAAACGGAGGCGCACTTTATCATGCAGCGCATCCAAACGCCCCACCTGCCCGTACCGCCCCGCCCCATCCTCGCCTCGCGATGCCAGTGCGCAAAGACGAGCAAGGCCGGTTGACCCTACCAAATGAATGCGCTTACGATGCTTTGAACGTGCCCCGCTCTCGAGTGCTACGTCGCCTCCCGGCGCAGTCTTTTCTTCCGGTCGTACTCGGCCTGCTGCTCGCTCCTATGGGAAGCCAAGCAGCCAACGTCGAGGTCGACTCGCAGATCGTCGGACAGCTCTATGAGCTGCGCACCGCTGACGCCGGAAGCTCGGACCTGCGGCTCGTCGATCGGCGGCGGCTCACGACCTACCTGGGACTGCACGTAAGCGGCCTCGGGCAAAAAGACGAAGACGGACTGCCAGCCTGGCGCAACCAGTTTGCGGTCCACTTCCAGATGCGCTTCGACGCCGACTTTGGCGACTACCTGTGCGCGATCGGGCGATCGTCGTACGGCAGTGCACTCGGCTGCCTCGGACGTGACAAGGGCGGCAAGAGCCTGAGCCCGGAGCTTAGCAACTACAAACCGGAGATCCTCGAAGGCTACATCGAGGGCCAGAGCCTGGGCGGCTGGGTCGATATGCGGCTCGGTCGGCAGATTCAGTGGGATCTGTTCGATCTGCGCGGCTTCGACGGTTTGTGGGTACAAGCGCGAACACCGATCTACGTTGCGGCCGAGGCATTCGGCGGCCTCGCACAAAACGGCACCTTGCCGATCGACTCGCCGCTCTATGCGCTCGATGGGACGGCCCGGAGCGTAAACCCGAGCGTCGGTGATGATCAGCAGCAGACCGAGGCCTATCAACCTACGGTGGGCTTTGCCCTGCGATCGTACGGGCTGCGCGACGTCCAGACCCGACTCGCCTATCGACGGACGTTTTCAGCCACCAAGAACCTGGCACCGGCGGGCTGTCAGCAAAGCGTCGGCCAGACTGGAAATGAGTGCGCTCCCGGCTTCGGCACCATCGAGGAACGGCTCGCCTACTCACTCCATGGCCGATTTTTGCAAGGACGACTGCAAGGCTTTGGCGGCTTCCGCTACGACTTCGTAAGCGGCAAGCTCGACGATGGCCACGCGGGGCTGCGCGCCTCGCCCCAAAACGGTCACTTTGTCCTCGCGGAATACCGTTACTCCGCTCCGACCTTCGACGGCGACTCGATCTTTAACGTGTTTTCGTCGCAGCCCTATCACGATGTGCGGCTGGCCTACGATGGTCGACTGCGCGGCGGCCACGACGAGCACGGCAACCGCAGGTTTGGCGACTTTGCCGTCCACGCCCACGCCTTCGCTCGCATGTTCCAAAGCACCGAGCACGTCGCGATCCGGGGTCTGGGACCGCTCACCGCAGCCTTTGGTGGCAGCGCCGGCGTCCGCTGGCAGCGCGATCATGGCCAGATCCGACTCGACGCCTACGGCGACGGTGGCTACGGCGGACTGCGCGCCGGCAGCGATCTGGCGGGACGAATCTTGGTGCTGCGTAACCGTCTCGGGTTCGAGGGTCGGCTGCTGTACATGTATTTTGCGGACGATCAGAAACCGGATAACCGTAGCCACATGCTCGGCATGCAGCTTGGGGCCCGCTGGGCCATCATAAATGGCCTCCTGCTCCACATCATCGCCGAGAACAACATCGACAGATATTACAACTCTCAGCTTCGACTTATGGCCATGCTCGATCTGTCGTACCTGCTCGGTCCAAACGGCGGCGGCATTCCGCCCGCCGGGCTCTTGCAAATGGGGCTCGGTAGCTATCCCCCCCTCGGTCCGCAAGCGGGGGTGCTGCGATGATCACGCGTCACTCACCACCGAACCGACGACCTCTCGGCTTGGGCCTCGTCGCCCGACTGCTGACCGCGCTGCTGCTCGTCACCGCGCTGGTCAGCGAATCGGTGGCCAAGAAAAAGGACGCGGCACCCCCGGCCCCACCCGCGCCGGTCGTCGAAGCCCCTACGCCACCACCGCCGCCACCGGCCAAGCCGGAACCGAGCGAGCCGACCCCGACCCAGAACCTGAAGCTCGAGCAGCTCCTCTCGCTCAAGAACCTGCCGCCACCGGACTCCAGCAGTCGCGGGGAGCGCTCGCGGGTGATCTATCCCGATCAGACCATCCCGCTGCGTTTTTCGCACAAGAGCCACCTGGGACGGGACATCGCCTGCGATAGCTGTCATCCGGCGGCGCTGACCTCCACCAGCTCGCGGGACCGTCTGCTCCCGACCGAGGAAGACTGCGCGGTCTGTCATCCAATCGACCGCGCCGATCCCTACAAAAAGACCACCTCTGCCCCAGCGGCGTGCGCAACCTGTCACGTTGGCGTGCCGAAGGAAGCTGGACCCGAGACCCCAGCGGCGGGCAAAGACTTCGAGGCGCTCGTCGCCCGCATCGTCATTCCCGAGCCGAACCTCAAGTTCAACCACAAGCAACACCTGGATAAGCAGATCCCGTGTGCCACCTGTCACGGCGACATGTCGAAGGTCGACCTGGCCACCCGAGCGCAGCTCCCGACGATGGCGCAGTGCCTTTCGTGCCATGACAACCGCATGCAGTCGTCGAGCAAAGCCACCGCTTCGCCGCCTGCCACTGCCGCTGATCCCACTCGCCCGGTCGACAAAAAGCCCGGCATGCTCTCTGGCCGAGTCTCTCGCGGTCCCAGTCCTCGCTGCGGCACCTGTCACCTTCAGCAGTCCGATGGACTCCTGGCGACTCGGTTTCCTTCGGGCGTACTCGCTCCGTCGGGAACCCTGCGCGGCGACATCCACGGCATGGACTGGAAGCGCAACCACCGTCAGCCCGCACTGAACGATCCCGAGTACTGCGCGACCTGCCACAGCCAAAACTGGTGCCAGTCGTGCCACAACGGCGTCGTCCGACCGCTCGATCTGCACGGCGGCGACTACGTCAGTCGTCACTCGATCGAGGCCCGCCGAAACCAGCCCGACTGCGGCTCTTGTCACCGACGCCAGACCTTCTGCCTCGGCTGTCACGAGCGCCTCGGCGTCGTCGCCCACAGCTCGCTACCGGGCAGCCCGCCGGTTAGCGCGTTTTTCCCCGGCAGCTCGCGTCGCTTCCACCCCGACGGCTGGGCCAGTCCCACCGCCGGTCCCGGCCATCACTCCTGGGAAGCGCAGCGCAACCTGCGCACCTGCACCTCGTGCCATCGCGAGGAGACCTGCATCGACTGCCACAGCTCGCTCCCCGGTGGCCGCTTCGCCGTCGGCAAGAGCCCGCATGGCCTCGACTGGATAGGCTCTGGCCGCTGTCAGTCGATCCAGTCGAGAAACCCCCGGGTCTGCCTCAAGTGCCATCGCGACGGCACCACCCAGCTTTCCTGCGTCAATTAAACCCGGTTACCCGACGTACTCGCCAAACACCTGACGGAGCGCATCGGCGATCTCTCCGACAGTCGCTTGCGCTTTGACGGCGGTCAGGATCGCGGCGGTCAGGTTGTTTTCGCCATCCGAGGGCCGACGCGCCTTGGCGGTCAGCGCCGAAAGCGCCTCGCGGGTGGTCTGCTCCTCTCGGACTTGTCGATACGCCTGCACCTCGGCCACCCGCGCCGCTTCGGCTTGAGGATCGAGGTGATGCAGACCCTTCACCGCTGGCTCGGCCATCACAAAGTCGTTCACCCCGACCACGATCCGCTGCTTGCTCTCGATTTGGCGCTGGTATTCGTAGGCGCGCCGCTCGATTTCACGCTGCGGATAACGCTGCTCAATCGCCGCCACCATCCCGCCCAGCTCGTCGATGCGACGGATGTAATCGGTGGCCCGCTGCTCGATCTGGTCGGTCAGCGCCTCGACCGCGTAGCTGCCACCGAGCGGATCGACCAAATCGGCCACCCCCGACTCGAACGCCAGCACCTGCTGCGTCCGGAGCGCCAGCAGCGCCGACTGTTCACTCGGCAGCGCCAGCGCTTCGTCGTAGCCATTGACGTGCAAAGACTGACAACCCCCGAGGATCGCGCCGAGTGCCTGCACGCTATTGCGGACCACGTTACACAGTGGCTGCTGCGCCGTCAGCATCGAGCCCGCCGTCTGGCAGTGGAAGCGCAGCATCTGGCTCTTTTCGTCTTTGGCGGAGAACCGCTCGCGCATGATTCGCGCCCACAGTCGACGCGCTGCCCGGAACTTGGCGACCTCTTCGATCAGGTTGTTGTGACCGTTGAAGAAAAACGACAGCCGAGGCGCAAACTCATCGACCTTGAGGCCGACCGCAATCGCCGCCTCGACATAGGCAATGCCGTCCGCGAGTGTGAACGCCACCTCTTGCACCGCGTCGCAGCCCGCCTCGCGAATGTGGTAGCCGCTGATGCTGATGGTGTTCCACTGTGGCAGCTCGGCGTTACAAAACGAAAACAGGTCGGTAATCAGCCGTAGCGACGGACGCGGCGGGTAAATATAGGTTCCCCGCGCCATGTATTCCTTCAAGATGTCGTTTTGAACCGTCCCACCGAGGAGACGCCGCGACACCCCTTGCTCATCGGCCACCGCCACGTACAACGCCAGCAGCGTCGACGCCGTCGCGTTGATCGTCATCGAGGTGGTGATCTTGTCGAGCGGCAACCCACCAAGCAGCACCCGCATATCGGCCAGCGAAGCGATCGACACCCCGACGCGACCGACCTCGCCCTTCGAGAGCTCATGGTCGGGATCGCGACCCATCTGCGTCGGCAGATCAAAGGCCACCGACAGCCCGGTCTGACCCCGCTCTAGCAAGTAGTGATAGCGCCGATTCGAGTCCTTCGCCGAGCCAAACCCCGCGTACTGCCGCATCGTCCACAGCCGCCCGCGATACATGTTCGGCTGCACGCCACGGGTAAACGGATACTCGCCCGGCAGCCCAATCCCGTCGAGGTAGTCGCTGTGCCCGCCGGTTTCCTCGGCTTGGGTATGCGGCGCATCGAGCGGCGAGTACAAGTCGCCAAGCTCGATCTCGGCATCGGTGGCAAAGCGAGGCCGCCGGGGTGGCAGCTTGGTCGCGATCTTGTTGAGGCGGCCCGCAAACGCCGCTATCCGACTTTGCAGGGTCGAGTAGGACTTGGTCGTCGTCATGTCCTCTCAAGCTACAAAACCGAACGCCGGTAGAGCAAGCACGGCAGAAGCCAAACGATCCGAGTGGGTAGCTACAGCGCTCGGGCGGCCCCCGACCACGTCCGTGACAAAGACTCCGCTTTGGTGTACCCAGGAAAGACTGTCGCAACGTGAAGCGTAAGGCTTCCTCAAAAGGAGTAGGTCACGATGGGTCGCAAGGTCTATGTCATTGGCGTCGGCATGGTGAAGTTTCAGAAGCCGGGCGCAAGCGACACCTACGATGTGATGGCGCAAGGGGCGGCCCGCGCCGCTCTTACGGACGCCAGCGTCGATTACACCGAGATTCAGCAGGTCTACGCCGGATACGTCTTCGGCGACAGCACCTGTGGACAGCGGGCGGTCTACCCGCTCGGGCTCACCGGCATCCCGGTGGTCAACGTCAACAACAACTGCTCGACCGGATCGACGGCGCTGTTTCTGGCGCGGCAGGCGGTGCAGAGCGGCGACTCCGACTGCGTGCTCGCGCTCGGGTTCGAGCAGATGGAAAAGGGCGCACTCGGCAGCAAGTGGACCGATCGCACAAACCCGATGGACAAGCACGTCGAGGTCATGAACCGCTCGCAGGGCTTTAACCAGGCTCCACCGACGGCTCAGATGTTTGGCGGGGCCGGTCGCGAGTACCGCTGGAAGTACGGCACCCGCCGCGAGACGTTCGCCAAGATCGCCAGCAAAGCCCGCACCCACGCCAGCCGCAACCCGCTCGCGCTCTTCAACAACCCGCTCACCGTCGAAGAAGTGATGGCGTCCGAAGAGGTCTTCGATCCGCTGACCCGCTTCCAGTGCTGCCCACCGACCTGCGGTGCCGCTGCCGCGATCATCGCCTCGGAAGACTTCGTCCGTCGCAAGGGCATCTCGGGAGCCGTCCGCATCCTCGCCCAGCAGATGACCACCGACGTCAATACGGTGTTTTCGGACAGCATGATCCAGATGATCGGCTACGACATGGCCAAGACCTGCGCCGCCGACCTGTACAAAAAGGCCGGCCTCGGTCCGCAGGATGTCCAGGTCGTCGAGCTGCACGACTGCTTTACGACAAATGAGCTGCTCACCTACGAAGCGGTCGGTCTGTGCCCCGAGGGCGGTGCCGAACAGTTCATCTGGGACGGCCAAAACACCTACGGCGGCAAGTACGTCACCAACCCCTCGGGCGGTCTGCTCTCGAAAGGTCACCCGCTCGGAGCCACCGGCCTCGCCCAGTGCGCCGAGCTGACCTGGCAGCTCCGAGGCCAAGCCGACAAGCGTCAGGTCGAAGGGGCCAAGGTCGCGCTCCAGCACAACCTCGGCCTTGGTGGTGCCTGCGTCATGACGATGTACGGTCGCGACTAGTCGCAAGCCGGGCCACCGCCGGGACAATCAGCAGCGCCGCCGCTAGACACGTCACTTCCCCAAGACACGCCACTTTTCCAAACGACTGAAGCGCCCGATTCTGCGCCAGCAGTAGCGAGCTGTAGCCGATGATCGTCGTCAGCGAGCACAGGCTGACCGCCGAACCGGTCTCGGCCAAAATCTGCGATAGCGTCAACCGCGAGACGGAAGCCGCCCGGCAGCGCGCCCACAGATTGGTCGCGTACTCGACGCCAATTCCAATCGTGATCGGCAGCGCCACGAAGTTTAAGAAGTTCACCTTCAGGTCGTAATACGCCACCCCGCCGAGCAGCCACAAAAGGCCAACGCCGAGCGACAACAGCACCGGCCACGCGCCACGCAGCCCAAATGTCCCAAACACCAGCAGCACCGTCAGCAAAAGGCAGCGCTCGGTCAGCTTCGGGCCGTCGCGCATGATGACCTCTAGCATCGCGGCAAACAGCGTGGACGAGGACGCCGCCACCCAGCGCTTGCCCTCGGCTTCCACCGTCAGCGATCGAGCCAGCCGAATCAGCTCACGACCATCGCTTTCGTTAAACCGGCTCGGGTCCGCGTCGATGCCGATGAGTCGCCCGGTCTGGCCGTCGACCTCGGTAAACGCCTCGCGAATCCGCCGAGGCAGATCCGACACCGTCAAAAGGCGCAGCTCCGCTGGGGGCCGGAAGTCCCGCAAGTCCGCCCACTCCTCATCGGAGATGAGCCGCCGATAGCGGTCGAGCTTGACGGCAATCCGCCGCAAAATCTGAAGCTTTTCCGCCTGCTGCTGCGGCAGCACCGAGCCCAGCGTCCGCACCGCTTGCAAGATCCGCTGGTCACCGAGCGCCCGGTCTTGCAGAAGCAGCGCCTCGGCCACGACATCTGCCTGCTCGGGTGTATCGACCAGCAGCACCCCATCGCGACCGATATAGCCTGCACCGACGTTGCCGAGCCCCAAGTCGTACATCAGCCGCCACCGGCGCTCGACGTTTTTGTCCTGCGTCCGAAGTTTCGAAAAGTCGTATTCGAGCGGGGCCGCCGCAAACCGCAGCGCCGGTTTGGCCAAAAACCCCAGCGATGCCAGCGTCAGCAGCAGCACCCACCCCGGACGCCGCTCAATCAGTCGACCCAGCCCACCCAGGACTCGCCCGAGCAGCGGCGGCTTCGGCGGACTCAGCAGCCCAACCGCCCGCCGATCCATCACCACCAGCAGCGGCGGCAGCAGCACAAACGAAAGCCCCCAGCACATCAGCATCCCCACGCCCCCGACCAGCCCAAACTGCGACAGCCCGCGCAGGTCCGTCCCCAGCAGCGTCCCGTAGGCAATGCTTGCCGCCAGCGCCGCCGACAGCGTCGATCCGAGTGCCCCTTTGACCCCACTGCGCAGCGCCTCGATCCGGGGGAGCCCGCCGCGCAGTCCTTCGCCGTAGCGACTCAGCAGCACAATCGGGGTGTTGATGCCATTGCCCAGGATGATCGCGATCAGAAACGCGGTGTTGGCATTTAAGTAGCCGAGCGCATAGCGCGCCAAAAGCAGGGCCAGCAGCACCCCGAGCAGCGCCGGAACACACGAATACAGCACGTAGCGCAGCCGTCGGAAATGCAGAAACATCGTCAGCAGCACCAGCACCATCGTCAGCGACGTCGCCGCCGTCAGATCCGACCGCACCCCCTGCTGTTCCTCGATCGCCATCGCCACCGCGCCGCTGTACTCGACGCGCAGCTCCTTGTGAAACTGGGTCGGCCCGGCCCGCCGCACCAGCTCGTCGACCGCCGCAATCATCTGGCTATCGTCCGCCGAGGCGAGCCCGCTCCCCCGCCGCCACAGCATGATCCCCAGGTGATGCATGCGCGGGTCAGGATAATCGTCGCTCTTGGCCGAAGGATGAAACTCGAAGTAGGGACTGTCATCACGCGGCGGCAGCCGACGATTGATGCCATCGCGGAGCTTCTTTAGCTCCACCTCGGGATCGCCTTCCAAATCAACGAGCAAGGGGTTGGTCCGCCCCCCGAGCAGTCGGTCGAGGAGCTGCTCCGCCTCGGTCAGCTCGGACAGCTCGGCGTAGTGCCACTTGTGCAGCGCCGCCGCATCGGCCACCTCGGTATCGGGGCGATAGGTGACCTCCGAAAACAGCGTGCCCACCAGCGACTGGAGCGAGGGCCGCAGCGACTCGGCAAAGCGACGGTTCGCCTGCCGATCCGGGCTCTCGATGATCAGCACCAAGTTGGTCGAGCTAAGCTGCCGAGGCATCACCTGCCGAATCGCCACCGCCGCCGGATGCTCCTTGGGCAAAAGCTCCGTAAAGTCCGTCCGCAGCTCAAGCTGTGACACCGGATACACCGCCAGAAGCCCCAGACACCCGAGCAACCCCAGCAAAAGCCAAGGCCGCCGCTCGACCACGCGAAAGTAGGACTCCCACAGCCCAGCCATTGCCCGCCGCCACCACTTTTGTGTTCCGCTACGCATCGCCAGGCCGCGACGTAGCACTGCCCGCAAGAGCAAGCAAGTCAGCTCCCTACCCCTTCCCGCACATCCCGCTGGCAGTAGGGTCCGACTCTGCGGCGCATACGGAAGTCCCCACGCTGTCCGCCCAGTGTGGTGTACACGTTTGGTTCCAAACTCCGTTCGACACCCTTTCGGACTTCTGCGATGACGAACTTTCTTTCCGAGCGCCTAGACCATCGGCCCATGACCGAAGAGGACTGGCCCTTTTTCCTCGCCTTAAACCAAGACCCGCAGGTGGTGCGCTACGTCGCCGACGATCGCAGTGAAGCCGCCATCCGCCTGCTCTTTGACGTGCGCCTGCCGCGCTGGGAGGTGGGCAGTCCGCACTGGCTGTGCTGGGTCATCCGCGAACGATCCACCGGCAAGCGAGTGGGTGTCACCGGGCTGATTGATCGGGGTGAGGGCGTGGCAGAAGTGGGCTTTCTGCTGGCCAGCGAGTTTCACGGCCAAGGCTACGGGATCGAGTCTCTGCGCCTGCTGTGCCGGTTCGCGTTTGCAGAGGCCGGATTTCGCAAGCTCTCCGCCACGGTGACCGTCGGCAACGCCGCCTCGAAGGCGGTCCTCCAGAAAGCGGGCTTTGTACAGGAGGGCACGCTGCGCGAGAGCTATCTCCTCGCTGGCCGCTGGCAAGATGACTGGCTGTTCGGACTCCTACAGCGCGAGTTTCCCTAACCCCCTTCCCATCTGTCCTACCGGCGGCGCTCAAACGGTCCGCAAGTTCGCGCAGCGCGCAGCCCGAACCGTCGCACTTGCTGACCACTCGCAGATTGCCTACCGTGCCCCCCGTGCGGTGGTTCGGCGTGGTTCTTGCGATTCTGCTCAGCTTGCTCGGTCTGGGCCAAGTGCGGGCGGAATCTCCGTCGACTGCTCAGCCTGCTCTTGCTTCTGGGGTTCCATGTGGCCTCCTCGGCGACTGCGCTCGCTTTGATGCGCTGGGGATTCATATCGGGGCTGCGCTCGGGCTGGCTCAAGTCCCATCGAAATCTCTCTCACTCCTCGGTCGGACTCGGGTTTCGGTTTCGATGCTGGATGCACTGGATGTGTCGGTTTCGCTCGGAGCGCAGCACGATCGCGAGCAGACACCATCACCTCTTGTCGTGCAGCCGCTTTCTGTCGGCCTTCGGGTCCGTCTGTGGCCGTGGTTTGACCGCAGTGGCCCGGATTTGGCTCTGTCGCTCGGGCAGACGATTCCATCGAGCGGGCTGGGCAGTCGTGCCTCACCACCGGAAACGACCCTGAGCATCGCTGGCACGAAGCTGTGGCGCTGGCTGGCAATCGACGGCAGCGCAGGTGTTCTGTGGCGTGACGGTGTGTCGAAACCGCTCGGGCTGCGTCTGTCAGCCTCGACGTTCGTGCGGCTGTACCAAACGCCCGATCCGACGCTGCCTCGTGACAGCTATCGCGTCGGAATCCAAGCGAGCGCGCTGTTTCCGCTCGACCGAACAGCGTTTCTGGCGACGACGACGGCATTGGCAGTGTTTGAAGCGGCCACGGATCGCGGCTTGCGTTTTCAGCTCGGTATCGGAGCGCAGATGGAGGGCTATCGTGCCTCGGGACTTCTGCTGGCTCAGTTTTCGTATTCGTGGGGCCTGCGCTATCGCACGGGAGACGGCAGGGCGGGCATCGGCGGCATGCCCGACTGGTACCTCGACCACTTCATGGTCGACCCCATTCTCGAAGCCGACGGCTGCATCTACACCGACCCGAGCAGCATCGGTCGACTCAAGATCCTCTGCGTCGGCGAGCCAGACCCCATCGACGCCAGCACCATCGTTCATCGCGACGGACGACGCTTTCCCGTCGGGCTGCATGTCTGGATCGACAAGACCGATGGGACGCTGATGACTGCCGAGCGGCAAATCCTCGCACGCCCCGACGAAAAGACCGCTAAGTTGGCGATTGTCGTCCAGCAGCTCACCGAGGTGGTGAAGCGGAAGGAACACAAGACCGGCAAGCCGTGTTTTCTGCGCGGCGGCATTCTGCACGCCGTCAGCGATGCCAGCCTCGGGTCGATGGTTGCTTACGATGATCACGGCAGCGGCGCGTCACTGCTCGGCTATGAACTGGCGCGGATGATCTTCTGCGACAGCGAGCCGCTGGTGAGTGGTGTGCCCTCGCCACTGTCGCTGCTCGGCAAAGGTCTGGGCGGACCGCGAAGCCTCGCGGGAGAAAAAGTCCGCGACATCATCGAACACGATAAGCCCGTCGTCCCGGCAAAACCAAATTCCGACGCCAAACCCGCGCCGCCGACTGTGCCGTCTTCCCCTGCCGCCCCGAACGCTGCGACGAAGGCCGAAGCGGCGGCGAAGGAGGCGGCGAGCGTCCTCACCGATAAGAACCGCAAGCATCTCTTCGATGGCGAGATCCATCCTAAGAGGGGCAACGCCACCGGCTGGCACTACGAACCGACGGGAAACAAAGAAAAGGGAACGTATGTCATCGAAGGAACCCGCAGCCCGCCGGATGAACATGGCGTCTACGCTGCGAATGTGGTGATCGAGGGCGTAAAAAAAGACGACCGCTCGACGTTTTTTCCAAAGGATTGGACTGAAAAGCAGGTCGCGACCGCAATTGATGAGGCGTATCA